>NZ_JAHQCX010000002.1:59781-371592 GCF_019042245.1 Diplocloster modestus
AAAATACCTCGCTGACTATTTCTCATGCATCGCACGTAAGCGGCTAAAAAACAGCCGCTAAGTGCTCATAGCTATAATAAATAGTAGCGCTCGAAAATACCTCGCTGACTATTTCTCATGCATCGCACGTAAGCGGCTAAAAAACAGCCGCTAAGTGCTCATAGCTATAAAAAATAAAAACAAAATCCGACTTTTACTTGCCATCTAGTTTTCAATACTATATAATGTGTCTTGTAGCGTTAGATTAAGCCGATGTAAACGCGGTACAGGAGGTCAAAATGACAATTGATACGAATGATATGCTGAACAGTATTCTGGATAGCTTGTCACGTATAAGTTATATAAGATTAGAAGACATACCCAATATTGAACTATACATGGATCAGGTTACTACTTTCATGAACGGTCACCTCGCGTCATCCAAACGTAATCCGGATGATAAGATCCTGACCAAGACCATGATCAATAACTATGCAAAGAATCAGCTGCTGCCCCCGCCAGAGAAAAAGAAATACTCAAAGGAACACCAACTGCTGCTTATTTTCATTTACTACTTCAAAAATATTTTAACGATTCAGGATATCCAGGATCTGCTTGCTCCCATCACCCGTGAGTTTTTCCATCCGGGTCAGAATTCCGGTGAATATGACATCAAATCCATTTACCAGGAAGTATTCAGCCTTGAGAAGGGACAGATTGAAATCCTGAAACAGGATATTATCGATAAATTCAAGCAGGCCCAGTCAACTTTCCCCGAGGCAGAAGCCAAAGACCAGGAATTCCTGAGAACCTTCTCCTTTATCTGCATGCTGAGCTTCGATGTCTATGTCAAAAAGATGATTATTGAGAAGTTAATTGATTCACTTCCGAAGGAAAATGGGAAAGATAAAAAATAGTAACGCTCGAAAGTACCTCGCTGACTATTTTTCATGCATCGCACGTAAGTGCCTATAATACAGGCACTAAGTGCTCATAGCAATAAAAAATAGTTATCCAAAATGAAAAAGAGTAAAAAACAGCGGAAAGTGAAATTCTATGACGTGATGTCATAAAGCATTTCACTTCCCGCTGTTTTCTATTCCGGATGTTGTGGCGGCAGATCCAAAAACCCTCCCGCTTCCTCTTTGAGGATAACATCTTTTACTCTTCTTCCATTCTCTCAAATACCATGTCGTACCCATCGTTCCCATAGTTCAACGAACGGTTTACTCGGCTGATTGTAGCGGTTGACGCCCCGGTCTTTTCCGCGATTTCCAGATAGGTCTTGTGATCCCGGAGCATTTTGGCTACTTCAAAACGCTGGGATAACGACAACAGCTCATTGACCGTGCAGACATCTTCAAAGAATGTATAGCATTCTTCTTTGTCTTTCAAGCTTAAGATCGCTTCAAATAAATGGTCAACGGCTTCAGTTCTGATCTTTTTACTCATGACCGCATATGCTCCTTTACAAATAGTCCTCATTTGTTATTTTAGCACAGTGAAATTTTAAAGTCCAGAAGGTTCATACAAATATTTCCACTTTTTGAATAAGAGCACTGTCTGAGCCGTATTCAGGCAGGTTTTCCACGAATCCTGCTGGTCAGAATTTTGATTTTCTACGTAGTTACCTGTTTTTATACTTATTCGCAAATTCCTTAAGAGCCTCAACAGACCGGTTCAGGACCAGTTCTTCCGGAAAATCTGTCTCCCTAAACAGCGCTTCGGCAAAACTGTGATTACCTACGTCGGTGTCGAAATGGGCGTCGCTTCCTACCACTACAGGCACGTTATACTGACGGCAGTATTTCAGCATTTCCACGTCGAATTCTTTCGCGTCCACTCTGGAGTTGCCGGGGCGCAGAGAACTTTCATTGACTTCCAACGCCACATGGCGTTCCCGGGCCGACCGGACCAGAGCCTCGTAGTCTATGGGATAACGGCGGTCGTCTGGATGGCCGATAATATCTATGTAGGGGTTTTTCATTGCATTGATGTAGGCAGCCGTATTTTCTTCCCTGGTTCCCGGAGCGGCGCAGGGGGTGTGAAGACTGGCGATGTTTAAGTCCATCTTCCGGAGCAGGCGGTCTTCCATATCTACTCGGCCGTTATAGTCCAGGATGTTCAGCTCCACACCGAATAGCATTTCCACTCCATATAGTTCCCGGTCTACGACCCGGATATTGCTGAAATAAAACTCGTGGCAGCTGCCTGGCATCATAGGGCCGTGTTCTGTGATCCCCAGTAATTCAAGTCCTTTTTCCGAGGCCGCTTTCGCCATCTCCCGGATCGTGCAGTACGCATGGCCGCTGGCGACCGTGTGGGTATGAGTGTCTAATACATAATTCATGCTATTTCCTTCTTTCCTGATTGCCATTGACGACGATTATTTTGTCCTACAGCGGCGGGTGCGCAGATGTTCTTTGAAGCGTTCCACGGACCCGTTTAAGACCAGCTGTTCCGGGAACTGCAGTTCCCGAAGCAGAGCCAGCGCATAGCTGTTATTTCCCACGTCCTCACGGCAATGGGCATCACTGCCGATCGCGATGGGGACTTGATAACGGATACAAAGCTTCAGCATCTCTTTGTCATTTTTACCGGCGTCCTTTCTGGAACTTTCCGGGCGCAGGGAGCTCTCGTTAAGTTCCAGCAGTACGCCGTAGTCCTTCGCCGCCTGCACGACAGCCTCATAATCGACCGGATAGCGGCCGTCATCGGGATGGCCGATAATATCGACATAGGGATTTTGCATCGCATGGATATAAGCCTGGGTATTCTCCTGCCTGGTACCGGGCAAGATGCAGGGGGTATGGAGGCTGGCGATGTTCAGATCCAGTTCCCGCAGGGTCCGGTCCGGCAGATCCACCTGCCCGGAAGTGTCCAGAATATTCAGTTCCGCGCCCAGTAAAAGCTCGACACCGCATACGTTCCGGCTGGCCAGCTTTAAACTGTTAAAATAATATTCTTTGCAGACTCCCGGGGATTTTGGGCCGTGTTCGGTGATGCCGAGCAGCCGGATTCCCCGCTGGGCGGCTGTGGCGGCCATTTCCCGTATGGTGTTCTTGGCATGGCCGCTGGCCAATGTATGGGTATGAGTATCCAATACGAAATTCACGATTGTTTCCTCTTTTCTGAATCTATCATTGATTAAACCTTGCTACGAATAAAACTTTAGCCGACTTTTTACATTCTGTCAAATAAATTCGCACATTTTCTGTCCTACGCTAATATAATATACTGTTCAAATTTTAGGAGGAATCATATGAAAAAGAAATGGTTGTATCTGTTACTTGCTGCCGTTTTGCTGGTGACTTCATTGGCCGGCTGCGGTTCGAAGTCTGACAAAGGCGGCGGAGGACTTACGAAAGTCACGCTGAACGAAGTTGCCCACTCGATCTTTTACGCTCCGATGTATGTGGCCATCGAAGAGGGATATTTTAAAGACGAGGGCATCGACCTGGATCTCGTATGTGGTTTTGGAGCTGACAAGACCATGACCGCCGTTATCTCCGGGGAAGCGGATATCGGCTTCATGGGATCGGAATCTTCTATCTACGTGTACAATCAGGGCAGTGAAGATTACATGGTTAATTTTGCCCAGCTCACACAGCGGGCCGGAAATTTCCTGGTGGCCAGACAGCCCATGGATAACTTTTCCTGGAATGATATCAAAGGTAAGAACGTGCTTGGCGGAAGAAAAGGCGGTATGCCTCAGATGGTTTTCGAGTATATCCTAAAGAAAAACGGCATTAATCCAGCCACGGACCTGAATATTGACCAGAGTATCGACTTCGGTTCCACCGGAGCAGCCTTCTCCGGCGGCCAGGGAGACTTTACCGTGGAATTCGAGCCTTCCGCGACACTGCTGGAACAGCAGGGCGACGGCTATGTCGTAACCTCGCTTGGGGTTGACAGCGGCTATGTTCCCTACACCGCTTACAGCGCGAGACAAAGCTATATCGAACAGAATCCGGAAATCATTCAAAGCTTCACCAACGCACTCCAGAAAGGGATGGATTTCGTACAGTCCCATACCCCGGAGGAGATCGCCAAAGTGATCGCTCCCCAGTTTGAAGATACGGATCTGGAGACCATTACCACCATTGTCAATCGGTATTACAGCCAGGATACCTGGAAAGCGGATCTTATTTTCCAGGAAGACAGCTTCACCCTGTTACAGAATATCCTGGAAGAAGCCGGCGAACTTTCCCAGCGGGTACCGTACGCCGACCTGGTTACCACGGAATTTGCTGAGAATGCGGTAAAATAAATCTACAATATTTTTCTTCATAAGATCCGGGAAACGGTGAGTAACAGATACGATGAACAAAGGTTTCTAACTCCGCCGAAGAGGAGCAGGGCCGCTTGACCAGAGCGCCTCTGCTCCTTTTTCCCGCAAGGAGGAAAGTTATGCGCATGATAGGCGCAGCCCGCAGGAAACAGCCAGTTTCATATAATTGTCCGCGCTTCTGATTCCATAATCCGTCAGGTCATTGGAATGCCAAACCTCCTCGTCCATACTATCCGCTCCGAAGAAGAACTGGATGAAGATCTTCCCTGCTACATAGGGCCATCGCAACTCCTCCAGGCTGGACCGCAGAATCTCAGTCATCTTAGGGTCAGGAACCAATTCATCTTCCGGGTCCGTGTAATGATAGCTGGTCCCCTCATCCCGGACCGTACCGTTTGGTACGATGATCCTGTTCCGGACGACAGCATCATTCAATACGCCGCAGCTGCCGAAAAATACAAATTTATCATCACCCATGGCTATGACTTCTTCCATCTCGCACACACTGGCCGGTGCGCCTACCCGCGAACAATACAGTGCAAAGTCTCTGCCCGCGCAGCGGATCCGATAGATTGGATTGAGGCCATTTGCTGACACAAGATTTGTAATTACTTCTGCGTTCGCCAGTGCTGCTGTCTTGTCGATTATTTTTTTTGAAAATGTTGTGATGCAGATATCGGGAAAGCCCTCGATTGGTTTCATCAGATCTGCAGGATTGATCAGGGCCTGGCTTCGATTTCTATCATATTTATCTCTTACTTTTCCTGAATATTCACGGAAAGTCGGCTGACGGATATCGGATCCACCGGTATTTCGTTCATCCGTATCAGCTACACTGGCATTGGATCCTTTTTCTATAGTAATATATGGATTTTGTATGGACTGGCGGAAAAAAACAGGCGGCATGCTTTCACTCTCCCTTTTATTTTATTAATATAGATTTTATCTGTCTGAGCATTCTGCCGGGCACCTCAGTGGATATGGATATAAGCCTGCTATACATGCGCACCCCCTGATAGGCATATATAATTAATTCAAATACTGCGTCGGTATCCACGTTCTGAAACTCTCCCCGCTGTATTCCATAATTAAGGAGCTCTTTCCACATTTTTTTCGAATGTTCGTATTGTACAAAGAGCGGCCGGTTACTTTCTGAAACTTCGGGGTTAGTGAAATATTCATATATAGCAATGCTCAACGAATGTTTACTGTCGGCCATTTCTGTCTCATATCTGCGGAAAACTTCTTCAAGTATCTGCACAGCAGATATTCCCTGCCGGATCTTCTCCGCAAATTCATCAGCCTGCTGATACATCAGATGCTCCACAATAGCCTGAAATATCTCTGCGGTACTTCCGTAGTGACGGTACAAACCCCCACGGCTCAGACCTCCTAATTTAATATCTGATTTTATCAAACCATTCAATTAATATTCATCTTAATTATATAAGGACATATTTTGTCATTTTAAAGACAATTTCAGCACAAATAAATCCTGTTATGATATATAATATTTTAAAAATCTGATCTGAATGTTCAGACCTTGATTTTATATTGATTTGTAAGATATCTTTATAGAAAAGGCTGCCTACCGCGGTCTTTTTTGTCGATCAAATACATGTACTATTTATCGTATATATATGTTGTTATGCAAAAGGAGGCGTCAGACTTTGAAGTTGGGCAAGAATTTATCTCATTACAGACATGCCGCCGGATTCACACAATGTGAGGCTGCAAATATATTAAATATATCAAGGCAGTGTTTAAGTAACTGGGAAACTGATCATCGTGAACCACGTATCGGAGATATCATCGAGATGTGTCAGTTATATAATATAACGATAAACCAATTAGTCTATGGTAAGAACATATGAGTAAAACAAGATGGCACACCCTATATCTATCCCTGTTTTTACTGTTGTTGATAACGGAAGTATTTATTGCCGTATATATTCACGATGAATTCGTACGTCCTTATCTGGGTGATATTCTGGTTAAATAACTTCTATAGTCCTTTGTCCAAGGATACCGCTCTTTGTTACTCTCGGAATACCCAAACAGCAGCCAGCCCCAGGTTCCCCTGCGGCCCGCTGCCATATAGACAATCGTATATTATACAAATTATAGGTATTCAGGAACATTACAATCGAATCTCACATGGGCCATCTATGATCTTAGTCCAGATCACCGGTTCGTTTAAATCCTCAAACATAAAGTAATACATTGCAGGATGGTTATAACCGTAGCAGGCAGAGTGCCATACCCCTTTTTTTACCACCAGCACATCTCCCGGCTTTAATAATACACAGATCAATTTCTTCATATCCGGGGCATCATCGGCTTTTTCGCCTGAGGCAGGCGCCAGCGCCACCACAATATCATCCGATGCGGCCATCATCGCTTCTTTTGTCGTCAAGTGCCTCTCCATCTTGTCCACGGATACCGGAAGCTGTATAGACCTTACGAACCCAATCTTGCAGTTCTCCCTGACCGGGGTATCAGACGTAATTGTGGATTCCCATCCCGCACCGCTGTTTGCCGCCCGATCCAGATGATATACTTTGCCTAACTGTGTTAAATCAGCTTTTGATACATCAATAATCTCTTTAAGCATTTTTCCTCCATACGAGCGATTTTCCGCACATATTATATACATCACATCTTAGAAATCATAATCATCCACATTGTCTTTGGATATGACAATCAGTCCGGTAAACGCGTTCGGTCCGTCAATGGTAATCGTCTTCCCATTCGGCATTTTCATTTCCCCTTCGATCTTAATCCCTTTATCCAGGCAATCCAGCAGATATACTCCCGCGTATCCCAGAGTCTCCGACTGCCAGGCCAACACTTTATTGATGGTACCATTTTTAATGTAGTCCCGGCACATATTCGGCCAGCCGATTCCGGTAATCTTAACCTGCCCCGCTTCCAGCTCGCCGGCATTCACTGCCTGCTCCACTGCTTCCGCCGCCGAAGGGGCCTCTCCGCCAGCGAAACCTACGATACCTTTCAGATCCGGATAAGTCTTTAACAGATTCTGTGCGTTTGTCAGCGATACCTGCATCTCATCATTACTGGATACCGTCGCTACCAGTTCAATGTCCGGATAATCCGCCTCCAGTTTTGCTTTCGCTGCATCCATCTTAGCGATCTGGTTCTCTGCCCCGAGGCCGGCCACCATAAACGCAATTTTCCCTTTACCGCCGATATCTTCCGCTATGATATCGATCAGCTGTTCCGCCAGCTTCTGATCCGTATCGGCGCCCACATAATACTGTCGTTCGGTGTCAGGAGCGTCGGAGTCGAACGTGATCACATTGATCCCCTGCGCGCGGGCCCTTGAGAATACGGAGGCTACAGCCTTCGCATCGTTGGGAGCCACCACCAGGCCTGTAGCTCCCCGGGTCATCATGTCCTCGATCATATCGATCTGTTTTGCGGAGTTTACGTCGGTCGTGCCGTTAAAGACCACCTCTGCCCCCACATCGGTTCCCGCTGCTTCCGCGCCTTTCTGTGCCAGATCCCAGTAGGCATACCCGATCGATTTCGGATTTACGAAATACAGCGGTTTCTCACCGTTTTCGCTGCCCTGGGAATCCGCTGCCGGGGACTGCTCTTTCCCTGCCTCAGGGGCCGCCGGCTGCGCAGCTTCCTTAGAACCACATGCTGCGGTTACCATTACCGTGGTAAGTAAAAGTGCTGCTATGCTTAAAACTTTTTTCATAATGAAAATACCTCCCTTTTTATAAACCTTCTGAGTAACCATATACCTCTGTCCATATCTGAATACCTATAATCTTATAACCATAATCAGTCTTTGACCTTTTTCCATTTAGCTGCCGTCAGTATCAGCAGTACGCCTAAAATAATCGATTGATATAATACGGATACACCGATAATGTTAAGTCCGTTTCTGAGAATGCCGATTACCAGAAGCCCCAGAAACGCACCGGCAATATTCCCTTTTCCGCCCAGGATACTGATTCCTCCGATCAGCACAGAGGCCAGGACATCCAGGTCATAATTCTGCCCCAGGTTAGCTTCCGCACTTCCCAGGCGGGCCAGCAGGAAAATGCTGGCCAGAGCGATCAGCATCCCGTTGAGTATGAACAGTCCCCACATAAACCGGTTTGTTTTTATTCCGCAGAATCGTGTCGATACTTCATTATTTCCTATGGCGTATACCTTAATCCCGAAGTTTGACCGCTGCAGCAATATAGCTGCCGCCATAAACAGAATCGCCATGACCAGGAACGATACCGGTATCCCCAATACATCCGCATAGCCGAATTTGATAAATCCCTCTGAGAAACCGTTCACCGGATTTCCCCTGTTGATGATATAGCACATTCCCCTGATTAACACCATGGAACCGATGGTGGATACGATTCCGGGTATATTCAGCACGGCTACAAAAAAGCCATTAAACACGCCGATAGCCGCTCCCACCAGGATGGTCAGTACCGCCGCCGCCCAGATCGGAATGCCGCCATTCATCATCATACCAAACGCCATGGCACAAAAACCCAGGGTGGAAGCCATCGACATATCGATGCTGCCGGCGATAATCAGAATCGATGTGGGGATCGCTATCATTCCGATCTCAGCAATCTGCCTGGCAATATTTACGATATTCCCGATCTTCAGGAAATAAGGGGATTGTATCGAAAACCAGATGAGCTGCGCCAGAATCAGAATGATCATCAACAGTATACTTTTTAAACCGGAAGACAGTTTCCATTCTCTCCATTTACTCATGATATGGTAACCCTCCTCTGCCGTCTGATAATCTGAACCGCGTTAATCGTAAGTGCAATCAATATAACGGCCCCCGTAACCGCATCGATCCAGTATTCCGATACTTTAGAAAGGATCAGGCCGTTCTTTATCACTCCGAGCAGTACGACACCCAGGAATGACCCCAGCACGGTGCCTTTTCCGCCGTTAATGCTAAGGCCTCCGATCAGAGCTGCCGCCAGGATTTGAAATCCAAGGGAGCTGCCCGTCGTGGACGCGCTGATGGTGCCGACCATGGAAGCATAGATGGTGCCGGCCAATCCGATCGTGGCACCGCATAAAATGTAAGCAAACAGTTTGACCCTGACTACATCCAGTCCCGCCAGTTCCGCAGCCGCGATATTTCCGCCAACCGCATAGATCTTACGCCCAATATTCACATAACGGAAGAGAATGGCTGCCAAAGCCGTGACTGCCAGAAAAATCAGAAATGGGATAGGCAGTCCAAAAACTCTCCCCTGTCCGATACCGTTAAAAGATTCCGGAAAACCGGTAATCCAGTCTCCCCCCGTAACGATTATAGCCAAGCCTCTTATGATATTCATAGACGCCAGAGTCGCAATAATCGGCGGAATCCTAAGCCTTGCCACCAGAAACCCATTCAGCAGGCCGCAGCTCATGCCAATCAGCACGCTGCACAGTATCGTAACCACCAGGGGCATCCCGGTATTTACAATCATTCCGGAACAGGCTGCGCACAGGGACAGGATCGATCCTGAAGATAAATCAATACCACCTAAGAATACAACCATGGATACTCCGATCGTACAGATCCCATTGATGGCCACCTGGGAAAATATCAGCTGTATATTGCTGGGAGAACTGAAATTATCCGAAATCACTGCGAAAACAATCGAAACCACAATGATAAATATTAAAATCATAAATTCCTGAGACTCTAATATTTTATTTTTCTTCTTCATTTTTTCCTCCAGTGGCGCGTTTACCGCGCCGTAAATTCTACGGAAATAGATTCACTGAACCTACCCCTTCGTAACAGACGCAGTATTCAACAGGACCTCCTGGCTCAATTCCCTGCTTTCAAATGTCCCGCTGATTCTACCCTTATTCATTACAATCACTCTGTCACACATGCCGATCACCTCGGGAATCTCAGAGGAAATCATGACAATAGAAAGCCCCTGCTGCGCCAGCTTATCAATCAACGCATAGATCTCCACTTTCGCCCCGATATCCACGCCCCGGGTAGGCTCGTTCAGGATCAGGACATCTGGCTGTACATCCAGCCATCTCGCAAGAACCACTTTCTGCTGATTCCCGCCCGACAGATTGTCAAGCAGCATCCGGCTGTTTACCGCCAGGATATTTAACTGTTTCATATACTCTTCCGTGCTGCTTTTTATCTTTCTTTGCATCAGGAATCCGGACTTTGAATATCTTCGTAACTGTGGCAGGATAAAATTCATCTCTACAGAAAGCTCTTTGATAATCCCTTCTCTTCTCCGGTCCGGCGGTACATAGGCGATCCCCAGAGACATGGCTTCCTCCGGTGTATGCTTTGCAGCCGTTCCCTTAACTGTAACGATCTTCCCTTCCTTGAAGCGGTTCAGGCCGAAAATGCATTCTGCCAGCTGAACGGAACCAGAACCAGCCAGGCCGTAAATTCCCAATATTTCTTTTTTATGTACCCGGAAGCTTACGTTTTTCACATACTGATTCGTCAGCCCTTCCACCTGCAGCGCCACTTCTCCCGGATCCAGCTGTGCATGCGGATAATAATCCGTGATCTCACGCCCGCACATAAGGGAAATGATCTCATGCATATTCGTCTCTGCCAGCTTCATCGTCCCCACATTCACTCCGTTTCTAAGAACCGCCACCCGGTCACAGATCTCTTCGATCTCCTTCATCCTGTGCGATACATAGATGATAGAACAGCCGCGCTCCTTTAAGAGACGGATTACTTCGAAGAGATGCCCGACTTCATTTTGCGGCAAAGCTGCGGAAGGTTCATCCATAATAATAACTTTGGCATTGGAAGAGATCGCTTTCGCGATTTCTATGAGCTGCTGTTCCCGCACGCCGATCTCCGACACCTGGGTATCCACATCGAATTCCGCTCCCAGTTCCTTCAGTATCCGCCGGGCCTCCTGCCTTGTTTTCTTCCAGTCCACCCTTCCCCATTTATCATGGTATCCATCCCGGTCCAGAAATATATTCTCCGCCACAGAAAGATTCTGAAACAGATTAAACTCCTGATGGATTATGGCGATTCCGCTGGCCAGCGCCTCCTTTGTATTCTGAAAGGATACCTTTCGGCCCTCAAAAGTAATATTTCCGTCGTCCAGACTGTAGACACCTGTAATAATCTTCATCAAGGTTGACTTACCGGCCCCATTTTCTCCGATCAACCCCAGAACTTCTCCCGGATATACATCCAGATCGATCTTTCTCAACACATAGTTCCCAGGGAATCTCTTTTCCACTTGTCTGATCTGAAGTATTGGTTTCTCATTCATTAAAATTCATTCCCCCTTACCTGCTGCAAACACTACACCTGATATTCTCTGATAAACCGTTCCACGTCCGCCGCTTTCGCCACGCCGGTGCGGGGTCCAATGGCCGTCACTGCCCTCGCCGCGGCAGCGCTGGCGAATTCCGCGGCTTTTTCAAGAGAATACCCCTGCATCATTCCATATAGGAAACTGCTGTTAAAGGTATCTCCCGCCCCTGTCGTGTCGACCGCCCGCACCCGGAAGCTTTCCCGGTTAAACACCTGATCCTTCGAAATCACAGCGCATCCATCGCTGCCCTTCGTAACTACCAGAAGCTTTGGCCCTTTTTCCAGCAGATGCCGGGCCGCCTGTGAACCGTCATAATCACCGCGGTACTTTTCGAACGCCTGTTGATTCATAAATACAAAGCTGCAAAAGGAAAACCAACGGTCTGCCTCTTCATTACTTTGAAAGGAATCCGCTTCCACATCAACAGCTATCTTCCCACCGCCCGCCACGTATTCAGCCAGTACCCTGTCGCAGGAATCCAGCTCCTGTAAGTCAGGCAGGGTGGAATACAGATACGGCGCATGAAAAAACAAATCCCGGGCCTCTCCTTCCAGCCGGATCGGCGGCCTTTTTACCTCGGTGATAAATATCACCCGCTCTGCCTCTTTCAAGAAAATCATACACTTGGTTTCCGCTATATCCGGGTCGAACTGTATCATCTGCGTGGATACGGAATAGTTCCTGAAATCTTCCAGTATCATATCCGTAGACGGCGCAGCTTCCGGCAGAAGGTCCAGGTAACAGACCTCCATGCCATATCCGGCCAGAACACTTGCGGCGTTGGCCACCATACCTCCGATCCTTGCCTCCAGCGGTTTTACAAACTTCTTATCCCCCATCAGAGGCCATTCTTCGGTCATATAATATTCATCTACACAAACCCTTCCCAGGGCCACTATATATTTTTCTTCCATCTCTGTTTGCCTAACCCACTATATTTTGCTTCTTTCATCATTTCCTGTCCGGATCCGCTATATTCTTCTTTTACCTATGATAGGTAGCCTCAATTGCATCGGCCATTTTTCGTAAGTCAAATTGGTTTTTCCTCTCGATCAGTTCCAGATGCTCCTGTCTGAAACCGTCTATCCCATACAGCGCCCCAACCATAGCTCCGATCATGGTAGCGGTAGTATCCGTGTCATATCCCACATTCACTCCGGCGCAGATCGAATCCATCGGCCTTCCATCCGCGGCCACCATCAGTCCAAAAGCAGCCGGCACGGCTTCATACACCATCAGTCCGCTGCCAACGTAATCGGCGATATCCTCAATCGCCTGATCCAAAGATTCTGCCTTCAGCGCCAAATCTACAGCCAGCCGGATTCTCTTCTCCACGGACGGGCCTGCCAGCACAGTAGCCACCTGGCTTCCCAGCTCATTTCCCTTTTGGGCGCCATACAGCCCGGCTTTTACCACGTCAAACAAATTGGCGTCCGGTTCCATCGCCTTAGCGACACCGGCCGCTACGGCACAGGCGCCGGCCAGCGAAAGGTTATTTGCATGGGTAGGAAGGCAGATCGTGATCGCATCCTTTATCGCCTTATCCACATCACCGGGGCTGAACAGCGCGGCCGCTCCGATCTTCATTGCAGAACCGTTAGTCGCCTTCGCACAATCATATTTGAGGAATGGATAGGTGGCAACTGTTTCTTCCCCCAGCAGCTTTTTGATCGAGGCCTTCGTAGTAGGCCCTACATATTTACCATAGTATTCTTCATGTCCGGCCCAGCACAGCAGCGACTCCACCGCAGTCTTCTCATCGATTTTTCCGCCGTTTTTCAGTATCGTTTCCGCGGTAAAGTAAGCCAGGCTAAAATCGTCTGTCACAAATCCGGCCTCTGCACCTCTTGCAAACGTATCGGAAGGGGGCGTCAGGATTTCTGTCACATAGCCTCCGAATTTTTCCGCGATCTGTGCTTTGGTTCTCATCTCTGTCGGGGCACCCATGGTATCTCCAACTGCCGCTCCCAGTAAACTGCCAAGAATTTTCTCGTTACAAGTCATATCTTTTATCCTCCTGATATTGTGTTTCATAGATTTAAATAGATATCGTACGGATCCGGATACCAGCTGCGTCCCCGCGCTCATAATTGTCACAGTATTCCAGAGGGATGCCGTCATCCGTAATCGTTACGCGTTTTACATATAAAACAGGTGTCAGATATTCGATGTTGAAATATTGTGCCAGCAAGTCATTCGCCAGCACCGGATGGATCTCCTCCTCGGCACATTTGAATTCAATATCCGCCTGTTCCCGCAGCAAAGAATACAAGGAGCTATGTTCCAGATCCGCATTCCAGAAATCAATTGCATTTACATACTGGTACTGCAGATAAGATTCTTCCGATGCGATGCACACCTCATCCAGATATCTGAGCCTGTGTATCTTGATCAGAGTTTCTCCCTCTCTTATCTTCAGGCTCTGGGCGATTCCCCTGTTGGCCGGTACCACCTCGATCGACAGCACCTTAGAATGCAGTTCCCCCTTTTCTTGGGATTTATTCTGACTTAAACCACCCAGTCTGTTCGTCCCATAATAACTGTCGATCTTATCCGCGACGAACGTGCCCTTCCCTTTTATGGATATCAGAATTCCTCTTGCCTTCAATTCGTTGACGGCTTCCCTGACGGTTACCCGGCTAACATTATATTTTTGGGAAAGCTCCTGCTGATTAGGTATGGCATCTCCACACACGTAGACGCCTGAGGCGATTTTCTCCAGAATATCCTGCTTGATAACGATATACTTTGGTATTTCGTTTTTTAATTCCATAGCCTCCTCCTTTTCTTTTCATCGATCTGCCATCCTTACGCCTATCCTTTCCCGCACCGCTTATGGCTTATCATATTTTAATTATGGTTGCCATTTATTAGGACGTTTTCGATAAATATATTGTATAATCTTTCTTTAAATTGAGCAATATGTGTAGAATCCAATAATAATTTATATTTTAGTTTTTCAAAAGTATAATTATACTTTTATTTTTTGTACTTTAAGTACATACCGAGTTGCAGTTTTTATTATATATGTCAATTGACATGCCCGATTGAATTCGTTACTATCAAAATAGATTGGAAACCCGCGTAAGTATTTGAATCAAGTAGGAAAGAAGGAGCGTTATGTCGATAACCTGCCACGATCTTCTGTCACTGAACAGTTTTAAAAAGATAAAATTAATCGCCGGGGAACTGGGTTTATACCGGCCGGTTATCTGGCCCTACACCGGGACCACATCGTCCGTTTCCCAGTGGCTTCACGGCGGCGAACTGCTTTTCATAACCGGTGCCGGGATCGATGTCAGCGAAGACGGCCTGCTCTTACTGCTCCATGACTGCCTGCAGAAACATCTTGCCGGCCTGATTATCATAACCGGCAACAAATACATACCCGAGATCCCCCCAAAAATGATAAGGCTGGCAGACGAAATGGCCTTTCCTCTCTTCTCCATGCCCTGGAATCTGCGCCTGATCGATGTCACCCGTGAAATCATCAACGCCATTACCGTTTCCGACGATTTCAGTAAAAAGATCTCCACTTTTACCGAAATGCTGGTATTCTCATCCGAAAAAGAAGAAGCCCCGCTCCGGGATCTGGCCGGCTTATACGGAGTCCGTATCAAGACCTATCACTTTCTGTTCTCTATCTCTATCCGGGAACACTCTGAAAAGACAAAAAATTCCATCATCCTGTCCGCGCTCAAGGAAACCTTCCAGGCCATCGAGAACCTCTACGAAAACCAGTATTCCATAACCCCCATGTATTACGCCAATCAGATCTTATGTTTTTGTTCCGTAAAAGATTATTCCGAAAAAGACGAGGTATTTCAGGTCGTCACATCCACATTCCAGCTGATCTGCACCCGCTACAAGGATGAGCATCTTTCTCTGGCAATCAGCTCCTGCTATCCCGAGCTGACCAGTATCCGAAAATGCTGGAAAGAAATACTCTTCCTGAACCAATACCTGGAATTTTTCTCACCGCAAAAACGAATTGTCACATTTGACGAGCTTGGCATGTACCGGCTTCTCTTTCAATATTCCAGTTCCGAAGACCGGAAACGCTTTTATATGCCCTATCTGCATATCCTCTTAGAACACGATGAAAATAATTCCTCCGAATTTATCGGAACCCTAAAAAAATTTATAGAAAACAACGGAAACCTCCTAAAAACCTCCGAAGCTTTATTTATCCACAGAAACACCCTGATCTACCGGATCAACAGCATAAAAAAACTCCTAAACAGCAGTTTAGAAGACATCGATACCCGGATCACCCTATATCTCTCCATCCTTTTCTACGAATACGACCAGAAGGAATCCTTATATTAATAGGGGCTATCGGTTCTAATTCTATACTATAAGATACGCAAGAAACGTACCGGATCCCAGGTCTGAGCCGTAAAAAACGTAAGAAGGGCATACCCTGCACAGTACAATCGCCCAAATAACTATATATCCGCCGGACAACATTCCTATGACAGAAAAGAGACCATCATGAAAGGAATATGTCATACCAAATATACAACATGATTGCAGATTCACATCTATATCCGGTATACAAATTCTATTTTCCGACAGCCCCTATGAATTAAAATTTAATAGTAAACATCAATGATCGTCTAATCCGGTCAATTCCACAAATTCACGCAGTGACGATGCTTTCTTCGCAGCCTTCAGCCAGCCGTCCAAAACCAACGGGTCCTCTTCCCTCCGGATTCTGTCCGCCAGAGGAACCGCCAGGGAATACTCCTCCAATAATAATAGAATGGCTTCTATTTTCCCTTCTATTTTTCCTTCCTCTTTCGCCTCACTCCGGTTCACTTCGATGTCCAGTTCCCGACTGTATTCCGTCATCAGCATATTTTCCACCTCCGAACCATGTTCCTCCAGATAATCCTTCAGCACGTTCTCCTCTTTACTTTTTATTATAGCCCGGCGGATGGCTTCCTGCAATGGAAAACTTTGCTGATAAGACCGTACCAGCTCCACGAAATAACTATAATCCAAAAGAATCGGACACTTTTTCAAAAATTCCGGATTCTCATTATAATTAATATTAATGACCCTTACCCGCAATTCCAGTTCCGGTTCTCCTTCCTTCTTTATATACGCATCCGATAATTTCATAACAGACTCCCGCGGCATTTTTGCCAGGCCGTTATAAAATACCACATACTGAGGATTAGGCAGGCGTATCTGTTTGGTCGAATATAATCCTGTACCTTTTGTTAACTTTTCATACAACCTGGCTATGTACAGAAAACCGCGCAGCGGCATATTCGGATTATAGGTGCTCTGATGCTCATACAGTGACAACTCTTCCTGACACATCAAAAAGGACACGTCATTTTTCATATTCATGTACAGCACATTCTCCAGGGTATTAACCTGAAGCTCTTCGGGGTTATCATATTCGGTTCCCCAAACAGCATTATACAGCTGTAGAAGACGGATACGGTCAGAAAACAGATGGATAAACATACGGTCCTTATAGGCCGTAACAGGCTCCGGATAATCAGACATAGACAAAAAACCTCCTTTTCGGATTTTTAAATTAAATTCTCCAACTCACCAGGGAAAACACTCGGCAGAATCGCCTCATAAGACAAAACAAATGAATTCAGGGACTGAAATTTTATAGCTATGAGCACTTAGCAGCCGTTTTTTAGCCGCATACCTACACTGCATGAAAAATAGTCAGCGAGGTTATTACAAGCGCTACTACTTTTTACTCTTATAATATTGAACGATTTCTTTTTAGATTTCAATAAAATAAAGATGAAAATTTTATGAAAGATATATAAAATAACTATTTCCAGCGACTACAATCAATAGAATTTCATAGAATAAAAGCCGTAAAAAATAAAAAGGCCTATCCTCTCGGCCAGGCGGCAAATCTCACAGCGATGTCCTTTCCTCCTTTACCTACTCTACAGAAAAATCAAAACTCCGGCAGCAGAAAGCGAATCCAGACCATCTTCACTGTCCACAAAAACGCAATCCACTATGAACACCAAGAACCTCAAATTCCAACAGACAGCCTATCGCTCTACACTCTCCAGCTCTACACTCTCCAGCAGTACCACCCAATTTATAAGAACTTGAAAAATAGCTTATCATAAAGCAGGTCTGAGAGGTAAGGGGCGCGCCTTCGGGAGCCGGCCGGCAAATCCCGCGGGGCCAAATCACTTGAGACCGGGTCTAAGAACGGCTTACGCAGAAGGCGGGAGAACCTCGCAGGGCCCGGAACACTGTCCGAGCCGTCCTGTGGCGAGTTTGTTCCGGGCCCTGCCAATAAGAGGTTCTCCCGCCTTCGGAGTTAGCCGTTCTTAGGCCCGGCCGAAGTGATTTGGCCCCGCAGGATTTGCCGGCCGGCTCCCGAAGGCACGCCCCTTACCTCTCAGACCGTCCCTAAGTCCTCCCTAAGTCCCCCTAATTCCTACCCCTTCGCTTTCCGCTGCTCCCTGGCCGCATAAATCCCCAGCGCCACGATCGTAAACGCATAAGGCATCAGCCTGGTCAGCTCACTGGGCATATTAAACAGCTGCAGGTTATTGCTAAGAGCGTCCGCCATCCCAAAGAACAGCGCGCTGAGCATAGACAATCCCGGCACACCGCGCCCCATGGCTTCCGCCGCCAGCGCGATGAAACCTCTTCCTGCCACCATATCTTTCGTAAACATATTAACATAAGCCATCGACATAAACGCGCCGCCAAGCCCGGAGATAGCGCCGGAGATCAGCAGGGCTTTTAGCCGCACCATATTCACGGAGATACCGGCGGTTTCTACGGAATCACTGTTCTCACCCACTGCCCGTATGTAGGTTCCCAGTTTTGTCTTTTTGAGAAAGACCGCTAACGCGATGACCAGGAAAAACGCAAGATAGGTCAGTACGCTGTGGCCGGACAGGATACTGCCCAGCACCGGGATATCTTTAATAAGCGGAATGTCTATATTGGGAACTGCTTTGCTGGCCAGTTTTGTAGACACACCTTTGTCCCCGGTCAGTATGTAGAGGATGAAGATGGTCAGGCCGCTGGACATCAGGTTCAGGGCAATTCCGGTCAATACGATATCTGTCTCCAGTTTTAAATGGAAAAAGGAGAGAAGGCCCGAGAATGCGATTCCCGATACCATCGCGCATAAAACTCCCAGCCAGACATTTCCTGTGAAAGCGCTGCCGACGACTCCCATCAGGGAGGCAAACAGCATGG
This sequence comes from Diplocloster modestus, assembly GCF_019042245.1. Classification (GTDB taxonomy): domain Bacteria; phylum Bacillota; class Clostridia; order Lachnospirales; family Lachnospiraceae; genus Diplocloster; species Diplocloster modestus. Next base: position 78,592 of record NZ_JAHQCX010000002.1, read on the forward strand.
TTCCTTCGATGCCGATATTGATAACGCCGGCCCGCTCTGAGATCAGCGCCGCCATGGTGGCGAATAAGATCGGTGTTGACAGCCGGATGATCGAGTGCAGAAAATCCGCCGTGAATATAATCTCAAGAATCTGTCCCACTTGACAACGCCTCCTTTATCACCATTTTCTGCTTCATGCCCTTTAACAGAGCAGTGGCAGTGATCAGCATAATCATGATCGCCTGGATTACGGTGATCAGCTCTTTGGGTACATCCGTGTTGGATGCCATCGTGGATGCGCCGACCCGAAGATAAGACAAAAAGATGGCGGCTAACGGAACAAACTGTGGTTTGTTCCTGGCCAGGATAGCCAGGATCACCCCATCCCATCCATAGCCGGGCAGGGAAGTCCACTGGAACCGCTCATACATCCCCATGACTTCCACGGAACCTCCGATACCCGCGATAGCCCCTCCAAGGACCTGGGAGAGCACGATCACGGATCCCACCTTGATCCCCGCATATTTGGTGAACCGGGGGTTCTGCCCATACGTACGGATCTTATGCCCCAGCGAGGTCTTGTAGACCAGCAGGAAACAGATGACGATAAATAAAACCGCCAGAAAGATGCCGCTGTGTATGGAGGTACCCGGTATGATCTTATCCAGTTTTGACTGATCCGGAAGCTTCTCAGAAGCCAGAGCGCCGAAGGACTGGTCCCTTAAGTAGGTATTCAGCACATACAGTCCCAAATACAGCGCAATATAGTTTAACATCAGGGAGGCTACCATCTCACTGGCGTTTAATTTAGCCTTCAGCCAGGCCGGTACCAGACACAGCAGGGCGCCTACTGCCGCTCCTGCGAGCATCGGCCCCAGCAGTCCCAGGATCCCGGGCAGCGGCACTTTTGTGGCAAATGCGGCCGCAGCCAATGCGCCCAAAAAGAACGAACCTTCCGCACACATATTGAACATGGATGCCTGGAACATCAGACAGACCGCCAGTCCTGTGAAGCAGATCGGTATCGCTGTGGTAAATATGGAACCGATCAGTCGGGTAGACCGCAAAGGCCCCAGCAGCAGTGCACTGACCGCCTGCCCCGGCTGTTCACTGACACACAGGATAATCACCAGGGCGATAACCAGGGATATTACGATAGCCAGAGCGGTAGTTGCCGAGCTAAACAGCAGATTTTTCTTCTTCATGGCAACCCCTCCTGATCTCAGTCTCCGACTGTAATTTGACTCCTAACATGTAATTGCCCAGTTCTGTCTCCGAGACCTGGTCCGGTTCCGGAAAATAAGCGGAAAAACGCCCGTCATACATCACCAGGATATGATCCGACAGCTGATAGAGTTCCTCCAGATCCGCGGTCACCAGCAGTACCGCGCAGTTTTCGTCCCGCAGCCGGATCAGCTCTTCATGGATGAATTTGGCGGCGCCCACATCGATCCCCCGGGTGGGCTGTTCCGCGATGATCAGCCTCGCCTGCTGCGTAAACTCACGGGCAACCACCACTTTCTGCATATTCCCGCCGGACAGCATGGATACCGGCGTTTCCTGGGAATCGCATTTGATCCGGTAATCCCGGATCAGCTCATCGGCCATATCCCGGATTTTCTTTTTGCTGAGCATGTGGTGCCGGTATAGCCGCCGGTCCTTTAATTTCGTGGAGATCAGATTCTCCCCGATGGACATCGACACAGCCAGCCCGTCTTCCATACGGTCGCTGGGAATATAGGACATGCCCAGTTCCCGCAGTTCCTGAATGGACAGCTTCGCGGTATCCCGGCCCATGACGCAGACACTTCCGCGGTCTATCTTTCTCAATCCGGTAATCATCTGGATCAATTCATTCTGCCCGTTGCCCTCCACACCGGCGATCCCTGTGATCTCACCGGCCCGGACGCTGAAGCTTACATCATTTACCACTTCTTTTTTGTTCATTCCCACAGCGGTCAGATTCTTTACCTGCAGCAGAACCTCTTTGGGTTCTGCTGCTTTCTTGGCTAGATTTTTAGAATAATTCGCCCCTACCATCCGGGAGGAGATCTCCTGTTCCGTGATCCCATCCGTGTCCACAGTGTCTATCATTTTCCCCTGGCGCATAATGCTGATGCGGTCGGAGATCTGCTTCACTTCCCGCAGTTTGTGGGAAATAAAGATTACGGTGTAACCCCGGGATTTCAATTTCATCAGCTGGTCAAACAGCTCCTCGGTCTCCTGAGGCGTCAGCACGGCCGTAGGCTCATCCAGGATCAGGATCTGAGCTCCCCGGTACAGGGCCTTGATGATTTCCACTTTCTGCTTGATCCCGACCGGCAGTTTTCCGGTAGCGGTGTCCAGATCGTCCTGGAGCTCAAACAGCTCCGCGATCTTACTCACTTTTTCTTTCGCCATTTTTCGGTCAATAAAGCCCCGCTTGACCGGCTCATACCCCATCGTCACGTTTTCCGTGACAGTAAGGGAGTCCACCAGTTTAAAATGCTGGTGAACCATGCCGATTCCCCGGGCAATGGCATCCTGCGGGGAACGAAACGTCTCTATCCTACCCTCCAGCACGATCTCTCCCTGGTCCGGCTTCTCCATACCGAACAGTATCTTCATCAGCGTACTTTTCCCGGCTCCGTTTTCGCCTACCAGCGCATGGATTTCACCCTTGTTGACGGATAAGCTGACCTGTTGATTGGCGTATACTCCATTTCCGTAAACTTTAGAAATCTGCCGCATTTCCAGGATCGGTTTTATTTGTTCTTGATCGGTCATTGTCAATCACCCTTATTCTGTTATAACTGCTAGGTATCGATTTTTGTTACGGTGCTACGCTGGATTTCAGCTGGCTGATTTCATCCTCTGTCATCTCAAATGCGGACGGCACTTTGATCTCTCCAGCCTGGATTTTAGCCTGGAGATCTTCTACTTTGGATTTCATATCTGCGGTAGCGATCCCATCATAAACTTCATTGACGGCCAGGCCCACCGCATTTTCTTCCATTCCAAGGGCCTCTTCCTTGCCGTAAGGCAGGGTTCCCTCGATATGCCGCTTCACGGACAGGAGCAGTACCTGGTCGATATTCTTAAGCACCGATGTGACAATCACTTTGGACTGGTCCGGCTGGGTCTCTTTTAATGCCATTGCCTGATCGGCATCCACGCCGATGGCATAGCGGTCATTCTGGGCAGCCGCCTCGATCATTCCAAGGCCTGCCTGAGCGGCTACGTTGAAAGCCACGCTGGACCCCAGATTAAACTGTGCTTTGGCCAGGTCTTTCGCTTTTGCCGTATCGTTGAAATCTCCGATATAGGAAACCGCGACTTTGGTTCCGGGCACGGTATCCTCCGCTCCCTGTATATAACCAACGATAAAGTCGTTCAGTACCGGGATATCCATGGCTGCCACCACGCTGATCATCTTTTCCCCGTTGGAGAGCGGCAGGCTGTCATCCGCCGCGATCATAGCGGCAAGGGCGCCGGCCAGATAGGACGCTTCATTCTGTTTAAAGGAGATCGAGTATACATTGCTGTAATCCCCCTTGTCATAGGAAACTGTGGAATCAAAGATAATATACTTCTTATCCGGGTATTCCAGCGCGACTTTTTCCAGTACTTCCTGCATCTGGTAAGTTCCCACAATGATAATGTCATAATCCTGATCGGAAACTTCATAAAGAGTCGTCTCCCAAACTGTGTTATCGAAGCCCATCTCGATTACATTCGTCTCACATCCCAGTTCATCCTTGATCAGTTTCATACCCGCGTTGGCCGAATCAAAGAACGATTTGTCCCCCAGATTCCCATTCAGCAGGCAGGCTACCTTGGGCAGATCCTTACCCGCCTCGGGTGCTTTCGATTCCTCAGGTTTCGCCGTCTCACCGGCATCCTCTTTTTTCGTATCTTCCGCCGCCTTGTTCGTCTCCTGAGGGGCGGGCTCGCTCTTGCTCTGGCATCCTGCCAGCATGCCACAGATCATGACAACCACCAATAACATTGAAAATAACCTTCTCATACCTTTTCCTCCTTCTGGCTGTTCGCCTGAATCACTTCTTTGATTGATAAGTTTTCTGCATATGTTCCTGAATCATCTGTACAAACAATTCCCGGTCAACCTTAACAGAGAGATAGCAGTTGGGTTCATGCCCTGTAATCCCCCACAGGTCCGCCACCGTTTCTCCGAGGGTCAGCGGATCATTCACAGAGATATCCAGATAAGTCTGCTGGTACTCAATCAGATTTTCGTCTATCAGCACGCCGACGCAGAGTGCGTCGTGAATCGGACAGGCTTTGAATCCGAAATGCTGAATATGTGTGGAGCCGAAAAAGTCCAAAAGCTGTGCGACGATATCACTGATCTTATCTCCCTGCGCACGCAGTCTTTCGATGTCCTCTTCATAAAATACTGCCTTCATAGAAATATCCAGGGTGTTCAGATAGATGTTGCAGCCGCTGGCAAAAACGATTTTGGCTGCTTCGGGGTCCACATAGATGTTAAACTCCGCAGCCGAGGTGATATTCCCCGGATCGTTCACCGCCCCGCCCATGATAATGATCCGTTCGATTTTCTCTTTAATATCCGGCGCTTTGATCAGGGCCATGGCGATATTGGTCAGTGGACCTGTGGGAATCAGTATGATTTTCTCGTCGCTTTCCCGCAGGGCCCGGATGATAAAGTCCACCGCATGCTCTTCTTTTATGGGAGTGACCGGGTCCGGAATCTTAGGGCCTCCAAGGCCGTCCTCTCCATGGATGATGGCCCCGGTCAGCCGGTAGAGATCTCTCATCATCGGTCGTTCGCATCCCGCATAGACATCCACATCGGTCACCCCGGCGTAGTCCAGAACCTTCCTGGCATTACGGGTTGTATTTTCCAGTTCGCTGTTACCGGCCACTGTGGTAACGCCCAGAAGCTCAATATCGTCCGCTCTGGAAGCCAGCAGCAGGGCGATCGCGTCGTCATGCCCCGGATCGCAGTCCATTATTACTTTTTTCATGTCATACCTCCTGTAGAATATTTATCCAGCAGATGTGAAGATCATATCTGCCGACTGAAATCTAACGGCCGCGCGTAACCGGTAGAATTTCACACCTCTTCTAATATATTGGCAGTCAGCTTTTCCAGCTGTTCCTGTTGAATCACGATCTTGCCCCGTTCCATCGTGATCAGCTCCTCCCCTTTCAGAGCAGTGATCGCCCGGTTGATGGTGCGCACACTGACTCCGCAGGCCTCCGCCAGTTCTTCCCTGGTATCACTGATCCTGCCCTGTCCGTGCTGTGCCAGCAGCATTTTCAACCGGCGGTTTGCGGACATGTATTGATACTGCACGGTAGACGCGCTGGCCCGGTATAACTTTTCCGCCAGCACCATCGCTAGTTTTTCACTGATATTGCGGTCACTGCGAATCCAGTTCCGGAACGTGTTAAGCGGTACTTCCAGTAAAGCGCATGAGGTAAACGCCTTTGCGCTGTAGATCAGATTATGTATATTCAGCATGGCTTCCATCTCACCGACTGTAGATCCCGCCTGGACGAACACCACGCACATCTCATTTCCGTTTATATTACTGCTGGAGATAATTATACTGCCGCGTAACACCAGATAGACATAACGGATCTCCCAGCCCCGGCGGAAGATGATATCCCCCCGCTCATACTCTACCGGCCTGCACAGATTCAGCTGCTCATCCGGCAGATTCCGGATCCACTCTCTGATCACCGGGTACTTCTCCATTAACTTTCTGTTTCTGATATCCAAAGACTCCATAGAACCAACGCCCTTTCTTATTGCGATTCTCATATGTTACGTTATTATAACATCGGGTTCTTATTTTGTCCCTGCTGTCCTTTCACACTCCTCTATTTGCTTTGATTATAACAGTATTAAGTTTTCAACAAAAAGGACACGTGACATGTTTTTTGGGAGTATTTGCATAAATCATTCTTCTTTTTTCGCGTTTTAAAAGTAAATAGTCACAAAAATTCACATTGAATTGAATGGAAAAGAGTTTCGCTTGCGAACCTTTTCTATTGAAATCAAGTAGGAGGGAAGCGTACAACAAAAAAACTATGAGAACATCTCCCGATGCCTCATAGTTCTTAAATCATAAAGTAAAAATCCACTAATAGCACTCACCGTTACATGCCTCTAATCTCATGGCTATCCTTTTTCCAAAACTGAAAAGAATTGTCGTGAGGAAAAGCAGGCCTCCCATGATGCATACCAGCAGCACGGGTATGGAATAAAGGATCAGATAGCCTGCCTTACGGATCCATTTCACTAATGTTTTCATCTGTTTTACCTCCGTTCTCACTTGATTCGTTTCATAAGTCTATCATAGCTAAGAACCGGTGAAGGCACCATAATTTCAACTTACATTTCTCATATACAGACTTACAATTTCGTAAGATACGGAAAAAAGGAATGACATCAGCCCTCCAGAATCTTCACATAGAAGCTTCTGTGTCTCGGGCCGTCGAACTCGCAGAAATAGATATCCTGCCAGGTGCCGAGAATCAGCCTGCCCTCCTCCAGTATCAAGGTCTGGGACGCTCCCACAGCTGCTGATTTCATATGGGCATGTGAATTTCCCTCGAAATGTCGGTACTCCCGGTCCTGCGTGGAAAACACTTTCTCATATCCATAGATCATATCCCGGCACACATCCGGGTCTGCGTTTTCATTGATCGTGATTCCGGCCGTGGTGTGAGGACAATATACCACGACAATTCCATCCTGTACTCCGCTTTTTCGAATGTCATCCCGCACCTGGGCAGTGATATCCACCAGTGTCTGCCTTTTATCCACTTCCAATGCATGCTTAAATACTTTCATTCGATCCCTACCTCTCTCAAAGCAATGTGCGATTCGTTCCTTCCATTACATCCATCTATGCCATCTTCCCTGCACAATCATCATCTTTCGCTTTCCAGCTCACGCGCACAGGCCAGATAATAATGCCGGCCGTTAGCACTCGTCTCATACTCCGCCCGTCTCCTGAGCGCTTCCGCCTTGCGGCCGCGCACACCGGCCGTATCTTCCCCGTCCGCCATCAGCAGCCATACCCCGTCTGTAACCTGCGTTATCCGTTCCCGGTAATTTCTCTCTGTAAATTCCCGCAGCTGATCCTGTCCAATTTTTTTACGCATAACTACTCCACTCCTGCTCATCTAAATTTTATTATGGAATCCTGTATATGGAAAGTCAGAGCATTTCCGATATACCTTAATTCGCGCTTTAAATAATAAGAAACTGGTCTAGCGACATCTGAGTTTCCCGATCTGATGTTATACTTCTGTCCCGGATCACATCATCCGGGCGGATTACATCCTCCAGCAGCAGAGATTTCTTAAAATCTTCTTTGCCCTCCTGTTCCCCCTGGTTCTTATGGCCCGCGTAACAGTATACACACCCGTTTCTGCAGGTGTGATAAGCACCGATATCAATGCTTACGTCACATCCGCAGAATCTGCGCTGCCCCGTATCCTTACCGGTACTGAGGTGCTCCCCAAAGATCCGAGCCAGGAGCGAAGCATCGATGCATTTCCCATGGCGGATTCCATATGCTTCATAATCCCCGGCTTCCGCACAGGTCTCCACGGACAGTCCATATTCCGCCGCTATCTTCGAGATCCGCCGGGCCAGCTGCTCCATCTGTTCCGCTTCCGGTACCTGAACTGCGCTGCGTGTCATCTGTCTTTGGATATTCGCATACGGGTCCAGGAAGCTTATGACTACCTTCTGCGTATAGGCAGCCAGATTCTCCGCCAGGCGTCCGAACAGTTCCTGATGCCTTAAAACCGTATATTCCGGTGAGACCAGTATCGGATCGTAACGCCAGATTACCCTCTCACGCCCTACAGACTCCGACAGCTCCTGAAACACCGGCACCAATACCTTTTCTTTGTCCGGCAGTCCCGGTTCCAATTCCGGTCCATATCCGTTCAGGGTAAACTGAAAATAATATGGATATCCTTCCAGTTCCCCCAGCCGCTTCAACATAGGGCGCGGATTCTTAGTCCAGAAAACAAATCCGTCCACCACGTCCCTGGAAAGGGAGATGAGGCTTACATCCCGCGGCTGAAAAGGATTTCTCACACAGACCTTCCGTTCTTTTAAACGTTCAAAGAACCAATCTGAGTAATAATTGGGAATATCTGTTCTGCGGCTGGCACTGATTATCACACCGTCTCCCTCCTTCCGAATCGATACGTTAGATACAGTTTAATCCCTGACGCGGATCATGTCAAACAAGCCTCCTGCGCGCAGATATATGCGCGGGAAAAAGGAACTCCTATCTTCTACCGTACGGGCTTTGACATACTGTTTGTAGAAAAAATAGCGCAAAAACGCGGACCGCCCTAATAGATGTACCAGCTCAGGCAGCTGTAACACGGTACATGCATAAGGACGGTCCACACTTTTGCGCCATTTAAAACCTCACAGGTCCAGACCAGGAATCCAACTGCAACGAAGTATCTTTAAGGTCTAAGACCCACACCACCCTGGAGAGATATGGTCTCCCCGGTAATATAAGCCGCGTCATCCGTAGTCAGGAAAACACATACGCGTCCGATATCTTTTTCCGGATCCGCGAACCTCTGCAGCGGAATTTCATCAATGGTTTTCTTATACAGCTTCGGATATTCATCTTTCCACTTTTCCAGACCGGGTGTCATTGCTAACGGGCACAGCACGTTGACATTAATCCCAAATTCGCCCCACTCAGCCGCTGCCACACGGGATAAACCACGGATTCCTTCCTTGGCTGCCGCATAGGAAGACTGGCCGATCTTGCCGGAAAGTCCGGCGCCGGATGCAAAATTAATCACACAGCCCTTAGACTCCTTCAGATAAGGGAAAGCCTCCCTCATATAGAAAAACGTGGCGTATAATCCGGTACTGACCGCCAGATCGAAATCATCCTTCGTATGATCCGCCAGCATGACCCCTGACTTGGATGCCTGCGCGTTATTTACGAGACAGTCCAGCTTGCCGTATTTATCGATTACTTTTTCCACAACCCCTTTGACAGCCGCTTCGTCTCCGCCGTCTGCCGTTATCCACAATACTTCATTTCCATAATCCGCTTCCAAATTCTCGGCCGCCTCGATCAGGGTACTCGCCGTACGGCCGGTGATCGCGATTCGGGCTCCAGCCTCAGCAAATGCCTGCGCTATCCCATAGCCAATTCCACGTCCGCCGCCTGTAATCAGAACAACTTTTCCTTCCGCACTTAGCATAAGAAACCTCTCCTTATATAAAATTTGAGTTTGATAAATTTTTATCAATCTTTTTATACTATACACCCGCAAGTAAAATAAATCAAGGATTCCTCTTACATTCATGGCCAAACCTTGCACTTTTTTATGTACAAAATGAATCGTGCTCCTGAATTTCAGGATTTGCACTGGACGCTTTTTTAAATAGCTGATATACTACAAAAAACCTGATAATCAGAGCCCATTTTACCTATACTGTATGATATATTACGATCTGTTTCTTATTGGACAAATATGTCCGGAAAGGAGATACGATGCTTCCTCTGTTGTCAGAATTTTATCCTGTGAAGCATGATCAGATTCCATTAACTCTTATTACCGCCTGTATTGACCTGAATCGCTGTATTTCACGTTTTGTAGTTTTAAGTACTCCGGAATCACCGGGAAACCTCTGTGGTCTGGAGATGGTTTATCTTATGGAAAGTTCTGATCACACAGATATCGGCCGTTTGACGGATCTGGTCAAAATATTAATAAACACCCAATGCAGCGGGCTGATCATGGAATCAGGCCAGACGCTTCACTCCTATTCAGCCGATCTGGCCGACTTATGCAAAGCTGCCGATTTTCCCCTCTTCACAGTTCCGCACGGGACGCCATACCAGCTGCTTGCTGCATATTTTAACAGGAGCGCTTTGCATATCGATGATAATAACATGAACTTAGACCGTCTGTTCCAATCCCTCCTCGAACATCCCGCATCTGTTCGTGAACAGATAAATCTGCTCAATACCAACGGGTTCCCCATTGACGCTTCTTATCGTGCCGTGCTGATCTATCCTCTGATAAAACCGGAACTTCTTCAAAATCATCTGCATCTTCTATCGATCCGTCACTGCTTATTTCCATACCGGGACCACTATGTGCTGATCCTGTCGGATGTCCCCCGCCCGACCTTGCACACGATTCTGACCTCCTATTATCAGTCCTTGGAAAATGACGGCTGCCCGCTTCCCACAATCGGTATCGGTGAATCCGCCCCCAGTCTGAAAAAACTGCACTTTAGCTATACAAATGCCCTTCACGCCAGGAAGGTTGCGCAGATCCGCAAATCTGCGTATATCTATTTCCAGGATCTTGGATTTTTCCGTCTGCTGCTGACCAATCCCGATGAGGGACTTTTAACTGAAATATATCAGGGCACGTTTAAGCCGCTCCTGACATACGATAACAATAGACAGACGAATCTGATGAGCACTTTGAAAATCTATCTGGAAAAAGAAAATAACCTCCTCGAAACAGCCCAGGAGCTTCATCTGACTGCGGAAAACCTGGGCAGCCGCCTGGCAATAATCCGTGATAAGCTGGATACCACTTTGTCTGCACCGGAAGAATGTTTTCACTTACGTATGACTTTTTACATCGGAGAACTGCTGGGCTTATAAATATCGCCACTCCTTGCGGTAAATATGCAATTTAGCGTGCGCCGCTTGACGGATCTGTTTTATCTCACTATACTTATAGAGATGTAATAATTTCGGAAGCAGATGGGTGCTGGTGTATCCCCTGGTCTTCAAAACCAGTGTGGGGCGTTTGATACGTCCCGGGTGGGTTCAATTCCCACATGTTTCCGCCAAAAATAATAAACGATATCCTATAGATTGTTTCTTTTTGCAGAGATATTTATTTAGATAAAATGCAGAAGAAATATAACTAGAAAAAGATCCGTAATCCACGGCGTTTCTGCCGCTGGATACGGATCTTTTCCTACCTCTCCCGCTCTGCCTCCGGATCATAAAAGCGTTCCATGCGTCCCTCGATTTCTTCCAGCAGCAGGGAGCATTCTTTTAGCTCTTTCGAGAGCAGTGTTTTATCTTCCCGCACCGCTTTATAGCAGAGCTGGTGCTCCATACTGGCCCAAAAGTCCATGGCCAGCGTGCGGATCTGGATCTCCACCGGATAATATTGTTTTCCCTCCGCGTGGTATACCGTCACTCCCAGCACCAGGTGGTAGCTTCTGTAGCCGTTTTTCTTCGGGTCTTCTATATAGTCTTTTTCCTTGATCATAATAATATCCATCTGCTTTTTCAGGATATTGACAATCGTATATACATCCTGAACATAAAAACAGATCACGCGGATACCTGCGATATCGGTCAGATAATCTTTCGCCGCCTCAAAACTGACCGGTATCCCTTTCCGATCCAGCTTGCCTACGATACTGTTCAATGACTTAATCCTGCTTTGCATACTATGTATCGGATTGTGCTTGTGTCTGCGCTGAAAATCTTTATCCAGAGTCTCAAGCCACACCTGAACGATCGACACCGCATCCTCATAAGGTTGAATAAAATCCTCGTATTCTCTCAGATCGGAGGCGATACTGCTGACATTTATCCCTGTTTCCATACGCACCTCATATAGTTATTCTTTCATCATTTCCTTCTTACGTGCGATTTTCCGCACATATAGGAATACCACGAGCATACCGTATGCCGTTTGATTCATGGCATACCCATGGAAATACCTTACAGATAGTCTTACAATCTCCATATGAAATCATCCTACCACTCTTCCCTGGAAAAATCTTTAAACTTTGCACGATTTAATAAAAAATTCGTAAAATTTATAATTTCTTAATAGAAATGTCTGAGATTAAGAGACAAAAAGAGCACATTCCCATTGAATCGAGTAGGAGTGTCCGGTCTGCTGTTCAGACCAGGCACTCCTGTATCGATTCATATCTCAGGTGTCTCTCATCCATCCACCTTTTCATCTGTTTCGGATCAAGGGAAGGGCGGGCCCAGGCCATTCCGCATCCTGCGGACAAAATACGCGGGACCGGTATCAGCCTTCCCTCCACTTTTTCTGTTTTACATGCCTTCTCCATTGCCATAGCATCGGCGGTCGTGTGAAACGTAATCACCAATTTAATCTCTTTTTTCCTCATTTCACTCCACGATAAGCTCAAACTCTGATCCCATTTGCATCACGCTTGTCTTTTTTCCCTGGCTTTTTGCAAATTTTTCCACATTCATCTTCTGATGCGGTTCAGAGACCAGGATTCTGATCTTCTCTCCCGGGTTCTTTTTTACAGCTTCCATCGCCATCATCAAAGGCTCCGGACAGGACAATCCCCTTGCATCTACCTCTACCATAACCAATCCCTCACTTTCCATACATTTCCTGTCTGGCTTCTCTTTTCCGTACTCCAAAACCGATTACCAGCAGCACCACTACACAGACCAGGACCGCTGCTTTTCCCGCCGCAGCCGGCCCTCCGGGTGTATTCGTCTCCGCGTTGGCCGCTGCGGCTGCCAGTCCGAAATTATGGCATACCGCTGCACCCACGAACATTCCCAAGAACGTGACGGCGCTGTCTGAAGACCCCTGTCCTGCCAAAACCAGCTGTCTTAAAGGACAACCACCGGCCAATACCGCCGCAAACCCCACCACATACATGCCCAGCATGTTCCATACATGCTGTGCGTGGGCCACCGGCTGCCCGGAAAAAGAAAAATGAAATCCGCCGGCAGCGATATTATAGATCAGCATCACAGCGAAAAACCCTCCAATCACCGAAATCAGATCGAAATTTTTCAACAGCAGGATATCGCGGACACTGCCCGCAAAGCATGCGCGGCTCTTCTGCGCAATAGCCCCGAACAAAAGGCCTCCGGCCAAAGATAACAGAACCGGTGCGTGCATGCTGCCGGGACCGCTCTCACTGGCCGCCATAAGTGTAGTTGTCACACTGAGGATCAACAATCCCACAAGGACCGCCGGCAGAATCCATCCGCTGGACTTTTTCGTCTCATAAGCCCGCCCCAGGCTGAAGCCTTTTTTCAGGGCCAGACTCCCCGTCGCCACGCCGAGCACAAAACCAATCAGTGCTATGTATGCATTCAAATCGCCTGCCGCCATGCGGATCACCATCCGAAGCGGGCAGCCCAGGAACACCAAAGATCCGATCATCATCATGACTCCCAGCAGAAAGCGGATCATCGGAGAAGATCCCGCAGTAGAACGGTATTCCTTCGTAATCACTGCAATAAGAAAAGCCCCCGCCACGAACCCCACGATCTCCGGCCTGAAATATTGTACGACTTCCGCCTGATGGAATTTCATCGCTCCCGCCGTATCGCGTATGAAGCAGGCCACGCAGATCGCCATGTTTTTTGGATTCCCGGAATAAGCCAGCAGCGCTGCGATTCCACCCAGCACCGCACCCGATGCCAATAACATTTTTTTCGAACTTGTCAGATTCATCTTGTCCTCCTTTTTTTGCCTGATCTTTTATAGAATCTTGCAGGATTCCGGAAGAATTCATGAATGTTCTTTTCCCCCACTCAGTGTCCCCGGCCAAAAGAAAAAAAGGCAGGCTATCCATGATAGCCCACCCTTTCCCACAATTCTATTATAATCATACGAAAAATGCGTCCGCCTGTCCAATCGATATTCACCATCGGCTATTTTTAATTATAGAAAATATCTATACGTCGTTCTCACGTAATCCACCAGGCCAGCGGCAGCAGCCGACAATTCCAGCTCTTTTTCCCATACCAGATAGAGGTCCCTGTGGATAATGCCCTCCTGAAGGTCGAACTGCAGGATTTTACCCTCTTCCGTATAGTCCTGGACTGCTTTTTCCGATATGATCGCCACGCCCAGCCCTTTGCTTACCGACCGCTTGATAATCTCCGGATGGTCCATATGAGCCGCTATATTCAGTTCCGAGATGTGGATTCCAAAACGCTGCAGGAACTCTTCCGTCTCCCTGCGGGTTCCGGAGCCGGACTCCCGGATCAAAAAGGGGACTTCTCTTAGTTTTAGGGCCGGGAAACCGGTCTGCTTATATTTTCTATACTCCTCTGTCGGAGGTGTGATTACTACCAGCTTGTCTTTAAAAAAGGGAGTGAATACGCATCGATTCTCGGGAAGCCTGGTGCCGGTGAAGCCAAGCTCTACGTCGTGGCCGATGATTTTTTCTACCACGCCCTGACTGTCACTTTGGATCACCTGGAACTTTTCATCCGGGCATCGATTCCGGTAAGCGGTTAGAATCTCAGGCAGTATATATTGTCCCGGGATCGTGGACGCTGCGATCGCCAGCCGCTCTGTGTGATGTCTTCCCTTTAGATGGAATTCCTTTAATATTTTTTCCTCCAGTCCCAGCATCTGCCTGGCATAGAGATAGAGCCTCTCCCCTTTGGCCGTGACGAAAAGTTCTTTCGTGCTACGGGCCAGAAGCCGGCAGCCCAGTTCTTTTTCCAGGGACTGAATGTGAGCGCTCACGGTTGGCTGTGTCAGATATAACACTTTTGCTGCTCCGGAAAAACTTTTTTGCTCCACTACACAGACAAACGCTTCCAACTGTTTCAGATTCATAGCGCAGACATCCTTTCACTTTCTTTCCCGTCTTTTCTCGTGATTCCCCGGGTGTCCAGATCTTCCAGCAGAATCCGGATACTCCGCCGGTTTGTTCCGAACATATCCCTCAGTTCTGCAACGGTGATTTTTCCATTTTGCCTTAATAAGGCGGATATTTTTCCGCAAGCATCCTCATATATTTCCGTCAGTGTATAATACTCCTGAGACAGCCTGTGTAACGTTCCTTTTTCCAGCTCATTCGCACAGATGTCCTGAATCGTCTGCTCTGATATTCTGCCAAAGTCCATATCCGGCAGGCGCAAAAAGTCCATACCGGCGTCGGTGAGATTACCAAACAGGATATCCGTGACTTTTTGATAGGTATCATCACAGGGAACTTCATATGCCTTCAGGCGTACCAACTGTGCAGTGATTTGAAGCCTTCCCTGGTCATTGGCCGTCTGAAATAACGCATCACAGAATTCCTGTGTCATCCAGGGAGCACAGCCGGTGCGCAGCTGTGCCCTTCCGATTCCCCATCGATAGGGGTGCTGAGAATGAAAACGGATTAGATACGCTTCCATCCGGTTGATCTGCTGCTGGTACTGCTCCTGGTCATAGAAAAAAGTCTTTGTTTTTCCTTCCATCAGCACCAGACAGCCTTCTTTTTCTAAAACGGCAGCGGCATGGGAAATGCTGTTCTCTTTTTCGCCAAAAGCTACGGCCAATTCCTGTTTCAAGGCGAATCCATGGGGCTGTTTTTTTATATACATCAGGATTTCCCGCGGAAAGTCCGCTGCTTCTTCCCGGCGGAATTCTTCCAGATCCGCTGGCCGGTATCTGCGTTTTTTTACGGGATTCGCGTCCAGTATCTCTCCTCCCCCGATGGTTTCAAGGGGGGAATAAAAGCGAAGAATAAAATGATCCCCTTTTAGTACCGCCAATTCTTCCTCCAATATAAGCTGGGCGTATCCGCTTTCACCGGCTCCCAGTTCCCCTGTCTCCATCAGCACGGCACGGCACAGCAATTTTGCTGCTCCGATATAGAGATGGAGCCTTGTACGGTTTAAGAGCCTGCGGTCCGTATGCCGGCACATACGGATCCTGACATCCAGAATCCGCGTGTTGCGCAGGGCCCCTTCCCGGGCGATCACCGTTCCTCTCCGGATCTGGGAACATCCGATGTCCGGCAGGTTCACCGCAGTGCGCTGTCCAGCGGCCGCTTTTTCCATCTCCTGTCCATGTACCTGCACACCGCGTATCCGGCAGGGCAGCATCTGGGGATAGAGACAGAGCCGGTCTTCCCTGGCGATCTCCCCTGACAGAAGCGTTCCGGCCGCAATGGTCCCCAACCCCTTTTTCTGAAAGATACGGTCAATAAAGAGACGGGGAAATGTGTTGGCACTTCGAAAAAGCGGCCCCTGTCTCAAGAGCCGCTCTATCAGAATCGCCAGTTCCTGCATTCCCTCCCCTGTCACGGCGGACACGAAAGCCATAGGCGCGTTTGCAAAGCAGCTGTCACTTAACCTCTGCCTTACATCTTCTGCCACCAGGTCTCTCCACTGCCGGTCCACCAGGTCGCACTTGTTGAGTACGATCATTCCGCGCGTGATGCCCAGCAGCTCCAGTATCTCCACATGCTCTACCGTCTGGGGCATTACCCCCTCATCCGCCGCGATCACCAGCAGCACCAGATCGATACCGCTGACCCCCGCCAACATATTTCCGATAAACTTTTCATGTCCGGGAACATCGATCATACCGACCCGTTCCCCTCCGGGCAAATCAAAATACGTAAATCCCAGATCGATGGTAATTCCTCTTTTTTTCTCTTCCTCCAGACGGTCCGTGTCCCGGCCGGTCAAAGCTTTGATCAGCGCAGTCTTCCCGTGATCAATGTGGCCGGCCGTTCCCACGATCCAATGGGTCATAAATCGATTCCTCCCAATGACTGAAGCAGCACCCTGCCCAGAATCTCATAATCCTCTTTCAGCACCGTCCGAAGATCCAGCACCAGCTTTTCCTCCGTCACCCGCACGATCACCGGTGTACTTCCCCTGCGCAGCAGCTGTTCCGCCTCCATGACTGTTCTTCCCTTAGGCATGACCGTGATACCTTTACTTGGAAAATATTCCTCCGGGAGAGCGCCGCCGCCCATCTGCGACATACAATCCTCGATCTGAATTACATACTGTCCGCCCAGAGGCTTCAACATTTCTTTTAATTTCCAGGCCATCTGTTCCAGCTCCGTAATCGGCCTGGTCATCATATTCAGGATCGGAATCCGGTAGCAGGCTTCCTCCTCCCGCAGATAAGCGCGGAATGTCAGTTCCAGGGCAGCAGCCGTAAATTTATCAATTCGAAGTGCCCGCATCAGCGGATGCTTCTTAAGCGCAGCCACATATTTCTTACGGCCCGCGATAATACCGGCCTGGGGACCTCCCAGAAGCTTATCCGCACTGAAACACACCAGATCCGCCCCCTCCTCTATCGTTTCCTGAACGGTGGGTTCGCGGGGTAATCCGTATTTACCCAGATCCAGCAGGCTGCCGCTGCCAAGATCCACGATCACCGGCACTCCCTGCTTTTCTCCAATGGAGCTAAGCTCCTTTACCGGTGTACTCTGCGTAAAACCTATAATCTTATAATTGCTTGTATGCACCTTGAGAATCGCACCGGTGTTCCAGGCCACTGCTTTCTCATAGTCCGCAAGCCTGGTCCGGTTCGTGGTTCCCACCTCACGCAGAGTGGCGCCGCTTTGTTCCATCACATCCGGGATCCGGAACTGTCCGCCGATCTCGATCATTTCCCCTCTGGAGATCACCACTTCCTTCCCCTTAGCCAGCGCGGATAACGCCAGCAGTACCGCAGCCGCATTATTATTGACAGCCACAGCGCTCTCCGCGCCGGTCATCCGGCAGATCCAGGATTCAAAATGGGCACAGCGCTCTCCCCGTTCTCCTGCTTCCAGATCATACTCCAGATTCGAATACCCCGTCATCAGGTTCGAAAGCCTGTCCATCTGCTCTGCTGCCAGCGGCGCCCGTCCCAGGTTCGTATGAAGTATAGTTCCGGTGGCATTGATCACCCGTTTCATTCCATAGTCCGCCATCTTTTCCGTATGTCTTCTGATCGAGAGCGGCAGATTCGTCACTTCCTCCAGCATCTGTTCCTCAGCCATCCCCTGCGCGATCCGGTCACGCAGCTTCTCCGTTTCCAGACGGATCGCCTCCAGCACCAGACTCCGGTCATAATCCAGCAATAAGTCCTGTATTTCCGACAGTTCCAGCAGCATATCCACCTTCGGTATGCTCCTGTACAATTCCCTCTGATCCATCTTCCGCCTCCTTTTTAAGTTACTTTCCATCTGTGTTTACTTATATCTGGTTTAAGTTACTTTCCATCTGTGTATACTTATATCTGGCTTTTACTTCAGCCGCAGAAAGCTCTCTTTATATTCCTCAACGGTTCCTATAATCGCGGCTTTCGTCTTAAGGCCTTCCTCTCTAAGCTCCTTCAATATCTTTTCCGCGTCTTTATCCCGCACACAGGCTAAAAGACCGCCGGATGTCTGCGGGTCCAGCAGAACATCCTGTAAATATTCTTCCTTGCGCTTAACGATGGCGGTTACATCCATATCCGGCAGAAGATAATCTCCGTTCTGATACGCGCCGGCCGGAATCACGCCCATCTGTGCGTAGGCGGCCGCGCCTTCCATGACCGGAACACGTCTGACAAACAGATCCATCGTCACCCCGCTGGCCTTCGCCATCTCCATAGAATGCCCTGCCAGCCCGAAACCGGTCACATCCGTACACGCATGCACCTCATATCGTTCCAGCACTCTTTTTGCAGTCCGGTTCAGCTCAGCCATCACACGGACCACTTCCGCCACCTCATCGGCAGAGGCAAGTCCGGCCTTCACCGCGGTATTCAGAATCCCGCTCCCCAAGGGTTTCGTAAGGATCAGCACATCCCCGGGTCTCGCTCCATAATTCTTCCACAGCCTGTCCGGGTGCACAAAACCTGTCACACACAAACCATATTTCGGCTCGTCATCCTGTATCGTATGTCCGCCCACCAGCACAGCCTGCGCCTCCTGCACCTTCGAAGCTCCCCCGGCCAATATATCACCCAAAACATCCGGGTCCAGACAATTCGGGAAACCTGTCACATTCAGCGCTAACTTCGGTTCTCCTCCCATCGCATATACATCGCTCAGCGAATTGGCAGCAGCGATCTGACCGAATGTATAGGGATCATCCACGATCGGAGTGAAAAAATCCACCGTCTGAATCAGCGCCAGTTCATCATTGATCCGATACACTGCGGCATCATCCGACGTCTCCGTTCCCACGATCAGATTATCATCTGTAAATCTCGGCAGCTTGCTCAGCACCTGAGCAAGGGTCCCAGGACCTAATTTAGCCGCTCACCCAGCTGTACTGGACAATTGGGTCAGCCTGATTTTTGTTCTGTCATCCATCGCAGATTCCCCCTTTCTTACGTTATTTTATCACAGATGCAACAAATTAAACACCCATTTTTGTTTTCAATCTTAGCCAGTAAAGCATTAGTTTCTATATGGAAAAAAGAGATTTTTACTCAAACCAAAAGGTTCCTCATGCTTCTCAAGCTGATTAATAGGGTAGACGCATTGTGCAGGAGTGCAGACGTGGTGGGCTGCACGATTCCTCCAACCCCCAGCAGGATCAAGGCCCCATTCACTCCAAGGATAGCTTTATAATTCCCGTCGATGCGTCTTAACATGGCTTTGCTCAAGCGTCTTAATGTAACAAGCTCCTGCAGGCTGTCTGCCGCCACAGTAATATCAGCGATCTCCCGCGCGATTTCCGCCCCGTCACTGATGGCGATCCCTACATCCGCCGCCGACAGTGCCGGGGAATCATTGATTCCATCACCAACCATAACCACTATATTCCCGGCCTCTTTTTCCTGCCTGATATAGTCCGCCTTATCTTCCGGCAATACCTCGGAATCATATTCATCCACACCGATTTTTGATGCAATGGACGCCGCCGTTCGCTCGCTGTCTCCCGTCATCATGACTACTTTGCTAATGCCTTCTTCTTTCAGCTACCGGATCACAGCCGCCGCTTCCTCCCGCACGGGATCTTCGATACAGATTACCGCAGCCAATTCATTTTCTATTGCCAGGTACAGATGGGAATACTCTGTGGGAAGTAGTAAGAAACGCTCCCGGTATTCTTCGGAAACCGTACATTTTTCATCTTCAAAGACAAAATGGTTACTGCCAATAACCACCCGCTTATCTCCGATATAAGAGGCGATCCCGTGGGCTACGATGTAATCGACCTTGGAATGCATTTCCTCATGCTCCAGGTGCTGATCTTTCGCCGCCCTTACCACAGCCTTAGCCATGGAATGCGGAAAATGCTCTTCCAGGCACGCAGCTACCCGCAGCATTTCGGAGGCGCTGCCACCGCGAAAGGGGATCACTTCCCTTACTGTAGGCCGCGCTTTTGTGAGAGTTCCGGTTTTATCAAACACGATGGTCTAAGCATTGGCCAGCGCTTCCAGATATTTTCCGCCCTTCACCGTGATACGGCTGACATTGGCTTCCCGTATAGCGGACAGCACGGTAATCGGCATGGCTAACTTAAGCGCACAGGAAAAATCCACCATCAGGACAGAAAGGGCCCTGGAGACAGTTCTTGTAAGAAGCCCCGCAAGGGCAGTCCCCAAAAACGTATAGGGTACCAGCCGGTCCGCCAGATGCTCTGCCTTACTCTCCACTTTGGATTTGAGTTTTTCGGAATCTTCTATCATGGTAATAATTTTTTCATAACGGGTGGAACCGGAGACTTGATTCACCTGAATCGTCAGTTCTCCTTCTTCCACAACAGTTCCTGCATAGACATATCCATCCGTATCCTTCCTGACCGGAAGCCCTTCTCCGGTCAGAGAAGCCTGATTCACCATGGCTTCTCCCTCTGTCACGATGCCGTCAAAGGGAATTACACTGCCCATGTGGATGACTACCTGATCTCCCGGCCGGATCACGGAGATATCCGTAAGAATCTCCTGGCCTTCCCGCTTAAGCCAAACCTTGCCGACATTAAGGGACATACTTCTCGCCAGATCCCCCACAGATTTGTTTATAATATTCCACCGGTTCGAGGCTTGTCACATGGTATCCCGCTCGCCGGACCACCCGCTTTATGTCCTCGTCCGTTTCTTCTTGCTTCATATACACAATCGCATACTGTTGTTTTAGGTTTACTTCGGCATAAAAGCCGTCCAATTCATGAAATGCGTTTTCAATCCGCATTGCACAGTTCTTACAGCTCATTCCCTCTATTCCTATCTTTCGGGCATAGGAATAGTGGGCAGTATCTTTATCCGCAGGCCTGATTCTTTTCAATTCATCGCCTCCGGCGCCGCAACAGCCGTTCTTGAGCTTTTTCAGATAACTGCGTACGCTGAAAATACAAATCAGTACCAATGCTATACAGATGACCGCGTTTATCCAGGTGCCATTCATAGGTATCTCCTTTCAAAATTAGTTCCGACTAACTATCAATTAGTTTTAACTAACTGGATTTTAACACTCCTTTCTACTCTTGTCAACGAAGAGTAAAACCCCCTTCCCGGAACCAGCGTATTTCTAAATATCTATTTCATCATTTATATAAATAATATATAGTATATCTGAACAAAAAAAGAGCGTTCACAGCCTTCAAATTTCTCCAAAGGGGGGCGCTCTCTAATAACATATCATTATGCGATTGATTGTGCCGTGTGAGCATTCCTATCGTGTTTGTGATCATCTAAAATCATATGTACTCTCTCAACTTCATCGAGAATCAAGGTTTCTGACTTTTTGATTTCATTCCTGAGCACACGCTCTGTTGACTTAATTTGTATCTCTAGACCATCCATTCGGTCATTCAAGGACTGTATATCACCTTTCATGGTCTGTATGTCGCCTTTCATGGTCTGCATGTCGCCTTTCATGGTCTGCATGTCGCCTCTCATGGTCTGCATGTCGCCTCTCATCAATTGCATCTCATTTAGTAACAGGTCAAATTTTTCACTGTCCGTCATTTTCCTGATCACCTCTCTTTGCGCCATCGACTTCTACAAGCTTCGCTTAATTTGTTAAATTATAACACGGCAGGCCATGAAAGTCTACTCCGTTTTCGGACTAGAAATCTTTCAAATGATCGTTCTTGCTCACAGTTTTATGGTTTATCTCTATTTCCCAGTACAAAAAAATTATTTCCCAGCCTAAATAAGTATTCCTCTTGATGAAAATATGATTAATATGTTAAAATAATGGTTATCTATATCCTTAGGAAATAAATAAAAATGGATTTGAAAGCGTGGTGACAAATAATGCGAATTCAGGAATCTGCGGAAAACTATCTGGAAACTATCCTGATTCTGAAAAAACGTCTTGGTCAGGTGCGTTCCATCGATATCGCCAGCGAGCTGTCCTATTCAAAGCCCAGTGTCAGCGTTGCCATGAAAAACCTGCGCACCAACGGGTATATTGAGGTAGATCAGGACGGGTATATATCCCTATTAGATAAAGGACAGGAGATCGCAGAGCGTATGTTTGAACGGCATACGATTCTCTCTGATTCTCTGATTACGCTGGGGGTCAGCCCTGAGGTAGCGGCTGAAGATGCCTGCCGGATCGAACATGTGATCAGTGCGGAAACATTTGAAGCGCTCAAAGCTCATACGAAAAAAAGACCTCCCCTGTAATGGAACATCAGAAAGAAACGGGCATGTGTACAATGACATTCTTCACATTCTCGTTTCTTTCTTCATAATCACAGTTTTATCTTAGCCTGAAGTGAATATCAAACTAACGCTTTTCCCAGCGCCGCGCAGGCAGCCTCGGCTTCCTCATCCGGAGCATCATTGCAAATCACGCTGTCACAGGCTAATATGGCACCGTCGCTCTGGCAGTTTTCCTCCCATGTGCGCATCCATTCCCCGTCTCCCCAGCCATAGGAACCGAACAGGGCTATTTTCTTTCCATGAAGTTTCCCTTCACATTCTATGAACATCGGCTCAAATTCGCTTTCCTCCAGCTGCTCCGCCCCCATGGACGGGCAGCCGAAAGCCACTGCGTCAAACTCATCCATCTTATCTGCCCGGAACTCTGCCGCCATAAACAGGCTGACCTCAGAGCCCGCATTCCTTGCACCTTCTGCCACCAGATTTGCCATCTTTTCCGTATTACCGGTACCGCTCCAGTATACTACCGCTACTTTGCTCATATGCTTATACCTCTTTTCTGTTAGATTTTTTATGTCAAGCAGTCACGATGGACTGCCAAACGGTCCGTCACCCTAAAGTTTAGTCCTTCATTCTACCGATTCCGGGGTATCCAGCCCCTTTCTCAGAAAATAACTTTTCAGCACCTGAAAACTTTCCGCACTGATTGCATGTTCCATGCGGCACGCGTCTTTGAGCGCCACCTGACGTTCCACCCCCAGGTATGACAATACATCAGAGAAAAGCAGATGCCTTTCATACATTGTCTCCGCAAGCTTGCGTCCCTTCGGAGTAAGCGTAATTTCATGATTATCCCCTATGTTCACGTATCCGCCTTTTTTAGATTTTTCATCGCCACACTGACACTCGCCCTGGACACTTTCAGTTCAGCGGCGATATCGATAGACCGCACCGTACCGCTCCTGTTCTGCAGTATCAGAATCGTCTCCAGATAGTCTTCTCCGGACTCCATCACCTTCATGTTCTCGCCTCCTTCCAGTTCTTATGCGGAAGTTAACAACCTGTATCATCCTGTCAGTGTTTTTACGTAGTTAGTTGTCGCTAACCGTTAGGGATATAAAATGCGGGGGATCCCGCATTTTCGTTAGCTTTTGCTAACTCATATTATTTTACAGCATGAAAAGCGTCCGGTCAAGTGATTTTACTCTTTTTTTATTCTCTTCTCAGCTTTCTGCAATCCTCCAGCCTTCCGCCTGCTCTCTCACCTCTACAAAGTGCCGGTACAGGCCGTCCTGTTCCATAAGTTCCCCATGTGTCCCCATCTGACCGATGCGCCCATTCTCCACTACCAGTATCTGGTCTGCATTTTCGATCGTGTTCAGCCGGTGGGCGATGATGATAATGGTTTTCCCATGTACCAGAGCGGAGATGGCGGCCTGAATCTCATGCTCATTCTCCGGATCCACACTGGCCGTGGCCTCATCCAGAATGATTACGGGCGCATCTTTTAACATGGCCCGGGCAATGGAAATCCGCTGTTTTTCCCCGCCGGACAGGGTGTCACCGCCCTCTCCCACCACCGTGTCATAGCCATCCGGAAGCGACATGATAAATTCATGGCATCTGGCCTCTTTGGCCGCTGCGATCATCTCCGTCTCGGTGGCACCAGGCTTGCCGAATTTGATATTATTTCGGATTGTGTCGTGAAAGAGGTAGACATTTTGGAACACCATGGATATATTTTTCAGTAAACTGTCACAGGTGAACTCCCGCACATCATGTCCTCCTATGCGCACGCTTCCCTTCTGTACGTCATAGAACCGGGTAATCAGGCTGCAGATCGTACTCTTCCCACTGCCGGAAGGACCTACGATGGCAGTGGTTGTATATTGCGGGATAGAAAAGGACACATCATGCAGAATCTCCCGGCCGCTGTAGCCAAAGGATACATGGTCGAATGACACGTCAAACCGGTCCAGCCTCACCTCAGCGCCATCCTGGTCGATGTAATCCGCCTGCTCCAGTTTCTCCAGCTTATCCATAACAGATCCAATCACCGACAGGATATGGGCCGCATCGTTGATGGATTCCACACTGCCGAAGATCGTAAAAGAAAACATCGCAGCCATCAGCAGCATTGACAGAGTCAGATTTCCCTGTAAGACTTCCCATGCGGCGGTCAGCACCAGAGCTACCGCAGCTCCCTTTAAGAAAAACAGATGCAGACAATTCCATGGTACGAAGCCGAACTCGTTTTTGATGCAGATCTCCTTGTTATCCCGGCAGGCATTCCGGAAGCGCTTTATCGACGCACCTTCCTTCCCGAAGGATTTCACCACACTCAGTCCCCGGACATATTCAATGGAGGCCGCGGACAGATCTTCCCTGGCCTTATGTGCGGCCGGTGCGGTGCGGCTGCTCTGACGGTTGATTCCTCTTAATGCAAAGGCGGAGAGAATCACACCCGCAATGGCAGCCAAAGCAGCAGGCAGGCAGAACATACCTACGCAGCATATGATCGCAATGACCTGGATATAACCATTGACCACGGAATCAATCATCTTCATTCCCTGCAGCTCCAACGTGGATAGCTCTGTAGTCGTTGCAGCCAGAATTTCCCCGATGTTATTCTCTGAGAAATACCCAAGAGAAACCCTTTTTAATATATCACCGATATGAATTCGCTGTTCGGCCGCTTTTTCTGTACCGATACTCTCCTGCAGGCGGTTTTTCCCATAGGCGAACAGAAATCGCAATAAGATTAGAAGGATTATCCCGCCCAGGCAAAGAAAGATCAGGCCTTTTTCTACCGTTGTTCCCCCCCTGCTGTCTTCGATCATATTTCCCAGCGCCCATGCGGCCAGAACTACAGGACCTGCCGTACACCAGGTGGAAAAAAAGGAACAGAGAAAGCCCAGATAAAAGCGTTTCTTATATTCTCCCGCCCATTTCATAATCCACCGGATATTTTTAATCATATAGTTGTTCCTCCTTTCCGCCGGCCGTAACTCCCCAGTTTCTGGCTCCTACATGAGCCTGCCACATCTCGCGGTATAATCTGCAGCGGTTGAGCAGCTCCTCCTGCTTTCCTGTATCCAGGATCTTCCCCTGTCTTAATACTGCGATCTGGTCTGCGTACTGGATGGTTGACAGCCGGTGGGCAATCACTAACAGCGTTTTCCCCCTGGACAGCTCCATGATTGAACGCTGTATTTTATCCTCATTCTCCGGATCCGTAAATGCCGTGGCCTCATCCAGAATAACAATCGGCGCATCCTTTAAGATAGCCCTTGCTATAGCGATCCGCTGTCGTTCCCCGCCGGAGAGCTGTTTTCCAGCCTCACCCGCCGGCGTGTCCCACCCCTGATCCAGTCTTTCGATAAACTCCTCACACTGGGCTGCCCTGGCTGCTGCAAAAACCTGTTGATCGGTTGCTTTTGGATTTCCCAGCCGTATGTTTTCTTTCAGTGAACAATCAAACAGAAAATATCCTGTGTAACAAAACTGACTGTATCCGCCAACTGTTTTAACGGAAGCTTTCGGATGTCTACACCGCCGATCAGAACAGCCCCTTCCGTTACATCCCAGAAGCGGGCGATCAGTCTGGCTACCGTGGATTTACCCCCTCCCGAAGGGCCTACCAGCGCTGTAAAGCTGCCCTCCGGCATATGTAGGCACACATCATGCAGCACTTCACCTTGTTTTTCACCTGTATAGGAGAAGGTGACATGCTCCAGCCGGATGCTGCCGTCCCGAAGCGCAGCCTTCTCTTCCGCCTCCGGCAGATCTTCCATGTACAGAAGCTTCCCTGCGTCCCGCACAGCGTATTCCATACTCTTCAGCTCATTTATAAACTGGGTCGCCTTCATCATAGGACCCACGATTCCAAGGGCCAGCATCAGGCACAGGGTCAGTCTGGCCGGATCCAGGCTGCCGTTTAGGTACAGGGCTACGCCCACGGGCAGAGTCCCCAGAAGAGTCGTGGGCAGGATAGCAAATGTCAGATTCATGGGCACCCAGGTACTGCGAAACCAGGCCATGGTGAAATCGCGGAAGGATTTGACCGCACCGGCATACTTCTCATAAGAACCGGAGGTCTGGTTAAAGGCCTTGACCACCTCAATTCCTTCGATGTACTCCACGATCACACTGTTCACATGCTCATTGGCAGCCATGTACGCAGCGTATTGTCTGTTATAAGTCTTCATTCCGGCTTTCATGGGGATCAGCGCCACCGGCACTGTTATCATGGAAGCGAGCCCCATCCTCCAATCCAGTGCGAAGAGCGCCACAATCACCGCAGCCGGAAGCAGCAGATTCGAAGAAAGCTCCGGAAACAGTACCGCCGCCTGGTTCATTCTGTACTGTAACAGCCAGTTTCCGATGGACGAACCGAACACCGATTTAAAACAGTTTTTCATGGTAGTCAGCGGCAGGTCATATCTGGCCGATAATTCCTCCTGGGTAAAGTTCTGATCTATATTCCCGGCCAGAAACACCTGAATAGCCTTTACCTTTTCTACCTGGGTCTTATAGAAATAGGGACGTCCCTCCGGCTGGCCGGGCAGTTCCAGCGCTTCCAGGTACAACAGGAGTTCCAGAATTTTAGTTTTAAAATAAGGCAGTTTTATTTTTTCGGGTACCGCGTACAGCTCACCGAAAATATGTTCGATGGAACGCAGACCATGTATCACCATGGGGTAAGATTCCGGACAATATTTACTCTGTATCCCCCTCAGATCTACTGGAAAATCATTCATTTCCTTCCGTAAGGAGCCGCAGGCGGTTACCATGTCGAACGAGACCATCACCCCATGATAATGGGATAAAGGGAGTTCAAAGTGCCCGGTATGGGTCAGACGCCGGTCCAGCTTCATATCCCCGGCTTCCACATAGGAATAGGCATTCTCTCTGGCGGAGTATTCAAGCCTTCCCTCCCGGCAGTGATCGATACAGAACACCTCCCTCTCCGGTACAAATATGGAATCGAAGTACCGCATGTGAAAGTCATTATAGCTAAGAGTGACGCCGGGAAATACTTCATACATGGTGATCGTCCCTTCCCCGGAATCATTTTTCGCCTGAAATACGCTGCATCCATCGCTTTTTGCCAGCTGAATCAGCTGGTCACAGAGAATCAGATTTTCCATCCCGTCCCTCTTTTCTTTCTCTTCTACATTTCCAGTACCCGGCCACAGGCTTCCTGCATAAACTCTTGGTCATGGGACACCACAAGTACGATATGGCCCTCTCTCCCCAGAGAACGAACCACGCTGCAGACCTCCTGCATGTGCCGGTAATCCAGCCCGCTGGTAGGCTCATCGAAGATCAACAGCCGTTTTCCGCATAGCAAGGCAGTCGCCACCGCCAAACTCTGTTTCTGACCGCCGGAAAGAGCCATGGGATGCTGCTCTTTATATGGAAGCAGGTCAAAACTCTCTAATACCGGCCCGATTTTATCCTGATTCTCTCCTGCTGCCTGCCCGCACTCGTTCCACACACTGTCATAAAACAACTGATGGTTTACATCCTGCATCACACAAAAGCTTTCCTTTTGCCGCTTCCTGGTACTTAAGATTCTGCCGTCCATAGTTGATAAAGATGGTAAAACTGGTAGCAATTATTTTGGGGGAAACGGGCAGCACAAACCATTGCAGCCCCAGCAAAAGCCCAAACCCAGCCAGCCACTTAAACCCCGCACGCACGCATCCGCACAGCAGCAATAGTAATACAAGCGTAAAGTTCCATCCGAACTCTACCCAGACAGAGTTCTGGGTGAAAGCGATAATATTTGCCAATATCAGCAGGAAAAGCCCGGTTCTCGGGTCAATGGAATGCTTTCTGGTTTCCACACTATTCATTTACACGATCCCGGCTTTCCTAAAATGTTTTGTAAACATAGCTCCGGTTATGGCTGCCCCGATTACCGCGCCGATCACCGGTGCTACCATCAGGACGATCAGCATAGCCGGAGAAGATGCTGCTTCGAGTGCTGTTATGTAATCTGCCGGCATTCCCTGTTCGCTGATCTGTGACAGGAAACTGTCCCTCATCACCCAGATTGGCAGCGGTGAACCGACCATCCCCAACGAGAAGAACACAAAGGCCAGCGTGTTCCCCCGAAAACTTCCATATCTGCTCCCCCAACGTGCCAGCTCTGCCAGCCCGCATCCGATCACAAAAGTGATGAGGATGATCACTGTAAACTGACCGGTAACAAAATAAATCAGTCCTGTGATAATCCCCATAAGCAGCACCGCTCCGGGTTTTTGTACCTTGGCACACATAAGAAGAAACGGAATACCGGTAAACAATGCGATCAATCCCGGCATCAGAACCCACAACATGGGGTGCAGGCCGCCCAGCAGCATAAAAGCAGACATCATCTTTCCTCCTATGGGTTAGTTATTCCTAACTTTCTATCAAAAGAACTGCGCTCTTAAGCGCTTTCCTGAAACAGGATACCAGAAGTACAGAGTATTGTCTGTCCCAAACGGACCATTTTGTCCCAATTCGACTAATTTATACTATTTTTCCAGATTCCATCCACTTTCTCCATGACGCAATAATACTAATTTCATCCAAGCCTCTCCTGTCTTCATTATATAAAACTTTTTCCCCATCCAAGATATGTCATTTCATTCTACTGTTTCTCACAAGTCCGCATCTCCTGCATAGTATGGGAGAAAGGAGGCATACCATGAATTGTTCATACCGATTAAGCAATGTCACGCAAGATTATCTGGCTGAATTTGAATACATTTTAGATGAAATGATCCGAGGAATGACCGAGGCACCTTTCACATGCAGTATATCCTACAACTTTATTGTTCAGATGATCCCGCACCACATGGCAGCCATAGAAATGTCGCACAATATACTCAAATACACAACCAACATACAAGTACAGGATATCGCTTCAAATATAATCACTTCCCAGACAAAAAGTATAAATAACATGCGTAATATCCAGTACGCCTGCGGGGAAATTACCAATTCGGAACAAGACCTCTATCAGTATCAGTGCCAATTCGGCCGGATCACCCAGGCCATGTTTACCGATATGCGAAATGCCTGTACAACAAACCGGATTAACTGCAACTTCATGCGTGAGATGATACCCCATCACAGAGGCGCAGTCGAAATGTCCGAAAACGCACTGCAGTATCCAATCTGCTGCGGTTTGAATCCAATCCTGTACTCGATCATCACCTCGCAAAGAAGAGGTATCATGCAAATGCAGCAGCTTCTAAGATGCCTCGGATGTTAATGCAGCACCCAGCCCTGGCTTTCCGTCTGAAGTTCTACCATATGCCGGAACAGCCCCTTTTCTTTCATCAGATCCTGTGGGTGTCCCATTTCCGCTACCTTTCCTTCGGCCAGAACAACCACTTTATCCGCTCCCATAACGGTCCGCATCCGGTGGGCGATTATCAAAACCGTCTTGTTCTGTATCAGTCCGGACAACGCGGCCTGCACTGCCGTCTCATTTTCGACATCCAATGAGGCGGTGGCTTCATCCAATAAGATGACAGGTGCATCTTTTAACAGAGCCCGGGCGATGGAGATCCGCTGGCGCTCGCCGCCGGACAGGGTCGCTCCGTTTTCACCGATCATCGTCTGATAACCCTGGGGAAGCTTCTTTATAAATTCATCACATTGAGCTGCTCCCGCAGCCGCCAGCACTTCTTCATCGGTGGCCTCTCTTCTGCCCAGACGGATATTTTCCATAACGGTATCACGGAATAATACCACATCCTGGAACACAATTGCGTAGTTTTTTAGAAGAGTTTCCGGTTCCACTTCTGAGACATCCATGCCGCCCAGGCTGATCTTACCGGCGTCCGCATCCCAGAAGCGGGCCGCCAGTCTGGCTGCGGTACTTTTTCCTCCGCCGGAGGGTCCAACAAGCGCCGTGACCTCTCCCTGTTTTGCCTGGAAGGTTACATTCTCCAGGACGCCATCGCTGTCGTTATAGGAGAAATTTACATGTTCGAAGGTGATATCGTAATTCTTTGGCGTATACTCCTGTTTCCCGGTCTGGACCGGCTGTTCTTCGATCTCCTTCATACGCTTTATCTTGATCTGAGAACTAAATACCGCCGCCATATTCATGAAAGTAATCCCTATCGGTTCATACAGACGGGAGGCTGCGATTAAAAATATTAAAAACATCGTAAGCTCCAGACTGCCTCTGATCAGAAGGCTGACTCCGACCAGAACCGTAGTGGCGAGACCCAGTTTCAGGAAGGCCTGTGCGGATGTAATACAGGTGCCTGTGACCAGTTCTGAACGGATTGTAGCTTTTTCCGCCTGATCCAGTTTTTCGTTCAGGCCCTTCAGATATTTTTCCTTCTGGTTGCAGGCCTTAATATCTTTGACTGTTTCCAGCAGTTCCTGCAGGCCGTCGGTCACCGCTCTTTTCGCCAGGAAATTCTGCGTTCCGTATTTAACCTGTAACCACCGGGAAGCCAGTACCAGCACAAAGGACACCGGTACTACCCAGAGAACGGCAAGTGCCATACGCCAGTCCATGATCAGCAGTCCTATGGTGATGAGGATTGTGGAAATGACCGTTCCCCACATCTGGGGTACAAAGTGGGAAAAAGCCTGTTCCAGTGAGCTGCAATCCGACATCATCGTCGCGGTCAGATCAGATAAGTCCCGCTGTCCGAAAAAAGATAATGGGAGTTCCCGCAGTTTCTCCCCCAGCCGGATCCGCCGGTTTGCACTTTCTTTGTAAGTTGCTATGTACAGTGCTTTGTACTGGAACCAATGGATTATATAGATAAATACCACCAGCACTGCGCCAAAAGCGGTAATCCACCACACCCCGCCCGCCGGATCCGCTCCGTAGGACAGCCCTTCTATGATCTTTTCCAGTGCCAGGATCAGCACCCCCATAGGGATCATCAGGCTTATGTTCGCCGCCACGGTCCACAGGGTCGCTTTTACCAGATCTTTCGCGCCCTGTTCCGTCAGGGCATAGACTTTCTGAAGTTTTCGGATCATATTGCCGCCCCCTTTCCTACTTTCCATCTCGCAGAGGTCTGATAATCACGCCACATAGCGGCATAGACCCCCTCCCGGCGCAGCAGCGCCTCATGATTCCCCCGTTCGGCAACCCTGCCGTCCGACATTACCAGGATCTCATCCGCATTCTGCACAGTAGAAAGGCGGTGGGCGATCATCAAAACCGTTTTCCCTCTGGTCAATGTTTCAAATGCCTTCTGGATCAGCAATTCATTCTCCGGGTCAGCAAATGCGGTGGCTTCATCTAACACTACAATGGGCGCGTCCTTTAGAATCGCTCTGGCCAACGCGATCCGCTGCTGTTCCCCTCCGGACAGATAGACACCCCCGGTTCCAACTACCGTGTTAAGGCCTTCCGGGAATTTTTCCAGAATATCATCGCACTGCGCCGCGTGAGCTGCTGCCAGTACTTGATCTAACGCTGCCTCCGGCCGGGCGGCACGGATATTCTCCAGCAGGCTGGCCTTAAATAGCCTGGTATCCTGGAATACAAAAGACACCTTTCCCATCAGCTCTTCTGTAGCCATGGCTCTGACATCCACGCCTCCAATCAGGACGTTCCCCTGCTGTACATCAAAGAACCGCGGAATCAGGCTGGCCACTGTGGATTTACCACCCCCGGAAGGACCCACCAGGGCCACTGTCTTCCCGGCAGGTACCCGCAGACTGACATCCGTAAGAGCAGGTATATCTGCTTCAGGATAGGTAAAGGATACATGTCTTAATTCCACATCCGTCCCCTGTGCCTGTCTGGGCCGGTTCGACTGGGGAAGCGGCTCCACATCCATGATCTCATCCAGCCTGCGCACAGCCTCGTCGGCCTCCATAGTCGCCTGACTCGCATACATAATACGGCTCATCATCATGGAGCAAAGCGGCGTGAACAATATGTAGAACACAAGGTCCGCCAGTACCGCCCAGCCATCAAAGGCAGCTCTGCACAGCAGCATACCAGCGGGAATCAACAACAGAAACGTACCATTTAAAACCGTGGTAAAAGCGGTCATCGGTTTGCCGCAGCCCATCGAATAATCGGTCGCCAGCTTACTATAGCTCATGATAGAGCTGTAAAAGCTCTTGAATGAATATACGGTCTGCTGGAACACCTTTACCACCGGGATTCCCCTGACATATTCCGTAGCTTCCGCGCTCAAATCCTCTATCGCCTTTTGGTATCTGCTGAAAAAAGCGGCATTATTTCCTCCCATCATCCGCATGAGCAGATAGACGGATAGGATCAGCGGCAGAAGACACAATATCCCCATCCTCCAGTCAAATACAAACAGCAATATAATCGCGGCAACCGGCGTCACCACTGCCCCCACCAGATCAGGCAGTTCATGGGCCAGCATCTGTTCCGTCATCCCCGCGTTATCATCGATCTGTTTCCGCAGTTTTCCGGACTGACTGGTGTTCAGATATCCCAGCGGGACATCCACCAGATGCTTCGCGGCCTCCCGCCTCATATTTTTTGCCGTACGAAATGCAGCCAGATGTGTACACATAAGCGCCGCAAAATAGATTCCTGCACTTCCAAGAGCAAACCACAAAGCAGTCCAGCCATATCTCACGAGTCCCTGAGCCCGCCAGTAATCCGGCATCACGGCAAAAACTCCCCGGGCCACGAACCAGATACAGATATACGGCACCATAGAAAGCAGCGCCGAGATTCCGGACAATGCGCAGCCAAATATCGTCAGCTTTTTATGTCCGCCGGCATAAGTAAGAAGCTTAGCTATACTGTTCTCCTTCTTTTGTTTCACTTTGATCCCTCCTTATTCTTAATATAAATCCGTTCAGTTAGCCATAACTAACTATTGGGCAAAAAAAATATTACTTCCCAAACGAATTCACGATATTTATTATAGCATAGATTTTTCGGAATTATCCACTCCAAACCGGCAATTTTTGAATCCGGGTGGTCAATCACCAACCATTCTTCTATTCCTATAGACAAAAGGTGTCTCATTTGTTTTTGCATGAAATGCCCGGGCAAATTTGCTTGGATTCTCATATCCCGCCTGCAAAGCCACCTCCTGAATCGTCATCTCCGGATCTTCCACCAGAAGCCTGGCCCCGATCTGAATTCTCTCTGCTCGTACGAAAGCGCAGGGCGTCTGTCCATAGATTGCTTTGAAACAACTTTTCAGGCTGGTCTGAGCAACACGGAACCTGGCGGATAATTCCGCCAGGGTAAGCCTGCTCAGTGGATTCTGAGACAGATACGCATAGACCTGTTTGGTCCCCTCCACAACCTGGGGCGAAAAGCGGGGCAGGTGTCTTTGCTCCTCCTTAGAGACCAGACTCAGATAGAGCAGCAGCTCTGCAATCTTCAGTATCGAGTAAGGCCGGCGGATGCGCTCGTCAACCTGATAAAACTCATCAAAAATATGACCGATGCTGGTATTTGCCCGCATTAAAAAGACATCCCCGTACTTTTTAAGCTTCTCTTTCACTCCATATAAATCAAGATCTGTCCACGAAGCATTCTGTTTTAACCATTCCGATGCGGATTCTAATTCCAGCATAATCATTATTCCCTCATATCTTCTCAGTGGAAAACGAGAATTCACAACTGTTAGAATCTCAGGATTGTTAACAGCCAGATCTCCTTCTCCGATAAAACTTCGGGCTCCTCCTGCCAATTCAAACTCAAAACATCCGGACCTGCAGTGGTTGATCTGCAAAAAACCCCTGACCGGCTCGACTTTCTGATAGCAGGAACCCATTTTAAAGTCATGATAGACCAGAAGTGCCCCCGGAAGTGCCTCATAGCAGCACATAGTACCCCGGCCAGATTCATTTTCCACCGTCAGCAGCATCTCTTCGTCATTGACGCTGGATGCTTCAAAATGATATCCCTGAAATGCCCGTTCGTATTGCGAAAATATGTGCATAGCTATCCCTCTTTCTTTTCTTTCTTATAGCTGTACTTCCAGGTTCCCCCCTTGCGCTTCCAATTTACAGCCGATCGCTGACTCACGCTGTTTGCGGACGCTGCGGACGAATCTCCCCACAGATTTCTTTATAAAGATTAGCACCGCTCTTTTTCATAAACGGCGCGTAGAGTCTTGCAATCCTCTGCCAGAAATGTTTGTTTTCCTGATCCATACTCTATGATTCTTCCTTTCCTGGTTTCTCTTATCACGCGCCAGTTAGATTGCGCTAACTTTTGCCGCTAAAAAAACGCCTGGCTGGCAAAAATTTGTTCTATAATTATGATACAGCACTCCATATCCTTTTTCAAGTACAATTCTCTCCGCCATCTCCGACAAACTCTCGCCGCCAGCTTTGACAGGCCTGCAGGATCAGGATTTTCCGGAAATTGGAAGCGGGAACATCCCTAAAACGCGCTGACGGCTGTATAATACAGCAGTCAGCGCGTGACGGCTTCCGAAAAGGATTATAATAGTTAAAGGTTCTGTATAAGTTCCAGCAATTGCCGGATATTTTTCTTTCCAAACGATATCTGTTGATCATTGATCACCAGACACGGAACGCTCATTACCTGATACCGGTCCTTCAGAGCGGGAAAATGATTCAGATCATAGACCCCGGCTGTAATCAACGGATTGGCTGAGGCTATTCTCTGAGCTGCGGTCACCAGCTCAGGGCACATCGTGCAGGATAGTGAGACCAGAATCTTCATATTTACAGGATCTGTAATGTCTGAAATCCTCTGGGCTACATCCTCGTCGAGCATCTGCCCCGGCCCTGCGGCATTGTATAATCCCAGCACAAATGATGTAAACTCATGGCCTCCCGGTACCCCATGGAATGACAGGCCTGTATCAGTTCCATCCATGCGGCAGACCCGTACTGCGGGAAGCTCCTCTTCCCCGGTATCCCTGCCTTCGTACTCCACAGTAAGCCAGGCGGTAAGTTCCGCCAATGATTTCATGTACCGTTCCAGTTCCCGGGAAACCGGGCGCTCATCCAGATAAAGCTTCAGGACCAGAGGCTTTGCCATCTTTGAAAATACGGCATCCAATTGGCTTCTGATTTCATCTGAGAAAATACTGTCTCCTGATTCAGCAGCTGATTCCGTTTCTGTTGTTCCTGATATCTTCGTTTTCTCTGCAGTCTTTGATATTCTGGTCACCGGCGCAGCGGGATGTAATCCTGTCTTTTCCTGCATAGACGCCGCGTACTTTTCAAGCTCTGTCGCTGCCAGAGCGCCGTCGCCTACAGCCGTCACCACCTGGCGCAGATGTTTGACACAGACGTCACCGGCGGCATAAAGGCCCTCCACATCCGTCTTTTGATTCTGGTCTGTGATTACATAGCCCTGTTCATTGAGCTTCGCAATTCCGTTCAGAAGATCGGTGGCCGGCTCATATCCTGCAAATACAAACACGCCAAAAGTATCTCCCTCCGGCGGCCGGTATTCCGTCACCTCCCCCGTTACCAGATTGCGGTAACGCAGAAGCTTAAGTGCTCCATCACCGGACACGGATTCCACCTGTATATTGGTGAGAACGGTGATCTTATCATGATTCCTGGCACCTTCCGCTGTAGCCCTGGCGCAGGTAAAATCCTCTTCCCGGATCAGGATCGTTACATGTCTGGCGTATTTTGCAAGAAAAACACTCTCTTCCGCCGCGGCAAAGCCGCCGCCTACTACAAAGACATCCTTTCCGGTAAAAAATTCGCCGTCGCAGGTAGCGCAGTATGCGACACCATGGCCGCGAAACTCCTCCTCACCATCGAAGCCCACCATGCGCGGATGAGCCCCTGTCGCAAAGAGTATCCCAAAACAACGAAGTTCTCCGCGGCTGGTATGCACGATTTTGATCTCATTTTCCACATCCAGCCGTTCAACCTCTGCCAATAGAAACTCTGCGCCGAAGCTCTGGGCCTGTCTGCGCATGGTGTCAGTAAGCTCGGAGCCGCTGGCCTGACCCACACCAGGATAATTTACCACTTCGGATGTGATCGTGATCTGGCCGCCAAAATGTTCTTTCTCCACTACCACCACCCGATAGCGGGCCCTCGCCAGATAGAGTGCGGCGGTAAGACCGGCCGGCCCGCCGCCTGCCACCACTACATCATACAAATTCTCTGAGTTCATTTCCGCCATCTCTTATAATTGTCCCACCAGATCCAGGCTGGGTTTTAACGTTTCAGCGCCGGGCTGCCATTTGGCCGGGCACACCTCATCTCCGTGTTCTGCCACAAACTGGCTGGCCTGCACTCTGCGGAACAGTTCATCCGCATTACGTCCCACATTGCCGGCGGTCACTTCATAAGCCACGATCTTTCCCTCCGGATTAACGATAAAGCTGCCCCGCTCCGCTACACCGCTCTCCTCAATATAAACTTCGAAATCCTTTGCCAGCGCATGGGTCGGGTCTGCCAGCATGGGATACGAAATCTTCTTAATACGATCCGAAGCATCATGCCAGGCCTTATGCACGAAATGGGTGTCGCAGGAAACCGAATAGATCTCGCAGCCTGCCGCTTTAAATTCTTCATACTTGTCCGCCAAGTCCTCCAGCTCCGTGGGGCACACAAAAGTAAAGTCCGCGGGATAGAAGAAAAACACGCTCCACTTTCCTAAAATATCTTCCTTCGTTACAGTTTTAAAAGTATTGTCCTGGTATGCCTGGACAGAAAAATCATGGACTGCTTTGTCAATCATGGACATATCATATACCTCCTATGGTTTAAAATTAGTTTTCATTATAGGCACGAGTTAGTTATTGCTAACTAAAAAATAGTATAAGTTATCATACCGATTTTGTCAATATCCGATTTCTTCCATCTCAAAATTTTTCCATTTTAAGAAATCGAAATCTTCTCTAAAAATCTCAGAAAAAACCTCCGATCAGCGGTAAAGCTCATCGAAGGTTTTCATCAAAGTTCCTCTGGTGCATTGATTTCCTTGCCTACAAGGTCAATCACTTTCTGAAAGCCCTCCCGGTCTTTCAGCGTACTCCCCAGCGACGTAGGAACCGCAATTATGTTCTGGCGTCCAACCTGCTGCACAAAAGTGCGCACTGCGGGAGGAAAATTATCGGCCCAGACCGGAAACACCACGGCTACCACCTCACCTGCTTTGGGCTTTTCATACACAGCGGATATACTTTTACCGCGCATTCCTGAAAAACCGGCTCTCAGCCAGCCGACCGGTCCTCCCCAATGTTTTCCGTCTGTGATGGCGAAAGGCGAAATGCCCTGTCTCGCCGCCAATGTTTCTGCAATATTTTTACTGCGCCCTGTACGGGTGAAATAATAAATCTTCACATGCCCCCCCTCTTTCCTTCTCTGGTTGATGCTACATCCTACCGTAATTATTACATTTACTTACACCACGAGCATCGCATCTGGAAAAAACGAGCGGTGTAGGGACACTTTCCCTACACCGCTTTTCTGTATATTTATAATAGCAAGTTCAGTAGGAGAAGTCAATATAGAAGGACAAAAAATACACGTGTTTATGCTCTTCGATTTGAGCTTTTCTTGTCTACGCCGCGCCGCATTGACAAAAGGGGTTAAAATGGGGTATAATAATTTCTGTAAACGGAGGCGGTATGGATGCAGAATGATAAGATTTTGAATCAAATAACAGAACTGACAGCAAGAATCAGTGAGCTGCCGAAAGGATATATCTCGAAGAAATCCATTAGCGGAAAGCTGTATTATTATCATCAATGGTCGGAGAAAGGTCAAAAACAAAGCAAGTATCTAAAAGACGATGAGATTGAAGCACTTTCCGAACAAATCAATCTGCGGAAAGAATTACAGGAACAGCTTCGAAATCTGCGTCGGACTCCAAAAGCCACTAAAAGCAGTGGCAATGAAACGAAAATACAAAACGAGGTGGCAATAATGAAATGTACCTTAATGCATAAACGGACGGCCGTTGCCGATATCGAGCTTGATGACGCCACCGGCTTTATACAAAAAATCAATACTGTGTATGCTCCCGCGCATCTACCTGTAGGAGTTCCCGTGCGCCGAGGTACTGCAGATCGTGCGGCGTTAAACGAATGGTGGACGGACCGCTCTATCCCGGCAAGCCGTTCCGGTATCCGTGAAGCACTTGAAACGCTGGAACTATCCAACACAAAAATACTTCTTGTCCGCTGCTACGGACTGAGTCTTTCCGATCAGTACTGGATTTGTCCTGAAGGCTCCGGTCTCACCTGGGATAAGGTCAATTTTTTTGATAACGACTTCTCGGATGACATTGGAGATGTGCTGTTCGGAACGAATAAAAAGATGAATGTTTTGGATTTCAGTTCCCCCGATAACACCTCGGATGGTAATCTGAAGAAAAGATGGAAGATCATAGACGGCAAACGCTGCCTTGTGAAGGGCGGTTCCAATCCTTTTCGTCAGCAGCCCTTCAACGAGGTGATTGCGGCCGGAATCATGGAACGGCTTGAAATTCCTCATGTGCCGTATGCGGTCACATGGAATAAAGGTGCGCCTTACTGCGTTTGCGAAGACTTTGTCGCAGATGATACAGAGCTTGTCCCCGCATGGCGCATCATACAGACACGAAAAAAGGACAAAAGTACCTCTGTGTATCAGCACTTTGTAAACTGCTGTGAATCGCTCGGTGTAAAGGATGTTGTTCCTTTTCTTGACCGCATGATCGTACTCGATTATATCATCGCCAACGAAGACCGCCATCTGAACAACTTCGGACTGCTCCGCAACGCGGAAACGCTGGAATGGATCGGAATGGCTCCGATTTACGACAGCGGCTCCTCCCTCGGCTACGATAAGGTTGCCGGACAGATTCGCGCGGAACGCGATGTGGAATGCAAGCCGTTCAAAAAGCATCATGCCGAGCAGCTTAAGCTGGTATCTGACTTTAACTGGATTGACTTCGAACGTCTTTCCGATGTCGAAGAACTGATTACAAATACCCTGTCTGCGGAAGGCGCAAAGGAATATATGGACGGTAACCGGATCAAAGCCATAGTGGAAACTGCCAACCGGCGAATCCAGAACCTGATGCAGCTATCTATGACGCAGGCACAGGTACAGACGAATTCCACCGAAGATGATGTGGAAGAAAACATCGCACAGGATTATTCTCCGAAGATGACCCTGTAACCCTATATAAAAACAGAATAAAATACCAAAATTGCCGACGATCAGCCATTTCTTCCCGTGAGGGCGCTTTAAAATCACTTCCGCATCCTCTATCGCACCATGCAATCTCTCAACGCATTCCGAATTTTTTCATCTTCCCCACTTCCGTTCGTGGGCAGCCGCAAAACCCGAATTCCATATTTTCGGAGAACATTATCCTTCAGCTCATCCCTTGCTAACTGTTCCGGTTTATTTTCATGGAACGCAAAGCCATCCACTTCAATGACGAGAACACAAGCCTTATCTTGCTTATAAAACACTACAAAGTCCAGTGATGCTCTGTTATTGACATATCGTAATTCCTCCGGCGTCAATAATCCTGTATCATTGAGCAGATTTCGCAGCAGAACCTGCTGTGCATAAGCGAACCGGTGAAATTCTTCCTTGCTGAGAATATCTTCTAACAGCACGCGGAGGGCCTCTTCCGATTTGTATGGCGCGCTGGACTTCATTTTAGCTTTGAGCCGAAGCAGCTTACTGGAATAGTTCCGATACAGCAAGTCAAAGACAGAAACAATTTGGCTTTCAATCACGTTTTCATCAAATGTGCTGTATTGAATATACCGGATCAGGTCACCAATATCTTTTCCTTTTTTATAAAACAAGTCATGGTCTGTTACCAGAACAAACTGACGGATTGCCCTGGAAACAGCAACGTTAATCATTTGAGGGTCATCCACAAAATCTAAACTGTATTCGCCCCTTGTACCGGACAGAACCGTGGACATAATCATGGTATCCTTTTCCCGCCCCTGGTATTTATGTACGGTATCGCTCTGAACGCCGCCTGAAATCAATCTCCCAGCTTCGTCCGCCTGCTTTCGATACGGGGTTACAATTCCGATATTTCCCTGCTCCATTGCAAACTCTGGCGCATCCAAAACTTCCTGAATAATGACATCAAGCTCACGCTGATTATAAGTTCCTTTTTTGTTTCCCTGCGTCACCTGGCGCATATGGCTGCCCTCTGCCGTTTTATAAAGCATCAGAGGGCAATCCGAAAGACTTGGCTCTGTAAACGGTATCAGCTCACCATCATAATATTTCTGATTGCAAAACTCAATAATTCTGGGATGGCAGCGATAATGCTCCCGTAATATTTCACGCGGTAGTTGATTTCCATATAGGCTTATGACCGAAGATAAAATACTGTGATCGAAGTAATCATAAACAGGATCAGCGGCCTCCGTTTTCAGTTTAGTTTTGATTTTTTCATTGGTAATCTGGGGCAGTTGCTTTGTGTCGCCAACAATGATGACATTCTGGCAGCAGGAAAGAGCCAGTACCCCCGTAATCAAATCGACCTGAGACGCTTCATCTATGATTACATAATCCAAAAGATAGTTTTGTGGTATTGACAATCGCAGTGCGTGCGTCGTGCTTAGAATCACAGGGTAAGTTTTGATAAATTCCTGAAAGCAAATCTTGAAATTTTTTTTTGAGAAATTTGGCAGCTCTATATCCCTATGACTCTCATTAAGACATTGGCGAAAGAATTTCTCTGAAAGCTGCTGATGGTCATTCAGCAGCTCTTCAAAGCAAGCTCCTTCCAGCTGATGATTATGTTCTGTGATTTCTTTTTCTAAACTGCTTATTTGCTTTTTATAAAACGCTTTCTGCAATCCCAGCAAAACAGATATCTCATGCTGCCGCAGCACTTTTTGATTCCAAATGCCATATTTAATCAGCAACTTTAACTTGTATAATACCTTGTCTGATTGCTGGCGCTCCTTCGCCAGGGTCGTTTCCGCAAGAAATGAAATAATTTGATCTGGGCTCGCCTTTAGAAGCGGGAGTTTTCCGATTTCTTCAACAGCCTGTCGATCATAGTAAATCTCAAAGTGTTCCTGTTCAAGCTGCCAGGCCAATAATTCCTGCTTAAGTCGGGCCCGCTTTCGATCTGCTTGCAGCAAGTGATTTAATTTCACATTCATAGACGCAAGCTGCTCAATCAATGTTTCCTTCTTTTCTTCGCAATCCCATCCCTCTACCCGAGCAACAGGCATGTCAGCAAAAAATTCGTCTTGATTGTCGCTTTTGCCAAGCATAGCGGTCAGGAACCCGTATCCACCTTTAGAAAGCTTTTCAATCACGTTTTTGACCGCTTCGTTGTTATTCGATACTACACCAACGCTTTTCCCCTGAACAGCTATGAGATTAGCAATGATATTCAAAATCGTCTGCGTTTTGCCTGTGCCGGGAGGCCCTTCGATTACAGAAACAGAATGAGTAAGGGCATTCTCCAAGGCCTTTTTTTGACTCAAATTAAACCGGAACGGGAATATAATCCCATCCATTTCAGGAGTTCTTTCCCGAATCGGCTGCCGATTCAAATATCTGCCTAAAACGCTTTCAGGATGGACGAAAGTAAGCTTATCCATTTCACGCTTTAGAAATGCGTTTTCTTCCTGCTTTTCCGACGTGTACTGAGAGATATCTTTCAAGTACTTCAAAATACGTTCTGCATCGTTATTGCCAGCACTGTTTTCTATTAAACAAAATGCGCTTGGAAGTACGGTTTCCGCTGTACCATGATATCCGATAATCCGAATCCGCTCCCCAAAGTCAAGGATAGCCTGCGGTTCAAAAACCGGCATACCGCCAGCAAAAGGAGCGCATCCGTTTAAATCAATCACCTTGGGATTCTCAAGTTTTTGAACACGGCTGCAAGAATAGGGATACACTCTATTTCCTTTGAAATAACCGATTAGCATTTTATTGTTTTTTGCATCATGTTGAATTAAGCGGATATCTTTGGTTTTATCTTCTCCATCCACCAGTATCATGGTTTCTTTCAAATCCATATGACAGTATCCTTATCCTTTAAATTATCTGCTGAAATTTTTATTTGATAATGTCATAATTTTACTACATTTTTCCACTTTATTCAATGTTCAAAGCTCCAATATCTTCTAGTTACAAACGAGAAAGCAGTGTGAACTTCAAGCGAAACGGCGTGGCAGTTGGGGTGAAATCAATCCTGTCACCAGAAAGCCAGAGAATCCTAAAGTCTACAACAGAAAAATTGACCGTCACACGATCTCCAGGCTTTACCTTTGTCACAGCTGAGCCTATACTTTCAACCACACCAACCATTTCGTGCCCGACGGTAATACCCGGAACCGCCCGCGGCACCGAGCCGTGCTTGATGTGCAAATCGCTGGTGCAGATGCTCGAAAGCGTTACCCGCACGATTGCGTCCCGCTCGTCCAGAAGTTGAATTTATACATGGCTCCTGTATATTTACTCTGTCGTTTTCTCTTTCAAACTCTTGCAAGAGTTTGAGGTAAGAACAGCCTTTTCCCCAGATTTTGGCTCCAAAACGCCCAAAAAGCTGTTCTCGAAATTCGTTACCCAACCCCCGCAAAAGCCCAGTAACACTGCGCCTTTGCGGGTTCTCTTCCCGTCAAAATTTTTACTCACCCAATATACATTGCATCCCCGAATGAAAAGAACCGATACCGTTCCTGAACCGCCTCCTCATAGGCATGCAGCACGTACTCCCTGCCGGCCAGAGCCGAAACCAGCATGATCAGCGTAGATTTCGGAAGATGGAAATTCGTAATCAGAGCATCCAAGATCTTAAACTGGTAACCCGGATAGATAAATATGTCGGTCCACCCGCTTCCGCTTTTAAGCAGTCCGCTTTCATCCGCAGCAGATTCCAGCGTTCTGCAGCTGGTAGTCCCCACAGCGATAACCTTACCTCCCCCGGCTTTCGCCGCATTAATCTTATCCGCTTCTTCCTGTTCGATCCGATAAAATTCTGAATGCATATGATGCTCCAGAATATTATCCACCTTTACCGGCCGGAATGTTCCCAAGCCCACATGAAGCGTCACGTGGGCAATCAAAACCCCCGCCCGCTCAATCTGTTCCAGCAATTCCGTTGTAAAATGAAGTCCTGCGGTGGGCGCAGCAGCAGATCCCTCATGCTTGGCATAGACCGTCTGATAACGGTTCTTATCCTTCAGTTCATGAGTAATATAAGGCGGCAGAGGCATCTGTCCCAGCTGATCCAGAATCTCCTCAAAAATCCCTTCATAAGAAAACTGAATCAACCGATTTCCTTCCTCTTCCACCCCTATCACTTTACCGGTCAGAATCCCATCTCCAAAAGAAATCTCCGCTCCCACCCGGGCCTTTTTCCCCGGCTTCACCAGGGTCTCCCATACATCATTCTCCCTGCGTTTCAGGAGGAGCACCTCGATCCCGGCCTCCGTTCCGACCTTATTTCCCATCAGCCTGGCCGGAATCACTTTCGTATCATTAATCACCAGGCAGTCCCCCGGATGCAGGAAAGAAAGGATATCCCGGAACATCCGATGTTCCACCTCGCCTGTCTCCTTATCCAGAACCAGAAGCCTGGAGCCCGCCCGGTCCTCCAGCGGATCCTGCGCGATCAGTTCCTGTGGTAAATCAAAATCAAATTCATCTAAATGCATCATGATCTCCTCATTTATCATATCCTGTGCGTCACTCAGCACAAGACTTCATCGTCCATTAAATTATCTCCATCCGCCGCACTGGTAGCCAAAAAATCACAACGCTCATTTTCCGGATGTCCATCATGTCCCTTCACCCAGATATACCGTACCACATGCGGCTCCATCGCCTTCAGAAGCCTCTTCCACAGATCCACATTCTTCACCGGCTCATTACCGCTGCGCTTCCAGCCCTTCTTCAGCCAGCTGTCGATCCATCTCTGATTAAAAGCGTCCACCAAATACTTGGAATCCGAATAAAGATCCACCGTACAGGATTTCGT
The DNA here is from genome assembly GCF_019042245.1 of Diplocloster modestus. GTDB lineage: Bacteria > Bacillota > Clostridia > Lachnospirales > Lachnospiraceae > Diplocloster > Diplocloster modestus. The sequence continues at coordinate 122,798 of NZ_JAHQCX010000002.1, forward strand.
CAGAGCCTCCAGCCCCACGATCGCCGCCATAAGCTCCATCCGGTTATTCGTAGTCTTCTTATACCCGCAGCTATACTCCCTCTTATGCAGATTCCCCTGGGAATCCTGAAAATGTATCACCGTACCATACCCTCCCGGTCCATCCGGATTCCCCCTGGCCGATCCATCCGTATAAATATCCACATGCATTCCTTCATTCACCTCTTCCAACGTCTTTCATGATTGTATCATTAAGCCTTCTACTTCTCAAGCCCTTTTCTTTTGATGTGGACTTGCTATTGAGCTAGGTCCGGAGAGGGAAGCGGCGGGGGGACGGCATTGGAAGCGGGCGCCTATAATATACACAGCCTCAAGCGCATGAATCTGGGACATCACCAAAGTAGGAGTGGACAGGAGCATGGGGGAACTTAAGGGAAGAAGGAACAAAAGGAACGGGTGCCGAATCGCTTGAGGCCATGCCTTAGAACGGGTTACGCAGAAGAGGACGAAACCTCGCAGGACCCGGGGCACTGTTTGAGCCGCTTTCCGGCGAGTTTGCCCCGGGTCCTGCTAATGAGAGGTTTCGGCCTCTTCGGAGTTACCCGTTCTTAGGCAGGGCCGAAGCGATTCGGCACCCGTTCCTTTTGTTCCTTCTTCCCTTAAGTTCCCCCATGCTCCTGCCCACTCCGGACCTCCGGACCTCCGGACCTCCGGCCCTCATGCCCGCATGCTAAGGAGTTTCTGCTTTAGCTCACCTTCCAGGCGGGCCAGCTCTTTTTCGGCCTCGCGGCGCTTCTGACGGCCTTCTTCCTGGATTCGCATGACTTCATCCAGGGTGGTGATCAGGCTTTCGTTGGTGTGCTGCAGGGTCTCGATATCTACGATACCGCGTTCGGACTCTTTGGCGATGTCTATGGTGGCGGTTTTTAAGGTGTCCGCGTTCTTTCTGAGAAGAGCATTGGTCATTTCGGTGACTTCACGCTGGGCTGCGGCAGCCTGTCTTGAATTTTCCACACCCAGGGCCAGGACCATCTGGCTCTTCCATAAGGGGATCGTGTTGACCAGCGTGGACTGGATCTTGTCGGACATGAGCGTGTCGTTGTTCTGGACCAGACGGATCTGGGGCGCCATTTGGATGGATATCATCCGGGTCAGCTCCAGGTCATGCAGTTTTTTTTCAAAACGGTCACAGAGGTTCGCCAGGTCGTTGGCAGCCTGTGCATCTTCCGGCAGGCCGGAACGGCTGGCCTGCTCTAAGAGGTTGGCCAGATCCACGTCGTGTACCTGCTGAAGTTTCTTTTTGCCGGCTATGATATAGAGGCTTAGTTCTTTGAAGTATACGGTATTTAGCTCGTACATCTGGTCCAGCATGGCCGTGTCTTTTAACAGATTTTTCTGGTGCTGCTCCAGGACATCACAGATTTTGTTGATGTTTACCTCTGCTTTGTCGTATTTAGATTTCATGGCGGCCATTTTATTGGAGCTGCGTTTGAAGATGCCGAACAGGCCTTTTTCCTCTTCCACATCGAAGCTTTTCAGTTCATTCACCACGCCGGAGAGCATTTCCCCGATTTCTCCCAGGTCTTTGGTACGTACGTTGTTCAGAACGTTCTGCGAGAAATCTGCTATTTTTTTCTGGGCTCCAGAACCGTATTGCAGTATCATATTGGAGTTGTTCAGATCGATCTTCGGTATGAAGTCTTCCACCATTTTCTGTTCCTGTTCGTTCAGCGGCATATCTTCCACTCCGGCAGGCACCGGCTCTTCTTTTTGTTCCTGCTTTACCACCGGCGGAGCTGCGGGTATGGGTTCCGTGTCCAGTTCCAGGGTAAATGACGGCATCTCTTTTAATGTATCGCTCATTCTTTTTTCCTCCAGTGCTGCGGTTTTACAGCATATTCTTCATTATAGCAGGCTGCGGTCAAAATCCCGGCCGCTGGTCAGGCCCTCCTGGGCCAGCATGGCTTCCAGCGTGGAGATCTCCGCCGACAGGTCCATCAGATCGTCCTGCATCAGGTCTTTTAACAGGTTCTGAAAAGCCAGGTTGATGTTTCCAAGCGCCTGTTTGATTTCATTTTCCGTATTGATCACTTCTTCGCTTCGGATACCGTGATCTTCCAGATCCCGGTAAGCCTCCACAAGCTTCAAGGTGGTGGGCAGATAATAGCACATGAACTTCCGGATCTGGGTCACTTTGGCCGGATGCTGCTCCACATAGCTGAAGATCTTCGAAGTGATCTCCTCCAGTTCATCCAGCTTCTGAGAGATTTCTTCCTCCGGCAGGGCAACATTTATTTCCTTGACTTTGCGGATATAGTGTTTTCCCTCGTCCAGCAATTCCTGAAGGCGTGCCGCCTGGGGGTCCTTTTCCTCCATCTCTTTCCGGCGTTTTTCTTCCTCCTGCATCTGTCTGATATGTTCCTGGGTCTCCAGATATTGGTGGTAAGTCTCCTGATCCAGAATCAGACAGGTTTCTTTTTCATCCAGATATCCGACCGGGAACAATCGCAGACGGATCATCTTTTTCAAATCTTTTGCAATCTCTTTAGCCGTCTTCCCTGTGGCCGCGGCTAACTCCGAGATTTCACAGTAAGTTCTGCCATGGATCAGCGCGCGGTATCTGGTAAACCGTTCAAAACGGCCTTTTTGTACACCGCCCCTGGCAATCAGGGACACACAGCCGGCCAAAAGCAAAAAGAAAATCACAGCAGCCGGTATTCCCACGGGATTAAAATTCAGTATCAGATTTAACACCATACCCAAAAAGGCTATTCCGGTAAACGTGCAGCCGATGATGCCAAGGACAATGTTCGCCGTCCCCTTCGGCTCACGGTACCTCACTGCCGGCTGAGTCGGAGGCTTTGACCAAGTTACGTTTCCGGCCTTACGATCCTCCCGGTAAGGATGCGTTGTTCTCGTCCGGTTACGGGTCCTGGTATAGTTCGAGTGAAATTCTGACGGATCAAAGTTCTGGTAAGTTTGCCGGAAATTCTCTTTTGTCTGATATCCCTGTCTTTTGACGTCATTCATGGTCTGCTGTGTCTGTCTGCGTACATCGTCCATCGTCTGGCGAATGCCGTTATTTGCCTGGTACATGGCGGTGTTGATCGTATCTTTCAACTCATGAACTGCCCCGGATGACAGCACCCGTTCCACCGCTTCATTAATCTCCCTGCTTATATTTGAAAAACTGTCGTCCATTTTTACCTCCAGTGGCACAATTGCCGTGCCATTCCTTGTACAGATAAAAGGTTCCTGCCACCCTTTTTTATCAGTCGCAAATCTTTGGTACTATTATAGCTTGTTTCCCTTTTGGGGGCAACATAAGTGTGAAAAATTTTTTTCACCTCTACAGCAATTATGGGTGGCATTATGAACTGGGTTTATAATCGGAAAATATACCTGCTGGGTGATCGGCCGTCGGAATCAGGTATAAATAAACGGATTTATCAATATATTTTAAACAAATGGAATTCGAGGGGATAAGTTGAAAAGCCTGAAAAAAATTCCTTATAAAAACCTTTTTAAACTAACTCTGCTGTTTGCCGCTGCCTTTTTCATAGGCCAGATCGCCGGACGGGTTGTAGATTACATGCAGCCGGAAGCCATACCGACCGCCGCCGAGGGCAGCTGGGGTCTAAGCTTTCAGGAAGAAGGACAGCCGCCGGTTGCCAACGCGACTTTCGATGAGCTAAAACAGTACGACGCATACTATGCAGAGAATACAACTGATAAAGTTCTATATCTGACTTTTGACTGCGGATACGAAAATGGCAATACCGCGCCTATTCTGGATGCCCTGAAGAAGCACAATGCCCACGCCACATTCTTCGTGGTCGGTAATTTTCTGTCCACCAGCCCGGACTTGGTAAAACGCATGGTCGCGGAAGGACATATTGTGGGAAATCATACATACAACCATCCGGATATGTCCAAGATCTCCACAATGGACGCCTTTTCCAAAGAGTTAGGGGATATCGAAACCCTATACCAGGAGACCATCGGCCAGCCCATGACTAAATACTACCGCCCGCCTCAGGGAAAATACAGCGAATCCAATTTAAAAATGGCGCAGGAGATGGGCTATAAGACCTTCTTCTGGAGTCTGGCCTATGTAGACTGGTATCAGGATAAGCAACCCACAAAAGAAGAGGCCTTTGACAAGCTTCTGGGCCGCATTCACCCCGGAGCCGTCGTCTTATTGCACAGCACTTCCAAAACCAATGGAGAGATTCTGGATGAACTGCTGACCAAATGGGAAGAGATGGGCTATACCTTCAAAACCTTGGATCAGCTCGTAAGCGGCTCCTGATTTTAACTTGCTACTCGCCCAAAGCCCAAACGCCTTCCTCCGCAAACCGGGTGGCCATGTTTTCCGCCTTATTGATAATCTCCTCATCGTATCCGATCAGACCAAGCAGGCGGATTGCATTTCTTGAGGTCGCCCGGCCCTCACGGAGGCAGTAATCAAACAGAATGTCCTGATCCTTAATTTCTTCTCTGAAATGATAGTTATCATAAGAATCATCCAGAATATACGTCAGCTCTATATCATGAGTGGCGGCAAAGCACAGCACACCCGCATCATTTAAACTTTTTAGTATCTCGGATGACGCGGCGATCCGCTCTACCGTATTTGTACCTCTGAGCACCTCATCCACGAAACACAATACCGGATGCTCTTTGTCCACTGCGTCCAGAATCCGCTTCAAAGACTTAATTTCCACTATAAAATAGCTCTCCTGCCCCATCAGATTATCCTTTAACGCCATAGAAGAATAGATACTGAAATAATTCCCCTGATAGCGGTCAGCCAGCGCCGTATGGATCGTCTGGGCCAGAATCGCGTTGATGGCGATTGTTTTTAAAAATGTAGATTTACCGGATGCGTTGGAACCAGTGAGAAGAACTCCCCGTTTGGCCTGTATGGAACTGGCGACCGCATGCTCCACCAGCGGATGATAGATATTTTCCGCTTCCAGACGGACGATCTCTCCCTGCTGCAGTTCAGGCAGGCACACATACGGCATCATTTCCCTAAAATTAGCGATAGCGATCATACTTTCCAGCATTCCGATCTGCTCGATAAACAACTCCGCATCTTTTAAATGCAGCTTCACTTCCTTGAGCATCCAGTTAAATTTGATCAGATCTACATGGAAAACCATGCGGATATAATCCAGAATCATGGCCAGAGGATCCTCATTCATCCCGCCCTGTCCGGCCAGCACCAGAAAAGAATTCTTCCGGAATTTATTAAACTGCCTGGATGTTTTCTTCATCTGCGCCTGGTAACTTTCAATCTCCCTGATATTTAATTTCTCCAGTTCTTTCGCCGTATCCATCATTTTAATAATAAAGGCGAAAGCGCTGATATAGGGCTCTATCTCTTTCTTCTGTGAAAAATAATTCATGATATTCGCGCACATTATCAAGATAAAAAATATAATTCCCTGAGCCGGCGCGGCAAAAATGGACACGATTCCTGCCAGGGCAAGCACTGCCCTAATAATATGCGGCACAACCTTCATCTCGGTCAGATCCGCAAGCCAATATACATAATCCGCCAGCGACACTCCTTTGACCCGGCCCATTTTCGCATAAATCTTCTCCACGGAACGCCGTTCGTTCTCGTGGGACGCGAAATAAGAAATCAGCCGTTCTCTTTCCTCCAGCACTGATTTCTCATAAACCGGCGTCCTCATAATATCATAAAGACATTCCTGTCCCGGCGATGACCATGTATGGTTCACCAGCATAAACACCTCATCCATATCCAGATCATTCCAGGTAATGTCATCGATCCCTGTCACCCCGTTATGCCGGCGTCTGCAAAAATGCGATATACTGTCAAACTCCTCCGCCGTATACTCCTGTTCCGGCTGTTTCCCCCAGCTGAGCGCGATCTTCCTCTCCCTTTTCCGTTCCCACTTGATCCTATCATAAAATAGTTTCAGGAAGACGATCAGCAGCACAACTGCCGCGGCAATTGCCACAAACCAATATTCATTCATATGGCCAACTCCTGTCATTTCTAAGTATTCTACCTTTATTGTACTATTTTAATAATACAATAATACGCTCATCTCAATTTCATGTCAAGCTTATCAATTGAAAAAGAACTGGCCGGGAAGAAATCCGGGGGACAAGGGCTCCTGTTCCGGGACGCGGGGCGGGCACCTGGCCTTTGTCGGGCATACAAAATCGGCCGTAAGGCTACTATATCAGTATACCTTACCGCCGATTTCTCAAATCTTAAAAAATCTGAAATCAAATTACAGAAGTGAAGATTTCCCGTTTCCGGACAGCTGAGTTAAAACGGATTTCACATGCTGTACTTCTTCAGCCGTAGCCTTCTCAGCAGGAACATAATAACTCTTGCTGCGTGCGATCTGATACAGTTCTTCCTGGGACTGTTCGCACATATTTCTCATCTGTTTCAGAACCTGCTTCAGAGACGGATTCTCCGTCTGAGGGATCATCTCACCGAATTTCCCCAGATCACCGTTGATACCCCAAAGAGCATCTGCTACCATTGTTTTTTCATCCATCATGGTCATTCCCTCCTTAACCTAAGAACTGCATCAGCTGCTGTTTTTCCTGAGTAGCAGACTGTGCGGCCTTGTTAAAAAATTGTTTTACGGACGGATCCGTAGACTGCTCAGCATAAGCCTGCATTTTGCAATGGTTTACTTCATGAGCCATAATCAGATGACGTAAATTCTGTAAATCCAGTTCTGATAAATCAGCCATAAAAATTTCCTCCTTGATACACATCAGATTTTTACAATCTTAGTATGTCTTCTTTCAGGTAATCTATACCAATTAATATGAAATTTTATTCTCCTGAATAGATTCGTGATCCCTGTTGTCTCAGAATCCAGTAAAAAACAGATCGGCATACCCAAAAAAGAGCAGGAACCTAACAGGCCCGGGACACTCCGCGCCAAATGGCGGGAGTGTCCCGGGCCTGCTGAAAATCTCTCTCATACCATATCGTTCATTCAAGCCAGCGATAAAGTTCCTCATATTTCTTAGCGGAATTATTCCACGAAAAATCTTTGGCCATACCCCGGTCGATGATTTTATTCCACTCACGTTTCTTATTATAATAAATATTCTCTGCATACCGGATAATGGACAGCATCTCATGTGCATTATAGTTTGTAAAACTGAATCCTGTTCCGGAATTCCCAAACTCATTGTATGGCTCTACCGTATCTTTTAAGCCGCCGGTCTCCCGGACTATGGGCACCGTTCCATATCTCAGGCTCATCAGCTGGCTTAAACCGCAGGGTTCAAACAAGGAAGGCATCAGGAAAGCGTCGCTGGATGCATAGACCTTATGAGACATAGGCTCCGAATAATAGATCTGTGCCGATACCTTTCCGTTATATTTCCAGTCGTAATGACGGAACATATTCTCGTAACGCTCTTCCCCAGTTCCTAGAATTACCAGTTGGACGTTATCCTGACACAATTCGTCCATAATATAGGCGATCAGATCAAACCCCTTTTGATCCGTAAGCCTGGACACCATGCCGATCATCATCTTACCTGGATCCACTTCCAGTCCCAATTCCTGCTGCAACGCTATTTTATTCTTTACTTTTTCCTTGCGGAAATTCCTGGCATTATACTGTTGCGCTATATAAGTATCTGTTTCAGGATTGTATTCATTGTAATCAATTCCGTTGACGATTCCTCTTAAAGAGTTTGCTCTGGCGCGCATAAGCCCGTCCAGATGTTCGCCGTAAAACGGCTGTTTTATTTCCTCCGCGTAAGTCTCACTAACCGTAGTAATCGCATCCGCATAGACGATACCGCCTTTCAGGTAATTCGCATCCCCGTAGGCTTCCAGTTTATCCGGGCTAAAATAATACTTCGGCAGGCCTGTCACATCCTGAACCGTCTTAATATCCCAAACCCCCTGGAACTTCAGATTATGTATCGTTATGACGGATTTCATATTCCGATAAAACTCCCCATCATGGAAACGATCTTTTAAATAAACAGGCACCAGACCCGTCTGCCAGTCATGGCAATGGATAATGTCAGGCTGAAACCCGATTACAGGAAGGGCTGACAACGCAGCTTTGGAGAAAAATGCGAACTTCTCGATATCTTCAAAAATATTTCCGTAGGGTTTTGGCCCTGCCAGGTAATATTCATTGTCGATAAAATAAAACAGAATTCCGTCATATTCGATCTGCAGGACCCCTACATACTGGCTTCTCCAATTCAAATCCATATAAAAGTGGGTTACATACTGTAACTGGTCCTTGAACTCCTGTTTCATGCACATATATTTTGGAAGGATTACTCTGACATCGAATTCATCTTTATTAAAGCACTTCGGTAAGGATCCTACGACATCGGCCAGCCCTCCTGTCTTGATAAACGGAACTCCTTCTGAAGCAATGAATGCCACTTTCTTCATATGCGTATCCTCCTTGATCATAAAACTTTATGTAACTATTATAACGCATTGGCCCCACTAATGAAAGTGTTATCTTGCTTCCAAATATGTACATCCACAAATTAAATATCTGCTATAAATTTCTGCCGCTATCTCGTTTTGTACTCTAACCGGATTTTATCAGCGATCAAAGCTACAAATTCTGAGTTGGTGGGCTTTCCTTTTCCATTACTTACCGTATAACCAAATAATTCGTCTATCGTATCCATCTTCCCTCTGCTCCAGGCCACTTCGATGGCGTGGCGAATCGCCCGTTCCACTCTGCTTGGCGTTGTTTGGTGTTTCTTGGCAATGGTAGGATACAAAACCTTGGTGATCGAATTTAACATATCCATATCGTTCACTGACATGATAATGGCATCTCTTAAATATTGATAGCCTTTAATATGAGCAGGTACTCCTATTTCATGAATGATATTGGTAACATCGTTTTCCAGATTGTGTTCCATGGATCCGCCTCTGTTCTCATACGCTGTGATCCTTTTGGATTCTGCGAACTTCCGGTTCGATCCGCCCTTAAATCTTTTAATCCGATTGATTACCACTTCGTTGTCAAATGGTTTCATGATATAAAAATCAGCACCCAGATTAAATGCATCTTCCGTAATTCCCTCCTGCCCAATCGCCGTGATCATAATAAAAGCAGGTTTCTTGAGATTGGCATCATTTTTCACCTTTTCCATTACGCTTAATCCATCCATCTTAGGCATAATGATATCTAACAGTACCACATCCGGTTCTTTGGTTTTAATGATGTCCAGAGCCTCTTCCCCGTTCGTCGCTTTCCCTACTACCTGCAATTCATCATCCTGGCTGATGATTTCGTCAAGTAACTCCACGATTCTTTCATTATCATCGGCAATTGCAATATTTAATCTGTCCATAAGATCCTCCTTGGTTTTTATTCGGTTATATGATAAAAGAATGTAAAAGTATATTATCTTTTGCAGCAGAACAAACTGTTTGGCGCCAAATTTTGCAGTTTGTGAGAGCTGTTTTTAATTATATATACAATATATTTCATAAGCAAGAATATGTTATCGCATGTTTTCGACAGCATTTTATTTCCATATACAGGATTACTGATTTTCACTCTCCATTTGCAGCATATTTTCGATGAAAATGCCAAATCCCCTCGAAGAATCTTGAATGAAAACATGGGTAACTGCACCAATAATTTTGTTATTTTGGATGATAGGGCTTCCACTCATCCCCTGGATAATACCGCCAGTCAGATTTAATAATTCCGGATCCGTGATTTCCAGTACAATTCCTTTATTCACATCGTCTCCGGTCATATTTATCTCTTTGATTTCGACCTGATAATCCTTTACCTCGCCGCTGGCACAGCATCGGATCACTGCCGGCCCCAGCTCAATATCCTGTTTCATACAGATATCCATAGGTTCCGCGTTTACTTCCTGTTTCAACGTATCATTGGCGATTCCGAATATTCCGGCCTCGGTATTGTCCTGAATCTGCCCCCGCACATTTGCATCATTGTAATCAATAAAGCCTGTCATCTCTCCGGGGCTTCCCTTTTCCCCCTTGATAATGGACAGAATCTTTGTCTCATAGAGTTTTCCGTCATCCATCTCCATTAAAGTACTGGTATCAACATCCGTGATACCGTGTCCCAGCGCACCGAATCGACCATTTTCGTCGATAAACGTCAATGTTCCGATCCCCTGCGTATTATCTCTGACCCAGATACCCAACCGGAATTCTTCTGGTGCTGTCATAACCGGTTTTACCTTTAATTGTATCTCCTCTTCATTTCTCCTGATATTCAGTATCACCTCCTCATTGCCATACTGGTTCACCTTCTCGATGAGATCCGTTTTGTTATAGATCGGCTCCGAATTCACCGCTTCGATATAATCCCCCGTCTTTACCAGGTGATAAGCCGGCTCATAATTCAGCCCATCCATTCCAGTGACTGTTCCGGTACCTATAATTAACACCCCTTTGGTCTCCATATAAATACCAATCGGCGTCCCTCCCGGTATCAGTTTTTGATCCTTTACAACTGAAACTTTGACGTCCTTTAAGTCTATGAGACCGAATAACTTACATTTTACGGTATCCTGGCCCGAACTTCCATCCCCAAAAGAAATAGGGTAGTCTTTATTCAGGTGCAGCTGGTCCTTCGGGATATTTGATTCATTGGATTCCGCTACCAGTTTGATTTCATCCGGAACCGCATTGCGGATTCTCAGATATCCGAAGATACCAAGCAGCAGGATACCTAATATGGTACATAGAATTAAAATCCGCCGATAAGACGCCTTTTTCGACATTTTCTTCACATCCTTACCTCTTTCTTTCGAAAAAAAGCAAAAGGAATATAGCTAAGCTATATCCCTCAATTATTATGTGAAGAAATGACGGTTTCACACTAGGATGATTTTGTACCTATTGCCAATTCTTTCATTTCCTTTGCGTTTTTGAGCACCGTTTCCGTAATTTCTGCGCCTCCCAGGATTCTTGCCAATTCCTGGACCATCTCGGAATCATTCAGCTTTCGTATAATGGTAATCGTTTCTTTCTTTTTTACATTTTTTTCGATGGCAAAATGGGCGTCCGCCATGGCGGCGATCTGAGCCAGATGCGTGATGCAGATCACCTGATGGCCTTTCGCCACAAACGCCAGTTTTTCCGACACCTTTTGGGCCGTACGGCCGCTGATCCCCGTGTCAATCTCATCGAAGATCAGCGTCTCTGTGGCATCCTGATCCGCCATCACCGTCTTGATCGCCAGCATGATACGGGAAAGCTCACCGCCTGACGCTACCTGGGCCAAAGGCCGCTCCTTTTCACCTGGGTTCGTAGAGATCATGAATTCCGCCTCATCACCACCGTTTGCGGTAAAATGTCCAAGCGGGCACACTTCTATATGAAATAAGACATCCAGGAAATTCAGGTCTTTCAGGGCTGACCGAATCTGCCTGCCCAATTGTCCGGCATATTTTGACCGGAGCACGCTCAGTTGATCCGTTGTCTTTTTTAAAACCGCTTCCGACTGTTGAAGCTTTTCTGCCAGCTTTTTCCGATACTGTTCATAATCCACTAATTTTTCCAGCTTTTCCTGCTGGGCCGCCTGATATTCCAATATCTGCCTGATGGTTTGTCCATATTTGGATTTCAGATGGTTGATCGTATCCAGTCTCTCTTCCGTCTTCTGAAAATCTTCCTGGGAAAAGCAAAGTTCCTGCGCATAATCCGACAATTCCCGATGAAAATCGTTCAAAAGATTTTCGACATCCTGGAGCTGCATACTTAAGCTTTGGATTTTTCCATCAAAGGCCGCCACAGCATGAAGCTCCCGTACCGCTCTTCCGATGGTCTCCTGGGCACCAGTTTCCTCCATGGCGCCGGTCAGCCCATCCGCCATGGTCACCGCCTCCAGAATCTTCCTGGCATTTACCATCTTCCTATACCGGCTTTCCAGTTCCTCGTCCTCACCGTCTTTTAATGCGGCGTCCTCAATCTCCTGGATCTCAAAATTCAGGAAAGAGATCTCTCTGGTCCTTTGTTCCTCATCCATTCCGGTGGCATCATAGGTCTCTTTTAACTCGCTGTATGCCGCATACGCTTCCCGGACTTTCACTTTCTGCGGGGAGATTTCTTTGCTTCCATAATCATCCAGAATCTCCAGATGCTTTTTCTTATATAATAAAGACTGATGTTCGTGCTGCCCGTGGATATTAATCAAAATTTCCGCAATTTGTTTTAAGACGCCGGCAGAGACGATTTCTCCGTTTACCTTACCAATGCTGCGCCCATTGACCAGCTTACGGGATAAAATAAAAAGCCCGCCGTCCTCCGGATACAGATCCAGTTCCTGAAGCTTAATTAAGCTGTCCGGATTGGTCACTTCGAACACCAGCTCCACCAAAGCAGGCTGGTCCGGATCCCGGATCAGATTCTTAGCGGCCTGCCCGCCCAAAGCCAGATTAATGGAGCCGATCAAAATCGACTTCCCCGCACCGGTTTCACCCGTTAGTATATTTAATCCTTCGCTAAAATATACTTCCGCCTCGTCAATCAGCGCCAGATTTTTCACATGCAGACTAACCAGCATTTCGTTCACTCCTCAACGCGTTTGCATTGTTTGTTTTCTTCATTTGTGTCCGTTAATTATTTCCCAGTATTTTACGGATCCGTTCCATAGCCACCAGAGTATCGTCAACGCTTCGGACCGCGCACATAATCGTGTCGTCCCCCGCGATACAGCCGACAATTTCCGACCAGTGCATGGCATCCAGCGCGGCCGCCACCGCCATAGCCATCCCGGATACGGTCTTGATCACCAGAATGTTCTGTGCCATATCCATGGACAGAAAACCATCCCTCAATACGCGGACATATTTTTCGTTGGTTACATCATCCCGTTCCTGATAGACCATATATTTTTGCCGGCCATCCTCCGCCGCCATCTTGGTCAGCTTCAGTTCCCGGATGTCCCTGGATACCGTGGCCTGGGTGACCTGATAACCGGCCTCCTGCAGCCGTGCCGCCAGCTCTTCCTGGGTTTCTATGGAATATTTGGATATCAATTCGATGATTTTCGCATGACGCTGTGTCTTCAAGATATTCTCCTCCTGCTATCTGCCTGGCTGATCTGCACCCATCTTCCGCCGCAATACTTCCAGAAAGCTGCGCTTGCTCAATTTTACAATCTTTGTTTTACGCAATGCCTGATGAATGATGATCCGGTCACCGGTTACGATATGAATCGGATTCTCCCCGTCAAACGCAGCCTCAGCGGCTTCCTCATCTCTCTTCCGGCCTTCTCCCAGCTCGATGGTGATCTCATCATTGGCGGACAGGATGATACTCCTGGTATTCAGCGTGTGCGGACAGATGGGAGTGATCATGATCAGTGAAGCTTTCGGATCTACGATGGGACCGCCTGCGGACAGGGAGTATCCCGTGGATCCCGTGGGTGTGGATACGATGATCCCATCTGCGCTGTACGAATTCAGAAATGATCCGTTCACATAGATGTGATAGCTTAAAATGCGCAGGGACCCCGTCCGGTTAATGGCGATATCATTTAACGCCAGATCAGAGCCCGCCTTGTGTGTTCCATGATACACTGATCCCCGCAGCATCATGCGCTCCTCGATCTCATAATTGCCTTCCAGCAGCAGTTTAAGCGACGGGATCAGAGATTTTTGTTCCACCTCCGTCAGATAACCCAGGGTTCCCAGATTCACCCCCAGAAGCGGAATCTCCTGTTCCACTGCCGCCCGTGCGGCCTGGATCATGGTTCCATCCCCTCCCAGGACAATCATACACTGTACATCTTCCGGAAGGACCATACCGTCCGTCAACGGTTCGGTACGGATGACGGCTCCTTTGCCATTGGCCTCCAGATAATCCCGTATCTGCCCGGTGACCTTTAAGTCCCGGTCTTTCATACTGTTCGTCAATATGTAAAACTTGTCCATATCTTCGTCCACCTAAATTTTATTTTCTCCATGATCGGGCCAATAATTTTATTTGCCGCCCGGGACATCCAACTGCTGATGCGCCCGCGCAACCACGTCTGCCGGACGAACCCGGCAAGGCGCCGCCTGCTTATCTTCCGCCCTTACCTCGCCTGATGCCGGCTGTCCATCTTCCGGCCTCTTTTGCAGATACAGCAGGTATTCTATATTTCCTTCCGGTCCTTTGATCGGAGAAAAGTCCAGATTCCGTACGCAAAATCCATTTTCCATAGCAAAAGTAATCACTTTTTCAATCACTTCCAGATGCACGGCTGCATCCCGTACCACACCTTTTTTCCCAACCTTTTCCCGTCCTGCTTCAAACTGCGGCTTGATCAGGCAGACAACGGAACCATCCGGGGTAAGAAGTTCCCGGACCGGAATCAGTACCTTGGTCAGCGAAATAAAAGAAACATCGATGGAGGAAAAGCCAACAGGCTCTCCTATATCCTCCGGCTTCACATAGCGGATATTTGTCTTTTCCATACAGACCACCCGCTCATCCTGCCGAAGTTTCCAGTCCAGCTGCCCGTGTCCTACGTCCACCGCATAGACTTTAACTGCTCCATTTTGAAGCATGCAGTCGGTGAATCCCCCCGTTGAGGATCCGACGTCCATGCAGATCTTCCCTTCTATCTCCACGCCAAAGCAGTCCATGGCCTTCTCTAACTTCAGGCCGCCTCTGCTCACATAGGGCAGCGCAGTCCCCCGTACTTCTATCTTTACCTTTGTCTCATCAAACATCGTTCCGGCTTTATCTTCCCTCTGCCCGTTGACAAATACATCTCCGGACATGATGACCGCTTTGGCCTTTTCACGGGAAGACGCCAGGTTCTGTCTGACCAGTAAAACATCCAGTCTCTCTTTCATTTATCCTCTATAGCCCCACATATTCCGACAAAATTTTCTTAAATAAAGTCTCCTGGTCAATCCCTGATTCCCTCTTCAGAATGTCCACATTGCCGTGCTCCACATACTCATCCGGAAGCGCGGTAATCAGCACGCTGGTATTCAGATGCTCACTGTTGACCAGATCCAGGACCCGTTCACCGAAGCCTCCGCTTTTTACATTTTCCTCCAGAGTCACCAGCAGCTTGTGATCTGCGGATATCTCTCTTACCATCTGCTCATCCAGCGGTTTTACAAAGCGGGCATTGACCAGGGAACAATTATAGCCGATGTCCTTGATCCGTTCTCTGAGGACAAGCGCCGTCTCCACCATGTTACCGACGGCCAGCAGTGCAATGTCCGATTCCTCGAAAAGTATCTCGCTTTTTCCGTATTCAATCGGATGCCGGTATTCCCTCAGCCCGTCATAGGCTGTCCCCCGGGGGTATCGAAGCGCAATGGGCCTGTCATAATTCACCGCGAATTTCATCATATCGGACAGCTCCCACTTATTTTTGGGAGCCATAATTGTCATATTAGGAATGCTGGACAGATAGGAAAGGTCGAAAATCCCCTGATGCGTCTCCCCGTCGCTTCCCACCACTCCCGCACGGTCGACGGCAAAGACCACGTGCAGATTCTGGATACATACATCATGCAGAATCTGATCATAGGCCCGCTGTAAAAATGAAGAATATACGGCGACCACTGGTTTCAAACCTGCCGCGGCCAGACCAGCCGCAAAAGTAACCGCATGCTCCTCCGCGATCCCCACGTCAAAAAAACGGTCGGGGAACATATTGCGGAACCTCTTTAATCCTGTCCCGTCCGGCATAGCTGCCGTTACCGCCACGACCAACTCATCCCGGTCACCCAGTTTTCGCATGACGGTGGAAAATACATCGGTCCAGTTCGATTTGGTGCGTTTATTGGTCGGCAGACCTGTCTTGATATCAAAGGGCTCCGCCCCGTGAAACCTAGCCGGATGCCGCTCAGCAGGGGCATACCCCTTGCCCTTTTTCGTGATCACGTGCACCAGGACTCCGTTTTCCAGTTTTTCCGCCTCGTGGAAAATCTTCACCATCTGCTCCACATTGTGTCCGTCCACAGGCCCCAGATAAGTGATTCCCATCTCTTCAAAGAACATTCCTGGAATGATCAGCTGCTTCAGGCCGCTCTTGGTCTTGCGGATCTGCTCGATCATCTTATCCCCGTATACCGGAATCTTTGACAGGGAATTATAGACCCCGGTCTTTAAGCCCGTGTAGGCGTCTGCCGTCCGAAGCTCGCTTAAGTAGGTGGACATTCCCCCTACATTCTCAGAGATCGACATATTGTTGTCATTGAGAACAATGATAAAATTGCTTTCCAGACGGGAAGCATTATTCAGAGCCTCATAGGCCATACCGCCTGTCAGAGCGCCGTCCCCGATCACCGATATCACCTTATTGTAGCCTCCCAGCAGTTCCCTGGCCTGTACCAGGCCCAGCCCCGCCGAGATGGAGGTAGAGCTGTGTCCGGTGTTAAAACAGTCACAGGGGCTCTCCCTTCGTTTCGGGAACCCGCTCATTCCTCCGTACTTGCGCAGCTCATCGAAGCCTTCCCGGCGTCCGGTCAGCAGTTTATGTGTGTAGGCCTGATGCCCCACATCCCAGACGATCTTGTCCTCCGGCAGCTCAAAGGCCAGGTGAAGAGCCATCGTCAGCTCCACCACCCCCAGATTGGATGCCAGATGTCCTCCGGTCGTACTGATCTTGTCAATCAGGAACCTGCGGATCTCTTCTGCCAGCAGCGGCAGATTCTTTTCTTCTATTTTTTTAATATCATTGGGTTGGTTGATTCTTTCCAGATACATGAGCACCGCTCCTATTTTTTACGATTTATGAGGGATTCCATCAGAGCTTGGAGATACGCATCATCCCGGTCCAGGGAATGCAGCGCGTCCATCGCACGCTGTGAAATCATCTCCACATCCGCTTTGGCCTGATCCAGTCCCTTGATCGTGACATATGTGGTTTTTTCATTCTTCTCATCGCTGCCGATGGGCTTGCCCAGCTCTTCCATCGTGCTGGTGACATCCAGGATATCATCCTGGATCTGGAACGCCAGTCCCACATCCGATGCGATCTGTTCCACGGTCTTCAGCTGCCCGTCAGAGGCCCCTGCCAGCACTGCCCCTGTCAGCATGGCGGCTTCAATCAGCGCCCCCGTCTTCAGCTCGTAGATAAAATCCAGCTTTTCCCTGGTCAGAGGCTGTCCCACTGCTTCCACATCCACCGTCTGTCCGCCGATCATTCCATAGATCCCCGCTTTGACAGCCAGGATACGGAGCGCCTTTCCGATGCGGATATTCGAGGGCTCCATCTCAAAAGCCCGGGTCGCTGTCTCAAACGCATAGTTTAGCAGGGCGTCACCTGCCAGGATGCCCATGGCCTCCCCATATACCACATGAGTCGTCTTACGGCCTCTGCGGTACTCATCGTTATCCATCGCCGGCAGGTCGTCGTGGACCAGGGAATAGGTATGAATCATCTCCATCGCGGCCATAAATGGCTCCACCACTTTCGTGCTGCCGCCGAACAACCGGTAGGTCTCCTGCATAAACATCGGCCTCAGCCGCTTCCCGCCGGCCAGAATACTATAATTCATAGCCTGAATGACCGTTTTCTGAAACCCTACCTCCGCAGGCAGATACTCCCTGATTATCTCTTCAATCTCATTTACCCTTTTTTGCAGTTCTTCATTAAAATTCATCCAGACCACCATCTTCATTGATTACCAGCATTTTTTTCTCAACGGTATCAATTTTATCATTGCAATATTTTAACAGTTTCATACCTTCCTGATAGATTTGAAAGGAATTTTCCAGGGAAACCTGGCTGTCCTCCAGCTTTTCTATCATTCCGTTCAGTTCTCCGAAGGCTTCTTCCAGCGTCTTCTCTTCCTGATTATATTTCACATTGCTCATCCTCTATCCTCCTGATCTTCTCAGTGCCGCAGACTTTCGCCCGGATTTTGCCGTCTCTTACATGGATCTGCAGCATCTCATCCGTATGTACCTGCTCCACACCGGTCACAGCCTGTCCGCTGTCATTCTCCGTATAGGAATACCCCTGATTCAGTTTTCCCAGAGGAGAAAGCCCGTGGAACTTCTCGATATACAGGGAAAGCCTGTGCCTGCGGTCCAGCAGCTTTGCGTTCATCCCCTGGGATAACTTCTCCATAAGCTCCGCCGTCAGAAGCCGCTTCTCCCTGATCTGATTCTTAGGGCTTACATAGGACAGCCGCATCTGATACTGCTTCGCCAGGCTCCTGGCATCCGAAAGCTTAAGCCTCAGCCTGTGCTGCAGTTCATACCAGTAGCCCTCCAGCTGGTCCCGGAACAGTTCATAATCAAAAACCGCCAGCTCTGCGGCTGCGGAAGGAGTCGGCGCTCTTAAGTCTGCCACATAGTCCGCGATCGTCGTGTCCGTCTCATGCCCCACCGCGCTGATCACCGGCGTACGGCATTCAAAGATCGCCCTGGCCACGCTCTCCTCATTAAAAGCCCAAAGATCCTCGATGGAACCGCCTCCACGTCCGGCTATGATCGTATCCACTCCCATAGCATCCAGGGTACGGATCCCCTTTACAATACTGGCAGCTGCTCCCTCGCCCTGCACCAGAGCCGGATACAGAATCATCTGCACATAGGGGTTCCTTCGTCTGGTGATATTCATAATATCCCGGACCGCCGCCCCGGTTGGAGCCGTGACTACCCCCAGTTTCCGGATATATTTTGGAACGGGCTGTTTGTACTGTTCCGCAAACATGCCCATATCTTCCAATTCTTTTTTCAATTGTTCATATTTTGTGTATAGCAGTCCGGCGCCATCTAAGATAATTTCTTTGGCATAGAGTTGGTATTTGCCGTCCCGTTCATAGACGTTGACCGCGCCCAGCACGATTACCTGCTGCCCCTCCTGCATCCGGAAGGCCAGTCCTCTGCGCTGTCCGGAAAACATGACACAGGCGATCGCTCCGGTCGCGTCCTTTAGAGAAAAGTAGATATGTCCGGACGTATGGTATTTGCAGTTGGACACCTCGCCTTTCACATAAATCCGGTTTAACACAAAATCCTGGGTAAACATATTCTTAATGTAGGCGTTCACCTGTCCTACGGAATACACATTTCTCATGAAAACTCCTCATGCGCCCGCCTTACGCCAGCTTCGCAAGCACTCCATTCACAAAAGCAGGGGATTCCTCCCCGCCGTATTTTTTACACAGCTCCACTGCCTCGTTGATCGCCACCCCGGTAGGGATATCCTCATCATACAGCAGTTCATACACCGCCAGCCTTAAGACAGCCAGATCCACCTTGCCCATACGCTTCACGGACCAGCCTTCCGTCACTTCATCCAGCTTCCTGTCGATCTCTTCCACCCTGGCCGACACATCCATATATTTCTTCCGTATATATTCCAGATCCGGGTCCTGTGGTACCTCCTCCAGGCTGTCAAAATAAAGAGCGATCTGCTCCTGCATCTCCTCTTCCTTATGAAATTCAATTCGGAATAACAGCCGGAAAATATGTTCCCGCAATTCTCTTCTTCCCATGTTTTCTCTCCTAATCGATTACTTCTGCGCCGCACCCTTTAAGCAAACCGTACCGCTCCATACATATCAGCTCTGCCTGCCGTGACCATCGGTACGTCAAAACGCACTGTCTGTCAAATCATACTCCCTGTTTGATACGCACTTCCCGTCCTATAATAAAAAGGGTGTCTTGCACAGACACCCCTATTATACTATATTCTTTTCAAAGAAAAAAGGATTAATTACTTTTTTCCATCTCCACGCCGGCGATCCGGATATTCACGTCAATCACCTGCAACCCTGTCATGTTCTCAATCGCGGTCTTGACCCGGTCCTGAACCTTCTCGCTGGTTTCCGGAATATTATAACCATATTTCAGATTCAGAGCCAGTTCCACACTGACATTGTTATCCACGATCTCAGCCTTAACGCCCTTGCTCAAATTCTTCATCCCCAGCTTGCTGACCAGCTCATTGGTGATATTTCCCGCCATAGACGCGACACCCTCTACTTCCGTAGCGGCAAGTCCCGCAATAATGGTAACCACTTCATCTGCGATCTGCACCTCACCCAGATTCCCATCTGCGTGTATCATATATGTGTTTCTAGTCTCTGCCATCCAACTGACCTCCTAAGCATTTCCAAAATCATAACTCCTACTCAATTATACCAGACTTCCCCATATTTGCAACAGTTTTCCGTCTATTAGCCGGCCAACAGCCGGCCAATCCGGACAATGATGGGGGAATACTCTCCAAAAAACGGAGACGTAACCACCGCCGACTATTTTTGACCTGCGCTTTCAGAAAAATAAACCAGAATACAGTATATATTGCCACCAACACAACTCATTATTCAAATTAATCAAAACACCTCATATCCGATCGAAAATTGAGCCAAAGCAGGTAAGGGCTGAGGTGGGTATGCGGCGGCTGGTTTCTGGCCGGACAGCCGGGTTTTGGGCGACGGCCTCCCGGGGAGTCTTATGCTTTGCTGAAATTGCTCACACGAGCTGTGGCGGGCCTTAGGGAGAAAGAGCGGGACAGGGGGAACCAAATTTTTGCTTACCTTGCAAAAATTTGAGTGCCTCTGAACCGAGAATTTCTTCAGAAATTCTTGGTGAATAGGCACGATGTTCCTCCTGTCCCGCTCTTTCTCCCTTAGGCCCGTCCAGTGAAGGGTGCGCAATTTCAGCAAAGCATAAGACTCCCCGGGAGGCCGCCGCCCAAAACCCGGCCGTCCGGCCAGAAACCAGCCGCCGCATACCCGCCTCAGCCCTTACCGGACCCAATGGACCCAATGGACCTAATCTCCGGCCATCAGTTAAATATTCTCGATCTGCCAGTCGATAGGCTGCAGCCCGTTCTTTTCGAGGAACGCATTGGTCTGGCTGAAAGGCCGGCTCCCGAAAAAGCCTCTGGATGCCGATAGAGGGCTGGGATGGGGAGCTTCCAGGATCAGATGCCTGGGGTTGTTGAGCATGGCCTTTTTGGATTGGGCGGGGCGGCCCCACAGAATGAATACGATCGGACGGTCCTGATCGTTCAGCGCGCGGATGGCTGCGTCGGTGAATTCTTCCCATCCGATTCCGCGGTGGGAATTCGCCTGATGGGCACGGACGGTCAGTACGGTATTCAGTAACAGGACTCCCTGCTCAGCCCATTTTACCAGATAGCCGTTGTTGGGAATGTAGCAGCCGCAGTCATCGTGCAGCTCCTGATAGATATTGACCAGGGAAGGAGGGATCTCCACATCCGGTTTTACAGAAAAACAAAGGCCGTGGGCCTGGCCGTTGCCATGATAGGGATCCTGGCCTAAGATCACTACTTTGACATCGTGAAGAGGGGTCAGGTGGAACGCATTGAACAGGTCATCCGCACTGGGGTAGATTCTTCTGGTATTGTACTCGTTCAGGATCGTTTTATGTAATTGGATGTAATATGGTTTCTTGAATTCGGCCGCTAAGGGCTCAAGCCAGTCATTGCTGATCGGTGGCATAGTCTCACTCCTTTTCTACAGGCGGACGGATACTCCGCGTTGGTTCAGGTATTCTTTTACTTCTTTGATTTCCAGTTCTTTATAGTGGAACAGGGAGGCTGCCAGCGCGGCGTCGGCACCGCCCTTTGTGAGCGCTTCATAGAAATGTTCTTTTGTACCGGCTCCTCCGGATGCGATGACCGGAATAGAGACACGGTCGGCGATCTGTCTGGTGAGCTCGATATCATATCCGGCTTTGGTCCCGTCACAGTCCATGCTGGTCAGAAGGATCTCTCCGGCTCCTAACTGCTCGGCCATGCGGGCCCAGGCGATCGCATCGATTCCCACATCGATCCGGCCGCCGTTTTTATAGATATTCCAGCCGCTGTTATCCTCTCTTCTCTTTGCATCGATTGCCACGACCACGCACTGGCTGCCGAATTTGTCCGCCGCCTCCCGGATCAGGTCAGGATTCTGGATCGCGGAGGAATTGATGGATATCTTATCCGCGCCTTCCCGCAGGAGTGCCCGGAAGTCGTCCACACTTCGAATGCCGCCTCCTACCGTAAAAGGAATAAATACCTTTTCAGCCACCTTGCGAACCATATCCACTACTGTTTCTCTGGCGTCTGAGGAAGCGGTGATATCCAGGAACACCAGCTCATCCGCTCCTGCTCTGTCATATGCTGCCGCGATCTCTACCGGATCTCCGGCGTCCCGCAGATTCACAAAATTAACTCCTTTTACTACCCGTCCATTATGTACATCCAGACATGGAATGATCCGTTTCGTAAACATCTAACATTCCTCCTTATCGATGGCAGCAAAATTTTTAAGAATCTGCAACCCCACATCACTGCTTTTCTCCGGATGGAACTGACAAGCGAACACGCTGCCCTTTTCCACCGAAGCATGTATTTTGGTACTATAACCCGTCACAGCCTTTACAATCCCCTCGTCCTCCGCACGCAGATAATACGAATGCACAAAGTAAACATAAGGATGTTCTGGCAGTCCCTGAAAGAGACGTCCATGATTCATAAGCTCCAGAGAATTCCAGCCCATATGGGGGATCTTCAGCCCCTCCTGCTTCGGGATCTTTACAATCTCGCCCTTCAGAATTCCCAGCCCTTCCACCCCCGGGCTCTCTTCGCTATGTTCAAACAACAGCTGAAGCCCCAGGCAGATTCCCAGGAAAGGAATATTCTTTCCGGCCACTTCCCGGATCACATCGTCCAGTCCATAAGCCCGCAGATTCGCCATGGCATCCCCAAAGGAACCGACACCCGGAAGAATCACCTTATCCGCCGTCAATATGGTATCCCGGTCTCTGGTCAGCACGACCTCCTGCCCCAGAGATACCAGTGCTTTTTCCACGCTCTTAATATTACCTGCATCATAGTCAATGATCGCTATCATCCGCACCACATCCTTATTTTTTCTGTCAACCAGTGTACCATAAAAAAGGGGACATGTCCATTCCGCCTGCTTTCTCATCCCCCCGTGAGACTGTCCGAAAACCAAACCTAAATCCGCAGCACCCACTCCCCTGGATCCGCCTGGATGGCCTCGGAGCGGTCTGCGCTCTGCGTCGGTACCTGGTAGAGTTTGGAGTGGACACGGATAAAATGGGACTTTTGATTGAAGTAGGCGGTTTTTTCAAAGGGAAAACGGATGATCTGCGGATATTGGAAGCCCGCGCCCAGCTCCAGGATGAAAAGGTCATGATTGAGGGTCTGAGACAGCCATTGCAGGTATGTGTTCCAGTAAAGCTCTCCTTTTTCCTCTTCTGTGTAGAGAGGAGTTACGATTCTGGCCGGGTCAAATGGTGTGTGCAGCATCTGGTCATCTTCTGCTAAAGAGACGATGTAGTAATTTTTTCCGGTTAGCAGGTTATTTAGTGCCTCATAGACACATTTACGCGTATCCTGGTCGGATTTTGCGGTAATTTCTTCTCCGATTCCGATCAGAATCCGATCTGATTGTTGTAAATATTCTCTGATTTTTGAACTCATATTGCCTCCTGTTCTGCATATAATGAAAAGGGAAATGTCATATTTTCCCTTTCGGTTTATGGATTATTACCTATGATCCCCTGAATTTTAGCGCTTTAGCGTAGAGAATTCCACAATCTTTTTGGGGCCAATTGCATTTTACCATAAACTGTACTATATTTATACCGTAGTTTTAATCTGTGTTTCTTTAGGGAGGTATTGTGTTATGAAATGTCAGGTGGTATTGGAATACGCTGGACGCCATATGTGTGACAAGGAAGTCATAGATCACGTCAAAAGCATTTGGCTGGAAGCCGGCAACAAAGTGAAAGATATCAAAACAATGGATATCTACTTGAAACCCGAAGAAAATATGATTTATTACGTAATTAACGAGACAGAGACCGGCAGTTTTTCCATGTAATTACATAAGATCCGGATGCTTTTCCTTTGCATTGGCCGGGAGATGCTCTGGAATGGGAAAGAGTTTAAACAGAATAGAAGAGGGTGTCACACAAACACAAAGCGTCCATTTTCGAAGACTGTGTTTTTGCGGCACCCACTTTATTTCTATCTATCATCAGGAATCGTCTTTTTTGTAAACTCTATGAAAGGTCATAGTAGCTTTTCAGAAACCTTTATCCAGGTCAAACCAGAATTCCACACCATTTTCATAATTTTGTACCCCGCATTCCTTGTGGAAAGATTCCATGATGGCTTTTACAATGGACAGGCCAATACCGCTGCCGCCATATTCTCTTGTCCTGGCTTTATCCACTTTGTAGAATTTATCCCAGACGTGTCCGATATCCTCCGCCGGGATGGGTATTCCTGTATTGAATACGGAGATTCTTACATTCTTATCCATGGGAATCATTCGGATTTCTATGATTTTTTCGTTGGCTGCGTGATGGATCGCGTTGCTCAGGTAATTGGTAAAGACTTCTTCCACTTTGAATTCATCCGCCCAGACATAGACCGGTTCTTCTTCCTTGAATATCACTTTGATTTCGTTCTGCCGGATGAGGATATCCGTGGACATTAAGATATTCCGGATCAGGGAGGTCATGTCGAACCGCTCCATCTGCACCTTGTCATTGCCGAATTCCAACTGATTCAGGCTCAGCAGATTTTTGACCATCAGATTCATCTTGGATGCCTCATCCATGATTACCTCACAGTAAAAGTCCCTGCTCTGGTCGTCGTCATTGATGCATTCCTTTAAACCTTCCGCATAGCCCTGAATCAGGGCGATGGGCGTTTTCAGTTCATGGGAGACGTTTGAGAGAAATTCTTTTCTCATCTCGTCGATCTGGATTTTCTCCTGTATGTCCTTTTGCAGCTCGTTGTTGGCCGTTTTCAGCTTGGATATGGTGTGCTCCAGCGTCTCCGCCATCTGGTTCATATGGTGCCCCAGTATATCGATCTCGTTTTTACAGACCCTGTGGTACTTGGCGTCAAAGTCTAACTTCGTCATTTTCTCCGATATTAGCGCCAGCTCCAGGATTGGCTCCGTGATCCGTCTGGAGATCAGCCAGATGATCAGCGCGCTGACCACGATGATTACCAGCCCGATATATGCCATGAAACGATTGGATATCAGGACACTTTCCTGGATACTGGATACCGGAGAACGCAGCAGGAATACATCCCCCCTGTCCAGCATTCCCCACATTTCCACATACTCCGTCCCCGAATCCGGATCGATGAACTTGTGAACTGCATAGGGTTCTTTCCCGTCCATGGTAATGTCCGGATCCGTGATGTAATCATATAACTGGTCCCGCAGCGTGGATTCTTCCTCATTCGGACAGTACTTCAGCGCACCTCCGTTGGGAGTAACCACATACATGGAAATATTGCCCTTCTGAAGCCGCACTTTTAAAAGCCCCAGACTCTCGGGTGAGGTGAAGTTATTCTCGCTGGCTGCCCGGTTTAACTGGTTGTAGGTACCTACCAGGTCATCCTGTTTCTTTAGAATATAATAATCCTCCAGAAACACATTGTTGATTACCCAGCCGATTAACAGGGTGGACGCCATGATTATGATAAATATAACGGCCATCTGTATCTTCAATGAATGTCTTTTCATTCTTTTTCCCCATGCATGCTCTGCTTACCCTTCCACTTCGAATTTATAACCCATCCCCCATATAGTCTTGATATAGTCACCCCTGCTGCCCAGCTTGCTTCTAAGCTTCTTCACATGGGTATCAATCGTTCTGGCATCACCAAAATAATCATAATTCCAGACATTATTCAGAATCTTTTCCCTGGATAAAGCCAGTCCCTGGTTTTCCATAAAATAGGTAAGCAGCTCGAATTCCTTATAGCTTAATTCCACCGCGCTGCCGTCTATGGTCACGATGTGGGCAGCTTTGTTCACCTCGATACCGCCGGCGCTTAAAATATCGTCGGATACGATGGCATTTGCCCGGCGCAGGATCGCCTCCACTCTAGCCACCAGAATCTTCGGGCTGAACGGCTTGGTTACATATTCATCCACTCCCAGCTCAAAGCCCTGCAGCTCATCCCTCTCATCCGCCCTGGCTGTCAGCATAATGATGGGCACCCGGGAGTACTGGCGGATCTCCCGGCATACCTGCCATCCGTCCATCTTCGGCATCATCACGTCCAGGATGATCAGCGCGATGTCTTTCACCTCAAAAAATATATCTATGGCCTGGGCGCCGTCTTCTGCCTCCAGCACCTCATAATTTTGTTTGGTCAGGAAATCACTGACCAGCTTGCGCATTCTGCTCTCATCATCCACAACCAGTATTTTCAGTCTTTCCATACCAAAGCCTCCTTTTTATCCATTCTTTTTAGATAGGATTATCTCATTCTTTTACATAAGTAGTAACTTTTTCAATGATTACATCGGTAACCGGTTTATCCTTGACTCCGGGTTCCGACGTCTCTACCTCAGCGATGGCGTCTACCACATCCAGCCCCTCGAACACCTGACCGAATACCGTGTGCTGTCCGAACAACCAGGGAGCTCCGCCTTTTTCCTTATATTTATCTATGATCTCCTGAGGCCATTCCATAGACTCCATCTCAGACACCAGGGACTCGTCATATTTTTCATTCTGTACTATAAAAAACTGGCTGCCATTGGTATTGCTCCCGGAGTTTGCCATACAGAGCGCGCCCCGCCAGGGATAAAGGCTGTTTGAAAACTCGTCCTCAAATGGTTCCCCCCAGATGCTCTCGCCTCCGGTACCGTCCCCATTGGGATCGCCGCCCTGGATCATGAATTCATGAATCACCCGGTGGAAGGTCAGACCGTCAAAATAACCGTCTTTCGCGTGGGTTACAAAGTTCTCTACCGCTTTCGGCGCCACATCGGGGAAAAGCTTTATCTTAATGGTCCCGAAGTCTTTCACCTGAAGCTCCGCGATTGTATCTCCGGCCTTGGGTTCCTCAAACTGATATTCCACATCGATTCCCAGATCCTCCGTCGACGCGGTCTGTCCATCCTTTGCCTCACCGGAATCAGACTGGCCGGTTCCGCTATCCTGACCCGCGGGAGTCGCTTCCGCCTCAGAGCTCTGCCCTGCGTTGTCCGTGGAGCTGTTGCCTTTCGTGTCGTCGGAACCGCAGGCTGCTGCAAACATAGTCATTGCCGCCAGTATTGCGGCAACTAGTAATTTCTTTTTCATCTTTATAGTCCTCTCTTCTCTTTCTTCTGGGTTTTACTGTATCACACTTTTTTTCAAAATTCCATCCTTCTATCCAACTGTTCAGGGAATTTTCACAAATACCCTCTGTATCCGCCCTCTTGCACATTTTCCAATCAACTTCTATAATAAGAGGAAAGTATCAATGGATCTAAAAGGAGGGGACCAACATGGAAGAATATACGCCCGCCTACTTTACAACCGGAGAATTCGCAAAACTGTGCGGTGTGACCAAACATACCCTATTTCACTATGACAATCTGGGCATTTTCTCTCCCGCTGTGCGGCTTGACAATGGATACCGGTATTATACCGTAGCGCAGATTGAAGTATTCAATGTCATCCATATGCTCAGAGAACTGGATATGCCGCTCTCTGATATCAAAGCCTATCTTGACCGGCGAAGTCCACAGGAACTGGTCGCCCTGTTAAATACGGAGGAGGAGAAGCTGCATAGCCGCCTGAAAGCCATGCAGCGCATGGAAAAACTGATTCACAGAAAAGCGGATCTCACCTGTCAGGCCCTGCAGCTTGATCTCAGCTCCATCGGGCCTGTAGCCACGCCAAAGGCCTATCTGGTTCTGACGGAATCTGTTCCGCTGACAAGCGACCGGAATGTGGCTCTATCCATGGCTAACCATATCCGCTATTGTGATTCCCATAATATCAGCAGTCCCTATTCGATAGGCTCCCTGATCCGCCATGAGGCCATAGCTGCCGGCAGCTTCGGAGACTACAGTTTCTTTTACACGCAGTTGATGGAAAAGCCAGGAAAACTTCCCGTTTTCCAAAAGGAAGCCGGCACCTATCTGACCGCTTACCACACCGGCGGGTATGAAACACTGTATCAGACCTACGAGCGTATGATGGCTTATGCGCAGAATGCCGGTTACCGGCTGGGAGAATATTTTTATGAGGATGTACTGTTGGATGATCTGTCAGTAAAAGGATATGAAAATTATGTACTGCAGATTTCGATCCTTATTCTGGAAACAAACCGTACGCAGGATACCTGATTTACTGCAGGGATATCTATATTTCCTGTTAATTTGTTCCTCTTGTTTATCCTGCTTGCCCTGTTCATCCTGCTTTTCCTCTTCATCCTGCTTTTCCTATTATATCCTATTTTATCCATTCCTATCTATGGACTTTATACTACTTATATAACGCAGATCAATAACCGCTTCGCTGGATCATTGATCTCATTCAAAAAATCCTATGATATAGAAAGGCTTATCAATTACAGCCATCTATCCACAGGATTTCTTCTTTATACAAAATAAAATAATATTCGGCGTAATACTAGATACTCATCACTTAATTCTGGTCCGCCTCATCACCGGCAATAAAAACACCTGCGCCAATAACGGAAGAAGACACGGCTGAAACAACGATCACCACAACAATGACAATAAAAATAATCCCGATCAGAAAAATGGCCAGAAATGTGCTTCCTTCCGTCGACTCAGAACTTTGCGTCTGTTCGCTGCCGGTCTCCGCAGTAACCGCCTGGGTCGTCTGATCCGCTGCATAGACTTTCTTTACTCCTAACGTAAATGTCCCGATGCATACCCCGATCATCAGAATAAGAAACATCCATAATAAATAAAGAGAACTTTTATTCCTTTTCACCTGAACCGCTTCCATTAGAAAACCCCATTTCTATTTTTCTGTTTTCTGTTTCTTTTTTATCTTTGTCTTAACACTTCATGTACTATTGTATAGTATTTCCCCAAAAGTTTCCAGCCCAAACGAAAAGTTTTTTATTTAACAAAGTAATCACAAATTGCATCTTCCTTTCCGCCGCAGTGCGATCCCGCAGAGCGTTTTTTATTTCATAGGAGCACTTTCCTATAAAATCCAAAAATCCCGGCCTCAAGATTCCACCGGCCGGGATTTTTAAAGCATGTAGTTTATGGACTCATAGGGGTTATCTCCCTGGCCTTACTCTTTCTTCGCGCTGCCGCTCTGGCAATGAAAAGAACACTGATTGCAGCAGCCGCTGCAGCCGGATTGCTCCAGTCGGTTATGAGTTCCGCAGGATGTACATCCCGCGCATGATCCGTTACGGTGCATATAGCGGATCGCCAGCGCATATAGTCCGAGAACTGCCAAACTGATGAGAATCGTTGGTAAATTCATAAGAAAACCTCCTTTTTCACCGCATGGAGACTGATAACTGAGTTGTGATTCAGGATATCAATTACAGGAATCCAATACGTCTGCGTCTATGCCCTGACACCGGCAGGCGTTTCAGCCCTTCTGTGTTTGGCAGCCGGCCGAAACAGGAGATACAGGAATCCGAGCAGAACCAGAATCGCAAATACGGTACCTGCGCCAAAGCTGTAAGCCCCTAAAATCAATCCACCCAGCTGATTGATGATCAAAGCAAACGCGTAGGCCAGAATGGTCTGATAGCCGATCGCGAACCAGGTCCACTTTGCGCTGGCCATTTCCCGTTTGATGGCTCCGATTGCCGCGAAACAAGGGGCGCATAACAGGTTAAAGGCCAGGAAGGACACTGCGGCCATGGCATGAGGAAACATCAGGCTGATCTGTGCCAGCAGTCCCGGATCGGTTTCGGACACTTCTCCCAAGCCAAACAGAACTCCTAAGGTCCCTACTACGTTTTCCTTAGCCACAAGTCCGGATACCGTAGCGACAGTGGCCTGCCAGTTTCCGAAGCCCAGCGGTGCGAAGATCGGGGCTACGAACGAACCGATCACGGCCAGAAGGCTGGCGGACTCTTCCACCATTCCAAATCCGCCGTCTGCGAATCCAAAGTTGGACAGGAACCAGATCACGCCGCAGGCCACAAAGATTACGGTACCTGCTTTAATGATAAATGCTTTTCCTCTTTCCCACATGTGAATCAACACGCCTTTCGCAGCAGGGATATGATACTGAGGCAGTTCCATAACAAAGGGGGCCGGATCTCCCGCGAACATCTTTGTTTTCTTTAAAATAATTCCGGATATCACGACCGTAACCACTCCCAGGAAATACAGCAGAGGCCCCATCAGGGTAAACTGCGGGAACATGGCAGCGCCGATCAGGGCGATAATCGGAAGCTTCGCTCCGCAGGGGATGAAAGTAGTCGTCATGATGGTCATCCGACGGTCTTTTTCATTTTCAATTGTCTTAGTAGCCATTACACCGGGAACCCCGCAGCCGGAAGATATCAGCATGGGGATAAAGCTCTTGCCGGACAAACCGAATTTACGGAAAATACGGTCCATAATAAAGGCCACCCGGGCCATATAACCGCAATCCTCCAGTATGGAGAGGAAGAAGAACAGAATCAGCATCTGCGGAACAAAGCCCAGCACTGCTCCCACGCCGCCGATGATACCGTCAACGATAAGGCCGATCAGCCATGACGCCGCTCCCACGCTTTCCAGCCATCCTCCGACGGCGGGCTGGATCCATTCTCCAAAGAAGGTATCATTGGTCCAGTCTGTGACGATCGTGCCCAGCCAGGACACTGACACGAAATACACGATACACATCACCACAAAGAAAATCGGCAGTGCCAAAAAACGGTTGGTGACCACCCTGTCTATCTTGTCAGAGGCTGTCATTCCTTTTCTTTGCTTATGTACACATTTTTTCATCAGGTTCGTAATGTAGTCATATCTCTCATTCGTGATGATACTCTCTGAATCGTCATCCAGTTCTTTTTCCACCGATGAGATGATCGTCTCCAGCCTATCCTTTGCCGACTGATCCAGCCGGATCTCCTCCATCACCTTCTCATCCCGCTCAAACATCTTCACTGCATACCAGCGGGTATGTTCCTGCTTCACAACACCTTCATTCAGATCCGCGATCGCTTTTAAAGCTTCTTCCACCGGTTTGCCGAACTCATGTCTCGGAGCCGACACCGCTTTGGCGGCGGCCAGACGGATGGCTTTCTCCGCCGCCTCCATGGAGCCTTTTCCCTTCAGTGCGGAAGTCTCCACCACCTCACATCCTAGCGCGGCGCCCAGCTTCTTCGCATCGATCTTATCTCCGGACTTTTCTACCAGATCCATCATATTTAAAGCGATTACCACGGGAATTCCAAGTTCGATAATCTGTGTTGTCAGATACAGGTTTCTCTCCAGATTCGTTCCGTCCACCAGATTGATGATCGCATCCGGCCGTTCATTGATCAGATAGTTCCGGCTGACCACCTCTTCCAGCGTATAAGGTGACAGGGAATATATTCCCGGAAGGTCCGTGATAATTACATCCTTATGTCCCTTTAACTTCCCCTCTTTTTTCTCCACCGTAACTCCAGGCCAGTTTCCCACATATTGACTGGAACCGGTCAGGTCGTTGAACATCGTTGTCTTGCCGCAGTTGGGATTACCTGCCAGAGCAATCTTGATACTCATATGTTTTTCCTCCTTCTGATTGATAGTATTCATGGCACCGCCATGATCATTCACACACCTGCTTTTGTTAGTTTACGCTAACCTCCACCCTGTAAAATAGAGTTTCGCAAGCGAAACTCCTTGTATAGTCAGAGCTTTGCGGGTAACTAAGCCACTTCAATATTTTCCGCCTCGTTCTTACGGATGGTCAGCTCATATCCCCTCACATTCACTTCCACAGGATCACCAAGCGGCGCCACCTTACGGACATAGATCTGTGTCCCTCTGGTGATACCCATATCCATAATCCTTCTTTTCAGTGCTCCCGTTCCGTTCAGCTTCATAACAGAAACGGTTTCTCCACATTTTACATCTTTGAGTGTTCTCATTCCCTTACCTCCAGTTCCGCAAAATCTGCGGCCATATTTTTTCCGATAATTAACATGCCGTCAGAATACGGTTTGCCATAGATCTGCTGATCGCCACTCGGGTGCCCTTAACATTTACGATCACATTCCCATTCATTTCTGAAACCACCGTAGCCGATGCCCCCTCAACAAACCCCAGATTACGTAAAAACCGCTTCGTGTCGTCCTTCCCTCTGATCGATACAACCGAAACCTCAACCCCTGTCCCTGCCATGGAAAGCGGGATCTGTGACGCGCATGTCTGCATCGTCTGATTCGTCTGAACAGATTTTCCGTGTCCGGTATGTGTAGAAAGTAATGCTGCATGTTCCATACGATTCACCTCAGATTTTCTATTTGAATGATCCAGGACCACCTCTGTTAGCTCAAACTAACTTCTTGCGATTAAAAAAATAGAAATTTACCTCAAACATTCTATTTTTTCTGTGAGCTTTAATTAGCAGTGGCTAATTCTTTTGTCGTGATAAGTTTACCTCTGCTAACTCATTTTGTCAACCCCTTATATGGAAAAATTTTCTTACTTAGGATTCGGTTGAAAAACCAAATGGCAAATGTTAATATGTTACTATGATTATATTGGAGCGATAGATATTGGAGTTATGGTAATTTTACAAGAAGAAGGGTAAGTATATGAAGATACAGGAATCAGGAGAAAATTATCTGGAGACAATTTTGGTTTTGAAATTAAAATATGGGGCAGTGCGGTCTATCGATGTCGCCAACGAATTATCGTTTTCTAAGCCCAGTGTCAGCCGGGCCGTATCTGTTTTGAAAAGCGCGGGGCATATCACTGTCGATGCGAAAGGGCTGATCGAACTTACGGATTCCGGACGCGAGATTGCGGAGACGATCTATGAACGGCATCAACTGCTGACAGATTATCTGATGGATATCGGCGTGGATGAGAAGACAGCCGCGGAAGATGCGTGCCGGATCGAGCATGTGATCAGTCCCGTCACTTTTGAAAAGCTGAAACAGCATGTGCAGAAAGCGAACCGTTAAATATATATGGTTATTATTCACAGTCAAATGGGAGGGGACTGGCATCTTTCGGTAGTAACACTACCTCTTCAAGCAGCTGCGTGGAGAAAGGGGCCTGTCCCCGGATGTTGACTGGTATAGTCCTACCTCCGGGGAAGCAGGCTCTTTATTTCTTCGAATAGACCAGCATTCGGGGACAGGCCCCTTTCTCCACGCAGCTGTTTGAAGAGGCAGCGTTACTACCGAAAGATGCCAGTCCCCTCCCATTTGGCTGTGGATTCACATTAATGATTTCATAAAAAAGGTGTGGACATTTGAAAAATAGTATGATATAGTGTATGCGTGGTTAGTATATGCTAACTTCTTTACATTACATACTCTTCCAAGACGTACGACGCAGTTCAAAGCATGCGGCTGCAGTTTTATTTTACTGCAGCCGTACATTTTCATCATAAGTTAGTTACAGCTAACTTTATTCTATCAGGAGGTGTTTTTCATGAGTGTTGTTATTATCGGGGGAAATGAACGGATGGCCTGTCAATATAAGGATATTTGTAAGCAATACCACTGTAAGGCCAAAGTATTTACCAAATTAAAATCCGGTCTTCGGGAACAGATCGGTAACCCGGATCTGGTGATTCTATTTACTTCCACTGTCTCTCACAAAATGGTTCGATGTGCTCTCGCGGAGGCGGATAAATGCAATTCCGCGGTGGAACGCTCCCATACCAGCAGCGCTACCGCACTTAAGGGGATTCTGAGCAATTACTGTGATCCCTCCTAATTATATAAAACTGCTTTAGAATTGAGGTGTGTTAATGTCCGCAGAATTGATTCAGGAATTTCTGGAATCCAGCAGTGATCTGGAAAAGCTGCGTTTTCAGCTGGCGTTTCACTGTGCACCGGTACTGAAGGGAATAAAGGCTTCCAATATTCTGGTGATACCAAACTCATCCTGGCAGCCGCTGCTCTCCCTGGTCCGCACAATACCGGTTTCATGCATCTGTCTGCATCGGGGCGCGGATAAATGTGTCGTGCTTTTGTTCCGCTATCATCTGCTGGAACGGCATCTGCACCGGGCAGAAATCCAGGATTTTCTGAAGGAGTATGGCTATACGGATACCCGGATCTCGTTAATTCTGAAAAGGTTAAAACACCGTTATGCCGTCTATTCCAGCAGCCACAGCGATTTTCCACACGAGCTGGGCGCTCTGCTTGAATATCCGCTTCACGACGTGATCGGATTTATAGATAATAAGGGGCAGAACTGCCTGTTAAGCGGTTATTGGAAAGTCTACCGGGAACCGGAAAAAGCACTGGAGCGTTTCAGACTCTATGACCGTGCCAGGGAAGAACTGGCCATGGCCGCTATTTCCGGGACCCTGCCCCCTCTGGCCGGCAGAAACTGACCGGCCCTTTTTTTACTCTTTCTGCGCTTCTATCTTCTCAGCCAGATCATTTAAATATACCCATCTCTCCATTTTTTCTTCCAACTGTGCTTCTGCCTGCTCTTTTTCTTCTATAACAGAGGATAGTTTCACGGAATTCGTGGCGTTTGCCATCATTTCCCGATCCAGCTCCCCGATCCGTTTCTCCAGCTCCTCTATGGTTTCATCGATCGTTTCGTATTCTTTCTGCTCTTTGTAGGAGAACTTAAGTTTGTCAGGTGTATTCTGTTTCCATTCTTTGATCTTCGCTTTCTTTTTGTCTTCCTGCCCCTTCGTCCCGTTCTTCTGTGTCTCAATGGCGGCATTCTTCGCCTGCCTGGTTCCGAGATAGTCTGTATAGCCTCCCTCATACTGTGTTAACCGCCCTTCCCCCTCAAAAGCAAAGATTCGGTCCACCACATTATCCAGGAAATACCGGTCATGGGAAACGGTGATAACGATTCCGGAAAAGGAGTCCAGGAAATCTTCCAGTATGGTAAGGGTTGGGATGTCCAGGTCATTTCCCGGTTCATCCAGGCAGAGTATATTACAGCCCTGGCAGATAACTTTCAGGAGATAGAGGCGTTTCTTCTCCCCGCCGGACAGCTTTCTGACCGGTGCATACTGCATATCCGGAGTGAATAAAAAGCGCTCCAGTATCTGGGATGCGGAAATCCTGCCTTCCTTCGTGGGAATATACTCTGCCACCTCCTTAATGTAGTCGATGACCCGCTGATCCGTATCCATATCCGGAACCTCCTGGGCAAAGTAACCGATTCGAATGGTTTCTCCTAACTGCACTTCTCCCGAATCCGGCTCAATAATGCCTGCCATGATTTTTAACAGGGTGGATTTGCCGCATCCATTGGGACCGATAATGCCAAGGCGCTGGTTTTTCAAAACAATATAATCAAAATCATCTATGACAATCCTGCCGTCATAGCTTTTCCCGACATGATGCAGTTCCATGGTTTTCTTTCCCATCCGTGTGCCGATGGAATCCATTTCTACCGTCGGATCCTGCAAAGGGGCAGAGCCGTTTTTCAGATCCTCCAATCGCTGCAGCCTGGCCCTTTGTTTCGTACTTCTGGCACGGCAGCCCCTCTTTGCCCACTCTAGCTCCATTCTGAGTACGCTCTGCCGCTTCCGCTCCGAAGCCATTTCCATTTCCTCTCTGATTGCTTTGAGCTCCAGGAACCTGGAATAATTGGCATCGTAGCTGTAGAGTTTTCCATGGTCAATCTCCAGAATTTTATTGGTTACCTGATCCAGAAAGTATCTGTCGTGGGTAACCATAATCACAACCCCTTTATAGCGGTTCAGATACTCTTCCATCCAGCCTATCATCTCACTGTCCAAGTGGTTGGTAGGCTCATCAAGCAGCAGTACGTCAAAAGAGGAGGCCAGGACTTTTGCTAGAGCGACTTTCTTCTTCTGTCCACCGGACAATGGTTCTATATATCCGTCATGATCCGTAATTCCCAGACGGTTTAATATACTTTTCGCTTCGCTGTCCGAATTCCAATCGTTCTTGTTGTTCCCCTCCGTCACATAAGAAAGCACCGTGGCCCCGGTTGGAAAGACCGGGTTTTGTACCAGATAAGCGACCCTTAATCCGTTTTGCGTGATAATCTGTCCCTCATCCGGCTTCTCCAAACCCGCCAGCATGTTCAGAAGTGTCGTTTTCCCTGTCCCATTGATTCCAATAATCCCGATCTTCTCTCCCTCATGGATACCACAGGAAACATCATCAAAAATCGTTTTTTCTCCATATATTTTACTGACGTGCTCTATATTCAATATATTCATCGGTAAACTCCCTCGTTTTCTATTCAATACAAATTATCATAAGGGATTTTTACGGGATCGTCAACCTGACATCTGTGATTCCCTGTAATCACGGGACACAGCAAAAAAAATAAACCCTGATAAAATCAAGGTTTATATAGTGGAGCCAAAGGGGAAGCAGTCGAACTTGACGGCTTCCCCTTTAACAAAAGGGTTGCCGTCCTCCCCGTATAGCATGTCCCACGTGACTTCAGTCCTGTCCTCCGAATACCACGACGTTACCACCAGCCCGTCGTCGGTCAGGTAAATCTTATCGACGAAATACTCCAGCACCTGGTCGCGGGTCTCGGGATTGTCGAAGTCCGCGTGCAGGAACTTCTCGAAGTACGCCTTGATGGTGTGCTCGTCCTCGCACAACGCGGCGCGGATGTTCTCGGCCTCGATGGCCTCGTTCAGGGCGCGCTTCTGCTCTTCGAGCTGCACCAGGCGCTCCGTCACAGTCTCGCTGATGAGGCCCGACTCGATGACCTTCACGAGGTTCGCAAGGCTCTTCTCGACCTCGCGGCGCTTGGCCTCCAGGCCGTCCAGGTAGCCCGTGTCGCGGTAGTTCTTCTCGTAGTACGCCGCCGCGTCCACGGCAAGCGACATCAGGTTCTCGGAGTCGTGGAGAATCGACCTGAGAATCATCGTGACAGCATCCTCCAGCTTCTCCTTGCGCACCTTCTTCAGCGTGCACTGCTTGCGGCGCTGGGCGGAGCAATAGTAGTAGTAATACGTCCGCCCCGTCCCGCTCGTGCCGGACACGCCCTGCAGGGTGTTCCCGCACTTCCCGCAGTAGACCTTGCCGGTCAGCCAGTAACGCGGGGCGTCGTTCTCGTCCATGCCGCGCGCCCGCTGGGAACCCTTGCGCTTGTTCTCGGCGAACTTCCGCTGCACCTTCTCGAAGGTCTCCTCGTCCACCAGCACGGGCATGCCGCCCTCGACCACGATGTCGCCATGGCGGTACTCGCCGATGTAGGCGCGGTTCTGGAGCATCTTGTTCATCGTCTTCACGCCGAACTTCGCGCCCCGCGTGGTGCGCAGCCCCTGGGCGTTCAGCTCGTCGCAGATGGTCTGCATCGCCTTGCCCCCGGCGTACTCCGCGAACATCCGCTGCACGAACGGAGCGGTGTCCGGGTCCACGATGTATCTCTTCGTGGACTTGTCCACCCCGTAGCCGAACAGCTTGTGCCCGTTGTAGAGCGCGTGCTGGGCGTTGTAGTCCATGCCTCGCTGGATGTTCTGGGACAGCTGGCGGCTGTAATACTCCGCCATGGCGTCCATCAGCCCCTCGATGAGCACGCCCTCCGGCCCGTCGGTCGGGATGTTCTCCGCCAGCAGGCGTATCTCGCACCCGGCGTCGCGGATGGTGCGCTTCGCCATCGCCAGCACGTACTTGTCGCGCCCCAGACGGTCGGTCTTCCACATGATGAGGACACGGGGACGGATTTTCGCGACCTCCGACAGCATCTGCTGGAACCCCGGTCGGTTCTCCGTGGTGCCAGATATGGCCGCGTCCTCGTACTCCTTCACGATTTTGAACCCGTGGGCGTCCGCCCACGCATGCGCAAGCTCCCGCTGCTGGTCGATGCTCGCCTCGTTCTGCGAATGGGAGGAGAATCGGTAGTAGGCGATGGCAAGATTGTTGTCGTTCAGCTCGAACTTCTTCTTGCGTGCCAAGCTCTTACCCCCTCCCGTAATTTCTGCTTATAGGTTTTCATGGTGCTCTCCTTTGATTAAGTAATTGCTTAAATGCATAATTAGTTGTCAGTAACCGATAACCTCGGTCTCTACCGTTGAGATTACATCCGCAGGAATGTTGTTTACATCGAGTCTGTACACCACATTCATACGCGGATTGTATATGCCAAGATATTTCACATTCCTATACTCGGGATGAACAGAATGAAGCCCCATGCGCCAATACATAAGCAGCTGAAGGGTGTACTTGTTTTGGAGCTTCTGCTTTGAAACCTTAAAGTCCCACAACGTATCATCTGTTAAGAAGTCACCGTCGCCAGTGGCAACGTAACCAGTATATCCGCCTTCAAAAGTCAGACCATCCAGCACCTTTGGCCCATATTGCTCAAAGAATCGTAGCGAACGCTCAACCATTACGCGTATGTTCTCAATCGTATGCGCGTCAGGCACAATATCCTCTACGGGACGATATGCCATGACCCCTGCTCTATATGCTGAATCAAATCCAGACAACTTTACGGCTGCATCTATGGAATCGTCATCCAATCCGCTCACATGGGATATCAGCCTCTCGAAAAGACCAAGTTGTTGAACATTAACCGCGCCCATCCGAGAAATCTCAAACGCCTCTTCCGCCGAGGTCCCAGACATGAACCGCGTAAGATAGTCCACGGCAAGACCGACTAAACCAGGAGATACGTTTTCCTCTGGATATAGGTCATCAATACCGCCTCCGTCGAGCACTGTTTGCTCGAACTCTTTTGGCTTGAGATAACCGCCTCTCGGCTGCTTTATCTTGCCAATGCGCTGCGTTACAGAACACATCCATCCATTTGCAGCGATATCTTGCGGCGTCAGTTCGCCGTTTTTGAGCTTTTCGATTACATCTTCTCGTGTCAACATAGCTTCCACTCCTCTCAAATCACTTTTCCAAATGCTCCGCGACCCATTCGTGGATAATCGCGGCAATCGTCGTCTCGCGCTCCGCCGCCATCATCTTCAGCGCCTTCTTGTCGCTCACCGTGAGCGACAGCGAGAGCGTGGTGCGCTTCTCGTCCTCGGCGGGCGCAGCGTCCGCCGAAACCGTTGTCTGCTTCGCAGCTGCCGGTTCAGAAACCGTCTGCTCTATCTTCTTCTGCTCGGCCTCGCGGTCGGCAGCATACTTCTCGAACATGTTCGCCATAGCTCGACCTCCTTTAATCATTTACGTATTTGTACAATTATACACCTTGCGTCTCGATTTGTCCATACGGAACACGGCTCTGACCTGCGGTTATTCCCTTGGGAACCCCGCAGCCTCGCGCACCGTGTCCACCAGGGCACGCGTCGCCCTCGCGGCCTTGCCCCTGCGGTCGAACTCGACCACGGACACGCCTGCAGCGCCCGCCTGCACGAACGCCTCGGACTGCGGCAGCGTGACCACCGTCTGGTCGCCCGCAAGCCCCTCGAACCACTCCATGAAGTCGCGGGACGCCTTGAAGCGGTTCCACCCGTTCATCACGTAGACAATCTTCGCCCGGCTGTGCTTGAACACCGCCTTGCGCATGCGCATCAGCGGCTCGATGTCCCTCGACGTGGTGCGGGTGGGGATGACCACCACGTCCGCCTCCTTCAGCCATTCCGACAGCGCCTCCTGGAGCGCCCCCGGCGTGTCCACCACGGCGACCTGCGCGCCGTCCGCCTCGCGGGTGCGGTGCAGGGTGCCGCCCTGGGCGTCCAGGTCGTAGAAGCTCACGGGGATGCCGGAGCGCTCGAAGGAGAATGCTATCTCGTCGGCGACCAGGGACTTGCCCACGCCGCCCTTCTGGTTGCATACCAGAATCGTCTTCATATCGCTCACCTCGCTATACATTTAATCAATTACGCATTTCCGTATTTAATTATAAGCCCGAGAAAAGGGCACTTCAACTGCCACTTTCTGGGCTTCAGCTGGGCTTTTCGTGGTCTCGAAACGGGCTTTCTCTCGTCGCCCGGAACGGCTCGTTTCCCGCATCGCCTCGTAAACGAGCGGATGCCGAAAACCGCCGCCTTCCGCCCCTTGCGCGTACTCCCGTCAAAAGCCCTTCTGCAGGTCTCTTCGCGTGCCGTTAGCGGGTCAGCACCCCTTGAAGGATGCCTTCGGCATCGGGTGCCCACGTGAAGAGAAAGGAGGTCCGCACATGAACGAAGGCTGGAAGAGGTTCCACGGCACGGACGAGGAAGTCATGTGGCGCATCCAGGTGCTGAAGCGCACCTCGCGCCTCTGCGCGGCCAAGGCCAAGGAGCTGGAGCGCATGGCGAAGGCCGACGGCGACATGCCCGCCATGGACCACGCGTCGCTCATGGACGTGCTGAAGCGCATCGACAACGTGATGGAGTGGCGGTTCGTGAACGCCCTGGGCGAGGTGGTGCTGGACGCAGACATCCTCGCCGAGAGCATCGACTGCGAGACCCTGCGCTCCATGCGACAGTGCGTCGTGAACGCCATCGTGGACATCGAGGAGGCAGAGGAGGGACGCGATGAGTGACTACGGCATCAAGACCTACGCCGACCTGGCCGAGACCTGCTGCGGCATGGTGCTCGCCAACGAGATAGCCAGCCGCCCGCTGGAGCCTGTGAGCGGGGATTGGGCACCCTGGGACGAGATATTCCAGTGGTACATCGTCCAGGACCCGAGCTTCCTCATGGAGCACACCGACGAGCCGGTGTTCTACGACGCGGAGCTGGGGCTGTACGTCTGGGGCGTGACAACTTACGGCACAAGCTGGGCAATCCTGCCCGCGCCGGAAATCCACTGACCCACAGGAAAGGGAGCAGCATCGCGCTGCTCCCTTGTTTTTTAATCAGCGAGAAGAGAGAGACTATACTCCCAAAGACTCCGACCGTCGGGCATCCGAAACGCTTTCATCCTCTCAACCATCGCCAACGTCTCAGAAGCAGAAGCGACTTCTTTATGGGCAACCATCAACGCCCACTCCATATCGTCTATCTTCTGGCGCATCTTTTCCATCTTGTATAAAGGACCCGCCTTATTCATGTCAGTATCCAGACGAATAACCTTGCGCCCGTACTTTTCTACGAACAACTTCTCAATAAAAGCTATTTCGCGGTCCATCCATACTGCACAGGAATTATGCATCAAGCCCTCAGATTCGCATCTCTGCTGCGCCATCGCACGATTCAGGCTCGTCTGAATGGAAGGTCCGCGCTCGTATCCATCTGCCCACGGAACAAAGGCAAGATGAAGATGTATCGTACCTCCCTTTGAGTCAGTCCAATCAGACTTACCACAGGAATACACACGGAAGAGGCGCAAACGAGGATTGCGCCTATCCCACGAATTAAAATACGATTCCAAAATACTAAGGCGCATACGCACCTCATCGTGCAATTCAATCGGAGTATAAACTTTCGACATACTCGATTCATCGAAGCCGAGAGAAACGACAACCTCATACGCAAGGCGCTGACCCTTTTCGTCACTATTATGACGATTTCGCCCTCTTAAATCGGCATCAACCCTCGCCATATAGCCATCTATGCCACCATAACGGCGGTCACGACGCTTCCGATGAGCGTCATATTCTTTAACCGCCTTTCCGAACAATTCCTCATACACATCGTTCAACGGCATGTTGAGATATACATGACGCGCAACGCTTTCTATCGCATCGCCCGGTTTAATATCCATCATCTCGTAAGGCAACACATAATACTGCATCGTAACAGTCTTATCTTCAATCATTGATTTACACAACCTCCCTATCCATCTACTCGTACTGCTTGTCCGCATCGGCCCCGTATTTCACGCGGCCACCGGCGCGCCTTGCCGCCTTGTCCTCGCGTTCCTGCAGGCGCACGCGCTTTGCCTGCTCCTCGCGCTCGTCCTCGTGGGCAAGGGCCTTCTCGGCCGACTTCAGGCGCTTCTCGGCGTCCCACATGTTCTTGCGGGACTCGTACAGACGCCTCTCCGCCGCTTCGCGCTCCCGGCGGCGCTGCTCCTCCATGGCCTGCTGAAGCAGCATGCGCAGCATCATGGCCGTCATGTCCGCCATCATGCGGGACACGGGGTCCTTGGCATCGCGCCCGGCCTTGGCGAACACCCACGCGCCAGCCAGCAGGTTCGGGCACGGATGGTTGAGCGCGTCGCGCGCCTCCTTGGAATCGTGGAACTCGCGCCTCGCAGCGTCCACCTCGGCTTGCAGCTTCGCCAGCTGTTCCTCTGGGTGGCGCTCCGCCTCCATGAGCTGCCCGTAGCGCTCGCCCATGAACGGCTCGCCGCTCTCGCGGCTGCGGTCGATGTGCGCCCTCTGGAGGTCGCCCGCCATCTGCGCCACGTCAGACTTCTCGACCTCGTACACGTCGAATGAAGGCTCTGCCGGGGAATCCGACTGCGGTTCCGCCGCGACGGTTGCCACGGGAACAGGTGCCGGCGCGTCTTCCTTTTGGGCTTCCGCCTGCCTCTGCTTCTCCTCGAAGTACGCCTCGACGCCTTCCTTGGTCAGGTCGTCGGCGAGGTTGGAGGCGCGGCGCCTTCTCTTGCGCTTGGTCTTGCCCAGCGGGTCGTGCGCCTTGTAGCTCCAGCCCACGGTCTCCTCGCCGGTCTCCTTGTCCACCTTGCGCACCTCGTTCAGCTCCACGCCGCGCAGCCTAAGCTCCTCGCGGAACTCGTCCATGCTGGACGACGCGTTGCGAGCCTCCTCGACGCGGTTTCCCAGCATGCGCTCGAAAGCGCCCGGCTCGAACTCGCTCTTCCGGTCCGCCCATCTCGTCCTCTGCGCACCCGGCTGAGGACCCACCACGGAGAAGCCCATCTGCCTGCTCAACTGGTCATTCTTGCGCTTGACCGTGGCGTGGTCGGTGCCGTGCGCGATGGCGTTGCCCGTCTCCAAATCGTGGTTCGCGATGGTGGCGTGGACATGCACGCAGCCGCCCTCGCCGTCGGTGTGGACCGTGACCCAGCACGGGGCGTTGGGTGCCACCTCCTTGCACAGCAGGTAGCCGTACTCGCAGGCGCGCTGGATGTCCTCGGGGTCGTCCTTGGACAGCTCCTCGGGTGCCCACGAGACACGCACCTCGAACCCCTCGTTCTCACGCCCCTGGTTCTGCCTCTTCATGGCGGAGCAGAAGCGCACGAACTCCTCGCGGGAGTCACCGTCGCCCATCTGGGCGGCGATGCGGTTCGTCCCGTTCTGGATGTTCTCGGTACGCTTCTTGCCCTCGCCGAGTTCCGTGTAGGCCATGCGCCCGTAGACGTTCGGCAGGGGCTGGATGTGAGTCGTTGACATCAGGCATCACCTCCCATCCCGAACCAGTAATTGACGAGCCGCCTCAACCTGCCCGGGTCATCTGAATACATCAGCGCGGAGAACATGTCCGACCCGAAATCCTGGCGCAGGGTCTCCACCTCGCGGGCCAGCTTCGACAGCTCGCCGCGCACCTCTTCGAGGCCCTTTTCGCATCCGTTCAGGGTGTCGGAGCGGAGCATGCCCCCGCGCCCTTTCGCCTCGGCGTTCAGCGTCCTCGCAATCTGGTTCACGTTGACGCCTATGCGCCTCGCCTCCATCGCCAGACGCTCCGCGTCGGCGTTCTTCGTCACCACGTACACTGGGTTGGAGCCAGCGCCCTCGCCGGGCACGGTCCAGCTGCGCAGCACGGCGGAGCGGGTCATGCCCGTGCTCTCGCAGACCGCATCCAAAGCAGCAAGCTCCTCGTCCGAGAATCGCACCTGCACGGTACGGTTCTTGGGCTGCTTCTTGGACGCCTGGCGGCGCACGCGGCTGCTTCTCTTTTCGGCACTCACTGCCATATCAACACCTCCCTTTTTTCTATCAATCGCCCGCGTCTGTTCGACGCGATTTCTCGCAAATGCTTTCGCAGGGAAAAAGGTAGCGAGCATGGGACTTGTCCCTACAAAACTTCCGGTTTTTTCGCTGCGGCGAAAAATACCTCCGTTTTGTATGTACACGTCCCGCTCGCGAGGGGGCAGCTTTCGCTGTCCCCTTCGAACCCCCAGGGGTGCCCTGTTCCCAACCGGTTTCAGCCGACGACTCGGCAGAACTCTCCATTCGGAACGGGGCACGCCGGACACCCCTTGCGGGGTGCCGGATGGAGGCACGACTGCCTCCTTTACATGCCCTCGCCGTAGCCCCTCACGGGCATAGGCTCGCGTGCATCGTGGGCGGAATCGCCGCCCGAATCGGACGCGGCGGGCGCTCCGTTCTGGGCGGTCGCCTTGCCCGCTTCGGCACCCTTCGAAGATGCCTTTTCGGGCAGGTTGTCGCGCAGGAAGCGCGCGGCCCTGCGCATGTCGGTGACGTTCATATCGCCCAGCTCGGGGTACTCTTCGAGCATCACACGACCGACCTGCTTGTAATACTCCTCGCGCCTCGCCTCGGCCTCCTTGATGGCCTTGTTGATGTCCGAGTAACGCTTCTTAGTTGCCATATCGGATACCTCCTTTAATCATCAAAACTATTTGTTTCCACGCGTCTTGTTGTAACCGTGGTTGTACGCGTCATATGTCGCAATCAGGTCGCGTTCAAGGTCATCAAGACGGCGAT
Source organism: Diplocloster modestus (assembly GCF_019042245.1). Lineage (GTDB taxonomy): Bacteria > Bacillota > Clostridia > Lachnospirales > Lachnospiraceae > Diplocloster > Diplocloster modestus. The sequence goes on from NZ_JAHQCX010000002.1 coordinate 167,136, forward strand.
AATTCGTCGTTGTGATGTCCACCATGTAAATCTCGAACTGATTGCCGTAGCGATAGTCCGCGTACACGTCGCCATTGCCTTTGCCAGTGAAATGCGCGTTCACACGCTGCGGCACATGCGTCGCCTGTCCGACGTAGTACATGCCGTTCGTCAGGTTGTGAATCACATAGCAGCCCATGAAGTCAAAGTCTTGCATATGCCCCTTGTAGCTATTGCGCAGCTCGAAGAATCCCTCGGGCGAAAGAGGCCTGTGGCCTTCTGCAATGGCTCGCTTTTCTGCAAGCCACGCCTCCCGCCTGCGCTGTTCGTAAATGCTGCTCACGACGAACAGACAAATCAGCAACGCGAAGCATGCGACAAGAAACAAAGTCGAGAAATCGCCCATGTTCACACCCCCAAACTGCCGTGCATCAGAATCGTGCCGTTACCCAAGTCCTCAATGGTCTGCTTGCCATTGGAAGACTCATGCCATTCCGGCTCGGGAACTTCTTCGGGTGTGTCGTAAACGTCATGCTCATCAATAATGTGTCCGTTTTGGTCTACTGCCGTATACTTCGTGGTCATAGACGGAATTCCCGTCTCATCCGTAGACCAAACCGATATTTCTGTCACATACTCCGACACAGTCTCCGACATAGGTGCATTACTCAAATGGTCAAACATTCCGTTCTGCGAAGCGGAATTGAACCCAAACCAAAGCACCAAGCCGATTACAATCACAACGAGAACGATTGCCCCCAGCTTGCCGTCCGACATGGGCGGCTTCACCTCGCCGCCGTTCTTCTTCATGCTTGCCTGGATGTAGTCGTTGTACATCTGCTGTTCGGCAGGGGACAGCGTGCCATGCTTCGCCTTCAGATTGAGTCTCGAGAACTCAGCCTCGGAAAGGCCGATGAGCGGGTTCGCCGCGACACGGCGGTCGAACTTCTGCTCAGCGGTCATCCCGCCCGTATCCTCGATGCCATGCATCGTGCGCATATACTCGGCGTACTCCGGGTCCTGCATCATCGCTTTGCGCTGCTTGAACTCCTCGTAAGACAACATACGAGGCTGCTTTGACCTCTTGCATGCCATCAGGCCACAAATCATACCAGCGGTCCAAAGCACGATGCCGAAAAAGAACAGTCCCAGAATCATGCATCCGATACCAATTCCGCCAAGAGCAATAGCCGTTGTCTGTTTGTTCGTAATACCACGAATCAGGCCAACGATTGAACTAATCGCACCGATAAGGGCAAATGCAATCTGCACAATATAAAGTGCAAGAAGCACGCCCCCGCCGGATGCCATGAAGTTCTCCCAGAAAGAACCCCAATCCCAACTAGCCGTCACCAAATCACTCATACCTAATCCTCCTTATCCTCTGAATCTGTTTCGTTGCTACCGCCCGAGCCGACGGTCGAAACCCTCACGAAGCCGCGGTAGCTTTCCGCCAAATCGGGCATGCACTTGCGCCCGGGGTCGCTGCCCGTGTAGCCGGAGTTCATCCACTCGCGTACGTCGTACTCGAGAATCAGCGGCTCGGGCTTATCCATGCGCCCATCGGAGCGCACCTTGTCCTGCGCCAGCCACCCGTACTCAGCGGACAGTCCCTTGAGGGACTTGATGAACGCGTTCCTGCCCACGGGGCGACCGGAAGGCATGTTGCGCTGGAACCAATGACGGTAGAAGTCGTACATGAACTTGTACGGGAGCAGGTCCCACGCGGCTTCGGTGAACGCCTCCTCGGCGAACTGGCGAACGGGGTCGTTCTCCAGCTTGAACTCCTCCAGCATGTCAACGCACGCCTGCGGCACGTCCAGCTCGTAGTAATCGGTCTCGGCGAGCAGCTTGTGCATCACGTATTCCAGCACCTCGGGACGGTGCAGGTAGTCGTCCTTGATGTACTTGCGCTCGACGCCCTCGAAGCGCTTCTCGAACGGGATGACCAGCAAACGACGGTACAGGGACTCGGACTTGTCGCGGAGCTTCGGAAGCTCGTTGACGCACTGGACCATGAACCCGTTGAACAGCACCGAGCGAGGTGCCTTGAACTTGCGGTCCATCAGGAACGGGTCGTGGGTGATGACCGACTTCAATGCAGCCGCATCATCCACGAACGTGCCCGTGTCGTTCTCGTCGGTGATGATTGCCGAGACGCGCGACAGAGGCTCCAGCATGAAAGGGTTCGAGAACGCCTTCAGGGGAAGCGACGCCCAGGCGTCGTCACCAAGCAGGTTGCGCATCAGCGTGCACAGGGTGCCCTTACCGTTGTTGCCGCTGTCGGAATAGAACCACGCGGTCTTGTGCCACGCCACGTTCGGGCGGAGCGCCGCGCCCAGAACCTGCCAGAGCAGGTTCACCATGGACGGGTCGTCCGACAGCTCGCTCATCCAGGTCTCGACGTCCCAGTCGGTTCCGTCCTCGTCGTTGTGAATGACCGGGTTCGGCGGGTTCTCCTTGAAGTTGACATGGCTCTTGCTGGTGAACACGAACCCGGGGTCGAAGTCGTAAAGGAACTTCTTGTCGTAGTCATAGACCCCGTTGTTCACGGCAACCAGGTCAGGGTCGCTCGTCTTCGGCCTCACCTCGCAGATGGAGCGCAGAACGGCCTCCGTCTCGGCCACGCCGCGAACGGAAATCGCGCTGTCGTAACTGCGGATAAGGCGCTCCAGGCTCACGGGGCACGTGTCATAGGTGCCCTTCTTGGAGCCGGACCGCTGGAAAACGCCGATGTCGAAGTTCTCGTCGCTGTTCGACTCGTCCAGGCGGATGCCCAACGCGCCGTGCAGCTCGCGGAGCACCAGGGCAATCTGGAGCGGATGCAATCCGCTCAGGCGCTTGTAGCGCTCGCCCGCAGGCTTCTGGCTCGGGAACCGGTCCTTAAGCGACGCGCCCGGCGGTGCCGCCTCGTTCTGCTCGCCCATGTTGTAGGCCTCGATGCAGCGATTCGTGGCCGCCAGAAGCGCATGCTTCAGCTCGCCCTGCGACGGCGGGTCATCGCGGTCAATCTCGGACAGATACATCAGCGTCGAATCCCTCAGCACATCGTCGTAAGTGATGCACTGCTCGCGGCAATAATCCGCGAACCCATCAAGGCTGATGTACTCGTCAACGACAGCGGAACACGCATACGGAACTTGACCCAGACGCGTATCTGTGGTATCATTTCTACAAATAGGATTGGCCGTCCCGAAAGTTGCGCAGACGTCGGGGCGGTTTTCTTTTACGCTCATATCTGCACCTCCCCTTAGTTCTTCGGCTCGACCAGCCTGTAATGCTCGGCAATCCACGCCTCAAGGTCCTCGACCTTGTAGAACACCGAGCGGTTGAACTTGTAAAACCTCGGTCCCATGTCCGTCGCCCGCCATTTGCGCAGCGTCGTCGGGCGGATGCCGAGCATCTCAGCGGCCTCGGCTGTGCTCAGGAAACCCTTCTCATGAATCTGTTTCTCTTCCATTCGCTACCTCCTAAATCCAATCTCGAACGCAAACAAAAAAGCCCCTGCGGAAACCAGGACAGACAGAAGGCATAAACGCCTCGTCTATCTCGGTTTCCACAGGAGCTTCGTTCGTCGTTATTTCACCTGTGACGCTCGGCTGCATCGCCTCGCGCTCGGCCCTTATTCCCGATAGCAACCCCGCATCTAAGGCGGGACGGGTGCTGAGCCTGAAAATCTATGTACGATAATCATACCACGGAAACGGAAAGTACGCAAGGGTAATGTTCGCGTTTCCGCAGGCCAGAGGCTCATTTCGAGCGTTTTCCGCTCATAAACGAGCGGAAATAGCCCGAAAAAAAGTTTCCGCCCCCGCCGCACCGAGAAGCAGAAAAAGAAGTACGACGCGGAAGGAGAGGCTTGTTCCACTTTTTGTTCCACTTTTGGCTTTGAAAAGTGGAACACACATTTCTCGTGTTCATCGGCCTCCTCGAACGATTCGAGAAAATCCCGTTCCACTTTTGTTTTCGAGCCAAAACGCTCTCCCTCTCGACTGCATCGGCTGCCTCGGGAAAATCACCTCTCAATGTTCCACTTGTTCCACTTTTTTCCGAGTCCCTATATATAAATAACGACATAGGGGGAAGGGAATTATTTCCTATATTGGTTTACAAAAAAGTGGAACATATGGAACAACTTCTTCTCCTCCCCGATGAATAGGGGATTTAGGGCGTTCCACTTTCAAAAATGAAAGTGGAACAGGAAATCGCCCAGTCCGTCGAAGACCCCGATGAACACGGGGACTTCGCGTTTTGCTCTTGTTCCACTTTTGTTCCACTTTTTGAAACAGGAAACGGAACAGGCCTTGCCCGTTCCACTTTCGCACATGCAAAACGGAACGCGCTTCCGCCCGTGCCCGTCGGCATCCCCGGACGGCTGTTCCGCATGTTCCACTTTTTCGGAAAAGGTTCGCACGCTTTGAAAAATGGTGTGTTTGGTGTGCCAGGCACCCAAAACCCCAGATAGGCACGGGAAAACCCCGACACACCAAATCGCACATGCCCGCCCCCTGCTGTACCCAGACTCAAGACCCGAACCAGCCGCCCGTAGGGCGGCCATCCCCAGCATCGAGCGACAGCGAGATGCGCACCTTCGTTCCGTCTGACGCTCTCAGAGGCGTTTTAAGGCACGAAAAAGCCCGCCAGGGTAACGGAGTACCCCAACGGGCTTAAAACGTCTTAAAACGCAAAATACGGCGTCATATGATTGCAATGCGAAATGGGAGCGCCCCTATCTGGCGCTCCCAAATCTATACACAAGCGCGAACTCATTCCGAAAGAAGAATAGTTCGACGCTTCCTACTCTGGTGGAGCTGAGGGGAATCGAACCCCTGTCCGAAAGCCCATTCACTTAAGCTTCTCCCATTACAGTCATCTCTTTAGATTTCCCTCGTCCAGGCGCCTGATGACTGGCTCAGGGACTCGGTAGCTTCATAAGTTCTTCCATTTCCGCAAAGCTTAGGAAACGAAGTGCCCCGTGAACGTTGATGCCGGGGTCTTAAGCCACGGGAACTTAAGTCCGACAGCTGCAACTAGGCAGCGATTGCTAAATTATTGTCTTCAGCGTTTATATTTAGTTTCCGGATTTTAACGCAGCTCCGGACTGCGAATGGCTTCTTAAGCTTCAAAACCCCCGTCGAAACCAGTACAACCCCTGGTTTTAAGCTGAAGTTTAAAAGAGTATGCTTATTATATAGCACTCTCTCACACTTGTCAACGGATTATTCTTCCACCCCCGGATTTCGGAAACGAGGGAAAGTTCCGGTACTCTTCCGATCTTCTTACATATATTATATTGTATCATTAGTGAAAGGATACCAAAAATATGCCTGAACAATCATTTGTACAATATCGTCCGGCATGGCCCGGCTGTATTTTATGCCCTCCCGGCAATAGCCGTCCCCCTGTTGGACCTCCCCCCAGGCCACCCGTTGGGCCGCCGCCCTGGGGGCCCCCTCCCAGGCCGCCGGTCGGACCGCCTCCAAGACCGCCTGTCGGACCGCCTCACTGGGGCCCCCCTCCCAGGCCGCCTGTTGGACCTCCTCCAAGACCGCCTGTCGGACCGCCCCACTGGGGACCTCCCCCCAGGCCGCCTGTTGGGCCGCCACCCAGACCTCCGGTTGGCCCCCCTCCACGGCCTCCTCATGGGCCAGGACCCGTCAGACCTCCGTTCGGTTCCATATCAGACACCGTGGATGAGCCTTTCCCTTTCAGCATATCCGGGAACTAAAAATCTATAAACGGGTTTGTTGAATATATCAAAACGGAGCATTGCCCCGCCGCTGATCACTCAGCTGCGCAGCAATGCTCCTCCTTGTCTCTTTTTCCATAATATCCTTACAAGTTCTTCACCTTGAAATCCCGCTCGGCTTCCCGGCGCTGATCTTTTTTGGCAATGTCCTGCCGCTTGTCATAGAGTTTTTTGCCCCGGGCCAGCCCGATCTCCACTTTAACCAAGCTGCCTTTAAAGTACACCTGGAGGGGGACCATGGTATAGCCTTTCTCCGTGATTTTCCCCAGTATTTTATTAATCTCATAGCGGTGCAGCAGAAGCTTTCGCGTCCGAAGCGGATCTTTGTTGAAAATATTTCCCTTTTCGTAAGGGCTGATATGCATTCCGTATATGAGCACCTCCCCTTTATCCACCCGGATAAAGGCCTCCTTGATACTGCATTTGCCCATTCTAAGGGATTTAACTTCCGTTCCCGCCAGGGATATCCCGGCTTCATACTTATCTTCTATAAAATAATCATGGTATGCCTTTTTATTATTGGCGATCAGCTTCACGCTCTCCTTGCCCATCTTCATTCTCCCCTTCCACAAGCTCAAAGTCGATCGTGCGCAGAATCCGGTCCGCGCCGGTAACTTCTATTTTCACCTTCTGACCCAGCTTGTATCGTTTATTGGTCCGCTCACCGACCAGCTCATAGGTTTCTTCCGTATAATAGTAATAATCGTCTTTCAGGGCTGTAATGTGGATCATCCCTTCTACCGTGTTCGGCAGTTCCACGTAAAGTCCCCACGCTGTAACGCCGGAGATTACCCCCTCGTACACTTCCCCGATGCGCTGTTCCATATATTCCACTTTTTTAAGTTTATCGGTTTCCCGTTCCGCCTCATCCGCCCGCCGCTCCGTTTCACAGGAATGAGTGGCGACCTGGCTTAAAATACTTTCATAGTGGTGAATCCTGCGTTCTGTCAGTTCTCCTCTTAAGTTCTCCTTGATAATCCGGTGGATCTGAAGGTCCGGATAACGTCTGATCGGAGACGTAAAATGACAGTAGCACTGGGCAGCCAACCCGAAATGTCCGGTATTCTCCGTGGTATAACGGGCCTGGCGCATGGAACGAAGCGTCAGCCTGCTGATCAGATTTTCCTCCGGGGAATCCTCGATTCTCCCCAGAAGCTTCTGCAGCTCCTTTGGGTGAATCCCGTCGGGGGACACTTTGATGTCGTAACCAAAATTATTGATAAACATGCCCAGTTTCTGGATTCTGTCCGGATCCGGCTTCTCGTGGGTACGGAATACAAACGGCAGTTCCTGCCAGAAATAGTCCGATGCGATCGTCTCGTTGGCGATCAGCATAAAATCTTCAATAATCCTGGTAGCCACATTTCGGTCATAGGGTTTTATATCAACCGGATGTCCTTCTGCATCCAGGATAATCTTGGTCTCCAGGAAATCAAAATCGATCGATCCCCTCTGTCTGCGCTTCTCCCTTAGGATCCGGGCCAGAGCTGCCATCCGCTCAAACAGGGGCACAAGCTCCTCGTATTCACGGCTCTCTTCCTGGTCGTGCTCTTCCAATATTTTCTTCACACTGGTGTAGCTCATCCGTCTGTCCACCCGGATCACAGTCTCAGCGATGGAGTGATCCACCACCTTCCCCTTCGCGTCAATGGTCATGATACAACTGAGCGCCAGCCGTTCGGTACCTGCGTTCAAAGAACAGATCCCATTGGATAATTGGTGAGGAAGCATGGGAATAACCCGGTCCACCAGATATACACTGGTTCCGCGTTTTAGAGCCTCCCGGTCAAGGGGACTGTGTTCCGTCACATAATGGGTCACATCGGCGATGTGCACGCCCAGTTTGTAATTGTCACCTTCCTGTGTTAATGTGATCGCATCATCCAGATCTTTGGCATCTTCCCCATCGATAGTCACCGTCTGCCACTCCCGCAGATCCAGCCGTCCCTCCCAGTCTTTCGGATCGACTTCCGCAGGTATCTCCTCCACCTGCTGCATCACATCCCGCGGGAAATCAACCGGAAGATCGTAAGCCCGCACGATCGCCATGATATCCGTTCCCGGATCATCAATATGTCCGATGATCTCTGTCACCTTACCCTCAGGGCTCTTATTCTTCGTCCCGTATTCCGTAATTTCCACCACGACCTTATGCCCGGTCACCGCTCCTTTGGAGCGCTCCAGCGGCACATAGATGTCCTTTGTGAACTTCTGATCATCCGGAGTCACGTATCCGCACTTCTTTTCCCTTCTGAACGTTCCCACCTGGCGTACCGAACCATGTTCGAGGATCTTCACGACCGCGCCTTCCCTGCGCTTCCCGCCCCGCTCAGGGGTCAGGACGATCCGCACCTGGTCTTTATGCTCGGCCCCGTTGGCGGCGGATTCCGGAATGAAGATATCCTCCTCCATTCCTTCCACTGTGACAAATCCAAACCCTCTGGGATGCCCGGTGTAAATTCCCGTCAGGAATTTGCCGTCCGATCGGCTGTACTTGCCCCGCTTGGACAGATCTACTTTACCTTCCGCCACCAGGAAGTCCAGAACCTCTTTCAGTTCATCCCTGTTCTCTCTTGGGATCTGCAGAACTATGGCGATTTCTTTTATTTTCATTGGTACATAATTTTCACTGCAAATAAAATCGTACACGGTCTTTTTTCTCTGTTCGAATAATTCTTTTTCCATACCGCTTCTCCTGTCAGCCTGCTTGCTGTTATCGTTTTATCATCCGGGTCGCACGTAAATGCCCAAAATACGGGCATTAAGTGCTCGTAGCTATAAAAAAACACTCTTTCGCAAGAGTGTTTTTATCCATTAAAAGTTAATGTTTAAGACTGCTGCCATAACCATGAAACCAATGGCCATAAACTTCGTGGATTTCTCCAGAGCGCCTTCCACAGAACGTCCTTTGTTCTTGCCCCAATAGGTATCAGCGGCACCTGCGATCGTACCTAAACCTGCGGATTTACCCTCCTGTAATAATACAACCACTGTCAAAGCGATGCAGTCAATTACAAATATGATGGTTATAATAATCCTCAAAATGTCCAACCCGTACACCTCCTAATGATAAAACCATAATCTAGTGTAGCATAGACGTGCCGGATTTTCAACCATTATTTTACATCTTCTGAGTGTCCATTTTTTTACATCTTCTGGCTGTCCATAAAGGGATTGATATACTCTCCGACCCTGCCCAGCTGCTCTTCAATGCGGAGTAACTGGTTGTATTTTGCGGTCCGGTCAGAACGGCAGGGCGCTCCGGTTTTGATCTGGCCCGCGTTGGTAGCCACCGCGATATCCGCAATGATGGAGTCTTCCGTCTCGCCGGAACGGTGTGAAATAACCGCTGTATATCCCGCCTTGTGCGCCATCTCCACCGCATTGAACGCTTCGGTCAGGGTACCGATCTGGTTGACCTTGACGAGAATAGAGTTGGCGACTCCCAGCTTGATCCCGCTGGCCAGTCGTTTTGTATTCGTTACGAAAAGGTCGTCACCCACCAGCTGGAGGCCGCTGCCAAACTCATCGGTCATCATCTTCCATCCGTCCCAGTCCTCCTCATGAAGGCCATCCTCGATGGACGCGATGGGGAATTCCTGAAGCAGTTCATCATAATAACGAATCATTTCTTCGGTATTTCTAACGATCTTTTTGCCCTGCATCTGGCTCTCGCCCGGGAACACATACTTCTTGATCTCATCATCATACAGCTCGCTGGCCGCGGCGTCAATCGCGATCCTGAAATCCATCTCCGGTTCATATCCCGCTCTGGTCACCGCCTCTACGATCAGGCTTAAGGCTTCCCTCGCGCTGGGCAGATTCGGCGCGAATCCACCCTCGTCTCCGATCGCCGTTGAGAGGCCCTGTTTTTTCAGTATGACTTTCAGATGATAGTATACTTCCGCGCACATCTGCAATGCGTGGCTGAAATTCACGGCGCCTACCGGCATAATCATGAATTCCTGTAAGTCCACAGTGTTATCCGCATGTTTTCCGCCGTTTAAAATATTCATCATGGGAACCGGCAGACGTTTGGCATTCATTCCGCCCAGATACTGGTATAACGGCATCCTTAAAGCGTTGGCCGCTGCTCTGGCCACTGCCATGGAGGTACCCAGGATGGCGTTGGCTCCAATATTGGATTTGTTATCGGTTCCATCCTCTTCTAACAGCAGGCTGTCGATATAAGTCTGCTCCAGGGCGTTTTCTCCCACCAGGGCTGACGCTAATTTTACATCCACATTGTTCACTGCTTTTTGAACGCCGAGTCCCATATATCTTTTTTCGCCGTCCCGAAGTTCCACCGCCTCGAATTTGCCTGTTGACGCGCCGGATGGTACGGATGCCCTTCCTGTGATTCCGCCGTCTACAGTCACTTCCACTTCCACCGTCGGATTCCCCCGGGAGTCCAGAATTTCTCTACCATGTACGTCTGTAATCGCGATATATCGATCCATCATTTTCCTCCTTTAATTACATATCTTCATTATATTTCCCATTATTACCAAAACTTGCATAATTACACATACTTTTTTATGAGATTGAAATGAGACTTTCTAAGATTGTAATGAAACTTTCTGAGATCGAAACAAGTCTTAATAGGATTGCATTCATACAGTCGTTTGCGTAAGGCCGCTTCCCAGTTATAAATGAATTGACAAGTATTGGTCCTATGTCTAAAATAAAATTATAAGGTTCGGACGCTGTACAAATCTGAAATCAATGGAGAAGAAATCTGATGAATGAGAAAAAAATCAAGGAATTTCTGTTATTGACCTTCAGTACCCTGTTGATCGCCGTCGGTATCTACTTTTTTAAATTTCCGAATAATTTTACCTTTGGCGGAGTTACCGGTCTGGCTGTGCTGGTGGCCAAAACCGGGCTGATTAACGCCAGTGACTTTACCTTTATTATAAACATGGTTTTACTGTTGATGGGTTTCCTGGTCTTTGGAAGAAAGTTCGGGATTAAGACTACTTATACCAGTATTCTCTTATCGCTTTCTCTTTCGCTTCTGGAACGGATCTACCCGATGAAAATGCCGTTCACAAATGAACCCATGCTGGAACTGTGTTTTGCGATCGCTCTGCCGGCTTTAGGCTCCGCGATTCTGTTCAATATCGGGGCGTCCAGCGGAGGAACCGATATTATCGCCATGGTTCTGAAGAAATATACCAATGTAAATATCGGAAAAGGGCTGCTGCTCTCTGATCTGCTGATCACCGCTGCCGGCTGTTTCGTATTTGATATCAAGACAGGCCTCTTCTCCTTCCTGGGACTGACCATTAAGTCTTTTATGGTGGATGGGGTGATCGAGAGTATCAATCTATGCAAGTATTTTAACGTGGTGTGTAATAAGCCGGAACCGATCTGCGATTATATTGTACATGAGCTAAACCGAAGCGCTACCGTGTGTGAAGCAAAGGGAGCTTTCACCGGAAAGCATAAATATATTATTTTTACTGTTATGGGACGCCACGAGGCGGTTCTTCTGCGTACCTTTATCCGACAGATCGATCCGGATGCCTTTATTCTGATCTCCAGTACCAGTGAGATCGTTGGGAAGGGATTTCATAGTATTTAGGTGGAGAGTTTCGCAAGCGGAACTCTTTTTAGGAGATTAATATGGCAAAATCTTATATATCTGAATTATTACCAAAGGAATATATCTTATTAATAAAACGCACCTCCGTTGCCTGGCTTAAGGAGCCGGCATGGAGGTGCAATTCCATTCCTGTTTCTATCTGTATTTCATATTGCTTAGGATATCAAAGCAGTCAAAGGTAGCGAAGTAATCCTGCGGTGTTTCTGCCCTTCGGATCAGCTGGGTGGTACCGTCCTCTTTTAATAAGATCTCCGCGGAACGCAGTTTTCCGTTATAGTTGTAACCCATGGAGTAGCCGTGGGCGCCGGTGTCATGGATTACCAGCAGGTCACCCATGTCGATCTTCGGAAGCATGCGGTCCACGGCAAATTTGTCATTGTTCTCACACAGGGAGCCGGTGACATCGTATTTGTGGTCGCAGGGCATATCTTCTTTGCCCATGACCGTAATATGGTGATACGCTCCGTACATGGCGGGACGCATCAGGTTTACGGCACAGGCATCACAGCCGATATACTCTTTATGGGTGTGTTTTTCATGGATCGCGGTGGTGACCAGGCAGCCGTAGGGGCCCAGCATGTAGCGGCCTAATTCGGTGTACAGGGCCACAGCTCCCATGCCGGCCGGCACCAGGGTCTGCTCGTATACTTCACGAACCTTTTCACCGATGACCCGGATATCATTGGGCTCCTGATCGGGGCGGTAGGGGATACCGATACCGCCGGACAGGTTGATAAAGGTGATGTTGGCTCCGGTTTCCTGTTTTAATCTTACAGCGGTTTCAAACAGGACCTTAGCTAAGGCGGGGTAGTATTCGTTCGTCACGGTATTGCTGGCCAGGAATGCGTGGATACCGAAGTTCTCCACCCCTTTTTCTTTTAGGATCCGGAAGCCTTCGAAAAGCTGTTCGGTGGTAAATCCGTATTTGGCTTCTCCCGGATTATCCATGATATCGGTACTGATCGTGAATGTCCCGCCGGGATTATACCGGCAGCAGATCGTCTTGGGAATTCCTGTCGTCTTCTCCAGAAAGTCTATGTGTGTAATGTCATCCAGATTGATAACCGCCCCCAGGTCATGGGCAAGCTTATATTCCCGGGCCGGGGTGGCATTTGATGAAAACATAATATCAGAACCTTTAAAGCCCAGCGCATCTGCCAGCATCAGCTCTGTCTCAGAAGAGCAGTCGCAGCCGAAACCGTATTCCTGCAATATTTTTAATATAAATGGATTCGGGGTTGCTTTTACGGCAAAGTATTCCCGGAACCCTTTGTTCCAGGAAAAAGCCTTCTTCAGCGCTTCGGCGTTCTCCCGGATTCCTTTTTCATCATATAAGTGAAAGGGAGTTGGATATTCTTTGATGATTTCTTTGAGCTGTTCACTGGTTACAAATGTTTTTTTCTCCATCCTTTAGTCTCCTCATTGGCTTTCATTTCTCGCTTCACTATAATACAAGGATGTGAGAATTGTCAATATTGGATTACCAGATCAGCAGACAGGCACCCCAGGTCAGTCCGGCTCCGAAACCGGAAAGGACCAGATGATCCCCTTTTTTCAGACATCCCCCGCGGTTCAGTTCGTCCAGCAGCATGGGAATACTGGCCGCAGAGGTATTTCCGTACTGCTCCATATTCATAGGAAATTGGGCTTCCGGCACGTCCAGACGCTTTGCCACAGACCGGATGATACGGGCATTAGCCTGGTGCAGGATAAAATATCGAATTTCGTCTTTCCCGCATCCATAATGATTCAAAAGATCGGTGATACAGGCCGGTACCTGCCTGACAGCGAATTTGAATACTTCCTGCCCATCCATGGCGATTTTTCCCGGATGGCTCTCCTTTGTTTCCTGAAGGGGGTTACCGTTCTGTGAATTACCGCAGGTGAGAACATCCCCCCTGCTCCCGTCAGCGAACTGGGACAGCCCCAGAATACCGGTCTCTTCCTGACGCAATACTACCGCACCCGCCCCGTCACCAAATAGTACGCAGGTACTCCTGTCCGTCCAGTCCAGCAGACGCGATAAGGACTCCGCCCCGATGACCAGCGCGTTTTTACAGATACCGGCCCGCAGGTAGGCATGAGCTGTATGTAACGCGAACAGAAAGCCGGAGCAGGCCGCGTTCAGATCAAATCCGACCGCGTGAACCGCCTGCAGTTCCTGCTGTACACGGCACGCCGTATTTGGCATGACTTCCTCCGCTGAACAGGTGGCAACGATAATCAGTTCTAATTCAGACGCGTCCATCTGGGAATCTTCCAGTGCCAGACGCCCTGCCTCTGCCGCCATAAAAGAGGTGGTTTCCTCCTTCGCCAGCCGTCTTGACCGGATCCCTGTACGTCCTGCGATCCATTCATCGCTGGTATCTACCAGTTTCTCCATGTCTGTATTCGTAAAGGAATGCTCCGGTACATAACTTCCGGTCCCGATGATTCTAGATGTCATATTAATTCTCCATAATTTTTGATTTTTCATATATTTTGATATTCAAACTATTTTATATCCAAAGTATATGACATGACGCTGGGATTGTCAAGCGCAACGCAAACCTGGTTCCGTTGCCTTTGTTTGATTTATTTATATGAAAATGGCAGGCGCCATAACTGCACACTCCCCCATAGAAGGGTTGCCGCCATTCTGTTACCCTATGGCTCCCCTCTTCCAGGTGAAGTACAACTATGACGCCTGCCATTTCATCCCCGTCTTGCTCTTAGCACTTTCTAATCAGCCGCACATAAAACTCTACCGTTTTCACCAGTGTCTCTATGGGCACCCGCTCGTTATTGCCATGGATCAATCCCCGCTCCTCCTTTGACAACGCCATCGCCGAGAACCGGTACACCCGGTCCGTGATCCGGCAGTAATGCCTGGAGTCGCTGCAGGCCATCATCAGATAAGGCGAAACCAGCGCCTCCGGCCAGGTATTGTGAATCACCTGCGTAAGCTTCTGGTATTCCTCGCATTCGGTATCTGAACAGATCGAAGGGTTCATCCCCTCCACCAGCTGCACGTCAATGTTCGGATTATGTATCGTTTGTTTCAGGTAAGTCTGAATGCTGTCCAGCGTATCCTGTCCCAGCAGACGCAGGTTCGTTCCGACCGCCGCTTTCGGAGGCAGCACATTGTATGCGTTACTTCCCTCCATCTTTGTAACCGCGCAAGTAGTACGCATCATGGCGTTGAGTTCCCCGCCCGATTTCTTACAGACCATGTCAAGCAGCGGCTGAAAGCACCACAGATTCGCAAATAATATCTTATAAGCGAAGCTGGAATGACGTCCCAGCGTATCAAACATCTCTGCCACAGGCTTCGTCAGCTGGGAAGGGAACGGATGATTTTCAATATCCACCACAGCCCTGGCCAGTTCCCCGGCAATGGTATGTGTCGGAGGTGTGGAGGCGTGGCCGCCCTGGCTTTTCATGGAGAACTTTACGTTGGCCAGCCCCTTTTCCGCTACACCGATCAGCGCGCAGGAACGGGTAACTCCAGGAAATACATTTTCCACTACGGCGCCGCCTTCATCAACCACGAGAGCCGGCTTCACTCCCCGCCTTTCCAGTTCCGCCACCATAGCGGGACAGGATGGTCCATTGATCTCCTCATCGCCAGAAAAAGCCATATAGATATCCTGTTCCGGCACAAATCCATGTTCCATCAGGGACTCGGCAGCTTCCACCACCCCGCACAGGGTCCCCTTAGTATCCAGCGTTCCCCGGCCCCACAGTACGCCGTCTTCTACCAATCCCTCAAACGCAGGTTTTCCCCAGCCGTCTTCTTCAATCGGAACCACATCATAGTGGGACATTAAAACGGTGGGTTTATCCGCAGCTTTTCCCTTCCAGTGATAGAGAATTCCTGTTTTTCCTATAAACTCTCTGGTACAGATCTTATGGATGTTCGGAAAACGCTCTTGCAGCAGGTCCTGAAATTTCTTGAATTCGTCGAAATCCGTCAGGCTTTCATCATTGTGCGAGACTGTTTTACAGCGGATCATCGCCTGCATATCCCGCACGATCCTGTCGTCATCCAGATCCACATCCCCTTCACTCACAGGCATCTGTGCCTTTGGCTTGAACATCGCGGCGCGCGCCAGGATCACCGCCAGAAAAACTACAACCGCCAGTAAAATAATACCTAAGATCCACCAACCCATGTTACATCCTTCTTTCTCTTAAAAACTATTTTTAAGTTAAATCAGATTCTTTTTGTAGAGAATCCTGGCCGCGCCGATGGAGATCAGCGCCCCTACTGGAACCAGTACGCCCACAGAACTGGCAAGTGACGGTACCAGCAGGAACAGGATGACCATAAACACCAAAGGAGCGATGGAAATCTTCCAGTTCTTGCTCACATAAACTACCGCCAGACCGCCGAACAGAGCCGGCAGGATATTGTCAAAAGCCGGTTTCAGACCCGGAGAATTCAAAATCGGCGCCAACTGCGCCAGCAGGAACACACCCGCTGCGATGATCAGCGTGGTAACGATGGAGGATGTAGCGATAGCGATAGTCGATACGATCTCCCCCTCCTCGCTTCCGGGTTTGACTTTGGCGTTCTCCATGGCATTCAAAGCACAGGGGACCTTCAGGTTCGTAAGGTTTCCGGTCACGAAGCCCAGATAGGAACCGGCGGTTCCCAGCATCGGGATATAAGTCACCACTTCGATCGCGCCCACGGTCCAGAAGATCGGGGCTACACCCAGGAGACCTTTCAAAACCGGAGTGAATCCAGGCCAGGCGTCATATCGTACACAGATGGCCAGTGGTACGCACAGGATCACTACCGCTGCGGTCCAGATCCATAATTTTCCATAAAAATGTGTCTGTTCATCATATGCTCTTGTTTTCATATTTTCCTCCAATCTTATATAATCCACGGTGTGATCACGCAGGCAAATGCCATCGCTCCCAGCATACTGACAGGAAGCGCGTAATTCTCAAGCCATTTCATCCGGAACTTCTTCACGCACAGTCCGCAGATTCCCATAAGCAGCGAGGAAAACAGCAGGACAAAGATCGGGATCCATCCTGCCAGCCCGTTTCGGATATCGGAAAACACCATACCCAGGAAAGCGGATATCATTCCAAGGAACAGCGCGGTTGAGAAAATATCACTCCAGCGGCTGTCTTTATTTTTCATGGATACCAGCCCTTTTTGGATTTTCCTGATTAACAGCGGAACCAGGATGATACTGGGCATGATTCCAAGAGTCATAACCCAGGCAATGGCCGAAAACACCTTAGGGTCTGTAATGGTCTCCGCTAAGGACAGGCCGAATACGGTGGCCGTCGAAGTGGCCGCCGGAAGTTCGTATGTAATCGCACCTACTACACTGAGCCTTACCCAGGGAAGCGGCAGGCCCAGGAACTTTGACAGTGTCACCACCCCCAGCAGGATCGACACCGCCGGAGCTATGGTAAAGACCGCCGTCGATACGATGATCTTACGGATCTGCTTCATATCCATACCGATCTCTTTGGCCCGTCTTAAGCCTCTTACCAGGAAAAATACCGACTGGGCAATGACGAACAGAATAACAAGCGCAGCCAGCACAAATAAAAAGCTGCTGTTTGGATTAAAATTCATTAGTTTTCCTCCCTCTTTTTGAACGCATTCTTTTTTCCGCGCTCTTCTCTTTACTTCAGATCATTCTATTCCGGCCGCTTTCTGACTGCTTGCGACACTGAAAGCACTCCGCCAGTAATTCACACAGCTTAGACATTACGATGGGTTTTGACATATGGCCGTTCATCCCGCTTTCCATGGATTTCTTCGTATCCTCATCAAAGGCGTTGGCCGTCATGGCCACGATCGGTATCGTCCTGGAATCCGCTTTCCCAAGTGTCCGGATCAGCTTCGTCGCCTCCAGCCCGTCCATAACCGGCATGCGGATATCCATCAGGACCGCATCGAAATAATACGGCGGATTCTTCTCGAACTGCTCCACCGCTTCTCTTCCGTCTCCTGCGGTAACGACCTGGAAACCATTCATCTGAAGCAGCTCCACTGCAATTTCCATATTTAATTCATTATCCTCAGCCAGAAGGATGCGCCTGCCGGTAAAATCGTATTCTTTTTCCAACGGCACCTGTGCCTGCGCCTCTGCTCTTTCTATCTTACTGCCATATGGCATAGAGAGGGTAAAATAAAACTCCGATCCCTTTCCGGGTTCACTGGCGACCTCCAGGATGCCACCCATCATCTGTACCAGGCGCTGTGAAATGGATAGTCCCAGGCCGGTTCCGCCATAGCGGGATGCGGTTATGGCGCCTGCCTGCTCAAAGGAATTAAAGATCCTGCCCTGCGCCTCCCTGCTGATTCCGATTCCGGTATCTTTCACGGAAAATTGTAACATAACCTGCTGATCGGATTCTTCCAGAACCCGGATTCTTACACTCACCCGGCCTTCTGCCTTTGTAAATTTCAATGCATTTCCCACAATATTAACCAGAACCTGATTCAGCCGCAGCCCGTCGGCCAGGACATGCCGGTCACTGCTGAATTCATTGATCACGCTGAAGTCAATCTGTTTTTGATCTGCCTGCGTACGCATCAGATCCTCCAGCTCGCCGATCAGCCTGTTCAGATCGGTATTTTCAAAATTCAGTTCCATCTTCCCGCTCTCGATCCGGGACATGTCCAGAATGTCATTGATCAGCGTCAGCAGATATTCGTTGGCCGATTCGATCTTGTTCAGGCAGTCCATGGCCTTTTCCTTGTCATCCAGCACAGCTTTGGCGATCGTCGTCATCCCCCCTATGGCATTCATAGGGGTTCGGATCTCATGGGACATTCTGGAGAGGAAATCTGTTTTCGCCTGGCTCACCGCATCCGCTCTCGCCTTCATAATAAAGGAAAATATGATTTTCCCCATTTCCTTAACCAGCCGCCGCTGCTCGATGGACCATTCGCATTCCGTTTTCCATACCTCGAAAGACAAAGCGCCCGCATAGAGCCCACGGCTCCAGATACCCGCGTGCAGACAGGCCCCGTGTTTCTCTTCCCCCGTCAGGTATTCCTGGCTGATCCCCTCCTCATCATACCGGCTGCTAATGGCATCTATTTCTTCCTGATTCAGATAGAATCTGCGCTCCATATCCAGATTCTGCTGCTCTCTGGCCCACTGGTAGGTGTACCGGTAGCTCAGATAATCATGATCCACCTCCAGCACCGTTACCCGGTCAAAGCCATAAGTTTTCCCGATCCTGGCCAGCAGCAGAAAAATGGCATCGTCCAGATTTCTGGCCTTTCCAAGGAGCTCCAACGCAAAGGAGGTCAGGTTCTCTTCCTTTTGACCGGTAGGCCGTTTGATTTCATTGATAAAATGTTTTTCCGTATATAGTTGGGTCAGAACCGTGCCGAGCTCGTTGGATGTGTCCAGATAACAGGCCGCTTTCCCTTTTCCGTTATTTTTTACATATTTCAGGGTGCTTTCCGCGCACCGGTAAAGAGCGCTGTATTCATCCACCACTGCGGTTACACACATTCCGATACTGACGGACACTTTTATATTCTTCTCAGAACTGCCGAACAGATTCGAAATCAATCCGGCAATCCGCGGGCCTAAGATGGTCGCCCGAGCCTTATCACAGTTCTTGACGAACAGCATGAACTCATCCCCGCCCAGCCGGATCTGAATATCTTCTTCTCCTGTCTCAGCCAGAATGATCCTGGCTGCCTCCTGCAGAATCGCGTCCGCAAAAACATTTCCCTCCGCTTTATTAATATCCTGGAAATTATCCATGTCCAGCAGCATCAAACCGCAGACCTCATCCGGACTCTTTTGTTCCATATATTTTTTTACCATCCGGATACCGGCTTCCTTCGTATACAGTCCGGTCAGCACATCTCTGGATTTTGCCTCCTCCAGCGCGAATTCCTTCTCTTTCTCCGACTGGATATTGCTGATCTTCCCGACGATTACCCGGTCATTCTGTTCGTTACAGACCGGTGTCACCGTTATCCTCGCCCAGACATACTCCGGACTTCCGACATAAGGCACCATCTGGACCTCCAGACTGGATACCGCCGTTCTGCAGAACAGATCCCGGACCTTTTTCAGATACGGCTCTTTTATCAGCGTGTTGACTACCTTTCCCAGGAAATTCGGAATACTCCGCTCCATCTCATGCTTATGTTCCCCGATCTCCAGGGTCCCAAATGCTTTATATATATCCGTAGCCGGATCATATTCAAAAATAATAGTAGGCGCACTCTCAATCGCGATTCGGAATCGTTTACGTTCCTGATCAAGGGCCAGTTCCAGCCGTTTCTTATCCGTAATATCAATCAGGATGTGCTGGAGGATCAGCTGGTCTGTTCCCTCCCGGATCAGTTCGGTGGTGCTGTATACCCAGACCATTTCATCTTTGCTTCTATGTATCCGGTATTCACCGGTATATCGGTCCCCATGCTGCTTTAACCTGCTGATCTGTTCATATACGGCAGGTCTGTCCTGTTCATCAATTTTATCGCAGTAACTCCGGATATCCATGGAAGCAAATTTTTCGGGAGTATCAACTCCGAGAATCTGAACCGCCTCATGATTCGCCGTCACATATTTCAGGCCGTCAGCTTCTACCCGATACCGGATGATACCACACATGATAGAATCATAGATGCTGTCCAGCAGCTCCTTTTGCTCACGAATCTTAAGGTTCGCTTCCTCCATCTCCGTCACGTCCAGATAGATGCTGTTGATGATCGTCTCCCCATCATCACTAATTACCTTCCGGCCGCTGTCAATGATCCATTTCAGGCTTTTATCCTTGCAGGCCACCCGATATTTGATCGCGTAATCCACACTGCCGTCTTTAAATGCATCCACACACTCCTGCAGCACCCGCGGAAGATCCGGAGGATATACCGCTCCCACAGCCGTCCCGCCAGTCACATCCAGGAACTCGTCTTTTGTATAGCCAAATAGATTGCACAGTTCATCGCTCACATAGAGATAAGAATACATCTCATCGTCCCGGCTGATCTTCAGTCCTCCCTGGATCGCGTCCAGGACTACCTGCATCTGATGTTCCCGCTGTTTGAGCTCCTCATACGCCTGACGCTGCAAATCTTTTTCGTGATTTTCCATATATATCCTTTCTTGAATTCCGCAAAATACCGTACTCCCGTCCGCCGCCTGGCCTTGCATACTTGGTCAGGTCCGCCTTCTCCACATACTCAAAACCATATCGTCCGTCATTTCTCTTATTACTTTGCTGACCTTCATCTTCCTAGTCCTCCCTGCCATTGTCCTTTGATCATGTGCTTCGTAATATTTCGTTTCTAAAATATTAATAGTTTTTTTGGTATTTTTTATATAAAATTTATATAGCCGTCACAGATTATACACAATATCCTTATATACTAGGTCTCATACAAGCGAAAGCTTTTCAGATAAATCCCTCTTTCTCCCGGACCGGTGCAAACTGGTCCGTTTTTTTTATGCAATCAGGAAATAAGCGCGGAGCAGAGTTTCGTTAGTAAAACTTCTTTATAATTTTTCCTAAATAAATATAATCATGTTATAAATTAAAAAAAGACTTAATATGACATATACACATAGTACCACATACAAGGCTCTTTTTCACTAGATTTGTTCTAATTTAGCTATGACTTTTTAAACTGTTTTTTCTTAATCAGCATACGGTTCCGCCCTAACGATTTTTCATTTCATAGGAACATTTTCCTATAAAATAAAAAGAAAATGTGCCATATATTGCACACAGCACATTTTTTAGTCTGGGTTTTATAATCCATGTATTCGTGCATCAGGTATCAGCCAGCTGATCCAGTAACCGTATCAGCGATTCCGCAAAATGTTCATCGTCTTCCCCCGAACGCTTCGAGGGACCCTTTAGATGATTTTTACGTGACGCCCTTCTTGCCTGCTTCGCCAGATGCCGCTCCATCAGCATCGCGTCAATGTTTTCGTTGGTATACCACTTTCCACTCTGATGGATGGGATGCGCTCCTTTGCCCAGTGCCATCACTGCTACCCCATAGTCCTGCGTCACTACCACATCACCCCGGTCCGTTTTCTGGATCAAAGCAAAATCCACGGCATCCGCCCCCTGATCGATCACAAATACCTCCGCCGTCTTTGACTGTATCACATGGCTGGTATCACACAATATCCAGACAGGAATTCCCCTTTTTCCTGCTATCCTCTCCGTAATCCCCACGACCGGACAGGCATCCGCGTCAATCAATATCTTCATTCCGGCTCCTCCGCACACTCTCCCCCTTTTCCAATGGGGGCACTTACTTATGAATTATTATATCATGCCCCGCTGATTAAGGATAGAGCAAAACCCTATCCTCTGTTTTCTCCCAATTCCTGCCCGATATTCAGAATATGATCACCGATCCGTTCAAAGTCCGTGAGCATCTCCGAGTAAAGAATACAGGCTTCGTCAGAACAGACACCCGACTGCATTCGGACGATCTGGTTAGAGCGGTAGAGCATCGTCATATCGTCTATTTTCTGTTCCGCCGCGGCGATGCTGGTGATATCATCCACATCAGTGGCCTCCATGCAGTCCAGAAGGTCGATAGATTTCAGACAGATATCCCGCATCGCGGTGATCTCCTCCCTGGCCTGGTCGGAAAAGCCTATCTGTTTCTCTTCCAGCCGCTTCGTGTATTCACAGATATTCATGGCGTGGTCTCCGATTCGCTCCACATTTCCAGCGATCTTAAAAAAAGCGCTGACTTTGGCCGAATCTTCCGGGTTCGCTTCATATGTGATGATGTGGGAGATGTATTTAGAAATCTCTTTGTTCAGATAATCTATGTACTCCTCATTCTCTTCCACTTTTTTCAGTCTCTTCGAATTTCCATCCAGAACTGCCTGAAAACTCAAGCTGACATTTTCTCTGGCCATACCGATCATCCTTCTGAGTTCCTTACAGATACCGTTGATCACAATGGCGGAAGTCCCGATCTGGTATTCCCTGGCCCCATCCACCGGTTTGATAAATAAGAGGCGCTGTTCCCCGTCCTCTCCCTGTTCCTTGTCCGGAAGTATGCGGGATGCCAGTTTTGCCATCCCTGTTCCGAATGGAATGAGCAACAGAGTGGTCACAATATTAAACAGTGTGTGCATGTTGGCAATCTGCGCCGCCGGATTGGAAGGCGTCAGAGACTGAATCAGGGCGGTCAGCGGCAGTGTCATACAGACGACAGTAAAGACCACCGTTCCGATAATGTTGAACATCAGGTGGATGATCGTGGTTCTCTTCGCGTTCCGATTGGTCCCGATCGCCGCCAATACAGCAGTGATACAGGTGCCGATATTTTGCCCGAACAGCACGTAAACCGCGCTGGGCAGGCCGATCAGCCCGCTGGTGGCCAATGCCTGCAGGATTCCGACCGAAGCGGAGGATGACTGGATAATCGCGGTAAAAAGCATACCTGCCAGAATACCCAGAACCGGATTGGAAAACCTGGTCATCAGCTGTACGAATGCTTCCGAATCCCGAAGCGGCATCATCGCCCCGCTCATCATATCCATTCCTATAAATAAAATCCCCAGTCCGGCAACGATCATGCCGTAAGACTGAAGCTTAGGTTTCTTGATGAACACCACCAGCGCTACGCCGATAAAAGCAATCAGAGGCGCCAGAACTCCTATGTCCAAAGCAATCAACTGTCCGGTGATTGTCGTTCCGATATTTGCTCCCATAATAATCCAGACTGCCTGTCGCAGAGTCATCATGCCCGAATTGACAAACCCTACCACCATAACCGTAGTAGCTGAGGAGGACTGGATCACCGCAGTGATTCCCGCTCCCACCAGAACTCCCAGAAAACGGTTCGACGTCAGACGCTCCAGAATCCGCTTCATCCGGTTACCGGCCGCGGCCTCAAGCCCGGAACTCATCATCTGCATTCCATACAGGAACAGCGCCAGACCTCCCAACAGTCCTAAAAAATCCGTAATCTTCATTCTCTATCTCCCTTTCGTATGTACCTGGCATATCTTTACGCATATAAATCCGTCGTAATTGTAAGGGGAGAATTAGAATTACGCAATGGCTTTCCAAATACCTTAACAAAAAATTTATTTCATGAATAAATGAGAATAAAAAAGAGAAAAACAACTTTTATATGTTTTTCTCTCTTAACTGTGTCTATCATACCACAAAAATGCTATTTTTTCAAGTCTTGTAGTAGCCAAGGCTCTGCTGTATAACTATAGATACTATGATCCTTCCAGCACAGGTTCCCTGCGGTAAAAGCAGGATACAGAAGAATCCGATTCCATATCATTAAAAAATCATAAAGAATTGAAGCTATTAAAAAATCGAAACTATTAAAGAATGAAAGCTATTAAGATTGGAGGATCCGACTATGGAATTCACTTTGGAAGAACTGCTTCCCCTGCTGCAAAAGCGTGTCCGGAAATATACCAGCAATGACAGTACCTCCGTTCCCTATGAGACTGCACGGGAAATACTATCCTCAATTCTATACTGCATCGCTGCGTACGACCGGCATCTTCAAAGTACCGGCCATGCGCTGTCCACTGAGGACGTCCCGGCCGCGGAAATATGCTTTCAGCAGGGACTTGCGCTGGAAAAAGAAAAATTAAAAAGCGCAAAAATCCTTCTGGCCAGGCTTCAGAAGCACCGTCTTCCCATCCCTATGGGCGCTTATCAGGATACCCTGATGAAAGGGATTCCTGAATTTTTCCCTTTCTATGATGTGGATTATAAAGCTTCTCTGGACGGCGGAACCATCGATTATCCGCTCCTTGTTCCACAAGCACCGGACCTCTCCGGAATCGACCTAATCTATGATTATCTGAAACACCTGCAGGCCGAAGAGACTTTTCTTGGCTGCTTTTCTCTGCGCGCGGTCCGGACTCTTCTGCGAAATTATGCGGCTGACTATCAGCAGCTGCTGCTCAACATCTGCAGTCTGGTATTCCCGGTCTCTCTCTCCTGTGTATTGCTGAATCTTCCCGTCCATAACCTAGTGTTGACACAAGAAGATGTAAATCATCTGCAGACCCTTCTGAACTCTATCGATCCGAAGGCCATGAAACTTAAGCTTCAGGATAGTCTTCAGACACTTTTTCAAATTCTGAACCTGTCGGATCCGTTGACACAGTCCTATCTGTCTGAAGCACTGCCCTCCCTTTTCAGGGATATGCGATGTTATGCCCGGGAAAACCGTCTGCGCATACTGCTCCCCACCGCAGGCTCCTACAGCCCTGCTGCCTCCTCAGATAATTACAAAGACGGCCGGAAGATGGATGACAGGAAGCTGCGGGCTCTCATCGAAGAAATGCAGACCTGCCGTTATCTGGAGGATAAACTGCAGATAGTCAAAACTCAGGTGGGCAGCTTAAGCGATCTGAAAGAACTGCTGAAAGAATGCTTTTGGGAAGATGAATATCCTTCCGTATTCGCACTCCTAAGCGACGCCGAAAAAGAATATCTGCGCCAGGATATCTTACAGAGACAGGCCGATAACGCTTCCTCTGATTCCTGGGAACAGGCCTTTCTCGACACAGAAATATCCCCTGCTACACAATCGTGAGATCCGCCACCCTCGCCCCGACAAAACCCATCAGATCCTGCGGCGCCAGTATCACCTGCATTCCGCGTACCCCTGCGCTGACTGCGATTTCATCGTAGAGTTCCGCTGTCTCATCCAGCCACACGGGATATTTTTTCTTCATGCCGACCGGGGAACAGCCTCCGCGGATATAGCCGGTCGTGGGCAGCAATTCTTTCATCGGAAGCATCTCTACTTTTTTCTCTCCCGCTGCGTCAGCCGCTTTCTTCAGATCTACTTCTTCCGCAACCGGGATACAGCAGACAAAGGGGCCAAGTTTTGCCCCCCGCAGGACCAGCGTCTTAAATACCTGTTCACAGGGCTGCCCCAGTTGTCTGGCTACATGGACACCGGAGAGGTCAGATTCATCCACCTCGTATTCCGCCGTTCTGAACGGAATGCCTGCTTTTTCCAGCAGTCTGATCACATTCGTCTTCGTCATAATATCCTCCCTTGTGTTATTCTGCCAGTTCAGCACTCACATCAGAATCATCCGCAGGAGTTTCCTCTCTCTCCTGTATCAGCATTTTCCGTTTCCAGATACCACTCAGATAAAAGCCCAGGGACAATACGGTTCCGATTACCCAGCCGATCGGCCAGGACAGCCAGATACCGGTACTGCCCATGGAAAACCCCAGAGCCATGACATAAGAAAGGACCACTCTGAGAATAAGATCTGAGAACGTGGCTACCATAAAAGGCGCCATCGCTCCGGCCCCGCGCAGGACGCCGTCCGCCATTAATTTCAAAGAAATCACAAAATAAAATGGAGATACAATCCTCAAAAACCGGGTTCCTTCCTGAATGACCGCTGATACGTCCTCTTTGCTGGACAGAAAAACCCGTATCATCGCCGGGCTGAATACAAAGTAGGCGATAAAAAACGGAACACAGATCAGGAGAATCATACGTACTCCCGCCCGGAACCCTTTCTGCACCCGTTCGCTTTTCATCGCTCCCATATTTTGAGCTGTGAAACTGGACAGGCCGTTGGCCATAGTCGTAAAGGATGTTATCGCGAAGGTATTCAGCTTTACCACTGCAGAGTAAGAAGCCATTACCGTGGACCCATAACCGTTGACCAGCCTCTGGACAAACAGATTTCCGATGGAAATAAAACTCTGCTGCAGAATACTTGGAACAGCTACGATACTGATGCGGCCAAGCATCCGAAAACTGTAGACCGGAAACGCCTGACTTGTCTTTATTTTCCTCAAGCGCCGGATCAGGGTCAGGATCGCCAGCAGGGAAGCCACCCCCTGGCAAAGAAATGTGGCCCACGCTACCCCAGCCACATCCATACGGAAGCTGATCACGAAGATCAGGTCAAATACAATGTTGCTCACCGATGATCCGATCAAAAAATATAAAGGTGTCCTGGAATCGCCCAGAGCGGTAAAAACCCCTGTGCATATGTTGTATAAAAACAGGAACAAAAGCCCCCATATGTATATCCTCAGGTACAGTGCCCCGTCCCCGAAGACGTCGGCCGGTGTGTCCAGCATCCGCATCAACGGATTGCAATACACCGTTCCCGCAACGGTCAGGATCAGGCTGAGGGCCACCACCGACAGGATGGACGTATACACAGCCGTTTTCATATCTTCATATTTCTTCGCGCCAAAATACTGGGAAATGATCACGGAACTCCCGATATTGGCTCCGGTAGCGATAGCTATAAATATCATGGTAATCGGATAAGATGCCCCCACCGCGGCCAGTGCGCCGACACCTACGAACTTCCCCGCCACCACACTGTCCACGATACTGTACATCTGCTGAAAAATCACGCTGAACAAAAGCGGAAGAGAAAAACTCCACAAAATCTTTCCGGGTGCCCCCTGTGTCATATCTTTTACCATATCACTCCTGCCTTCCTCACATAAATTCACCGTTCCCTATCATAGCACATTCAGCGGAAAAATCAATCAATTAGAGTATCACATGAGAAACCTATCCGTCTGCTGCGGGCTGCACGATCGGTATCTTCCTGTGGACTAAAAAATGATGATGCCGGTCATTTCCGCCCGAACACCATCATTTTCATAATTTCCACTATAAATATAATCCTAACCTTAACGGTAATTCCCCATAAAGAACAGAGCCACCGTCCCGGGACCGGAATGAGCGCCGATCGTCGGTCCAACAGTATTGATCAGGAACGACTGTATCCCGAAGCGCTCCTTAACCAGCCGCGCCACAAATTCAGCATCCGTAAGACAATCCCCATGGCTGATAAAAATAGTATCATTTTCATAATTTCCAACCTGTTTTTCCATATTATCAACCAGCGTGGTCAGCGACTTTTTACGCCCCCGCACTTTAGAGACAGGAACCAGGTGTCCTTCATCATCCACATGCAGAACCGGTTTAATATTCACCATCGTCCCAAACACGGCTGCCGCCTTGGAAACCCGGCCGCCACGATAGAGATGATTCAGATCGTCAACCGTAAAGTTATGGCACAGATGCAGTTTATTCTCTTCCAGCCAATCTGTAATCTCAGCCAGAGATTTTCCCTCTTTTTTCAGGCATACCGCTTTGTGGACCAGCAGCCCTTCACCCAGGGACGCGCACAGAGAATCCACGACCACGATCCGCCGGTCGGGAAAATCTTCCTGCAGCTCTTCCGCAGCGATCCTGCAGCTGTTATAGCTGCCGCTTAAACCGGATGAAAAGGAAATATGCAGAATATCTTTTCCTTCCTTCAGATACTTTGTGAACTTTTCTTTCGCCATATCCGGGTTAATCTGCGCCGTAGTCGGCATGGATCCATTTCTCATTCTCTGATAGAATTCGGACGCTGACAGCTGATTTTCACGCTCGTAGGTCTCCCCGTCTATTGTATAGGATAAAAACAATATGTCCAGATCATTTTCACTAATATAACTATCCGGCAAATCCGACGTATTGTCCGTTGTAATAATAAATTCACTCATCTTCTCATACCTCCCTGTCATTTATTCTGACACAATCATACCATGATTTTCTATCGGACGCAAATAAAAGATGCGCAGTAAAAGGGGACATGTCCATTCCGGTTTGGGACAGGTACAAATCAATTTGTACCTGTCCCAAACCGGAATGGACATGTCCCCTTTTAATAAGTTAAACTGATGCAGGCTTAAAATATTTCTTGTAAATGTCTAAGGGATAGAGTACACTAATCATAGAAAATTTAATAAATGATCTGATTAAGAAAGAGGGGATGTGTATGAACTGCTTCTCTGTCCGGCCCAATATTTTATATTTTGATCATTTTGATGAATTTACCAGAAAGTTTTTGATCGGCCCTAAGGATCTGCTGATCACAAATCAGAAGATCTCGGATACCTGGTTCCGGGAAAAAATCAAAACTGCCGCACTTATTATACCCAGTGATTATTCTGAGGGTGAGCCTTCCGATCAGATGATAGAATACATTTATAATGATATTCTATATACGGCTTACGACCGGGTGATCGCGATCGGCGGCGGTTCCATCATGGATATCGCGAAACTTTTTTCTTTAAAGCAGATCACTCCGGCTCTGGATTTGTTTCAGAAATCAGTTCCGGCTGTACGAAGCCGCAACCTGATCCTGGTACCGACGACCTGCGGTACGGGCAGCGAAATCACCAACATTTCCAATCTGAACATGATCTCTTTACATACCAAGCTGGGCCTGACGGATGATTCCATGTATGCAGACTATGCCGTCCTGATCCCAGAGCTTCTGAAAACTCTTCCTTATTCTT
This sequence comes from Diplocloster modestus, assembly GCF_019042245.1. GTDB lineage: Bacteria > Bacillota > Clostridia > Lachnospirales > Lachnospiraceae > Diplocloster > Diplocloster modestus. Next base: position 195,773 of record NZ_JAHQCX010000002.1, read on the forward strand.
ACTTTGCGATCAGCTCGTTCGATGCTCTCTGTCATGGAGTGGAATCTTATCTCTCCCCGGCTGCGACTCCTTTTACGGAACTTTATTCTAAGAAAACGATCGATATGGTTTTGAGAGGGTACATGGATATTGCAGCTCATGGACCGGACAGCCGGTTCCAATCCCTGGATAACTATCTGCTGGCCGGAACATACGGCGGTATCGCGATCAGCAACGCCGGCTGCGGTCTGATTCATGCCCTTGCCCATCCGCTGGGGTCGCAGTTTCGGATTCCGCATGGCCAGGCGGTCCGCGCCTTGTTCACCACAGTTTTAAAATGTTATGAAAAATATGCCCCGGATTCTAAGCTTTGCATCCTTACCGGCTATCTGTCCGATCTGCTGTATTGTGCCCGTGAGGACGCCCTGGAGCGGCTGGAAGCCCTGATCCAGGCTGTCCTGCCGTTTCAGCCGCTGCATACCTATGGGGTAAGGCTGACGGATCTGCGTACTTACGCCCCCAATATTCAGAACCTGCAGCAAAAGCTCCTGAAAAACAGTCCCTATCAGCCAACGTTAAAGAATATAGATGAAATCTACCGGTCGGTGTATTGACCGGTAGATTTTTTGTTCAGGCAAGGAGTTTCACAGGTGCTGCGTTTTTTATTTATAGATCATCAACCAGAGCGCTACTTTTGGCATATGCCGTGCTGCGTGCTTCAAAAAAATCTGTTTTGATCAGGTTTGCGTTGGAGAACTGGCTGACCCAGTTCATGCTGGACGGTTCTGCATCGTGACCCTCGTATAGTTTTTCGAATCCCAGGTTCGTACAGCGCAGGTTGCCCAGATACTGAATGTAATCGGTGACCATAGCTTTCGTGAGTCCCTGGACTTCATCACCGATCGCATAATGTCCCCATCGAATCTCCTGCTCACAGCCTTCCCGGATCATCTCCCGGTATATCTTCACTTTTTCAGGAGTAAATAAGCTGGGTTCTTCCTTTTTGAGCTCCAGCAGAATATTGCGGAACAGCCACAGGTGTGTATTCTCGTCCCGGTTGATGTAGCGGATCTCCTGTACGGAACCGGGCATTCGGTTGTTTCGCCCCAGATTGTAGAAGAACATGAAGCCGCTGTAGAAATAGACGCCCTCCAGGATATAGTTGGCGACCGCGGTCTTTGCCAGCGTATATGGGCTCTGGTCTCTCTGGAATTCGTTGTAGAGATCGCCGATGAACGTATTTCTGGCCAGCAGATGCTCATCATTTTTCCACTGATAAAGCACCTCGTTTCTCTGCTGCGGTTCGCAGATGGTGTCTAACATATAGCTGTAGCTCTGAGAATGAACCGCTTCCTGGAACGTCTGGATGGAAAGGCATAGGTTCACTTCGTTGGCCGTGATGTATTCTCCGATCGAGGGAAGGTTGGCCGTCTGGATACTGTCCAGAAAAATCAGAAAAGACAGGATCTTATCGTAGGCCCTGCGCTCCGGTGCCGGAAGGCTCGGATATTCCTTCTTGTCCACTCCCAGATTGATCTCCTCGGGCACCCAGAAGTTATTCATAGCCTGCCGGTACCAGTCGCTGGCCCATGCGTATTTCATATTGTTAAAATCATTCAGATTCGTGGTGTTCCCGCCGATCATCCGGCGGTTTTGTACATCTATATCCCCCTGCGGGTTAAAGAGCGGTTTTTTCTTTAAATGCTGCATTGTTTTCCCCTTTCTGTTGTGATTGTATTTACTCTATCTGCAGGTATCAGGAGGAACAGGACTCACATTCTTCCACTTCCAGGCTCTTGGAACGGATGTAATAGATCGTCTTGACTCCCTCTTCCCAGGCCAGCAGATACAGATCCAGAACTTTGCGGAAAGTATAGTCATTGGTAATATAAAGATTCATGCTCTGCGCCTGGTCGATATGTCTCTGCCTGACCCCGCAGGCACGCACGGACCAGCTCTGGTCGATCAGATGGGCATTTTTATAGTACCAGTATGTCTGGGCGGACAGTTCCGGAGCCACCCGGGGTACCAGCCCGTTTTTCTTCTCTTCCAGGAAATACCGGTTCATGATCGGATCCAGCCCGGCTGTGGTTCCCGCGATCATACTGGTACTGCTGGTGGGCGCCACCGCCATCAGATATCCGTTCCGCATTCCATGGACGGCCACTTTGGACGCCAGTTCCCGCCATCGTCCGGAGCCATAGCCACGTTTGCTGAAATAAGCGCCGGTTTCCCAGTCACTGCCGGAAAAATATTCATATTTTCCTTTTTCCTCCGCGATTTCACAGCTGGCCTTAATCGCCGCGTAATTGATCTCCTCAAAAACCTTGTCCACGAATTCCAGATGCTGCCCGCTTTCCCACATGATTTTATTTTGTGCGAGCATATGATGATACCCGCTGATGCCAAGACCCACCGGCCGGTATCTGCGATTGGTGATTTTCGCGTAAGGCAGCGGATAGAAATTCAGGTCGATAACATTGTCAAGGGCACGGACTGCGCTGGCCGTGATCCGCTGCAGCTCTTCCGGATTTTTGACATCTATCCTGCCAAGAGACAAACTGGCCAGGTTACAGACCACAAAATCACCCGGTTTGGTCCTGGTCACGATCACCGTTTCCCCGTCTACCGTTTCCACCGTCTGATCGAGGCTTTCGATCCCGCTCATATTCTGAGCGATCTCCGTACAAAGATTACTGCAGTAGATGATGCCCCGATGGCCGTTGGGATTCGCCCTGTTTACGTGATCCCTGTTAAAGGTGAAGGGAGTCCCTGTCTCCACCGCGCTTTTAATAATCAGACGGATCACGTCTTTGACCGGTATCACCCGCTTCACAATCCGGCTGTCATGGACACATTCCCAGTACCTTCGCTCCCACTCCTCACCGTAGCTGTCCTCCAGCGCGTATCCCTTTGCCAAAAGGATATCGTGAGGACACATGAGATACCAGTCCGCATCTATGTTATCTTTCGCAAGCTTCCAGAACAAATCCGGATAACAGACAGCCGGGAACACATCATGAGCCTTCATCCGGTCATCTCCGTTGTTGGTTCTTAAGTTTAAGAACTCCGGCAGATCCCGGTGCCACGCATCCAGATAGACTGCCACAGCCCCCTGGCGCATCCCCAGCTGGTCTACCGCCACAGCCGTATCATTGGCCAGTTTGATCCATCGGATCACACCGCCGGCCACCCCGGGAAATCCCTGGATACTGCTGCCGCTGGCCCGGACCTTTCCAAAATAAAGTCCCATACCGCCGCCCAGCTTGCTGACCTTGGCAAAGTTATCGATGCTGCGGTAGATTCCCTCCAGGCTGTCCGGCACTGTGTCGATAAAGCAGGAAGAGAGCTGGTGAAAGGGCTTTCGCGCATTGGAAAGGGTAGGCGTCGCCATCGTCACCTGCAGCCGGCTCAGCATCTCATAAAAGCGCAAAACCCAGTCTCTTCTGCCCTGTTTCTCCGGTATCGCCAGATGCATGGCGATTCCCAAAAACATCTCCTGCGGCGTCTCCAGCGGAATATTCGACCGATCCTTAATCACATATCTCTTAAGCAGCAGTTCCAGCGCGGAGTACGTAAACAGGTGATCCCTGGCCGGTTCCATAAACTCTGCAAACTCCTCGATCTCCTCTCTGGAATACGTCTGCAGGATATAAGGGCCATACAGATTATTTTCTGTTAAATAGACCAGTTTCTCGTAGAAATTATGGATTCCCCTGTTCCCGCATTCTGTTCCGACCTGTTCCTGAAACAGCAGCATCCGGAATCTGGCGGCAATAAACTCCCAGTCCGGCGCTTCCTGGGTCGTCAGCTCCACCGCAGCCCGAAGCAGTGCATCCACGCTCTCCTTTTGTCCCATGCCCGGTTTATAAAACGCCAGAAACTTGGCCTGCAGATGAGCCAGTCCATATCCCTCATCCGGATAATCCCGCTGAATATCCCGCAGCGCATCCTGGATGCCCGGCAGTCCCTGTAAATACTCCGCCAGCTGATGCCGCGTCCTTCTCTTCTGCGCCCGCTCTTCCCGATAAAGGATATAGCTCTTCATGACCGGATAGTAATTCCGTTCCATCAGCGTCTTTTCCACCATATCCTGGATATCTTCCACATAGACAGCGATCCCGTCCCCGCACATCTGCCGTATTTTACTCTCTACCTGAGAAGTAATCCCATCCAGAGTCCGGTCATCCACCTGTTCCTCTACACTTGCAAACGCCGCATTCACCGCGTTTCTGATCTTCGCCGCACAGTATTCTTCTTTCGTACCGTCTCTTTTAATAATGTCCATTCTCCAAATCCTCATCTCTTCCAGCTTTACTATGTATTGTATGCACAGTTCAATATACCACAAGATATAGTATTCCTCAAGATCTATTTTCAAATTTTTATCAAATTGTACGAACCAAAATACTCTTCTATATTCAAAAGATCACCATCCATTTTCAAACCACTATCAGTTGAATTTTCTTACTCATCATAAAGTATCCATATCATCATGTGCAATTCCCGTCTTTCTCATTCCCTTATGGAAACTTTATGTTTCTTTAAGAAATTTTCTTTTTATTTTAGAAAACCGACATACTTTCAACACAATTACCCTTTATAATAGATTTCAGATAGTTGATTCACACACTCACTATCTCCCCCCCTCATAAAAAAATGGCGGATGTGCGAAAGCACATCCGTCGCCTATTTCCGGGAAAATTCAAAAACAATTTTCCCGAAACCGCCTGTTCCCGCATGGCAGACTCCTACTCCAGCCTGCCCCGGGAACAGGCATTTTTTTCGTCTTAACTGCCGAACGTTCCCCAAAGCGGGGAGGAACCCTGTAGGCGAGATGCGTACTCCTGTTTTCAGCGGCGGGCCGGGGCAACTGTCCTCTGGCTGGCCCTCCTCCAGCAGCCACGCACACAGATAAATTCTTGGAAAAATGCACAGCTTATGCTATAATGTCGACAGCATCATACAACAGTAAGGAATGTAATGTCGGCAGCATCATACAACAGAAAGGAATGGTGAGAATGGACGGCAACAAACGAAGGGCACAGATCATTGAACTGCTCTCCTTTGCAGAGGACCCCCTCCCCGGTGCCGCGCTGGCTAGAAAGCTGGGGGTCAGCCGGCAGGTAATCGTGCAGGATATCGCGCTGCTTCGCGCCACAAATAAAGACATCCTGTCAACAGCCAGGGGATACCTGCTGTATCAGCAGGAAAACACCAAAGCAAACCGCTGTTTTCTCGTATCCCACACGACGGTTCAGATCGAGGATGAATTAAATACCATTGTAGATCTGGGCGGCAAAGTCCTGGATGTGATTGTTACTCATCCGATCTACGGTATCATCAACGTGGATCTGCTGATTTCCAACCGCCGGGAGGTCGCAGAATTCGTGGAAAAGATTCGGACCAACCGGACAAAGCCTTTAAAAGAGCTGACAAACGATGTCCATTACCACACAGTAGAAGCAGATAACGAATATGTTCTGGATCAGATCCAAAATGCCCTGGCCTTAAAAAAATACTTGCACCCTTCTTCGTAGTGTGGTATTTTTATGCAATGAGGTGACAAGACACCTGTGTTTACAATTAAATTATGAGAGGGATTTAGAATGGAAAAGCTAAAGAAAATCTGTAACAGAATATTTATTGAAGGATTGTCCGGTATGGCTCAGGGGCTGTTTGCCACTTTATTAGTGGGGACCATACTGGAACAGATCGGAACTTTCATAGGGGGCAGCATCGGCACTTACATAATCGTAGTGGCCACCGTGGCGAAGAAGCTGACCGGTGCCGGCATCGGTATCGGTGTAGCCAGCAAGTTTAAACAGCCGCCGTTAGTCACCGTCTCCGCCGGAGTAGCCGGTATGATCGGCGCCTATGCCAAACAGATTATGGCGGGCTCCCTGCTGGTAGAGGGCACCTTCACACTGGCCGGTGTGGGAGAACCGCTCGGTTCCTTCGTTGCCGCATATCTGGCTGTCGAGGTCGCCGGTCTGGTCGCCAACAAAACAAAAGTAGATATTCTGGTCACACCCATTACCACCATAGCGGTTGGTTCCATCGTCGGTCTGTCGATCGGCGTACCTATCGCGGCATTTATGACCAAAGTGGGTGAGCTGATCAACTGGGGAGCCATGCAGCAGCCGTTCCTGGCCGGTATCATCGTATCCGTGCTGATGGGAATCGCCCTTACCCTGCCTATCAGTTCGGCCGCTATCGGCGTATCGCTGGGCCTTAGCGGGATCGCGGCGGGCGCCGCGGCCATCGGCTGCAGTGCCAATATGATCGGATTTGCCGTCGCCAGTTTCCGTGAGAACAAGATCGGCGGCCTGGTCGCCCAGGGTCTTGGAACTTCTATGCTGCAAATGCCGAATATCCTGCGCAAACCACTGATCTGGCTTCCGGCGATCATCTCCAGTGCGATACTAGGCCCTGTCTCCACCTGTCTGTTGCAGATGACCAACAATCCCACCGGTTCCGGTATGGGTACCTGCGGATTCGTTGGCCAGATCATGGGATATCAGACCATGATACAGGAAGGTGTCAGCAGCGGTATGGCACTGCTCCAGATCGGAGTTATGCATTTCCTGGCACCGGCGCTTCTGGCTTTGCTGATCTCTGAATTCATGCGTAAAATGAATTGGATCAAGGCCGGAGACATGAAACTGGATATCTAGCTGGATACCCTGCTTATGACTGTTTTATGTATCCCCTGAAACCAGTTTATGACACGCCGTTTAAGTACACCAAAGAGAGAAGCCTGGTGCAAGAGCCGTCTATATGGAATGAGTGGATAAGAAACATCCTCCCCTCAAAGCCGGTTCCTTGCGCCAGACCTCTCTGGTCCTTTGCAGTGAAAGTTTTATGCAATTCCCTGCTGCTCTTCCTCTTCTCTTTGGGGAATGATTTCTTTTTTTACTATATCCGTTACCTGATTGACACTCAATCCGGTCAGTTCCATAAAGTCACAGAGTTCATTCAACTCTTTATCTCTTTTTTCCCGCAGAAGAGCCGCATATTCCTGGTTCAAATCCACCAGCTTCCCCTTTTCCCTGTTGACTATCGCCTTCTGTTTTTCGATTGCTTCCTGCATCAGTGCGATTCGCTCTTCGACCGGTTTTTTCGTTCTGGCCATAATATTCCTCCTTCTGAAATATGCATTATTACATATTATAGTACGAGCCCTAGTAAAATATTCCAACTTCCTGTCCCATTCGGATAGATTACAGGATACCAAATATTACCACACAGTGATATAATATTTATATTATCCGGAATTATATCTTCTCCGCCTTGTTTCCCATTTAGAATCCGGGAAACAGATCGGGAAACAGATCTATAGCGATCTGAACAGATATCTCTTACTATCAAAAATAGCAGCTCTCACTAACAGCTGTAAGTGCTCATAAAAAAAAGGAGTAATCATATGGAAAAATCTAAAGTTTATTTTACGAACATGCGTACCCGAATGAACGTGAATCTTCAGGAAAAACTGGCACGTCTGATGAAAAAGGCCGGTATCGGTACAATCGATTTTAACCAGAAATACGTCGCTGTAAAGATGCATTTTGGCGAGCCGGGTAATCTGGCTTACTTGAGGCCTAATTATGCGAAAACTGTAGTTGATGTGATCCGGGAACTGGGTGGAAACCCCTTTCTGACCGACTGCAATACGCTCTATGTGGGCGGCCGTAAAAACGCGCTGGACCACATAGACGGCGCCTACACAAACGGCTTTTCTCCCTTTTCCACCGGATGCCATATCTTGATTGGAGATGGGCTTAAGGGTACCGATGATGTCCTGATTCCCGTGGCCGGCGGCGAGTATGTGACAGAAGCTAAAATCGGCCGTGCTATTATGGACGCGGATATCTTCATCTCTCTGACCCACTTTAAGGGTCATGAGCTTACCGGTTTCGGCGGTACTCTTAAAAATATAGGAATGGGCTGCGGTTCCCGGGCCGGCAAGATGGAGATGCACAGCGCTGGTAAGCCCTTTGTGGATCAGGAGCTGTGTGTCGGCTGCGGCTCCTGCAGCAAGGTCTGTGCACAGGATGCCATCACCATCTCATCCAAAAAAGCATCCATCGATCAGAACAAATGTGCCGGCTGCGGCCGCTGCATTGGCGTCTGTCCCCGTGACGCGGTAAACCCCGCCTCCGATGAATCTGAGGACATTCTGAACCGGAAGATCGCCGAATATACCAAGGCAGTCCTATCAGGCAGACCGAATTTCCATATCAGTCTGGTTGTAGATGTGGCTCCCTTCTGCGACTGTCATCCGGAAAATGATCTGTCCATCGTTCCTGATATCGGTATGTTCGCCTCTTTTGATCCGGTGGCTCTGGATGTGGCTTGTGCAGATGCGGTCAACGCGCAGCCGGTCATCAAAGGCAGCCTTCTGGCAGAATGTGATCACGAAGGGCACGATCATTTCGGTGCCGTCAGCCCCAACACGGATTGGCGCGTGGCCATTTCGCATGCGGTAAAGCTGGGGATCGGACAAGATACCTATGAGTTGATCGAAGTCTCATAAATAAGAAGAGACCGGTGTTATTTAAACAGACTCTCCCGAATCACTTTTGTCATCTCACAGGGATTGCCTTCATCGATCAGTTCGCCTAACCGATCGAATCCGATCCGGTCTATGGCCTCATCATATTTCTGCATGTTCAGGACACTTTGGCGGGTGGCCTCGTACTGGTTCTCACGGTAAGGGAAGATGTCTACGGAAATGAAACCGTCATAATCTGCTTTCCGCAGGGCGTAGAACATCTCAATGAACTCGGTCAGACGCAGGGCGCCTACCATCATGTCGTCATCCCACAGATTGTAATTGTCGTTGGCATGGATCATGAACAGTTTGTGATAGCGGGCGGCCACCTCGATGTTCTGGGCAACGCTTTGCTGTGCCTGAAATACATGGCCGGTGTCGATAGCGACACCTACATTGGGGCGGTCCACTTCCATGCAGACTAAAAGGGCAGTCATGGTGGTATCGATCAGGCAGCGGTTTCTGGGCTCTCTGATTTTTCCTTCCAGGGTCAGCCTGATGCCGGGGTTGTAGTCAGCCAGTTCACGGACATTGCCGATCAGATAATCCCACTGTTTCGTATAGTCTGTCTGAAGGGGATAGTCAAAGCCGTCCTGTCCCAGCCAGAGATTGACACTGGGGCTGCCTACCAGTCTGGCGTTGAAGTCTATGTTCTGTTTGCACAGATCCATGGCTTCTTTGCGTACTGCCGGGTCGGCAGCGGCTATGGACCCCTTCTGATATTTGCGCTCACCGAAGACCTGGGGAAGAACGGAGGATGCTACCAGATCAGATCTGGTTAGAATCTCATTTACCACTTCGGGATCAGCGTAGGGGCCGCTGGGGGCCTGATAGAGATCCGCACCAGACAATACCTGCATCTGCTCCAGACTTTTGATGACATCCGGGAATTCTACCTGATCCACTTTTGGATCCTTGTATCCGCATTTCATAAACCTGTCTGAAGTCTGCCCCAACGATCCGATAATTGCACTGTACTTTACCTTACTTGCCATATTACATTCCTCCTCAACTTTTTGTCTGTTTCTATTTTCCCATGAATTTGACTGCTTTATTTTTCCGGGAATTTGTCAGCTTTTATTTTCCTGAGAATTCTCCAATGACGCCTTTTTTCAGAATCATGCACGCGTAGAGCGCGTCTTCACTGGTTTGTACCGTCACAAAACTGTTTTTTGCTCTTTCATAGAACTCGAAGCGTTCCATCTGTTTCATTTCCTTATATGCCCCGCAAAAGTCGTTGGTCCGGATGATTCGGTCGTAGTCGCTCCAAATCGGAGGTGTCCCCTTGTATAATTCCCCGGGCGTCATCACATTGACCGGGTCTGGAACGAATACATCCAACGGCATCAGCGTTAGGATCGCTTCCAGGATCTCAGTGGCTTTGATTCCTTTTGTGTATACACAGCGTCTGGACATTGTATAGGAAGGAAAATTGATGTCTCCGATTACGATTTCATCTCCGTGTCCCATTTGCATCAATGCCAGCATCAGTTCTGGCGGAATTACTTCCGGAATATTTTTCAGCATAATATCCTCCATTTGCGCGTTTTTTTGCACATTTTACCGCCACAATTATTATTTGTTGTGTACACATACCGCAGTGGCTTGCGGTATGCGTACATGCTCCACACGGTAAGTATCATCAACTTATTTTACAGCATTTGCCCAATTGGTCTCATCGTCCACATTAGTGGAGTCGATTACATAGTGACCCTGAATCTGATCCTTCTCGACCGTTTCTCCGTTCACTGCCTGGATCGCCAGCTCGATTGCCTTTTTCCCCATGCCGATGGGATCCTGCGATATGGTTACGTCAATGCTTCCCTGGCGGATAGCTTCCAGCGCGTCGGCCACGCCGTCGATACCAACGATATAGATGTGTTCTTTATCACCGGCTGGTTTTAAAAGGCCCGATCCCTCAATTGCTTTGAGTGCACCAAGTGTACAGTCGTCATTGTGTCCATATACGGCATCGAATTCCGGCTGTGCCTGGATGATATTCTGCATAACGTTCAGAGATGTTTCCTGGTTAAAATCACCTGCCTGCTGTGCTACTACTTCGATATCCGGATATTTTTCTTCCAGCTGCTTATGAAAGCCTTCCCCACGGTCCCTGGTTGCCGATGCACCGGCCAATCCTTCGATTTCTACAACTTTGCCTTTGGGCTCACCGTATTTGTCCGTCAGGAACTCCGCGATTTTGTCAGCGGCGATGGCGCCCATAGCCACGTTATCCGTCGCAAGGAATGCGGTGTATCCGTCACTGGTGGACCCGCGGTCCGCGTAGATCAAAGGGATTCCTGCATCTACGGCTTTCTGCTGTGCGGTAACGATGGCGTCGCTGTCAATGGGATTACAGATAATGGCACTGGCTCCCTGGGAAATCAGGTCTTCGATCTGGGACGTCTGTTTCGCCGTATCATTGTCCGCATTGGTCTCCACAATCTTCACTCCATTTTCCTTGGCAGCTTCTTCCAGACCCAGTTTCATGGCTACAAAGAATTCGTTGGTGAGTGTTGATATACTGGTACCGATCGTTATGTCCCCTGCCGCCGGTGCCTGATCCCCTGCGGAATCTGCGTCCGGTGCAGCTGCCGGTTCTGCGGTTTTGGTCTCACCAGCTGCCGTACTGCCGGCTGTCCCCCCGGATGCCGCCGGTTCCTCTTTCTGTGTGCCGCAGGCGCTTAAAGCGGCCATAACCATGGTCATACTTACGAGAATTGCCAATACTTTACTAAAACTTCTTTTCATACTGCTACCTCCTTCTTCGGATTGCTCCAATACCTTCCTTGATAATTTGCATTTGCTTATCGAAATAAAATCTTTATATAGGAACTGGGAACAGACCTGCCTCACTGCTTGTCGTTTTCTTTTTTCTCTGCTTACCGTGTAGAGTTTTTCATAGATGGCAGGTTATTTACCGCACGATTCCTATTTGCCGATTCTATCAGCCATGAATTAAGTTAACTCACTTCTGTTTTTCAGCGTGTCCAAAAGTACCGCAATCAGGATCACGACACCCCGTACCACTCCGGTATAGAATGTATTCACATTCAGAAGATTCATACCGTTATTCAGAACACTTAAGATCAGTACTCCTACCAGTGTCCCTTTCATAGTTCCGCGTCCTCCTGCCAGGCTGGCGCCTCCGATTACGGCAGCTCCGATGGCATCCATCTCCAGACAGTCTCCCGCTGTAGATACGGCCGTTCCCAGCCGGGCCGTCAGTATCATAGCGGCCAGTCCCGCTGTAAAACCGCTGACTCCATAGACACACATTTCTATCCGCTTCGTGTGAATACCGGACAATTCCGTCGCTTCCCGGTTACCGCCCAGCGCGTAGATCCCGCGTCCAAAGGTCGTAAATTTCAAAACATAGAAAGCGACCAGGTATACCAAAAACATGATCAGGACAGCGATCGGGATAAAGCCCGCGATATAGCCATTTCCAATCAACTGGTAACTCTTCGGTATACCCGAGATCGTCTTCCCCTGTGTGAATACCAGGGTAAATCCCCGTCCAATGGACATTCCTGCCAGTGTTACAATAAAAGCCGGCACCTTCAGTCTGCTGATCAGGATCCCCTGTATAAATCCAAAGGCGGTTGACACGGACAGCATAATCAGAACGCCGATTACCACCGGTGCCCCGTTTTTCATGGCAGCCGCCCCCAGGGCGGCACACAGTGCCAGGACAGATCCTACCGACAGATCGATTCCACCTGTAATCACTACATAAGTCATACCCACAGCAGCCATACCCATGGTGGTGGACTGCATCAGAATATTCATGATATTCTTTACTGTCAGGAACCTGGGGGTACATATCGTCAGTATCAGGCACATGACTACCAGCGCGGCCAGAATGATGTTTTGAGAAAGGAATCCCGCCACTTTATTATGCTTATTCTGTGCTATGACAGCATCTGTTGATTTCTTCATTGTTTTCCTCCGTTCAATCTTTCTCATCCTCCAATGGCGTACTTGATCACCTGTTCCTGGGTGAGTTCTTCGTGATCCAGGATTCCTGTGATCCTGCCTTCATGCATCACCGCCACCCGGTCACTCATTTTAATTACTTCCGGCATCTCTGAAGAAATCAGAATTACCGATCGTCCGGAATTCGTCACCTCATTGATCAGTTCATAGATCTCCGCCTTTGTTCCAATATCAATTCCTCTGGTCGGGTCGTCCAGTATCATCACTTCCGGGTTGGTCAGCATACACTTTCCGATTACCACCTTTTGCTGATTGCCTCCGGACAGGGTTCCCGTAATCTGCTCTTTTCCGGTACATTTAATATGTAAGGCTTCGATTTGTTCATCGGCCATCACTTTTTCCTTCGGGGTGTCAATATAACCAAAGGCCTTGCGTATTTTATAAATCATAGACAGTACCGTATTGTTCTCCACATCCTGTGACAGAATCAGTCCCTGTTTTTTCCGGTCTTCCGGTACCAGATAGATGCCGTTGCGGATCGCATCCCTGGGACTTTTGATGTCTACCTTCTGCCCATTCATGAGGATCTCACCGCCGTCCTTTTTATCCGCTCCGAAAATCAGACGTACCAGTTCACTTCTGCCCGCTCCCACAAGACCCGCGATCCCGAACACCTCGCCGCGTCTCACAGTGAAGCTCACATCCTTTACATACTTTCCCCTGGTCAGGTTTCTGACTTCCAGAAGCGGCTCTCCCGGGCTGTTGGTCTTGGCCGGAAATCTCTGGGATATCTCCCTGCCGACCATCATCCGGATCAGCTCATTTTCCGATACCTCCTTTACCGGTTTATCTCCCATGTCCTGACCATCCCGTAATACCTGGACCCGGTCGCAGCATTCCGCAATCTCTTCCAGCTTGTGGGAAATAAAAACGATGCCCACGCCTTTCTTTTTCAGCACTTCCATGGTGCAAAACAGGTTCTGTGTTTCCTCCGTTGTCAGCGACGATGTGGGTTCATCCATAAGGATCACCTTCGCGTTATAGGACAGAACCTTGGCGATCTCCGTCAGCTGCTGTTCCGCGATGGACAAAAGCCGGACTTCTTTGTGCGGGTTCAGCTTCAGGCCATAGGCGCTTAACAGCTCTTCCACCTGTCGATAAAGCTTTTTGTACTGTACGGTTCCCATCCGGTTTTTCGGAAGCCGGCCCATATAAATATTTTCCGCCACACTCATATTGCTGTGCAGTTTCAACTCCTGATGCACGATAGCGATTCCCAGTTCAAACGCGTCATTCACTCCGTGCATCTTAACAGACTGCCCCTTCACCCGGATTTCCCCCTCATCCGGCTGGTAGATGCCGCTTAAGACATTTAGCAGCGTAGATTTTCCGGCTCCGTTTTCGCCCAACAGCCCCAATATTTCTCCGCTGTTCACGGTAATATTTACATCCTGCAGGGCCTTGACTCCGGGAAAAAACTTAGAAATATGGCTGGCCTTTAACAACTCCTCCATAACCTCCTCCTTTCTGACTCTATAAGTTCCTGCTAAACCCTTTCCCTAGTACCTTCTTTCTCTTACACTCATTTCTCAACGTTATCATCAACTTTCTTCTCAACCGGTTGATTTTTGTATTTGAATATAATATAATTATAAAGAAGTTTTTGCCGTATTAATATAATATTTTGGACTTTTCATATAACAATCGAGCCGTTTTTGACAAATCGGAATATTATCAGGCAAAACTCTTGTTCTAACTATACAAATGATACAAAATAAATTTACAAAAACAAATTACGCAGGAAAAGGATGAGGCCGAACATGATAATCAACGAAATACGTCTGAGCAACAACCGTCAGGAAATGATCGAAGGAATGACGCCGGAGTTTCCCTACAGCGTCCATTACTGTAATATGAAAAATTATATCGGACACACCGTGCCCTGGCATTGGCATGAAGAAGTGGAATTTTTCTATATTTTAAAAGGGACTCTGGTTTATACCACCAACAATAACCGCTACGCGGTTTCGGAAGGTACCGGAGGCTTTGTCAATTCTAATGTATTACACACGGAAACTTCAGTGGATTCCTCCAACGACGTGATCTTTACCGCCCACAAATTCAGCACGCTGTTACTGGGCGGTTTTCTCAACAGCGTCTTTGAGCAGAAATATCTGAAGCCGATTCTGAACTGCCACACCCTGGAGTTTTACCGCTTTGACCAAAATACAAAGGAGCACCGGCTTGTGCAGGCACTCCTGAAAAAGGCTTATGATGTGGCAAAGGGTGAGGATTTATTCTACGAATTCAAGCTGAGGGAATACTTTACGGAAATCTGGAAAACGCTCTATCTGGAAAATGAGGAACTGATCTTCAGCAAACAGCCCCGGGCCCTGGCTGACAATGAGCGGATCCGGGATATGCTGCAGTTTATCCACACCCATTACACAGAAAAAATTATGCTGGAGGATATCGCTTCCGTCGCCTGCCTTAGCAAACGGGAATGTACCCGCTGCTTTAAAAAGAATCTGCAGATGTCGCCAATGGAATACGTCATTCAATACCGCATACTGCAGGCCGCGGCCATGCTCAGGGAGACCGATGAGTCTGTCGTAAACGTGGGGATGCTCAATGGCTTCTGCACCAGCAGCTATTTCGGAAAAACCTTCCGGGAATACTTCGGGCGTACGCCGCAGGAATACCGGAAACGGTATGCGGGACGCTCCTGAGAAAGACTTGCCGAAAAGCCGGCTCTTCTATAATTAAGTATAAAATTTCCACCAAAAGTACAAATCTTCATCGTATAAATCATTTACACCCTCCATGTCCCTTAATCTTTGCTATGATAATACCGCGGTTCCTTATTCTGATACGGAAGAGGGCTTACTTTTAGACTCTCCCATAACCTTATTGCCCGGACATGTATTGACCGCAAGCGCTGCTACAGCAAAAGTACCTTGAAAGCTCTCCCCAGGTAATCCTTAAACGTCGCTTTTGCTACATCCTGGACAAACTTGATGTCCACTTTTCCTATTTCCTGGCCATTCAGCAGGTAAACCGCCTGGCCGGCGATGCTGTCCTTTGCTACCGGAGCTTCGGTCTCTTGTTCCACACGGATCTCTTTGGTTACCCCGCTTAAGTCTGCGCCGTTCAGGTCCAGATAGTGGAAATCACCTGCGTAAGCGATTCCGACTTCGTTCTCCACACCTTTTTTTACCGCCACATTGGGAAGGGGATCCTGATTCAAGTCTTCATATGTCCTGGCTTTTGCGAATCCGAAATCCAGCATTTTTGATGCGTCCTGGAACCGTACTTTGAAATCCGGAGCTGCCATAACGACTGCGATCAGCTGGACCCCGTTACGCTTCGCAGTGGCTGAGACACAGTATTTTGCCAGACTCGTACTGCCTGTCTTCAGGCCGTTGCAGCCGTCGTACTGGCGCACCAGTTTGTTGGTGTTCGACAGTGTGAATTGGGATGAGCCCTGTTTGGTTACATGGGTGATGTCCTCCATCCAGATTGAAGAATACTTATGTATTTCCGGGTATTTTGTGATAAGTTCCCGGGACATGATCGCTACGTCTCTGGCCGATGTCAGATGTGTTTCTGACTCGGTCAGACCGCAGCAGTCCTCAAAATGAGTCTGCTCCATACCCAATCCCTGTGCCCTGGCGTTCATCATGCCGATGAATTCCGGTTCGCTGCCTGCTATAAACTCAGCCATGGCTACGGAAGCGTCATTTCCAGACGCCACCACAATGCATTTGATCAGTGTTTCTACGGTCTGTTTTTCCCCTTCTTCCAGGAATACCTGTGATCCTCCCATGGATTTCGCATAGGCACTGGTGGTGACCTCATCCTGAAGATGTATTTTCCCCTCCGCCAGGGCATCAAAGGTCAGGATCAGGGTCATAATCTTTGTGATACTGGCAGGCCTGAGCCTTTCGGTACTGTTCTTTTCGTAAATCACCTGTCCGGTGGAAGCTTCCATCAGAATTGCCGACGGAGCCGCCAGATCCAGTCCCTCTGTAGCCGGAGCCTGTTGCGTTTGCTGTTCATTCTGGTTTTCCTGTGTTTCCTGTCCCTCCTGTCCAGCAACTGTTTCCTGTCCCTCCTGCTCCTGGATCTCCTGCCCTTCCTGTACTTCCTGACCTTCCTGCTGTTCAGGTGTCTCTTCCGCATATACAGGTATCACCGGGAACAAAGATAAACACAGTCCGACGGTTAAAATGAAAGTCAGAATACGTTTCATGTAATTCTCCCCTGTTTTATTTTCTACTACTAATGTAATAGGGATAGGGAAAAATTATGTCATAAATTTTGACGCAACACGACACCGCAGGGCAGCTATGCAATTCATTTAACTTTGCCTAACGAAGCACCTTATGAAACAGTAAGGCCATAGCACAGCCTACTACTTCGCTGTGCTACAGCCTCATTTAATTCAAAACACTTCATATCAATAAGAACAGATCCCGCTCTCATCCCCGTACTTATCCCGGATCCGGATATAGGACTTAATCGCCTCCACGCAGCCCTCAAAGCCCAGCCGGCTGCTGTTCAGGCACAGATCATAATTATTTACATCTTCCCACTCGCTTCCGGTGTAATACTTGTAATATTCCGCCCGGTGCCTGTCGGTTTTCTGAATAAACCGCTCCATCTCTTTTTCCGTCATGCTGTTGCGCTCCATGGCCCTGGCCATACAATAATCATGGGGCGCATGTACGAACACACGGGTCAGTCCCGGTTCATCCCTCAGCACAAAGTCCGCCGCACGCCCGATCACAACGAAATCTTCCGTCTGCGCCAGCTCTTTTAAAATCTTTGCCTGATAGTTAAACAGGTTATCATTGGATACAAACTCATCGCTCTCCGGCCCGATCAGCTCGCCTTTGTATACGGTGCTGGCCATTTTAAACAGCTGGGAATTGCGCAGCTTCTCGTCTGCCTGAGCGAACAGCTGCTCGCTGATACCACTGTCTTCGGAAGCCATTTTCATGATTTCCCTGTCATAGCAGGGAATTCCCAGGTCCTCTGCCAGCATATGGCCGATCGTCTTACCGCCGCTGCCGTACTGCCGTGCAATTGCAATAATCATATGACTCATATAATTCCCCCCTACTCTCCCAGATACGCTTTTTTCACCGATTCATTGTTCATCAGGTCGGAAGCTTTTCCTTCCAGCGCAATATTGCCGGTTTCCAGAACATAAGCCCGGTCAGCGATATCCAACGCCTTTTTCGCGTTCTGTTCCACAAGAAGTACCGTTGTTCCCTCGGCGCTGACCTGCTTGATAATATCAAAGATTTCATTTACATAGATGGGAGACAGTCCCATAGAAGGCTCATCCATCAGCAGGATCCTGGGCTTGGACATAAGTGCCCGTCCCATAGCCAGCATCTGCTGCTCCCCTCCGGACAGGGTGCCCGCCAGCTGGCTTTTTCTCTCCTCCAGCCGCGGAAAACGCTTATATACCATTTCCAGGGAAGCATTGATCTCCTCTTTATCCTTTCTCGTATAGGCCCCCAGCTTTAAGTTCTCCAGAACCGTCAGGGAAGCGAACACACGCCGTCCCTCCGGCACATGGGCCATGCCCAGAGATACGATTTTATGCCCCTGCAGTTTCGTGATGTCTTTCCCCTCAAACTCAATCTTACCGGTCTTCGGCGGGATCAAGCCGGTTACCGTGTGCAGGATTGTCGTCTTGCCAGCTCCATTGGCCCCGATCAGTGCGATAACCTCGCCCTGGTTTACCTCGAACGAAATCCCTTTGATCGCCTGGATGACACCATAATATACCTTCAGATCTGTAACTTTTAACATCGCCATGTCATCCACCTCCTACTCGCCCAGATATGCCGTCACAACGGCCGGATCGTGCAATACCACATCCGGTGTCCCGCTGGCCAGTTCCGTGCCAAAATTCAATACCGTCAAATATTCACAGATTCCCGCAACCAGCTTCATGTCATGTTCAATGAGCAGTATTGTTACATCAAATTTATCTCGAACCAATTTGATTGTCTCCATCAGCTCCGCTGTTTCATTTGGATTCATACCGGCAGCCGGTTCATCCAGTAAAAGCAGCTTGGGGTTCGTAGCGAGAGCCCGGGCGATCTCCAGCTTCCTCTGCTGACCGTAGGGAAGGTTCGAGGCCATGACCTGCGCCTGTCCGTCCAGACCGAATACAGCCAGGATATCCAAAGCCCTTTGGTCCATCTCTTTTTCCTTCTTAAAGTATCCCGGGAGCCGGAACATAGATGTCCACAGGGAATATTTTGTCTCATTGTGCAGCGCGACCTTCACATTATCCAGTACCGACATTTTCTTAAACAGCCGGATATTCTGAAATGTCCTGGCCACACCGGTCTGGCAGATCTGCGCCGGGTTTTTCCCCACCAGGTTTTCTCCGTCCAGCTTAATCGTTCCATTGTTCGGCCGATACACGCCGGTCAGCATATTGAACACGGTAGTTTTTCCCGCACCATTCGGGCCGATCAGCCCGTATAGCATCCCTTTTTCTATACGGATCGTAAAATCATCCACCGCCCGAAGGCCGCCAAAAGAGATCCCCAAACCATTGACTTCCAATAAAGCCATTTTAATCAACCTCCTTTTGGTGACGCTTGAACAGATTCATCTCCAGCAGACGTTCTTTGACTTCCGAGTTATTAAAGAGCATCATAACAATCAATACGATGGAATACAGCAGCATCCGGTAATCGTCCGCTCCCCGCAGCATTTCCGGGAGCACGGTCAGAATTACCGCAGCGATAATCGACCCCTTGATGCTTCCCATACCGCCCAGAACCACGATAACCAGAATCTCAATGGATTTGTTGTAATCGAATGTCGTAGGCTTGATAATTCCCACGTTATGGGCATAGACCACGCCGGCAATCCCTGCGAAAAACGCGCCGATGACAAACGCCAGCACTTTAAAGCGGCTCACCGGTATGCCGATGGACTCAGATGCGATATAATTATCCCGCAGGGAACAGATCGCCCGTCCATGCCGGGATTTTACCAGATTCGTTATGATTACTATCGTCAAAATGACCAGGATAAACACCAGTGTATAATGCTGGTAGTTGGAGTACATGGGTATCTTGGACAGACCTTTGGAGCCGTTGGTGAACGGCAGCGCATTCAGGATGGATTTTACTATCTCACCAAAAGCCAGTGTTACGATAGCCAGATAATCCCCGTGCAGTCTTAAGACCGGTACGCCGATCAGGAAGCCGAACACGGCCGCCATCACTCCGCCTGCGATTAACGCCAGGAAAAATTCCGCATAGGACGGCAGTTCCATGGACGTGGAAATCAGAGCTCCTGTATAGGCTCCAATGGACATAAAACAGGCGTGTCCCAGGGATAACTCTCCCAGAAAACCGGTAACCAGATTCAGGGATACCGCCAGCATAATGTTAACTCCGATAGGAACGATCAGCGCCGTGTACTGACGGTTTAAAATTCCGCTCTTCATCAGTATCGTAAGCAGAATATAGGAAGCAATGATAAATACAATCTCCAGAATAAACCCTTTGCTTAGTTTCTTTTTCACGGTTCCCACCTACACTTTCTCTGTACTGTTTTTGCCCATGAGGCCGGACGGCTTCACCAGCAGCACCACAACCAGCACGCCAAAAACGATTGCATCCGCGAGTTCCGTAGAAATATAAGCTTTGGAAATACTTTCAATAATGCCCAGCAGGATACCGCCGATCATCGCTCCGGGCACACTGCCGATCCCGCCCAGAACGGCTGCCACGAACGCTTTGATACCGGGCAGGGCGCCAAGGGTGGGCCGTAAGGACTGATACTGGCATATGTACAGGATACCTGCGACAGCCGCCAGAAAAGATCCGATCGCAAAGGTCATGGAG
Source organism: Diplocloster modestus (assembly GCF_019042245.1). GTDB lineage: Bacteria > Bacillota > Clostridia > Lachnospirales > Lachnospiraceae > Diplocloster > Diplocloster modestus. Next base: position 216,134 of record NZ_JAHQCX010000002.1, read on the forward strand.
ATCGTTCTGTTTACATTGATCCCCATCAGCGATGCTGCGCCTTTATCTTCTGAGACTGCTCTCATAGCGCTCCCCGCTTTTGTCTTATTGATAAATAAAGTCAGCGCGATCATACAGACCGTAGTGACTAAAAGAGTTACCAGCGTCAGACCGGAAACCGTAACGCTGCCAAGCTTGATGGCCGGCACATCGATAATGGACTTAAACGGGATCGGAGTCGCTCCAAAAATCAACAGCGATGCGCTCTGCAGGAAATAGCTGACACCGATCGCCGTAATCAACACGGCCAGAGGCGGTGCCTTCCGCAGAGGTTTGTAAGCTACTTTCTCGATCCCCACACCCAGGACCGCACAGGTAACGCAGGTCAGCAACACAGCCGGAATCGCCGGCAGCTGCATGTTAATGATGGCCACATACAGAGCATAAGCTCCTACCATAATAATGTCGCCGTGAGCAAAATTGATCATTTTCGCAATTCCGTAAACCATCGTATAGCCCAGAGCGATCAATGCATAGATACTGCCCGTCCTCAAGCCGTTGAGCAACTGTTCTATGATATTTGTCAGCATCCTCTCACCTCTCATATTTCGATTGATACATATCTTTCAAGCTCTCTTGCAATATATGTATCAACCGAATCCTTTGTTCTTATCAACAACTGGAAAAAGGGCGTCATATAGATGACGCCCCGTCCGCTTTCATTAATCTGCTGTATAAGCGTACTGTCCTTCTTTGATTTCGATGAATTTTGCACCCTTGTTCGGTTCACCGCTCTTATCAAAGGTCATAGCTCCGGTCAGGCCGTCTACGGTCAGGCCGTCCATTGCAGCGATCAGGTCTGCGCTCTCAATGGAACCAGCTTTTTCCATAGCTGCTTTCATTACATATACGGTATCATAACCATCCGCTGCGAACTGATCAGGCGTTGCGCTGTAAGCAGCCTCATAAGCAGTTGTAAAATCTTTCGCGCTGTCATCACTGGCCAGGAACGGGCTTAAGAAAATAGCTCCTTCTACAAAGGCGGGATCGGTAACAGCTGCCAGGACTCCGTCCCATCCGTCACTGCCGAAGAAGGGAAGGCTCATTCCCATATCGTTGGCCTGTGCGGTGATATAAGCTGCATCGTTGTAGTAAGCCGGTACGAAGATGGCTTCCGCGTCTGTGGATTTGATCTTGGTCAACTGTGCGGAGAAGTCTACATCATCCTTCTGGAACGCTTCGCTGGCAACGATCTCGCCGCCTTTTTCCGCTACTACTTCTTCGAATTTATCCTTGATACCTGTGCTGTATTCATCAGAGGTATTGTAGATCACTGCGATTTTCTTCAATCCTTTTTTATCAACCATGTACTCTGCCATAGCCTGGCCCTGCAGCGGGTCTGTAAAGCAGATACGGAACGCGTTGTCATTTTCAATACAAGCGATCGCGGAACCGGAAGGGGTGATCTGAAGGATTCCATCCTGTAAAGTCAAATCTGTGATCGCCAGGCCTGCGCCGCTGGTAACTGTACCAAGCAGTGCGTTGATTCCATCATCCATCAGGGACTGGTAAGCGGGAACTACTGTTTCCTCACTCGCCTCATCATCTTTAAAGTTTAATACTAACTGATATGTAGTATCTCCTACTTTAACACCGCCTGCATCGTTGATCTCCTTGATCGCGATCTCAGCACCCTGCTTAACGGAATTACCGTAGGAAGCAGCGGAACCGGTCAGGGGCCCTAAACCTCCGATTACAAATGTATTCTCTCCGGCTGCGGGCGCTGCATTGGCATCCGCGTCAGAAGCATCGGCTGCTGCGTCATCTGCCGCAGGTTTGCTGTCTTCTGCCGGCTTACTGCCTTCTTCTTTAGAGCCGCAGGCCACTAAAGACAAAGCCATAACAGAAACTAACATCAGTGAAACCAGTTTCTTTTTCATAAAGTTCTCCTCCTTAAAATGTGTAAAAGATTGTACCTGGAAAAAGGCCAAAAACGATGAAGACTCCTATGGAAAGAAGCCTTCAGCTTGTTTGTAATCATACTATTTTTGATATTATTTGTCAACCTATTTCTGTATACAAACATCCATTTTCTTTAATAAGATAAAGTTTTAACCCATTACCGCATGGGATATATTTACACTGGTATTATTTGCCGGATAAATATAGGAATTTCTACTTCGAATTATGGGTACAAGTTCCTTTCATTATTGGGATTTCCCCTTTCATTATTGGGATTTCCCCTTTCATTATTGGTGTTTCCCCTTTCTTCATTCCTCTTTTGCACACAAAAAAGGGAGCATCTAATCTCTTCTTAGACACTCCCTCTTTAATTCACTTCGTCCATTGGACTATACCTTCCTTATTAGAAATCTGACGCTAAACCTTACGTTCTCGGTGGTCTGTACCTCCTTTGCTTAGACTTTGAATGAAAAGCTTAAGTTTTTGGTGGTCCGTACCTCTCTTTCTTGATTTCTTTTGATGTTTTTATTATAGGAGGTTTTGTCCAAATTGTCAACACTCTTTTTGATTATTTTTTATATTATCTGTCAATTTGTTTTTATGCAGCAAGTTGTCTTACGATATATAAAATATTCCGCCGTTGCCTTCATCCTGGCTTTCTTTCCTGTTATGATAGATCTTTGTGCAGAACGCGAACAGATAATAGCTGATCAGAATGAATCCAAGAATCCTTCCAAACATTACCGGATAGGATTTCACGATCCGCTCCACAAAGCTCTGTAGGAACCAGAACTCAAACACTGAGTAAAGTCCCCATACAATTGAACTCTCCAGGCAGATAACCCCCTGATAATTAAAGGGTTTCTCATTATAATCCCACCAGACTCCTCCGAATACACGGATCATGATCTTAGCCGTACAGTACTCAATCGCTGTAGCCATCAACGATCCAAATACAAATAATTCCAAATAGTTACCTGCAAACGGCCTCAGCACAAAATACACCGTCAGTGCTCCCACACCATAAATCGGGCAAATCGGGCCCCGGATAAAACCACGGTTGGTAAGTTTCTTGTTACAAAACGACATATAGATAGATTCAATCGTCCATCCCAGTATGCTGTAAATAAAAAACCAATGCACTACATAGTATACATCCACACCCATAAACGTATGTCCCAACACTCTTGTTTCCCACCCTTTCTGTCTTTTGATTTTTTTGCGTTTTAAATAGCCGGCTGTACTTAAGAACTAATCTTCTGTTCTGAGTTTTACAACGCCATACAAAATAAACAATACAACTGCCGCTCCGGCAGCGATGCCGCCCCATTTCACAAAGCCAGCGAAAATCCCGTTTCCCGCTGCTTCCACCATGCTGCCCAGCGCTCCGTTACCGGCCAGCGTCTCCGTCAGCGCCCCGCGTCCTACAGTACCGAGGAACAGATAGATTAATCCGGCGGGCAGAGCCGCGATTCCTGCCCATAACATACACTGCGACATTCTCCGCCGGACCAGGCCGGTCAGGAACAGCATACAGACGATCAGCACGATCAGCAGCACCTTTGTCATTGGCGCGAACAACGTATGTATTATATTCAGTGTGGATGGGCTTAAATTCCCCGCCACCTGCTGCGGCGTCGGTATCACCGCCACTACATAATCAGAAGCCTGCTTTACTACAAACAGCAGAGCCGAACGCGCCTCCGAGCTAATGTTCAGTCCATTTTTCTGCGCCACCTCGTCAAGCCCTTCCTCGAACACTTTGGATAGCTCATCCGCTGTAACCGCACCTGCATCTTTGCCCAGAACGATGTAATTCATACAATCCGCAGCATAATCCGAGATAAATCCACTGACAGCTTCTGATTCCAGTATCTGATCCATGGTATCATCGGGAAGCCCGAATAAAACCAGATACTTCTGCGCTTCGCCCATCTTGGCGCCGGCCAGCTCCTTTAGATTAAGCTCTTTTACCACCGTCTTGACATTCTTCTGACTCACCATCTGTTCCATGGAGATGACCCCAATCAGGCCTGTCAAGCATATAAATACCACCAGACTCAGAACAACAGCCACAAACCCTGAGAAAATACCGCCGCTCTTTTTTCTTCTTCTGCTCATTTCCTAACCCTCACACTTTTGCTGTCCAAATTACCTGTTCATTATAATGTAAAAGCTTTCAAATGACAACCGCATGCAACGAAAATTTAACAATCCTTAGGAAAAATTAAGAATTCCTTTAAGAATGAGATTTCGGTGGTGCGGTGGGGGGATTGGTTTTATAGGGGCCGGGAAAAGAGGGAAGCGGCCGGGGGATTCGGGGATGGGACCCAAACATCGTGAGGACAAATCGCTTCAGACGGACCTAAGAATGGGCCCCTCTGTTGAGAAACAGAAATACACTCATCAGAGTCTATCCGACCCAGAAATAAAATACCCCTGAGTGCCTGGGCACTCAGGGGTTCTGCACAATTAATTGTATTTACGTTTTCTAGCCGCTTCTGATTTTTTCTTACGCTTCACGCTGGGTTTTTCGTAATGTTCTCTTTTACGAATTTCCTGCTGGATCCCAGCCTTTGCACAGTTTCTCTTAAATCTACGTAAAGCGCTATCTAAGGTCTCGTTCTCTTTTACGATTACGTTCGACATAGTATCACACCTAACCTCCCTCCAGCCTTGTATTGTGCATCATACGACCGACTGTCTGGGTATTTTATTGCACTAACAGTAATTATAGCATAATTTTCAGATTCGTCAACTATATTTAATGGAAAAATCGGAACTTATGCGGATTTTTCTGCAAAGAGCGGTCTGCACCCTCTCATATTTATTTTACTTGTTCTTCCAGAATCTTGGCTGCCTCCAGGATAGCGGCTTCGATCCCGGCCGGGTTTTTACCGCCGGCCTGGGCCATGTTCGGACGTCCCCCGCCGCCTCCACCCACCAGGGCAGCGATGCCTTTGATCAGGTTGCCTGCGTGTGCTCCCCGTGAAAGGGCTGTGTCGGTAGCCATGGCGACCAGGTTTACTTTTCCTTCTTTGGCTGAGGCTAATACGATCACACCTTCGCCCAGTTTGTTCTTTAACTGGTCTCCCAGATCGCGCAGCCCGTTCATATCCACGTCGTCCACTTTTACGGCCAGGAGTTTGACGCCGCTGATCTGCTGTACCTGGTCCATGACATCCCCTAAGGAGTCCTGGGCAAGTTTGGCTTTTAAGGATTCATTTTCACTCTGGAGCGCTTTCATCTCCGCCATCAGGTGGTTTAACTTGACGGTAAGGGAGGCAGGTGTTGTTTTTACAATTTTTGCCGCTTCCGCCAGATTTTCTTCCAGCTCGTCATAGTAACGGAATACACCGCTTGCCGTCAGAGCCTCGATTCTGCGGACACCGGCTGCGATTCCTGTTTCAGACAGGATCTTAAACGCACTGATAGTGCCAGTGCTGGTGACATGGGTTCCTCCGCATAGCTCTGTTGAGAAATCTCCCATACGCACAACTCTTACGTTATCTCCGTATTTTTCTCCGAACAGGGCCATAGCGCCTGTCTTTTTCGCCTCATCCAGGGTCATGATCTGTGTCTGTACCGACAGATTCTCCGCTATTTTTTCATTGACAATCTCTTCTACTTTAGAAAGCTCCTCGGGTGTCAGCGCGGAAAAATGGGTGAAGTCAAAGCGAAGCCGGTCACCGTTAACGAAGGAGCCTGCCTGCTCCACATGGGTTCCAAGAACCGTCCGCAGCGCTTTCTGCAGCAGATGGGTGGCGCTGTGGTTTTTGGCTGTCGCCTGACGCTTGTCAGCATCCACGCTAAGTTCTACCAAGTCTCCTACTTTGAACATTCCCTTGGTCACTTTTCCGATATGGCCGATCTTGCCGCCCAGCAGCTTGACAGTGTCTTCCACTGCAAATTCATTACTACCCTGGCGAATGATACCGGTGTCGGCTACCTGGCCGCCGCTGGTAGCGTAAAACGGGGTTTCCTCCACGATAACCGTGCCCGCTTCCCCGTCTGCCAATGCCTCCACAAGCTCTTCCTCCGTGGTCAGCACCGTGATCTTAGAGTTGTGGTTCAGCGTCTCATATCCCACGAATCTGGATGTGATGGCAGGATCGATGGATTCATATACTGTGACATCGGCGCCCATGTAGTTGGTCACCTTTCTGGCTTTGCGGGCCATCTGGCGCTGCTCCTCCATGGAAGCCTTAAATCCTTCTTCGTCGACGTTAAATCCTTCTTCCTCCAATATTTCCTTCGTCAGATCCAGAGGAAATCCATAGGTGTCGTATAATTTGAACGCATGCTCACCGGCCAGGGTTTTCTCATTGTTCGCCTTCATCTCCTGCATCATTTCTTCCAGAATATGAAGCCCCTGATCGATGGTTTTGCTGAATTTGTCTTCTTCCTGGGCCAGTACCTTTATAATGAAGTCCCGCTTCTCTTCCAATTCCGGATAACCGTCTCTGGAACCCTCGATCACCGATTCACAGAGCTTCGCGAGGAAACCGTCTTGGATTCCAAGAAGCCGTCCATGGCGGGCCGCACGGCGGATCAGCCGGCGCAGCACATAGCCGCGGCCTTCATTGGTGGGCATGATACCGTCGGAGATCATAAACGTGGCTGAGCGGATGTGATCGGTGATCAGACGGATGGATACGTCTGTTTCCTCACTCTCTTTATATGTCACATTGGCGAATTCACAGACCTTATTGCGCAGCGCCTGCAGCGTGTCCACGTCGAAGATCGAATCCACTCCCTGGACAACCACAGCCAGCCGTTCCAGGCCCATACCGGTATCTATATTTTTATGCTCCAGCTCTTCGTAGTTCCCTTTGCCATCACTCTCAAACTGGGTAAATACATCGTTCCAGACTTCCATATACCGGTCACAGTCACATCCCACAGTACATCCCGGTTTTCCGCAGCCGTATTCCTCTCCGCGGTCATAATATACCTCAGAACAGGGACCGCAGGGGCCTGCGCCATGCTCCCAGAAGTTGTCCTCTTTGCCAAAACGGAAAATGCGGTCCGCGGGGATGCCGATCTCTTTTTCCCAGATCTCAAACGCTTCATCATCATCCAGGTAAACGGACGGGTACAGCCGGTCCGGATCCAGTCCCACCACCTCGGTCAGAAACTCCCAGGTCCAGGCAATCGCATCCTGTTTAAAATAATCGCCAAATGAGAAATTTCCAAGCATTTCAAAAAACGTACCGTGACGGGCCGTTTTTCCTACATTTTCAATATCGCCGGTTCTGATGCACTTCTGGCAGGTGGTTACCCGGTTTCTGGGCGGGATCTCCTGACCAGTAAAATAGGGTTTCAGGGGAGCCATACCGGAATTAATGAGAAGCAGGCTGTTATCGTTATGAGGCACCAGTGAAAAACTTTTCATTGCCAGATGCCCCTTGCTCTCAAAAAATTCCAAAAACATTTTACGCAATTCATTTACACCATATTGTTTCACGATCTCTTCCTCCTGGGTAATTCATTTATCCTTGCATATATTTGCTACGGCCCCGCTGCTCCAGCTTGTTTTCTCTTTTCTTCGGGCCATAAAATCAGTAGGACATAATAAAACACCAGCATTTATGCCAGTGTTTTTATTATATGGATATTTCAAATCTTTGTCAATCAGTTCTATGGCCACCTTTGCGATCTTTCCCTATCCACATTCCATATCAGCCATATTTTTCAGTCCCTACTCCTGCGCTCCGGCTGATTTCGCGTTTTTGCGGCCGCGCAGAAATTTTCCGAACCGGATACCGCCGAAAGCAACTGCCGCGATAAACACCATACTCAGAACCGTCTTTACAAATTCCGCCCAAAAAGCCATCTCACTCACCTAACCTTCCTTGATTTGATGATACCCCTTTTTGCCCTTCTTTATAAGTAAAACACCATCCGAGTCAAAATCATCGCCGGTAAACTTTCTGTCAAATTCCGTTATCTTCGCGTCATTGACGGTCACACCGCCCTGTTGGATCAGCCTGCGCGCTTCTGAACGGGTCGGAGCCAGCTTCGTGTCCACCAGAAGCGTGATCAGATCAATTCCCTCTGCCAGCTGTTCTTTGGTATACGTGGTGGTGGGAATATCATCACTCTTCCCTCCATTGGCGAACAGCGCCCTGGCGGCATCCTGCGCTTTCTTTGCTTCTTCCTCCCCGTGTACGATCTTGGTGATCTCAAAAGCAAGGACTTCCTTCGCATGATTTATCTCGGCGTCTTTTAACGCTCCCAGCCTGCGGACCTCTTCCATCGGCAGGAATGTCAGCAGGGAAAGGCACTCTTCCACCTTTACATCCTCAATATTCCGCCAGTACTGATAGAATTCGTACGGGGAGGTCTTTTCAGGATCCAACCATACGGCTCCCTTCATGGTCTTACCCATCTTGATCCCCTCGCTGGTGGTCAGCAGCTTAAAGGTCAGGCCGTATGCCGGTTTCTGTTCCTTTCTCCGGATCAGTTCCACGCCCCCGATAATATTGGACCACTGATCATTTCCGCCCAACTCCATCGTACACCCGTATTCCTTATTCAACTTCCAGAAATCATAGGACTGCATAAGCATATAGTTGAATTCAAAGAAGGTCAGCCCCTTTTCCATTCTCTGTTTGTAGCACTCAGCCGTCAGCATCTTATTGACCGAGAAATGGACCCCGATCTCCCGAAGGAACTCCACATAATTCAGATCCAGCAGCCAGTCCGCGTTATTGGCGATGACCGCGTGATCCTCGTCAAAATCGATAAACCGTCCTAACTGCTCCGCAAACCTTTTGGCATTATAATCGATCTTCTCTTTCGTCATCATATTACGCATATCGGATTTCCCGGAAGGATCCCCGATCATAGTCGTTCCGCCTCCAAGCAGAGCGATGGGACGATGTCCTGCCCGCTGCATATGCATCATAGCCATGATCGTCAGAAAATGGCCCGCCGTAAGACTGTCCGCCGTGGCATCAAACCCTATATAAAAGGTAACGCTTTCCTTACCCAGCAATTCCCTGATCTCATCCGGATGAGTCGCCTGTTCAATAAAACCCCTCTCCATCAGCACATCATAAACATTTCCCTGTGTAGACATTTTAGTCCCTCCTTCGTTTCTTATGGGTTATCTTACCATATTGGTTCGGGGGTTTCAAGAGGGGCGGGGGGATTTCGTTTGGTTAGGGCCGGGATGAGCGGTTAGGGGCGCGGCCTGCTGCCGGGGGGCATATCCCGTGGGGCCAAATCACTTCGGCTGGGCCTAAGACCGGATAACTCCGAAGGCGGGAGAACCTCTTATTGGCAGGGCCCGGAACAAACTCGCCACAGAACGGCTCGGACAGTGTTCCAGGCCCTGCGAGGTTCTCCCGCCTTCTGCGTAACCCGGTCTAAGGCCCGGCCTCAAGTGATTTGGCCCCACGGGATATGCCCCCCGGCAGCAGGCCGCGCCCCTAACCGCTCATCCCTGCTTTCCTATCGGCCTTTTTCCATGTTCTAACAGATGACATGTCTGTATATTTTGACAGATCGTTAAGGTTTGATTCTAACTTAATTTTAATGCTGCCCGAGCCGCTATTTTTTAATCAGTATCCCAAAAAGACAGATTACACGATCCTTGCAGACTTAACTGCTCCGTCTATCGCAATGCAGGGAAGAACCCTGGAAGGCGGGCGGAGTGTTCCTGTTTGGGGACGCTGGGCGGGTACCTGTCCTTTGACGGGCATAGGGCGGCTGTGCGGCAGCTTAGTGAATTCAGGCGGCAGACTCAGGATGCACGGCGGACTTCACGTCCGACGGGCAAGGGCCTCTGAACCGGAAACACATCATGTGTTTCTGGTTCAGAGGCCCGGTTCCTGAGTCTGCCGCCTGTATTCACTTAGCTGCCGCACAGCGGACAGCCCGTCGCCCGTCAAAGGACAGGTACCCGCCAAGCGGCCCCAAACAGGAACACTCCGCCCGCCTTCCAGGGTTCTTCCCGGCCCTTTGTATAACCCCCCGGTCAGCTGTCCAGAATCAGGTTTTTTACGCCATTTTCACGGGCGATTCGGGCGAAGCTCTCCATCTGGTCCGAAGTGTAGAGTTTGGGGTTTTCGGTAAAGCAGTAGGTGCGGCCGACCAGATCGTATTTCCCGGCGGCCAGGGGGTTATAGTTGAGAATCTCGTAGGCAGTGTCGGGGGACAGGCTGGTGAGGAAACGGGCGATTTGCGCGATGTTTTCAGGGCAGGCCGTGTATTCGGGGATCATGGGCGTGCGTACGATCACGCGGTTTCTGTATTCTGGGTGGGTCAGCAGGTATCGCAGATTCTCCCGGATGGTCTCGTTGGGAACTCCGGTATGCCGCCGATGCGCTTTTGTGTCGTATATCTTGAAGTCGGCATAGATGGTATCCAGGTATGGGAGAGTGCCTTTCAGCGTGGATAGGGGGACATAAAGGGAGGTTTCAATGGCGGTGTCTATGTGGTGTTCCTTCAAAGCGATGAGAAGAGCTTTGAGGAACTCGGGCTGGAGGAATGGCTCTCCGCCGGATAGGGTGATACCGCCTCCCTGTTGGAAGAATATTTTGTCTTTGAGGGCTTCTTCCAATGTTTCTTCGACTGTCAGATCCCGGGAATCCATCTTAAGGGCCGTTCCCGGACAGGCATCGATTATTTCATCCCAGTCCTCTCTGCGGGTGATATCCAGATGAATCCGGCTGTCCCGCTGGGACACTCCCAGATCCCGGGAGAGATCCAGGCAGATTCCACAGCCGATGCAGCGGTTCTGGAACCAGAGGGGACGCTTTTCATAGCTCAGCCCTTCCGGATTCTGGCACCAGACACAGCGCAGCGGGCATCCTTTCAGAAATATAGTGGTACGGATGCCGCTGCCGTCATGGGTAGAAAATCTTCTGATGTCGAATATTCTGCCTGTCATATCATGGTCCTCCTGATTTTAAATATCCGCGTAGCTGGTGCGGGCGATGATCTCGTCCTGCAGTTTATCCGCCAGTTCTACGAAATAGGCTGTGTAACCGGCTACCCGGACGGTTAAGCCCCGATAGGCCTCCGGATTCTTTTTCGCGGCGATCAGGTCTTCTTTTCGCACTACGTTAAACTGGACATGTGGGATTTCCAGCTCTACAAAGGTCCTGAGCATGCGGGCAAATTTGTCAATTCCTGACTGGGTTCGGAAGAATTCCGGAAGGAATTTCATGTTCAGCAGCCCTCCGTTACTGGTCAGGAGCTTATCTAATTTTGACACAGATTTCAGGACTGCAGTGGGCCCATTTACATCTCTGCCGTATACCGGGGACATGCCGCCGTCGGCCAGCGGGTCCTGGGACTTTCTTCCGTCCGCAGACGCGCCCACGTTTTCTCCCATGGGTACATGAGCGGATACCGTATACAGACCTGTGTGATATTTGCCTCCGCGGTAGTTTTTATATTCGGACAACCGTTTACGGAAATAGCTGACCCATTTGACTCCCATCTGGTCCACCCAGTCCACATCATTGCCGTATTTTGGCACTTTGTTAAGGAGCATACTGCGGATCACCTCATAGCCTTCAAAGTTATGCGTCAGAGCGTCCAACAGTTCCCGGGGCGTTATTTTCTTTTCCTCATAGACCAGCTGCTTGATGGCAGCCAGGCTGTCGGCCAGATTAGCCACCTGGATGACCTGGATTCCGGAGAAATTGTATTTGGCCCCGCCGTTCGTTACGTCCACACCATTTTTCATGCAATTGTCTATCACCGAGGACAAAAACGGAGACGGAAGCAGGTCTATATGGGCTTTTTCCACCTGTTCACAGGCCAGGACCATCTTGTCCAGGTAGGTATCCAGATATTTTCGGAAGGATGCTTCTAATTCATCAAAATCCCGGTAAGTGGTCAGATCTCCATGGTTTTCCGCAATCTGACGGCCGCTCAGCAGGCATTTTCCTCCTGTCAGGGTCAACTCCAGCGCTTTGTTCATATTGAACATGGCCGCGTCGCTCCAGCCCAGATTGTTTCCCTGCGTGGACAGTTCCACACATCCTACTACCGCATAGTTTCTGGCATCTGCCTCTTCCATTCCCAGTTCCTGAAGTGCAGGGATGACGGCTGCGTCGTTGAAGAACTGAGGCATTCCGCTTCCTTTTGACACCACATGGATGGCTTCCTTTAACAATGCATCCTTCGTTCCCGGATGAAGGCGCACCGACAGGTTTGGCTGCGGAAGTCCCAGATGTTCCTGGGCCTTCAGGCACAGAAATGATATTTCATTGCTGAAATCATTTCCTTCCGCATCCTGTCCGCCGATCGCAATATTAAATCCGATGGGGAAACCGGCAAAATATTTGGCCCCATTGGAGTTTCTCATATATACGATCTGATTGAATTTCAGCCAGAGCGCTTCAATGATCTCCAGTGCCTGCTGGTCATCCAGTCTTCCTTCTTCCTTATCTTTTTTATAATAGGGGTAAAGATACCGGTCCATTCTTCCAGGTGAAAATGACGAGGCGTTGGATTCCATCTGAAGTATGACAAATAAAAACCAGAGCAGTTGAACCGCCTCATGAAATGTCTCTGCCGGCCTCTCACTGATATTTTTGCAGTTGGCCGCAACCTTTCGGAGAGATTCCCGGATGTTTGAGTCGGATTCCTGCTCCGCCATCTCCCGGATCAGATCATGGTAACGGACCATAAAATGCCTGCTTCCCTCCATCACAATCCGCACGCTCTCGTAAAAATCCTTCCGATCTCCCTGGGCCTGCTCCAATCCTGCAGCCGCTTCATGCTCCAGCACAGCCGGTCCTTTTTGCAGCCACTCCTCACAGTTAGGGCAAATATGCCCCTGTGCATGATCCTTCTGATTAATCTTAACTACCATGGAAATATCATCAATCTCTGAGCCGTACCGCTGTCTCAGCACATCCTCCAGGGATTTTCCTTCCCAATATGGCTTGATCTCTTCCCGGAAGGTTCTGATATCCTCTTCCCTCACCTGAAAACGGTCCTGGGGCCTGGTGGGAAGGGTCTCAAATTCCTTATCCACCCAGGTGCTTCCGCTCTCCGGGGACACTACCCCATAGCGGACCCCTGCCGTACGGTTGCCCACGACCAGCTCTTCCTTTTCCACTTTGATCTGCATCTGTTCCAAAGCCGCTTTCAGCGCCAGCGCCCTTTGAATTATTCTCGGTTTATTCTCATTTTTCTTGTATGTATTTGTGATAATCAACGCCTGTTCAATTGATGCAAATCTCGGCTCAGACAACATTTTTTCTTTTAAAGACCGGATTCGGTCGGTCATAATTACATCCATCATAGCAACCCGCCTTTTTCTTATTATATATTGTTTTATATTATTATTTATTGTTTCATCTCGATAATACCATTTTATATCGCAATTATCAAGTTGTATTTATTATTTTTTGTTTATATAGGAATTTGTTGGTTGTCTCTGTCATTTATTCTTTCAATACAAAATAAGGCAGAAAGCATGTTTTCCTGCCTTATTTAATACATACGATAGTATTCATTTTTCAGCAGACATTCTGCCCGTTCTGTTCAAAAGGAACTCTGTAGAACTTATAGCAGGACCTCCCGGAATGTTTTGCCTCATACAAAGCCAAATCTGCTTTTTGATACAGTTCCTCGAACCAGATTCCATCCTTTGGATAAAAGGTAATTCCCATACTGCAGGATACTGTGCCATACCCTTCATAACAGTGGGTTAGTGAACTGCAGATCTGCGCAATTCTCGGTTCCAGCTCTTTTTCGGATGGAACATCATTCAAAAATACCATAAACTCATCCCCGCCAATCCGGCCGCACAAATCATCTTTACGAAGTTCCCTCTTCAGAATCGCAGCGCTTTCTCCCAATACCTGATCCCCAAACTGGTGTCCGAGACTGTCGTTGATTCCCTTAAAATGGTCTATATCGAGAATCATCAGCGCATGTTGTCCATAAAATTCATTCTTTCTGAGTACCTCTCCCACTTTATCATGAAAGGTTACCCGGTTCAGTACTCCGGTCAGCATGTCTTCCTCCAGCCTGCACCGGATCTCCTCCTCATGCTTTTTCTCGTCGGTAATATCATGTATTACAATAAATAACTTTACATCGGAAGTATACTGTTCTTTCAGAAGCTGTATGGTAGCCCGGGCCCAGAGTTTGTCCCCCCTGACACTTATCCACCGGTATTCCAGCCGCATATGGCATTGTCCTTCTTTGTAGCGCTGCAGAAGCCTTTCACGGTCAAAAAAGCGGCTGAACATAATTCGGTCCTCGGCTGTCACCAGATACTCGGCAATATAAGTCATGGTTTCTGTGTAGGAATTGCCGTATCGGCTGAAAGGAGGCTCGGAACTGCTTGCCTCGTCAAAAGAATTCTGAGTCAGATTATATTCATAACAGCCGATTCTGTTTTTCTTCTGAGACGCAAAATACTGGCACCACTTTTGATAAGCCAGTTCTTTTTCGTATTGTTCGGAAATGTCTTCACAGGCTATTATTCCCCGCTCTGGTTTTCCCTCCCAGTTACGGATCAGCGAGAATTTGGCTGAAAACCATCCGAAGCTTCCGTCTTTTCTTCTCTTTCTGACTGTCGCCTGTCCATTTGGCTTTCCCTTTATCATGTCTTCATAAAAATCTATGTAGGCTTTTCTGGATTCTGCAGCAATCAGATCTTCTTCCACAATGGAATAGGGAACATCCTGTATCACTGCGGGAAGACCAAATTCATCGGCGGCTTTCTGCGGCAGGCACAGTCTCCTGTCTTTCACGTAGTAGGTATACATCATCTTATCGGTAAGCTGGAATGCCAGTCTGGTCTCTTCCAGGCTCACCCTAAGCTGCTCATTTGTCCCCCGCTGTCCTCCGGAATCTGATATGACTCCGATCAGGCTGTCCGGTTTTTCCGCAAGCCATACGCATCTCATAGTCATCCAGAATATTTCACCGGATCCATACAGGCAGCGGAACGTCACATCGAAACTGTACTGCTGCCGTTTTACAAAATCACGGATTTGACCGGAGAGCTTGACGAAATCCTCCGCAAGAACCAACAGCCGCAGCTGCCGATAACGCTTTTCACCTTCTTCTTCCTGTTCCGCTCCAAACAAATGATAAAAATAGCGGTTTGCGTACTGAAGAGTCAGGTCGTCATCCAGCTTCATCAGAAAAATCCCACAAGGCAGACGCTCAAAAATTTTCTCAAAGTATTTGTCATGATCTTCCGTACACATAGCCATCCTCCATATTCCGATAAAGCGGTATTTTTTCCATACTATTATTCTATGTTTGAATTCACATGAATATTCCACCTTTTTTACATTCATAATTTTAAATATTAACGATTTGGGCGTAAATATTTTAAATATTATAAAAATGTATTGACTCTTACGCATCGTAATAGGGTAATGTAATCCTTAGAGATGTAAAACACATTCCGCTGCCGGCCGGAAAGACATTCTCTGAACTAAATAAAGAAGGTGATTTGATATGATGACGGTAAAACAAGTATCCAAGTTAGCGGGTGTCAGTGTGAGAACTCTGCAGTTTTATGACGGGATAGGCCTTTTAAAACCTACCAATACTACCGCTGCCGGATACCGGCTGTACGATGAGGATGCATTGGAAAAACTTCAGCAGATTCTGTTTTTCAAAGAACTCGATTTCACATTAAAAGAAATACAAATTATTATGAATGATCCCGCGTTCAACAAGGACGCCGCATTTAAAAAGCAGCGGGAATTGATAGAGTTGAAACGCGATCGCTTAAATGCCTTATTGGGATTGCTGGACAAACTTATAATAGGAGAAAAATGTATGGATTTTGAAGATTTTGATATGAGTGAATATTTTCGTATTTTAAATAATTTTAAAGGGATGCACACGGATGAAATTGTCAAACGGCTGGGAAGTATGGAAGCTTTCGATGAGATGTTTTCAGATCTGAAATTTCGTGAGAAAGATATTGCGGATATGGCTGTAAAACAGTACGGCAGTATAGAAGCTTTCACAAGTGCCATGGAAAAAAACTTTCAGGATTATCTGTCCAATGGACCGGTCATTTCTCCATCCGAGGCAGGCGATCTAATCGAGAAAACGGATGAGATTACAGGAAGGCTTACGGCTGATCTGTCAAAAAACGTATCCTCCCCCGAAATTCAGAAAATCGTCCGTGAACTGGTCGATTTTACTAATAAATGCGCCAACGGCATTGAGATGGGAGATAATTATTGGCCTCTTATGGCTGAGGCATATCTATCAACTCCTTTATATATCGAAGTGACTGATAAAAAATATGGGAAAGGTGCATCAAACTTTATCGGCCTGGCGTTGAAGTTTTATCTTGACGGAAAGTAATATTCCCAGGAAAAGCAGGTGCGGTCTGCCGGATAAGCTATCCGTCAGACCGCTCTCCTACCCTTCTCCCATTCCATCCTGATCTTTGTATGGCCTTATGTACCTTCCGCTGACATTCACTGCACTCCATATCATGAATAGAAATAATGCCTCCGCACTCCGGGCAGGTATAGTTCGCTTTTTGCTGTTCCATAAACGCCTCCAGCCCCTTTTCCTTCACAGACTGGCTGTTATCCATAAGGCTTGCGCCGTATCTTGTGCGATAACTTTTTTCCAGATATTTAATCTGTTTGCAGGGATATTCGGCACATTCGAAGCAATAGGACAGACCCTTTTTCCGTATACAGTCTTTGATTCTGCATTTGCGGCAATGTTCCGGCTTTCCCCTGTCGCTTTTCAGGCAGCCGTCACATGGCTTTTTGTGATAACAATGTTTATAGCATACTTTACAGTTCATCCCACATGGAGCGAACATCTCTGGTTCTATCGGTTCAACCGGCATTCTCATTTAAATTATCTCCAGACTATAATCTTTCAGCGCCTCCAGAACATCCTCCGCCGGCTTTTCCTCCACAATAAAGCCGTTAAAATCATCTGCCCTGGCATATTTAAACGTGCCGTCCGTATTAAATTTCCTGGTTTCCAGCATCAGATAAATAACCTTACTTACCGCGATCGCGCTCTGCTTCGTCATTCCGTCTTCCGCCGCGTAAGTAGAGACGCTGTTATCAAACAGATCCACGCCAACCGCCCCCAGAAACGCCTTATCGAATTTAAAATGTGAAATCGCTTCCATGGACATACAACCCATAAACCCATCTTTCCCCGGGCCAAAAGTTCCGCCGATAAATACCGTATGAATTTTCGTATCAGGCACAGCCAAAGTAAGCATTACGTCGATCATATTCGTCACCACCGTCACTTTCAGCCCTGAACTAACCAACAGCTTGGCCAGTTCTGTATTCGCGGTGGATACATCCATATAAATCATTTCATCATTGCGGATCAGACGCAAGGCCTTCTCCGCAATCCTGCGCTTCGCTTCTATATTCTTATCCTTACGCTGTACCACATTAACTTCATGCGGTGTAATTCTAATCCGAACCGCTCCTCCGTAAGCCCTTTTGAGCATTCCCGCCTTTTCTAATGCCGCCAGATCCTTCCTGATGCAGTCCTCCGTCACCTGGAACAGCTCACTCAAATCCTTAACCCTGACTTTCCCCTTTTCATTCACCATAGAAACAATCGTGTTCTGCCTCTCCTCTACAAACATCAAAACTCTCCTTTGGACTATTTTCCTTATACTTACCGTTCTTATGTCAGTTAGTATAAGTATACCATGTCCAGGACTTTTCTGACAATCACCAAGTCCATTCCAAACGCTCGATGTCCTCTTCGATCAGAGTTTTTCCGATCTGTACTTCGATGAATTCAAGATCTGTGACGGCCCGCATGGCATGTTTCTGCCCTTTCGTGATATAGGCTACATCTCCACGCCGGACATTCCTTACGTGACCGTCGATGACCAGGTCACCGGTGCCGTCGATGATGGTCCAGATTTCATCACGCATCAGATGGCGCTGGTAACTGATTGCCTGGCCTTCTTTGATAGCCAGGTGCTTGGTCAGGGATTTGATGCCGTCTTCGTGGGTCATATAGTCCAGGACTTTATATTCCCCCCAGCGGCGTTCTTCATACATGGGGCGGTCATTGAGGCCGTCTACATAGGGTTTCAGATAGGAACTTTTGTGTTTGTTCGAAACCAGGATACCGTCAGGGCTGGCCGCCACCACAAGGTCGGTAGTCCCCAGTACTACCATCGGAATATCCAGTTCATTGATGACATGGGTGTTTTCAGCGCCTTCTCCGATCGTTACCGGTCCGATCGCGGCTTCTTCCATTTCTTCAGTCAGCGTATTCCAGGTCCCCAGATCTTTCCATTTCTCCTGGTAGGGTACCATGGCCACGGAATTGGCCTTTTCTACCACCTCATAGTCGAAGCTGATCTTTTTCAGGCGTCCGTAATTCTGCCGGATTCCCTCGAAGGTGCTGCCTGCCTGGTATTTTTCAATGAGATTCATAAGATAGCCCAGTTTATATGCGAAGACCCCGCCGTTCCAGAAAGCGCCTTCGGCAATTAACCGGCCGGCCTCTTCTTCTGAAGGTTTTTCCGTGAACCGCTCTACCAGGCAGAGAGACTGGTTTTCCCTGTCTCCGGCGGCACCTTGACCGCATTCAGGAATGATATATCCGTATTTAGCAGAAGGGTAGGTGGGCTTGATTCCCATCAGCACGATGTCCGCTGCATTTTGCTGTACGGCCGCTTCCATTCTTTGGATTACGTGGAAATATTCCAGCTCCGCGTATGGGTCAACGGGAAGAACAAGTACCGGTTCCCCGGGATCCGCCTTCTTTTCTAATGCCAGATAGGCACTGGAGAGTGCGATAGCCGGAAATGTATCCCTGCGCTCGGGCTCTACTACAATATCAACTTCCTCTCCCAGCTGGGTCTTGATGAAGTCTACCTGAGAATTATTGGTGGCTATGACGATGTTTGCCCTGATACCGGCTTCTTTGATCTGGCGGTAGACCCGCTGAACCATGGATTCGTAGCTTCCGTCTTCTTTTTTTAACAATTTCAGAAATTGTTTGGACCTATGGTCATTGGATAAGGGCCACAGTCTTTTTCCGGAGCCTCCGGATAATAAGATTATATTCATGGAATGTCTTTCCTTTCTGTCCTGGCAGTTCTCACTTGATGTTACAGTTCTAATAATTCCCGTACCTGCTGCTGTATGGTCCGGAGCCTTTTTTCCGCCTGGTCCTGGCTGCTGCCGCAGATGGAATAGTAAAATTTAATTTTGGGTTCCGTTCCGGAAGGCCTAGCGGCCATCCAGGAGCCATCGGCCCAGAAAAACTTTAACACATCGGATCTGGGCAGCTCTTCCGTTTCCTGCAGATAGTCTGTCATTTTTATTGTACCTGGTATCGCGCGGATGCCTTCTTTTCGGAGCTTTGCCATGCTGTTTCGGATCTGCTCCACCCCCTTGGCTCCTTCCAAGGTATAGGAGGACAAGGCATCCAGATAATAACCGTATTTCTTATACAATAGCTCCAGCTCATCGACCAGGGTTCTGCCCTTTGCTTTGCAGGCGGCCGCCATCTCACTGATCAGCAGGGAGGCCACTACCGCGTCCTTGTCTCTGGCGTGGGTACCCACCAGATAACCATAGCTTTCCTCATAGCCAATGACAAAGTTCTTTTCTCCTGTGCGTTCAAATTCTGTGATCTTGTCACCGATAAATTTGAACCCGGTCAGCGTATTTACCACCTGGAGGCCATAATCCGCAGCGATGCGGGCTCCCAGATCATTGGTTACAATAGTTTTGATCAGTGTACTGCGCTCCGACAGGGCGGAGGCATTCTTTTCACATACATTGGCCACCAGGAGCGCGCCGATCTGATTCCCCGTGAGCAGGCGATATTCTCCCTGATGGAGCACTCCCACTCCGACTCTGTCGCAGTCCGGGTCAGTTCCAAGCACCAGATCCGCCTCTTCATGCTTTGCCTGTGCAAGGGCCAGATTAAGTGCGTCCCTTTCCTCCGGATTCGGAGAGCGCACGGTGGAAAAATCACCGTCCGGTTCTTCCTGCGCAGCCACTACAAAAACCTGTGTGAAACCTGCTTTTTTCAGCGCTCTTCGGACAGGCTGGTTTCCGGTTCCATGGAGCGGCGTATATACGATGCGAAGAGCTGCCTTCGCTTCTTTATCTTGCAGGATGGATTGTGTCAGCACAGCTTCCAGGAAGGCTTCCAATACCTCTTCGCCTAACCGTTCGATCCGTCCTTCCTGCAGCGCCGTCCGGTAATCCGCATACGGTATTTTCTGCTGATCTCTCACCTCTTCCACATAGCGGATCACATATTCCGCTTTCTCGGGAATCAGCTGGCATCCTTTTTCGTCATAGATCTTGTAACCGTTGTATTCTTTTGGATTATGGCTGGCCGTGATTACGATGCCCATCTGACTGTTCAGATAGGGAACGGCGAAGGACAATACAGGGGTCGGCATCAGGGTGCTGAACAGCGTTACATGTATTTTGCAGGCTGCCAATACTCCGGCTGCTTCCGTTGCGAACTCCTCGGAATGATTTCTGGAATCGTAGGCGATCACTGCCCGAAGAGGTGTCTGGGCGCCTGCATAGCGGGCTTTCAACGCGTTTGCTGCTCCATAGGTCGCTTTGCGGACCGTATAGCGGTTCATCCGGTTTGTCCCCGCTCCCATTTTTCCCCGCAGGCCGCCTGTTCCGAAGGCCAGGTCTTTATAGAAACGGTCCTGTATCTCCTCTTCCGTCAGATTCCTCAGTTCTGTTTTCGTGTCATCGTCAATGTAGGATGCTTGGAGCCACTCTTCATAGATATTTTTGTAATCTCTCATATTTTGGTACCTTTTCTATTTTTTTCGCTATGAGCACTTAGCGGCAGTTTTTTACCGTTCCGCCCTGACTTCACTATTTTTGAAATCTTCGTAAGCCAGGCGGATTCCTTCTTCCAGCTCGGTCTGATAGGTCCATCCGAGCGCGTTAAGCTTGCTGACATCCAGAAGCTTTCTGGGTGTCCCGTCGGGTTTGGAAGGATCATAGGTAATCTTCCCTTTATATCCTACCGCTTCTTTCACCAGTTCGGCCAGCTGCGCAATCGATACTTCTTTTCCAGTTCCCAGGTTGACCGTTTCATTGCCTGAATAAGTATTCATCAGATAGACACAGGCATCTGCCAGATCATCCACGTACAGGAATTCCCGCAGCGGTTTTCCGCTCCCCCAGATTACCACCTCTTCTTTTCCCGCCTCCCGGGCTTCATGGAAGCGCCGGATCAAGGCTGGAAGTACATGGGAGTGCTCCGGATGGTAGTTATCATTGGGACCATACAGATTGGTGGGCATGACGGAAATGTAATCCGTCCCGCACTGCCGGTTCAGATACTCACAATATTTTAATCCTGATATTTTCGCCAGTGCGTAAGCTTCATTGGTCTGCTCCAGGGAACTGGTCAGCAGACAGCTTTCCGGCATGGGCTGGGGAGCCAGCCTGGGATAAATGCAGGAACTCCCCAGAAACATTAGTTTTTTCACTCCAATTCCGTAGGCGCTGTGTATCACATTCATTTCCATGATCATATTGTCGTACATAAAATCGGCGGGATAGCTCTGGTTTGCCATAATACCGCCTACCTTTGCCGCAGCCAGAAATACATATTCCGGCTGTTCTTCTTCAAAGAAACGCTCCACCTCGGCCTGCCGTCTCAGATCCAGTTCTTTTGAAGTTCGTAATACCAGGTTCTGATAGCCCTGGTCATGCAGCCTGCGTATTATCGCAGAACCTACCATTCCATGGTGTCCGGCCACGTAGATTTTGCTGTTCTTATCCATCAGTGTTCACCGGCCTCTCTGAATTCCTTTGCACTGATTCCGGCTATCGATTTCATATCTTCATCCACCATCATGGACACCAATTTCGGAAAGCTGACCTGGCGCTGCCATCCAAGCTCGCTCTCCGCCTTGGTACAGTCTCCCCAGAGGAATTCCACCTCGGCGGGCCGGAAGAACCGGGGATCCACATCCACCAGCAGCCGGCCGGTCTTTTTGTCAAATCCCTTTTCCCCGACACCGCTTCCAACCCATTCGATATCGATTCCAACCTCCGCGAAAGACAATTCCACAAATTCCCTCACTGTGTGGGTTTCATTGGTCGCCAGCACATAATCGCCCGGCTTCTCCTGCTGCAGGATTCTCCACATACCTTCCACATAGTCTCCGGCATATCCCCAGTCCCGTTTGGCATCCATATTGCCCAACGATAATTTCTCCTGTTTTCCTGCCATGATAGAGGCCACGGCCAGCGTGATCTTCCTGGTCACGAAGTTCTCGCCTCTTCTGGGCGATTCATGATTAAACAGAATTCCGTTGCAGGCAAACAGATCATAGGATTCCCGGTAGTTTACCGTGATCCAGTAGGAATACAGCTTCGCCGCCCCATAAGGACTCTTCGGATAAAATGGTGTTTTCTCGCTCTGGGGCGCCGTCTCGGGCAGGCCGCCGAACAGTTCCGAAGTGGACGCCTGGTAAAATTTGCATTTCAGATCGCTTTCTTTTATAGCGTCCAGGATTCTGAGTGTACCGATTCCGGTAACCTCTGCCGTGTATTCCGGCACTTCGAAGGATACAGCCACGTGGGACTGGGCCGCCAGATTATAAATTTCTGAAGGACGGATTTTTTCCAGCAGGCGGTTGAGACTGCTGGTGTCGGTCAGATCTCCATAATGAAGGAAAAAAGTTATGCCATTTATTTCAGGGTCATGAATCAGGTGATCGATTCTCTCCGTACTGATACTGCTGTGTCTTCTGATGATGCCATGCACCTCATATCCTTTTTCCAGTAACAACTCGGCCAGATAAGATCCATCCTGTCCTGTAATCCCTGTTATTAACGCTGTGTTTTTCATTGTTTTAAATTCCTCCTTGATTGCAAAATCATTCTATTTTTCCATTATTATAAAAAAATATTCTTATCTTGCGACATCTCTTTTTTGACTTTTTCTTTTCTTTGTGAGTATATAGTAGTATACTCTAAATGTATACGTGGAAAATTGACTTATATAGGTAAAATATTGCTATCGCTATCGATCGGGCAATATTTTACCACTCGAGCAAGATACTACTGTCCGGCCTTACAAATTTTTTTAATTTAAAGAAAGGTTTGAGGGAATTATATGAGTACAGATGACAAAAAACCTGTCCGAAAAACAATGTTTGACTCCTATGCGACTTCCGAAATTATAAAATCCCATAGGGTTTTGAACACGCCCAGTGAGTTCGCCCGCGGTAATCTCTTCTACGTCCAGGAGGTCGGTTATCTGAAAAGCCTGAAGAGCCACACCAGCCGAAGGGAGCACTTGAGTTCTTATCTGTTTTTCACGGTTCTGTCCGGAAGCGGTCAGTTCACTTACTGCGGCCGGCAGCACACGCTGCACGCCAATGACTGTATTTTCATCGACTGCAACAGGCCCTATTCTCACTGCAGCAGCGAATCCGATCCCTGGGAGCTGATGTGGGTACATTTTAACGGCAGTCAGGCGTCCTGCTACTATAGTTTCTATGAGAGCATACTGCCCCACGCAGTATTCCATACGGAGCTCCAGTCTGATTTTATCACCACATTACAGACCGTTATCCAGCTTCAGAAAATCAATGATCTGCGCTCGGAATTCCTGATTTCGAAACTGCTGACAGACCTTCTGACCCTTTGTATTACCCGCAATGACAGCCCCAGCAGCCAGGAAAGTACGGAAAAGCTGGAACAGGTCCGGGATTATCTGGATATCCATTTTGCGGAAAAAATCTCTTTGGATTCCCTGGCGGAAGAATTTTATATCAGTAAGTTTTATCTTTCCCGGGAGTTTAAGAAATATTATGGCGTCACCATCGGAGATTATCTTCGTACCAGAAGAGTGACCCACGCGAAAGAGCTGCTACGATTTACAGACAAACCGATCGATGAAATCGCGGGACTTTGCGGCATTCCGGACAGCAACTATTTTTCCAAAATGTTCCGAAAATCCGAAGGCTATTCCGCATCAGAATATCGGAAGAAATGGTAAATTACCCATGCATGCCCTTCGGGCGGGCGTGCAGCACAGCTGCACGGTAAGGTATACCATTTCTGGCATCCCATAATGCATGCCCTTCGGGCGGGCGTGCAGCACAGCTGCACGGTAAGGTATGAAAATCACAAAGAGCGCAGATACTATGCTCGAAAAATATTTCAAATCGAATGGAGGAAATACCATGTCTTTAATAGGCAGAACTATTTGTGATTTTCAACTGCAAGCTTATCATAACGGAAAGTTTATCGAAGTAAAAAAAGAAGATTTACTGGGGAAATGGAATGTCCTGTTTTTCTATCCGGCAGATTTTACATTTGTGTGTCCCACCGAACTGGAAGACCTGGCCGATAATTACAGTAAATTCAGAGAGCTGAACTGTGAGATTTATTCCATATCCACCGATTCTCACTTCGTGCATAAGGCCTGGCACGATGCTTCAAAGACTATTCAGAAAATCCAATATCCCATGCTGGCCGATCCAATCGGAATTCTGACCAGGGATCTGGACGTGTATATCGAAGAGAGCGGCATGGCGGAGCGCGGCACCTTTCTGATTAACCCGGAAGGTGATGTGGTTCTATACGAAATAAACGCCGGCGGTATCGGCCGTAACGCGGAAGAATTGATCCGGAAAATTCATGCTGCCCAGTTCGTGGCGGAACACGGGGATGAGGTATGCCCTGCCAAATGGCAGCCAGGCGCGCAGACCCTAAAACCCAGCCTGGATCTGGTAGGTATGATCTGACCGGGTGGAACTTATGAAAAAAAATGATAATTTTTATGATATGATCATCATCGGCGCCGGGCCGGCCGGCTTAAGCGCGGGAATCTACGCCGCCCGGGCAAAATTTAAAACCCTGCTGATCGAAAAAGGCGAGATCGGCGGTCAGATAAATATTTCATCCGTGGTTGTAAACTATCCGGGTGTGATCCGCGCGGACGGGAAAAAGCTGACGGAAGATATGCGTAAGCAGGCCGTAAATTTCGGCGCCGGGTTTTTGAACGCTATTGTCCTGGATGTGGATTTTTCAGGCCCGGTTAAAAAGATCAAAACATCCGTGGGTGATTACGAAGCGCTTGGCGTCATACTGGCGACAGGTGCCAACCCCCGCACTTTGGGTTTCCCGGGCGAAGAAGAGTTCAAAGGACATGGTATCGCCTATTGCGCCACCTGTGACGGAGAATTTTTCACCGGGATGGACGTTTTTGTCGTAGGCGGCGGATATGCGGCTGCCGAAGAATCCGTATTTCTTACAAAATACGCAAAAAAAGTAACGGTTCTCGTGCGGGAACCCGAATTCACCTGTGCCAGGGGCGTAGCGGAACAGGTGCTAAACCATCCCAAAATCGATGTCAAATTCCATACGGAAGTGCTGGAAACCGGCGGCGATAGCTGCCTGCGATGGCTGAAATACCAAAACAATGAGACCGGGGAAATCACAGAATATCATCCGGAAGGAGCAGACGAGACCTTCGGCATCTTTATCTTCGTCGGATATGCTCCCGCCTCCGCTCTCTTCAACGGGAAAGTGGATCTGGACCGGCAGGGATATATTCTCACGGATCAGAATCTACAGACAAATGTCCCCGGCGTTTTTGCAGCCGGAGACATCTGTGTCAAACCTTTGCGCCAGGTAGTGACTGCCGTATCCGACGGTGCTCTGTGCGCGACGAATCTGGAACACTATGTGGAAGAAATGTATCGAACCCTTGGATTGAAGCGGGAAACTCCGGATGCTGATACCTCTGCGCACTCTGCGGCAGCTTCTGAACCCGAAACGTCCCAGCTTGAGCAGTCCGCAAATGCCCCTTCCGGACCTTCAGAAGGTTTTGTAGATGAAGAAATGCGCAAGTCCCTGATGGGAATCTTTGCTAAATTCAGCAGGCCGGTTACCCTGACCGCCTTTTTGGATGAAACCGGAACACTTTCCCTGGAGATCCGACAGCTATTCTCCGATCTGAAAGGGTTGTCCGACAAACTCTCCCTGTGTTTGATCAATAAAGGCGAAAAGCCTGCTTTAGAAAAGCAGGCTGCTGTGGCATATTATCCCTGTATCGCCCTTTTTAACCACGTCGGAGAATTTACCGGCATCAAATTCCACGGGGTACCAGGCGGACATGAATTCAATTCGTTTATCATCGCTCTCTATAACACAGCCGGTCCTGGGCAGCCGCTTGACGAACCTCTGTTACACAGAATCCGGAAAGTGACCGGGCCGGTAAATATAAAAATAGCGGTTTCTCTATCCTGCACATTCTGTCCCGACGTGGTGATGGCCTGCCAGCGAATAGCTCTTGAGAATCCTTCAATCACGGCGGAAATGATCGACATCAATCATTTTCCTGATTTCAAAAACAGATACAGCATTATGAGTGTCCCCTGCATTATCATCAACGACAACCGGACGGTCTTCGGCAGCAGAAGTATAGAAGAAATCGTGAAATTACTGGAAGAGGGATAGGTCTTCCTAATTTCTCCTCCAGGTAGCCGGTTTGAATAAAATTAACAGCGGAAACAGTTCCAGCCGTCCAGCCAGCATGTCAAAGATCAGAACCAGCTTGGAGAAGCCGGAAAACATCCCAAAATTTTGGGATGGTCCAACCATCTCCAGGCCGGGTCCGATATTATTCAGGGTAGCAGCTACCGCTGTAAAATTAGATGTCAGATTGAATTCATCCACACTGATGAGTAAAACGGAAAAGGAAAACACCATGACATAGGCGATCAAAAAAACATTGACCGAACGAACCACCTCATGTTCAACGCTTCGCCCATTGATCTGTATTTTTTTAATATTTCTGGAGTGGATTAAAGTATTCAGCTCTTTCTTTACCGTTTTCAATAAAATCACGAATCGTGATACCTTAATACCGCCGCCGGTACTGCCCGCACAGGCTCCGACGAACATCAGCATAACCAGGATCGTCTTGGACATCTGCGGCCACAGGTCAAAGTCCACAGTAGAAAATCCGGTCGTAGTAATAATGGAAGCAACCTGAAAAGACGCATGCCGAAAAGCGCTCTCCCAGTTGGGGAACAGCTTATGAATATCAAATGTCACGATCAGGATCGCCACCAGGATAATACCCAGGTAATATCTTATCTCCTCGAATTTAAACGCCTGCGCAAACTTTCGGATCAGCAGCAGAAAGTACACATTAAAATTGATCCCGAACAGTATCATAAACACGGTAACGACGTATTGGAGATAGGGGGAATAGGATGAAAAACTGTCATTTTTCACACCGAAACCTCCGGTACCTGCAGTCCCGAACGTACTGCACAGGGCTTCAAACAGCGGCATTTTCCCTGCCAGCAGAAACAAAACCTCAATGATCGTAATCACGATATAAATTCCGTAAAGAATCATTGCCGTGGACCTCACCTTGGGCACAAACTTGCCGACGGACGGACCGGGGCTTTCCGCCCGCATCAGATGGATATCATTTCCACCGCCAAAGGGCAGAACCGCCAGGACAAAGACCAGAACACCCATGCCGCCGATCCAGTGTGTAAAGCTTCTCCAGAACAAAGCACAGTGGGACATGGATTCCACATCCGACAGAATGCTGGCTCCGGTCGTTGTAAAACCGGATACGGTTTCAAACAGCGCGTCTACGACTCCTTTTATTTCCCCGCTGATCAGAAACGGCAGGGCACCGATGATACTCATCATAATCCAGCACAAGGCCACCGTCACAAAACCTTCTCTGGTATAAAATATCTTATTCGAAGGTCTCTTCATCGTCATGATCTGCCCCAGCAAAAAGCACAGAAGCATGACCAGCAAAAAGGCGTATCCGCTCTTTTCCCGATAGATCACCGCTACCAGACAGGGAAGGGTCATAAAAACCGCCTCTATTTTCAGGACCATTCCCAGTATATAGATTATCATTTTATAATTCATAGCGAACCTCTTCAGTGTTTTAATATGTCCTTTAAATCATTCAGGCCAGTGTTGGTGGTTACCACGATCACCGTATCTCCCACTTCGATTGTGTCCTGTCCTTTCGGGATGATGATCCTTTGTTCCCGGTTAATACAGCAGAGCAGCAGGTTTTCTTTCAGATTCAGTTTTTCCAGCGGAATCCCCACTACCGGTGAGTTCTCATGCACACAGAATTCCAGCGCCTCCGCCCGGTTTTCGATGATCCGGTACAGGGTTTCCACGTTACTGCCGATCGAATTCTGCATGGCACGCACGTACTGGATAATATAATTGGCTGTAATGTATTTCGGATAAATAATACTGTCGATATCCAGCTGATCGATAATCTGGTCAAAGGATATCCGGTTCACCTTCGTGATCAATTTGGCCTTCGACTGGCTCTTGGCATACAGGGCCAGCAATATATTCTCTTCATCCAGATTCGTCAGCGCCACAAACGCATCCGCCTGGCGGATTCCCTCTTCCAGCAGAATACTCTGATCGGTTCCGTCTCCGTATATGATCGTTGCCTTTGGCAGCAGCTCGCTTAATTCTTCGCAGCGGCCCCTGTCCAACTCTATGATTTTTACCGATATGCCCATCGCTTCCAGCTGCTTCGAAAGATAATAGGATATTTTCCCGCCGCCTACTACCATCGCATTCTTGATTCGGTTATTGGCGATCCCAATTCGGTGAAAGAAGTCGGCAGACTGCCTTGGCGGCGCCACGATGGACACGATATCCCCTTCCCGGAGGATAAAATTACCGGACGGGATGATCACATCCTCCCCTCTTTCCACCGCGCAGATCAGGATATCACAGCGGAATTTTCCTCTGATATCGGTGATCCTCATCTGATCCAAATGATATTCCGGATAGATTTTGAATTTTAACAGCTCCACCTTTCCCTTGGCAAACGTGTCGATCCGTATGGCTGACGGAAACTTCAGGATACGGGCGATCTCCATGGATGCCGCAAACTCGGGATTAATCACCATAGACAGTCCCAGTTCCTCCTTTATGTACCGCACTTCCTTATTATAGATCGGGTTGCGAACCCGGGCGATGGTCTGGCAATTTCCAGCTTTCTTGGCGAACAGACAGCACAGCAGGTTCAATTCATCAGATCCTGTCACTGCGACCAGCAGATCCGCCGTCTCCACTCCGGCTTCCATCTGCGTGCTGTAGCTGGCGCCGTTTCCCGCCACCCCCATCACATCAAAGGTATTGGCAATCCGCTGCAGCTTGTCTCCATCCCGGTCGATCAGGGTGATGTTATGTCCTTCCCGGCTGAGCTGTTCTACCAGTGTCACCCCTACTTTTCCGCCGCCTACGATGATAATTTCCATGATATCCTCCCATCAGATGTATACCCGTTACACGAAAATGATGCGGAATAAATTCCCACATCAAAAGGTATTCTTCATCTCTTATCAAATCGCTTATTTCTATTATAGCCTCCCTTTCTCCTAATGTATAGACATAACAGACAGAGTATTTGACATTTCAGTACAATTTAGAACAAAATTTGGCAAAATATCTTCCTTCCGGAAATTTTTCTTGAAATTAAGTTACATATGCAGCTATAGAACTATACAGATAAAATGAAAGGCAGGCGTTTTGGACAGCGCAATGCGATACCTGCCCAAAAAGTTCTGCCTTTCTTCTTATGTTATTCTATTCTTGAGATCTGCTATTCTGATGATCTGCTATTCTGATGATCTGCTATTCTGATGATCTGCTATTCTATGATAGTAATCTACTCATCTTCCAGAATACCGACGATTCTGGCCATAGATTCCTCAAACTCTTCATCCGATGAATTATAAAACAGGAGCAAATCATCCTTCACCGTTGGATTATCCAGTTCCACCGGTATGTCAAAATCCACACCGGCGATATATTCATCCCAGTTCTCCAGTTTCCATGTGTCCCGGTCAGAATTGCGCGCTACCATACGCTGATGACATACTTCAGGATCTGTCACCACCCATACGATCACTAACTTTGCATTGCGTTTTGCAAGCTTGCGGCCGAATTCATCGATGTACTCCTTATCCCGAATCTCCTTTGTAAAAGGGGCATTGATCAGGACGATATCATCGTAGTTCAGCGCCTCCAGTCCGATATCGATAATAGCCTCATATTCATAATCCCGGATGTTTTCTTCAAAAAAATCCGAGCTTCTGTTTTTTTCTTCATTCGCCACCGCGAATATTTGATTCGACAGTACGATCAGGGTGTCCTTATCTAAATAGACGACGTGTTTTAAATTCTCAGCCAGTTTTTTGGAAATGTAAGTTTTTCCACAGGCAGGCGGGGAGGTGACGAGGATCATTTTTTTCATCATACGGCGTTCGCTTCCTTTCTCTTTACGGTGTTCTCACTCTACCAACAGTATTTCCATGTTTCTTTCGAATATAGCTCAAAATCCCGATTCCTACCAAAATTCCTGCTAAAGCTCCTGCGCTGTCGATCAGCACATCCTGAAAACGGCCGCTGCGGCCAGGAACCAAACGCTGATGCAGTTCATCCGTACAGGCATACAAAAAGCATGCCAGCTCACCGCGCCAGGCCAGCGGCCAAACCGGCCGCCAATATTGGGAAAACGCAAGCAGCAGAGCCAGGGCAAGTATCGCGTACTCGGTCATATGGGCTCCTTTCCGCACCACAAACTGCAGCCTGTCGAACATCTCTTCCCGTTTTTCGGGAGCCATTGGCCTATTTCCTTCCACAATCTTCAGAATCTGTTCCACTATAACCCCGCTGGTCGAACCGGAATCCTCCCCATCTGCTGCTGAAAATGAAAATATAAGAATCATAACCAGGGAAGCCGGAACCCATCGCAGAATCCTATTGCGCACAATATCCCTTCTCTCTGATTTTCGCCACCACCTGTTCCACATAACGCCGGCATATTTCCTGGGTTTTGGCTTCTACCATGACGCGTATCACAGGTTCTGTCCCGCTTTCTCTGACCAGAATCCGGCCGGTGTCCCCTAATTCTTCCTCCACCGAGCGGATCAACTCCAGGATATCCGGATCCCGCTTAACGTCCGTCTTATTCCTGATCCGGATATTCTGCTGCTCCTGCGGGTAGATCGTCACCGGACTGATCAATTTGCTGAGCGGCATCTTCTTCTCCAGGATAACTTCCATAATCTTCAGCGCCGTGAGTATCCCGTCTCCCGTCGCCGCATAACGGCTGAAAATTACATGGCCGGTCTGTTCCCCGCCGATGCAGTAATCATTTTTTGCCATACTTTCATAGACGTATTTATCACCCACCTGGGTTTTGACAAAATCGATCCCCGCTGCCTCGAATGCTTTATACAGGCCCAGATTCGATACGATGGTGGTGGCCACCGTATTATTTTCCAGCATACCGTTCTCCTTCATATAGACCGCGCAGACATAGAGGATCAGATCCCCGTTCACACCATTTCCCTGATCATCCACGGCGATACAGCGGTCTGCGTCTCCATCAAAGGCAAAACCGGCATCCAATTGATTTTTTATTACGAATTCCTGCAGTTCTTCGATATGGGTAGAGCCGCATTTTTCATTAATGTTGATTCCATCCGGTTCCGCGTGTATCACGTATGTCTTGGCACCCAAAGCCTCAAATACACTCCGCGCTATCATCCAGGCGCTTCCGTTTGCGCAGTCCAGGCCGATCCGCATGTTCCGGTAGGACCTGGTGGCGAGGGATATCAGATAACCAATATACCGGTTCCGGCCAATGACATAGTCTACCGTACGGCCGATCCCGGCACCGGTGGCATAGGGCAGATCCGCCGGTTCTCCGTCCAGATAAGCTTCGATCTTTCCTGTCGTTTCTTCCTCCATCTTTTCCCCCTGACCGTTTAAGAGTTTAATGCCATTATCATAGTAGGGATTGTGACTGGCCGAAATCATAATCCCGCAGTCGAAATCTTCCGTGCGGGCCACATA
This sequence comes from Diplocloster modestus, assembly GCF_019042245.1. GTDB lineage: Bacteria > Bacillota > Clostridia > Lachnospirales > Lachnospiraceae > Diplocloster > Diplocloster modestus. The sequence continues at coordinate 247,942 of NZ_JAHQCX010000002.1, forward strand.
GGAAATGCTGGGAGTCGTCGTTACGTGAAGCAGATATACATCGGCGCCTGAGGCGGTCAGGCCCGCTACCAGTGAGTATTCGAACATATAGCTGGATCGACGGGTATCTTTACCGATCACCACTTTGCATGGTTTCCCCTGCTGATTGGAATAATACCAGCCCAGGTAACGGCCCACTTTATATGCGTGTTCTACAGTAAGTGTGACATTTGCTTCTCCTCGGAAGCCGTCGGTGCCAAAATATTTTCCCATATGGGTCCTCCTTTTATGCTTCATGATTTTATTATTGCTGTCTTATAAGCGATTCAACTTTTGATCTTCTTTGGTTCTTACTTTGATTCTCACTTTGGTTCTTCTTTGGTTCTTATTTTGATTCTCACTTTGGTTCTTACTATCCTGCTGAATTTTGTATGCCTTCTTTATCGATTCTGCAATAATGAGCCCTTAAGATTATTATGCCTTTATTTTATAAATTTTGCCCTATTATATCATTTGAAGAAATAAATTGCCATGATTTTGTAAGGATGTAATTACCTAGATATAATTTCCTGATGTATTTCCAGATGTAATTTCTGATGTGATCCTGCTATAATTTCCGTGTAGTTGTATTATGTGTAGTTGTAATTATGTATTATTGAATTTGTAATACGAAATTTTCTATCACTAATAAGCATTTCTTAGCAATATCTCATCGCATTCGACATTTTTCGACATTCTCCTGTTGCTTTTATGTCTATAAATTACTATACTTTTATTTATGCGATCCATTGACATTATAAAATTACGACAAAAGACAAGGAGGTTATAAAATGAATTTTCATTATCAATCCCAACAGGATTACCTGGATAGATTTTTGACACACCTTACCGTGGTTCGGAATCTGTCTGAAGCCACTTTAAAAGCTTACCGCTGTGATCTAAATGGTTTATTTACATGGCTTGCGAGGGAGAATACTCCGGTATTGGATCAACAAACCCTGCTGCAGTATTTTGAAATGCTGCAGCAGGAGCGAAACCTGAAAGCAAAATCTTTACATAGAAAATTTATATCGATCCGGCAATATTTTGAATTCCTGAATCAGGAAAATATCTCCAGCGAGACTTTTTTCCGCTTTAATTCCAGGAAATTCATTTTGCCAAAGGCACTGCCCAAAACGCTCTCCATGCGGGAAGTCCGCAATCTGATCGAGGCGACACAGGATGAATATGAGGCGCTGGAAAGCGAATATCACAAAAAAATCTGTCTCAGGGATTCGGTTATTCTGGAACTGCTCTTCTGCCTGGGTCTCCGGATCGGGGAAATCAGCCAGATGAATGTAGATGACTACAACCGTGAGGAGGAAACCCTTCTGATACACGGCAAGGGACGCAAGGAGCGGATGCTCTTCCTCTCCTCTCCCGCTGTGGTCAAAAAATTGATGGGATGGCTGAAATTCCGGGACTGTTTCCAGCCGAGCTGCAACGCATTGTTTGTAAATAAATACGGGGATCGTTTGTCTATATACAGCGTGGAAAATATATTCGAGAAGTATAAAAGGAAATCCATGATCAATCCGATGGCCACCCCGCATTATCTGCGGCATTCGTTCGCTACCCAGCTGCTGAACAACGGGGCCACGATCCGGGATGTTCAGGAGCTGCTGGGCCATAACAGTATCGTGAGCACCCAGATTTATACGGAGGTGTCTTATGCCAGGAAGAAAGAAGTGATGATGCGGTATAATGAGCGGAATTTCTTGTTTTAGATACGTTTGGAACGCTTATTTTTCTTCTTACTTGTCGGCCGCATATACCGAAAGACAGCGGAAATAACAAAATAGAGAAACCATCCCGTGAATGTTCCAAGGGTGTTCATTATTAAGTCATCCAGCTGGAAGAACCCTCTGTGCGTCAGCAGCTGGGTTATTTCAATGAACAGGCTGGCCGCCAGGCCTGTCATAGTGCACAAAATGGGATGCCGGCACCGTTGGAAGAGCAAAGGAAGGAGAATCCCCCAGGGTACGAATAGCAGGATGTTCTCGATGACATAGGAATAGGCTCTGGGCGTGGCGGATATGGTTCCGAAAACAGTCAGGTTTACTGTATCCCTGGATCCGGCTTCCCGGGAGAAAAGGGTCAGGTACAGGACTACAATAATATAAATGGTGTATAGGATACTCTTTATGATGGGTATCCTGTTTTTTTGCGCTTTTTTTCGGCGGATGTTGAACAGCAGGAGGAATATGGCAACCAGGAGGCCGATCAGAAGGCCTTGCGGAAAATAGCGGAAGGCGTTTAGTACATCTTTGATTACCAGGGTTAGGGTATCTGTGAGCAAGGGGTATGTCCTTTCTGGGATGTGTATTCGTTTATTGAGGTGGGGGATTTGGGGGTTTGGGGGTTCGTACTTGATATTGGGTATTTTAGCATTTCTGAGAGCTGAGGGCAACGGGGGAAGGCTTATTATTTTCTTATTTTTGGGTTGGAAAGTCTTAAGATTTTGGATGGTTTTGAGCTTCAAATAATAGCAATTATTTGGGAGGTCACGAAAATACATAAAGGAGAATTAAAATGTTTTACACGAATAAAACAATTCTAATTACTGGTGTTGCAGGCTTTATAGGTAGTTATTTAGCAAAGTATATTTTGGAGAATAGTGATCATACAGTTACGATTGTTGGGATTGATAATCTGAACGATTATTACGATGTCACCTTAAAAGGAACTCGCTTAACACTGCTAAAAGATGCCGCCGAAATTCCTGCTAATGGTACATTTGTGTTTGTGAAAGGTAATCTTGCAGATAAAGAGCTGGTAAACTCTGTGTTTCAGGAATACAGCCCTAGTATAGTTGTAAACTTAGCGGCTCAAGCAGGCGTACGCTATAGTATTACGAATCCGGATTCCTATATGGAATCTAATGTAATGGGATTTTTCAATATCCTTGAAGCTTGTCGGCATTCCTATGATGATGGTGCAAAGGGAATAGAGCATCTAGTCTATGCCTCTTCCTCCTCCGTATATGGCGCAAATAAAAAAGTGCCGTATTCCCTCGAGGATCAGGTTGATCATCCGGTTTCTCTTTATGCTGCAACAAAAAAATCTAACGAACTTTTCGCATACGCTTATTCTAAACTGTATGGAATACCATCAACAGGATTACGCTTTTTTACTGTTTATGGACCTCTGGGCAGACCGGATATGGCGTACTTTGGTTTTACAAATAAGATTTTGCAAGGACAAAAGATAGCCATTTTTAACCATGGTGATATGTACCGTGATTTCACTTACATAGATGATATAATCATAGGCCTTTCGAATGTTATACAAAAAACCCCCGTGGAAGACGATAATGGCGTGAAATATAAACTGTATAACATCGGAAATAATAAGCCTGAAAGTTTGATGTATTTTGTAGAAACATTGGAAAAATGTTTGATGGAGGAAGGAATTATCAGCCGTCCTGCCGAAAAGGAATTTCTCCCGATGCAACCGGGTGATGTCTATCAGACGTATGCCGACGTAACTGACCTAATAAATGATTTTGGCTTTAAACCCAGTACAAGTTTATACGACGGTTTAAGAAAATATGCTAAATGGTATAAAGAATTTTATTTATCAACATGAGGAAAACCAAATCATGGGACGTAAGGGATTTAAAAATAATAAGCCTCATTTGTTGATTTATGCTCATTACTATTTTCCTGATGTGGCCAGTACCGGACAAATACTGAAGGAATTGGCAGAAGGAATGTCGGATAAATTTCATATTACGGTGATCTGTGTTGTACCATCCTATCGTGGGATAATAGAGCATAAATATAAAAATCAGAAATACTATTATGAGATGATAAATGATGTAGAAATTATAAGGGTTAGGGTACCGGCATTTAATAAAGAGCAAAAGTTAAGTCGAATCAAAAACATCTCTGTCTATTTTTTACATGCGCTTTGTGCAACATTTAAAGTGAAACATGTCGATTATGTATATAGTATCAGCCAACCACCTATACTTGGCGGATTAATCGGAGTGTGGGGTAAATGGGTGAAGCATGCAAAATTTATTTATAACATACAAGACTTTAACCCTGAACAGATCATCGCTACCGGATACAGTAAAAATAAATCTGTACTTAAAATAATGTCTGTTTTAGATAACTTTAGCTGCAAACAGGCAGACAAAATTATTGTAGTCGGCAGAGATATGATCTGCACACTGGAAAATCGATTCCATGGCTCCCAATTACCTGCACATGTGTTCGTAAACAATTGGATAGATGAGCAAACTATATACCCACTGCCGGGAGATCATGAACGTGTTCTCGCGTTTAAAAAGAAATATGGCCTGCAAGATAAATTTGTTTTTATGTATTCCGGAAATATCGGACTATATTATGATTTGCTTAATTTGTTGAAGGTGATCAAGCAATTCAAAAAGGAAAAAAATATTATATTTGCATTTGTTGGTGAAGGTTCCGTTTTAAATGAGCTCAAAAGGTATAAAAAGGAGGAACAGATTAGTAATGTTGTCTTTATACCTTATCAGGACAAGGAAAATCTAATCTACAGTTTAAATGCGGGCGATGTACATTGGGTTGTAAATGCTAAGGGTATTCGCGGAATTTCAGTTCCTTCCAAATGTTATGGTGTTATGGGTGTTGGCAAAGCAATAATTGGAGTTCTTGAACAGAATTCAGAGGCTGATTTGCTTATAAATCAGGCTAATTGCGGCAGAGTATGTGAACCCGGAGATTATGATGAAATTCAAAAACAAATACGCTGGTTTATTGAACATAAAGACAGTCAGATACTTTTGGATATGGGATGGAATGGGAGAAAATATCTGGAAGAATATTTAACAAAAGAGATCAGTATTGGAAAGTATAAAGAAGAAATTTTAGAATTGTAATTTTACTGATGCGATTGGATTGGCGGATGGGGGCTTGTTATTTGCGCATAAAGAAAATAATTGACTTGGATAATATATATATATGGTTATTAGTATTTGTTTTTATTTTAGCCAGTGGATCATGTATAGGTGTTGTGTATGCCCGTTATGTAGATCTTATTTTTTTAGGATTGAGTACCATCCTATTTTGCTATTCGCATAAGAAAATGAAAGCGAAATCTCTGAAGATTATTCTAATCTCAGCGCTATTAATTTGGTTCAACTTTTTTATCCATTATACAGCCGCTCCGAATTTAAATACTTATATCAGTTATACGATACGATTAATCGGTGCGATGTTTTTTGTTGAATGTTTTAATCTCGAACACTTCGAAAAAATTTTTATAAAATTAATTACAGTTGTATCTTTGATTGGATTAATAATATTCGTCCTGGATCAGCAAAATTTATTAAGTTCTTTTTATTCAAATACGGGTATTTATCCTACCGTTTTTGGTTTTAATGTACTAAAACGTGGCGAAATGCGTAATTCAGCTATCTTCTGGGAGCCCGGCGCATATCAGATCTTTTTGAATTTATCGATACTTTTTTTGCTTGATATATGGAATTTTGATCTCAAAAGTATATGGAAAAATAAAAAGATTACAATAATTATTCTAATTGTTTCACTTCTGACCTCCAGATCTACGACGGGCTATTTATTATTCGCGTTTATACTGGTCTACGTTTACAGGAGAATAACCCAAAGAGAAAAAGGAAAGTCCAAACTGATTACCTTTATCTTTGGAGCAGTTATTCTGCTATTAGCAGGAGCCGCTATTCTTCAATCTTCTACTGTTATTGATAAATTATCCGGCAGACTAACTGAATCATTATCAGTTAGAACAAATGATTTTATATATTCATTAAAGATAATAAAATCAAATTTATTTATTGGCACCGGTTTGGAATCCGAATTAATGTTTTCAGAATTTAACCGATATAGAATATACAATAACTCTTCCGGTCTCTTAAATGTCATGATTGGATTTGGAATTATAGTTGGGGTTATCTATGTGATTCAGATGGCTAAAAATATAATAAAGCAGATGGGTAAAATGAAATGGGTTGTATTAATACTGATAATTGTGACTGGTTTTACGGAAACATTTTTTTATTACCCTATTTATATGATATTCTTATTTGAATTCTCTAAGAAATATAAAATAAATCCATAGGAGAACAGAAGTGTTATTTTCTATTATTACAGTATGTTACAACAGTGAAAAAACAATTGAACAAACAGTCCAAAGTATTGTTAATCAAACATATCAAAATTACGAGCATATCATTATTGACGGCGGCTCTACAGATTCGACCATCTCTATTATTCATAAATATGATTCGGCTTATAATGGCCGTCTAAGACTTTACAGTGAAAAAGATAACGGCATCTATGATGCAATGAATAAAGGGATTGGTATAACCCATGGTGAAATTGTTGGGATTATCAATTCAGATGATTGGTATGCGCCGGATGCTTTAGAAAAGGTTGCCGATATATATAAGAAAACTACAGAAAAATATTGCATTATCACCGGTGATCTAGTCAGAACGGATTATAATGGCCGGGAATTGTTTTGTCAAAAACACACAGAGATTAGTGTTAAGGGATTGACGCGTGGAATGCAATTGCAGCATCCGGCGGTATTTGTATCTAAATCAGTATATGAAAGTGTTGGTGCATTTGATTTATCCTATCGATTTCTAGCCGATTACGATTTTATATGGAGATGTTTCGCTTCCGAAAAGGTAAAGTTTCTATTTACGCACACCATTACCTCTTATATGCGGGAAGGAGGCGCTTCTGATACACTTAAACTTAAAAATATATGGATAAGAACAGCTGAGAGATATCGGCTGCGAAGTAAGTATATTGGAACATCCAAGGCCTTTTTGACTAGCTGCAAATTCTTTATAACTGAAATGTTAAAGCAATTGTTAAAGAAAATATTATCAAAACGGATACGGGATGTCTATTATCGATTGAAATATAAAGGTAAAAAATCAATTAAAAGATTTATTCAACTTGTGAATGATGATTTGCGAAAATTCCCCTGGATCAGAGACAAAATTATCTGGTTTATATTGACGGCCCGCTACTTTATATATGCCGGTATCAACCTTATAAAAAGAAACAAAACAGGTTATTTAACGAGTGGAAAAAGACTGACTCCCGCTGGTGAACACTGTTTCTTTGGATATTACGATAAAAGTCCGTACAGTGCAGATGGCAAATATTTGATATACCACCGTATACGTAGTGATAAATCTCCCGGGATCGGAGAAAAAGCAGATATTTGTATTCAGAATCTTATTACAGGGAAAAGAAAAGTTTTAGGACAAACTTTAGCATGGAATCTACAGCAGGGTGCGATGTTAAGATACCTGAATAATCATACGGTTGTTTGGAATGATTTCAGAAATGGCCAATATTGCGCAGTAGTGCACTCCTTCGCGGATAAAAAGGAGTATACGATTCCAGAACCTTTGTACGATATTAATGAGCAAGGAAATACGGCACTTACGCTTGAATTTGAAAGACTTAATTATGATGCTGAGGGTTATGGTTACATACAGAAGCAAACAAAAGAATTTCCCAACGCTGCGGTCATTAAACGAATTGATCTTAACGATTTCAGAACGGAAATTATTATAGATAGTAAAGAATTAAGTCGAATCTATCCTCTTAAACATAAACCGATTTCGTTCGAATATTTTAACCATTTAAAATTCAATCCTTCCGGAAACCGCTTTTTATTTATTTACCGCTATGTATATAATGGCAAAAGATTTTCAAGATTGTTTTCTTCCGACCTTTCCGGAAAAGATATACATCTGTTGGCAGATGAAAATATGGTATCACATTTTACCTGGAAAAATGATAAGGAACTACTAGTTTGGTGCCGAAAGAACCAGCGGGACGCCTATTATTTGATAGAGGACAGTGATCTTACGAACTGGAAGCAGATTGGGGCAGATTATTTGACCTGTGACGGACATCCAACCTATCATCCGCAACAGCCAGAATGGTTTATAACAGATACTTATCCGGACTATGCAAGGCTGCGCCATCTATTTTTGTTTAACGAACACGATAACAGGAAGATTGAAATTGCTAATTTCACGGCACCTATAAAATACGATGGGCCACGCAGATGCGATTTTCATCCCAGATTTAATTTTGATTGTCAAAAGGTCTGTATCGACTCTATCCATGAAGGTTTTCGGGGAATTTATGAAATTAACTGTAATAAGGGGTAACAAGATATGCAATGTGCTATTGTAGTGGCAGCTTACAACCGCAAAGAATTGCTGCAGCGAGTATTAAAATGCGTGGAGGAAGCTGATTATTCCGGATTTAAGAATATTGAACTTGTGATCAGCCTGGACAGAGCAAAAAACCATAATGAAATGTTCGAAATCGCGGATGAATTCCAATGGAATTATGGCCGTAAACAAGTGATTCTACATGAAAAGCGCCTGGGGTTAAGGAAACATTTCGTCTTTTGTGGAGATTTGACTCAAGAATATGGACCGGTCATATTTCTGGAAGACGATATCGTAGTTAACAAGTATTATTATCTGATGGCCAATCGATTAGCGGAAAAATATATAGGCGACGTGCGCATCGCCGGGGCTTCCCTATATTCCCTGAGCTTCAGCGAAACTGCCCAGCGGCCGTTTACTCCTCTACAGGATGGAACGGATGTGTATTTCTGCGGAATGATGTCCTGGGCGCCGGTTTATTTTCCAGAACAATGGAAAGGTTTTAAAGCATGGTATTCCAGTTTAGATGGAAAAGAACCGGATTTTGAAAAACTGCCGGCAGATGTTAAAAATTGGCCGGCGACTTCGTTCAAGAAACTCCATATCCAGTATATGATTGACCATCAGCAATTTTTCGTATATACCAGAAATTCTTGTGCTACTAATTTTAGTGAGCCCGGGGAGCATTATAGACATGATACGGATAAACTCCAAATTTCCATGATACTTCGGGATAAACCCCTGAATACTTTTCCGGATTTTAGCGATTCCTACTCAATCTATGATGCGAATCTAGAGCTCTTGCCATCTGTTCTGAAAGCTTTACGGCCTGAATTACAAACATATGATTTTGAGATGGATCTCTATGGAAAAAAACAACCTGGCGATATTCACAAAAAGTTTTTATTAACGGTGCGGAAAAGCAGAGTTCCCTTAAAAAGTTATGGACGTAAAATGGTGCCACAAGAAATGAACATTATATATGGCATAGAAGGTCACGTTTTTGTGTTATCCGAAACAAAAGATGTATTATTCCGGTCACGCAGTTTCCGTAAATTGGTCAGTGACGTTCTATATGACATTAAAGGTTCTACGGTTTTAAAAATTGTATTGGCAGATATTATTTGGAGTATCTCTTTTATAAAATCAAGATTACATAAAAACAGGTGAATGATGAAACAAACCACAGTACCGAAATTTGGTGAGAACGCTTTTGATCTACTGAGAATATTTGCTGCAATACAGGTTTTTATTGGGCATGTAAATAATAATATGGGGCTTCCTTTGGGAATTTTTGCGCCTCTTATTTACACCTTTCCTGGAATGCTTATTTTATTCTCACTGGGAGGCTATCTGGTTACCGCATCTCTGGAACGAACAAGCTCAAAAAAAGAGTTTATACAAAAAAGAATATTTCGGATATTTCCGGAATACTGGTTGAGCGTCATTGTTAATTTGGTGGTTATTATTTCAATATCCCATATTGTATGCAGTGGTATGGAATTTTTTAAATGGTTTCTGTTACAAATGCTTGCGGTAGATCATACACCAGATTTTTTAAGTTTTTATGGAACAGGCCAATTTAATGCAGCGTTATATGCGATTTTTATAGAACTACAATTTTATGTGCTAACTATGCTTTTTTATCATAAGTTGAAAAAGATAAAAAAATCGGGTTGGATAATAACAATACTGTTATTCATATTCCTGCACCTTTTGATCACTTGTTATAGAAACTATATGGGTGAAGATCTGATGGTCAGATTGTTACGACGTACATTTATACCTTATTTCTCTTACTACTTGATTGGTATGTTTGTCTATACATACCGCCAGGAGTTTCTTCCAAAACTAATGAAGGCAGCAGTTCCATTAACTGTGTTATTAATTATATATAGATATCTTACCAGCATATTCCACATAGAGATAAGCTCCATGTATTCCGATCCTCTGACCGGTCTGCTTTTACCACTCATAACTTTGGGCCTTGCGTACCGATTAGGTAAAATCAGATTCAAACGAGATTACTCGTATAGTATCTATTTATATCATATGGTAATCATTGGGGCTTTTGTACAGTTAAATATCAAGTTAAATCTTCAGTCAATTATATTACTCATAATACTAGTGCTGGTATTATCTGTTGTAAGTAAACATGTAGTGGATTTTATAGATGCTTTATGGAAAAGGAGAAAAAATTGCAGATTATAAAGAAGTTTATTTCCCTAATTGATAAATTTTGGAATACTCTCATTCTTCGTAAAAAACATGTAATAAAAGGGAAACGCCTGCGGATACGGGGGAAGATTTTTATCCACGGAGATGGTACCATCACATTTGGTGATGATGTAAATATTATTTCCACGCCCTATATCAATCCGATCGGGGGAAATAGCCACGCTTACTTTCAGGCAGACAGAGGGGGAAAGATAAACATCGGGAGCCGCGTGGGTATGACTGCTCCTGCCATCACAGCTTACAGCAGTGTGACACTAGAGGATGATGTGCTGTTAGGGCGCAGTGTCAGCATTTACGATACGGATTTTCATTCCCTAGACTTTATTTCCAGATCCGCCAAGGTGGATACGAACATAAAAACACTTCCTGTAAAATTATGTAAAGGAGTTTTCATAGGTGCGCACACGATTATTTTAAAAGGAGTGACGATTGGCGAAATGTCCGTTGTCGGAGCAGGGTCCGTTGTTACCGGTAATGTACCGCCGGGGGAAGTTTGGGCGGGTAATCCGGCCAGATTTATAAAAAAGTTGTGAGGTACATAAATTGATTGATAGTAATTACTCAAATAAATGCATGTGGCAAATTAATAGCTATAACTTTGCCAGTACTGGTAATATTATGATCGGAATTTCTGAAGTTGCGCGCGCCCGGGGGTGGAAAGTGTACACTTCTTGTCCGGCAGCACGGACGATGTATCAACATAAACTGAAAGATCATATCTATATCGGATCCATACTCAGCAGAAGTATTCATCGATTGATCTCAAATTATACAGGGATACATGGAATAGGTTCCTATTTTGCTACAAAGAGATTTTTATCCAAGGTAGAACGTACAAAACCCAAGGTAATTCATTTGCACAACTTGCATGGAAGCTATATTCATCTGCCTCTGCTTTTTCGATTTATCAAATCGCATCCTGACATTCAAGTGGTTTGGACATTACATGATTGCTGGGCATTTACTGGAAATTGTCCGCACTTTATCATGCTTGATTGTGAACAATGGAAAACTCAGTGCAGGCAGTGCGCTTACGAAGGCTATCCAAAGGGGAGAATAGATCAGACCTCTAAGATGTATAAATTTAAAAAAAGATGGTTCACCGGATGCCGTAATCTAACCATTGTAACTCCTTCTAAATGGTTGGCAAATTTAACGAAGCAATCATTTTTGAGCGAATATCCGGTTACCGTCATTTATAATGGTATTAATACAGAGATTTTCTCTCCCGGGTATCCGGATATCAGAAATAAATATGGTATTGAAATGAGTAAATTTATCATTTTGGGTGTTTCGTTTTCCTGGGGCTATCGAAAAGGGCTTGATGTATTTTTAAAGTTAGCTTCCCTCCTGCCAAATGAATTCCAAATTATACTAGTAGGTATTTCTGAAGAGCAGAAGTCAGATTTACCAGGAAATATGATAACCATACCGAAAACAAATAATCTGGAAGAACTGGCCGCAATATATTCATCAGCGGATGTATTCCTTAATCCTACCAGAGAAGATAATTTTCCCACTGTTAATCTTGAGGCGCTGGCGTGTGGAGTACCTGTACTTACTTTTGATACTGGCGGAAGCCCCGAAGCCATTAATCAAAACACGGGTATGATTGTAAATGAAAACAATCTATCGGAAGTATTACAAAGCCTGAAAACACATAATTTTAAAAAATCTGATTGTATCACAAGAGGCCGTGAGTTTGCGGCTGAAAAAAAATATTTGGAATATATTAATTTATATAATGATTTACTAAGAGAGAAAGGTTAAATTATGAGATCTCGCAGTGCTAAATCAGTTCGGAATATAATAATCGGTATCATAGATAAATTACTGCTTATTATACTGGGATTTACCACTAAAACACTTTTCATACGGCTTTTGGGCGCTGAGTATAATGGACTAAACGGCTTATATACAAATATTTTATCTGTTCTCTCGATCGCCGAACTCGGTGTAGGAAATGTTCTGACATTCACGCTCTATAAGGCGTTATTAACGAATGATAAAGAACGTATTGCAACTTTAACTCATTATTTTAAGCGAATTTACCGTTATATTGCCCTGGGAGTCGCGCTGGTTGGAGTCGCCCTGATTCCATTTTTACGATTTATCGTTAAAAGCTCTGTTCCGCTTTATGATGCCATTCTATACTATATTTTATTTTTATTAAATTCGGTAGTCTCCTACTTCGTTGTATATAAGACCACCGTGATTAAGGCAGACCAAAAAGAATATATCTATAACATCTGTGATTGTGCAGCGACTTTTACAATGTACGTTTTTCAGATCATTTATTTGATCTTCACTAAAAATTTTACCGGTTATTTAATTATTCAGGTTTTATGTACCATCGGTAAGAATGTAGTTTTAAACTATATAGCGAATAAAAATTATCCTTACTTAAAAGATAAATCACTCATTCGTCCTGAAATCATACGTGATATCAGAGTAGTTGAAAATATAAAGGCGACTTTTATCTATAAAGTTTCAGCTGTAGTAGTCAATAATACCGATAATATATTGATATCAATCATATTAGGAACCGTAGTCGTAGGTTACTATTCCAATTACAGTATCCTGATTATGTATGTTACTTCATTTATCACAATTATATCAAACGGAATCATAGCGAGCCTTGGTAATCTGAATGCCGAAGATAACCATCTGAATTCTTATAATATGTTTAGAAACTTATGTTTTGCTTATAACTGTATCACTTTATTTTGTACTGCATGTTTCGCAAGTATTATTCAGGAATTTGTACCAATATGGATAGGGAACCAATATGTCCTGCCCAATTCAAATGTTATTGTTATTCTGTTTCTTTTCTACGTAACAACGACCACCTCACCTGTATGGATGTTCAGGGAAACCATGGGGTTATTTAAACAGGTACGTTTTATTATGATAGCGAATGCGATTCTTAACATTATTCTATCGATACTGCTGGGTATCTGGTATGGGCTGGCAGGTATTATCGGAGCAACCGTTCTTTCTAAACTGCTGACTGTGTTTTGGTTTGAACCATTAATATTATATAAATACAAATTTAATCAAAAACCTCAAGAATATTTTTTGACTCAATTAAGATTCTTTCTTACAGATATCATTATTATAGTTATATTAATTTTTGTGAATCATCAGTTGCCAAGTTCCTTACCCTGGTTCTTTTTAAAAGTTGTGATCTGTTGTATTGTTTGTACTACATCATTAATCGTCCTCTATAGAAAGAAACCAGAATTTATTTATTTTAAAAGTAAATTGATTTATAAAATTAAGAATAAATGATAGCGTTTACAGAGGAGGGAGAGCTTTGAATCGAATAAAATACGAGCTAAGGCGTATTAAAAATTATCTGTTCTTTCTGAAGAAGATTCGGATGCCAATAAATAAGCAAGAGAAAAAGATTTTTTATTTTGGTATTACTATGCATAATAATCTGGGAGATCAGGCGCAAAAATATTGTATTCGGAAATGGTTAAGTAAATATTATCCTGAAAGATTCGTCTACGAGATCCCATCGCGTATTATATATGATGAAAGATTTCATTATTTAGAACATTTGAAGAAAGTGGTTCAGCCAGATGATATGTTTGTTTTTCAAAGCGGTTATTGTACTCTTGATCTGGGACCTGCCTTTGAAGATAAAATGCACAGGATGGTAATTCAGGCTTTTCCTAACCAAAAGATGTTAATTTTTCCCCAGACGGTTTACTATCAGAAAGAAGAAAACCGGCAAAGAGCAATTCGTGAATATAATATTGCAAAGCACATGCTCTTTCTGGCTCGTGATCATATTTCATATGAAAGTGCTCTGAGTATGTTTGATAAATTGAAAGTTGAATTATTTCCGGATATTGTTACCTCTCTAATAGGCGCCTTCTCATTTGACTTTCAGAGAGAGGGGATACTAGTGTGTGCCAGAAATGACGCAGAAAAATTCTATACTTCACAGGATTTAGATAAGCTGATAGTTCATTTATCTCAAAAATATCATGTGGATTGTACCGATACGACATTACCGATCGATCCTTATTGGCTAGATCAAAATCTGGAGTACCGCCTTATAAAAGAATTTGAAAAATATGCCCGGTACAAATTAATTATTACGGACCGCTATCATGGGACTATATTTTCACTGATCGCGGGAACACCTGTGATTGTTATAAAAACCAATGACCATAAAGTCACTACCGGAGTGGATTGGTTTAAAGGTATCTATGACGGATATGTTTATCTGGCAGAAGATTTAGATTCTGTCAGACTACTGACAGATCAGATCATATGCAAAACATATACACATAGTTTGACGCCATATTTTAATGAAAAATATTATTCGAAACTGAAAGAAGTATTTGAAGACGTCACAATTTAATTTTATTAGGAGGCATGTACTATGTATACAGATATCAAGAGTGTTCAACTCCTTGTAGCCTTATTGAAAGAATACCATATACAAAATATCGTGTTATCCCCCGGCGGAAGCGATATCCCAATTATACATTCCATTGAAGAAGATCCCTATTTTCGGTGCTTTTCTGTAGTTGATGAACGCAGTGCCGCTTACTTTGCAATGGGAATTGCGCAGGAGACAAATAAGCCGGCAGCATGTGTGTGTACTTCCGGCACAGCGGCATGTAATTATTTACCCGGGATGACGGAAGCATATTATCAGGATGTACCGATTATTGCCATAACAGCTGATAAGAATCCATACTTTCAAGGACAGATCGAAACGCAGAAAATTGATCAGCAAAATATTTTTGAGGGAGTTTGTAAAAAATCTGTAAATCTGCCGGTTATTCATGATGAATTGGAATACTGGTACTGTGAACGTTTGATTTGTGAAGCCTTATTAGAAGTCAATCACAATGGTACTGGCCCGGTACATATTAATATCCCCATCACAGGCAGCACTTCTAATTATTATATAGAACATTTACCTAATGTAAAACCAATCCGGCTGGTATCCTATGGGGAACCGGATGATACATGGCTATCCTATGCCAAAACTTTATCTGAAGCTCAAAGGATATTGGTAGTAATCGGACAAAACGTCACTTTTACAGATCATGATATACAACAAATAGAAAAATTTTTCGAAAAGTATAATTGCGCCATCGCTGTAGAACATCTATCAAATTTAAGATGTAAAGGTGTGGTGGACAGCTATGCGGTTACGGAAACAACAGGGGGAAAATGTGATATTTCTCTGCTGCCGGATCTGGTCATTACATTAGGCAATAACCTATCAGCATACAATCTAAAAACATTCTTGCGTAAAAACAGAAAAAATATAAAACACTGGCAGATTGATGAGGCAGGGCGGGTTAGAGATGTTTATCAAAGTTTAACTACCATTTTTCAATGTTCTCCCGCTTATTTTTTTAAATTCTACAGTGATCATGCTTCTGAATCTATTAAGAATAGTCTCGAATACTATACGAATTGGAAGAATGCCGTTAACGCTATTAAAAAGCCTTCGTTTCCGTTCTCCAACTTTTATATTGCACAACAGCTGGCTTCTATTGTACCTGCAGGTTCCATCATGCATTTAGCTATTTTAAACAGTACGCGTATTCTGCAGTTTTTTCCATTAAGTAAAGGAGTAAAAGTTTACAGCAATACCGGAGCCTTGGGGATAGACGGCTGTTTGTCTGCTTTTTGCGGACAAGCTGCCGCAACTGATCAATTGGCCTTTTGCGTTATCGGGGATTTGAGCTTTTTCTATGATATGAATGCAGCGGGGATACGGCACAATGGTAAAAATATACGTATCATATTATTAAATAATGGCGGTGGATCTGAATTTCACTTTTTCATGGGCAAGAAGAATATTCCAACTATAAACGATTTTATATGTGCGGAACACCAAAAACAAGCAGCCGGCTGGATTGAATCACTCGGTTATCAATACTATACTGCAAGGAATAAAGAGGAGCTGGATCATATACTCCCCAAATTTGCTGAGATTTCAGACACACCTATGTTTTTAGAAGTTTTTACCGATATGGAAAATGACGCAGCACTGACGAATTCTTTTTATGACATGAATAAACCAGAGCCATCCGTTGGGGATAAGGCTCTTGCCGTGGCTAAAGGAGTTGCAAAAAAGATAATTGGTAAATATTAGGGGGGGAAAATGAAAATCAAAGATTTTTTGCGAAAAATCAAACATTTTTTTGTTATTGAACGGGTAAAACCAATTTGTATTCCAGTCGTTCAATCTGAGATGCTTATTGGTAAAACAGCTCTGATCATAGGTGGAACTGGCGGGATCGGGTTTGGTATTGCTAAGAGTTTTGTTCGCAGTGGATGTAAAGTGATTCTCAGCGGTACAAATTCCGATAAATTAGACATGTACAGAAAAAAACTGCCGGCTGATCAAACAAAAACAATAACACTGGATGTTTTAGATACTTCGGATATACACACTAAGATTCGTTCTGCTGCGAAAACTTTCGGCGAGGATGGACAAATTGATATCTTGGTATACAGTGCGGGCGTGCATGGCGGGATGAGATTCGAAGCGATTACGGAAGACGAATATGATGCCGTATTAGGTATCAATTTAAAGGGGATGTTTTTTGTTTGTCAGGAAGTTGCTTCGTATATGAAAGAGAATGGGATCAATGGCCACATATTAAATGTCGGATCTGCATCCGCATTAAAACCTGCAGGGACTCCGTATGAGATATCTAAGTGGGGAGTTCGGGGATTTACTCTGGGTTTATCCCGGGAACTGATCAAATACGGAATTACTGTGAACTGTATCGCCCCAGGGCCAGTTGCCACGTCAATGCTCAATTATCAGGAAGAAAAAGGGATCGCTATGCCGTCAAATCCCAGCAAGAGAATGGCTGTCCCTGAAGAAATCGGTAATCTTGCAGTATTTATGGTTAGCGATGCCGGAAAATTAATTGTTGGAGATTCTTATTATATTTCAGGTGGTTCCGGCACGATCTTAATAGATACATAGGGTTAAATCACTTCATAATGTAAGTAAGGGAGATCACATGCAATTATCTGTAACAGACAATAAAGATCTTTTTTCTCGAGAGGATACAAGCTTTTTCAAGGGGATCGCAGTTCTCATGTTACTGTTTATTCATTTGTTTTCTGAAAAAAGGGGGGATCTTTTTTTCTCTTTTATTCAGTTAAACGGGAATCCGCTCATCTCTTATTTGACATTACCTGGACAAATGGTAGTTTCCATTTTCCTGATTTTAAGTGGTTACGGATTGGCCCAAAGTAATCAAAAAAATGTAACAAATGGAATTATACAAAAATTAAAAAAGTCTTTTATCCGCATATTCAAGTTAATGAAGCTATATTGGTTTATTGGGATACTAAGTGGTATCGCTGTAACGTTTGGTGGATACATTTTGATTGGGGATATATATGATAATGTCTTTGAGATGATTATTGACCTTCTGGGACTTGCGTATCTGTTCAATGAACCAACTTTAAATACTGCTTGGTGGTATATGACTATCATAATAATAGCTTATCTGTTATTCCCAATAGGATACCGCCTCGTGAAAAGCCATCCCAAGCCAGTCTTTATTGGAACTAATATTGTGGTATTCATATTTTTGATTTTTTTCCGGCATGGCAGACAGGCTGGGGCTGCTGATTTTGTGATCTGGATCGTACCATTTATATGGGGTATTTATGCGTCTGAGTATCATATTTTTGAAAAAATAAGAAAAACAGCCATGCGAAAACGTATTAGACGTACCATTATTTTGTGTCTGCTCTTAATACCTCTGTTATTGCTTAAGCAAATACTTCATACTTATGTATTTGATGTTTATTTAGCCGTTTTAGAAATTTATATGCTATTAACATTAAAAGATTCGTTAAAAATAAACTTTCTGGAAAAATTCCTAATTTATTTAGGTAATAATTCTTACAGCATTTATTTATTTCATTCCATTTATATTTTATTCTTTCCTCAATTTGTTTACTGGTTGAAATACCCAATGCTGATTTTCCTCTATTTTTTAGGGGTATGTATTTTAACCGATAAAATTATTATGTTTCTATATTATAAAATGCGAAGAAGTATTTAATGGAAACCATGTCTTTTCAGTTTCTAAGAGAAGACATGGTTTTTCCATACTATCTATTCAAATAGTCTGTCTGGAATTTAAGTTATTTTTGAATGTTTTTAATAAATGCATCTACCGCACATTTAATAGATTCCACTCCCGAAATCGCCTGAATGGCATCTTCTCTCGATACTATAATATAGTCCGCACCCGGATACCGTGCATCAAAATAATAATCCGTTAATATTCGCAACATATTTTCATCTAAAATAAAATGATCGTACTTACTATGGATGGCCTGGTATAACGTCATAAGTTTGTGCGACCGCAAGGTATGCGTATAATCCCTGTCCAACATATAATTCTGTATGATATGCTTTAAATATCGTTCCGCAATATTCTGGGCGGTCACCGCAACGGGATTATAGCTATGCAGATCGTTAAGAATATTCTTTACTCCCTCTAAATACAAGTAATCGTTCTGCGCCGCTTCATAATATGAATCCATGTTTTTCATCCTTTCTGATGATTTTTCCGTATTTTCTAATATTATTCGTAAAAACAGATTGATCTGTTAGCAATACCTGTTCCGTATAAAATACAATATCTGTGGATACATTCAGGTCTTCTACCGCCTGATCTACTTTTTCACGGATAAGGGATCTAAACTGTCGGTCTATCAGTTTATTCTCCGTTACAATCAGCAGATCAATATCGCTGGACGTTTTTATTTTTCCGGTAACACAACTGCCATACAGGATAACATAGCGTAATCCTGCTATATCCATGGAATAAATCATCCGCACTGCGGCGTGGAGCCCTCTTTTGTATCTGTCCGGCAGAGGCAGTTTATCGATAGTAACACTTTCATGTTTAGCTTCCCCTTCTTTGACTGCCAATTATAATCAGCTCCTTTTTATCGTTATCTTCTATGATATTATACCAAATGCACCCTCTGTATACCATACCTTCTTATTTAGTTTATTAAGCGGATTTATGCGTAACATATCCTCGATCTCTTACATACTGAAGGATTTCTTCCTTCATTTCCCGTTCAAATGAAATACTCTTTGACATTATAACAATGAGTGAGAATCGTCAAGATACAAAACAAATCGTATCTTATGTTAAAACGTTCTGGAATTTCTTCAATATAATTACTTGTCTTTTTAAAAGTAAAATGCCCTCTCCAGGGGAATTAGCGAGAAGGCATTACGCAAAGATTGATAGATTAAGGTATCTATTATTATTTGTATCATAGATTGACGGGTTTGTATATCCCCTAAATATCGAAAAGTTTCTAAAGGATACTGCTTAAATAATTATATGTAAATAGTAGCAATTATTTGAAGGTCGATCAGAATTCACATAAGGGACTTTTATTCCATAATGACAATGGATGTTACATAGCATTGATAAGTGTTCGTATTATGAATAAGACTAAGAGCGAATTATTACTGCTGGAAAAAATTCAATACTATTTCTATACATAATACGTAATAACGGCTGAACACAAAACCTTTGGATTGAAAGGCGGGTAGCATGAATGAAAGAGCGAAAAGTACGTGTTTTGCGTATTATAGGACAGTGCAAGACTGGTGGAACCGAGACGATTGCTTTAAATTATTATAAGCATTTAAATCATAAGAAAATTGCAATGGACTTTCTTTTTTATGGAAACAGTCTGCCTCGTTTTAATGAAGTGCTCAGTCAAAATGGAGATTCTGTAATTAATGTAATCAATTATTCAGATAATCTTATAGAAAGCATAAAACAAATACGCGATGTAGTACAGAATGGATGTTACGATATTGTTCATGCGCAGCTTAATACTTTAAATTTGTTTCCATTGTTAGGTGCTTATTTAGGTGGAGCAAAAATTCGTATTGCAGCGAATCATTCCACAGCTAATTTAAAGTATGAACCCCAAAAAACAATTATTAAATATATATTGCGGTCAACAGCAGGAATTTTCGCCACACACTATGCAGCATGTTCAGAATATGCAGGTAGTTGGTGTTTTGGGAAGCAAAAGCTTCGAAAAGGAAAAATCAAAATAATTCACAATGCTATTGATCTGAAAGAATTTAATTATACTGACGAGACAAGAAACAAAGTCAGATCGGATATGAAATGGAAAGATCGCTTTGTAATTGGACATGGCGGCCGATTTACAGAACAAAAAAATCACAAGTTTATCATCAAAATTTTTTCGTATATACATAAGAAGTGTCCATATGCATTGTTGATTTTTGCGGGAGAAGGACATTTAATGGATGAAATTAAGGAACTTGTACATAAGTTGGGGTTGGATGACAATATCCAATTTCTTGGCGTACGCTTTGATATGAATGAGTTAATGCAGGGCATGGATGTATTTTTATTTCCATCTTTGTATGAAGGATTAGGAAATGTAATTACTGAAGCCCAGGCAGTTGGGTTAATTTCTGTTGTTTCCGATGTTGTTCCAAGCGAAGTAAAGATGACGGAATTAGTCAATTTCTTATCCTTAAATGATTCCGCTGATATATGGGCCGAGAAGATCTTGTCTTATAAAGATGGTTATATAAGAAGAAATACACATCCGGATCTAACGGCCGCTGGATATGAAATAAAGTCTGCGTCCAAAGATCTAGAAAACTATTATATTTCGCTTGTATAATGGAGGAATTTATGAGTATATATACAGCTTTGAGAACCGTTTATTTAAAGCTTTACAAAAAAGGTATGTTAAATTTTTTGCCGGACACGGTGTTTGTTCCTTTTATTTACAGAATGTCAACAGGTAAGAAACTTAATCTTTCTAATCCCGTGACATTTAACGAAAAAGTGCAGTGGCTTAAATTGAACGATCATAATCCCTTATACGTCCAATTAGTAGACAAATATGCTGTTCGTGAATATATTGCGAAAATAATAGGCAATCAGTTTCTTATTCCGTTAATTGGCAAGTGGAGCAGGGTTGAAGATATAGATTTTGAAAAGCTTCCGAATGAATTTGTATTAAAATGCAATCACGATTCCGGGGGAATTGTAATTTGTAAAGATAAAAAGACACTGGATATTAAGTCTGCTAAAAAGAAGCTTGAGGATCATTTAAAGCGAAATCATTATTATATGAGCCGTGAATGGGCATATAAAAATGTAATTCCCTGTATTATCTGTGAAAAATATATGGTTGATAATAAGACACAGGATCTGCGGGATTACAAGTTTTTTTGCTTTAACGGTGTTCCTAAATTTATTCAAGTTGATTTTAATCGCTTTGCCGGGCACAAAAGAAATCTGTATACACTGGATTGGAAATTAATTGACATCACCATCAAGTGCCCTAATGATTCTAACGCAAATATTGAAAAGCCAGCTAATCTGAATGAGATGATTGAAATAGCGAAAGAGCTTTCAAAAGGGTTACCGGAAGTTCGAATAGATCTGTATTCGGTTAATGGTAAAACGTACTTTGGAGAACTAACCCTCTATCATGGGGGAGGAATTGAGAAATTTAGTTCGGATGAGTTCGCTCAAGAAATGGGGTCATGGATTGATTTGAGTTTAGCATATAAAGGAGATATAAGATAAATAAGATTGAACAGAATGCTGTTCATCCGTATCTATAGATACGGATGAACGTACCCATGGAGGAAAAAATGAGTACAGTTTATTTGGAACACCGGCCGAATTCATCATACCCTTATAAAGAATATGGACCAGCATGCATGTATCCTGAGTATAAATACGGTGAAGATACCATACAAGAAAAAAATGATATTTATGACATGGTTCGAAATTGCCTTTTTGGTTTAGAGTTGGACTTAGATAATTATGGAACAGCTAAATGGAATCCACTCGGTAAATATATAAAACCGGGTGATTGCGTCCTAATCAAACCGAATTGGGTTATGCATTTCAATGGGGCGAAGCATGTAACAGAAAATGCATTGGAATGTCTGGTGACACACCCCTCATGCCTGAGAGCGATTTGTGACTATTGCCTTATTGCATTAAAAGGCACTGGTCTAGTAATCATTGGAGATGCCCCAATGCAGGACTGTGATTTATCGTTTTTGCTAGATAAGGCTCATTTTAATAATATCTTACTTTTTTATAAGGCCCACGGACAATCTGTTACTTTTATGGATTTTCGTAAATATCAGACTACCTTTGATCACAATAAAGTAATCATAGATAAGATCTACCAAAGTGGTGAAGCTACAAACGTTGATATGGGAAGTCTTTCGATGCATGAAAAGAAAAGCGGTAAAAGAATATATCAGGTAGATAACTATAATAGAGATGAGACTAGTAATTACCATGGTGAAAAACGCCATATATACTCAATAAATAAAGATGTATTAAATGCAGATGTAATCATTAATTTCTGTAAACCTAAATCTCACCGTTTAGCCGGATTTACAGCGGCCATGAAAAATATGGTAGGTATTGCATATAATAAAGCGTCTTTGCCACATCGTGTAGAAGGTTCGGTAGAAGAAGGCGGCGATGCGTATTTGAACAAGAGTCGTATAAAGCAAAGGATCGACCATATTCTAGACCGAAAGCTCAAGCATGAAGACGAACATAATATATTTTTAGCTACAATTGATCGATATATTTATGGCGCGCTGCTTCTTCTAGAAAGAAAGTTCGGAAAAGATCCATATATTAAAGGCATATGGTATGGAAATGACACCATTTGGCGCACAGTTATGGACTTAAATTACATCGAAAGATACGCGGATAAAAATGGAATATTGCAGAAGAAACCACAACGAAAAATTTTAAACTTTGCTGATATGGTTATAGCGGGTCATCATAATGGACCATGTCAGCCAGAACCAAAGGAGATGGGAATCATTATGGCAGGTGAAGATGCGGTTGCAATGGATTTAGCTATCTGTAAGATAATTGGATTTCCTGATGAAAAAATTCCAATGGTTAGAAGTATTCGAAATCATGAGGCAGATTATTTGTTTGGTCATGATTATGAAAATATAAATATTGTATCAAATTGTATGGAATATGTAGGCGATTTAGAGGGACTGCAATTTCCGGTGCAGTGGAGATATCAACCGCATGACTCATGGGCGGAAAGCCTAAAATAGTATTAAAAAGGGGAAGACATGGATATACAAAAGTTAATCAAACCTAAGAATATACTGGTAATTGGAGATGTAATGATTGATACATATTATCGCGGTAATGTGCGGCGCATCTCACCGGAGGCGCCGGTACCCGTTTTCCATAAAGTGAAAGAATACAGCGTATTGGGCGGTGCCGCCAATGTCGCAGCTAATTTAACAGCTGCCGGCCAGCATGCAGCGATCATGTCCGTCATTGGAAATGACTCAGCTGGAAAACATTTATGTGATCTTTTTTCCGCTGCCGGAATTGACTACGAATTTTTAATGAGGAAAACGACACGAACTACTACAGTTAAAACCAGATTAGTAGGACAAAATCATCAGCAGCTGCTAAGAGTTGATGACGAAGATGCACAGTTAATTTCTGCCGAAGACGAAAGTGATCTTATACAGGTATTATTAGAAGGTATTTCCCATTATGATTTAGTCATATTATCAGACTATTTGAAAGGATTGTTTACTCTGGATTTTACCCAGAAAGTCCTGAAACTTTGCAGGGATTATGGTATCGCCGTCATTATAGATGTGAAAGATACCGCCGTGGAAAAGTATGATGGAGCGTTTCTTCTGAAACCAAACAGAAAAGAACTCCATGCATTGACACAATTACCGGTGGACTCAATTAATGATATAAAAGAGGCATCGTTTGCCCTTTGCAGCAAATGCCATGCTGAATATGTCTTAACTACCTGCGGCGCAGATGGAATGGTACTGGTCGCCAAAGATAAAAGTTTCAGTAAAATAGATTGTGTATCCAGGGAAGTATATGATGTTACAGGGGCAGGTGATACCGTAATTGCATATTTAGCGGCTGGCTTAGCGAACCATCTGAGTATGGATATTTCGTTGCAGATTGCCAATGCAGCGGCTGGAATCCAGGTGTCAAAGGTGGGAACCTCTTCTGTTAGCGTCGGGGAAGTAGAACGATATTTCCAGGAAGAAACTATTTGCCGTAGTTCTAAAATAATTGACCGGACGCAAGTGCAAAATCTCAGGAATAAATACCAGGATAAGAAGATTGTATTTACGAACGGTTGTTTTGACCTGCTCCATATTGGACATGTCCGATATTTGCAAGAAGCGGCTAAACTGGGAGAAATTCTAATTATCGGCGTTAACAGCGACAGCTCCGTAAGAAGGCTTAAAGGCGAGAACCGGCCTGTTAATAATCAAACGGATCGGATGGAGATACTTGCGGCGTTGGAATATGTAGATTATGTGGTACTGTTCGATGAAGATACGCCTTTGGAGTTGATAAAAGAAGTGCAGCCTGATTTTTTGGTTAAAGGCGGCGATTATAGACCGGATGAAGTGGTAGGCAGAGATATTGTAGAGGCAAGGGGCGGCTGCTTGAAGTTAATTCCTTTCATAGACGGGATATCGACATCGGAAATCATAAAAAAAATTAATGATCCATCGAAAGGACTGATGAAATGATCGAACTGATACAGCAAAGACTGCGGGAAAGTATCGCGGTGAAAGAACTTGTGATTTCGAACCAGGAACTGACAGAAGCCATTTCCTCATTGTCATGCGAGATTAAGACTATACTTCTTAATGGCGGAAAGCTTATTTTATGTGGAAATGGAGGTTCTGCATCAGACGCGTTACATATGGCAGGTGAGATCGTGGGACGTTTCCAGAAAGAGCGGGAGCCATGGCCTGCAATTGTCTTAAACGCCGATATCGCAACTATGACAGCGATCTCCAACGATTACGGGTACGACAATATATATAGCCGTCAGGTTAAAGGGTTTATGACAGACAAAGATATGTTGCTCGGGATCAGCACAAGCGGTAACTCTGAAAATATATATCAGGCTATAAAAGAAGCTGGAAGAATTGGAGGAAAAACAGCAGCGCTGCTAGGCAGGGATGGCGGAAAAATAAAAGAGTGTGTAGACAATCCTATTGTGGTTCCGTGTAGTGTAACAGCCAGGGTCCAGGAATGCCATATAACGATTATTCACATCCTGTGTGAATTAATAGAACTTGACAACTAATATACGCATGT
Organism: Diplocloster modestus; assembly: GCF_019042245.1. Taxonomy (GTDB): domain Bacteria; phylum Bacillota; class Clostridia; order Lachnospirales; family Lachnospiraceae; genus Diplocloster; species Diplocloster modestus. The sequence goes on from NZ_JAHQCX010000002.1 coordinate 273,589, forward strand.
ATGGAGGAAAAAATGATCGTAGTAACCGGCGGGGCAGGCTTCATAGGAAGCTGCCTGATAAGAGAATTAAATGATAAAGGGATTGACGAGATCCTCATTGTTGATAATATAGCTTCAACGGATAAATGGATGAATATTCGGAACAAAAAATATGTTGATTATATAAACAAAAATGATTTTATGGATAAACTTCCTAGCTATAGCGGCATTTCGCATATCATTCATCTGGGTGCCTGTTCGTCGACAACGGAACGTAATTTTGATTATTTGTGGAATAACAATTTCGAATTTACAAAAGCTTTATGGAATTATTGTACAGAAAAACAGTTGAGTTTTATATATGCAAGCTCCGCATCTACCTACGGTGACGGAAGCCAGGGTTTCGATGATACCATGAATATCGACACGCTGCTTCCACTAAATGGGTACGGTTATACCAAACAGCTTTTTGACCTGTGGGTAAAAAAGCAAGTAAATTGTCCGCCCCAATATATCGGACTTAAATTCTTTAATGTTTATGGACCCAACGAATATTTTAAAGGCAGTATGTCCAGTATGGTCTATCACGGATATCGGCAAATAAAAGAAAATGGTGAAATCCGTTTATTTAAATCATATCATCCACGGTATAAGGATGGCGGACAGCTAAGGGATTTTATCTATGTAAAAGATGTGTGTAAGGTGATACTTTGGCAGCTGGACCATCCACAGGTCAGCGGTTTATTTAACGTTGGAACCGGACAGGAACGCAGTTTTTATGATCTTGCTAAGGCGGCCTTTTCTGCACTAGATTTAAATCCAGTTATTAACTATATCGATATGCCGCAGCCGTTGAAAGAAAAATACCAATATTTTACAAAGGCTAAAATGGAAAAATTAAGACATGCAGGTTTCGACTTCGATTTTTGCTCAATTGAGGAAGGGGTTTCGGATTACATACAAAATTATCTAGACAAGAATTTTGCCATTTATTAAAGGAGACCTGACGCTATCCATGAAGAAATTAGATTTCATAAAAATTTTAGCTTTCAGTATCCGAAGCTGCCTGAATAAGAGAAATAAAAGTGAAAAAGGCGGTAAGATCATAATTATATTCGGCGGAATCATTGGGGATAGCTTGGTTTTTATGGATGCACTCATCGCAATGCAGAACTATTATTGCAAAGAAGGAAAATCTATTACACTCGTATGCAGGAAGGCGGTAGCCAGTTTTCTCAAATCCGTTAGAAATGATTTGCAGGTCGAAATGCTAGGTATTGATCCCGAATTATTCATAAGTGATTACCGTTATTTTCTTGATATGGTTCAAACGCTGAACAGCCAAAAATGGGAGCTGTTGATTTCCCCTTTTAAATCAAAGATGGCTGAATTGATTGCTATGAATACCAACGCAGTTCATAAACTGGAAATGCGCCAGGAATTTGGCAGCCGTTTCTTTTCAATTGAAAAAATACTGAATAAAGCAGCTTATAACCATACGATTATCATAGAACGGGATTGTATGGCATTTAAATGTTATCGGATTTTACTTAATAAATTGGGAATAACCGATTATAGTGCCAAGCTTTCCTGCTTGCCATCCTATAAGGTTAAATATGATTTTGCAGCAAAAAATAAATACTGTGTGGTATGTCCAACCTCCAGTGAAGCGGCCAAGAGTTGGGAGTTGGAAAAATTTTGCGGATTGATTCAATATATAACAGAATATTATAATTTGGACATTTACCTGTGTGGCGGACCCGAAGACAGTGAATTCCGTGAATTATTAAAATCGAAAATCCAATTGCCGGACAGACTTTATGACTATATAGGAAACACCAGTTTTAACGAATGGGTGGAGTTAATCCGTCATGCCGTTGTGTGTATCGGAAATGACAGTGCAAGTATCCATATATCGGCATTTACACAGACACCATCCATATGTATTACGCCAGGATTCTTCTATGGTTTTATGCAGCCCTATGATCTGGATATTGTAACGGAACAGGATGTACTGCCAACATGTGTTTATGCCGAAAAAGCATGCTTTGGCTGTTGCCTGAAAGATGGGAAAAGATGTGCCGGTAACAAAGAATGCCTTGAAAATGTACGCAAAGGAGGTAAATATCTTTGTATACGGGATATAGCGTTAAACCAAGTTATTACAGCTTTAGATAAAGTGATTTAAGTTACTGGAGGGATGGAATTTGCGATATGGTGAAGCTATCAATTATTACGGTATGTAAAAACGCGGAGAATACAATTGAAAAAACAATTCTTTCTGTATTAAACCAAACTTTTCAGGATTATGAGTACATTGTTATAGACGGAAATTCTACAGACCGCACTTTAGATATCATTAAAAGATATGAAAATGAATTTATATGCAAAAAAATACACATAAGAGTGGTGTCTGAACCTGATCACGGAATTTATGACGCCATGAACAAAGGTGCTGCCCAATCGGAAAGTATCTGGCTTATGTTTCTAAATGCAGATGATGTGTTGGCCTCTGACCGTGTACTGGATCTTATATTCATGCAGTGTAAAAAGGACAGTGATATTTTGTTTGGAAATACGAGGATATTTTCTAAAATAGATCACTACGATTATGTACAGATTCCTAAAGCTGCAAACATGAATAAGGAAATCTTGGTCAGAATGCCCTTTATTCACCAATCATCGCTTATTAAAAAGAATGTTTTTTTGAACTATATTTTTGATACCGGCTATTTATATGGTGCAGATTATAAAGTATTTCTTAATGCTTTCCTGGATCGTGCTGTATTTCAATATGTGGATGTAATTATATCAAATTATTCGAATGATGGGGTAAGTGGACAGGCAAGCAATTCCTTATGTGAATACCGCAAGATTAAAAAGGAAGCCAATCTTTATCGACGGATCAGTATCGGCAATAAAATCTATTGTATATACGCCGGCATTTGGATCTGGGTCCGGAGGATCGCAAAGAGGAATAAGATAATCTTAAAAATTTTCATTAAACGCCAACATAGGAGATTCCAATGAAATCTTCATTAAGTATAAATTATAAAATTTGGCTAAAATATATTGCAGTTTTAATGACTGTACTACTGTCAAAAACTGTAGTTTGGGGTATGCAGTACGAATATCCGGTAACCGGGCTGGCTATTTTAAGCGCTGCTATAGTGTTTGCATTTGAGAAGAAAATTAATATAAAAAATTTACTTCAATTCTTATTGTTAAGTGGATTATTTCTATTAAATATTATCCTGCATCTGGAAGCATTAGACGCTAATCTGATATTATATAGCTTAAAAAGAATCGCTTATTGTTTTCTGGCTTTGTTGATCGTCAGTAATATCAGCAGAATTACATTTTGTAAGTTATATACAAATATAATGTATTACATGAGTTGGTGCAGCCTGTTTTTTCTATCCATTAAAATCTTTTTTCCGGGATTAATAGGGAAAATATCTTATTCATTTAAAGGCTCATTAATATATGCCAGCTATATTTGTAATCCATTCTATACGTTCAACCGTGGGGATTTCAGTGAAATCAGAAACTATGGCCCATTTTGGGAACCCGGTGCTTTTCAGGGCTTTATTGTGATTGCCCTCTTAGGTTTATTTGTCTGTCAGAAAGAATTGAAAAATTCCAAAAGGAAACTCATTATCCTATTTATAACTTTGATTTCCACACAGTCTACCACTGGTTATATTGGTGTTATTATTATTATCATAGCATTCTATAAAGATATAGAAACAATATTGGGACTAAGGGATGGTAAACAACTTCGGAAATTAATAGGGGTAGTGATTATGCTTATGGCTGTCGGATTTATATGGAACTCCGGCATCATAACAACAAAGCTTTTTACCGAAAATTCATCAAAAACAGACCGATTCCATGATTTGATTGCTGCTATAGAAACATGTAAAGTACACCCTTTCATCGGGTTTGGATCTTTCGACTTATCGGAAGAATATTACAAAAGTATGGGCGGCGCCACTTCAACCGCTTCTCTGTTATCCATTTGGTATACATTCGGGTTCGGTTTTTTCACCCTATATATTGGTCTGTTGCTCAAGGGCTTAATCAGTTTATTTGATTTTCATAAGTTAAAAATGGCCGCGGTGTTTTTACTGTTTTTGATTTTATATTTTACAGAAGAGGTCTATATTTTACCCTTATATTTTTGTTTTCTTTTTACCTTCCATGGAGGAAATGCTAAAAATGCTAAAATTATTATGCAAGATAAAGGAAGCTCTTTATAACAAAATATTGCATGCCGCAGCCATTCATAATTTAAAGAGAACGGATGTGAATCCTGGGGACGAAAATACGATTATTATTGTCAAGATGGATGCCATTGGTGACATGGTGCTGTATTTTGAAAATATCCGTATGATACAAAATTATTATAGTAACTTTAAAATTATTCTGATCTGCCAAACCTGCAATAATGAAATAGTCCGCTATTTCTTTCCGGAAATAGAAGTTGTCCCTGTAGGCATAATCACCATAAATCAAATTCTGTTTTGTAAAGGATTTGTTCAACGCCTGAAGAAGTTGTCCGGCGGCCTCTTAATTCAGCCCGTATACAATAGAACCGATCTTATAGAATTTATTGCATCCTGTGTCATGGCCCCAAAAAGGATAACGATTGACGGAAATAATAGAAAATCCAAAAAAATCGACCAATATTATCAAGTGATTAAAACAGAAAAAGAAACGATCATGATGTTTCAAAGGAACAAAGAATTTCTGGAAAAGTTGTGGAATAAAGATTTGGTTGCAGTACGTTTCCTGCCAGAACAAAGTTTGAGGTCTAAAAAAGAATATGTTGTCATTTCACCAGGGGGAAATATAAACGGAAAAAGATGGCCGATTGATAAATTTGCAGCTGTAATTCAATATATCACAAAGACATACCACATAGCATGTCTTTTATGCGGCAGCTCCTCTGAACATAACATTTGTTCGGAATTACTAAGTAAAACAGAAGCCTGTAAAGTAAAAAATCTTGCCGGCGCCACCTCTTTAATTGAAATGATAGAGATGATTCGCGGTGCGGTATTATATATAGGTAATGATTCGGCCGGTATCCATATTGCAGCAATGTATCAGATTCCGAGTATATGCATTCGTCCTGGTTATTATAAGGGCCAGTTTTTACCCTACATAGAGGATGTAGAAATCGGCCAGGAACCGGAGGTACTTTATAAAAACTTGCCATGTTGTGGGTGTAATGCAAAATACCGTTATCGCACTTGGGATTGTATTAGGAGAGGTTTATGCGGACAAAGCTATCCATGTGTAGATGCCATATCAGAAAAAGAAGTAATAGATATCGTTGATGCACTGTTAAAAGAATAAGCGAAAGGGGTATCTTAAGTTGGATAAAAATCCGTCTGAAAAAATTGGTATCATGACCTGGTTTTATGCCATGAATTATGGCGCCAGGGCTCACGCCTTTGCACTGCAAAAAATGGTCCAATCATTGGGGTATGAATGTGAATTTGTGAACTATAGATCTCCTCAAATAGCCAAAATGGAGCTAAGGACCTGTCTTAGTAAAAATTTTAGATATATGGTTACTCAAACATTAAAGCTGCTTCGGTTCCGCCTTTCTTCGGACAGACTGTATAAGGGGAAAAAAGTACTCAGAATTTCCAAGTTATCGATGAATGATTATAAAACGATAATTCTTGGAAGTGATGAAATATTCAATCTGATTCATCCTTCATTTGATAAAGTCTATTTTGGAGTGGGAATCTCCCCTGATATTTCGCTTATTACCTACGCTGTAAGCTGTGGTCAGATGGGAAAGACTGATAAATATCCGAATGAAATAAGTTCGAATATAATGAGATATAGACATATTTCCGTCAGGGATCAGTGGACAAAGGAAATTCTGGAACCATATATTATTGATAAAAATATTGAATTGGTTCTTGACCCTACTTTTTTAATAGATTTTAGCGGTAAGGATTCTGGCTTATTTTCGGCGCAGCATTATCTGCTCGTTTACGCATTTAGTGAATTCAGTCCAGATACTATTTTACAAATAAAAGAATATGCAAATAAAAATGATCTTAAGATTATACGTATAGGACATCATTGCAGCTGGGCGGATAAATGTTATCCATTTGCCAGCCAAAATATGTGGTATGAAGCTTTTCAATATGCGGACACGGTTGTGACGGATTCTTTCCACGGAGTGATATTTGCTATTAAAAATCAAAAGCCCATAGTTATTATTTCAAAAAATGATAAAACAAATAAAATCCTAAATCTATTGGAGATGCTGCAAATCACACTTGATTTTTATGACGGCCAATTGACAATAGATGATTATTTGAGAAATTCCGTAGATTATTGTAATGTTTTTAAAATTATTGAGAAGCTTAAAAAGAAATCTATTCAGTATTTACGTTTTTCATTGTCTGAAAAATGAAGGATAACATATGAATACTCGCTTATCAACTTATATAAATACCCTTAACAAAATGTCAGATGCTGCAAAAGCTGCCTTTTGGTACATTGTATGTAATTTTCTCCAAAAGGGGATTACACTATTAACTACTCCTTTGTTCACGAGAATGCTGACAACCGATCAGTATGGTGTATTTTCCATATACCAATCCTGGTACGCTATAATTTCGATTTTTGCTACGCTTAATTTATCCTACGGCGTTTATAATAAGGCGTTAACAGAATACAATAAAGAAAAAAATGCTTTAACCGCTTCTTTTTTGAATTTGTCAAGTACGATAACACTTTTATTGCTGTTGCTTTATTTTGTAAACAGAGGCTTTTGGAATTCCATTTTAGGATTGCCAACAGTTTTAGTAATCACTATGTTTCTTCAGCTTTTTTTTGAGCCAGCCTTTCTATTTTGGGCAGTGAATGAGCGGTATCAGTATAGATATAAAAAATTGATCGCATTTACATTAACCACTGCGATTGGAGGTGTGTTTTTATCCCTGGCCGCCGTTATGCTATCCACGCATAAGGCAGAAGCCAGAATCATTCCGAATGCTTTCCTACAGATTGTTTTCGGCTTCGCTTTTTATATTTATATCATGATCAAGGGCAAACGTTTTTTTAGTAGAAAATATTGGTCCTTTGCATTAAAATTCAATGTACCGTTGATCCCCCATTATGTTTCTCAAACAATATTGAATCAGGCTGACAGGATAATGATTAGTAAATTAGATAGTATAGAGAATGCGGCCGTCTATAGTGTCGCTTATCAAATTTCCATGGTCTTATCACTGCTGATTGGCGCAATAAATAATTCTTTTATTCCTTTTACATATCAAAGTATTAAGGAAAATAAAATTAAACAGTTAAAACAAACAGCCGATTATATCGTAATCTTAATTGGGGCTCTGACGGTTCTCGTGACTGCGGCAGGACCGGAAATAATAAAAATATTTGCCGCCCCCCAGTATTATAATGCTATTTGGATTATACCACCGGTTACATTATCCACTTTTTTTATTTTTTTGTATTCTCTTTTCGGAAATATTGAGTTCTATTTTATTGAGACCAAATATGTTTCTATAGCCTCCTGTATCGGAGGCCTGCTGAATATTATTTTAAATTATCTGGCGATTCCAATATTTGGCTACTATGCCGCTGGTTATACCACATTAATTTGCTACGTGATATTTACATTGCTGCATTATCTTTTCTATTTAAAAGTAAAGAAAAAGCACATGCCGGATGTCGAATTTTATAATGCTAAAAAATGGTTATATTTATCTGCTGCAATTATTTTAGTGATGTTTTTTATCACTTTGTTATATAGGACTACCCTAATTCGCTACTCCTTAATTCTGCTCTCGTTGTTGGTTGTCTATTGGAAAAGAAAGAAAATAATTAAAATGATCAGTTGGAAATAGGGCGTATCCGCTCATCCAGCGAATAATATAAAAAGGGGCGATTACATGATATGATTTCACTTCGAACAGAATATAACAGATACAAAACCAGAAAGAATATGCAATTACTGGACGATTGCTATCAAATGGGGCAAGGAAATATCATAAAACCTGGATTTATGCTCGATATCCGTTGCCCGCATCCTAATGGCAAATGTTTTTTAGATATTGGCGAGCATAATGTTCTTCGGGGAAGAATTAATATTGAAAACAAAAATGGATTTGTTCATATTGGAAATGGCTGCAACATCGGTGATTCCTGTATGATCAACTCGATAACCGGCGTTACCATTCATAATCAGGTCATGATCTCTTGGAATGTTACAATATATGATCACAATGCCCATTCTACTAACAGCCGGGAAAGAGAACAAGATATTCGTTCTATATATGAAAGGGAAATATCCAAAGATAATAATGCGGTTCAAAACTGGCGGGATCATATCAAAGATTGGTCTGTTGTCAAATCCGCTCCGGTAGTCATACATGATAATGTATGGATTGGTTTTGGCTGTATCATTTTAAAGGGAGTTACAATCGGGGAAGGTGCAGTAATCGGCGCCGGTAGTATAGTAACCCATGACATTCCCCCCTACACAATCGCAGCAGGTAATCCGGCCGTGCTTGTAGGGAAAACTAATTAAGAAAGGATCATGAGAGATGTATTCAAATATAAAAAATGTTCAGATATTAGTAGCGTTACTAAAAAAACATGGGATTCGACATCTGGTGTTATCTCCAGGTGCAAGAAATATTCCTATTGTACATTCTGTAGAAAACGACAACTTCTTTCAATGCTATTCCGTAGTGGACGAACGCAGTGCAGCATTTTTTGCAATCGGAATATCGTTGGAAACCAATGAACCGGTAGCTGTTTCCTGTACCTCTTCCACTGCCAGCTGCAATTACCTGTCCGGACTTACGGAAGCTTACTATAGGCATATACCAATCGTAGCAATCACTGCCGACAGAGATCCTTATTATATCGATCAAATGGAATCCTTATTAATAAAACAACAAAATATGTACCAAGACATAATGAAAAAATCTGTCCAGCTCCCAATTGTAAATAATGCGGAAGATTTCTGGTACTGTGAACGATTAGTAAACGAAGCCTTACTGGAACTGGACCATCATGGAAAGGGACCAGTACATATCAATATACCAACAGTAGGAAACCATTACCTGTATGACTGTAAGGTACTGCCGGAAGTAAGAAAAATGGAACGGCTTATTCAGGGTACTCAAAATACTGCATGGATGGAGAAATCAAGAGTAATAAACGCCAAGAGTAGAATTTTGATATTTTGGGGAGAAAACATTCATGCATCATCAGAATGTGAAGCATCCTTAGCTGCGTTTGCAAAATGCCATAATTGCGTGATTATAAAAGAACATATGGGAAATATCTCGCTTGACAAATCTTTAAACCCCGCGCTTATCATAAATGCAATGTCTGTGGAAGAGTTTGATCAATACGGACCCGATTTGATTATATCAACCGGAGGTGATGTGGTAAGTGGGACCAAGGCCATACTGACAAACTGGAAAGGAAAGTGTGAACATTGGCTTATTGACGAGTCTGGTAAAGTAACGGATATATTTAGAAAACTAACAACGATATTTGAGTGTTCTCCAAAGTATTTTTTTGATTACTTTTCCAAAGATTCGGGGCAAAAGCCTGACGATAACTCTTATTCTAATTTGTGGACGCGGGCATTGGGAGATGCTTGCTTGCCCGAGGTCCCGTTTTCAAATGCATTCGCTATTAAGAGTCTTATGGAAAAAGTACCTGCCAATTCCAATTTGCATTTGAGTATATTAAACAGCGTCAGGCTGGCACAATATTTTCAATTGGACCCTGACGTGAAGGTATTCAGCAATTTGGGTGCCTTTGGGATAGACGGATGTATGTCTACTTTTTTAGGTCAAGCATCTATATCTAAAAATCTAAATTTTTTAATTATTGGGGACTTAAGCTTTTTCTATGACATGAATTCCATTTGGATTAAACATATTAAAAGTAATGTCCGTATTCTACTGTTAAATAATTATGGAGCTGCTGAATTTCACTTTGGATATGGTAAAGAAATACTACCGGAAATTAATGATTATACAGCTGCGGAACACTTTAGGAGCGCAAAGCAATGGGTGGAAGACAATCAATTTACATATTTATCTGCTCATAATATAAACGATATACATAATTGCCTGGATGCGTTTTGCAAACCGGATGCTGCTCGTCCGATGATACTTGAAGTTTTTACCGATAAAGAGAGTGATGGCAGAACGGCTCATATTCTGGCCGATTATAACAAACAGGAAAACTTAAAAGATATATCTAAAAAAATGATAAAATCTGTTATCGGTAAACAAAACGTTGAAAAAATCAAAAATATAATTAGGAAAAAGACTGACTGATTCAAAAACTCCAGGAAAATCTTTTATACTGTTTATATATCTTATGTAAGCAGCTTAAAAGTACCTATATGATCGGGAAAATGTACAAATAGGTTGGTTTGAAATAAGGGGAGTGGACTCTTTGATTAATAAAGCAATTTTTTTAGATAGAGATGGTACAATTAATGTAGAAAAAAATTATTTACATCGTATTCAGGATTTTGAATTTCTCCCCGATGTTATAGAGGCATTAAAGTTATTTCAAAAAAATAATTTTATGTTAATAATTATTACAAATCAATCTGGAATAGCCAGGGGATATTATACAGAAAAGGAATATCTGCGCTTAAATGCCTGGTTAATGGATGAATTATTAAACCATTACCATGTGCAAATAGCCGCCTCTTATTATTGCCCTCATCTTCCAAACGCTTCTATCTCCGAATACTCTAGGGATTGCACCTGTCGCAAACCGAAAACAGGTCTCTTTGACAAAGCAATTCAAGAATTAAACATACAGCCGGAATACTCATATGCAATAGGTGATAAGATTCGGGATATATCACCCTGTTATGAAAAAGTTTGTGGTTTTGAAGGCATGAGAGGGTATTTAATCGGTGATAATGAGGATGATACTTGCATTCAGGACATCAAAAACGGTTATGTAAGTCATGTTCTATGGAAAAAGGATCTGTGGGAAGCGGCTAAGGATATCTGTGGTATTCATTAAAGCTGATAATATAATACTTAGGGTATGATTTACAGAGCTGACACATAAAGAGTTCCAAAAGCAATGAGGTAAGTATAGCAAAGTATCGTTAATCCTTTCCGATTGGCAGGCCGGCAAAAGGAGCCGGAACACCGTCAGCGGAAGAAGCACAGATCGCGGAAACGCGGGAACCGGCGGCCGATGTCGATGACCACCAGGTCCAGTGCTTCGCGCAGGGGATGTCGTAGAGTTGAGCTTCATTCATTTAGTTCGAAGGCCGCTCGACAATCCACTCTATAAAATCTCTAACCGCGCCATCACCACCGTTATGGGGAGATATGAAGTCAGCGATAGTTTTTACCTTTTCCACAGCATCCGCTGGGCATCCGATCACTCCGCCAACTTCTTTTACAGCGGTCATACATGACAAATCATTTATATCATCGCCGATGTAAGCCACAGTGTCCAGTTCCCCGATTAGCTCTCTTAACTTATTAATCTTATCACTAACTCCCTGATGAACTTGTCCGATGCCAAGCTCGCGGCAACGATTGAGGACGATATTACTTTTTCTCCCTGTTATAATTACAGGAGTTATGTCGGCCGGAATCAGAATATCATGAATTCCACAACCATCCTTAATATTGAAGGCTTTCATTGCCTCACCGGAAGGCCCCATATATATTTTTCCATCTGTGAGCGTACCATCGACATCCAAAACTAAGTATTTGATCATTTCAATTTGCCGCCTTTTTTCCAACTTTTGCGAATCAGATCTTTGCAGAATGCATAAGTATCACACATACTCTGATTCCGTAATAAATTTCAAATTCATGTCCTGAAAGACAGAAGCCAGGATATTTTTAACCTTTTCTCCATTTGTTGATTTCATTTTGTTACGATCGAACGCATCATCAAAGAAATATAAGACGCCGTTTTTCTGTCCATCAAATCCAGCTATCAGCACTTCCCTGACACCTATCCTATTAAGAAGATTAATAAGCATCAGTGTGCTGTCATCACAAAATTCATCGTTAAAATGGACTGATTCATTATATGAAACAGTGAACCTCTTTTCTGCAATATCTCTAACAAGATTAGAGGTTATAATCAGCTTTTCTTTGCTTGTCTGATTCTTAATTACGTTATATCTTTTCGTGTTAGTTAGGAATATATAATCGGGTTTTATACAGTCTGGATGGAAGTTAACAGATATCGTACACACGTTATCTGCAGCATATTTAATTATTTCCTCGTTATCGCGGATGGATTGCCCAGGAGCGACAATTAGCACTTTTTCAAACTTTTTAACCTCATCTGAAAACGCCCTGATATCAGCACGATCATCATATGAAACACCCATATAGTCAAGGTACAGCTTCTCTGCAAATTCCTCATTAAACGTTTCCGCCTCGCTGGATGGTACTTGAGCAAGAATACGCTGGATATCCTTGGTCTTAAGTCGTTTCTTATTAATCAGATGCTCAGCATACGTCCTGTGAAGGTTATATTTTGCAGATAAAGCATAAGGAATCGCATATCCCCACGGATTAGCCGCCTTAATTGGTGCAATGTAATCATCGATGGCATCATAAATAGGTTCCGTAGCGTAGGCGGTTCCATACTGATCGTTCATATAGTCCATGATATGCTCAATACAGAGATTCCCAGGGACACGTCCCATACCAAGCAGGGAGCCATCTATCACAATGCTTCTCTTCGGACTGGCAATCTGAGTAATGTGCTGCGCAAGGCTGTAGGCAAGTCCAAGATTCTCATGCAGGTGAACACCTATCGTAATATCAGGCAGCAAGTTGTTCTCTACAAGATAATACCTGTGAGATAAGTCGCTGACGCGCATAACTCCAAAGGTATCTACGATGGAGAACCCATACGGATGCAGCTCATTGACCTTCTGAAGGACTTCAATATACTGTTGGTCAGAATAGACATTATTATTGACTGGATTGATAAAAACCTTATACCCTTTATCCATCAGGATCCTTGCTGTCTTCAATCCCCAGTCCAATCTCCAACGTTTAAAAGAAAGCCTGATATAGTCCACGGTTCCATCGCAGGGTTCAAGGTGTTCGAGATCAATAAAGTCAGCCATCAAAGAGAATTTTGATTTGCCACGATTTTCAGGAAGGATACGTTTCACATCCGCAATCGTGTAATACCTTGCTGTATCTGTATTATATTCCCGATCCCAAAGAAAACCAACCTCAATGATATCGGTTCCAGCTTCTACAAGACATTCAATGGTATTCCTTATGACATTCTCTCCAAACTCACTCTGGATGATATGTCCTCCATCACGCAGGGTACAATCCAATAATCTAATGTGTTTTTCCATACTTATTGCCCACCTTTCTTTTTGATAAATGAATAAACTGCATCAGCTAATTCAAAATCATCTGCATTATCCACGTCTACGCATTCCACCGCATCGCATTCAGCAATATATGGATTCGGTCCGGATCTCGCATGATATTCCTCAAAGACTTCCTTCGTAAATACATAAGGGGATGGATTCTCAACATAAAACGCTTCCATGTCTTGAGTCCTTGGAGGATTGCGCAGGTCGAAGTTGAACGGCATTCCATCCTTCCAGAAGAAGGTTTGCAGCTTTTGACCGGCAAAAGCGGATGTATATTTTTTGGACTGAACAGCCTCAATGCATTCCTTAATATGTTCAACTGTTGTAAATGGAGCGGTCGCATGACAAAGTATGTAGATGTCTGCATCAATCGTTTTTACAAATTCCTCATAGATGTTGCGTCCATGGCACAGTCTGTCATCTAAAAAAGCAGGTCGTTTTAGCCATTCGACGCCGTCCGGGAGGTAAGACACAATTTCCTCGCTGCTGCAATAGCAATAAACTTCATCGATACAATCGCCCCTAAGGTCTGCAAGTTTTGTTAAAATAACCTTAACAAGCGGAGTCCCATCAGAAAACTTTTTAAGATTTTTACCAGGAAGTCTTTCATTATTGAGTTTAATTGGAACAAATGCAACTGTTTTCATTGAACACCCTCCTTTGAATTACAATAATTTATGAATTTTTCTTTCGCATAGAACCAAACTTGTTTCGTGTTTCATGCATATTATGATTAGTACCCTTATCAATGATGTCCAGCGTTCTATACTCATCACCCTGGCTCTTTTTTACAATTCTTGAGCACATGCTTACATTAGAGTTGCCGGCGATTAGACCTGCACAATGCCCAAGGGTATAAAAATCTTTTATTATCTCTAATCCCAGATTGTATTTATGATGATCTCTTTCGATCTTATGATTTCCGTAATGGATTGCCTCCCCATCCGGTGATCTGTAAATACCCTTATAGTAGAATAGGTTATCCTGAAACTCATTCTTGAAAATATCAATAATTCTTTCATCATCAGTAGCCAAAAAGACTTTCTTATAGCCATGCTCAGCATACACTCTTTTTGTCTTGTCCAAATATTCCTCTGGAGTTACAACAACAGGATGACGATTATATCCCTTGTTAAAGTCTGTAGCTCTCACATGTACACCAAGTGTCATACCACCGGAAACTATTGATTGCATTTCATACCAGAATGCCATTTTTACCTTTTTATTCAATTTTATATATTTTTTACAGTACTCAGAAAGAAATTCTATTTCTTCATCGGGCACCGAATATGTGCCGGCAGCTCCGAATGCTTCTGCATCAGCACCCTTTGATATGATTACATTTTTACTCTTAAGAACTTCATCACTAGATATTTCCGAAACCGGCTCAAAATAGTAATCGAATGCATTGTTGCAATCAACAACTGATGAGTCATAATAGAGCGAATCGGATCCAAAGCATACAACCGGAACAAGATTGAGATCCTCTGCATACGCCAAATGCATAAGGGTTAATCTATATAAAGAACAGAAACCGTTAAATCTTGCTTCTTTGTCGAAAAGAATGTAATAGATCAGCTTATCTGGATTCGCCTCGCCATAATAGGAAACGATCAGATTATAAGGATTACGTTTTGTGCCTACCATTTGCTTTGCTAAATCCTCATCGCTTAAACTCTTAAGGCACATGTATATGCACTCAAGTTTCGGATTAGATTTCACTTTTCTCTTTAAACCGTCTATATTCATGTCAGATCCTTCCCTTGTTTTGAAATCTTGCTTCTAATTCTGTCCCTATATGACACTATCACCATATTTTTCAATAAAGTTTCTACTAATATGTACTCTATCAAACATGAAATAATTACGAATAATGTCTTTATAAGCCAGTGATGAAACAAAGAAGAGCAAAGGATGTAAATGAAATACATTGGCACACATCCCACCAAAACCTTCGTGAGCAGTAGTGCTGTTCCATCCCTTTTTATATTGTTCTTCCCTTTCTCTCTGCAATAAAAGAAAACTAGTGCCTCGGCTATCAGCGTCGTGAGTGCAGCCGCTTTCTCATTCCAAAATGGAATTAATATGAAATTCAAAATTATATTAACGACGGCACTGATAACAGTAATCTTAAATACTTTTGATTCATTCCCTTGTGGTATAAGTACGCCTTGACTCCAAAATCCGGCGCCAAGACAAAACATCAAAGAAACACTCAGAATAATCAATGACCACTGGGCCTCTTCGTATCCAGGCCCTGAAATGATATAAACAATTTCCTTACTAAGAATGATAACCCCCATAATTGCAGGGAAAACCAGAGTTAAGAATGTCTGATAGATTTCTTTTCCAAGTAATGCAAATTCCATTCGTCGACCGTTTCCCCACAGCATTGACATTCTGGGAATTGAGACAACGATTATAGCAGAAAGTACAGTCTTTAAAGCTTTATAGACATTAACTGAAACAGAATATATTCCAACAGTTTCATCGGAGCACAAAAGCCCCAGGATCGTTGTGTCTGAATTAACGTAAATTACAACAGTTACAGCAGTTGCAAAAAAAATAAGGATTGGCCTTAAATGATTTTTAATCTGCAAATCATTTGTCAGCCTTATTCGGACATATTTTTTCGCATGAACGAAGTTAAGAATATTGGAACCGACTGCGGATAGCACCGTAATACCAGCATAGATATTAACATCATTTGATGACCTGACAAAGATGAACATCAGAACAAGTGATATCAGCTGAAACGCTATACTTCTGACCGTTATATATGCATAATCTTCAAATATTGAATATAGCCATTCTATTCCTAATGTTTTAAATAATATCTGTCCGGATAAAATTATGAAAAGCCATGTATACCCATGGAACTTATTAACTATTACAATACAAATGGCAAGAAGCATATATGAGAGAATTGTTGAATATATATTTATTGTAAATAATTGGTTTACGAACCTATTCATACGGTGTGGATCATTTCTGATCTCTGCACCACTTCTAATTCCATATGTACTAATTCCCAATCCAGCTAATAGAACAAAGTAACTAATAACAGAATTCGCAAAATTATATCGTCCTATATTATCAACGCCTAATACGCGTGCAATATAAGGAAATGTAATTAATGGAAAAATTACTCCCATCAATGATTTGATAGAGTTCAATAACATATTAAATTTAATAGATTTTGGATTCTCTATCTTTTCCATAAGTTCCTCATTTATTATTTCAGTCTTTCTGCCATCTGCATCGCCAGGTCTACCGTAACATCAGAGTTATAGTGACTGTGTTCACCCCAGCGTCCAAGACCATAAACACCATGCTCTCTGCTCCAGTCCATAAGCTTCTTCATTATTACAGTCTTGCGGATCGTATTAAGCGGATAGGCATATTGATTCATGTATTTAAAGTTATCATTTGGTTCATCCATTTCAACACGCTCACGATTCGTCTCTGACCAATAACCTCTGCTGTTCGGGCAGAAATTATGGCGCACAAGAATGCGATGATAAGATAAAGCAGGATCAGGAAAATAAACCCAATGGGATTCTGTATCCAGATGCTCAGGATGGTATTCAGTTTGAATAGAACTGAACTTCAGTTCGCCAATGCTCTCCTTCATGTCTTCCGGCATACCGGCCAGTTCTTCGAACTCCATCCAGGGGATGGTTGTAATGATGGTATCAGCCCTATACTTTTGACCATCCGCAGTGGTTACGGTCTTTGCGGTAAAATCGATTCCCTTCACATTCGCGCCAAATATGATTCGGTCGCTGAGTGCCGCCGCCATTCTCAGCCACAACTCTCCATATCCGTATTTTTTTGGATAGTAAAACTGTGTATGTCCAGGGTCTTTACCATAAGCTTTTCTTGTAAGGCAGGAGAGAAGTGTTTCCTCAAAGCTGACATTCGGGAGCTTATCCAACCAGTATGTTCCCAACAAGTCAAGATCCCTGCTGAACATTTTCTGATTGTAAGGAATCATATAATCTTCAGCAATCTTCTTCCCAAGTTTCCAATAAATCCAGTCGATGAATTTTTCCGGCATAGGTTCGCCAAGATTGCAACCTGCGATAGCAATAGATTTCAGATATTCGACCTGATCCTCCATCTGCATTTGCCAGATATTCGCCTCAATGGGCTGACCTATCACATTCCCATTAACATGGATCGTGGTCCTGCGGCTGTACATATTCCACTCGTCCTCAGGCATAAACTGAAAGAGAAACTCGTTAACTTCCGGGCGACGGACATCCAGGAAATGCCCGCCTCCAATGTCGAATGGTGAGCCATCCACATCTACAGAGCGGCAGAGGCCGCCTGCTGTATTCTCACGTTCAAGAACAATAAAGCCATCCTCTCCTGCCTGAAGGAGTTTATTTGCAAATGTCAGACCCGCAGGACCGGCGCCAAGGATTAAGTATTTCATAGTCTTTAACCTCTCGTAAGTTCTCTGAAAACATCAACCATCTTAGTGCTGTAAAGTTTATCCCATGTGTATTCTTTCACAGCATTTGCAGCGTTGGCTGAAATCTGATTGTAATAACTACTGTCATCGAAAAGGGTCTTTATAACCTCTGCGATTTGCTTCGCATCAAACGGATCTACAATCAATGAGTCCTCCCCATCGTGAAGCAATTCAATAGCACCAACACTGTTAGAAACAAGTGTCGGGAGGCCGCTGCTCATGGCCTCAAATACCGCCAGCCCCCAACTTTGGTTGATATTGATAAATGTAAAAATATCAGCTGCATTAAAGAGTTCGTTATATTTCTGCTCATCAACTTGTCCCCAGATAGTCACTTCACCTGAGAGCGTTAACTCATTAATCTGATTTTTAATTCGTTCTGCATACTCAGGATTTGAATCTGTAGAACCAATGATATCCAAATGCACAGGTATTGACTGCTGCTTTAAATTAAAAACTACCTTTACAAGTGTTTCATAATTCCTTCTCGGGAAAAATACGCCTGCAGACAATATCTTCCATGTCTTCTTTCCCTTTTTATAAAAGTGAGTCTCCAACCCCGGATTAACATCAACGCCGCAATAGAAAACATCGGCATCTCTACCCATCAATTCAACAACTCTATCCTTATTCTTTGTTACATTGACAGTAATCCTATCAACGCAAGGAATGATAGACTTATACACAGCACGCGAAATCTTATTAGAAATTGATTTTTTATGTGCATCAGAAAGCCATACTCGAAAGCATACAGGTAAATCATTAATTTGCCATACTACCTTTGCCTTTCGCTCTTTTTTTGCCCACTTAATCATCCACAGCACCCCATTGTCATGGAAATTATAGACATCCACATCTTTTGGAATCGAATCCATAAGTTGACGATCCTCCGCCTTTTTTTGCTTGGAACGAGTGTATCTTTGGACCAAGTTTCCACCGCCTTGATATTCAGTTGGCTTGCTTTTTAAACAGACAACATCGAATTTTTTAAACTCAGGGTATGTAGCCTCTGGATCGTAGTACTTAGTATACAAACCAAAATCAATATTTTTTGATTTCAGATACTGACATAAGCGCAGAACCTGCTTATGGGTACCACCTCTGACACATAGGTCATTCACTATTATCGCAACTTTCATAATCGGTATTATTCTCTCCTTAAAGCTACTCTATTGTTTCTGCTTTTACTTGTGATTCTTATTTTCTTAATTGCAAATTTGTCAAGCATAGCCAAGTATTCCCTGTTGTCACAGAAATAAAATGCAAATACAAGAAATATCATAATAGGATACGCTGTAATAGCTTCTGTTTGCCACATTAAAAGACTAACGCATAATCCTATTGAAACAATTTTTACTCCCAGATATTCTTTCCGTACAAACAAACTCTTTGCAGTTTTCCACAAAAACCATGCAAATACTGTGAATTGAACAAGACCACCTCTATATATAATCCATAAATACTGGTTATGTGGGCTATTATATTTCATTTTATCTGTGACAATACGAGTTGCCTCATAGCCATATCCTAAAATAGGATGTTCCTTTATTAGATTTAACACGACACCCCAAATATTCATTCGGACATTGAGTGTATCGCTCTTGTGCAGAATAGTTTCTGCAACATACGTAACAATGCCTTCAACAATCCCTCCCTTCATACCAGTAAGGACCAAACCAACAAAGAAGAAAATGTTTAGAATAACATACGTACGTGCATTAAAAAGATCAGGAATTAATCTCCAAATTGAAAGAATGACTACGATAAAAAACAATGCAAAGCAAACCATAGTTGCAGCTTTCCATCTTACAATCGGGATATAAATACAAATTGCAGATATCAAAAGGCAATTGAAAAAATTCCATTTACTATTGTTTTGCAGATAAATAATATACGTGTAGACCAAAGTGGGTAATAGATATATTATCATTGCATTCTCTAAGCCTAAAAACCAATTAAAATTACTAACCCAATGATAAGCTCCATCCATAACATACATATACATTCCGTTTGGATAAATCAGCATAGTTATAAAATTAATTACTACGAATGTATAAAAAATGGGATATATTATTCTCAAAAACCTGGACACTGACTTCTGGCATATGGAGTCCGAGAGCATAAATAATGCAATTAGGGACAGGCCTTCCACAAGGCAGCTAACAATTTCTCCATTGTTTAATACTGTTGAGATAAAAATAATCGCTGAATATACCGTTGCAAAAAGGACCGGTGTTGAGATCTTCTTTTTATTTCTAAACAAACTCGAAATATAGAGCACACCTATAAAAAGAATTGCACCGTATGTTCCAAATCTAAATATCATATGAAGGATAGGTATATTATGTCCTATATAGGAAGGTTCAAAAAAAGGAATAAATAAAACCATATAAAGGATGTCCCCAGTTTTAAGTTTATATTTCAATTTCGAATTCAACTTTACACCTCTAAGTAAAATATTATTATGCTCTGCTATCTTAAGGAAATGAGGGTATCAAGATTAACTCTATTGAAAGTTTCAAGCATTCCGCCCCGCGTTGCATTATAAACTTTTAAATCGTGTGTTTGTGTATATCTTCTGATTTCTTCATATCCACAAATGTTTCTTTCACGTGCTGTATCAATTGTTGTATCCGGAATACCATGCTCAATAAAATGGATTTTCCCGCCTTTGGGAAAATTACAATCTGCTCCGACTAGGTAAACCTCACTAAAGCCCATATACGCCGCAATTTGAATCAAAAAATGTGTCACGCTGTACATGTCATAAGTGCCTCTTACAGCATTGTCGCTAAATTTACACCAGAATTTGTTCCTAAACCAACGATCATAAGTATGATAAGCCACATTGCATGATACGTTATACCAATAACTCGGCAAACCGCTATCCAGATATTTCCTTAATCTTCCGGAAATAAACACCTTTGTGTTAGGTGAATCATACTTCATGATCGAATCCTTCATTTTTTCAAATACGCCTTCATCTATGCAGCCATAAAATGATGGCCTGAAGTCTGTCTTATCAAAAAGAAGTGATATGGAATTCATAGCAAACGTATATTCATCCTTAATTAACTCTAAATCATCAATGTTTAAACTAGGACCAGTACAAATAACAAAGCAACGTTTTCCTTTATATGTATCTTTTAATTCCCTAATCCTGCTCTGCTCAGTTTGAATATGAAAACTATCTCGTAGAAAGCCCGTAATTTCCTGAAACAAAGAAAACAGTTTTAAAACCACAAACAGAAACATTCTTACAAAAAAGCCAATCATTGTATGTACGTTTGTAAAATCAGATATTCTTGTCATCATAGATTTATACCCCTATTGTATTACTCCGCTTGTTTTCTATGCTTTTCAACAAACCCATATGGCTTAAAAAATAAATCATAGACATTTATTTTCCGGGCAACGATCCCTATGAGAATAGGCACAAATAATGAAATTACAAACACGGTTATAATACTCATCCAAACTGACAGACCGTGAACTTTGCTAATTACCATTCTGCATCCAGCTGCGAGAAATACATGAAGAAGATATACATCAAGGCTGTTCCTTCCGACAAGAGTTAATATTTTAAAGTTCATCTTCTCTGAAATCAGCTGGAATATAAGTATTATTCCCAGACTAAAGCCTACGGCAGTTATTAGATTCACAGCAGGAATATGATATATCTCCTGCCCGGTATTCCAAAAAACTATGCTTAGAATTATAGAAATTATTGCCAAAGCAACACCTGCTATCGTAAGTGGTTTCTTGTATTCATCTCGGTTCAGGAGCATACCCAGATAGAATATTACTCCGAAATAACCGATGCGCCTGAATGCAAATAAATACCCCTCTTTATTAACCAACGCTGATGCCAGTAGTGAAATAATGGTAAGGGCGATTATGATGATTGTATTATTAGCCTTTAACTTATTACGATTCGCAAATATGAGATATAGTCCCATTAAGACATACAGGTACCAATAAACCCCGATCGGTTTGAACCAAATAAGGAGCAGATCTACAGGAGAAATCTCATAGTTTACCATGCTGTTTAATACAATCTTAAATATGCCCATGATAAGACACCAGAGAATATATATGGAAAGCAAATTTTTGATTTGCCGCAAGAGTCTGTCTTTCTTAGAATTACCATCCGGATCAATATAAGCTTTTGAAAACAGATATCCACTTGCCATGCAAAATAACGGCATCTGAAAAATATTGCATATGTTCCTTATAACAAATAGCCATGTGTTCGATTCCGGATATAGATTAGCTCCGTAAAACCCATCGGCAACATGGCAAAGGACAACGCTAATCATCGCAATACCCTTTACATTATCCACCCATTTTAATCTACTGCTCGTCATTTATTCTCCCGCTCCTGATCCATTAAGGGCCTTATTCATCTTTTTTTTGTTTTGGTTCGGAACCACCACTCCATGCAAAAAGGAAGATATTGTGCACTGCAATCTTCTCGGAAGTATCTTTATGAGATGGGCCTTCGCCTTTGCCCTGCCTTCGCGTAAATCTTTCCAAAGCGGTTCCTCTTTCCAGGGTGATGCGTCTTTGTATTTGAGAAACTCATCCCTTTTCGAATGCTGGCTACCTTCAAACCAAGGCCGTAAGTCGTTCATAAAAAATGTTGTGAAATGAATAATGTGAGGATTCGTTTGTGCTTCTCTAAACTCTTTCTCTGTACAATATGTTGATGCTCTTCTGCTCTTAATCAATTCTTTGTAGGAACAGCAGAAAATCGGAGTTATTGCATTGAATTTTGGGGGAATAATTGCGATCCGATTTTGAGGGACAACAGCATTTACTGCATCTTGATCAAGGTAAGCGAGACTGCTGCCATACTTTTTCATGTAGTCTAAAAACTTCTGTTCATAGCCTTCTTTCCTCATCGCATCAACGTTAAACATGAGAAGACCACTGTTCAAATAGTAATCCTGATCCTTTTTACCAAGATTAAATCTATATTGTTTACTCATCGCCTCGTTAACACCAGCAACAATAGCTTTACTAATATCCGTATTCCAAAGCTCAGCCAGCGATTGAACAATAACAGTATCGCAATCTACACTAATCACCTTGTGAACATCATCTGGAAGAATGCTCCCCACAAATAGCTTACTATAGACGTTAATATTCCATCTTCCTGTATCCACATCTTTACCAAGAATCTCGCCAAAACTGGGCATTTCATAGAATGTAATCTCGCGCCCACTTTCTTCGATCACATTCTTAATTTTTTCTCTATTAATCTTGGAAATACCGCTATCTACGATAAAAAAACGGATATTTTCACACTCCTTATTATTCTGTAATAAAGAATAAATAGAAATACCCGCAAGAGCGGCATAGGCATCGTTAAATGCATAAAAAATGTCCATCGGTTTATCTCACTTTCAATTGTTTAAATCATCTGTCAGTAGCCACTCTCTGGTTCTTAACAGGTTATCTTTAAAACTGCTCTCACACTTATAACCTGTATGGTCATATAATTTCTTGCGATTGATTGATGCATAGTCGATATTATAGTCAGGGTCAGGGTACTCTCCGAAATGGAGTTCACTTTTCGATCCTATAACTTCACACATCTTAATAACATTATTCCTGAATGTATCCAGGTTATAGTGGCCTACATAGTAGCTTTCCAGATTATGGCCTTTTTCGGCAGCAGCGATTATCCCTCCGACCGTTTCATCAATATAGTTCATGTCAAAGAGATTATTTCCGGTGATCAGCTTAATCGGAAGTCCCGCCTCAGTATTTCTGATTATTGTATTGGGAAGGATCTTAGTTTTGTTTCCCTCACCATATGTTAAAGAAAGAAGCACACTGACATATTCGATGCCTAACGACAACGCAATCGTTTTTCCTATATTTTCGGCAGCGAACTTTGCAATGCCATAAATCCTAGAGTGGCTTGGCATGATGAAATGTGCATCCGGTTCCAGACAAGCTTCATATTCATCCACACTCCCGGTGAACAAAAACCTTTTGCATCCGATGCGCTTTGCAGAAATAACAGCATCACAGGAAATATTTGTATTCATCAATTGAATTCTGTAATCGTTTTTATTGACCCCATTAACGCCAAGATGAGCAATGTGAAAGAATATATCAAACTCTCTCTCTTCTATTTTTTGATCCAAGACGGAGTACTCTTCAAACCCAGCTTCGACAGGATGAAAGAGTTTATTCTTTGCAAGCTCATCAAGAACATCTTTATTCCTCCCAACGCCGTAAACTTCTATGCCGCTATCAAGGAGAGTATTAGTCAGATGTTTCCCAAGAAATCCTGTAGCTCCAGTTATAATGACCTTCTTCATAGCATATACCTCAAATCACACTCTATTTTAACGGCGCGGTGCAGATAACAGTCACATCAAATTATCCTATATAGGCGGCTTATGGTTTCCCCTTTAATTTAATGCCTAACCTCCTAATAATTGCTATTATTTGGACGTCTCATGTACAGATTTTCTACCAATCTCATCTATCATCCGGCTCCTCTGCGTGTCAGCACTACCCAAACCGTCATCAAAATCAGCTTCACATCCACCCCAAGATTCCAGTTATCGATATACTCATTATCCAACTCGACCACCTTCTCAAAGTCCGTGACATCATTTCTGCCGCTGACCTGCCACAGTCCTGTGATCCCAGGTTTGATACTCAGCCGTTTCTTATGTCTGATTTGATATTTCTCGAATTCATCCACGGTAGGCGGCCTGGTTCCCACCAGACTCATGTCACCCTTCAGCACATTCCAAAACTGTGGCAGTTCGTCCAGGCTTGTCTTTCGGATAAATTTCCCGATCTTTGTTATCCTGGGATCATTATCCATCTTGAACATATTCCCCTGCATCTTATTCTCCGCCATCAGTTCTCTCTTGCGCTCTTCTGCATCCGCATACATAGACCGGAACTTATAGATCTTAAACTTTCTCCCATTTTTTCCCACCCGCATCTGTGAAAAAAATACCGGTCCCCGGGACTCTATCTTGATCGCAGGAGCTAAGAACACAGCAACAATTCCCGTGATCAGCAATCCGACCATACTTCCGAAAATGTCCATAGCCCGTTTAACCAGCAGCTGAAGCTGGCTCCTTACATTGGCGTCGGAGGTGATTACCGTAAATCCGCCGATCCGCTCGACACGCTCATTGGGCAGCTTCATTTCAAAATCCTGCAAATTGATATGTATCCGCACTCCCATATCCTGGAAAGAATTTATGACATCCTTCATAAATTGATAATCATGAGGCATATCGATCAGTACATCATCCAGTACCCCAAGCCTGGCCGACTCAAACATTTCTTTATAACCAGCATTGACCGGGATTCCTTCGATTACCTCTCCGATCTGATCCTCATCCAGAATGGCCAGAGAATTCACCTGGTAGAACCAGATATCCTTACCCATCATCTTCCGGACCGCGTCCGCTGCTTTATCCTTCGTGGTTACAATCATTACTTTGGCACTCTCGATACTGCTATGATACCTCTCAACCAGATACCGTTTAAAAAACAGCCTCAACATATAAGTAATAATCACATTCAACGTAAAGAAATAAAAGAAAACCATTCTTGAATATTCATTACTTTGCTTTGTAATAAACAAAAAAGAAAGTAATACCACCAGCAGCACAAGACTGCACTTTATAACATTCTTATACTCCTGAAAATATCCTCTACGGATGATATCCCTATAAGGTTCCAGCAAATAAGAAGTGCAGAGCACCGTCATAAACAATACAACCACCGTAGTCTTATATATCGACGACTGCTGCCTTAACTCAATATCATATCTGATAAAAAGAGCCAGAACGAAAGAGCATATCATTCCCACCATATCAACAATTGTAAAATAAAGATACTGCAATTTATTATTTGATGTATTCATACTCCAACACTTCCCCATAGCCTTTTGCAAATTCTATACTGCGCAGGAAGGCTCTCCCCACATCACCATACTATAGCACAAACCGCTTTTTTTCACAAGTTCAACCTGTATTATATGCATATTCTACATGATACCCGACATTTTCTGACATTTAAAATCAATGCAAACATTTTAAAGTTGTATCATTTACAATATTTACATCTATCGCAGTTAAATATACGTGATAAAATATCAGTGATGATACTAATGCTAAACTCTAACAACACATCAAAGGAATGATTTTTATGCGAAAAGCGAACAGGATCCGGGAACTAAGACTGGAAAAAGGAATTACCCAAGTACGCCTTAGTATGGAGCTTGGCGTCACACAGGAAACCATCAGTGCATATGAAGTGGGAAAACACCTTCCTAGTCTGACAACACTTATGAAACTAAGCGAATTATTTAATGCCAGCATGGATTACATCATGAATCGAAGCGACGTAAGAAACCCGGTCAAAGAGGGATGCCTTAATTCTGATGAAACCAGAATAATCACTTATTATCGCACCTTTGACAAGACTCAGCAGCTTCGTTCCCTCGCTTACATACAGGGATTATCAGATTCCCTTAATTAATTTTCTGGCCGATCAGCATTGACTTCCTATTCTATTTCTTTATAATAGAAATAAAAACAGGTTTAACTTGTATCAGGAGTAAACAATGAAAGCATCGGCCTATCATAATAAAATAAATAGTGTGGAACAAATAAATAAGGAAGAACATCCCTGTCTTTATCTGATTTTCCCCTTTAATTTTTCACTTCTAATAATAATTTTTCTATCTCTGTTGTTCGCAATTTTTCACACATTTAACATAAATCTGTTTACAATACCTTCCGCATTGCTGTCATCCGAACAAAAATCAATGTCTTCATCAAAGTCAACACTTCAGGAAGAAATCGCTCTGCAGCTGGCTGCCGCCCTTGATACTGCCCGCATTGCCCGCGATACTCCCGCAGAAACACCTTTGCCGGAACCCACTTCTATTTCACTCTCAGAGATATCAGTACCCGCACACGGGGAAAAATTCGGCACGATTTCTTCTGCGCGGCTGGGCCTGAACTTATCTCTTATCTACGGAGATACCAACGCCATTTTAAAACAGGGCGCCGGCATGTATGAAGGAAGCAAGCTTCCCGGTTCTGCCGGGCAGACTATCATCTGTGCGCATAATACAGCAAAATATTTCGGTCCCCTGGAACATGCCGAAATCGGCGACATCCTTCACATCCAAACCAGCTATGCCGAATATGATTATGAAATAGCCGAGACGAAAGTCGCCAGTATGTATGATACCTCCACCTATGATCTGAATACTACGGAAGAAACCCTGATCCTATATACCTGCTATCCCTTTTATGGGGCACCCGGTAAAAAAGACCGATTATTCATTTATGCAAAACGAATCGCCGGTCCCTCTCTTATGTCTTAACACTCTCTGTCATCTGCTGGTGATCTGTCGCTCTTAAATTACTGAACCGTCAGGGTCAGTTTTTCTCTGTTTGATTTATTGCCGTCGGTATCTACCACATATAGTTCCAGTTGGTATACCCCCGGATCATTCATATGAAATTCCCCGTCCATCTTAATACTCTTCCAGAGAACTTCCTGGCTGTCCTTATCATCCGTTATCTCCTCCACGAAATTTCTCCGGACTAATTCCGTGCCGGCAGGTACCGTTACCGCTGCGGATTTTAGTTTTATTGTGGGTGCACCCGGATTTAATGATTCCTCCGGCTCCTCCTGGCTGCCTGCTCCCTGATCCGAACCATTTCCCTGTTCCGGACGATCCTGGCTGCTCTGGCCGGAATTCTGCACATTGCTGCCATTTGCAGCCTGTGCGTCATTGGCGTTCCCGTTATCCGGCTGTTTTCCATTGGCTTGGGAGTCCGTATCCCCATCCGTCTGCTTATTATCGGCATCGGATGTATCCGTATGGGATCCGGCTGCCCGGTCAGCGACATAATTTACAATACGGCTAACCTTTGTAATATTGTTTTTTGAATCCTTCGCCGCATAGATTATCTTTGCTTTCTGATTATCGGATAATATGATAATATTTTCGATGATCAGACTGCTGCTGACATCTCCGTCATTGCCATCAACCGCGGTGACATCTTTCAGCAGCTCTTTCGTGTCGTCGCCTTCGTGATATGTGATCTCTTCATTGGTATATTGAATACCAGGCCCCTCCCGATCATCCGTCAGGAAGAAAAAGATAGATACTCCAATCATAATTATGATTAAGGCGGCTATACCGCTTACTGCAATTTTTTTACCCATAGACTACCACCCCGGTCCTATGTTTTTCTTTCGTCGTCTGATATCATAATCACTATCAGTCAGATCCGTAGTTACCATAATACTTCCCATAGTATTTTCCATAATATTTTCCGTAGTATTTCCCGTAATAACCATTTTCCCGGATATCTACTTTATTCAATACAACACCCAGGATCTTACAATTACTTTTCTCCAGCTGTTCCTTTGTTTTCTGGGCAAATTTATAACTAATCTGATTCGCGGCGATTACCATCACGGCTCCATCGCACTGCTGCGCCACGATCGCACTGTCAATGACACTCCCAAGAGGAGGTGTGTCAATGATCACATAGTCATAAAACTCCGGCAGCTGCTTCATCAGTGCGGAAAAATACCGGTTTCCAAGAAGCTCCGCAGGATTCGGCGGAACCGGGCCGGAGAATACGACAAACAGATTCTCCACGTCCGTCGAACAGATCACCTGATCAATCGTATGCATACCTGTCAGGTAATGGGTCATCCCTTTGACCCCTTTACTGATCTTATAACGGCCTACCAATACGGATTTCCTCAAATCGCAGTCTAACAGTATCACCTTTTTACCCGACTCTGCCAGAGAAATTGCCAGGTTAAATGCCACACTGGATTTCCCTTCATTCGGCATACAGCTGGTTACCGCAATGGTCTTGATATCATCACCACAAAACTGAATGTTTGTCCGCAGGCTTTTATAGGCTTCATTTGTCCGGAAATCCAGGCTCGTGCCTTCTTTTATACTTACCTTCTGCACCTTGTTATTTTCAAAACTACTCTTATCTATCTGCATCCTGTTAACCTCTTCTTGCCGTCTTGCTGGCATTTCCACTGGCTGACTTTTTTCTGGTACCCTTTTTCTTTTTTTCATCCTCCTGTATGGGGATGACGCTAAGTACGCTTAAGCCCAGATGCTTTTCCACATCGTCTTCTGATTTGATCGTGTCATCCAGCAGGAATACCGCCAGAATAATCAATATCGCCAAAAAGGCGCCAATTGCTCCGCCGATTACCGTATTTCTCATCACATTGGGGCTTACCGGAGACATCGGGAGGTCGCCCTGTTCAATAATATTGGCTTTTTCCGTTTCCATGACCGTTGCAATGGTGTCGACCGAAACTGTGGCCATTGCATCCGCAATGCTTTTCGCCCGGTAAGGATCCGTATCCCGCACAATAATTTTCAGGATCCGGCTGTCCTGGGGCGTTTCCACCGTGATTTTCTCTTCCAGCTGTCCATGGGTCATATCCAGATTCAGATCGCTGATCACCTGTTCCGTAACCGGCCGGCTGATCACCAACTCCTTATAATCCTTGGTCAACTGGGTTCCGGCGCTCAAGTCCGCACTGGAAACTTTTCCTTCCGTCTGACGGTTGATGACATAGAGCTGGGTCGTGGACTCATATTCAGGCACAAGGAAAAATTTGCTGATCATCAGCCCCAGCAGGGCACAGCCGATTCCGCTTAAGATAATTATCCAGATCTTGTCCAGCAATACAAAGAATAGCTGCCGAAGATCAATCTCTATTTCATCGTTCGTGTTGTTCACGTTTGTGTCCATGTAAATAACTCCTTTTTCTATAGTTCCTCATTCCATATGATTTTCAACGGATTCTGAAACATCAGTGCCTTCGTGTAATCTTCCCCGTACTTCCTGGTCAGATACGCGGCACAAGCCTGCATCCTGGGCGCTCTTGATCTGGTACTGTGTGCATCGGTAGCTACAAAATGAACATAGTCCCTTTTCAACAGCTTTCTGGATATCTGCTTCAGCTGATATCCGCTTTCGCCCGTGATGCTGTCCGCATTCACCTGTATGCCAACACCCAGCTCCAACAGCTCTGCGATCTGGTCTAATTTCTTACATACTGCATGATACCGTTCCACATGCGCCAGTACCGGACGGTATCCCTCCAGTATTATTTTATATAAACCATCCCTGACAAAACTAAATTCAGAGGATACGGAAAATTCCACCAGTATATATTGGGAGCCGGCCAGCGTACAGATCCTCTTCTCCTGTATCGCTTCCAGTGCTTCCATACCAAAATATATCTCATTCCCCTGTACCAGCTTAAGCTCCGGAAAGAAACGGCTGATCTCCTCCTGAGTCTTTGACAGCCTCGCCCGCAGTTTCTCTTTCGGACACGCGAATCGTCCTGGCCGGAAGTGAGAAGTGGCAAATATGGTACGAATCCCTTCCTGATAAGCAATCTCTGCCATTTTGAGAGTTTC
This sequence comes from Diplocloster modestus, assembly GCF_019042245.1. Classification (GTDB taxonomy): domain Bacteria; phylum Bacillota; class Clostridia; order Lachnospirales; family Lachnospiraceae; genus Diplocloster; species Diplocloster modestus. Next base: position 303,958 of record NZ_JAHQCX010000002.1, read on the forward strand.
TTCCATATTACGCGCACCATCATCGACCCCGGGCAGAATATGGGAATGAATATCTATAAATTCCATCATTTAAGTTTTAACACCATCCTGTCCGCTATGCTCTGCCCTTCAGGAAATGAATGACTCCCAGTAAAACTCCTGTTGTCACGCACCATGCGGCACCGATAATAGCAATGCACATCAGTGCTCTTTCTATATAGGTTGATACAAATAAGTAAAAATATTCCGGTTCCAGATTAATTCTCTTATAGAAACCATTCAGCAGTGCGACAAGAGGCGGCACGCCCGACATCAGGGCTGCTGCGATCGTACTGTAAGTTATAAACCGAACTCCCCTGTGTTTGAATCTCTGCATACGGATCAGTAAGAATATGCAGGCCGCCGACAATACAAGCAAGGCCGGTACCGCAATTTTCATTACTTTTACACCAACATCCTTGATTTTGACAAAGTAATGCAGGAACGGTACTTTCGCGTCCTGTACAAACTCGTCCGTAATCATTTTGATATAATCCGTTTTGTTCTGCTGCTGTTCCTGTGTCAGCACTAGGTTTTCTGCTTCCAGATACGCATCAATATTCGCATTCAGCTTGTCCTCCATCGTATTGAGAGAAAAGCTGTAATCCTGGTTCTTAAAACAGGCATTCACGTAATTCTGTACTTCCTGATACACATATTCAAGCGGCGCGATCCCTTCCGTCACTTCAGTCGGAAGCCCGCTTGGCAGAGTCAAAGACTCTGCAGTATCATAAAAATATGTCTGCACGCTTTCATAATATCCGCTCTTATTCAAATCATCCAGTATAAATGCCGGATTGAGCCCTCCCACATAAACGCCTGACAGATAAGATGCAAACGTCAGGAGCACTGATAACAGAAAGCTTAAGATACTGGATAGCAGGAATACTCTTCTTTTTCTTCTTTTTCGTTGATCTGCCATAGTTTCCTCCAGTGCCGCATTTACTGCGGCTTTATTCAGGTATGCATTCTGTGCGCTTCCTCCTACTCCACCTCAGGCCCTGATATCTTATCCGCATAGACAAACAAGCGTTCCTGTTTGGTGATCCCCACCAGCATTTCAAATGGATAACAGGTGTACATAATCAGCTGCTCCTTGTCCTGCAATAGATCATAAGCGGTATCATCCAGATGATGCGCTACCCGGGTTCCCGTCACCTGATATTCATATACCCCGTAACTGGTCTTAATGGTCACCACATCACCCTCTTTAATTTCCTGAAGCGGCTTAAAATATGTCGTGTTATGGGCAGCCAAAAGAAGGGGTCTGCCGAATCCCGGGAAAAAGCTTCCGGTATACTGACCTACTCCTGCCTTTAAAATCTGATTTGTGTCCCCATAATAAAGCGGTCCGTTAAGACCTATTCTCTCGCAGCTGATCTCGCCATACTGCTGTCCCACTCCTGGTAACTGTAAGCTGTCAAAGGGGATTATATTTTCATCGCTTTGCGCTGCGGTCGGCTCTACATAGATTGAGTTCAGTTCTCTGGAAAAATTCGGGACTTCTGAAGCCACTACCATGTTCGCCACCTGATAAGTCAGGTCTATCACCGGCGAAAGCGCTGTGATTACCAATACACAACCGATAACAGTAAAAATTAATGGCATATAGATATATGCCATTAATCTTTTCCATTTTTTTGCGATAGCCATAAAATTAAGCTTCTCCGTTTAACAGATCTCTTTTCTTCGCATATACGCCGCAAAGCACAACGCCTGCTACTAAGAGGATCATAACAGCTGCAGTAGCATTCAGATTCAGACCGGTCTGCTTGATTACGCTGTCGGTGCTGATAGAACTTCCGCTTCCGCCATTATTAGAAGAACTGCTGGATTTATCCGGGATATCTGCGAAGACTTTACCATTCGCATCTACTTTAACCGTGATACCTACGTCCGTAGCTTTTTTTGCTAAGGTCTGTACAGTCGCACTCTGATAAGCTGCATAATCAAATCCTTCCACATTCTTCAGATCTGCCAGCTTAGCAACACCATACTGATTCATCTGTGTTTTCGCATCTGTGGCAGCAGCACTCATCGCATTGGAAAGTGCCTGAATCTGGCCGTCATTCAAACCATTTACTACCAGGAAAGCTTCCGCCTGGCTGTAAGCACTCTTAAATGCAGCAGAAGCATCCGTGTCAATGCCAAGTGCTTTCGCATGAGCGACCGCTTCATTTAATAACTTCTCTTCACCTTCGCTCACACCTGCAGGTGCTGCAAATGCTGTCATACACATACCAACTGTCATGACAGCGGCTAATAAAAATACTGTAATCCGCTTTATACTCCTCACCTATCTCTACCTCCTTATTCAATTTGCCCGGCTGTTTCCCGCCGAATTATGTAAGTATAGGTTGTACTTGTATATTCAGTATTATAAACTCTAAACCCATTAAATTCAACCTAAATTTCTCATTTTTACCAAAATAACACATATTTATCTGTAGAATTTCACCAACTGTCATTTTTTCATCACAATTGGTATGTGACTCTAATGTGATCCCAACCAATACAACAATTACTTATAATCTTTCGGTGAAACCCCCGTGTGTTTTTTAAAAAAATGTGAAAAATATGTAGTATTTTCAAACCCTAACGCATCCGCCACCTCATAAATTTTCATATCCCCGCTGCTTAGAAACTCTTTCGCTTTCTCTATTTTCCGCTGGTTCAGGGTCTGTATGATCGTCCGTCCAGTGGCTTCTTTGAAGATGCGGCTCAGGTAACTGGAATTGGTCCCGATCGCCCTGGCGATCTCCGCAACAGATGTGCATTTTTCATAATGGCCGCCTATATAACTCTCGCAGTCCCTGATCAGACTGTTGCGCCGGTCTGCTGCCTGATGAATTCCCTCGGCAGTATGGCGGATGATTCTTTCCATCAGCCGGATGTAGTCTTCTGCCAGCTGGCATTCGTAGATCTGATGTGTGATGCTGTGGGGCAGCCCGGTGGCCTCATACAGGTTTTTTCCAAAGATACTCAGATATTTCCGGCAATTGTTCTGAACCTGGATTCCTGAATTTTTGATCATATTAGCGGTGTATCCGCAGTCTTTCTGGCATTCCAGAACCTGGCGGAAGATCTCCAGCGCCTCATCTGTATGCCCCTTTTGTATTTCCTGGCACAGAAGGTCTGTTTTTTCTTCCGCAGCTGCACAAAGCAGCTCACTCCTGCCCGGTTCCTCCTGATAAAAATTTATTTTGACCCGCCGGTCCAGAAAATCTTTTCCCAGAGCGTATTCCGCCTCTTCATAGGCGGCTTTGATCCCGGCCGTGCCCTGCCTCAGGCGGCTGATACCGATATATACCTGAAGTCCCATGAAGTTATCCATCATATCGGTGATCTGCATGCATTGCCGGCGAAGCTGCTCCTGATAATCTTTGCTCAGGCCGTTTAAAAATACGGCAGCCATATTCCTGCGGACCAGTACGCCCTGGAGCAGCTGCCGGCCGAAGACCATCGCATAGAAATTCATGAGGCTGTGATAAATCTTATCCCGCCGTTCCCGCTCCACATCAGCTTCCAGACGATACTGAAGCACCAGCACCGCAAACCGCTCCATATGAATATTCAGTTCTTCTAATTTTTCCGCGATATCCCGGGAGTCATAAACAGACCCGTCCAGAATTCCTTTGAACAGGTTTTCCGCCAGCGCTGTCCGGTCGGTCTTGCCCAGCATCTCGCTGCGCTCTTTCAATGCCTGCTTTGCCTTTTCCACAGCTGCAATCAGTCCGTCAAAAGCCCCCGTTTTTGTCACATAATCCACCACATTATATTTTACCGCTGACTGCGCATAGGAAAAATCCGCATAGGCGGTCAGGATAATCACTTTTATGGGGAGTTCTTTCTCCATGATATATTTTGCCACTTCGATTCCGTCTTTCACCGGCATGCGGATATCCGTGACTACGATATCCGGCTTCTCCGATTCCAGATGGTCGACCAGCTCCTGCCCGTTAGCCGCCACATAAACCACTTCACACTGCAGCTCCTGCCAGTTCGTCAGCGTCGTCAGAGCTTTCCTGACGATCGGTTCATCATCTGCCAGCATTACCCGATACATCATGTCCGTTCCCCCCCTCCTCACAATTTTCTCTTTTTCTGTCTATTCTCTCCCCGGATTCCGGATTTTCATAAGGAATCCGGATCCTTATCCGGGACCCTAGCCCTTTTTCTGAGAAAATTTCTATACCATAGTTCTCTCCATACATCAGCTGTATAATATGATGTACATTGTTCAGGCCCACCCGGTTATGGCCTGCTTCCCTTCCTGTTTCCGGCAGCGGCAGCGGGATCCCGCCGTCCTGGCCGAATCCCATTCCGTTGTCTGTGGTATCGATCCAGATTTCATTTCCGTTCTGGTAAATTTCCACCCTCACAAATCCATTTTCGGCCTTTGGCTCGATCCCATGCACCACCGCGTTTTCCACAATCAGCTGTATACAGAGCTTGGGAATAAACATTTCCGTCAGTTTTTCATCCGATACCTGGATCTCATAGCGCAGCCGCTCTCCATACCGGAAGCTTTGCAGATACAGATAATACTGTACATATTCCAGTTCCTGCTTCATCTGCACCTTTTCCGTGTCTTTCCGATAGATCTTCGCCTGAATCAGCTGGGAAAAGGAGGTAATCATCTGGAAAAGTTCTTCGTTCCGGTCCATCTTCGCCTGAAGTGCGATGGTATTCAGTACATTGAACATAAAATGCGGATTCATCTGGCTCTGCAGGAACTTTAATTCCATCTCCCGGATGGACAGCTGTTTTTCATATACCTGGCTGATCAGGTGGCTGACATAGCTGGTCATGTCATTGAACGTGCGGCTGATCTCATAGAACTCCTCGGCCTTATATTCCGGCAGCTTTGTATCGAATTTGCCTTCCTGTACCAGCTGCAGATTTCTGGTTACCTCCTTAAGCGGCCTGGTCAGCCGGTAGATAATGAAGAAAAACAGCGCCGCAGCCGCCAAAGTAATCAGAAGGATGATTCCCACATATAGTTTTACAGAATCGAACATCAGAGCAAAGGTCTGATTCTCCGGTATTCCGACCGTCATGCGCAGGTTCATCCCCAATTCTTCACTGTAGACACGGTAAGCCCGGCTGCCGAGCATCGTACGGTACGGAACGTAATTCCATGTATTTTGAAAATCGGACAGTATCTCCGGCACGGCCGGACCCTGCTCCCCGGCGATCTGATTTCCCTTCCGGTCATAGACCACCCAAAAGGAGTTCTCATATTGATGGACATCCTCCATCATCATATAAAAGGAATCCTTTTGGATCACGTAAATCAGCGTACCAACCGGATTCATATTTGCATCATTCAGAAGAAAAGCCAGATAGATCCGGTCCTCCACGGTAACATAGGCATAATCATCCGCCGGGCTCCTAAGTTTCTTAGCAAAACGCTCGTAGACACCGCCTGCAGCCTGCAGTCTGCTCTCAGCTTCCGAATAGATCATGGAATAATAAGAAGTCCGGAGCACGGTCTGGTTTTCAGAAAACAAATAAATCTCATCTACAATGGGCAGATTGGCTCCATTCGTATTTTTCTGGCTGCTGATATCCACTACTTTCCCAAAAGTGCGCTCCACATCCTGTCCGGCCGCTTCGTCCCCGGGCGTTTCCTCCACGGGCGTTTCGTCTGCGGAGGCTTTTTCTGACGCATAACTATCCTTTTCCAGGTACCCCATGATCTCATCAGAATCCCTCAGTTTTAAAACCACCTGTTCCAGATATTCAATCTTGTCCGTCATATTATGGCTGGTCTCTGTCAGGAAAAAGTCAATATCGTGATCAATATATTTACCCATGATCATCCAGACGGACACCGCAAATATGGCTCCGCACAAAATCAGCGCCGATACCGTAATCCCCAGATTGATGGATATCATCTTCGTCCGCAGGGACGTCCTTTTTTGTCTTTTTGCCATTACAGAAGATCCTCCTGAACGGAACTACTATCTTCTATTCTATCATACCTGCAAATTGAGGCAAATAGATTTCGTTGGCCGAGAACATTTCATCCACCATCTGACGGATTTCTTCCATGCTAAGCACCGCACCGGTCAGCGGATCGCCCAGCACTGCGTAATATACCAGGCGACGGTCTCCCCGGATACATCCTCGCACGGCCAATTCCTCACTGCTGGCCGCTGTATGAATCAGCATAGCCAGATGGTCCGGCATATTTCCCACAGTTTGGACATGAAATCCTGTCTCATCCACCGTGACCGGCACTTCCACACAGCAGCCCTCTGGAAGATTGGAAATGTAATGTTCGTTGCGAACATTTCCATTAAAAGAGAACGGCTCCTGATCTCCGAACAATGCGTTGAAAATGCAGGCTGCATATTCCTGGCCCCGTTTCAGATCTACCTGATCTTTGGAAAGCCAGTCCTGAATATCCTTTTTCCATTCATTGGTGCGCCTGAAATATTCATTCAGAATGTAAGCGTGCGCCCCCGGATTCCAGCCTGTGGAATGAGTACAGTAAGTTTCAAGCAGATCCTTTCGCTTGCGGAACCAGGGATAGTATTCCGAATTATGGCCGGAGCTCTCTGTCGGATAGTAACCCAGATGCAGGAATAATTCATTTCGTACCTGTTCTTCATTATAAATCCGGGAGCATGCTGCAGCCTCCCGGATCAGCGGATAGGCATCCCTGCCATCCACTTCATATTTCAGATAAAATGCCTGATGATTGATACCTGCACACAGATAAGAAACCCGGTCCATGGGTGTATTGATCCAATCCGCCAACATTTTCGCGGTGTGCTGGACACTGTGGCATAGTCCCGTGATTTTTAGGTTTGTCATTTCCTGCAGATAGCGGCAGTTTAATGCCATTGGGTTCGTATAATTCAATACATAAGCATCAGGGCAATACTTCTCAATGTCGCGGCAGATCTCAAGCAGTACCGGTGCAGTCCGCAAGAACCGGAAAATGCCTGCCGGCCCTCTGGTGTCACCCACGCACAGATCCACGCCAAATCGAAACGGAATTTCGATGTCCGTCCGGAAAATTTCCGGTCCCGCGCTTAAGATGGTAATGATGACACCATCCGCACCTTCCAGCGCCTGCCTGCGGTCCGTTGTTGCCTCGATCACCGCCGGATATCCCCCTGCCCGTTTTATCTTTTCACACGCAGACCGACTGAATACAAGCCGCTGTTCATCAATATCCATCAGACAGATCCTGGCGTCCCGGAATGCAGGGAACGTAAACAGATCCCTCACCAGTTCCCTGGTAAAATCAAAGCTGCCTGCTCCGATAAATGTAATTTTTTTCATAGGCTATCTATCGCTCCTTATTTATGTATGGCTGTCGCTTTGCATCTGTACTCCTAACTGTATATTAATGTTATAAACGCATCCAGCCCCTTTGGCTCATCCGGGTTTTTGCCCAGCACCATCGCTTTTTCAAAAGCCAGTATCTGGCAGACAAAGATGAATGGAATCCCCCTGGCAATCCACGAGATATCTCCGCCTATTTCCACATTTACATCCACTCCCGGTAAATTATCTTTCAGTTCCGTTCCTTCAGACGCTGCCACCGTAACCACCGTCCCGCCATGCCGCTGCAGATCCTGTATCAAATCCTTCTGGAGTTTTTCTTCCCCAGCCTGAACAAGGACAACGGTCAACGTGTGTTCCCCGTTCAGGACCATTGGGCCATGCCGATAATCAAGCAGGTGAAAGCACTGCCCCGGTACCATGGCGATCTCTGTAAAGGCCAGCGCCCCTTCTTCGCCCAAACCATGTAACGGCCCGTCAGCAAGAACTACAGCATGATCCCAGTTCTTTGCCGCGGTCTCTTTTAAGACCGGACGATACCGCCGCGTGTATTCTTCATTTTCATCCACCACTCTCGCCAAGTCGGCCAGCAGCTGATCCTCCTGTCTATAAAAACCAAGCAGCATCGCCAGCGCCAGATACAGGTTCGTTACAGTCCGGGTCTGGCAGACGCTTTGATCGTAACACCAGTCCATGGTGAGATCCACATCACTGTAGGGCATAATATCATTCTGATCTTTCATCGAGATGGAGAGAACCGGAATACCGTATCGTTCTTTGATATGAGCTGCCGATCGCACGATCTCCGAAGTCTGTCCCGACCTGGACAGTGTTATAAGGATACTCTCCTGCATCATTTCTTTATAATATTCCGGATGGACCAGATAGTCCCCTCCGGCCACCGCGTTCGCAGTAGTGCCCGCACAAGCTCCAAACATACACCGGGCACTCTTTGCCAGCATATAACTGGAACCACAGCCCAGAAAAACGAACCTGCGCTGGGGATACCGGCTGAAAAAGTTCGTAAGATCCCCCCTGCGACCGGTTATATATTCCCATGTCTTTTTTAGTGCCAGGTGCTGGCTCATGATTTCATTTTCTGTCAGATACATGTGATAACCTCCGATTATATTCTTCAATGATTATATCTGTTTCCTCTATTAACTTAATCCCGTTCTTGTTTCCATTTTTATCTCATTTCCACTTTCATCTTGTTTCCGCTTTTATCTCGTTTCCGCTTTTTCCAGCAGTTCAGCCGTAAGCTTCCCGTCACCGAATGAAGAAGCCAGCAGCAAAGCGCCGCGGGCCGGGTCCAGCCTGGGCTGGATCAGGGTGACCGGATATTCCGCCAGCTTCTTCTGAAATGGTATCATGATACAGTCCCCCGCCAGGAAAAGACCCCCGGAACAGGAGACCAGGCAGCTCCGTTCGTCAAACAGCTGCCGATATACCCCTCCCACGATCAGGCTTAATTCCTCGGCTGCTTCCTCATAGAGATAGGACGCGGCCACGTCTCCCGCCAAAGCCGCCTCCTTTAAAATAAGCTGCAGAGATGCCATTTTATCACGGCTGGGCACGTACTCCTCCTCAATTTTTTCAATAATTTCCACATCCTGGGTCAGCTGCAGGTGCGCTCTCACCAGATAATACAGCGCTCCTTTGGGCAGCCTCTCGTCCGCTTCCTTTGTAAAATATTCAACAGTCCGTCTGCCGATCCAGTTACAGGAGCCCTCATCGGAAAAGAAATCACTCCAACCTCCGGCCTTAGCGGTCCTTCCCTCTTCATTTACCCCGAATCCGATCGAACCGGTACCTGCCACCACATTGATCCCCGGCTGCATTCCCAGGGAACCGGCCCATCCGGCCTGAGCATCATTTACCACCCGGATATGACAGGATGCAAATTCCCGCTTTATTTCTCCCTCAATCTGCCGGTCATATTCCGGGAACTCCCCAAATAACGGCATTCCAAAGCACCCATAGTATTGGGCATGGGCTTTTGCAGCAAACGGCGATCCTGAATCATTCTCCTCCATATCTGCCTCTTCCAGCAGATCATGGATTCCCCTGCGCAGCAGCTCCACCACGCCGGATATCCCGATCTGTTTGTGGGAGGCACTCCCATACCGCTTACAGGCCAGTATTTCCCCCGCTTCATTGCAGAGGATAAAATCAGTCTTCGTCCCGCCGCCGTCGATTCCTATATAATAGCTCATAGATCCTCCTCCCGTTATCCCGTACCGGGAATCCCGGTATGCGCTCACTCACGCAGTTCCAGTTCGATCACCGTGTCCGGTGATTCCTCTACCGTAAAAGAAAAGCATTCCGGTGTTCCGTAATTCATAAACGCGTATCCGGGAAACTCCTTTGCCACCCAGGGTGTCATCAGCTGCATTTCGAATCCGTCGGATAAACGTCTGGCTTTTTTAATTCTGCCCTCAAGACCCGGGAGGGCGATTGGCCCGATACTCTCTTCCATAATATGAGCATAGATTTTATTGCCGTTCCTGGTATACCTGCCCCACTCGGGTTTCTCGAGACCGGACATCCCGCAGCCGTAGATGCTCTTTGCATTTTTACGCATCCAGCGGCCCACTTCTTCCAATATCTCCTGCTGCCTGAACGGGATCTCCCCCATGGCATCCGGAGATACATTGACAATCATATTTCCATTCTTACTGGTGCATTCCACCAGTTTACGGATGATCTGCCCGGCGCTTTTGTAGTGAAGATCGTTCGGGGCGTATCCCCAGTTATTATTCAGTGTAAAACAGGCTTCCCACGGAATCGGACGTCCCGAGGGCGTCTTAAGCCCATCCGGCGGAATGATCATCTCCGGACAGGCGAAATCCCCAGAGAATACCGTAGGCTCATCGGTCATGACTGATCCGTAATTCTCCCCGTTCGCTTCCAATCTGCCGTTGATGATAATGTCCGGCTGCAGCCCCCGCACCATACGCAGAAGTTCCTCACCGTTCCAATCCTCTCCGGTGTGCCCTTCATAAGAAAAATCAAACCAGAGCAGATCAATCTTCCCGTAATTAGTCATCAATTCTTCGACCTGGCGGTAAAGATACTCCAGGTACCGTTCAAACCGATAAGGCTTTCCCTTATATTCCTCATGGTTCCGGTCCGGATGGTACATATCCGCATATGCCGGATAATCCGGATGATGCCAGTCCAGAAGGGAATAATAAAATCCCACCTTTAATCCCTGTGCCCGGAATGCGTCCGCAAACTCTTTGACCAGATCCCTCTTACAGGGTGAATTCGTACTTTTATAATCCGTACAGGCACTGTCAAACAGACAGAATCCTTCATGATGCTTCGTGGTCAGCACCGCGTATTTCATACCGGCACGTTTCGCCAGTAAAGCCCATTGTTCCGGATCAAAACGGACCGGATCAAACTCCCGGGCGTAAGTCTCGTACCCGGACTGCGTTATCTGCTCGTCGCTTTGCACCCACTCCCCTCTCCCAGGGATGGAGTACAGTCCCCAATGTATAAACATTCCAAACCGGTCACGCAGAAACCATTTCGTGCGCGCTTCCCGCTCTTCTATCCTCGTCATTTTCTTCTCCTCCCGATTATTAGCAGTTTAGATTACGCTTTGGGTCATGTCATTTCCGCCCTTTATTGTCTATGCCTTTATATTCTCTTATCGATCTCTTTATCCTTTCACCGCGCCGGCAGTCAGTGATTTCACAAATGTCTCCGAAAGCAGACAGAACACAAGGATCGTCGGAACCACTGCAACGATGATGGCAGAAAACATCCCGTTCAGATTTTTGGAATAAGCGGTGGTAAACTGTCCCAGCAGCGCCGGTATGGTCATTTTCTCCTTGCTCTTCAGCAGTATGGATGCGAAATAGAACTCATTCCAGTTATTCAGAAACGCCATGATCGCCGCGGTGGACAAACCCGGCTTCGCGATCGGTACAATAATCCGGAAAAAGGTAGCTGCGTACCCGCATCCGTCCATCCTGGCCGCCTCCTCCATCTCCCTGGGAATCGTGAGGAAATAACTGCGTATGATAAAAAATGTCACCGCAATTCCCAGACCCGAGTAGATGAAAACCAGTCCGGTCCGCGTATCCTTCAGTCCCAGATTCCCCAACAGCCGGTAGATCGGAAAACTGATGGAGATCGACGGAATGAACAGAGTCGCGGCGAACATCGCCGTAATCAGACCTTTCAGTTTGAATTCCATCCTGGCGGAGATATAGGCCGACATCGCCACGATCAGTACACTGACCGCTGTTGATATGACCGTGATGATAATACTGTTCAGAAAATAGGTCTGAATATCCAGTTTGGTAAATATGGTAATATAGCCATCCAATATCCATTCATCCGGCAGTGACAGTCCACCCGGATTTTTTTTAAAGGAGGAGAGGAACACCCACAGAATCGGGTAGACAGACAAAAAAATTACAAAGGCTATCAGCAAATATTTTCCTACAAAACCCAATACGCTGCCTGCCCTCCCTTTTTTTTCTGCTTCTGTCATTTTCTTCATTACATTTCCCCTTTCCTCAATCCGCTTTATTTGTGCGGAATACTTTATTGATCGCGCCCACCATGAGAATACCCAGTATGAATTGAATCACCCCGGCCGTATTGCCCCTGGCGAAGTTCAGCTTTGTACTGCCAAGGGCCGTCTTGTAGATATAGTAACTCAGGCTGTAGGTGGCGTTATCCGGTCCGCCGCTGGTAATCAGCGCCACCTCGTTGTACAGCAGCAGCCCATAGTTCGCGGCCATCACCGCGATGGTTCCGATCATGGGCCGAAGCAGAGGCAGGGTGATTCTCAGGTCGATCTGGACTGCGGAGGCGCCATCCACCCTGGCCGCTTCATAGATACCGGAATCGATGGAAAAGATCTGCGTCAGCAGCAGCAGGCACAGGGAGCCGCCGAACAGTATGAAGGATAATGTCACTCCCCAGAATGCGAAGTTTTCATTGGCCAGCACACTGATATTGGAGCCCGGCCATATTTTATTGCACAGCTCCGTAATAATCCCCCGGGACGGACTGTAAATATTTAAAAAGATCAGTCCGATGGCCGCGGTGGAAATGATATTCGGGATAACGAAAACATTTCTCGTTAGCTTCCAGCCCTTCGGCTTCTTCGACAATACCAGGGCCACCAACAGGGTAAAGGGCACCTGGATCACCAGGGTCAGCGCGACCCATTTTACCGTGTTGAACAGCGCCCGCTGGAAATTGGCATCTACCGTAAACAGCTTGATATAATTGTCAAGCATCTGGCCAAAGCCCAGTAACTCGGGGCTTACAAAATTCTTATAGTTCCATTTGCAAAAAGATGTAAAAAAGATATTAACCAGAGGATAGGCATAGATGACGGTGAAGAGAAGGATCCCCGGTAATAAAAATGCACAGATAAAGCCATTTTTTTTCGTGAGCCACTTTCGTTTTTTCAAGCTCAGCCCTCCTACAGCGGTAAGGGGCTGCCTCCTCCGCAGCCAGCCGATCGTCTGCTGACGGTCTTGGAAGAAACAGCCCTGGGTTTCATTTTCCATCAGTTACCTGTCACAATCCGGAACCGAGGGCTTACTCCGCTGCTTCCAGGAATTGATCCAGCTCTTTGACCACACCATCGACCGTTTTTGAACCATCTTTTAACCCTGCGTATTTCGCCTGGATTTCACCTTCCGCGTCACCGAAGGTATTTCCCCATCCGAGTGCCTGGTAGTCCGCATTCTGGCACAGGCCGCAGGCTTCCACCAACAGTTTCGCGTCGGCCGTATCCACAGAATCCGCCAGGGCCTGGTAATCCACGGCCGTGCTGGGGGCCATTCCGATACCCGCCGAGATAATGCGTTCGGCGATCTCCTCGCTGGTCATATACTTTATGAACTCCACACATGCCTGCGTCTGCGCTTCATCTAACTTATTAGATACGACAAAGCCGGTTCCCCCCGATAACAAAGATGCTTTCATGCCCGCTTCATTGGTCGGGAATACCGCCGGTCTGATGTTCTCGGCCCCTGCCTTACAGTCCACGGAACCGCCCGCATCCCATACCCCGTTAAACAGCATCGCTGTGTTTCCGTCGAAGAAGTCGGTACGGTACTGCTCGTCATCATCCCCGCCGGGTCCGAAATTCGCAGCATCGATCTTCTGCAGCACTTTCGTCTGGATAAAGCCCAGAGTTTCCTTAAAAGTGGGATCGTCAAAGCTGCTCACTGTCTTGCCGCTCTCATAGAAAGTTCTGGAAGCGTCATCCCGCTGGGAATAAGCTGCCGCCAATATATTCGTCGGCCAACCGGCGTTCAGTCCGAAGGGCATGATTCCGGCTGCTGTCAGTTTCTCCACCGCCGTGTCAAAGTCTTCCCATGTCTGCCACTGATCCGGTGCAGCCGCGCCGGCTTTATCAAACAGCGTCTGATTATACCAGAAGCCTACACCTTCGATCTGTTCTCTGACCGAATAAATCTTACCGTCCTGTGTCAGATTCTGATCATAGCAGACTCCCACACCTGCCTTAAACGCCGCATCTTCATCCAGATAGGGTTTCAGATCCAGAATTATATCCGCGTTTGCCGCCACCGGTACAATATCCCAGCCGCCAAAGTCTGCGATGTCATAAAACTCCCCGGCGCTGATATCGTTCAGAGCTGTATTATAAATCCCTTCCGCACCGCTCTCATCCGCGACGATCACAAAATTGAACGCATCCTTATGGGCGTCCGCAAATTCCTGATAGATCTTCCTCATTTCCCCTGCTGCCGCCCACTCCGATTCGTCATGATAATAGCCGTGGGTAAATGTAATCGTCGGCAGCTCACCGTTACTTTTATCCTCTTGTTCTCCTTTATCCGCCTGTTCTGCTTCGGCATTCTGATCCTTATCCCCTTCAGACGACGCCTGATTATCCGCCGTTCCCTCTGCCGGTTTGCTGCCGCACCCGGTCAATACCAGGGCCGCTGCCATAACCGCCGCTAATGTTACACTCAGAACCTTCCTGAATTTCATCATAATCCTCCCTTTCTTCGAATCCTATAGATTCCTACTTCCGTTTACAAGATAACTTTATCAAACAGAAAGGGATTTCTGAATAAACAGAAGCCGCTAAAATATGATACATTTTTTACCGGAACGCCTCATTGATGATGTTAAAAATGCACTTATTTTACTGCGGAATCCTGTCCGGTAAAATAAGTGCAAAATAGGCTGTTGGGGACATGTCCATTTCAGTTTGGGACATGTCCATCCTGATTTGGACATGTCCCAAACTGAAATGGACATGTCCCCAATCATCAAGTGTGCTTTGCATTCAGGCGGTTAATCAGTCCAAGTCTGCCCTCTTCGCTCCGGCATGCCTGCCGAAGCTGGCTTTTCAGGATATCCAGCGTGACGGCATCCCACACCGAACTGATACTTTTAATCTGCAGATCTGCTCCATGGGCCACCTCCAGCGCATTGCCCAGCAGCGGATACTTTTCCCTGATCATGATGTTGTCCACATTGGGATTGGAGGGGGCCTGGCCGGTATCTGTCGCCAGACGGTTCTGTACCTCCGTACTAAGCATATATTTCAGGAATCCGATACTGGCCTCCTTACGTTTCGGATCCGGATTATCGTATAGCACATAGCCGGATGACGGGGAGATATAGGATAAGGAGGCACCGCTTTCCGTGGGATAAGCCGCATATCCGATCTCCCCTTCGATATCGGTGCCGCAAAAGACATCACATTCCCAGACCCCATTAAAATAAATCACACTGCGTCCATCCAGAAACGCCTGTCTCGCATTGTCAATGTTGTCCACATCATGTGAGTAGGAATAAAGACGTGCCACGTCCTGAAGGGCCCGCTGAAAAGAGGGCGTATCAAAATCAGACGGCATGGCCGAGGCCATAGCGAAGCCTTCTTCGGAAGCTCCGGCCAGACGTGCCAGCAGGAAGTCTTCCACTACCTGAATATTTTCCAGTGCGAACACGGACCTGGAAGAATTCTGTGTCTCACACCACGCATCCAGCTTGTCGCAGTCCTCGAAGAACTCCTCCCAGGTATCCGGCAGCTTTACTTTTCCATCCGCATCTGTAATCCCTGCCTCACGGAAATAGGATTCATTGTACCAGAATCCCATCACCTCCAGTGCGTCTGGAAGCGTATAGAGCTTTCCGTCCTCTGTCGTCCAGCTTTCCAGCACAGAGGGATGGATAGAAGCCCTCAGTTCTTCATCCGCTTCTATGTACGGCATCAGATCCAGTGCCATCCCTTTGGTCACCGCGTTCTGTACAAAATAAGAGAGGCCGTTGGTACTGACCACATCCGGCATCCGGTCCACAGCCAGCATGTCATTGGCCTTCTCCACTGCGATCGTGCTGTCAGAAGATGCCTGCTCATTTAAAATAACATCCGCACGTTGTGCGGAAAACTCCTGATAAATCTCCCGCACCACTTTGTGGGTCTGCGCAGTGCCTCCCCAGCCGTGTACCAACGTAATTTCCACCGGCTGCACTTCCTCTTTCCCGGCACATCCGCTAAGAAACGTGAGCCCGCCGAGAAAAACCGGACCAATGAAGATAAGGATGGCACACAGCCATCCTGTTTTTTTGAAATGGCAGGGAGCTGATTTGAAATGGCAGGAAGCTTTCACCCTTGATTTCATTCCCGGCTTCACCCTTGTTCTCTCATCCTTTGTATGGTTTCATTGGCAATCGCGTAGATTTCTTCCGGCTCCACACCGATATCAAAGACCCCGTCCTCGTACAGGATATGCCCGTTGACCATAGTCATCTTTACATTGCTCTTGCTTCCGGAGTATACCAGGTTCTTGGTAATATTGTTAATCGGCTGCATGTTGGGCTGATGCAGATCGATCATGATCAGATCTGCCAGCTTGCCTTCCGCCAGCGTATCACATTCGTCCAGGTGCATCGCTTTGGCACCGCCCACGGTAGCCATATAGAGCACATCGTTGGCATCCAGCGCGGATGCGTCGTCCAGGTTCAGCTTCTGGAGGGAGGTAGCCATAAACATCTCCCGGAACATATCCAGGCAGTTGTTACTGGCAGGCCCGTCCGTTCCGATCGCCAGCTGGATCCCCATACTCATCATCCTTTGAAGCGGAGCGATTCCGCTGGCCAGCTTCGCATTGGACGCCGGATTCGTCACAACGAACATTTTACGATCACGGAATATCTCCAGATCGGCCTCAGACATATGCACGCAGTGATAACCGCCGCCGCCGTAATCAAACAGCCCTAAACTGTTCAGGAATACGGTAGGTGTCATCCCGTAACGTTCCAGGCATTGTTCCACCTCAGGCCGGCCCTCCGAATTATGAGTGTATACCGGCGCGTGATGTTTTTTCGCCAGTGCCGCAAGTCCTTCCAGCAGAGAACGGTTGGTCGTATATTCCGCGTGGAATCCCAGCTGATAGCTGATTAACTCGTGATAAGAGTTGAATTTCAGATATTCTGCCTCTTCCTCTTCCACCGTCCCGCCAAAATCGTTCAACCCATTGGTCAGAACGGTACGAAAACCGGTATCTACGGAAGCTTTCGCGATCTGATCCCGGAAAAAATACATATCGAAGTTGGCAGTTATACCGCTGGTCAGGTATTCCATAATCGCCAGTTTGGATAAATGATACACATCCTCCGGTGTCAGCTTGGCCTCCATAGGAAACACCTGCCTGTTCAGCCATTCCAGCAGCGGAAGATCATCCGCATAGGATCTTAAAAAGGTCATGGCGGAATGTGTATGGGCGTTTTTGAACCCCGGCATCAGCAGATTTTTCTTACAGTCGATCTCCCGGTCCCACTTTACCATATTCTCCACTGCGTCTTTGTCCCTGCCTGTCCCGATATAGACAATCCGGTTGGCCCTCACCCACAGTTCTCCCTCTTCGATCATGAATCCGTTTGCCATAGTCAGTATTCTGGCATTGTAAAAACGTGTGTTCATTGTATTCCTCCTTCTTGGTCTGCGCCCCGCGCCGTAAGATTCCCCGGTCCAAAGCCCATGGGAAAAAGCTCTGACAGCTTAGAGCCTATATAGTCATCCTCTGATTTTACCAATATCACATCAAACAGTTCCGGATCGCAGAATTCAATCATTACCTGACGGCATACCCCGCAGGGCGGACAGTAATCTACAGGAGGCCCCCCCTGTTTCCCTCCCGCAATGGCGATAGCTTTAAACTTTCGTTCGCCGGAGCTTAATGCTTTGAAAAATGCTGTTCGCTCTGCACAGTTTGACGGTGAATATGCCGCATTTTCAACGTTGCAGCCCGTATATATCTTACCATTTTCGGCCAACAGCGCCGCACCCACACAAAAACCGGAATAAGGCGCGTATGCATATTCCCTGACCCGCAGAGCTTCCGCGGCCAATGCTGTATTCATTCCCATAGCGTTCCTTCCTTATTTATCAGCGTTTTCCTTTATCATATATTTCTCCCAATGCGCGCGGCGCCTGATTATGCTTGGAGAAAAAGACCAGGAGCAACAGCGTCAGCACATAGGGAAGTATCATAACCAGATCAGAATAAGCGCTGGGCATCTGCAGTATAAGCACGATTTTATTCCCCCCTGAGCGGGCGAATCCGAATAGCAAACAGGCTCCCAGCGTAGGGAGTATCTTCCAGTTGCCGAAGATCAGAGCCGCGATGGCCAGGTAACCATAGCCCACATAGATGGCTGAGGAAAAATTGGCGGAGATGGAATAAGCAAAACAGATCCCTGCGATCCCCGACAGTGCGCCTGAAACCATAACCGCCCCAAGTCTTACCTTTCCCACCTCGATACCAGCCGCATCCACCGCATGGGGGTTATCTCCGCAGGCTCTTAGATGCATGCCATACCTTGTCTTATATAATACGAACCAGGCCACAAAGGCCGCAAGCACGATCACAATCTCAAACGGATACAAATCCGTGAAAACCGCCCCCAAAACCGGAATTTTTGATATCACCGGAATCGTGAACCGCCCGGATACCCCCAGATTGAATTTGTCCGAAGGAGTGCCGAACAGAATAGGATTCAACTGCTTGGTAAAAAACGTGGTTAAGGCCATAGCCAGTATGTTGATCACCACACCGCTTATAACCATATTAGCCTTGAAACGGATGCACAACAATGCGTGCAGAAGAGAATACACCGCGCCTCCGATTACCGCGAACAGGATGGCCAGCAAAACCTGAGACAGGGAACCCAGACCGAACACATTTGCGGTCAGAACAGCAAACAGGGAACCTGTGAAGGCTCCAAAACCCTGCAGTCCCTCAAGGGCCAGGTTCGTAACACCGCTTCGCTCACTGTAGATTCCTCCGATTGCCATGATAAAAAGCGGCAGCGAAAATGATAACCCATCTATAATTACCGTATTCATAAATCTCCGTCCCCCTTTCCCTTACCGTCTCCCCGCTTCCCGACTGACGGCTGTTCCTGCGCCTCTTCCTCCAGCAGCTCCTTCATACGGTTTACACGGAATTTCACGAACGCCGAACACGCTGCGAACAAAAGGATAATACCGGTAATAACCGACGCGATCTCCGCCTGGACCCCTGACTGGGAGCTCATGTAAGTACTGCCCTTACCGAGTATCGTGATCAGAAACGATGAGAACAGAATGCCGATCGGATTCGAGTTTCCCAGCAGAGCTACCGCGATGGCGTCAAACCCGGTGGACGGAAGCACCTTCGGCTGTATGGAACCGAAATATCCCATAAAATAAGTAACGCCGGCCAGACCGGCCAAGGCCCCCGATATCATCATCGTAAGGATCATATTCCGGCCCACGTTCATTCCCGCGTATTTTGCTGCCTTTGGGCTGGCCCCCACCGCTTTGATCTCATATCCCAGCACTGTCCTGTTCATTAGAAATCGGAGCACGATGGCTGCGATTACGGCGAGAAGGATTCCCAGAGGGATGTCAATCTTCAGACCTCCCACCGGCGTATCCATCAGCGTCAGCCTGGATGCCTCCGCTACCACCTGGGACTGCCTGGATACCGGATTCATATAGAAAGTATTGATAAAGAAGCTGATGATGTACTGTGCAATATAATTGATCATGATGGAGGAAACAACCTCGTTAATATTAAAACGGTATTTTAGCCAGCCAATCAATCCCCCAACCAGCATCCCGACCACAATTCCCACCGCCAGAGTCAAAATCTTCGCCACCGGCCAGGGCAGACTCTGGGCATAGCCCACAGTCACCGATGTGATAAAACCGGCCGTCAGCATCTGGCCCGAGACACCGATATTGAACAGGCCTGCTTTTAGGGCTATGGCTACCGCAAGCGCCGCGAACAGCATGGGAGTCCAGGCGTTTAAGAAGCTGGTAAAGTCCGTCAGCATGCTCTTATAGGCCGCGTAAGAGGACTTGGCCAAAAGTCCGCTGCCCTCCAGCAGGTTTCGATAAGCCGAAACCGGATTCCCACCCGTCAGCGCGATTACCGCCATCCCTACCAGCAGGCTGATCAGTATGGTAAACAGCGGAATCGCAAAAGGCTGCGTTTTTTCATTTCCAAGCATAGCGACAAATCCTTTTCGAAATACTCTCGTTATCTTATTCATGCGCCCTTAACCCCCATCATAAACTCGCCCACTTCATTGGTGGTCAACGTCTTTGCATCGGCAATTTTCATAATGGCACCGTTGTAAATCACACCGATCGTATCGGACAGGTTCATAATTTCATCTAACTCCAGCGATATCAGCAGTATCGCTTTCCCCGCATCGCGCTCTTTAAGTATCTGGTTGTGTATATTCTCGATGGCGCCGATATCCAATCCCCTGGTCGGCTGTACAAATATCATCAGCGGGCTCTGCAGCTCAATCTCCCTGCCTACGATCGCCTTCTGCTGGTTGCCGCCGCTCATGGAACGCACCTGGGTTTTTACCCCCTGCCCGCTCCGGATGTCATATTTCTCCAGCATCCGCTCCCCATACCGGTCCATCTCACCGGGACGCAGCACCCCTTTATGGGAAAACGGCTCCTGATAATACTGCTTTAACGCCAGGTTTTCCGCCAATGTAAAGTCTAAGACCAGCCCGTAATTCTGCCTGTCCTCCGGTATATAGGAGATTCCTTCCAGCGTCCTCCTGCGTATACTGTAGTCGGAGATATCGACTCCGTTCAGGCGAATAACACCGCTCCTGGCCTTTATCAGTCCGGCGATGGCATCGGCCAGCTCCACCTGCCCGTTCCCGGATACCCCGGCGATGGCGAAGATCTCTCCCCCCCGCACGGAAAAGGAGACGTCCTTGACCAGTGGAAAGTGGTTTTGGTCTTCTACCGACAGATGCTCCACTTCCAATATCTTTTCATGAAAATCCGCCGGCTTTTTATCCGTCTCAAAGCTGACCTCCCTGCCTACCATCAGGTTCGCCATTTCCTTCGTGCTGGTAGCGGCCACGTCCCTGACCGTCACCAGCTTTCCCCTGTTTAAGATGGCGCAGCGGTCTGAAACCTGTTTGATCTCCTCCAATTTATGAGAGATCAGGATGACCGTCTTTCCGCCATCCCTAAGTCCCCGGATAATATCAAGCAAAAATTCGATTTCCTGCGGAGTCAGTACAGCAGTGGGTTCGTCAAATATCAGGATTTCCGCCTCCCGGTAGAGCATCTTAAGGATTTCCACCCTCTGCTGGGTGGACACGTTGGCGTTCTCGATCAGCTGCTGGGGGTCCACCTCCAATCCGTATTTTGCCGACAGCTGGGCGATCTCCCTGGCGGCCTTTTTCAGATCCACATAGGGGATAAACCCCAGCAGCTTTTTCACCGGCTCCATCCCCATCACGATATTTTCGGTGACGGTATAATTGGATACCAGCTTAAAATGCTGGTGAACCATACCGATATTTAGCCGGGTGGCATGGTTGGGCGAAGCGATTTTTACTTTTTCCCCGCGGATTAATATCTCTCCTTCGTCCGGCTCGTACATGCCGAACAGCATACTCATCAGTGTGGATTTCCCGGCGCCGTTCTCACCCAGGAGGGCGAATATTTCCCCCTTTTTTATCTGTATAGTGACATCATTATTCGCGATGATGCCGGGGAATTTCTTCGTGATATGCCTCATTTCCACGATGTATTCAGACATCCCTCTGTCTCCTTTCCCTTTTTATCCTTTGACCTGCCATTAATACTCCGGTAATAACACCTCAAAAAATAAAACCGCATAAATATATGGGGACAGCCGCCTTCGGTGTCTGTCCCCATGGGATACCATATCACGCCTGATATCTATTTAACCGGCACGTCAAGTCCCTTAAAATCATCAGGAGTACCGTCGAAATTGGAAGGAGGCACGATTGTTCCGTCTTTTACCATCGCATATACCTTATCTAATATAGCAATTGTATCCGCAGACAGCTGCTGCCTTCCTTCAGCCTTTACGTACCCTGTGGAATCCGTGTCTGCTTTCAGAAGATAATTGCCTCCTTTAAAAGTGCCGTCGGCAATGGCATTTAACTGTTTCTCCACATTTTTATCCATAATCTTAAGCGCGGAGGTCAGGATGATGTTGCTGTCTCCGTTGGCGCCGTCGTCATACTGGTCTACATCGCATCCGATCACCATTACCCCTTTTGCCTCCTTGGCAGCCGTAAAAACTCCGTTTCCGGATCCGCCCGCCGCTACAAGCATGATGTCTACGCCTTTGTCAATCAGAGCTTTGCCGACCACCTTGCCTTGGGCCTGATCCGCAAAATTCCCGGTATAGTTGCCGCCTACATTATTATTGGTTACATCGGTCCCTGCATAAGCGGCGATCTCCACGCATTCCGCTTTCGCGCCCAGGTTCTTGACCGCGTAGTTCACGCCTGATTCGAATCCATACTGGTAATTCACATTGGAAGGGAAGGCCACGCCGTTCACCACGGCGACCTTACCGGACTTTGTCTGCAGCGCCGCCGCGATACCGGCGAAAAATCCGCTTTCCTGCTCCGCGAACTGCATCGCGTAGACATTATCCATCTCCGCTTCCTTACCTTCCGCGTCGGCCGGATAGGAATCCACCAGTATAAACTTTACATTCGGATTATCCTGTGCCAGCTGTCCGATACCTGCGAACTGGAATCCCGGAGTGACAATTACGTCATAATCAGCGACAATATCGGCGACTGCCTGAACGGATGCCGTATTATCCCCGGTAGGTTCATTAACCGCTTTTACCGTAGCCTCCGGATGATTGGCGATAAACGCCTGGATGCCTTCATATACATTCTGGTTGAAGGAACCATCATCCACCCCGGAAGGGCTTGTTACGATCGCGATCTTCATCGCAGTCTGCGCAGGCGCTTCCGTCGCGGGCGCCGTACTCTCCGGTGCAGGCGTGGCTGCGGTCTCACCCGCCGGCGTACTGTCCTCCTTCGCAGGCTCCTGGGGCTGCTCTTTATCACCGCAGCCTGCCATAATCAGCACCATAGTAAATGCCAACATCACTGCAAAAACTTTTTTCAACATAATATTCCTCCTTTTGAAATCCTTAAGTCTTCGGCCTTCCGGCCGACCGTGGATTACATATTTATCATATCATTCTTTTTAAGCATTTACAACAAATCCGTGTTATATACGGGATAAAAATACGCAAAAATAACCTATATACGGAACATTTCAGCCAGGTTTTCTGTATACGGAGGATAGCATATTCCCCTCTCCGTCACGATCGCCGTGATCAGGGAGTGATCTGTAACATCAAAGGCCGGATTGTAACATTTCACTTTGGGCAGCGCCATGGGTTCCCGATAGAATTTGGTCTTGATCTCCTGTTCATCCCGAAGCTCGATCCGGATATCAGCGCCCGTCGGGCATGCCATGTCAACCGTTGACCCGGGCCCCAGTACATAAAAAGGTATGCCGTAATACTTCGCCAGTATCGCCACACCGCTGGTTCCTATTTTATTAGCCGCGTCTCCGTTGGCCGCCACCCGGTCGCAGCCTACAAAACACGCCTGAATCCAGCCGTTCTTCATAACCAGGCTGGCCATATTATCGCAGATCAGCGTAACGTCAATACCGCCCCTGGCCAACTCGTAAGAGGTCAGCCGGGCTCCCTGCAGCAGAGGTCTTGTCTCGTCTGCAAATACCCGGAATTCCATTCCCCGCTCTTTTCCCAAAAACAGCGGTCCCAGCGCCGTACCGTACCGTGAAGTGGCCAGCGGTCCCGCATTGCAGTGGGTAAGAATTCCATCCCCATCACTGATCAGCGTAAGCCCGTATTCGGAAATGGCCCGGCACATCTTAATATCCTCTTTTTGAATCATGCGGCACTCTTTCTCCAGCAGCTTAAGTATCTCGGAAACCGTGCACTGCGGATGGCCGGTCACTACTTTTTCCATGCGGTTTAAGGCCCAGCTTAAGTTCACCGCAGTGGGCCTGGAGGAATCCAGATATTCTTTGTATTCCCTGAATTTTTGCAAAAAATCCGAATAATCCTCCGTGTGAATCTGCCGTGCCAGGACATAGATGCCGTACCCTGCGCAGATTCCGATCGCCGGTGCGCCCCGCACTTTTAATTCATATATGGCATCATAGATATCCTCAGCCGTTTCCAGCGTCAGATATTCTTCAATATTCGGCAGTTTGGTCTGATCTATAATAATGACTTTTTTCCCGTCCCCGCTCAGCCTTACATTATCTGCGTAATCATCTCCGATTGTCTTTTCCATATAACTCACGCTCCTTATCAGGTTTTAAACTATGTCCGGCAGTTCTTGTCTGTAAATGAGAATCCCGCTTTGAATGCCTTTGACTGAAATGCCTGCCCGTAGTCCGTTAAATCATAAAGCTGTATAGGCGGAAACTGGACATAATGTTTTGACAGCAGATTTAATGCCGGGGCAAACGGTCCGCATCTGCTGCCCGTAATCGTCACTTCATTGACAACAAAATCACTCATATTCACTTTCGTATCCCCTGCGTAGGTGCTTTTTAATACGATCGTTCCCTTATGGCGCACCACTTTCTGGGCAGTCAGGATCCCTGTGGGAGATCCGGTGGCATCTATCACTACCTCGTAGGTATCCGGAAGATCTGTTGTAACATGCGCAAATCCCGAAAACTGTTTCAGCTTCTCTTCATGTCTGCCGATCACCGTTAAGTCAGCGCCAGTCAGCGCAATCACCTGGGCGATCATAAACGCCAGACGGCCGTCTCCGATCACAGCCACGCTGTCGGAGGGTTTTAGATGAACCTGTGTGGGAATCTCCAAAGCTGCCGCCAGCGGTTCCGTGAATACCGCCTCCTCATCCCTCAGGGTATCCGGAACTTCATGCAAAAGTCCTGTCTCCAGGGTCATATATTCCGCAAAGCATCCGTCCTTTCCGGCAAGCCCGATCACCCGCCGGCTGTCACAATGTCCCCGCCTTCCGGTCCTGCAGTACAGACAGTGTCCGCACCCTGCGTTCAGTTCTCCCACTACCCGCCGTCCAACCAGCTCCGGTCTGCCGGACTTAATTACTTCGCCTACAAACTCATGGCCCATAATTCCGTTAAAATCAGGTTTATACCCCCGCAATACTTCCTTGTCCGTATTACAGACAGCCGCTATCCGTATTTTAATCAAACTTTCGGTATCTGTTGGTACGGGAATCGGATAATCCTCCAGGTATTTTGCTTCCCGCCCATTGTAATATAATGCTTTTATAGTACCCGCCTCCTTTCCGGCAGCCTCCCCTTCGCCACTGGGAAGCCCTTACAGGACTTCCGTCGCAATATTCACGATGGACGAGGTGATCAGCTTCTTAAACATCGGCGCCTTGCGGTCCGCCATCTCCTGTACCTCTTCATGGGTCAGCGGCTGTTTGGCCGCGTCGGCTGCCTGGTTGGATACACAGGAGATACCGCATATCTTCATTCCCATGTGGTTAGCTGCCACAGCCTCACAGGCGGTGCTCATTCCTACGGCATCAGCGCCCAGAGTCCTGCACATGCGCACCTCGGAGGGAGTCTCGAAATTGGGGCCGGTCAGCTGGATGTAGACACCTTCCTGAAGCGGGATGTTTTGTTCCAGGGCGGTCTGTCTGATGATCCGGCGGAGTTTGAAATCATAGACATCGCTCATGTCGGGGAACCTGGTTCCCAGCTCGTCGATGTTGGGCCCGATTAAGGGAGATGGGACGAAATTCAGGATATGGTCCCGGATCAGCATGAAATCTCCCGCCTGATAGTTATAGTTGATTCCGCCGGAGGCGTTGGTCAGGAATAATACCTCGGCACCCATCATCCGCATGAGCCTGGTGGGAAGTACTACGTCGGACATGTCGTAGCCTTCGTAGTAATGGACACGGCCCTGCATGATGACGACCGGTACGGTTTCTACATAGCCGAAGATGAAACGGCCTTTGTGGCCGGGCACGGTGGATACCGGGAATCCTTCGATATCAGAATAATTAAGGGTCGCTTCTACCTGGATGCCTTCGGCGTAATCCCCCAGGCCGGAACCCAGGATCAGCGCTACTTTGGGCTGGAAGTCTGCTTTGGATTTTACGCTTTCATAGCATTTTTGTAATTTTTCGTATACTTGATTCATGGTGGGTCTCCTTTGCTTTTGAGGCATGTATTATTGTTGGTTTGGTTTTGTGTTGGTGGGATCGTTCTTTTGATTATGTGTTGCTGTTATCTGGTTTTGGTCTGGATACTTTTAGGATTTCCGTTGCCTGTGCTATCTGGCAGCTTCCGGGGACAGGCACATTCCGCCTTTCGTTTGATGCCGGTTGAGCTTAAGACGGAATGAGCCAGTCCCCTCTCAGAAGTAAATGATTTCTACGCGGTGTCCCATCTGCTCTACCACCGATTTGAGCTGGCCGATGAGATTCATGCGAAGGTCTAAGTCCATGGTGGCGTCGTAGGCCTGATTGACGGCTTTCCCCACGAAGAGCTTTAGTTCCGTGCATTCCTCGATCAGGATCTTGGCCAGCCTGGCGGCGCCGTTGTCCTCATCCAGGGCCAGGAAGAAGTCCACATCGACTTCATCCCTTATATATTGTCTTAAAAGCTTCAACGCTTTATTCATGGTTATGATTCCTTCTGTAACCAGATCCATTCCTTCGATTTCCGCCATGGGCGGTACATCGCTGGAAGTGTTCTGGATCTGAGTTGTGACCGGTTTATCCAGATATTTTGCAGCAATATTCGCGCTGGTGCCGCCGCATACGATCTTACAGCCGGCTTCGCCCATGAACTGTTCCATCAGCTTCCGGTCGTCCCCTGGATCCTCCGGTGGTCCCGTGAAGATGCTGACCAGACGTCTGGGGATCACTCTGGTCACACAGACCGTAGTGTCGTCTCCGGGTTTTTGCAGATAGAGATCGTCGCAGGCTTTGCTTAACATGGCCGTGAGCCGGGAAGCCGACGTAGTGGTTTTCATGCATTTGAGCGCATATTCGGCCATACTGTCTCTGGTCCAGCCCAGATTCAGGATCTCGCCGGCTCCCGCGTAGACCACGCCGTCACTCATCAGCACAAAGCAGTCGCCCATCTGCACCTGAAACCGCCATTCCCGGATATCCTTCCCCTCCAGTTCCCGATGGGTGAAGGGGATATCCATCAGTTTTCTATCCCGGATCAGCACACATTCCGGATTGTCGAACTCCACCAGATATCCTTCCCCGTTGTGGAAAATCTGCAGTATACTGAATGTGGCATAGGCCACCTTCCGGACCTGGCAGATCGGCAGTGTCTTAACGATGGTCTCCACCGCATCCTCAATGGACGCCCCGTTCTGAAACATAGTTCCCAGTATCTTAGAGGTCAGCGTGGCCAGAATATTGGCCTTGACCCCGCTGCCCATTCCATCCGCCAGAATGGCGATATCCGAATCAGCCGTCTTGATAATTTCTACTTTATCTCCGCACAGTTCTTCATGAAACTTATTTAAACTTTTATAAGAAACTTCTACACTGACATCCATGGTTTTCCCCCTATTCTTCCTGACCTTCGAATAAGATCGAATCCCGCAGCTTCGTCAGTGTGACCTTGGTCTCAGCCGTAGTTTCACCCAGCAGTCCGGCGATCTCCTGGGCAACCATCATCTGCTTGTCTATTACCTTCTGGGCCATCTCCACCGTCTCGACCTGAAGCTGGTAATGCTTTTTCTTATTATTTTCCTCTTCCGTTACATCCTCGAAGATTCCAAGGACCGCATCCTGCTCTTTGACATACACCAGCGTCTGGGTCGTATAAATACCCAGATCCTCGTAGGCCACCCGCTTATGTACGATCGGCTCATGGGTGTCATATACATACAGAAAATCCGTGTGATCGATCAGTTCGAACAGATATTTCTCCACCGCCACAGACTTGCTCTGTTTAAACATTTTCTCCGCCGCTTTATTGAATTCCATAATCCGCATATCCTGATCGACTACCAGAATGGCGTTCGGAGTCTGCTCCATCACCGTGTTAGCCATAGAATTGGCTTTATCAAAAGCATAGGGCAGGCACATACCCAGCTCGGCTTTTTCCTGGAAAACCGCAATAGCCTTCTCCCTGCAGGAACCATATCCGCAGGCCCCGCAGTCCAGCTCGTCCTCCCTGCTGTATTTACCGGTCTTGCGCAATATACTCCTGATCTCTTCTTCCGTCGGCATTTTTTCCTTCTCTACCCGGGAGTAGAACTGTTTTTCCAGATCCACCTCAGGCGGCACCTCCGGATAGTCGGGACTGACATACTCGATCTGTTCCTCGATATCCAGCTTTGCCTTAAATCTGGAAACCTCCATTTTACTGATCGCAGGTCCCTTGATACAGCCTCCCTCGCAGACATTCGCCTCGATAAAACAGTGTTCCAGTTCCCCATTCGCCATCCCCCGGAACAGATCGATACAATTATCCAGTCCGTCCACAAACAGCTTGCGGTAAGTATCCTTTCCGTTCTTGGCCACCACCGAAGTCATCACCCCGGAGCTGACCGGATACAGACGGTTCACCTTCGGATCCGGATTATCCATAGGCGAAGGGTTCTGCGCCTTAACATCGATCCCTTCCTCCTCCAGCCACTGCTCAACCTCTGAAAAATTAATCACCGCATCGATCCAGCCGGAAGTCCTCTCATCCAGCTCCGCTTCCTCTTTTTTAGCAATGCAGGGGCCTAAAAAAACCACCTTTGTATTCATCCCCAACTGCTTCTTGATCAGCATTCCGTGAGCGACCATCGGTGACACCACCGGCGCCATATAGGGTGTCAGGTCCGGAAAATACTTCTCAATCAAATCGTTGATGCTGGGACAGCAGGTCGAAATCACATTCTTCATGCTGCCCTCCTCCAGAATCCGGTGATAAGCGTTGGTCACATAAGCCGCGCCCTCAGCAGTCTCACGAATCTGCTTAAATCCCAGCCGCTTCAAAGCGGTAACCACCTGGCCTGGATGGCTGTACTTCATAACCCCCAGATAAGACGGCGCAATCGAAATAACCGTTTTCTGTCCCTGTCTCAGAAAACTCTTCACCCGGTCCAGATCACTGGAAAACGTCTTAGCATTCTGAGGACAGACCTCCAGGCAGTGCCCGCACAGAATACAGTGCTCGTTCATAATCTGAGCCTGTTCGTTCTTAATCCGTATCGCTTTCACCGAACAGGACCGGACACACTTATAACAGTTCCGGCAATTAGCTTTTTGAAAATCAATGACGTTCATGTGTGCCTCCTTCAAGCCAGAATTTCCACGTTTTTTACAGCCGTGGCTAATGTTTATATTTTAACATAGGGTATATAGTTTGTCACTAGAGGTATAATTTTTGCCGGGTTCTTATGGGATGGCTGGGGGGAGTACATCTTTGGTATTTCCCACAAAGCAACAAATAATATATTTTTCTCTGCGCCCTAATTAGAGTAGGGCCTGATGGCTCCAGGTTGGGCGGGGCGCCCGGCTTAGGGACGGAAGTAATTCTCATCTTAGAAAAAGCATGGCCGAATAGCGGAGGGAGACTCAAGTGAGAATGGAGGCTCTCACGCCGACATTCTCACTGCTTTCAGAGGCTCCCGCAGCTGCTTATGAGGTTGCTTTATCTAAGATGAGAATTACTTCCCTCCCTAAGCCGGGCGCCCCCGCCCAACCTGGAGCCATCAGGCCCGGCCCTTATCCCCCCCAGCAGCCCAAAAGCCAAAAAAGGCCCGGGACATACCTCAAGCCGAATGGCGAGTTTATCCCGGGCCCTGCGAATCAGGGGTTCTCCCGTCTGCTGTTCAACTGCTGCTTACTATTAATTCACACTTCTCTTCACATAGCTGGTGTGCAGAATCTCATGGGCCTTATGGCTTCCGGGTTCTCCCAGGTACTCCGCGTACAGCTGTTTGATGGCCGGATTCTCATGGGATTTCCGAATGGGTTTTCCCGCATCCGCGTCGTACAGAACCTTCGCTCGAAGCTTGCGGATATCGGTAAAGTTCCGAACAGACGCAGGCTGCTGGGGCTGTCCGCCGCCGTTTACACAGCCGCCGGGGCATCCCATAATTTCGATGAAGTGGTAATCCGCTTCCCCGTTTTTCACTTTCGTCAGCAGTTCCCTGGCATTGCCAAGACCGGAAGCTACCGCGACCTTAACATCCATGCCCGCTACGTTGTAAGTAGCTTCCTTGATTCCCTTCGTTCCACGAACATCCGTAAAATCTACGGATGCCAGTTCCTCGCCGGTCAGTGTCTCCACCGCGGTACGAAGAGCTGCTTCCATAACACCGCCGGTTGCGCCGAAAATCACGGCTGCGCCTGTGGATAATCCCAAAGGCTCGTCGAAGTCCTCATCCGGCAGATCCAGGAAACGGATACCTGTACGTTCGATCATCCTGGCCAGCTCTCTGGTGGTGATGGCGATATCTACATCCGGAACACCGGCTGCATCCTGGTCGTCACGGCCGATCTCGAACTTTTTAGCGGTACAGGGCATTACGCTGACCATAACGATGTCTTTCGGATCGATTCCCATCTTCTCCGCATAATAGGTCTTCGCGATGGCGCCGAACATCTGCTGTGGAGATTTGCAGGAGGAAAGATTCTCCGTCATATCGGGGAAATAATGTTCACAGTATTTAATCCATCCCGGAGAACAGGAGGTAATCAGCGGCAGAACTCCGCCGTTTTGTACCCGATCCAGGAATTCATGGGCTTCTTCCATGATCGTCAGATCGGCGCTGAAGTCCGTATCAAACACTTTATCAAAGCCCAGACGGCGAAGGGATGCCGCCATCTTGCCCTCTACATTCGTACCGATCGGCAGGCCGAAGGCCTCTCCAAGAGCCGCACGGACCGCCGGAGCCGTCTGTACCAGCACATGCTTTTTGGGATCTGCAAGAGCTGCGAACACATCATCGGTAAAGTCTTTTTCCCTTAATGCTCCCGTAGGACATACGGCGATACACTGGCCGCAGGATACACAGCTGGTTTCCCCTAAGCCCATCTCAAACGCGGAACCGATGTTGGTAACAAAACCACGCTCGTTGGCGCCGATCACGCCGATTCCCTGCACATTCGCGCAGACGGCCACGCAGCGGCGGCAAAGGATACATTTATTGTTGTCACGGATCATATGGGCGGCGGAATCATCGATATCGAAATCCTGCATTTCACCCTCATACATGTCCTCATTTTCCACCTTCAGGTCTTTACAGAGTTTCTGAAGTTCACAGTCACCGCTGCGGACGCAGGAGAGACATTTTCTGTGATGGTTGGAAAGGATCAGCTCCAATGTTTTCTTTCTGGAATCCAGAACCTTGGGCGTGTTGGTCCACACTTCCATTCCTTCATTGATCGGATATACACAGGAAGCAACCAGACTTCTTGCACCTTTTACTTCGCAGACACACATCCGGCATGCGCCAATTTCGTTGATATCCTTCAGGAAACAAAGAGTAGGAATCTCAATATTGGCAAGCCGGGCTGCTTCCAGAATGGTAGAGCCTGCAGGTGCTTTTACTTCTACACCATTTATTTTTAATGTAATATTTTCCATTTTTGAATCCTCCATTACTCTTTATAGATAGCGCCGAAGCGGCATTTTTCCATACATGCTCCACATTTTACGCACTTGCTCTGATCGATTGCGTGAGGTTCTTTGACCACGCCGATGATCGCATTGTTCGGACATGTTCTGGCACAAAGTGTACATCCCTTACATTTATCCGCATCGATCTTGTAGGACAACAGCGCCTTACAGACACCAGCCGGACATTTCTTATCCACAACGTGGGCAATATATTCATCCTTGAAATAACGAAGCGTGGATAATACCGGGTTGGGAGCCGTCTGTCCCAGACCGCAAAGGGCATTCTCTTTGATGTAGTAACAGAGTTCTTCCATCTTGTCCAGATCTTCCAGGGTGCCCTGGCCTTTGGTGATCTTATCTAACATCTCATAGAGACGTTTGGTTCCGATCCGGCAGGGGGTACATTTCCCACAGGATTCATCTACGGTGAACTCCAGGAAGAATTTGGCGATATCGACCATACAGTTGTCTTCATCCATAACGATCAGACCACCGGAACCCATCATGGAGCCGATGCTTATCAGGTTGTCATAATCAATCGGAATATCAAAATGTTCCGGAGGGATACATCCGCCGGAAGGTCCGCCGGTCTGCGCCGCCTTGAACTTCTTGCCGCCGGGGATTCCGCCGCCGATCTCTTCCACCACTTCACGAAGCGTAGTTCCCATGGGGATCTCCACCAGACCGGTGTTATTGATCTTTCCGCCCAGGGCGAATACTTTCGTTCCTTTGGACTTCTCGGTTCCCATGGAAGCGAACCATTCCGGTCCGTGCAGGATGATCTGAGGGATATTGGCATAGGTCTCTACATTGTTCAGAATCGTCGGTTTCGCAAACAGACCCTTCAGTGCCGGGAAAGGAGGCCTGCATCTGGGTTCACCGCGGTTTCCTTCGATGGAAACCATCAGCGCGGTCTCTTCCCCACATACGAAAGCTCCTGCGCCGAGCCTAAGATCAATATCAAAGCAGAAATC
The DNA here is from genome assembly GCF_019042245.1 of Diplocloster modestus. Lineage (GTDB taxonomy): Bacteria > Bacillota > Clostridia > Lachnospirales > Lachnospiraceae > Diplocloster > Diplocloster modestus. The sequence continues at coordinate 336,220 of NZ_JAHQCX010000002.1, forward strand.
CGTTCCGAAGATATTCTTGCCCAGCAGACCATATTCTCTGGCCTGGTTGATGGCAATGTTCAGACGTTCTACAGCGATAGGATATTCCGCACGCACATATATGTAACCCTGGGTCGCACCAATGGTATAGCCAGCGATCGCCATAGCTTCCAGCACTACATGCGGGTCGCCCTCCAGAACCGAACGGTCCATGAAGGCACCGGGATCACCTTCATCGGCGTTACAACAGACATATTTTTGATCGGCATCGTTAGCCTTAGCCAGCGCCCATTTTCTTCCGGTAGGGAAGCCGGCTCCGCCGCGGCCTCTCAAACCGCTGTCCAGCAGGACATTTATCACATCATCGGGAGTCATCTCTGTCAGCACCTTGCCCAGAGCTTCGTATCCGCCGGTTCCGATGTATTCGTCGATATTTTCAGGATTGATGACACCACAGTTTCTCAGTGCGATTCTGTGCTGTTTCTTATAGAAATCCGTATCATTTAATGCGGTTACTCCATGGTCCGTTACCGTCTCATCATACAGAAGTCTGGTAACAACTCTTCCTTTTAACAGATGTTCCTCTACGATTTCGGGAATATCCTCTGCCTTTACCATTGCATAAAATGCTGCTTCCGGGTATACGATCATGATCGGTCCCAAAGCACACAGGCCGTGGCATCCGGTCTTTACAACAGCCACTTCGTTTTCCAGGCCTTTATTCTTAATTTCTTCCTCTAGTGTCGTGATGATTTTTTCACTTCCGGAGGAAGTGCATCCGGTTCCACCACAAACCAATACGTGTGAACGATACATAGTCACTGACCCTCCTATTTAATATTTTCAGCGTTCAAAGTATATTTCTGTACAACCTGACCACGGATCAGATGTTTTTCGAATACTTCCAGAGCTTTCTCCGGATTCATCTTCACATAAGTCACTTTATCCTTACCGGGTTCCATTACTTCTACGATCGGCTCATACTGGCACAGACCGATACATCCTGTCTGGGTTACCGCTACATTATCCAGATGTCTTTCCTGAACCGCGTCGGAAAGTGTGGTTAATACCGGTCTCGCACCGCTGGCGATACCGCAGGTTGCCATACCCACCACTACTCTGGTCTGGCTTGAGTCCTCTGAGCGAAGACCGACCTGTCCCTGCATTCTCTCACGGATTGCTTTCAATTCTTCCAAAGACTTCATATCGAGATCCCTCCATCTGTCTCTTTTTTGTTTTCCGTTAAATATTCCTTAATATATGCGGATACCTCCGGTTCATCAAAGGGTACATCCCCCAGGATCTCCCGAAATTCTCTGGTATCCAGCGTAAAACTTCTGCCGTCCACTTCATATGTATATCGAAAATCCATATCTTTATGAAATATAATAAGTGTGTGAATCGTACTGGTCATATCCCCCAGGGGCATTCTGTCAATATGGGACAATCCAAATACTGCTGTTACGCATGTCCCGGCTCCGGGCTTCGATTCTATGGAAAAATCTCCGCCGGCAGCCAATGCCGCCATCTTAAAAAACGGAACTCCCAGGCCGACCTTACGGGTCGTTCGGGTTGTAAAAAACGGGTCTTCCACATGGGCCAGCTGCTCCGCTGTCATTCCGCAGCCATCATCCTTGATCTTAATAACCAGAGTATCTGCCTTAGTATCCGCCGCTACGGATATCTCCACCAGCGATGCTTTCGCTCTGGTAGAATTCTCGGCCACATCCAACACATTCAGTGAAATTTCAGGCATCATAGGCTATTCGTATTTAGCCAGAATGTCATCGATGTCATCCACTGTTAATCTTCCGTAAACCTCACCGTTGATCATCATAACAGGTGCCAGACCACAGGCGCCCACACACCGGCATGCATCCAGCGAAAAACGTCCGTCCGGAGTACATTCTCCACCGACAATACCTAACTTCTCCATCAATTTATTGTAAATATCACCGGAGCCCTTCACATAACAGGCTGTTCCAAGACAGACAGAAATCTGATATTTACCTTTGGGATTGAGGGAAAATTGAGAATAGAAAGTCGCAACACCATAGATCTTCTCCAGGGGAAGCCCTGTTTCATTAGAAATGATGGTCTGAACTTCAATCGGCAGATAGCCATAGATATCCTGCGCTTTTTGCAGAATCGGCATCAAAGAACCTTTTTCGTCTTTGTGCTCGGCAATGACTTTTAACAGGTCCGCTTCCTGCTCCTTCGTTCCCTGAAACGGAACGGTTTGCTTTTTGGCACTCATCTAAAAACCTCCTTGTAATTAAACCTATAAGTATGACTATTTTATCACAAGTCCGTTAAAAAATCTACAAATAATTCCATTTTTCACACTAAATTAGCCGAGGGCGGATTAAGTGCTGTTGTGAAATTTACATAAATCAGTAGGTTTGAATATGGGGCCGGAGCGGGCAGCGGAAAGGGCGGCCTCCGGATGGGGGAAACCAAAGTAACGGGCGCCAAATCGCTTCGGCTGTGCCTAAGAACGGTATCTAAGCTTTGCCTGCTATGGTTTTGTATACTGGATTTAAAAAATAATTGTTTTCCTATACTCATTTTTAAATAGAAATTTTCAAATACTGTTGGGATTAGATCATTTTTTCACGAAGCTGCTTTCTATTAGATCTCTTTCTTCTTATTCTCTTTCTTCTTATTTAAATAGAAATTTTCACAGCTCGCCAAACAAACACAACTACTCAGCTTTCCCCAAAGCAGGGAGTCCCTCTGGGGGGCGGGATGGGATCCTCCTGTTTGGGGAGGCGGGGCGGGCACCTGTCCTTTGGCGGACATAGGGCGGCTGTGCTGCTGCTTAGTGAAATCCAGGCCGCAGATTCAGGATGCACGGCGGACTTCACGTCCGACGGGCAAGGGCCGCTGAACCGGGAACGCCTCATGCGTTCCTGGTGAATAGGCCCGGTTCCTGAATCTGCGGCCTGGATTCCACTTAGCAGCAGCCAGCATACAGCCCTCCCCCCGTCAAAGGACAGGTGCCCGCCCCGCCTCCTCAAACAGGAGGATCCCATCCCGCCCCCCAGAGGGACTCCAGGCCCCACCGAAAGCCTCCCCCCCTATACATTAAGGTTGAATGTCAACCCGATAAATGTTAAACTGGGGATATCTTATACAGTTAGTAAAGGGGGTTTTTAATTGAAAATAAGAGATATTCAAGGCTTGCTGGAAGCTAAGCTGATGGTAGATGGCGGTAATATGGATCTGGATATCCATTACGCCTGCGGCGCGGATATGATGAGCGATGTGCTGGCTTATCTGCATGAGCATTCTATCCTGCTGACAGGGCTGTGTAACCCGCAGGTGGTGCGCACCGCGGAAATGATGGATATTGAGTGTATCGTGTTTGTCCGTGGGAAACAGCCGGATGAAAATATGAAGTCCATGGCAAAGGAACGCAATCTCACTTTGATGGTATCCGATTACCGCATGTTCACTGCCTGCGGTAAACTGTATGAGCAGGGGATGCGCGGAGGTGATGTGCGTGGACGATAAAATTATATTGCACTATGAGGTCTCCGGGGATGATTTTACCAGGGCCGGGGAAGCCAGCAGCGATGTTAAGAATAAATTAAAACAGATGGATGTCAGCCCAGAGGCGATTCGAAAGGTTGCTATTGCCATGTATGAAGGTGAGATCAATATGGTGATCCACGCATACGGCGGTAATATTACCGTAGAGATCTCTCCGGAAGAGATCTTGATGGTACTTAAGGATACCGGTCCCGGTATTCCGGATGTAGGTCTGGCTATGCAGGAAGGTTATTCTACCGCTAAGGAAGAAATCCGTTCTCTGGGGTTTGGCGCCGGTATGGGACTCCCTAATATGAAGAAATATTCCGACACGATGAAAATTGATACCATCGTGGGTGTCGGTACTACAATCACGATGACGGTTGCTATGTGACCGGAAAAGAAGGTGTATTCATGGATAAATTTTATCATTCCGTGCGTCTGCAGCAGGATTTGTGCAAGGGTTGTATCAACTGTATTAAACGCTGTCCCACTTCGGCCATCCGGGTGAGGAACGGTAAAGCCCGGATTACCAGCAAATTCTGCATCGACTGCGGAGAATGCATCCGCATCTGCCCTCACCATGCGAAGGTGGCGACTTATGACCACCTGGATGCTTTGAAACAATACAAATATACGGTAATCCTGCCGGCTCCCTCCTTGTATGCCCAATTTAATAATCTGGACGATACGAATATCGTGCTGACCGCGCTTTTAATGCTGGGGTTTGATGACGTCTATGAAGTCAGCGGCGCCGCAGAGCTGGTATCCGAGGAATCCCGTACCTATATCAGAGAACATATGGATAACTGGCCTTATATCAGCACCGCCTGTCCCTCGGTGGTACGCCTGATCCGGGTCCGTTTTCCGAATCTGCTGAGTCATCTGCTGCCGGTGAAGCCGCCGGTGGAGGTGGCCGCGCAGCTGGCCCGGAAGAAAGCCATGAAACTGACCGGTTATAAGCCGGAGGAGATCGGCGTGTTCTTCCTGTCTCCCTGCCCTTCGAAGGTGACGTATTCCAAGACACCGCTTGGTGTGGAAAAAAGCGAGATTGATCATGTGCTGGCAATCAAGGAAATCTATCCCCTGATGCTGCCCCTGATGAAAGAGGCGCAGCGAAGCCCCAAACAGCTGTCGATCTCCGGTAAGATCGGTATCGGCTGGGGGGGCAGCGGGGGAGAAGCCAGCGGCCTGATCAGTGATAATTATCTGGCGGCCGACGGGATAGAGAATGTGATCCAAGTACTGGAGGATCTGGAGGATGAAAAGCTTCCGAACCTGCAGTTTATCGAGCTGGATGCCTGTGCAGGCGGCTGTGTCGGCGGGGTCCTGACCGTGGAGAATCCCTATGTGGCGGCGGTTAAATTAAAGAAACTGCGCAAGTATATGCCGGTTTCCTGCAATCATCTGGGGGATGAGCCGGCGGAAAATCTGTATCTCACCCAGGATATCAACTATGAGCCTGTGTTCCGTCTTGGGAATGATTTAAAGAGCAGCATCCTGAAAATGAATCAGGTGGAGCGGCTCTGTCAGAAATTCCCGGGGTTGGACTGCGGTTCCTGCGGGGCTCCGACCTGTAAGGCTCTGGCTGAGGATATCGTCCGGGGCGAGGCGAAAGAAAATGATTGTATCTATCTGTTCAGGCAGGATATCCATGAGCTCTCCGATGAGATCGCCGCGATTACGAATTCTCTGTTAAACGGCGACGGCGATGGAAAAGCCGGCATCCATATGCTCCAGGATTATATTCACGATTTTTCCAGCCGTATGGCCAGGCTGGACCCTTTGACGCAAAAGGAGAATGATGATGACAGTACAAGACCTGATTAATACGAACCGTTTTACAGTCATAAACGCCGGAGATCATCCGGAGCGTGAAATAACCAAACCCTTCTGCTGCGATCTGCTCAGTGTTGCCATGAGCAGGGCGCCCGAAGGCTGTGCCTGGGTAACTGTGATGGGGAACATGAATACCCTGGCTGTAGCGACACTCTCCGATTCCGCCTGCATTATCCTGGCGGAAGGTATGCTGCTGGATGAGGCGGCCGCGGCCAAAGCGAAGACACAGGGTGTCACGGTTCTTAGCACACAGGAGCCGGTATTTGAAACTGCCCTTATGATCTGCCGGCTGATCCATGGTGAATCTGTATTATGATTTACATATCCATTCCTGCCTGTCCCCATGCGGCGACGATGACATGACTCCCGCCAACATCGCAGGAATGGCTATGCTCAAAGGGCTGGATGTTATAGCGGTCACCGATCACAACAGCTGCCAAAACTGCCCGGCCGTATGTAAGCTTGCCGCGGAATACGGGATACTTGCGCTGCCAGGTATGGAACTGACCACGATGGAAGAAGTACACGCGGTATGTCTGTTTCCTGCCCTTTCGGACGCACTGTCCTTTGACAGCTATGTCTCCGACCAGCTTCCTCCAGTCCCGAACCGGGAAGATATCTTCGGGAAACAGCAGATCTACAGTGAGCAGGACGAAATCACCGGTACCTTACCCTATCTTCTGATCAACGCGACCTCTATCTCTTTTGAAGGTCTGTGGGAATTGGTTGATGGTTTTCACGGTATTATGTTCCCCGCCCACATAGATAAGCCGGCTTTCAGCCTTATCTCAAACCTTGGTTTTATTCCGGAGGACAGCCGGTTTCCCTGCGCGGAAGTCAAGGATATGAAAAAGCTCCACGAGCTGCAAAAATCCAATCCTTACCTGAATCAATGCCGGATTCTCAGTAATTCGGATGCCCACCAGCTCGAGTTGATCCATGAGCCCTATTACACCCTTTCCGCAGAAGCCAAGACACCGGAAGCAGTCATAGCGGCTCTGAAAATCAAACCAGAGGTATGATCATGAACTGCCAGCATTCGTCAGGCCTGTTTTTTCGGGTATGCCGGTGCCGGCGGCGGCTGTTGTCATAGGAATTTCATAATCCGGGTTTTTGCAAAAACATGTCGAAACCATGTTATAATCTACCATAAATTTATGCCAAAACTCTATGTTTTATTGTGCAAAACGGATAAAATAATTGACAGATTTTTCATTCTGTGATACTCTTTATTTGTGTTGCAGAGAGCAACGAAACACTAACATTTTTTAATTTTTTGGAGGTATCATCATGAGTAAAGGTACAGTAAAATGGTTTAACAACCAAAAAGGTTACGGATTCATTTCAGACTCTGAAGGCAACGATGTATTTGTGCATTACACAGGCCTCAACATGGACGGCTTCAAATCTCTGGAAGAGGGACAAGAAGTTGAATATGAAATCGTAAATGGAGATAAAGGTCCCCAGGCTGTTAACGTAACCAGACTCTAATCAAATCGTTTTCCATGTGCCTTATTCTTTCATAAATAGAATATTGCGACTTTATTAGGAAGAAAGCAAGGTAGAATACGAGATTACAAAAGAGAGCCATCTTAGGATGGTTCTCTTTTGTTTGATAGGAAAATGCTTCTATGGAACAGAAATTCAGTTTCATTCCTGGTTCAGCAATTCTTCCAGAATCCGGTTCACGATCCCCGGGTCCCCTTTCCCTTTCAGCTCTCTCATCGTTTGGCCAACCAGATAGCCCATGGCTTTCTTCTTTCCGCCGCGGAAGTCCTCCACGGATTTGGGATTTTGGCGGATTACGGTATCTATTACCGTTTTAAGAGCCGCCTCATCCGTGACTGCTCCCAGACCCTTCTCCCGGACATACGCTTCCGGATCCACATCCTGGTCAAAAATCTGCTCAAATACTTCCTTGGCAACCGTACCGTTGATGGCTCTGTCGTCCACCAGTTTAATGAGCTTTGCCAGATGGCCCGGTGTAAAATGGATCTCCTCCGGATCCATACCCTTTTCCTTCAGCATACGCATCGTCTCCCCCATCAGCCAGTTCGATACCTTCTTCGGCTGGCGGCACAGTGCGGTGGTCTCCTCGAAAATATCCGCCATATGCTTGGATGACGTGATGATATCTATATCATATTCCGGAATGTCATATTCCTTTTTATAGCGGTCTTGTTTCTGAGTCCTGAACTCAGGCTGGGCGTCTTTAATGGCCCGCAGCCATTCGTCACTGATCTGTACCGGCACCAGATCCGGTTCCGGAAAATAGCGGTAGTCCTGTGCATCTTCCTTTGACCTCATGGCATAAGAGTACTCCTTGTTATCATCCCAGCGCCTGGTCTCCTGAACCACAGTCTTCCCCTCTTCGATCAGCTCGATCTGCCGCTTCGTCTCCGCCTCGATCGCTCTGGATATGGCCTTAAAAGAGTTTAAGTTTTTCATTTCCGTCCGGGTTCCATATTCACTGGCGTTCACCTCCCGGACAGAGAGGTTCACATCCGCACGCATGGAGCCCTCCTGGAGTTTACAGTCGGAAGCACCCAGATATTGTATCAGGAGCCGCAGCTTTTCCAGGTACGCGATTACTTCCTCCGCACTTCTCATATCCGGCTCAGAGACGATCTCGATCAACGGTACGCCGCTTCGGTTATAATCTACCAGAGAACAATCCTCCCACTCATCGTGAATGAGCTTTCCGGCATCCTCTTCCATATGGATCTCGTGAATTCCGATCTTCTTTTTCTGTTTATCCGGCCCGGTTTCGATCTCCACATAGCCATCGCGGCAGATCGGGAGATACAGCTGGGAGATCTGATAGTTTTGCGGATTATCCGGATAGAAGTAATTCTTCCGGTCAAACTTACAATACTGATTGATCTGGCAGTTGGTGGCCAGGCCTACTGCGGCAGAATACTCCACCACCTGTCTGTTGAGTACCGGCAGCGAGCCCGGCATCCCTGTGCACACCGGGCAGGTGTGGGTATTGGGAGCACCGCCGAACTGTGTGCTGCAGGAACAGAAGATCTTTGTTTTCGTAGCCAGCTCCACATGGACTTCCAGCCCGATTACGGTTTCATACTGTTTTGCCATTTTACTTCTCCTCCTTACGCGATGTTACTGCGGAAGCGCAGGAACATTCCCATGTATAAGCCGCCCGGATCAGGTCTTTCTCCCGGAACAGATTCCCGATCAGCTGGAAGCCAATGGGCAGTCCTTTCGAATCCATGCCGCAGGGAACACTGATCCCCGGCAGTCCCGCCAGATTCACCGCCACCGTATAAATATCTCCCAGATACATCTTAATCGGGTCACTCAGTGATTCTCCGATCCGCGGCGCAGTTGTGGGAGCCGCAGGCCCCAGAATCAGATCATATTTTTCAAAAGCCGCGTCGAAGGCCTTTTTAATCAGTGCTTTGGTGCGCAGCGCTTTCAGATAATACGCGTCGTAATAACCGGAACTCAGCACAAAGGATCCCAGCATAATCCGTCGTTTTACTTCCGCGCCGAATCCCTCCGAGCGGGTTTTTTTATACATATGATGCAGGCCTTCATACTCCGCTGTCCGGTATCCATATTTTACCCCGTCGAAACGGGCCAGGTTGGAGCTGGCTTCCGCACAGGCGATCACATAGTAAGCCGGAACTGCGTATTCCACCAGGCTTAAATCAAACTCTTCCACGACCGCTCCCTTGGCCGTCAGCTCTTTAGCGGCCGCCAGCACCGCCTCTTTTACTTCCGCCTGTAACCCTTCCGTAAAATAATCCCGGGGAATCCCGATCCTCATCCCCTTCACATCCTCATACAATGCCGAGGTAAAATCACAGTCATCCCGTTTCACAGAGGTACTGTCCTTGGGGTCATGGGATGCGATGGTTTCCAGCACCGCCGCACAGTCCGATACGTTCCGCGCGACCGGCCCGATCTGATCCAGGGAGGAGCCATAGGCTACCAGGCCATAGCGGGAAACCGTGCCGTAAGTGGGCTTAATCCCCACAACACCGCAAAAAGAGCTGGGTTGTCTGATGGATCCCCCGGTATCAGACCCCAGAGCATAAAAGCATTCCTTTGCCGCCACGGCCGCGCAGGACCCGCCGGAGGACCCGCCCGGCACATGTTCCGGATTGTGCGGATTCCTGGTGATCCCATAAAAGGAAGTCTCCGTAGTGCTGCCCATAGCGAATTCGTCCATATTGGTTTTCCCGAGAATCACAGCTCCGGCCGCTTCCAGATTGCGTACTGCCTCGGCCGAATAGGGCGGGATAAAATTTTCAAGAATCTTGGAAGCGCAGGTTGTTTTAATTCCCCTGGTACACAGATTATCCTTGATAGCGGCCGGAACACCGGCCAGCGGTCCGGTCAGTGTCCGATCGTCGATCTGCTTTTGTACCGCAGCGGACCTCTTTTTTGCCCCCTCCTCATCGATCGTCAGATAGCAGTGATATTGAGGTTCCTTTTTTTGTATCTGTTCCAGGGAAGCCTGCACCGCCTCCGCGACGGATATTTCCCGCTCTTTTATTTTTCTGCCCAGTTCCAGGGCGCTTAACTCATAAATTTCCATAGTGTCTCCCCCTTAATCTACAGTCTTTGGTACTTTAAAGCTGCCGTCTTTTTGCGCAGGGGCATTGGCCAGAATATCTTCCCGGTTATCCTTATCAGATGGGATATCCTCCCGGAATACGTTGCGCACCGGAAACACATGGGACATAGGCTCCACGTCCCCAGTGTCCAGTCCGCCCAGCAGATCGATGTAATCCAGCATTTTTGCCATGTCTTTTTTGGCCTGTTCCCGTTCCCCAGGTGACAATTCCAGTTTTGCCAGAATTCCCACATAATCGATTGTCTCGTCGGTAATCATATTTGCCATTTTTTCCTCCATTCTTGCGTTTCCCGCATCTACAGACAGGTGAACATCATCTTATTGTTCCGCCTTTTCTCTTTGTTTTCGTCTATGGCTCCAGCCTGCCCAGATCTCTGGGGAACAGGGTTGTTTCCCGGACGTTGGTCTCCCCCAGCAGTTTCATGGTGAGCCGTTCCAGCCCAATCCCCAATCCACCGTGCGGAGGCATTCCATATTGGAAAATCATCAGATAATGTTCCATCCCCTCCGCGGTCATTCCCCGGCTCTTCATCTTATCCAGAAGCATTTGATAATCATGAATCCGCTGTCCGCCTGTGGTTATCTCCATCCCCCGGAACAAAAGGTCGAAGCTCAGGGTAAATTTGGGATCTGCCGGATCATCCATCGCATAGAACGGACGTTTCTTAGAGGGATAATGGGTTACAAATACAAAATCCGCATCATACTCTTCCTTAAAATAGCGGCTGATCAGCACTTCCTCCTCCGGTTCCAGATCATAAGGGTTTCTGATTTTCCTGTCATACTTCTCTGCCACCCTCTGCTTAGCCTCATCAAAGCGTACGGTGGGAATCTGATCCGTCTTCGGCAGGTTGATTCCCAGTATCTTAAGCTCTTTTGCATATTCCCGCTCCAGCAGGGTCATGGTGTACTGCAGAAACCCCGTCTCCATGGCCATCACATCCTCAAACCCATCGATATAGCCCATCTCAAAATCAAGGCTGGTATACTCGTTGAGATGACGGGGCGTGTTGTGCTTTTCCGCCCGGAATACCGGTCCCGTCTCAAACACCCGGTCGTAGACGCCTACCATAGTCTGCTTATAAAACTGAGGACTCTGGGCCAGCTCCGCCTTCTTGCCGAAATACTCCAGTTTGAAAATGTTGGAGCCTCCCTCCGCCCCTTTGGCGGTAATCTTAGGGGTATGCACCTCGGTAAATCCTTCTCCATACAGGAAATCCCGGAATCCCCGGACAATCCCCTCCTGGATCTTAAACTTTGCCCTTTCCCGGATGTTCCGCAGGGAAACCGGGCGCAGGGACAGCATAGATTCCAGGGACACGTTCATTTTCCATTTGCTGATCGGAATTGGCATTGGCAGGAAGGGCTCCGACAAGATACGGATGCCTGTCAGCCGAATCTCGAATCCATTGGGTGCCCGATTCTCTGCCGACACCGTTCCTTCTGCCTCCACCGCTGCCCCTTCCCTGATCTCCTGCAGGGAAAACGGCGTTACGCCTTCCTCATAAACACATTGTACCAGCCCTTCGCTTTTGCGCAAGACAAGAAATGAAATTTCACCCATATCCCGGATCGTATGCACGGTTCCATTGATCCGGATCTGCCTTCCGGTATAGTCATTGGCCATCAGATCCCTGATTTCCAGTGTGTTCTTTTGTTTTGTACCTGTCATAAATTCCATCCTATTTTCCTCCTTCTTTTGCAGCATAGTCTGTTCCGTTCCCCAGCCATCAAAAAAGTCCCGGAACATGCTTCCACACATTCCGGGACGGGATTTCATTTCCCGCGGTACCACCCGCATTGAATTCACAAACATTTTGCATAACGCTTGTGGATTCCTCTCTCACGTGTATAACGTTCACGACCCGTACCGGCCTACTGCTGTTTCAACCGGTCTGCTCCAGAGTGTTCCCTTAGTCCCGTTCCATATGGATGCGCTCTCAGTCGGTGACGCGTCCTTCCTGTTAAGTCCCATGGACCAGAGTCTCTTTCTTTGCATTTCCTCTATTAATAATTTTAGTATTACATATTCTGAATCCTTTCAATCGCAGCCAGAGTGTTTTCATAGCTGCCAAATGCTGTCAGCCGAAAATATCCTTCCCCGCTGGGACCGAACCCGGATCCCGGGGTCCCAACTACATTGGCATGTTCCAGAAGGTAATCAAAAAATTCCCAGGAACTCATCCCCTCCGGAGTCTTCAGCCAGATATAAGGAGCATTCACGCCGCCGGAGACCGAATATCCCGCCTCCTTCAAACCCTGATAAATAACTTTTGCATTTTTCATATAATAAGCGACTTGTTCCTGTACTTGTCTGCGCCCCTCCGGCGTATAGACAGACGCTCCCGCCTTCTGAATAATATACGGGGCACCGTTATACTTCGTTCCGTGCCGTCTGGCCCACAGTCCATGCAGGGAAACATTCCCGCACTTCAATTCCTTGGGAATTACAGTAAACCCAAGCCTGGTGCCCGTAAAACCTGCATTCTTAGAAAAACTCCGCAGTTCAATGGCACAGCCTCTGGCCCCGTCACACTCATAGATCGAATGTGGCACATCATCCTCCGAAATATACGCCTCATAAGCTGCGTCGTAGATAATCACCGCGCCAATCCGGTTCGCATAATCCACCCATTCCTGGAGCCTCTTTTTCTTAATCACAGCTCCGGTCGGATTATTCGGGAAACATAGATAAATGATATCCGGCGTCTCCCCGGGCAGTTCCGGTGCGAAATCATTCTCAGCCGTGCACGGCATATAGATCACATCGCTCCAGATCTCCGACTTCGGATCATAAGTTCCGGTTCTTCCAGCCATCACATTCGTATCCACATATACCGGATACACCGGATCACAGACCGCTATCTTATTATCCAGACTGAAAATCTCCTGAATATTCCCGGAATCACATTTGGCCCCGTCCGAGATAAACACCTCATCTGCCGCGACCTCACAGCCCCTGGCCCTGTAATCTCCTTCCACAATCGCATTTCTCAAAAACTCATATCCCAGATCCGGCGCATATCCGTGAAATGTCTCCTCCTGAGCCATTTCGTCCACGGCCGCATGCAGCGCATCTATAATCGCCGGAGCTAACGGCTGAGTCACATCGCCGATCCCCAGGCGAATGACCGACTTCTCCGGATGCGCAGCCATAAAAGCATTCACTTTTTTCGCAATGTCCGAAAACAGATAGCTCCCTGGCAGCTTCAGATAATTCTCATTAATCCTGAACATAATATCATTCCTCCAGTTTCGTCACATCAATCTCTCCATGAAACACTGTGGCCGCAGGTCCGGTCATAAATACCGTATCCCCCTTCGTGTCCCACTCTATCTCAAGACAGCCCCCAAGCAGTTCCACCGTCACACAATCCTTTGTAAAGCCATTCAGCACCGATGCAACCACTGCCGCGCAGGCACCTGTTCCGCAGGCAAATGTCTCACCTGAACCCCGTTCCCAGACTCTCATCCGAATCCGGTTTTCATCCAATACCTGAATAAACTCGGTATTCACTCTATTCGGGAAACAGGGATTCCCTTCAAACTGAGGACCTAACTCCTCCAGATTCAGATCCTCCACATTCTCCACAAACACCACCGCATGTGGATTTCCCATCGATACACAGGTCATCCGGTATACGGCATTCCCCGCGTGGATCGGTTCATCAATCACCTGCTCCTTCTGGCTGATCACCGGCACATCCGCTGCCCGTAAAACCGGAGCTCCCATGTCCACCCGGACGCTTTGAACCTTGCCCTGTTCCACAAACAGCTTCAGTTCCTTTATCCCGGCAAGTGTCTCCACCTGAAGCTTTGTCTTACCAGTCAGCCCCTGGTCATACACAAACTTACCGACACAGCGGATCCCGTTTCCGCACATTTCCCCTCTGGAGCCATCCGCGTTATACATCTCCATGGTAAAATCAGCTTTATCAGACGGCTTAATCAAAATCAGCCCATCCGACCCGACCCCAAAATGCCGGTCGCTGATCCATCTGGCAATCTTCGAAGGGTTTTTCAGCATCTCCTTCGTACAATCCACATAAACATAATCATTACCCAATCCATGCATCTTAACAAATAACACGGCTGTTCCTCCTATATGCTAGAATAAAAATATGCCCCCAGTATAGCAAAAATTCCCAGCCGTTGCAACGATTTCCTTTTCCTCTAATAAATACTCATAACCATCCCGGCCATCTCAACCAGATTCGTCCCGCTGTCCATACTGCATTTCTGCAGATACCGGTGTGCTTCCTCTTCCGTCATATTATTACGCTCCATCAGCAATGCCTTCGCCTGCCGGATCATTTCTTTCTCAGACTCCGACCGCTCCTTCATCTTCTGACGGTTCTTCCTTCTTCGCCTGGCGATCGTACTGACCATCATTTCAACAGTACTGATCAGGTCGTACACCTTGACCGGCATAGCCACACACACAATATCATTATTCACACACTCGCTCCACAAATGCTGGGAAGCGACAAGAAGCATCTCAAAATGAGGGGGCAGAAAATCATGCAGATCCGTGTACATCATATCCGCAGCCCGATAACCGCAGATCACAATCCCGTCGTTTAAAGCCTCCGCATACTGGATCGCCTGTGAACCTGCTGTGCATACGGCAGCCACGTCAAAGCCATGCCGGACCAACAGGTTGCGGATATTTTTCGCGTCCTCGGGTTTTGGAAATACAACAATGATACTGGTCAATTTTTCCCACCTCCGCTCCCTAGATTTTGACAGTTTCCCCCCGCCTTTGTCTATCGTTAACCAAAGGTTGTCAATCTCTGAAGAGAAGGTCAGATTTTATAGAGATATTCCCCAATCTCCCAGGAAGTAACCTGCGTCCGGTATGCTGTCCATTCCGCCTTCTTAGCCTCCAGGTAACGCCTGCAAATATGGTCTCCCAAAACATTCTGAATATACAAATCCTCTTCCAGAGCCTGGACCGCCTCGATCAGCGTTCCGGGAAGCATACCGATCCCCATCGCTTCCCGCTCCTGCTCCGTCAGTTCGAAGATGTTTCTGTCAATACTGTCCGGCGGCATAATCTGATTGCGGATGCCGTCCAGTCCGGCGGCCAGGCACACAGCCAACGCCAGATAAGGATTGGAGGATGCGTCGGGACATCTTAATTCCACCCTGGTTTTTTCTCCTTTATTGGAAGGTATCCGGATCAGAGGACTCCGGTTCACTGCCGACCAGGCGATATAGACCGGCGCCTCGAACCCGGGCACCAGCCGTTTATAGGAATTCACGATCGGATTCGTGACGGCTGTCATTGCGCGGATGTGCTTCATGATGCCTCCGATAAAGTAGTAGGCTTCTTTGCTGAGTCCTGCCGAATCGGAAGGATCGTTAAATATATTTTTGCCGTCTCTGTGCAGAGACATATTCGTATGCATTCCGGATCCATGCACGCCATACTTCGGCTTTGGCATAAATGTGGCATGCAGGCCGTGACGCTTTGCTATAGTTCTGACCGCCAGCTTAAAGGTCATAATATTGTCAGCGGTAGTAAGCGCCTCATCGTATTTAAAATCAATTTCATGCTGACCGGAAGCTACCTCGTGATGGGAAGACTCGATTTCAAAGCCCATTTCTTCCAATGTCAGCACCATATCCCTTCTTGCGTTCTCTCCCAGGTCCACCGGACTGATGTCAAAATAACCGGCTTTTTCATGGGTGGTTGTGGTGGGCTGTCCGCTGTCATCCGTGTGAAACAGGAAGAATTCACACTCCGGACCGACCTCGAAAGTATATCCCATATCCTGCGCTTCCCGGATCACTTTCTTGAGGATATATCTGGGATCTCCCTCGAAAGCCTCACCATTTGTGCGGTGTACGTCACAGATCAGTCGGGCAACCTTTCCCTGTTGGGGACGCCAGGGAAAAATCTGAAGCGTATCATAATCCGGATACAGATACAGGTCGGATTCCTCGATTCCTACAAAACCATCGATTAGGGAACCGTCGAACATACAGCGGTTATCCAGCGCTTTGTTCAATTGGCTGGAGGTGATCGCCACATTCTTAAACATCCCATGTATGTCGGTGAACTGAAGCCGGATAAACTCCACATCCTCTTCTTCCACAAGTTTCATAATGTCTCTTTTTGAATATTTACTCATATTCTGCTCTCCTTCTCCGCTGTTTTCCCGCAGCTGCTTACTTTTCCATCAGAGTTCTCTTTCCGCCGCTTTACGTACCACCGGAATTTTTTATTCAACAAGTTACACACCTATTGAAAAAAAGGCGTACCCAAATTATGAGCACGCCTTTGTCCTGTCAAAAATGATAACAAACACTTTTCTATTTGTCAATTGCTGATCTGTTTAAAATTTATATTTCAGCAATGTACCATAATTTCCCTCTGATCAGACTCCATAATCATGATATTTGCCCAGGAACTCCCTGGTACGCGCATTGTCGGACTGGAAAATTTCCTCGGGAGTCCCCTGCTGCGCAATCACTCCATTATCCACAAAGATTATCCGGTCGGAGATATCTCTGGCAAATGCCATCTCGTGTGTAACGATCACCATCGTAATATCCAGATCCGCCAGCGAGCGGATCACTTTCAGCACTTCACCAGTCAACTCCGGATCCAGGGCGGAGGTTGGTTCATCAAAAAACAGAATCTTCGGATTCAGCGCCAGGGCTCTGGCAATAGCTACCCTCTGACACTGGCCGCCCGAGAGCTGACAAGGATAAGCATCCTCTTTATCCGAGAGTCCCATTTTTTTCAATAGCTCTCTGGCCTCCTTATACACTTCATCCTTCGGTCGTTTCTGCACATGAATCGGCGCGTCCGTTATATTTTTCATCACGGAAAAATGGGGAAACAGGTTAAAGTTTTGAAATACCAGGCCATAGTAATTCTGTATCTTTTTCAGCTGCGCGCTCTTAGCATAGACGGCATTTCCATTTTCATCCGTCCACACCGCCAGCTCACCCATATAGCTCATCGTTCCGCTATCCATCCGCTCCAACATCGTCGCGCAGCGCAGCAACGTGGATTTCCCGGAACCGGAAGGGCCTATAATCGACAGTACTTCTCCCTCTTTTACAGACAGGGAGATGTCCTGAATTACTTCCAACTCATCAAATGTCTTTCTTAGGTTATTGATTTCCAACAGATTCATCCTGGCTCCTCCCTACCGGTAATAGTTAAATTTCTTTTCCACAAACTCCATCACACTGGCCACCAGCAGATTGAATACATAATAAAACACGCCGGCTGCCACATAGGGAATCATGCTGACCTGGGAAGAAGAAAGCGCCTTCGCCTGGGTAAACATCTCCGTAACGGCTATGGCAAAGGCCAGGGACGTATCCTTAACCAGAGTGATCACTTCATTGGTAATCGAAGGCAGGATCCGTTTGATCACCTGCGGCAGGATAATCTTGATAAAGGTCTGGGCCTTGCTGTACCCCAGAAGTTTCGCCGCCTCGTATTGCCCGTCAGGCATAGACTCAATGCCTCCCCGGTAAATCTCCGCGAAATACGCGGCATAATTCAATCCGAACGCAATAAATGCCGCATACAGCCGGTAACTGTTAGTCACCTGTAAGCCCAGAATATAGTATGGTCCGAAGTACACCACCATCAACTGCAGCATCAGAGGAGTTCCCCGCATAATGGATATGTAGATTTTAAATATTGTCCGGATGATCGGATTCTTGGCCATGCGCCCGAAAGCTATTACCAGGCCCAGCGGCAGCGAAACGATCAGCGTCACGCAGAATATCTCCAACGTTGTCAGCATACCACTGCCCAGTTTTGATAACAATAATGCCCAGTTCACGTTTTATCCTCCTGTCTGCAGGGACGGAATTGAAAAATGCGGGCGAGTCAACACCCGCCCGACTGTATTCCGAACCTGTATATATCCTTTATCTTTTCTAGTTATTTTCCAATTGTGGTTATATCGGATCCGAACCATTTGGTGGAGATCTCAGCTGTGGTTCCGTCTGTCGCCATCTCTTCCAGGATCGCCTGTACCTTGTCCCTTAATTCCGTATTGTCCTTCTTAAATGCGATACCGTATTCCTCGGTGGCCAACACGTCATCCAGCACTACAAAATTGTTCTCTCTGTTCGCGATCTGATAATCAGCCACTACGCTGTCCATTGCGATGGCGTCCACCGCTCCGGATTCCAGATCCATAAATGCGGTATTATAATCAGGCACTGCCTGCAGCTGACCAAAGCTTCCGCTTAATTCCGGATCATCATTCAGGGCTGCCTCTGCGGAAGAATCCGCCTGTACATCCACAACTTTACCGGCCAGTCCCTCTTTGGAATCGATTCCGGAATCTTCTCTCACCACAAACACCTGCTTATTATTCAGGTAAGGATCTGTCCATGCATAGTTCTCTTCCCGTCCGTTCATAGTGAAACCGTTCCAGATACAGGTAATCGTGCCGGCATCCAGCTCCATATCTTTGGAATCCCAGGCGATCGGCTGAGGCACATATTCCATGCCAAGCCTTTTCGCTACTTCCTGTGCCATCTCCAGGTCAAACCCGGTGAATTCGCCGTCGTCTCCCACAAATCCCATGGGCGGGAAATCCTGATCGAAACCTACAATAAAGGAACCGCCTGCAGCTGCATCTGAAGCCGGAGCTGCCGTCTCCTTATCCGAAGCGGGTGTGGCAGATGCCTGTACTTCTTCGCTGTTCGCAGGTGTCTCCGAGGGAGCCGCAGCCGGAGCTTCTTCTTTATCTCCACAGCCTGCTGCAAACATACTGACTGTCAATGTCAATGCCAATAAAACTGCTAACTTTTTCATAACTAATCCTCCTGTTTTCCTTTGGTAGTGCTCTACCCTATTAAAGCATTTCCATATTATCATGCAGGGGGCGGGGTTGTCAATATCTTTCCTACTATGGCTGGATTATAGCTGTATCCGGTTCAATTAGCTGCGTATATCAACCATTTACTTCCCATTCGGGGAAACCCATATTCTTAGCAGAATTGTATACTGGGTGAAGAATATCTTCCAGTAAGAAAAGGTGCCTGTATGCGGAACGGCACGTGCAGTGCCAGTGTCCTCATATTTTCATACGGTCTCATCTATTCAGTAATAACATATTTCGACCGTTTCCGCAATGTATAACAAGTAAAACTCTAGCCATGTTTTGCAAATAACAAAAGAATCAGAATTGTACTGACTGATATAGATGGAATAAAAGGCCGGGGAGTAAGGAGCCGAAAATGCCGCAGATCTATATGGCGAACGTTTATGATCAGAAATACTGCTGTACTGATCACATGGTTCGCCGTCCATCTCAGGATATATGAATAGTCAGATTCCTGAAAAGTCAGGAAAAGTGCTGCACACAAATATACTTTTGTATCACCGGAGGAAAACACCTTTCCTTTTTGCAGAAGGTATAAGACAACATAATAAATAATCATTCCGATTAACTGATCCCTGTATTCTAAGACCGCCGTATTTCCACAATCATCGAGATATCGGAGTACCCACAGGATTATTCCTGTCACTAAAATGAAATAGGAAAAAGCCGGATATACCAGACCGGTATAGTGATCAGTAAAACTCATAACAGACAGATAGAGAAGCAATACAGCAAAAACCGTTGTATCACTAAATGAATATAAACCGGATAATAAAAACATAAAGGTTCCGAAATACAGGATGACAGCATATAAACGAGGGACGGCCGGAAGGTATAGTTCCGTGTCTTTTTGCTTTACATAATGCAATATTAACAGAAAAGAAACAGCTAAAAGAACTGTGGTCAGTATTACTTCTACACCCCTGTGACCGTCCGCTAATATCTGACTGTCCAACAGATGAATACCTCGTACCGTAATCATCTTCGATCTGCCAGCCTGATTCTGGTTTTTAATTCATCCAGAATGTTTCCGGAAACACGGAATTGAGGATACACGGTCTTCGCCAGCTGATTCCCGTCATTTCCTGTCTTATAGGCTGTCACTTCGGTCGTATAGGCCCCATCCTGGGTATATAACGGGACATAGAACTCCTGAGTAAGCTCCTGGCTCATCGATGGCGACAGGTCATATTCCTGATCCAGGAGATTCGGGTTCAACTCATCTTCCTGACTGATTAATTCCTGTGGAAAGGATACTTTTACCTTTTCGCACATTCCATACACCTTAATTGTCAAAATTCCCTGTTCACCGGTTTTAAATATGGGGTCATGCGGTTCCAGGGTTCTCGTTATATAAGCCTCCACTTCCAGGATAGGATCCCAGATCGCATACAGTGTGGTATTCCTGCTCAGCGTGATTTGCTGCGCAGGCTGATAGGAACCCAGATTCGTATCTGGTTTCGTACTCCAGCCCAGAAAGCGGCAGCCATCCTTTTCAGGTTTTAAGGGGGTGATCGTGAAATCGGCGGAGTCGGAATTATAAATGCTCCTTATCTCTGCTGATGGTGCACCCCTACCTCCGTTGGCGTCGTAGGATAAGGCGATTGTTTTTTTCCAGACCGCATACAAGTGTATCACGGAATCCTGAGTGGACGACAGATTTTGTACGATCTGCCGGTCCGTATATCGTACCGTGGCAGAAGTCACGCTGGTGCTCCATCCCTGGAATAAGGCCCCGTCCCGTATAAAGCCGTTGGCGTTAAGGGCTTGTGTCACATCGTAGGTATGTTTGCCGGATACTGTATTTCCTCCGGTGTTTCCATTGCCGTGATAAGATACGGTATAGGTTACGGGTTTCCAGGACGCTGTCAGGGTTACAGAACCGGCGGGAGTCCATACGGTTCCCGCATCCCCCACCTTCTTTCCATTCAAATACCACCCCTGAAATAGATAACCTGTTCTCTTTACTGCCGGCAGAGTGACAGCGGACTGCCTGTAGTTCGCTGTCAGGCTTCCGTTGCCCGTGCCAAAGGTGTAGGTATTTCCATTTATGGTTCCAATGCCGGAACGGCTCCATCCCGTAAAAACTTTTGCGGCAGTCAGCGTCTTACTGCCCTCTCCTTTGTTCGCATTACAATAGACCGTATATCCGGCCGGCGGAACCGGAACCCCTATTGATCTGTTTGTCCCCCATTGCTGTCTGCGCACACTGATTCCCGTGCTGCCTTCCCAGCATCCGCCGTTGGGGTTAACCTGCAGGGAGAAGGTCTGTTTTTGCAGCTGAATCGTTACCGTACGAGGTCCCTGCACCAGAATACCGCTGGGCGTATCTACCCGGATCCCCAGATCGTAAAAGGTGGAAGCACTCACAGTAAAAGCTTGTGATGTCAGCGTACTCCCTCCGTTCGGAAGACGGTTTATAAAATAGTAGTCCTTCCATACAAAATCTCTGTGATCCACAAATTGCTGCAATGTAGTGGTGCCGCCGCTGTTCTGGACATAGGGCGTGCCCGCGAACTCATAGTAGGCAGGCATCTGCCAATGAATCGGAACCGAAAATTCTTGTATGTAGGGTGAACCGCAGTCTCCGCAGAAGGTATAGGGAAATACAGATGCCGAGTTGGAATCCAGCCGCATTCCGCAGGGACTTCCCGATAAGGAAAGATACAGAACAGCCGGAAAATTCCGGTAATAAAATTGTTTTCCGGCAAGTCCGCCGACCTGGAGAACCGCGGTTCCAAAGTCCCGATCCGGACTGCAGATCTTAATATAGATTCTGCCGGTATCATCCAGATACTTCCAGTCCCAGTGTCCGCAATCTCCATTTCCCAGCGGGGTAGCGGCATCTGCGCGGTATGGGACAATTAAGATCCAGCTTAACAGCAAGGTCAGAAAAAATATCAGCTTCCAGATCTTTTTCATATAATTTTAACCTCTTTCTATAGATGGACAATCCTTTTTACTGTATTTTACTGATTCTCAACAAACCGCTGTTTATTTTTTCATTAAAAGTCTGTTCCATTGCCTTTGGAATCCAGAGATTAAGCACAGTAGCCGCGGACTGCTCCTGTTCCGCCGGGATACGATCCAGTCTGATTCCGGAAGATGTAAAGGCTCCGGATACGTAGACATTGGTAAGGATTCGCTCATTTACCCCTGTTTCCCGATCCGTAACCGATAAATGGATTCGGTCACCCGCTCTTAAGATCCCCCCTACCACCTGGGACAGATCGGTGACGGATATGCTTACTTCCACTGGCTCCACCAGTTCTTCCAGTAGTTCAGGCAATTCGCATAGCCTCGGCAATGTCACGATTTCCCGCTCGCGGATGTCCTCTCCTGTAATATTTCCGGCCAATTGCTTTCTGTCTTCAACCGCCTGTTCCGGGATGAAAGAGATTGGTATATAAGCTTCCCTGAAACTATTCGCAATGATTTCATCCGTTAATTCCGTTCCCTTGGGTATATCTGCTGCCGCCAAAATTACCAATTTTTCTTCCTCTTTTTTCTGAAAACCCGCTTCCAGCATCAGAAGAAGAAGGAATACCAGAAAAGCCATGAAAAAGCTGAACAGGAATCTCCATGCCAGATTCTTTTTCTTTTTTTCTTTCGGGTATTTCATTTTTATTCTTTTCATTCTTTTGTTTTTTCTCTCCTTGTCCTTTTTGTACCAAGATCGTTATGTACAATCATTCTCTCGTTACCACGTCCACACTCTTTTGAACGGTAACTTCTCTAGCCTGATCCTTCCATCCCTGTATCGGAAAACAGATCCTGCTGTAGATCGTAGTACTTTCGATCAGCGTCCCGTCCGGAGTTCTCACGTTTCCCTGAATCCCCAGGCAGTTTTTTGCCAGCCAGGCGCCGTTTTTTCTTCCCATCTGATATATCAGATGGTTCTCTACATTATATATAATAAAATCCTCGATTCGAATCTGTCCCTTCAGCAGGCTGTTTTCCAAAGCAACTTCGTGCTCATCTAACCTCAGATTCTCTCTGAGAGCCGTTCTGAATTCTTCATATGCCTGCACTTCATCGCTGATCAATATCTCATGTGAGATTCCAAATTCTGCCAGATCAATAATGGCAGCGGCCAGATTAGAGGCCGCCAGCCCATCCTGCACATAGTTCCTGGTAATTTTGATCATTCTGCTCTGATACAGGCATAAGACCAGCAGCAAAACGATACTCACCATGCTCAAGGAAATAACATATTCCACGGCTCCCGCTTCTTTTTTCCTCTCATTGGACTTTCTTCTGATTTCAGTGACCTCCTAATATTTCGCGGTGGAAGCTTTACGTACCCGCACAGGTGTCAGCACCTCTGTCTGGTTCAGGCCGGCGAATCCACTTAGACGTTGTTGTTTCTGTCGGATCATTCCCTGTATTTGTAATATTACACGATTCCCATAACCCACTTCTCCCCTGGTCGTACCATCCAGATTGATCTGTTCCATACCCAATTCGGACAATTCCTGTATCAGTTCCTGGCTGTCAGAATCTGTAAGATATCCCTGCGTCTCCATCCGCAGAATATATTCCCGCGCCAGACTATCCAGCCTGTCCCTGGAATCCAAATCAGACATCCAGTTCAAAAATACAATTCCGATAATTCCCAGCATCAGGATACTTAATATACTGGGCATGAACTTAAATAGGCTTCCCTGCTCTTTTTTCCCCATAAGATAAGACCTCATTTCTGTTACATACTGAACAACTCAGAAACCTTTGTATTCATGGATGTCATGATCGTTGTGATCAGACTGCTGATCTGAGTCCGGAAAATCAGGATCAGTGCTACGGCTATCACAGCCAATGCCACCTCAGCGATAATTTCTTTTCCTCCCTGCTCTTTTTTCGTCATATTTCCTTCCCATCTGCGTAATTTCATCATGAATTCCTGTTTCCATATATTTCTCATATAAAT
Organism: Diplocloster modestus; assembly: GCF_019042245.1. Lineage (GTDB taxonomy): Bacteria > Bacillota > Clostridia > Lachnospirales > Lachnospiraceae > Diplocloster > Diplocloster modestus. The sequence goes on from NZ_JAHQCX010000002.1 coordinate 359,972, forward strand.
CCTCCTAAAATAGAATAATTGAATCCATTATCTCAGTTCCCAATCCAAGCAGGCAGACCCCCATGATTCCCACAAAAATCAGCAGCTGCAAAACCTGGATTTTCCGATCCAGCTTTTCTTTTTCTTTCATATGTATCGCATGCTGCATATCGGTGAGCTGGGAAGATACGTCCTCAAGAATCTGCACGGTACGACCGGATTCTAATGATTGCTGCAAAATCATACACAAAATATCGATATATTTATTCTCAAACTTCTCATGAAACTCTTCCAATGCATGGGTGATATCACTTTTTGCTACGATGCGGTTTGTCAGGGTAAGAAGCGCTGCCTTCAATCGCTCGTTCTCCACAGCAAGATAACATTCCGAAAGTGAATGAGTCAGATACACTCCAGCCTTCGTCTGTATTCTAAGCGTATCATAGACATTTTTAATATCCGCCAGCATCTCATCGTTGTCCTGATTGTTGGACAGGCGGATGAATCCATCCGGTGCCTGAAAACCAACTGGCAGCAGCAGCAAACCTATTACAGGGTGAATCTGTAAACCTGCAGCCATGCACAGCAGCGCAAAAAGTCCTTTTACCGCCAGATAGGAAATCGGATCGGCTTTCCCAGGAAACATATACGTAACTCCGTAATGTTCCAGATAATCCTGAATTCGGTCATATCGGAAATATGGTAATCCGGTGGTTTTTAATTGCCGTCTGACCTGTCCGCCCATCTGATTACGCCACTGGATCAGACGTTCCTGTACCTGTGTGTAAGATGCACTGCAAAGTGCCAGCATAAACAGTACCGGACATATAAGTTCCGTCACTGCTTTCCCTCTGCTGATAATATCCATAACCTCCATCTATGAATAGTATCTCCTTTCCGTTCATTCTTTATCATTAATTATTTTCTAGTGGATACTTTTTAGGATTGTCCTTTTTTTCCTGCAAAAAACATAGAATACAGACAGACAAGCAGTACGATCATACAGTACAGCGCGATGCCGTTCCCAATCACAGAATTAAACAGCACATAAAGAAATCCATGGCGTATAAAACCGTTCAGCATACCGGTTACAACGAGGCAGAGCAGCAGAATGATACTAATTTCGATACGTCCATTGTCATACAGCGCTTTCCTTTCTTTTTGGTTTTGCAGATATTCCTGCAGGCTTCTGCGATTATCGCGGATAATTTCAGCATAGTTCGCCTCATGCCTGGAACAGATCTCCAGATTCCGGATCAGATTCCGGAACTGGGGATGTTCGATCTGAAGCTCCAGATTTCTCAGTGCCTCCTCCATATTTCCCGTATTGCGAGCTTTACTCACACACTCCTGGAGTGCCGGACGCATTGGTACATCAAGATAAGGACAGACCTTTTCAAAAATAAAAATCAGATCATCGCTGGTCTCACTGAAATTCTCCAGCAGATTTGCAAACTGTGTAATACCGTTCTGTGTTTTTTTATAATTGGATATAGAAAGACTGTAGATCAAAAGATAAAAAAGAAACATAGTAAAAGCAGCAGTCGGAATCGTCAACAGCCACAATCCACTCATGCTTTTGGCCAGTGCGGCAGCAGCCACGGATGCCGTCAGCATCAGAACCAAAAATATTTCTGTATTTAAAAACGGCAGATAGTATCTGATATTGCTCTGTAGAATCATAAGATCAAACCGGTATAGAACACTTTTTCTCTTGCCCGCGCCCTCCTCAAACCACCGTTTGGTCTCCTCCATTCTGCGTCCTTCCTCCTGTTCTTCCGACAGGCGGTAAAATTCCAGCAGAGCCCGTTCCACCAATCGCTGCTCCTTCAGGAAATCATAGAGATTAGTAAAACCTGTAAACAGCAATGGAATCAGAAGTATCCGCAAACATAAACTGATTTCTTCCATCAAGCGGTGATCCCTCCTTATAATATTTTTCTGTATTTCAGATCGTTATTGCTCCGGTCCCAGCCGTCTATCTGGGAGATCTCCCTCACTTTAAAATTTTCCAGGAAAATGATCGTGGATATATGGCACAGCATATGCAGCGCATCTTCCCGGCTGTAATCGCTTTCGTATTTCACATAATCGGCCAGTTTATTCAGCCCTTCCGTGGAACTGGCTCCATGCACGGATGCCCAGCACTTATGCCCGGTGTATGCCGCATTTAAAAAATACAGTGCTTCCCCTCCCTTGATTTCTCCTATGATAAAATAGTCCAGGTCTGTCAGCAGGCCATTGCGGGCCAGATCCTTCAGGTCATATCTGATTTTCCCCTCACCCTTGCTGGAAACGACGTGCTGAAACATCAGATCCGGATGTGTATTGGAAAACAGTTCTTCATTTTCCTGAATCACCAGACCGGAATTAGCCTCCGGGATACAATCCAGCAATGCGTTCATCAGAGTGGTTTTGCCGGACGCTCCCTTCCCGGTAAACAAAATTCCAGAAGCCTGGGAAGCTTCCTTCCTCAGCCAGTCTGCGGTTTCATCACTCAGCATACCCATCTTTATGAGATCTGCCAGTGTATTTTTCTGCTTGGCAATCTTACGGATATGCAGATAAGGGCTGTCTACAGAGTTTACAAACTCTGTCGTGATATTAAAGCGCAGAATAAATTTGGGATTTGTTGTTTTATCTGTAAAGTTCTGAACCGCATTCAAATCGCTCAGATTCGTCCTGTTTTTGATAACCACCCGATCTACAAACCGCCGATAAGCCTCTTTGCTTCTGAATTTTAACGGCGAAGTCATGCGCTTTCCATACCTTTTCACCCGTATATGATTCTCATCCAGCACTTTAATATCCGATATGGACTCATCATTGATCAGCTCATCCAGAATATCATAGCTCCACAGGAATTTCTGGAAGCGTTCCAATACGATACCGGACAGAGGTTCCTTAACCTGTCTGTGTTTCAGGTATTCTCTTACCTCTTGCAGGAATTCATCCCTGCTTTTCATACCCCGTTCGACCAGATTCAGCGGTTTCATATCAACTCTGGTAAAATAGTCAATGACGTCATCCAACAGTTTATTTACAAAATCTCCCTGAAGAATATTCTCCTTGTTTTCCGTCCGGGTTTTGTTTACATACAATTCGCTCCTCCTTTCTGTCAGCTCACCGACATTATTTATAGTTATGAGTACTTAGCGGCTGTTTTTTAGCCGCTTACGTGCGATGCATGAAAAATTATCAGTGAGGTATTTTCCAGCGCTACTATTTTTTTACCTCTCTTTGATCACCTCTCTTACTTTAAAACAATTGCTGTCCACTCCTATCATATAAACCCGATCAACACAACTTCAGAATACCTGTGTCACTTGATGGAGGATCATAAATAGGAAATACCGTTCAACGCTTGAAATAGATTGGACAATAAATAAGTAAATGGGATAAATAAGATAATTAAAGTAATGAATGAAAAATAAAACAGATACAAAACAGATAAATCAGAATCATTCTTTAAAGAACGTACAAAGATCATATCTCAAAATGAAGCGCATGTCAACTCTGCATTCTAACCAAAAAAAGCCTCATTTTTAACCCTTATTTTTTACACCCGCACCTTTGATCTCTTTCTGTCCCAAACCGGGCCAGACCGTAATCATCATGGTAACAAAACACGCGGTCCCCCCGATAAAATTCGATACCGGCTCGGCCAGAAACACTCCATTCGTGCCCAGATTTCCCACCATCGGCAGAAGAAGCGTCAACGGGATCACGATAATCGCCTTTCGAAGCAGTGAAAAGAAGACGGCCTGCCTGGATTTTCCCAACGCAACGAATACGGACTGTCCGGCAAACTGCAGTGACATCATAAAAATGCCAAAAAAATAAATCTTCATGGCAGGAACGCCTGCCTTTAAAAGTTCAGGTTCGCTGTTAAACAGGTGGATGAAAAACCAGGGCGCCAGGAGCAATAATCCCCAGACCGCAAACGTATAGATGATACACACCGCTGTTGTGAATTTTATAGCGCTTCGCACCCGTGCATATTCCTCTGCCCCATAATTAAATCCCATCACCGGCTGGGCACCATTGGTCACGCCCATCACCGGCATGGTTATAATCTCCCGCACCGAGTTAATCACCGTCATAACCCCAACGTACAGATCGCCTCCGAAATTTTGCAGTGTAGCGTTGCAAATGATCTGCACAGATCCATTGGTCACGGACATCACAAAACCAGACATTCCAAGCCCTGTAATATTTTTTAACAATTCAGCCTTTAATCGCATCCCTTCCCGGTTCAGTTTCAGAATTGCCTTCGGCCCGCGCAGGAATTTAAGCACCCAGACAGCAGACAGCATCTGGGAAATCAAAGTGGCTGCCGCGGCACCCTGCACTCCCATCCGAAAAACGAAGATAAACAGCGGGTCCAGTACTATATTTGCCACTGCCCCCAACAATACGGTCATCATGCCGATTTTACCAAACCCCTGTGAATTAATAAAACTGTTCATCCCAAGGCTGATCATTACGAACACCGTACCCAGCAGATAGATCGTCAGATAGGCATCTGCGTAAGGAAACGTTGCACTGCTGGCGCCGAACAGATACAGCAATGGCTTTTTAAACAGCAGGCAGAGTATCATCAGAATAATACCGGTAATCACAAGCATGGAGAAAGAATTCCCCATAATCTGCTCCGCTTTTTTATTTTCTTTCTGTCCTCTGGCTATGGAACACAGCGGTGCCCCGCCCATTCCGAACAAATTGGCAAACGCCGTAATGATTGTAATAATCGGAAGGGCCAGACCAAGCCCGGTCAGCGGCACTGTGGACGCTCCCGGGATATGTCCAATATAGATCCGATCCACCACATTATACAGTACATTGATCAACTGTGCCAAAGTCATGGGCAGCGCCAGGCTAAGAATATTCCCCGAAACGCTGCCCTTACTGAAATCATTGTTCGCACTCATGTTTTACAACCCTCATTTCCTGCCCGCATCTATAGCCTTTACTGTCCGAATCTCATGTGCCAGAATTAATGCGCCTTTCGCACAGGCCGGTCCCACCATTTCATATAGGATACTGGAAGACAATATAATCGTGGAGAGCATGGTCCCCATCTGCGGCGGGAGAATACGCTGGCCCAGTGCAGCCAGACCGATCGCCACACCTGCCTGCGGCACCAGGGCCAATCCCAAATATTTGCGCACCTCCGGTGAAGCTTTGCCGATAAGAGATCCAGCCCAGGCCCCCGCATATTTGCCCAGAATCCGGACCCCAAAATAAACCACGCCGATCACACCGGCTGACACCAGCATCGGTACATTCAGCTTCATTCCAGACAGTACAAAAAACATAAGCATAATTGGCGGAGAAAAATGATTGACCTGTTTGAACAGGTTCTTTTTTTCGATTACATTAACATATACCGTTCCCATAAGCATACAGGGAAGCAGAGGGGAGACGTCCAACATCGTGCAGACCCCGGTCATGGCAAAGATCACTGCGTTGATCAGGATCAATCTGTGATCTCTGGATCGGCTGTCCGATATGATCCATTTCAAAAGATATCCGCACACGGCTCCTAAAAACAATACCACCAGATTCACCAGCAGAGGAATCAGGAATACATTCCACTGCAGATGTCCGGTACCACTCTCCAGCTGATCCGCAATCGCCGCACACACGCTGAATGCGATCAGGGCTACCGCATCATCCAACGCTACCACCTGCAGTATGGTATTCACCAGCTCTCCTCTGGCATGGTACTGATTGATCGTCATAATCGTGGAAGCCGGCGCTGTAGCAGATCCGATCGCTCCCAGCAAGATAGCGAAGGGAACCGACAGGTGAAAAATGAAAATCATTGTCAGCGCCACCACTGTTCCTGCCAGTAATGCCTCAAATACGGTAATGATTATGATCCGCCTGCCATTTTTCTTCAGTTCCTCCAGTTTAAAATATTTTCCCACGCCGAACGCAATGTATGCCAAGGCTATGTCCGTGATAAATCCCATTCCCTCCATAATATCAGGGGAAATCAGATTCAGAACATAGGGGCCGATCAGTACCCCTGCTATAATATACCCCGTCACATCCGGCAGACGCAGCTTTTTCGTTATCCTGGTCATTAAAAAACCTGCAATCAGAATCAACGCAATGCTTAAAATTACCTCCGCAGAAGAATTTCCAATCCTGTCGAGAAGAGCCATCTCACCACGCTCCTTTTCTCTAAGGCGATGTCACAACGCCCACACAGCTGTTACTCCCTACGTAACCCCGTCAAGCTACATATATTTCATAGCTATGAGCACTTAGCGGCTATTTTTTTATTATATCACAGTTTTCATGTCACAGCCACCAATGAACACGGTTCTGACATAAAGAAGCCGGTCCCTCTCAGAAGCACAATGCCAGAGATACGGCGTACACCGGTATAATCAGCGCCATATGCAGCCATATCCAGCCTCTGCTGCAAACATCGTTCTCCTTACCCAGATCTTTTTTGAAACCAGGAAAATTAATCACCAGAAGAAGAATCAGGCAGGCAATAAACACCGCATTAAATATTTTCGAATACAGAGCGTAATTTTTAACCGACCACATGATCTGGTTTAGATTTACATAATGCAGCTTCCCGGTATTGATCCCTGGAAGAAAGTTTGCTAAAAATCCTCTTGCCACGTAAGAAGGCCCCATAAACCCATTGGTATTCAGGTGGACCAGAACCGCGCTGGCAGACAACAGAACCTCAAGTATCATATTCAAACGCAGATATTTTTTATTGGTTAATATCACACACAGCAAAAACGGGTAAAGCAGTATCAACCGGTAATAAAAATATTCCGTGAACCCAAAGAACACGAACTGCGTCGCCATGGCAATATAAATCACATACTGCCGCCACTGCTCGTCCCCCTTTGTCTTAACCACGTAAGCAAAAAAGTAAACCAAACACAGGATCAGAATAAATATGGAAGTGTTCACCACCGGGCCAAAAGAAATATCTTTACTCAGTATCTTTCCGATCTCATCCCCATATTTGATCGCTCCTTTAATCGATTTCTGGTACAGAGGCGCGTTGTGGTAGATCAGAGAAAATAAAATGGTGAGCCAGAATCCTCCCAGTACCCGATATATAATTTTATCCACACGCTTTTCTATAAACAGTACCAATCCAATATAGGTAAATATAAAAAATGGTTTGGTCGCTATCGCAAAGGAAGATAACAACATAAACAGCCCATATCGTTTTTTCAGCAGAAAATAAACAGCCATAACCCCAAACATACAGATAACCACATCATTTTGTCCGGCAAAGCAGACGGCAATATATATATGAACCGCAGATACCATCAGAAGGGCCGCCAGCCAGCTTCTGTATCGGTTTCCAGTCATCAGCAGTACGATCTGATACATAAAATAAGCTGTAACTAAAAGTGCCGCTACTAAGAAAAGTTTGGACCAGATCAGCATCAGAGAATTTTCTACAATCCGGAACCCAAAAAACCGCTGAAGAATCCAAATCGGAATATTCCAGACTGCCCAGGGAAGAACACTGAATACGCTGGTCCCCATATCCTTGTGCATGGCACCAAACAGGTTTTCCCGGCAATATGCGTAATAATCCAACGGCTTTCCATCAAAAATGACATCCAGAAGATTCGTGGACCAGATCGTCCAGGACACACCGTCCGCATAAGTATATGTAATCAGAATCAGCCCTCCGATGATTCCCGCAATTACCCATTCAATCGGCAGGACCCGACAGCTTTGAAACCATACCTGATAACTTTTGTCAGATTTTTTCCTATCCATTCTCTCTCTCCTTGATTGTCGCAGCCAGGTTCCATCTTACCTTCCTATCTTATTCTCGACATCTCAATAAGAACCCATACCTGTAAATCAATCCGTAGAGAATTATAGCACGCTAACCCATTTTCTACAAATTAATCCTGCCATAAAATTCTTAATTTTTTCGATCCAAACCTTAATATTTTCTTAATATAGGGCAATCTAACATCCAATATAATGAATCTGATAATTGTTTTTCGGAACTATTAGTTGTAGAATAATAATATATAGTAGCATTGATATTATTTTACAAAAGAGGGGGATTTCTATGAAATGGTATCAAAAAACAGGTTGGATTCTGGCATTTTTAGTCTTATGCTTTCCTCTTGGCTGTTTTCTTATGTGGCAGTATAAAAAAGAATGGACAATGCTGATAAAGGCGGGGGCCAGCGCGGCATTCGGAATATTCTTTCTGGTCCTCTTTCTTTCCGCATTTTCATCGGATACGAGCCAGGCTGCCGCACTTACAGATCAATTAGAAGCCATACAGGCAGAAAAACAGGAGCTGGAAACACAGGTTGAATCACTGTCTGCTGATTTGTCTGTTCTGAAAGATGAAAACCAAACGAACGTAGCAAAGATTGAGGAACTGCAGGATCAGTTAGAGACAGCCGAACAAACCATAGCCTCAATGTCTGACTTAGATCCGGCTGAGGATTTGCAGAACCAGATCGACTCCCTGCAGCAGGAAAACACGAAACTAACGGAAGAAAATGAAAAATTGTCTTCTCAGATCGCATCCGCTTCTGTTTCCAATTCTTCAAAATCATCTCCGGATTCTTCCGTATCAGCTGGTACCGACGCTCCTTCACAACCTGCCGACATTAATTCAGAAATCGTACTGGTTACCAAAACTGGCAGTAAGTATCACAACCATAAGTGCGGCAATGGTACTTATTATGAGGCAACACTCGAGGACGCGCTGGCAAGGGGATTAACCCCATGCAAGAAATGCTTTTAAACGCTGTTGAAATAAATACATACTTCCAAAGACTCCACATATATATGTATAAAACCATATATTGTGGAGTTTTTGTATGTGGAGAATACCAAAAACAGAGCATAAAAATCTGAAAATACCAACGGTGGCAAAATCCGGTTTTTTCTGGTTTGTCCTGCTGCTGTTAATAGTATGCAGTGTCCTGTATCTACCAACTGTCACCTCGGTCAGCAGCTCGGTGGACGGGCGTGAGCTTCCGATCTATTGTGTGGAGACACCGAAAAAGCAGGTAGCCCTAAGCTTTGACGCCGCATGGGGCAACGAGGATACGCAGACGTTATTGGATATTCTGGCGAAATACAATGTCCATGCAACCTTTTTTATGACTGGAGGCTGGGCAGACAGTTATCCTGAGGATGTGAAAAGAATTCTGGCGGCCGGCCATGATCTGGGCAATCATTCACAGAATCACAAAAACATGAGTCAGTTAAGTGATGAGGATTGTAAGCAGGAACTGATGAGTGTACATAATAAGGTCAAAGAACTGACCGGTTATGAGATGTTTTTGTTTCGTCCCCCCTACGGGGATTATGATAATCACGTGATCACGAATGCCAGGGACTGCGGCTATTATCCGATTCAGTGGGACGTGGACAGCTTAGATTGGAAAGATTACGGGGCTGACAGTATCGTACAGATGGTAACACAGAATGAACATCTGGGTAACGGTTCCATCATTCTGATGCATAATGGAGCCAAGTATACAAAAGACGCTCTGGAAACGGTAATTACCACGCTGCAGGGGGCGGGTTATGAACTGGTTCCGGTCTCCCAGTTAATCTACCGGGATCATTACCACATGGATCACGAAGGACGTCAGATTCCGGACAGTAAATAAAGGATACTCCCAGGCGGTCTGTCGTAGCAGTGATAACACGGCTATCAGCAAAAAATGCGTCCGGCGGCACAAGGAGCGGCATCCTGTATTCCTGCTTATCTTCATTTCAAAACAGAAAAGGATACCGCCAGTCATACAGTTCGTAAATACCTTCGGTGGGATAAAAAATACCTCCAAACAGATGCCTCTTAATATACATCCGTTTGGAGGTTCTCCATTTTAATCAATTGCTTAGCGGCTGTCTCTATTTACAACAAAGATACCGGCACAAACCAATACCAATGCAGTCAGCCCCATCCACCCGAAAGCCTGCTCCTGTTCATGCAGCAGCAGTGCGGACAGGATAACTCCGAACACCGGATTCATAAAACCAAACACTGCCACCTTCGACGCCGGATTATATTTCAGGAGATTTCCCCAGATCGAATAGGCTCCTGCCGACACGATAGCCAGATAGAACAGCATTCCCGTCGATTCCGCCGTAAAGGCCGTTATCTTTGCGCCGGTCAGCAGCCCGCACAAAGTAATCACAGCCCCGCCGATCACAAACTGATAACCGCTCAGCATCATCGGATCCTCATCTTTTCCGAATTGTTTCAGAAACACGCTGGACATGGCGTATGAGAATGCCGATAACAGGATGAAACCTTCCCCGGTCAGTTTGACCCCTGTATCCAAACCGCCCTGATTCAGATTGATCAAAACCACACCGGCAAATCCCACTACACAGCCCAGTATTTTCAATACGGTCAGTTTCTCCTGGCGGAAAACCAGACTGGCCAGCAGGATGACAAAAAACACATTGGCCGCTTCGATGATAGAGGCTTTTACTCCTGTCGTATTTGCCAGGCCGATATAGAAAAATATGTATTGAATGATCGTCTGGAACAAACTCAGAATCAGGATCTTCTTCCAGGTTCCCTTTTTAGGAACCATGCATTTTCTTCCTGTCAGACTTCCGATCACAATGACCAGAATCCCCGCCAATGTAAACCGCATACCTGCGAACAGCATCTGACTGTTCACCGCATCCGCCGGAATCTCAAACAGGCGATATCCGATCTTGATACAGGGAAAAGCACTTCCCCATAGTGCACAGCAGATCATCGCCATAAAACACAGCACCGGTGTCTTCTTTAACCATTCTCCTTTTTTCGATAGCATATCAATTCAGCCCCTCCTTAGCAGATCATCCAGGTACCTTACCCGGTCGTTTTTCTTCAAACGGATTAATCATATCATTTCGCCTGAAAAATCTCAAGGATTACGTTTTTGCTGAATTTTATAAATTTCCTGCATCAAAATGGGAACGGGGGATTCTTCTGGTAACTTTGCAGGACGATCCTAACCTGTTTCCCAACCTCGACTCTATTGTTAGGAGATCAGAAAATCCCTTAGTTTTAATTGGATTTGTTTTATGAATAACTAATGAATTCAAAGATAAACGATAATACTTTTAGAAAATATACTAATAGTTATTTTTAGAATATAAAATTATAATGCATGTACGATAATTATTTCTGTATCATTCATGAATTTGCTCATAACGATTGAACCACATCGCAGTCAGTTAAGATATTTTTTGCAATTTGGCACTATGTTCTGCTACTACCTCTTTCAGCATCTTAATATCTGCCTCCATAGTATCATATGTCTCCACACTACTTTTATAACGATTATATGTAGAGATATAACATGATTCTATGTTCTGTAAACGAGGTATAATATCATTTTCATTATCTAATTTTAATACCAGCACATCATGCTTTAAAGATGAAATGTCTTGCTTTACTTCTTGTCTCAACGATGAAATGTCTACTTTCAATCCCTTTATTTCTTCGCCAAATTCATTTTTTAGTCCCTTTATTTCTTCCATAAATTCATTTTTTAATCCCTTTATTTCTTCCCCAACTTCATTTTTTAATCCCTTTATTTCTTCCCCAACTTCATTTTTTAATCCCTTTATTTCTTCCCCAACTTCATTTTTTA
>NZ_JAHQCX010000002.1:371692-478266 GCF_019042245.1 Diplocloster modestus
TTCATTTTTTAATCCCTTTATTTCTTCCCCAACTTCATTTTTTAATCCCTTTATTTCTTCCCCAACTTCATTTTTTAGTCCCTTTATTTCTTCCCCAACTTCATTTTTTAGTCCATTAATTTTTTGATCCATAATACCAGCTATCGCTACTAATAATTCATTATCCGTCATTCAATCACCTCCTTCCATCAAGTAAAAAAAGTATATCATATATAGACTATAAAATCCATCCTACTTTGAGTATATTTTCCATTAATTTCTGTTCTATATTTCTCTTAACCGCCTCACCTTCAAAAGCCAAATGGATTGACTACCGCCTGCCAGTTTTTGCGGCGCCAACCACATTGCTGACCTGGTATTTTTATGAGTAAACGTGATGGGGCATCTGACCCCGCGGCAGTCTCCAAATGACCATGCAAGCATGCACGGCCGTTTGGCACGTCGCCCGTAGAAACCAAAAGGATCAGACCTGTAACTGCCAGAGCCTGAGATCATCCTATAAATCGGCCCTGCAAAAATTAGGGCTTCCCTTTGATTCCGCACTGATTCACGAGGTGCCTCCCTCACTATCCGGTTCCTATGAAAGCACAAAATCTCTGCTGCGCCAGGGAGTCACATTTCCGTCCGCCATGCTGGCGGTCAATGACTGTATTGCTCTGGGCGGTACGCCTGCTGGATCACAAGATCAGCCATCCAGGCTCCCCCTTTCAGAAGATGATGATCGACGGGGACCTGATCATTCGAAACAGCACCCGAAGCTACAGGCCCAGATAGTAACCCTGGCTCAAAATAGATTCCGTGCGGGCCAGTGTTTCTCTGGATTCCTCATAGTTATTTTTCGCCAGAGCCGCGATCAGATAATTCGTCAGGCATAACGGCGCGGCAAAAGAATTCTTATAGGAGATACTGGAGATCGCACAGGGAAGAATAATATCCCCATAACCGCTGACCGCCGAATAATTCAGGCTGGTCACCAAAATAACTTCCACACCCATGTTCTTAAGCCAGGATATAATCGTCGCCGCGATTTTCGAGTATCGGGGAAATAAGTAGGCGATACAGATATCTCCTTTTTCTGCCCCAACAATTTCCTCCGGGTAGATCATGCCAATCGATTGAACCAGGCGGACATTCTTTTTTATCTCCCCCAGGCGCGAGGCCAGATAGTGGGCAATGGAAAAAGAGCTGCGCATCCCCAGTATATAGACATTCCTGGCATCTGAGATATGTCTGATCACTTTCTGCAGATCCTCATCATTCTGGGCCGCCATTGTCTTCTGAATATTCTGTATGTCATTTGCGAAGGATTCGTTCAAAAGCTGATTGTCCGACAATACCATCATATTGTCCAGCCGTTCCGGCAGCGCAACTTTACTCTTTATATTACTCTGGATATCTTTTTGCATTTCCGAAAAACCAGCGTAACCCAGGACCCGGGAAAAGCGGATGACTGTTGTCGTGCTGACCCCGATCCGGGCAGCGATATCCTCCAGGGTACAAAACGCCACATGGTCCAGATTGTCCATCAGATAATTGGCGACAGCTTTCTGAGAATGTGTGAACATATCAAAATTTTCGGAGATTTTGTTCATAAAACCAGACATAGAAGTAACCTCCTTCCGAAAAACTAATACCATTATTCTAGCATTCTGAGAATCGTGTGTCAAATGGGGATGAGGGATGGTTTAGGGCTCGTATCAGCACAGCGAACCTGTCAATAACACACTGAACATTGACTTAGATTTTGTTAATTGCTATACTTTTAAGCATAAATATCTCAAAGGAGAGATAATCATGCCTATACCAGAAGAAATAACTCCTTCCGAATTGTTAATATCGAAGGCCGATATCTATGAAGCTTTGAAACAATGGATTATTGAGGGTAAGCTGGCTCCCGGGGAAAAGATACTTGATACGGAAATCGCCTCCCATTTTCATGTCAGCCGAACTCCGGTCAGAGAAGTATTGCAGTTGTTGGAAATGCAAAAACTGGTGAAATCATTTCCAGGGAAAGCGACCATTGTTACGGAAATTGAAAAGGAAAATATAGAACAGTGGTATCTTCCTATGACGGTCCTGCAAAAACTGGCAGTAAAAATCGCTGCCGAAAAGACCACCTCTGAAGATATCTGTATCCTTCAGTCCCTAAACCAGCACTTTGAAACAGAAATAGAGCACCGCAGCAGTATTATGGGCCTTTTAAATGCGGATAAGGCTTTTCACGAATATATTCTGCATATCGCTGACAATGCCTATATTTCCGACTTCTGCGAAACACTGTGGATCCATATTCAAAGGCTGGAATATAACTTTTTCAGGGAAACAACCGCTTTGTCCGAGTCCGTCAGCGATCACGAAAAGATCATCGAAGCCTTTGCCCGAAGGGATGGTTTTTCCGCAAGCCTGGCTATGAAGAACAATTGGGATAATACAGTAATACAAATTCAGAACCTCAGAATGCTGAACCGCATCTGATTATTTGCAGTCTCTATGGTCTGATCATACGAAGAGATCTCCTTCTGATAAACCGGCGTCCGTATGAAGCGGCAGCAAACGGGTGTATAGCCTGTTTTAGAATATCAGTCCGCTTGCTGCCGTATTTTGTTTATGGCTCACGTAGTCCGCTTATTTGTCAGATGACCCGAATCTCCTAACCCGGATAAACCGGAACCAAAATTTAGCCATTTCACGGAAAATCATTTATAAGCAGCCTAATGGATCAAGGCCAGATTCCTCTCATTTTTTTCGCTTCCACTGTACGTTTTACAGCGATCAGGTACGCGCCCGTCCGCAGCGTGACTTGTTTTTCCACCGCGATATCCCACACAGACCGGAAAGCATGATTCATCACTTTTTCCAGGTGAGTGTTAACTTCCTTCTCATCCCAGGACACAGACTGGATATTCTGCACCCATTCAAAATATGACACAACCACTCCCCCTGCATTGGCAAGAATATCCGGCACAATAACCGTTCCTTTTTGATTCAGGATTTCATCCGCCTCTATCGTCGTAGGTCCGTTTGCCGCCTCCAGGATAATGCGCGCTTTGATTTTATCCGCGTTTTGTCCGTTGATCTGATTCTCCAGAGCGGCCGGCACCAGGATTGTAACCTCGGTTTCCAATAGCTCCTGGTTCGAAATATGCCGGATATTTTTCTTTTTATAATCGCACAGCATATTTTTTTTGCCACTCTCCAGATAACGTATGATATCCGGAATATCCAGCCCTTCTTCCAGATACAGGCCTCCCGATACATCGCTGACCGCGGTCACTTTCATACTGCTTTCATAGAACAGCCTGGCCGTCGTGCTTCCCACATTACCCATCCCCTGAATGGCTGCGGTACATTCCTCAGCCGGTATTTTCAACCGGTCAAGCGTATTCAGGGCTGTAATCGCTACCCCTTTTCCGGTAGCCTCTTTTCGCCCAAGGGCCCCTCCAAGTGCGATCGGTTTTCCGGTCACCACGCCCGGTATGCAATGTCCCTTCAGCATACTGTAGGTGTCCATAATCCATCCCATCACATTCGCATTGGTTCCCACATCCGGGGCCGGTATGTCCTGGTCCGGCCCGATCAGCGGAGCGATCATGGCTGTATACCTCCTGGTCAGCCTTCGAAGCTCGGTGTCGGATAACAGGGACGGATCACAGATAACTCCGCCCTTTCCCCCGCCATAAGGGATATTAACCACCGCACATTTAAAAGTCATCCACGCCGCCAAAGCCTTTACTTCATCCAGATTAACCGAAGGATGATACCGGATCCCGCCTTTTGCAGGTCCGCGGGATGTGGAATGCTGTACCCGGTAGCCCTCAAAAACTTTAACATTGCCGTTATCCATAATGACCGGTATATATACTTTCAGCTCCCGCTCCGGATAATTGATCGCTTCATACTCGCTCTTTGAATATCCCAGTATCTCAGCCGCATTTTTTACAACAGACAGAACATTATCATAAGGATTATAATTCTTCATCTTCTCCTCCATACGTGCGCTTCCCCGCACATTCAGACATGGCCGAACTCTTTTCGTTCAACCTTTGGCTTTTCTTAGTGTTTGCAATATATCGCAAATTGCTTATATATCGTATTTTTTACTAGCGCGTATCATGTATTTAGTTTTTTCAAGCATAAAATAAACATTATTTCATTTTTTGGTCTCCCCGGATGCCGGCCTGTTCCAGCCAACATCCGGGGACAGGCCCCTTTCTCTGTGCGGTTACCGGGAATCCTGGATGCCGAAAGGTGCCGGTTCCCTCCCTATGCATGGATATCCCATGCCAAAGATTAAGTAAACTACGCTACTTTTTAAATTTCAGCAGGCCCCGGATATCAGATATGCTGCAGCCGGGATTCATATCACACGCACGCATCAGCACATTTAATTTATCTATTCTTTCTCCGGAACGCGGGGCCCCGTTTTTTATAAATCCCACTTCCAGCCCCAGCGCCAGGTCCATGACAACATCACCGATGACTCCCCCGGCCCGGCCGCTGGGTATCGCCAGCATTCCATTCTTCCGGGCAAACCGATAGGTATCCATCGCCTCCGTAATCGTGCCCACCTGGTTTGGTTTCAGGATGAACCCATCCAGCGCGCTCATTTGGTATGCCTTTTTGAGCCGGTCCAGGTTGGTAGCAACCAAGTCATCTCCGATGAGATTGGTCAGCCGGATCCTTTGGTGGGCTCTTTCATAAGCTTCCCAATCCTCTTCATCCAGCAGATCTTCGATAAATACAAAGGGGAATCTCTCCGTTAATTTTTCGCTATAGGCGATCATCTCATCCGCGCTGATCCGCCGCCCCTTAAGCAGATAGGAATTTGTCTCTTTCTCATACATTTCGCTGGATGCGCAGTCCAGTGCGAATCCGATCCGGCCCTGCCACCCGCAGCGTTTGACGGTCTCTTCCATAAGTTCCAGCACCACTTCCGGATCCCCGGAAGGAGCCGCATATCCGTATGACGGGGCAACTGCGGGTTTATGCCCCAGATATTTTCCGAGAACCGCCTCCAGCTCCTGGAATACCAATACCCCCATTTCCACCGCCTGGTCAATATGGTCCGCGCCATAAGGCATAATGATAAATTCATTGAAAGGCTGTGTCAAATTTTCGTAGCGGCCGCCATTCACTATATTAAAGCTCGGAACCGGGACCGTTTTAATCTTCCTTCCCGCTATATATTCATATAAGGGCTTCTTATTCAGCGCGGCCGCGGCCCGGAAACAGGCGATCGATACGGAATAGATCGCGTTCCCCCCAAGCCTTGTCTTTCCCGGCGTTCCGTCCAGTTCCAGCATAACAGCGTCAATATCCGCCAGACATTCCACATCTTTCCCCAGCAAAGCCGGCGCGATAATCCGGTTCACATTTTCCACCGCTTTGCGTACGCCGAGGCCATGATACTCTTTCTTATCTTCATCTCTTAACACATATGCTTCCGCCGCTCCGACCGATGACCCGGTCGGCGCACATCCGCGCCCCGCGGATCCATCTTCCGTGACTACATCAACCTCCACCATGGGGCGGCATTTACAGTCCAGAACCTGGCGCGCGTGAATAGATACAATTTCAGATTTCATATTTTCCTCCTGCGTCGCATTTATTGCGCCATAAATTCAGGTATAGACGCCGGTATATACAGTACGTTGAAATCACAAAGGTTCGTACCCGTATTCCCCGTATAGACCACATCTTCCATCTGTTCCAATGCCTCATAACACGCGTGTCCCCTGAGAGCCTCATAGGGACTCACCTGTTTTTGCACCGCAGTCCCCAGGCTGGTTGAATCTGTAATTCCGCCTGCCGCCGGCGTTGTACCATCCGTCCCTTCCGAGTCGATCGACAGCATACAGACCCCTTTTGTTTTGGATGCCGGAATAGCAAAGCTTAAAGTTAATTCCTGCGAGGGCCCGCCATGCCCGGTTATCACACGATTATCCGGAATCTGCGTGGTGGTCTCACCGGCACAGAGCAGGACGCACGGCGCCTTTACCGGATTTCCATAAGCTTGTACCTCCCTGGCAATGGAGGCCATAACCGTCCCCGCGTCTTTGCTTTCCCCTTCCAGGAATGATGTCAGGATAAACGCCTGCAGCCCCATCTCCTGCGCTATTTCTTTCGCATAGATACAAGAATCCGGCAGCGTATTTAACAAATAATAGGTATTTTCCGGAAATTCCTTAGGCGTTTCCTTATCAGGCCCCGCTTTCATCAGATAGTCCACTACAGACGCAGGCAGACGCCCGGCCACATCATAATCCCGAATGACACGCCTGGCATCTTCAAGCGTCGTCTTATCCGGCCCCATGGGCGTGCTGGCATAAGCGGCATACGGCACCCCAATATCGGTGGTGGGTGGATTCCCCACCGCGTCGCTGATCCCGAACCCAATGAGTTCCGCCCCTGTTTTTTGGATCCGTTTGGCTAGCATCCCGCCATTCATCTGCGAGATATGCCGGCGGACCGCATTGATTTCATAGATACCAGCTCCCGATTTTAACATGATATCCGTGGTATCTATTTCATCCTGCAGGGATATTCCATCGACAGGGCAGCTCATTAATGCGGAACTTCCCCCACTGATCACCACTATAAACAAATCGTCCGGTTTCGCACCGTCTACCAATTCCAGGATCTTTTTACAGGCGCGGTATCCCTCTTCATTGGGAAGCGGATGTCCCCCCACATAGATATCCGTATGATGAAAGACATCCGTATCCTCCGCCACTTTAACGATCGCGATCCCCTTCTTCAGGCGGCCGCCAAGTATCTCATCGATCGCCATGGCCATAGCATTGCAGGCCTTTCCCGCACCTATCAGATATACATTCCCTTTTCGGGACAGATCCCAGGTTTTTGTACCGATATGTAACAGATCCCCTTCCAACCGGGTAATACTTTTGATCCTTTCATAGGCATCCAGCCTTTGCAGCGTCTTCTCCGTAATGTCCAGAACGATCTTCCTGGATTCGACATCGCCATGACCGGTTAACTGGTGATAATTTTTAATTTTGCGCATATACTGCGTACCTCCTGCTCTTTTCCTTAATTCGGTTTGCTTTACAGATTTCCCCTTTTTCATACTATTTGTATTAAATAATACATTTATTATATTGCCATATATCGCAAATGTCAAGATGTATATCTATATTTATGTGCAATTTGCATATTTTTCGTCTTGTTATTTTATATATTTATAACATTATTCTATTATATCATTGACTATCGCGATATACTATGATAATATTTTTGTATTAAATAAAACATTATGTATTTAAGATTTCCCCAAACCAAAATGACAGAATTACCGAAAGGAGAATCAAACATGGGAAAACGAACAGAGTTCCTTTACTTGTCAGAATCTGATACAATCGAAGCTGGAGTACTGGACGCGGACCGATGTGTCCGAAATGCAGAAGAAGTATTTACCCTTTTAAGCAAGGGGGATTATCTAATGGGAGGAAGCAACCATAACAGTCATGGTTTAGGCTTGGTGTTTCCTAAAGACAGCCCTTTCCCGAATATGCCGCTGGCAGGCCCGGACAGACGCTTTGTAGCCATGCCCGCTTATTTGGGCGGAAGATTTGATGTATGCGGGAATAAATGGTATGGTTCCAACGCCGCCAATCCGTCCAACGGGCTTCCCAGATCCGTCCTTACCGTAACTTTAAACGACAAAGATACCGGAGAACCTCTGGCTTTTATGTCCGCCAACCTGTTGAGCGCCGCCAGGACCGGTGCGGTTCCGGGGGCGGCTGCCAAGCATCTGGCGCGGAAGGATTCAAAAGTCTGCGCGGTAGTGGGATGCGGGCCGATCAACCAATCCTGCTACCGCTCCATCGTTTCACAGCTTCCGGATATCCGGGAAGTGATCTGTTACGATCTGTTTGAAGAAAAAGCCGGCAGTTTTTTGAACTGGTCTAAAGTAGAACTGGGGATTTCGGGTAAGATCTCCTCCGACCTGGAAGAGGTGTTAAGAAATGCGGATGTGGTGACCATCGCGGCCTCCCGTTTAAAACCTTTATACTTCAAGGATGAATGGATTAAAAAAGGGGCCACGGTTCTGGTGACCGGCCCGGTACATACGGACGAGTCCTTCTGGCTCTGTTCCAAAATTGTCTATGATAACACAAAGCTTCATGAAGCGTACATGCAGGAAGCGGCCGAATCAGGAAATAAAAAGAATTATTACGCGGGTGTCATCGGCGGCCCGTTGTACACCTTAATGGATGATCACCTGCTCCCCCCCTTATGCGAGTCCGTCAGCTTAGGAGATGTCATTCTGAGGAAAAAACCCGGACGGACACGGGATGATGACAGAATCACCTTTATCGCATGCGGCATGGCGACTTTTGATGTGGGGCTTGGATATGATTTATACGTAACTGCAAAAGAGAATGGGATCGGCCAGCGCTTAGTACTTTGGGATGATCCTTATCAGAGCTAATCAATCGGGAGGAAGTGTGGTATGAAAAAAATCAGGCCCTTCGGCGCCCTGGATCAGCTGGGTTATACGTTTGGGGAATTGGGAAACAACTTTTTATTTGCATTTATGGAGGCGTTTTTTCTTACTTTTTGTACTTATGCGCTGGGAATCAGCCCGTTTTTTATGGGTACCCTGTTTTTATTCGCAAGGCTATGGGATGCCGTCAACGATCCCATCCTGGGTTCTTTCCCGGACCGCTGGAAGATCGGCAAAGGAACCGACCGTTTTAAACCTTATATAAAACTGGCGTTACCTCCGATCTTTATATTTGCCATCTGCTGTTTTATCGATATATCCAGCTGGGTATCTGTGGTAAAGCATATCTGGATCTCAGCCGCCTATATCCTCTACGGTATGAGCTATACCGCGCTGACGATGCCTTATGGCAGCCTGTCAAACGTGATCACCTCGGATAATCTGGAACGGACCAAATTATCCCGCGCCCGCGGTTTGGGCGGACTGCTCACCGCGATCCCCATGACGATCGCTCCCATATTTTTATTTAACAAAGATACCGGTGCGGTCAGTACCACAGGCTTTTTCGGAGTAGCTGTTGTATTTGCCTCTATGACGGTCATCTGTTATTTTGTGCTGCTGAAATGTACGGTAGAGCGGGTGGAAATTCCATCATCCAATGTAAAATATAACTTTGGCCATGTCATTAAAACCTCGCTTAAAAGCCGGCCTCTGGTGGGAGCCATGGTTGCCGCTTTCGGCGGAATGCTGGCCATCACCGGCCAAACCGGTCTGGGTTCCTTTCTTTATAAGGAATACTACGGGAATCCTCAGATTCTGTCGATTGCCAGCTTTCTTTCCCTTCCGATGATTTTGATCCTGTTTCCGATCGTTCCTGTTTTGGAGAAAAAATTCGGCAAACGGAAAGTGATCGTAAGCGTGACTTCCTTCGGACTTATATTGAGCGCTATTTTATTCCTGGTTCCCATAGCCAATCCGTACCTCTATCTGGTTTTAAACATCTTTGCAACTCTGGGCAACCAGCTTTTGGTTATGTTTATCTGGGCGGTGGTAAATGACTGCATAGATTATATGGAATACACGACTTCCGAACGGAATACCGGAACGGTTTACTCCATTTTTACATTTTCCAGAAAACTGGGCTCAACCTTTGCGGCCACTTTCTCAAGCTACGCACTGGGATGGGTCGGGTATCAGTCCGCAGCCGCCCAGCAGCTCCCAGGAGTCGCCGGTAATATCCGGTACCTGTGTACGGCAATACCGCTGATCAGTACCGCTTTGATCGTGGTCGGCATGGGTGTCATTTACAACTTGAAAAAAGAAGATTCCGAGAAAATCAATCAGATATTAAAACAGGCAAAAGAGGCCTAAGAAGCCCCGGCCATAAATTAAGGAGGTTATCGCATGCCAGATTATTCCCATATCGAAGTAATACAGCTGCTAAAAAAACTGGTATCTATCGAGAGTACAAATGTGGGGTCCTATGAAAAAGAGATCGGCGACTTTATCTATCACTGGCTGGAAACTGAGACAGCCGGCACCGGAGTAAGCCTCCTTCGGGATGAGGCGCTGCCGGGCAGATATAATATAGTCGCGGAGTTGAAAGGTGAGATCGAACGGCCTAATTTCGTATTTATCACACACATGGATACGGTCCCTGTGGGGAATGGTTGGACGAAGGATCCGTTCAAAGGCGAGATCATCGACGGTAAGCTTTACGGCCGGGGCGCTCTTGACATGAAGCAGGGAGTGGCCTCCGCCATGATCGTATTCCGGGATCTTGCAAAATCCGGCAAACGACCCAAACATTCGATTCTTTTCATCGGTTCCGTGGACGAAGAAGGAAATGTGATGCAAGGGGCCGTGCAAGCCGTTAAAAATGGCTGGATCAACAAAGACAGCTGGGTACTGGATACAGAACCCACCGCCGGGTACATTATGGGAGCGCATAAGGGAAAAACATGGTTTGAAATAAAGACCAAGGGCAAACCGGCCCATGGCAGTGTGCCGCAGATGGGCATCGACGCGATCGCCGCTATGGGTGAAATCATCAGCGAGCTGAGGGCACGTATCGCCCAGTGGCCGGGCACAGAAGAAATGGGTCCGTCGACCATCTGCTTCGGCACTGTCCAGGGCGGCGTGAATACTAATATCGTGGCGGATGAATGCACGCTGACCATCGACATGCGGCTGTCGCATCCGCTGACCACAGAAGGTTCCATCCATCTGGTCGAGGAAGCGATTCAGGCAGGAACCCAGAAGGTTCCCGGCTCGTCAGGGACCTATAGAATTATCGCCGCAAGGCCTTATATCCTGATGGATGAGGAAGCGCCCCTATATCTGGCACTGAAAAAAGCTGCGGAAAAGATCACCGGGAAGCCGCCAGTTACCATGCTTCTGACCGGTTATACCGATTCCGGCGTGGCCACCGCGGAATGCGGCTGCATAAACGCGATGTCCTATGGCGCCAAAGGAAACAATGCCCATCAGGCTGATGAATATGTGGATTGCGGCAGTGTGTTGACATTGGTTGACGTTTTACATGAACTGATGAATTACGTCAGCTGACTTACTTTACTTCGCCCGGCGCCGGTCGTATCTCAGAAACAGCAGGAAAATGGAGTCAATCAGAAAGATCGCAAGCGCAATTGCTCCTGCAATCATAAATGTTTCAAACAGATATGCCTTAACGGCCTCAAAATCTTTCTCCAGCATGTAGTATACTACACGGAACATGCCGACGCCGGGCACGATCGGCAGAATTCCCGGAACAAAGAAAGTGGTTACCGGAGCTTTTCTGCTCCGGGCCAGGATGTTGGACAGCAGGGCAACCACGATCGCTGAAATCAGACTTCCCATAATCGTGCTGTTTTCCACGTGAAGCACCACCAGATAAATGAGCCAGCCAAGAGCGCCGGTGGTACTGGTAAACAGCAGATATTTCCTGGGAACCTCCAGGATAATGGAGAAGCACAGGACGGATACAAATGCGCCGATAATCTGTAGTATCATAGCAGGACCTCCCATCCGAACAAACCACAAATACCAAGGCCGAGACCTACGCCCAACGCGATCGCCAGAGCCTTCACAAAGGCCTCCAGCATTCTGGCTCCGCCGGACATGTAATCCCCCTGAAGGGTATCCCGGGCCGCGTTGGTTACCGCCACTCCCGGCATCATCGGCATCATCGTCGCTATGATGATCAGATCCAGATGAACCGGTACCGGCAGGAACCGCCCCACCGCACAGGCGCAGACTGCGATGGCAGCGCAGATGCAGAAGTCCCGGATAAACGGCCTCAGGCCAAGCCGGCTGCCTCCATAGGTCATGGCCGCCATCAGGATACCGCACACTGCTGCATTCACACAGTCGATGGCATGTCCGCCCAGCAGCATCGTATAGAAAATAGATACCAGCACCAGACACAGGTTAACCAGGTAAGGGCGGTAGATCTTCTCCCGGGACACGGACATAAGCTCTTCCCGGGTTTCTTTCAAGGACAGGGCACCTGCGCAGAAACGCCGGGATATCTCATTGACCCGGCAGATCCGGTTCAGATTCGTATCCCGGTTCTTAATCCTGCGCACGACGGTAATCGGATTCATGTCCCGGTCCGAAGCCGTCACTAAAATGGAGGTCGTCAGCACCACTGCTTCCACCCTGGCCGGCTTTTGGGCTTTCAGCATATGGTTAATCGTCTCTTCACAGCGGTAGGTTTCCGCATTATTCTTTAACATGATCTCACCGGCTAACACAGCGGTGTCTGTCAGGGATTGATAGTCCACGGGCTCACCCTCTTCTTTTCTGAAATAGATGCCTAATCTGATATGCTTCTATCGTTTCATGTTAGCATCATAGCACATGCCCCAGGCCGCTTCAAGGGTCAAAAAACCAGCGGCAATGAATCCTGTTCAAAGCCGCCGGTTCCCTGCATACCGCACATCGGTCTGTTATTTTATTCGGCCGCATAAAGACCTATAGCAGCACGAAACATATTTAAATTTATCCAACCCGGGTTACTCTCAAAACTCTAAAGAAACCCCTGTCTCGTAGATGTTCTCATCTACCAGCAGCTGCACACGGAATTTTCCGCTCAGCCCCTTCTTATTGATAAACAGATCCACATTTCGGGGATTGTTCTTCAGGAACGTTCCGACACACATTGCTTCGAAATTCTTGGATGCCGACGTGTTGATATAATAGCGGTGGACGCTTCCATCCTCACTGGTCAGCAGCAGCATTGCCAGCTGTCCTTTTTCATAGGTGGCATTGAACAGGATCCTGTCTTCTTCTTCCGTGAGGGAAGCCTCATAGTGATCCGGTACCGTTTCACCGGCAGCCTGTGCCGGCACCTCGGTGTCGAATTCCCCGGTAACGCTCATAGTCCCGCATATCCGCCCGGCTCCCAGCTCCATCACTTCCCCGGCATAGTAAGGGGGAAGTTTCTCGGCCCGGAATACATTGGACGGGACGTGCAGCTCATAGACCACCTCATCATTTACGATCTCACAGGTGATGGAGTTCAGACGGCAGTCCGGCCCCGTGCCGTCCATGCTGCCCAGTCCCTCTAACGGTTCGCCGTTCTTGTAAGCGATTCCGCCGGAGTGTACCATATATCGCCCTTCCCCATAATACTCTACATTACAGATATAAGGGGAGAAGAAATCCGCGCCCCGCTCTTTTCCATACTGCCAGACCTGACGGACGGTGCGCGCCTGCGTATCGATGTGGTAACGGACGCCTCTGGAATAGCTGTCCGCTGCCTTGGCGTACTGTTCCCTGATCTTCGAGCGGTAATGTCCATTGTCGAACATCATGATATCCCCATCCGGGCAGACCAGAACACCGTGCTGTTCATAGGACCACTCAAAAGGTTCTCCCTCGGGTTTGAAGAAATACCGGTTCACAAAGTCCTCCGGCCAGCCGGCAGGGTCACTGAGAACCCAGTTCAGCTCCCCGCTCACATAATCGATATTGATCACCGCATCCTGATGCCGCCCGGACAGCGTGATGGAATCGGTTTTTTTATCATACCACACGGCATTATTATGAAACCAGTCGTGGGCGGAGCCGGAACCCGAGTAGGTGGATGCGCACTGATAGGGCAGCAGCTTTTTATAATCCCAGGTGCGCAGAATCTTACCCGTCTCCCGGTCTGCCAGAGCCAATACATCCTCCACTGTTTCCGCGTCCGGCGCCTGGGTCAGCATCAGAATGTTCCCGTCATCCATCTCAAATGTGTCATGATGATAACCGCCCGGCACTCGGTATTCCCGGTAGATCTTGCCATGCACGCCCATCTCGTAAACACCGCTGACGTAGTAGGGCAGCCGGATCAGACGATCCGTTCCCACCAACAGATGCCCGTTGGCCAGCCGCTTCATGTCAAAGGATACGTTCACCGTCAGATACCAGCGGACATCTCCCCGGTAATCACAGGCCAGAGCGTCCGCCTTGGAGGTCTGGGTCAGGAAGATCAGATTATCTCCCATGTGATCTTTATTTTCTTTACAGAAGGTGGGTACCGGAACCTCCGGCGCCAGCGGCTTCGTGCGGATCGTCACCAGGCTGGTCTCGCCCCCTGAAGTTCTGAGCTCCACCGTATTCTCATAATCCCCGTATAACCCATATACCGGCAGGATATGCACCGTATCCCGAGGAAACGTATGGGAAATATCTCCTGCGGGCTCTTTTCCTTTTACCGTCAGAGTAATCTCCTGCTTTACATTCGTGCGGAACAAGATCAATGCCGTCAACGGGGAAATCAGATACGGGTTCAGTTTTACCAGAGGGACTTCCAGAGTATAGTTCCCCTGTTCAAACTCCGCCAGTATCTCCTGCTCCGCCTTGTTCTGTCTTGTGACCAGATGTTCTTTTTTTTCATATTTTATAGCTTTCGCATCCATATTTTTCCTCCAGTCCCGCAGTTTGCTGCGGCCTTCATGCAGGCAGAGTCCCGCATAACCGGGACCTGCCTTTTCGATACCAGTTACTTCAGGAATCCGGTCAGCGACCAGTAAGGGAATATAATAATGATCAGGAATATAATGCTGAGAACCGTTCGTGTCGTACAGAATTTGATCGCCTTTTTCATATCAAACACATCATAGCTGAACAGGATCAGGAACAGTGCCCATTCGTAAGGGAAGAACAGCTGCTCTACGCCCCATACAAAGCTGAACGTGGTGCCTACAATGCTCAGACCCAGTTTGGATGCGATATCGATGAACAGCGGTGAGAAAGCTGCCATACCGGCCAGAGGCGTCATCATCATATCGGTAATTACACCCGTCAGCCATGCAAACGCGGTCATTCCCAGGTTTCCTACGTTCTGTAGAAGCGGCATCACGATACTGCTGACCAGGTCCGCAACACCGACTGCGTTGGACATGCTTCCGATGGACATGGTTGCAGCCACAAAGAACACCATCGGGAAATTAACAGACTTCAGGTCCTCCACTTCCGCCACCTGCACACCCGGCAGATAGCAGGCGATCACCGCCAGTGAGAACAGCCATCCGGCGTCGATATTGGTAAATATCATAGCGATGACAAGTAAAACCAGGACTACCAGGAATTTGATCTCTTTGGGTTTCATTTTCCCAAGTTCCTTATATTTTTCAACAAAGTACTCTTTCCCGTCGATCTGCACATCCTGTTTGAACAGAATCCTTACCATGACCAGCAGGACGATGGTCCAGATCAGCATGATCGGGAAGTTGCTGATGAAATATTCCATCCAGCTAACCGCATGGCCCGTCTCTTTTAAGTAGGAGTTGACCAGCTGAAGATTCTCACTGGCGGATAAATACAGCCAGGCCGGAGCAATGGCGGCCACAAAGCCAGCGAACATAATACCGGCTCCGGTATTACTATTGTTCTTTATTTTCAGGGCATGGTAGATCCCATAGCAGAGGGCGCAGTATAAAGCCACCCGGCCGGTCATATTCGGCACCAGCAGCGCCACAATCACACCTGACAGAACGATCCCGGTAACAATACCCTTGTAGGACCCACCGGTCTTAACGATGAAAAAATATGCGATTCTCTGCATCAGCCCGCTTTTTTCAAATATAACGGACAGCGTCAGTCCGCCCAGGGACAGCCACACGACAGACCCTGTCCAGGGCCCCAGCACCACGGCAGCGGGCGCCACACCCCAGAGGATAGCCCCGATCGTCAGTAACAGCCCGGAGACATACACCGGCATCAGGTTCATAGCCCAGGTCAGAATCGCCCACGCGGTAACCACGAAAAACTTTCTCATTTCCGGAGTGACGGCATCCGTCTGCGGAATAATAAAATACAGTAGTGCCGGAACACCGATTGCAATCACCCATTTTATAATCTGTCCATACGGTAACGTTTTTTTGTTCATTCCCCGATCCTCACTTTCATTTGCCCATTGCGTGAAAAAGCTTTTGTCCTATAGTGTAATGCTATATGGCAAAAGCTTTTTCAAAAGCGCACCCTTCTCACGTTATGCGCCTGTTTCATTGACTGCAAGTCATATAGCATGAACCTACATACGGTCTGCGCATGCCGGCCGGACATGCGGTCGACCGGCCATGCAGGCTTTTCTCACACAAATTATCTGTGAACATCCTTGAATGCTTCTGTCTGCGCTTTGATTCCTCTCTCAGCAGCAAACCGTTCGATACTGGATGCTCCGAAGAATCCGTCGATTTCCGGAATTCTCTCGATTACATACTGTGCATCTTCCGGTTCTGCGATGGGGCCGCCGTGGCAGATGACCATAACATCCGGATTAACGCTTCTTCCGCCTTCGATGATGGCTTTAATTTTCACTACACAGTCATCCAGCGTAAGGGCAGTCTGCGCTCCGATGGTTCCCTTGGTGGTCAGGCCCATATGGGCAACCAGAATGTCGGCTCCTGCTTCCGCCATGGCTTTTGCCTGCTCGGGGTCGAATACATAGGGACAAGTCAGCATATCCAGCTCGTGAGCCTTGCGGACCATCTCTACTTCCAAACCATAACCCATGCCGGTTTCCTCCAGGTTCTGGCGGAATACGCCATCGATCAGTCCTACGGTAGGGAAGTTCTGAACACCGTTAAATCCCATATCCTTGAGCTGTTTCAAATAGACATCCATCACACGGAACGGGTCGGTTCCGCACACGCCAGCCAGTACCGGTGTATTCTTCACTACCGGGAGCACCTCGGACCCCATCTCCACAACGATCTGGTTCGCATCGCCGTAGGATAACAGTCCCGATAGGGATCCTCTGCCCGCCATCCGGAACCGTCCGGAATTATAGATGATCAGCATATCGGCTCCGCCTGCTTCGCTGCTCTTAGCGGTGATTCCGGTGCCGGCGCCAACGCCTACGAGAATTTTTCCATTTGCTGTTTCCTCTTTGAATTTGGCTAAAATCTCCGTTCTTGACATTGTGTTCATTTGACATATCCTCCTATTTCATCAGTTCAATTAATTTCTCTGCTGCCGCTTCGGCAAATGCAGGATCGTTGATATTACAGTCCATTTCTTCTATTTTCACTACATCGGTGTTCACTTTGCTCTTTAGGGTGTTGAACAGCACCTGGTCCTCTGAAGGCCCGTAGAATGCCCCGCCTTGCGTATCGATGGCGGATACCCCTTTTAACGGGAGCATCAGCACGGTTTTTTCCGTTGCCATATTCAGTTTTTCCGCAAGCTTTTCACCGATCTTTGCATTTTCTTCCTTGGTCGTACGCATCAACGTAACCATCGGATTATGTTTATACAGATTCCGTCCGGCGAATTTCTCCGGCACTGTGTCGAAGGGTCCGAAATTTACCATATCCAGGGCCCCTACTGATACCACCTGGGGAATTCTGCACTGTGAAGCCGCTTCGCTGCGGTGAGGGCCCGCGTTCAGGACGCCTCCGACCAGCTCGTCACACCACTCCGTGGTCGTCAGATCCAGCACACCCTTGATGAATCCGGCGCGGATCAGCATTTCCATGGATCGCCCTCCGATTCCTGTGGCATGGAATACCAGCACCTCGTAACCGCGTTTCTCCAGATATTCCCTCGCATGGGTAATGCAGGGTGTCGTCACTCCGAACATAGTAGCTGCGATCAATGGCTTCTCCGGCACTGTTTTTTTATTTTCGAAGCTCACCATACCTGCGATGGCAAATACCGCATTGGTAAATATTTTTACCGAAATGCTGTTTAATCCTGCCACATCCACGATCGACGGCATCATGACGATATCGCTGGTTCCCACATACTGCTGCGTGTTCCCGGATGCCATGGTAGATACCATAACTTTCGGCACACCGATGGGCAGCGCCTGCATGGCCGGCGTCACCAGAGCCGTTCCTCCGGAACCTCCGAAGGATAATATTCCATCAAACTTCCCCTCATCGTAAAGCCCCGGCAGAAGCTTTTCCATCCCCTTAGACAGCACTTCCATAGCCCATGCCCGGTCTTTTCCGGCTGCAACTTCTTCTATCTTCTCCCCTGCCGCTGCCGCCAGTTCCTGATTGGAGACATCCGGCGTAAACGCCGGTTCAAATACCCCTGTATGTATCATATAGGCCTTCAGTCCTATGCTCTCGATCAGATCTTTCACATAAGCGAATTCTTCCCCTTTTGTATCAAAGGTTCCTGCTACCGCTATTGTTTTCAAATGCCTTCCTCCTTTCATTCTGTCCTTCGTAAACGGGTTGTGGTGTTCAGCTTATTCCTCTGTCCAACCCGTTCCTTGCACTACTTGTTCTGCTGCCCAGCCCGTTTCTGCCGCTCGGCTCGTTCTGCTGCGTTTCCCGGTGAAATTTATCCTTTCTGCATTTTCTGATCCGGCCGGATATTTCAGAATTCCATTTGCAGAATTCCCTGTCTCTTTTTGTGTTTGGTCTATGGAACAGGTCGTATGTTCCTGTTTATAAATAAAAGAAACAGTAAATGCTGATAAGTACATTTTACTGTTTCTCTCTTTATTAGTAAATGTGGTTATGTTTGTATCTTATGTGGTTATATTGGTTTTTCACCGTCGTTCTTTTGGAAATTCATGTGTTTATATTAGATTTCCTAAAATCCGTCGGTGATGCTCCTTTGTATTTTTTAAACATCTTGCAGAACTGGGCATAATCCGTATATCCAACCATGTTTGCCACTTCAACGAACGGAATCCCCGTATCTTCCATGAATTCTGAGGCCCGGTCCATCCGAAACCGCACCAGGTATTCGCTGAAACTCATCCCCTCCTCTTTTTTGAACAGGGTGCTCAGATAGGAAGAGGAAATATGAGCCGCCATCGCCAAATCCCCAAGATGAATCTGGCTTCGGTAATTTTCCTGAATAAATTGTTTGACGTAATTAATGTAGTCATAATTCCGGCCATTTCCCATAAGCACCTTATATACTACATTATCCTCGTCCAGGCTGCCCGGGGTCTTATAGGCCCGGGTCACATTCAGAATCGCCTTTTCCGCCGGAATCCGTTCAAAAGAAGATCCGCCGATAAACCCCTGACACTCCGTGGTTTCATAGAAATACTGCATATCAATAGGTGTTTTAATCGGACCTCCGTATACAACTTTGATCACATCTGTTCTGCCTTTGCACACAGCAAAGATTCTTCTGGCCAGCATGGCTGACTGTTCCAGGGATACGACCTTCTTAGGCCCCAGCACGCCTCCTGTGGTCAGTCCCAGATGAGCGCAGATGATATCCGCTCCGGCATCCAGCATCTTCTTCGCCTGTTCCTCGTCAAACACATAGGCAATGGTCAGCAGGTCCTGAAACCGGGCGATCCGTATCGCTTCCACCTCCCGGTCATAGGTTACCTGCTCTTCCTCCAGCGCTTCCCGGAAATGTCCGTCGATCAGGCCTACCGTGGGAAAATTGTTAATACCTGCGAATCCAAGCTCTTTGATTTTCGATATGTATTCATACAGATGGACCGCCGGATCACTGGCATTGATTCCAAAGATTACGGGCGTGTCCGGAATCACCGGCAGAAGTTCCCGGGTGGCAAATTCCATGACAATGTCATTACTATTTCCATAACACAGAAAACAGCACAGGGAGCTTCTGCCCATCTGCCGGAACCGTCCCGCGCTCAAGGCCAGGATCAGATCCGCCCCTCCCAGCACCGTGTATTTGGACGTCATTCCGCTTCCGGTGGCGACACCGATAATATGACCGTTGACATGGATCTGGGCGTGCAGTTGTTTTAATATCTTTTCCCGATCAGGCATTTTACCACTCCATTTCCGTGCTCCTTAGATGGTCACATGATTCGTATCTATCTTACGCCAAAGCTTGTCTTATTATAACTTATCGTTTTCCGCTATGAGCACTTAGCGCTTTATTTTGTGTGTATATTCTCATGAATGGTCTTAAGAATGGGTTCTAATTCTAATACAGGGATCTGTCCCGGCGCCGATGCCTGCTTCGCCGCTCCAAAGGTCACACTGGAGCCGAATTCCTCCCCGCACAGCCGGCTGATCAGTCCTGTCCCTCCCATAGACATGGTAATCACCGGGCGGTCTGCATATCTGGTTACCATCTCCTGCGTCGCATCCAGAAGAGCCAGTACATCCCGTCTGCTCCGGGGCATAACGGCCAGTTTGAGGATATCCGCACCTGCCTCCTGCATTCTTCGAAGTCTGGATATCATGTCTTCTTTTGATGGAGTGCCCTGGAAATCATGACTCGACGCAATAACCTTTACATCGGCCTTATGGGCTGTCTCCAGACACTTTTCCATGTCCTCCCCTACGGTAAAAAATTCAATGTCCACCAAATCAATCAGCCCGGTCCGGACCGCCCGGATCACAAGCTCTGTGTAATCCGCGGCTGCGACAGCCTTCTCTCCTCCTTCCATAGCCGTGCGGAATGTAAATAGAAGCGGCAGATCGCCTGCAGCCTTTCTTAACTTTACCAAAACCTCGTTTACCCGTTCAAAAACAAATACGTCTGTAAACCAGTCTGCACGCCATTCCACGATATCCACCGGCAGGCCGGACAGTTCTTCTGCCTGCGTTAAGATCTCTTTTTCCGTGGTACCTGCAACAGGCACACAGATCTTCGGTATCCCTTCTCCGATTTTGACATTGCGTACGATTACCGGGTTCATGTAAATTTCCTCCATCTGCTTTACTTGACCGGTATTTCTCCAGTCGTTTTATTTATAAGGCAGTTCTTCTGCCTGTCTGTCCGCTAAAAATTACTGTAACCGTTTCTGCTCTTTTCCACTGGTAAATTATAGCACGTAACCATACTCTGCTCAACGAATATATCCCAGTGGTATTTACCACTTAATTTCTCATAACCCATGAATCAGAATCTGCTCCCCGGTCCCGGTGGTGTCATATCCCCCCATCTCTTTAAGCTTCATCCGGAATGCCTGGCTTTTCAACACATCCAGGAATGCCTGTATATGGGGAAGTTCGAGGGCCTTCGGATAAAGCGCAAAGTCGTATTCCTCCGCTCCGATCGGCAGGAAATCCAGATCCATAGCTTTCGCGGCCGACTGAATCCCCATTCCCGCGTCTGCCCCGTCGCTGCCCACCAGAGCCGCTACAGCCATATGGGTGGATGCCTCATGGGTGTATCCGTCTATTTGCGCAGGCGTAAGCCCGTTTTCACCAAGCAGATAGTCGAACAGGATTCTGGTTCCGGCCCCCCGCTGCCGGTTCACGTACCGGCGGCCCGGCAGGTCACTGATTCCTCTGATATTCAAGGGATTTCCCTTTTTCACGATCAATCCCTGAATCCGTTTCACACCCTTGATCAGCAGAACCGGCTCGTGAAAAAGTTCTTCCAGATATGATCTGTTATATATACCTGTCTTCTGATCCAGCAGATGGATCGGTGCCACATGGGTCTCGCCCCGCCGCAGAGCCATCAAGCCTCCCATACTCCCCACGTGAGTACTGCTCAAAAACATATGGGGATGCAGGTTCGGCATCAGATCCGACAGGACATCCAGCAGCAGGTCATGACTTCCGATCACCATCACCGTATGCTCGATTTCTGAAAGGCTTCGGAACAGCTCTACCTGCACCGTCTCTCCTGCTTCCATGCCTTCCCTGTTCTGGTCTATGACACAAAAGCCATCCGCACGCACCAGGGACATGGCCGCACCTGCGCCTCTGGCTAACGGTGCGGCGATCAGCTTCCCATCTACCTTTCCAATCTTTACTCTGACGTACTCTTTATATTTCAGGCTGGAGATCAGGCGTCTGGACAGCACCGCTTCGGTACGGCCTGCCGGCTGCCGGTTCGACCCCAGGTAAAGATCCAGCACAGGGATTACAAAATTCTGAAATCCAATGAAGGCAGACACCGGGTAACCCGGAAGCCCGATTACCGGTTTCCCGTCTACAACAGCAAGAATCACCGGCTTCCCAGGTTTTATCGCCACACCATGGATGATCACCTGTCCCAGCTCTCTAAGCACATGCACGGTATAATCCTCCATTCCTGCGCTGGACCCTGCATTTACCAACACCATATCATGTTCCCGGACTGCCGTAAGGATCGCTTGCCGAAGCAGTCCATAATCATCCGGGACCGGCGGCAGGCGGAAGGGCAGCCCTTCCTGCTCTGTAACCATATTCTCAAACATCCGGGAATTCGATTCGATGATCTCCCCCTCCCGCGGTTCCCGTCCCGGCTCGATGATCTCTGAACCGGTAGGGATCACTGCCACCAGCGGCCGCCGGACCACCTCCACCTTCTGAACCCCTCCCGCTATCAATACGCCTATATCAACCGGACGAATCCTATGCCCTCCAGGCAGGATCATTTCACCGGCCACGATATCCTCCCCAATGGGCCGTACATGCTGCCAGGGAGACGCCGATGCCAGGATCCGAAACCTGGACGGATCCGGTGTCTCCACAAGATCTTCCGCCATGATTACCGCATTGCAGGGCGGCCTGATCGGATCACCTGTATCAATCAGCTGGCAGTTCTCACCGATCACCAGCTCCACCGGTTCCCGTTCCGAAGCTAGATTCGTGATTTCCGCCTTGACGGCGACACCGTCCATCGCTGCTGAATTGTAAAGAGGAGAACAATATTTTGCATAAACTGCCGATTTCGTCACCCGGTTCAGAGCTTCCGTCACCGGTATCGTCTCATAGCTGACACCGACACACTCCTCTAAAGCCTTCCGGTAGATCTTAACCGCTTCCTCTGCCGGAGTATTATTCAGATAAAGATTCCGTTTCTCCATCTTGTCCTATCCTTTCCTAACAAACTATCGATACAACCGAGCCTTTATATCGGCCACACACAGACCCTCTCCCCAGTGTGCAGCCCTTCCCGGTTAACCGGTATCATCGTAAAGCCGTCCGCTTCCGTCAATGTCGTGATGAGCCCCGACTTTCCAAATACCGGCCTGGCCAGATATCCGTCCCCGCCGGGCAGAAGCTGTACCAGCTGGCATGTCTCCCTCCCCGGCGCCCCCGGCACATTACATTCCATCTGCGCCTTCATACAGACCGGTGGCTTTTCTCCCCGAAGCTGCTTCAGGATCCTGCCGAACAACAGGACAAACACAAGCATCGCAGCTGCAGGGTGCCCGGGCAGCCCGGCCAATATCGTCCGGCTGGACTCATCATAACCCAGAATCGTTGGTTTCCCCGGCTTTAACGCCAGGCCATGGGTAAATACTCCCGGCTTGGCCAGCTGGTCGATCACCTCTGCGGTAAAATCCCTGTTTCCCTGTGAACTGCCTCCGGAGAGCAGCACCAGATCGCTGCCGCGCATGGCTGAATAAATCGTACGGGAGAGCTGCTCTCTGTCATCTTTAATAAGCTCGGTATGGATTACGTCACAGCCATATTGGCGGGCCAGCGTTTTCAGTACCCCCGAATTGATATCCCGCATCTGTCCAGGCCCCAGGGGCTCCCCCGGTTCCACCAATTCATCACCTGTGGACAAAACCGTAACACGAAACGGTGCAAAGACCGGGATTTCTATGATCCCTGCCGCCAACAGTCCTCCGATCTCCTGCGCACGGACTTCGGTCCCTTTTTTCAGAAAGACAGATCCTCCACGGATATCATCTCCCACAGGAACCACATCCCTGCCCGGTGATACCGGCTGTCCGACCGCGATCTGTCCCGTGCCGAAAGGCTCACAATACTCTATCATCACCATGGCATCCGCCCCCTCCGGAATCATACCCCCGGTGGGAACATAGGCACACTGGCCGCTTTGTAACCGATGCTTGGGAACTTGTCCTGCGTCCACCTCTTCCACCACTCTCAACAAAACCGGAAGAGCCTCCGCCGCCCCCTGCGTATCCTGAGCCAGAACTGCATATCCATCCACAGTGGAGCGCCGGAAACCCGGTATATCCTCAGCACTTACTATGTCACCAGCCAGGACTCTTCCCACTGCTTCCTCTGTTCGGATCTGCTGCGTATTAAGAGGCAGCATTACCGCCGCCCGAAGCAGTTTCTCCATAGCTTCGTCCAATGTATCCACTCTCAGCAGTTTCATATTTTCCTCCATGCATACGTTTTTCCGCACATATCATTTACCACGGGCATACCTGTATGCCGTTTGATTCACGGCATTACTATGGAAATACCTTTCAGGTACGATCCAATGATTCCCGGTCCAGGAAAGCCCTAAGCCTTTCCTCCCCGCAGTTTTTAAGCAGCTCCCGGGCAGGGCCGCTGACCACCAGTTCCCCCTGTGACAGAAAATGAATCTGATCACTCATACGGTATATATGGGAGAGCTGATGACTGATCAGCACCCAGGTCACGGCAGACTGCTCCTGTATCTCCCGGATCCACTGTTCGAACAGCTTTACACTGTCCGGATCCAGATTCGAAAGGGTTTCATCAACGATAATAAACTTCGGCTTCAGGATCATAGCGCGGATCATGGACAATTTCTGCCGTTCCCCTCCGGACAGGCTGCCTGCGTACTGGTCTTTCTTTTTCCACAACCCACAGCGGGTAAGCCACGGCCTGATATCAGATTCTTCAGGCTTCTCTCCCCGGAGCTTCAGGGGATACACCACATTCTCATAAACGCTGGTATGCATCAGATAAGGCCTCTGGGAAGTCATGGTGATCTCCCTTCCGGTGAGCCCTTCCCTGTCGATCCGCCCGGAATCCGGAGTCAGGATCCCCATCATCAGCTTTGCCAGCGTGGTCTTTCCGCAGCCGTTACCGCCGATCAGTCCGTGAATACATCCGTCCTCCAGCTGTAATTGCGGAATCCGAAGGCGGAAATCTCCGACCTGCTTTTCGATATCAGTCATTTTCAACGGATATTTCCTCCTTTCGGAAAAAATCCGCCAGGCATTGCAGGAGAAAAGCCATAAGCAGCAATATAAGTCCCAGCGCCACTCCCTCTGTAAAGATTCCCTGGCTTTTCAGCAAAGATATGGCCGTAGTCATGGTACGGGTATTTCCCTTAATATTTCCTCCCACCAGCATGACCGCTCCCACTTCACTGATGGAACGCCCGAATCCTGAGAGAATGGCAAAATAGATCTCATTTTTCATTTCCCGGAGCATCAGCCAGTTCGTCTGCATCGGATCCGCTCCCATCGTGACGGCGAAATTACGGATGGCGGGCGCGGTACGCACGGCGTAAGAATAGACCATCCCGCAGATAATCGGTGTAATAATGAGGGTCTGCGCCAGCACCATGCCTTTGATCGTGAACAACCACCTAAACGCCCCCAACGGTCCCCGCCGCATCAGAAGCATGTATACCAGCAGACCGATCACCACCGGCGGCACTCCCATCAAGGTCCTGTTCATCCGCACCAAGATACGTTTTCCTGGAAACCGGTGCTTCTCCAGCAGCAGTCCCAGCGGTATCCCCAGCAAAGCGGAGACCGCAGTGGAACAGACTGCCATCTGAAATGTCACCTGAATCGAGCTGAATACTCCTACATTGGAAAATGTCTCATTGATCCATTGTTCAATCGCGTTCATTTCCGGCCCCTTTCACTGCCTCCCTATTTTCAATAACTTTCTATTAAAAAGAGTTTCGCTTGCGAAACTCTCCGCCTGCGGCGGGCCGCGTAAGCGGCATCTTCCTTTCCGCCGCAGTGAGATCCCCCGGAGGGTATTTTTATTCCATAGGCGCACTTTCCTATGGAATGAAAAAGAGTTTCGCTTGCAAAACTCTCCGCCTGAGCGGGCCGCGTAAGCGGCATCTTCCTTTCCACCGCAGTGCGATCCCCGCGGAGCGTTTTTTATTTCATAGGAGCACTTTCCTATGAAATGAAAACAGCGCCGCATCCGCAGGAATACCTCTGTCCTACGCGGATACGGCGCTATGCATCTTCGTATGATTTAAGAATCGGTTCCGGCATTGGGCACGAAGAGCGCCTGCCCGTATTCTTCCACACCGTACTCACCGATCAGCTGCTGCACCTTTTCAGAGCAGATCCAGTCGATGAAATCATTGGCTCCCACGTTGTTGATATCAGGATATTTATCCGGATTCACCGCGATCACCCCATATTGATTCAGCAGGCTGGAATCCCCCTCGCAGACGATCTCCAGCTCCAGCGGTACCGTGGCATCCTTCTTCATCTTCAGATACGTTCCCCGGTCTGTCAGGCAGTAAGCCTTCCTCTCATCCGCCATCGTGAGTGTGGCACCCATTCCCTGTCCGGACTCCACATATTCCGGATCATTCGCGGGATCAAGCGCCAGCTTCTTCCAGATCTGTTTTTCCTTCTTATCTGTCCCGGAATCATCTCCGCGGGAGACGAAAGGAAGCTGATCCTTGATAATCTGCGAGAAAACGGCTTCTATATTATCTGTATGCGCGATCGGTTCTGCCGGCCCCGCCACGATAAAATCATTGTACATCACCGGGAAACGCTCCACCCCGTAACCGCCTGCCACAAATTCTTCTTCACTGGCCTTCGCGTGAACCAGCACTACGGCTACGTCGCCGTTTTCACCCATTTTCAGGGCTTCTCCCGTACCAACGGCATTCCACTGCAGATCCCAGCCAGTATCCGCAAGGAATATGGGCTTCAGATAATCAAGCAGCCCCGTATCATCGGTACTGGTGGTAGTGGCCATCAAGAGCACCCCTTTTTCTTCCACAGGAGTCTGCTCCGTTTCCGCCGGTGCCGCACTCTCCACCGGAACAGCAGTCTCTTTCGGCGGTGCTTCGGGCACCTCAGTTGCCGCGGGTTCTGCCGGACCGGCCGGCGCTTCTTCTTTTTTTCCACAGCCTGCAACGGCAGCTGCGATCATAAACAGGCCCAGAATAAGTGACAGGAACTTTCTTGTTTTTATCATAGTAACCCTCCCTTAAAACATTAGTATTGCAGGGCCTCCCTGCTGTTTGATTTCCTGTTTTTATCATACAGGAATTTTCTGGTAAATAAAAGCTTATTTCGTACTTCCTGCGACTTTTTCGATCAGCTCTTCACAGATATCCGACACATCCCTCCCGTCGGTATCTATGATAATATCTGCCGCTTTCAGGTATTTCGGCCGCCGTTTTTCCAGAAGCCCGGCGATAAATTCCACATTCATATTATGATTCAGAAGCGGGCGGTCCCGGCTGTCCTTAACCCGCTCATAGATCGTCTCCGGCCTGGCCGTCAGCAGCACGATTTTCCCGGTTTCCTTCATCAGCCTGACATTCTCATCCTGAAGGGCCATGCCGCCGCCGCAGGATATGATCAGATTTTTCCGTTTCTGAAGCTCGACCAGCAGCTGGGTCTCACAGCGGCGGAAATAGGCTTCACCGTCCGTTTCGAAGATATTGGCAATGCTCCTGCCCTCCCTCTGCTCGATCAGGCGGTCTGTATCGATCTCCTCCACGCCCAGTGCTTTCACCAGATAGGATGAGATCGTGCTCTTACCGGTTCCCATGAAACCTACCAGCAGGATGTTGCAGGAGAATAGGGACTGTACCCGGACGTTACCTCCGTTGTCTGTATTCACCATCATATCATTGGTATCCATCGTATGAATCTCCATTTACCTTATTATTAATTATTATAAAGATCTGTAACGGATATATTATAGCAAGATACTTATTCTTACACAATTACTTTTTCAATTTAATGTAATAAATTCCGCCGCTGCGTCCCTCATTCCCCAAAATCCGCCCGGTAACTCAGCAGCAGATCCACCATCCGACCATAACTCTTCACCCCGTCACTCTGTGAATTGGCCTTCAGATAAGTATCATTAAACTTATCATAAGTCTTCGCCACCAGACCGTCATATTTACTCCACCACTCATTATGATGCACCAGTTCACGATTCGCCGTATCACACAGTTTCGCACGGATCTCAGAATAAGCCTCAGGGTCATCCTTCGCCAGCGCATTCGTACTGTAGATATAAGCCAGCAGATCCCCGCTGTACCGGAATTCCGGGCTGTCCGACTCCTGGCAGGCCAGGTACGCGATAAAATTCGCCTCATCCTCCCGCATAAACCCCTTCAGATGCGACAGCTCATGGCACATGGTGGATGGTATGCTGTAAGCCGGCATATCCCTGTTATAATTGGCCTCCACCGTCAGGAAATACACCCCCTGCAGTTTCTCATAAGACATCACGAAGCTCGACAGGATCGGCTTCGGCAGCGGATAATACCCATCCAGGCTCTCATACCGGTCTCCCAGCTTCCTCATAGAAGCGCTTGCCTCCTTTTTGACATCATCCGGCAGCGCGCATAACCCATCCGCATCCGTTTCGATCAACTGTGCTTCCCGGTTGATCTCCTGCGTAAGCCATTCGCACAGCTTTGTAAGCTCCGCCTTTGTATACTCTTTCATCTCAAATCCGGCTTCCTGGGAGAACGGATATCGGTAATAATTAACCCCACAGTTCAGATTAAAAATCAAAATTAGAATGACGCCCCCGTGCAGAACAAAAACACCTGCGTCCCTTCCCATTTTCCGGTAACGGTAAGTTCCCTTCCTGATTCGGATCACACTCACTGTCAGCCATATCACCACCAGCAGAATTCCTCCATAGATCAGGAATTCCCCCACGGAAAAAGGCAGCACACTGAACAGCCTTCCCACCGTATTCACCCACAACGGATAGATATTCACCGCATACCATTCACCGAACCAGGCGGTCTGCCTGGACAACACCTGCATCAACAAACTAAGCGCTATAAGTGTTCCCAAAAGTAGTCCTCTTCTTTTCCAGTTGATTTTTTTCATTTGTATTCACTCCTGTCTGAATCTATCATTGACACTCCATGGATTTCAATTTACCATGGGCTATCTATTTTAATTGGTATTTTATTTGATATAAAAATACCGCTGCACGCCGGCTTCAAAGTACGGCTGTCCCGGCAGTCTTACACGACCGCCCGCGTAGTCCTATATTTGTATTTGACACAAAGGTCTGCTACTACTTATAATAACAGTATTAGCAGGATAGGTTAATCCTGTATTTTTGCCGGTACTTATAGAATAGCAATACCTGAATAAAATAGCAATCAAGTTACTATGAGGAAGGGGATTTTATGCAGCAAAGAGAGAAGTTTTCATCCCGTCTGGGTTTTATCTTTTTATCCGCAGGATGCGCGATCGGTCTTGGGAATGTCTGGCGTTTCCCATATATCACCGGTAAATACGGCGGCGGAGCTTTTGTACTTATTTACCTGTTTTTCCTGATTATCCTGGGTCTGCCGATTATGGTGATGGAATTTTCCGTGGGAAGGGCCAGTCAAAAGAGTATCGGACGATCCTTTCACGTTCTGGAGCCAAAAGGAAGCAAATGGCACATTCACGGATATTTCGGACTGGCCGGTAATATTCTGCTGATGATGTTTTATACTACCGTGGGCGGCTGGATGCTGGCTTATTTTTTCAAAATGGCGGCGGGAGAATTCCAGGGGTTGACGCCCGATGCCATCAGTCATAAGTATAGCGCTTTGACCAGTAATACCCCGGAGATGATCCTGTGGATGCTCGTCATCGTGATATTGGGCTTTGTAGTCTGTTCTTTCGGCCTTCAGCGGGGTGTGGAACGGATTACCAAATGGATGATGGCCAGTCTGTTTCTCATCATGCTGGTGCTGGCAGTCCGGGCCTTCACGCTTCCGAATGCGGCGAAGGGGTTGTCCTTTTATCTGCTTCCCGATTTTAATAAGATCAAAGAGACCGGGGTGGCCAATGTCATATTTGCCGCTATGGGACAGGCTTTTTTTACATTAAGTATCGGAATCGGATCTCTGGCCATCTTTGGCAGTTATATAGGAAAAGAACACCGTCTGACCGGGGAAGCTCTCAATGTGGCTGTCCTGGACACTTCGGTTGCGCTGATCGCGGGGCTTATTATATTTCCCTCCTGTTTTGCTTTCGGTGTCAATCCGGGAGAGGGGCCTGGGCTTATATTCGTAACCCTGCCTAATGTGTTTAATTCCATGCCGGGCGGCAGGCTCTGGGGCTCTTTGTTCTTTTTGTTTATGTCCTTTGCCGCGCTCTCCACCGTTATAGCGGTATTTCAGAATATCATGTCCTGCTTTATGGACCTGTGGAACTGGAGCCTTAGGAAGGCGGCGCTTGTCAACGCGGTTCTGATCATCGTCCTATCCTTTCCCTGCATTCTGGGAATGACCGTCTGGAAAGACGTTTCCATCCTGGGTTTTGACATACAGGGATTTGAAGATTTCCTGGTCAGCAATAACCTGCTGCCGCTGGGTTCCCTGGTATACCTGCTGTTCTGCGTTACCCGCTATGGATGGGGATGGGATAACTTTATCAAAGAAGCGGATTCCGGCACAGGCATCCGTTTCCCCCGCAAACTCAGGTTCTACTTTACCTTTGTGCTTCCGGTAATTGTTTTGTTTATCTTCATACATGGATATTACAGTCTGTTAAAATAAAGTGCATGATACACCGTCAGGAGGAGTCATCTATG
This sequence comes from Diplocloster modestus, assembly GCF_019042245.1. Classification (GTDB taxonomy): domain Bacteria; phylum Bacillota; class Clostridia; order Lachnospirales; family Lachnospiraceae; genus Diplocloster; species Diplocloster modestus. The sequence goes on from NZ_JAHQCX010000002.1 coordinate 402,023, forward strand.
TTAAATCGAAGCAGGGCGCGTACTGTTAGAATTCCATTATTTTTCCTGCTTTTCCTTATTCTGATCATATCAATCCGTCCGAGCGTTTTTGCCGCCCAGGAGGAAACTCCGATTGCCGGAAATGATATCGATCAGTCTGAGAAAAAAGTTTTGAGTGTCGGCCTGTCGGATTCAAAAGGTCTGAGCTTTCTCGATGAATATGGGAATCCCACCGGTCTGATTGTGGACTATCTAAATGAAATTTCCAAATACACCGATTGGAAATATGAATATCACTTCGGCACTGCTGAAGAAATATACGATGAATCCCTGAATGGTAAATTTGACCTGATGGGAGGTGTATATTATGTCCCGAGCCTGGAAGCATACTACGGATTTCCGAAATACAGCATTGGTTCTAACAAGGCTGTTCTTTATGGTCGAAAAGATGACAGCCGTCTGAAGAGTTATGATTTAACTTCTCTGAATGGGATGACCATCGGAGTTTATGAGCAGGCAAAAGAAAAAATACGCCGTTTAAAGGAATTCCTGAACTTTAATGATCTGAAATGTGAGCTCAGGTATTACAGCCATGATGATATGGTGTCGGAATCACTCTATACCTATCTGGAAAATAAGGATATTGATCTTTTATTGGGCAATGATATGGAAAATGCCTCGCAATTTCGCTCTGTCGCCTCTTTTGACGCGCAGCCCTTTTATATTACTACCAGGCCGGGAGAACAGGAGATCCTGGACGGTCTGAACATGGCAATTGAAAAAATTCTGGATTCCACCCCCCGCTTCAATGAAGAACTCTATACGAAATACTTCACTGACTATAAGGAAACGGATGTCCAGTTTACAGATGAGGAATTGGCCTACCTATCTGCCAACGGCAACCTGAAAATCTCAGTGGTAAAGAACTGGCATCCTTTCTACTGCCTGGACAATAACAGCGACCATCATGACGGATTGGTGCCCGATTTATTAGAATTAATCTCCGAGGTTTCCAGCCTTCATTTTACCTATGTATATGCCGACACTTATGCGGAATCCATCTCCCAGGTGCAGAACGGGGAAGCTGACCTGTTGGGCTGGTATCTGGATTCCGCTGCCTATTCCGAGACCCAGAATCTGGCTTTGACCAGCTCTTACCTCACTTTGAATAACATGGTGATCAGAAATAAATCCGTCTCCTATCCCGGGAATCATTTAACCGGGGGAATCATGGAAGGCCGCTCCCTCCCCGGCGAGATAAGCGCCTCGGACATCCGATACTATCCTACCTCCTTTGAAGGTGTAGAGGCGGTCAGCCGGGGAGAGATTGATTTTTTCTATGGTCTGTCCTCCTCACTGGAACAGGAAATCCAATCTCATCAATTCCTGAATATATCGCCGATCACTTTGTCCAATAAAAGCACGGTGGTTTCTTTTGCCATGGCCAGACCCATTACACCGGAACTGATGACCATATTAAACAAATCCATCTCGGCGATCTCCAACGAAAATCTGGATTCCCTGATTGACCGGAATATGGTCTCTATAGGCCGTACTGAAATGTCGCTGAAAGAGATGATCTATGCCAATCCCTTAGCTTTCATCGGTATATTTTCATTTATTCTGCTTCTGATCGTCGTGGTATTTCTGATCGTAGTCCGCTCCCGGGTAAGAAATACTCTGATGCAGAACGAGTTAAAAAAGGCGGAAGCGGAAAGCAAAGCAAAAGGTGATTTTTTGTCCCGTATGAGCCATGAGATCCGAACTCCCATGAATGCCATCGTGGGGCTTACGGATCTAACCTGCATGTTGGACGAGGTTCCCCCAAAAGTGAAGGCAAACCTGAAAAAGATCCGTTCCTCCTCCCAGTATCTTTTGTCTCTGATTAATGACATACTGGACATGTCCAGAATAGATAACGGGATGCTGACTATCGCCGCGGATTCCTTCTCCCTGAAACATATGCTGGGAGATATCGTAGAGATGATGAATGTGCAGGCAGAACAAAAACAGCTCATTTTAGAATATAGCTGTTCCACTGAACATGATCGGCTGATCGGTGATCCTATCCGGCTTCGTCAGGTACTGATTAATCTTTTGTCCAATGCTGTCAAATTCACTCCGGCTGACGGAAAGGTGGCCTTTCATATCGATGAAACCTCTGGAGATGAACGATCCGGCTCATACCGTTTTTCCGTACAGGACACAGGCATCGGTATCCCTTATGGCTCGCAGGAGCAGATTTTCGGTGCCTTTGAACAGCTGGGTGCCAATGTTTCCAAAAGTGCCGGAACCGGACTTGGCTTACCGATCAGCCGTAACATTGTATATCTGATGGGCGGTGACCTAAAACTCAGAAGTGAACCGGATAAAGGTTCCGAGTTCTATTTCAGCCTTACCTTCCCATTTGACACCAGTATACCTGCCTCATCGCCGTCAGACGATGCCTCCATGCCTCTTAATGGACTTCGCGTCCTCCTGGCCGAAGATAATGATCTGAATGCTGAGATCGCCACAGACCTTCTGAAGATGCAGGGGATAAACACCGAACGTGCATCGGATGGCCTGGAAGCAGTACGGATGTTTTCAGAAAGTCCGCAGGGATATTACAATCTGATTCTTATGGATATCCAGATGCCTAACAAAAACGGCCTGGATGCCGCTGTTGAAATACGGGCCTGCGCTCATCCGGACGCCTCTTCCATTCCGATTATTGCCATGACTGCAAATTCCTTCCAGGAGGATGTGGAAGCCGCGATAGATGCAGGAATGAACGACTTCATTCCCAAACCGGTTGATTCGGAATATCTGTTCGAGGTCATAAGAACACATCATTTAGCTCTTAAAGCAGAAACTTAAGGCACCAGCAAAGACCAGAACGGTTGTACTCCAGTTGAGGCGAGTAAAAAAAGGAAGCTAAAATGCTTCCTTTTTTTCATCTTCACACCTGGAGTGCGGCCTTATACCAGCCCGCTTCCGCCGTTTCTCATCTCTTATAGCCCGAGAAGCTGCTTTTTCTTCAGATTAAATTCTTCCTGCGTGATAATTCCTTCATCCAGCAGTTGTTTAAACTCCCGGATCTGTTCTATATTACTCTTTTCCTTCTGTTCTCCTGCATTCTGTACAGCAGCCTGAGGCTGTGGCTGCACGGCGCTTAGATTCTGGGCCAGAGTATTACCAAGGGCCATACCGGCTCCCAAACCGGCCATACCGCCTTCCTGGCGGGAAGCATCCCTCATGGCTCTGGCTGTCTGGTACTGCATAAACGTATTCATGTCTCTGCCCGCCATACCGATTCCGGACTGCTCATCTATCATCTCCTCCACTTCATCGGGAAGGGATAAGTTCTCCACAATCACTTCACTGAACGCGATTCCGAAAGCTAAGGCTTTTTCATTCGCCATCTGCATAATAGTTTCCGAAAGGCTCCGGTATTTGACCGCCAGATCCAGAATCGACATATTACATTCCGCGATCGAGACCGCAGCCGCTTCCAGCAGGATGGATTCCAGGTATTTGATAATCTCAAACGTCAAAGTCCGGCTCTGGGCACCAATGATCTCCCTGACAAACCTGGTCACATCGATAACCCGGAAGGAAAATTTCCCGAAAGCCGTAATCCTGGCCATGTTCAAATCTTTATCTCTGACGATAATCGGATTTGCCATCTCCCATTTATTGCCGACAAACTGTTTCAAACTAATAAAATACAGATCCGCAATCACCGGAGAGCGGAACCCGAAAGAAAAGGCCTGCATTTTCGACAAAAATGGAAAATTGTCCGTATTCAATATATACGTGCCGGGTTCCATCACATCCGCCAGGTTTCCGCCCTTAATAAATGCCGCTGCCTGCCCTTCGCGTACGATTACCTGAGAGCCTTCCTTGATCTCATCGTCACCGCCGCGGTCATATTTCTTGACCAGGATTTTGCCGTTGGTGTCCACATATTCGATGACATCAAGGAACTGCCCTTTGATCATATCCATAACTCCCATATGCTGCCTCCTCTACCTTATGGTTCTGCCCTCGCTGTCCTGAAAAGTATTGCTGGCGATCTTAACAATATCAACAATCCATCCAATATAAAAAATCCCAAACGTAAATGTATATAGTAAGCCTGTGCCTACTTTCCCCACATAATAGCGATGAACTCCGATCCACCCTAAAAAGATCGCAAGGATTAATGAAGTGGTCTTACTCTTGGGTGATTTCAAAGCTGCGTTCTGTATCTGATTCATCTGTGTGTAATTTTGCTGCTGGCTAAACTGCTGCGGATATCCCTGCCGCTGACTGCCTTGCTGCTGATAATTTTGTTCCTGATAACCAGGCTGCTGATTCAGCTGCCCTGTCTGATCCATATCCTGATACTGCGGAGCGGCGGCTGCCTGGGGTGTACTCACAACCGCTCCACAATAAGTACAAACACCGTTCTCGACCGGAGCACCACATACATTACAGTTCATTAGTCTTTCCCCCTTATTGTTGTTTCAACTCAAATAACTGGTAAGTCTGTTTTAGCTATGAGTATTATATCACATTCTTAGACCTATTTCATTAAAATGGTAGGCATTATTTTTTTACGAAAAATGAATTTTTAAATGGGGCTGACACACTAAGTAATTAGTGCGCAGCTCCATTAATGCCCAAGCGCATGAAAAAATGCTGTAAACAGCCCATATCAGACCGTTTACAGCATTTCGCTTTATCTTATTATTCTAAACAATCCCCTGTGCATTCATTGCGGTAACTACCTTCTCAAATCCTGCGATATTGGCTCCAGCCACATAATTTCCTTCTACGCCGTAGCGTTTAGCGGCATCCGCCATTTTTGAGAAGATTCCCACCATGATCTCCTGCAATTTTTTGTCAACCTCTTCAAAAGTCCAGGACAGGCGCATGCTGTTCTGTGTCATCTCAAGCGCTGAGGTAGCGACACCGCCGGCATTGGCAGCCTTTCCGGGAGCGAACATGATCTTATTCTCCAGCAGATATTCCGTAGCTTCTCTGGTGGTAGGCATATTAGCGCCTTCCGCCACCGCGAAACATCCATTGGCTGCCAGAGTCTTGACATCGTCCAGATTTAACTCATTCTGAGTTGCGCACGGAAGAGCGATATCACATTTCACACTCCAGATTCCTTTGCCCTCATGATATTCGGAACCAGAAACCGCATCCGCGTATTCTTTGATTCTGCCTCTGCGTACTTCTTTGATCTCTCTGACCACATCCAGATTGATTCCGTTGGCATCATAGATCCAGCCGTTGGAATCGCTGAGAGCCACTACCTTTGCGCCAAGCTGAGTGGCTTTTTGGGTGGCGTAGATAGCCACATTGCCGGAACCGGATACGACAACGGTCTTGCCGGCCAGTTCTTTTCCGTTCTGCTTTAACATCTCATCCAACAGATAGATCAGACCATAACCGGTTGCCTCGGTTCTGGCCAGAGAACCACCGTAGGTCAGGCCTTTCCCGGTCAGGACGCCCTCATAGAGCCCTCTGATTCTTTTATACTGTCCAAAGAGGAAACCGATCTCTCTTGCTCCCACGCCAATATCTCCGGCCGGAACGTCCGTATCCGCACCGATATATTTACACAGCTCGGTCATGAAACTCTGACAGAATGCCATAACCTCCCGGTCTGATTTTCCTTTCGGGTCAAAATCCGCTCCGCCTTTTCCTCCGCCGATCGGAAGTCCGGTCAGGGAATTCTTGAAGCACTGTTCAAATCCAAGGAATTTGATGATGCCCTGATTTACGGAAGGATGGAATCTAAGTCCTCCTTTATACGGTCCAATCGCACTGTTAAACTGTACGCGGAATCCTCTGTTTACCTGTACCTTTCCCTGATCGTCCACCCAGGGAACCCGGAAGGATATCACTCTCTCAGGCTCTACCAAACGTTCCAGCAGTCCATTTTTTCTGTATTCTTCTTCGTTGGCCTCTACAACCAGCCTTAAAGAATCTAAGACTTCCTTTACCGCCTGATGAAATTCTGCTTCTCCGGGATTTTTCGCTACGACTCTTTCCATTACCTCATCAATGTAAGACATATTAATCCTCCTTAAATAAAAAATAACGTCCGAAAAATAATATGAGTGGACACATCCACTCATATTTTCTGACGCCTTTGTCCGCCTTTTATTATAGTACGCTTTAGGCCTTTAACGCAAGCAATTTCTTATAAATTTACCATATTTCGCTAACTTTGTTAAATTTACACAAAGATCCGTTATATTTACAAATAAGATTTCAATTTCCGTATATTCAGCTCCTCCAGATCCATCAGTTCATTGGCCATGGAATCATACTCTCCCTTGACAGGCCGGTTGTGTTTTAGAACCTTCATCATATTTGTCATGCCCTGGGCATTTTCCTGAATCATCATATCCGCGATATGCCCTGTGCTGGTATTCAGCAAGGTGCTGGCCTGTACCGATGACCAGGTTCTCGCTTTATCCAGAGCATTATCTTTCTCCGGCCGGATTCCGTTCTGATTCAATGCCCCGGCCGCTTTCTCTTCCATCCTTTGATACTCTGCCAGCTGCTTGTTCAGGTCCAAAGCCAGATCCTCATCATACACCTTACTTAACACATGGTTAATATTGGTAACCACTGTTTTCGAACTCCGATAAGTTTCCTTCAATACCGCTAAATCCGCATTTGTCAACATAAACCCGTTCTCCCTTCTTTGCAAAGTCTTATATAAAAAGGTAATTTAAAACCTTGTGTTTTGTTATAGGGTATGGAGAATATGACATGATTATACATAGCAGTATGGTCAAATCATCTGTTTCAAATTCCCCGCACGAAAACATACTCCCCTGACAGCCGCAGATATATTTTCTATCATCTGCTGTCAGAGGAGTATTTATATGAATCGTATTATCTTTCATTCTGAGACTTAATTGAGATACTCGGTTTTTACATATCCGGTCTTACCGTTGTATTCCACCTTGGACCAGCCTTCTGCATAATCCATGATCTTCGTAACCTTTTCTCCCTGATATATGACACCCAGCTTCGCAGAGGTCTCACTCATACCTTCACGGAAACTAATGGACTCCTTCGCCGTAGCGGTTCCGCCAGCCGGAGTGGATGAAGTAATCTGGCTGTTATCTTCCCCGCCGCCGTTAGCCGAATTCGCATCCGTCGTAACATATTCACTCTTCACATAAGCAGTCTGTCCATTATAATCCACACGGCTCCAGCCGCTGTCCAGAATGCCCGTCCGATGCAGTGTTTCTCCTTGGTAAACCTGTCCGACTCTTTCCGCACTTTCATTGGCATCGCTCCGGATATTGACAGAATCCGTTGCGTATACGGTTTCATCCACATCCTGTACTCCCGCCGTCGGCTGCTGTTCCGCCGGAGGTTCTTCTGCAGGTGTTTCTTCTTCCGGCTGCTGCTCTTCGGGCTGCTGCGCACCGGCATCACCGGCAGCTTCACCACCGCCTTCAGCACTCTCTCCGGCATTGATCATCACAGAGGCTACTTCTGCCACTGTGGGATCTGCGGCTTTGATTTCTTCCCACTTCTGGTTTACGCTTGCAACCAATGCCTGAACATCATCGCCTTTGGTGATATTTGCCATATAATTTTCTATATCCGCATTACTGCTTTGTAAAATATAATAAGCACCCTGGTCATTCTGGGCCACATAGAACGATGACAGTCCCGGCGCCATGGAAGCCGTTTTGTCCCCAACAAACTTAATTTCGAAATACGTGTAAACAACGTAGGAGTTGTCGGTCATTCCTTTTTTTGTATAGCAGGAAATATTATTATAGCTGTCAATCCATTCCGACCTGGCCGGCAAACCTGCATCATCATCTGTCAGCGTATCCACCATGCCCTTCACGGACTCCATATCTCCGGCAGCCAACGCCGCATAATACCGGTTCATCAGATCGTTTACCTCCGGTACCGCATCCTGCAGCAGCGCATTCTCTTCCGGAGTTACCGCCGGCGTAGCGCTGGGGTCAGCAGATGACTGTACATCTTCCGTATTCTTCTCCCCCTTGGCATCCTTATCCTCATCCTTACCACCGATGCACTTCACGAGAACAATCACCAATACAATAATAATTACCGCAAGTATAATATATCTCGAATTGTTTTTTACAAAACGTTTAAAATCTTCCATTGGTACCTCCTAAACTTCAATCTGCATCCATTCATTATTGGGAAAATAACTTCAATCGTTAACTATTTTACAACATATTCGGAGATTACGCAATTGGAATGTAGAAAAAACACACTTTTTTCGTTATTTTTACAAAATTATCTTGTTTGTGTTTCTTTCGTATCGATACACTTGTCCGGAGAGCACCTCCTCCGCTTCCAACTGTGTCTGATTGATCTCTTCCACCATCTCCCGGAGCTCTGCCCTATTTCCATTCCCATGATCCGGCATAAGAATCACTTCATGAATACTGCTGGGCAGGATCAGCAGATCACCACCAATCTTCCGGCTGCACTCCCGAAGCACATCCGGATAAAGGATACAGGCGGCACCGTTCATTCTCAGTTGATTCGTCAACACATACATAGGCACAGCGCCAGATGTATCCATCCCATCGCAAAGCTCACCCAGAACCTCCAGCATAGTTTGCAGTACATAAGGCAGCAGCTTTGGAGTATTTATCTTGGCCTGCTCATAGATCTGCGGCAATGTTATATCCCACACCTTCCTATACTCTGACTTCACAGCCACCGAAGCGGTCCCCTCCTCCCCTACGGCGATCAGGCAATAAAAGATCACCGCCAGATCCAGAAAGCGGATACACGGCATCTGTTCCAGCAGCTCCCGGTTCTTCTCATAATTCACAAGCCTGTAAACAATCCGGTCTTTTACTTTTTCATAATCCTTCAGATAATCCGTATCAAACTTTTGCTTCGGCCGGCATTGCGTATACACTTTCAGGATCTCCCGGACAATCTTATCCATCTCCATACCGTGTTCGAACGCTTCAAAGTACGGATTCAGATAAATGGTAGGGGAAACATTATTCTCCCTCTCCATAATCGTCAACCCGTCCAGCTTAACCGAGTTATTTTTCACAACTGAATAAACGGTCACTCTGGCCTCCCCGCCAAGGACCTCTTCCACCCGTGTGCGCACACACTCCATAAATTGTTCGTAATTCATCCTACCATCCTTTCTGATTTTAATAAGAAATACAGGAAAAACGCACGATTTGTGCTAAGAAGTAAACCAGAATAGTTTACCCATATATCATACTGAATCCCCATCAAAAAAACAATAAACAAAGACTAAACAAATCTGAAATTTCTATAAAGTGGCTGCCAGTAACCGCTCACTTATATAGGGGGGCCGACTAAGGGCCGGGCTGAGAGGGAGCAGGCGTACCCGCAGGCACAAAAAAACTGCGGCAGCCATAACAGCAACCACAGTTCTGTGTTCATAAAAATTAGACTCTGGAGAGATATTCTCCGGTTCTGGTGTCAATTTTGATTTTTTCATTCTGATCTACGAACAGCGGCACATATACCGTAGCTCCGGTTTCCACTACTGCCGGCTTCGTAGCTCCGGTAGCCGTATCTCCCTTGAATCCAGGCTCCGTATCGGTAATCTCCAACTCTACAAACAGCGGAGGCTCGATCGCAAATACGTTTCCATTGTGGGAACATACTTTTACCATTTCATTCTCTTTAACGAACTTAAGGGAATCACCTACAGACTCTTCGTTCAGAGCGATCTGCTCATAATTCTCCACATCCATGAAATGGAACAGATCTCCGTCAGAATACAGATACTGCATGTCCTTTCTGTCGATTCTGGCCTGCGGAAACTTCTCGGTAGGACGGAAGGTTTTTTCTATCACACCACCGTTGATAATGTTTTTTAATTTTGTACGAACAAAAGCTGCGCCTTTTCCAGGTTTTACATGCTGAAATTCGATGATCTGAAATATATTTCCTTCAATTTCCACCGTAATACCATTTCTAAAATCACCTGCTGAAATCATCTTTGAAATTCCTCCTTCAAATACATTGGGGAACGTCCATCCCCATGTTCTCATTTAGTTTATAATAAAATATCCGATTTTTCAACTGTTTTTTCTTTAGACCAAATTTCAGCCGGAATTCAGCCTATCTCGATCAATTCTTTTGGCGAGTGGGTCAGATTCGTACAGCCATTTTTTGTCACTACGACGACATCCTCAATTCTTACTCCGCCAAATCCCGGCAGATAGATCCCCGGCTCCACCGTTTCCACCATATTTTCGCAAAGCACCGTGTCATCCAGTGTGGATAACCGCGGTTCTTCATGGATAAACAGCCCGAGGCTGTGTCCTAATCCGTGTCCGAAGTAGTCTCCATATCCGGCGTCCTTTATTATATTTCTGGCTATTTGATCGATCTCGCTGCCGGTCCGGCCGGCCCGAATGGTATCCAGTGCCGCCTGTTGCGCGGTAAGAACGACCTGATACATTTCCTTTTGTTTTTCTGAAGCCTTTCCGATCACCACCGTCCTGGTCATATCCGAGCAGTATCCCTGATAGATACAGCCAAAATCCATGGTCAGAAACTCTCCGTCCGCTAATTCCTTATCCTGGGGAATCGCATGAGGCATCGCCGAGTGGATTCCGGAAGCAGCTATGGTATCAAAGCTTAACTTCGTGGCCCCTGCATTTTTCATGAAATATTCCAACTCTGCCGCTACCTGGAGTTCGGTCATTCCCGGCCGGAGCACCTCCAGTATGTGACTAAATGCCGCGTCCCCAATACTTTCCGCCCTGGCGATCCGCTCCAGCTCCTCATCCGACTTGATTACCCTAAGCTGATCCAGCGCGTCCCGAAGGGGAACCCATTGTTTCGCCGGTAATTTTTGCTGATACCGTTTGGCCTCAGCCCAGGTCATAACCTCATCCTCAAAACCGATGTTACCTACGGAGTCCTGTTTCATATATAGTTGCAGGGCATCTGTGTATCCGTCTCTTCCTTTGATCTCACACACGGTAAATCTGTTGCCGCACTCCTCCTGTGCCTGTGTGGTGTACCGGGAATCCGTTAAAAATATGCAGGACGAATCCGACAGGTACAGGCAGCCGGTATCCGCCGTACACCCGCTGATATAACGCACATTCAGAGGATTTGTCACCAGAACCGCATCCAGTCCTTTTTCTCTGCGTATATCGGTAATCTGTTTTTGCCTCATTTCATTCCTCCATGCGGGCGCTTCCCCGTACCTGAACACCCTATATTTAAATTTTTGTTATTTTCTCAATTGTCTCTGATAAAAGTATAACACGATTTTCTCCAAATATCGCTTTAAAACAATTTGAATTTCTTCTTTTGGATGAATCGGCTGAACCAGAATCGTGCGAAGGCCGGTTCGGTTAGCGCCGTAGACATCCGTAAATATCTGATCTCCCACGAACAGCGTATTTTGCAGATTCGTACCCATGATTTCCATTGCCTTCTGATAATTCTTCATGGAGGGCTTATGGGCGTCAAAAATATAGTTGACGTGCACCGCGTCATTGAACATTTTTACCCTCGGCTCATCATTATTGGAGAGCAGACAGCAGGAAAATCCCAATTCTTTTAAATGAGAAAACAGCGCGGTGGCGCGCTCATCGGCCGGAGCCCCGTGGGGAACCAGCGTATTGTCGATATCAAAAATCACGCCACGGTAGCCCTCCCGGTAAAGCTGATCGAAATCAATATGGTAGGTGGAATCGATATATTCTCCGGGATATAACTGCTTAAACATATTCATTGCCCCCCACTGTTTTCTTTCTTTTAAAAAATTCTAATTTTGTCTCGGCCATGATAACCGCCGTAAAGATAAGTATGCAACCTGCTGCCATTTTTAAAGTCAGCTCTTCCCCCAGAAAGATCATGGAAAATATAATTCCAAAAACGGACTCCATAGACAGGAGCAGCGCGGCGGTAGAGGGTTTCGTATACTTCTGTCCCACGTTCTGCAGCAAAAACGCAACCATCGTACTCAGCAGCCCCAGATACAGCATTCCCGCAATCATATCAGGCCGCAGGGCTCCTGCCGGGAAGCTTCCGTCCAGAATCGGCGCCAGTATCCAGGAAAATACAGCGGCGAACCCCAACTGCAGAACCGTCAGAAGAACCGGATCCTCCATTTCCGTATAGCGGTCAATAAAGACAATGTGTATCGCATAACCGAACCCACAGATCAGTGTCAGCACATCCCCTATGTTCATAGTCAAATCCCCCTGGAGGGACAAAAGCCCGATGCCGGCCACCGACATAAACGCCGCAATCACACAGTAACGGTCCGGTTTCTTCTTATTAAATATCCAGTGCAGAAAGGGAACCAGAACTACATAAATGGTGGTCAAAAACGCGTTTTTCCCCGCTGTCGTGTACTGACAGCCAATCGTCTGAAAAAGATAGCTCAAAAACAAGAACAGGCCCAGAATTGCCCCGTGTTCCCATAATTTCTTATTCAATGCACGGAATTTCTTATGAAAAATCAAAGCCAGGCCTGCCGATGCGATGGTAAACCGAAAAGCCAGCATATAAACCGGCGGTATCACATCCAGGGAACTTTTCACGATGACAAATGCAAACCCCCAGATAATCGCAGCGGACAGGAGTCCAAAACTTGCTGCTATGCTGATCTTTTTCTCTTGCTCAGGCATAAATCCTCATATCTCCCTTTTATCGTTCACGCATTTTCTAATAATCATTCAGATTGTTTTTCCCTTGTTCTTCACACGTTTACGATTATAACAACTATTTTTACCAAAGTAAACCATTTATTTATCCAGGGTTACGGAGGGTATCTTTAACAGGACGGCAATTTTTTCGAACAGGGAAGCGTTATGGCCTGTGCTCATTGCGAAATGATGTGGGGGGGCTTCGGCAAACCATTCGTCCATGTAGGCGTCGGGATCTTTGCGGAATTTGACCGGAGTCTGGGTATTTCCGATTGTCATGATGGGTCTGTCTGTAGCCTCGCTTCTGTGATTAAATTTAAGGCTGCCGTCATTTGTCTGGGTGCAGCCCAGATTTGTAATCGGGCCAGGTTTTACTTTGGCTTACACGGAGACACCGGTTCCCTGTTTCCCGTGGTAAAGGCCCATTCCTCTAAGGATCGGTTTACCGGAAGCGATGGCCAGGTGAAATGGGCCGTCATGTCCTAACAGGATGGTGCCGTCTTCGTAATCAGCGGCTACGATTTTGCAGAAGCTTCCGCCCCGCTTGACGATATCGCAGATTTTTATGGCCAGGCATGTTTTCAAGTCTCCCTCGCCGGCGCAGGGTATCCCTTTTGCTGTCAGGAGAGAATGACCGACGATAAAGCCTCCCTGCAGTTTTTCATACAGGCTGTCCGGCGCGCCGTGGTAATAGTAAGTCAGAGCGTCCAGATCGTACTCTCTTATCAGCTTTTCCAAAGCTACGGCTACCCTTGCCGACCAATCCAGATGTTCTGGGGTTGGTTTTTGGGCCAGAGGGTCTGCAGCCGAATGTTCACTGATGAGAAAAAATTCCTGGATTTCCTGTTTTTTTTGTCTTACCAATAGGCTTTAAGCCCCATGGTGTAGATTCCGATTCTATCCGGTTTTGCTTGTTTTAATTTCTCCATATTTTTTCTCCTGTCTGAAAATTATCGTTGACGAGTTCTCTTATATTTCATTATAATGAAAGACAGGAGAAATATATCCAACTACGTTGGGGAAAAATAACAGGATCTTGCCAACTGGAGGCTTTTCGAATGAATCAGACAACCGAATATCTGGAACGTTTTTCTTCAGACTGGTCGGAAGATTCCCTTCGTTTGATCGTTACTCCCAGTGCCCTGGCGAAATCGATCTACTATTATGTCCAAGAGACAGGTTATTTCAAAACGTCATACCCCTATTTTACGGAACGAGCCAATCTGAATTCCTTCCTTCTGGTCTACACGGTATCCGGCCAGGGCTTGCTGCGGTATCAGGCTGGTCAGTGGGCTCATTACCAGCCTGCTGACTGAGATTCTCCTTCAAAATAATACCGGGGACAATCGCCGGTCTATATACCGGAATATATCCATCTGGCTAAACAGTGCATTGACAAAAATTATTCTTCTCCTTTGACCCTGGATCAATTGTCCGTGCATTGCGGTGTTAATAAATTTCATCTATGTAAAGAATTAAAAAATATATTGGCATGACAGTAAATGAGTATCTGATCACCACCCGGATCACTTATGCCAAAGAACTGCTGAAATTTTCCGACCAGTCTGTAGCCAAAATCGCTGAGATCTGCGGTATCCCCCATGTCAGTCATTTTATCTCCATCTTCAAAAGCCGAGAAGGGCAGACACCGCTCGCATACCGCAAGGACTGGAGGGATATTCCACCGCTCAGAAACTAGATTCTACTCTGAAAAATATATGGAGGTTCTCATGGAAAAGAAAAAACGAATTCTGGCACTGGCAGGTGTAGTGATACTGTTAGTACTCTATCTGTCCACTTTGGTTTTCGCTCTGATCGAAAGTCCCTGGGCGGATACCTGTTTAAAAGCTGCGGTTGGAGCTACAATTCTGGTGCCGGTGTTACTGTACGGCTATATCCTCATATACCGCCTTATCAAAAAAAAGTAGTCGGGGGACATGTCCATTTCGGTTTGGGACATGTCCATTCTGGCTTGGACATGTCCCAAACCGAAATGGACATGTCCCCAAACGCAAAAAACCGCAGAATCAATTTTTTGAATGATTCTGCGGTTACTGTTCTGTTAATTATAATGCCGTCGCCAGCTCGTTCAACTGCTCGTTTCCGATATGTAATACATTGGCTATGACTCTGGGTATCTTCGTCTCTTTTTTGTAGCTGACAGCTACTTTATCTTCGCTTAAACAATCCATCATATCGATCTCTTCCGCGAACAAATCGACATTTTTATCAAGAGCTGTACGGATGTTCAGGTTAAACGTGATATAATTGTTGTCTTTACATTTCCCTATCTCACGCTCATACTCGCGTACCCTGGTGGGTCTCAGATTATTGATCGTATATTGTAAATAAAAGTCTCTGCACAAGGATTTTTTGTGAGTCTTCATCCACTCAACATCACCATTTAAGATTTTCTCACATTCTTCCCGGGTCAGTTTGGTGTAACTTTTGTATGTCACCTGATTCTGCCGGCTCTTCTTCTCCAAATATAATCTGTTCTCATCAAGATTCTTAAGGCAAATACTATAGAGTGGTATTCCTTCGTCTCCTGCCAGCCTTTGGTTCTCTATCTCCGTATTCTCAAATTTCAGTTTTCTGACCTTTACATGTTCCAGTATACCATTGGGGTTCTCTCGTTCAACCATTGCCTTCATCTGCTCGTAACCGCTGTAGCCGATCATACAGCTATCTTCGTAGTACGTGGTATATTTCATGAACCAAACCTCCTGTTCTGCTCACTCTTTGTTTCGTCCTAACTGGTACTATTATTATATGCAGGAAATATGAATAGGTCGTGACAAACTTCTGAAATATTTATAAAGAATCTGATATCTTTCTTAGAAATAAATTTATTCCGAATAAACTCCTAGTTTTTCCAGTTCATTTACCGCCTGCCCGTGATTTTCCACCAAGATGGTATGTAAACCGAGGGACTCAGCCGCCTCCACATTCGCAGCGCAGTCATCCAGAAACACCGCATTCTGCGGTGTAATCCTGTACTCTTCCAACAGTGCCTGATAGATCTCTTTTTCAGGCTTAATCAGCTTAACACGGAAAGACAGGATCCCTCCGTCCATCTCGTCAATAAAGTCCATGGTGTGCCCCAGCAGTTCAAAGGTTTTCCGGGGGAAATTGGAAAGATAATAGACCCTGTGCCCGTTCTCCTTTAATTTCCGTATCCATGGTATGGTGAAATCATACAGCTTTACGGACAAATCCAGATGCTCAAACACCGTACGGATCTCACTTTCATATTCAGGAGCATTGGCTATCAGCAAATCCAGCAGTTCCTCATCCGGCTTTTCGCTGCGGTCCATATCCGCCCATGTGGCAGATAAAAACATAGCCTTTGCCAGTGCCTGCTTTGTCTCTTCATCGAAAGGCATTCTTTCAAGGCAGTTTTTCCAGCAAAAATCCACTAACACGTTTCCAATATCAAAGATCACGGTTTCTATCATTTTTGTGCGCTCTCCTTTGTATCATTTTTTCTAAGTTTTATTATATCATGTTACTGATAGGATACAGAAAAATATTTATCGCAAAGACAAATCGAATCGGTCAAGCCTAATAACAGACAACTGCGGCGGCGTAAAACTTCCGCAGGGCCCGAAGCAGTTCTTAGCCATATGGCTAATCTGCTCCGGGCCCTGCTGTTCCATGCGATATTTCCCACTTCAAACTTTATCTATATATAATGTCATCCCGGCCAGGTCCATTGGATATCATAGTAATCGGGAAACCCAGCTTTTTCTCAACGAATTCAATATACTTACGGCAATTCTCAGGAAGCTCCTCATATTTTTTGATTCCACGGATATCGGTCTTCCATCCCGGCAATGTCTCCATGACCGGTTTTGCCTTATTTAACTGCCCGGTAGTAGGGAAATCCATGGTAACCTTACCCTCGATCTCATATGCCGTACACACCGGGATCTCATCCAGGTATCCCAGCACATCCAATACGGTAAATGCTACATCCGTCGTCCCCTGGATCCGGCATCCATATCTGGAGGCCACAACGTCAAACCATCCCATTCTTCTGGGACGGCCTGTAGTGGCGCCGTACTCTCCCCCGTCTCCGCCACGCCGTCTCAGCTCATCCGCTTCATCGCCAAAGATCTCACTGACAAACGCTCCCGCTCCTACCGCACTGGAATAGGCCTTGCAGACCGTAATCACCTTTTTAATCTCATAGGGAGGAATTCCCGCGCCTATGGCTCCGTATGCGGCCAAAGTGGAGGACGAGGTAACCATCGGATAGATTCCATGATCCGGATCTTTTAAAGACCCCAGCTGGCCTTCCAGTAAAATTTCTTTTCCATCCTGAATCGCCTGCCACAGGTAGGCGGAAACATCACAGACATAGGGCTCTGCCATCTGCCGATATTCCATCATTGTGTCAAATAAATCAGAAGCATTCAGCTCCGGCTTATGGTAAAGATTCGACAAAAGCACGTTCTTCATCTCGCAGACCAATTCCAGCTTCTCCTTAAGCGCCGCTTCATCGTCGAATAATTCACTTACCTGAAATCCGATTTTCGCATATTTATCCGAATAAAACGGCGCGATCCCGGATTTCGTGGATCCAAAAGACTTACCGCCAAGGCGTTCCTCCTCATACTGGTCGAAAAGAATATGGTAAGGCATCACAATCTGGGCCCGGTCTGAGATCAGAAGTTTAGGCTTCGGAACACCGCGGCTTACAATGTCATTCAATTCTTTAAACAGAATCGGAATATTCAGCGCCACCCCATTTCCAATGATGCTGGTGGTATGATCATAGAAAACTCCGGACGGAAGGGTATGCAGCGCGAATTTGCCGTAATTGTTTAAGATCGTATGACCCGCGTTGGCTCCCCCCTGGAATCTGATAATGATATCGGATTCCTTGGCAAGCATATCCGTGATCTTGCCCTTGCCTTCGTCTCCCCAGTTTGCTCCTACAACAGCCTTTACCATAGGACTTCCTCCTAACATTTGTAAAATCATCAACAAGTTACGTTTTTACCGACTCCATATTATACTACAACTCTTTTTCTACTGTAAAGAAAAAAATAATAACTCGCGAAATCTCATGAATTTGGTCAAAATTGCGCATTTACTCTGCTTTTCATTATCATAATTTTTCTATCTGTCCGGTTCTTTTTATGATTTCATCTGATTAAAGCGTTAAAATCATAAGCCGTAGGGTTGGAATCTTTGTGGAAATTGTATCAGTATTCGCATATATTCTTGTTTGGATACTGTATTTTCCGCATGTTGTGAGAATATAATATCCAATATTATGACCTTTTCCCATTCTTTTATGAAATACATTTATTCACAAGCTGCTTCATTGTAGGATCACTTTTCCTAATTATCTTTCTAAAAGTGTATCTATAATATGGGATGCTTCATACCGGTAGAGTAGGTTAGAGGGTATAAGCCCTCTTTCCCCTCATCAAACCGTGCATGAGGTTCTCCCTCACATCTCGCAAAGGTGCATATAATGTACCAGTCCAGTGCCCGCATACTTGTCTGCTGTTAACATTCATTTTCACTGCTGTTTGGCTACACGGCTCACTGGCGATTACCGTGACCGGACTTACAACGGCTAGTGTGGTCCAGCTTCGCTGGACACACGCGACATAAAAACAGGCAGAATACATTGCACACTTTTACTATGCCATGTACTCTGCCCATATACATTTTGGTCATCTGATTCTGGATTTTAACTGATATCCTGTCCCATCTTTGAATCACTGGATATCAGTCTGCGCCGCCCTTCTGTCTGCAACAGCTTTTCCAGCTCCTTTATGGCGTCCTTGGCTATCCAGATCCGGGATCTGCTGCCACTCTTTGCCATCTCGTGGGACACCAGAAGTATTTACACGTTTATCTCCGCCTTCAGCCCCAGCAGCTCTTTATACCGCTCCAGCAGCGGCTGTACCGCCTGGCTTAAGAACGCTTCCACCTGCTCTTTCGCGCATCCCGTATATCTGGACGGATCCATGGATTTTTGCAGTTCTTCCAGCGACAGGTTAAAGGAGGGGTCGGCTGCGATCAATTCCAGCAGATTATTCTCCAGCCCCTTTTCCTTCACATTCCGTCCTGCCTCCATGGAGAGGGTGCGGATCTTCTCATGGAGTTCCTGCCGGTCCCCGCCGGCCTTCACCGCATCCATCATGATATTTTCCGTAGCCATGAAGGGCAGTTCCGCCAGCAGATGCTTTTCAATGACCTTCGGATACACCACCAGGCCATCCACTACGTTCAGGCACAGATCCAGGATCCCGTCAACCGCCAGGAATCCTTCCGGCACAGACAGACGCTTATTGGCGGAATCATCCAGTGTCCTCTCAAACCACTGAACCGAGGACGTCATCGCCGGATTCAGCGCGTCGGCCATCACATACCGGGACAGTGAGGCGATCCGTTCGCTGCGCATGGGATTTCTTTTATAAGCCATGGCCGAAGAGCCGATCTGGGTTTTCTCAAAGGGCTCTTCCACTTCTTTCATGTGCTGCAGCAGGCGGATGTCATTGGAGAACTTGTGCGCGCTGGCCGCTATTCCTGCCAGCACATTCAGTATCCGGGTATCCACTTTTCTGGAATAGGTCTGACCGGACACCGGATAACAGTCCCGGAAACCTAATTTGGCTGCGATCATGGGATCCAGCTTTTCGACGGTGCTGTGATCTCCGTTAAACAGCTCCAAAAAGCTGGCCTGCGTACCGGTAGTGCCTTTCGAACCCAGCAGCTTAAGCGTATCGATCACATGATTCAGGTCTTCCAGATCCAGCAGGAACTCCTGCATCCAGAGCGTCGCCCGTTTTCCCACTGTCGTCGGCTGGGCAGGCTGGAAATGGGTAAATCCAAGAGTCGGCAGCGCCTTATATTCATCCGCAAATTTAGCCAGCTCAGCGATCACATTCACCAGCTTTGTGCGCACTAACAGCAGTGCTTCTTTCATTACTATAATATCCGTGTTGTCTCCCACATAGCAGGAGGTCGCTCCCAGATGAATGATCCCCTTTGCTTTCGGACACTGCACCCCGTACGCATATACATGGGACATCACATCGTGGCGCACCACATTTTCCCGTTCCTTCGCCACCTCGTAATTAATGTCGTCCTGATGAGCCTTTAACTCTTCTATTTGTTCATCCGTAATATTTAACCCAAGCTCCTGCTCGGTCTGGGCAAGCGCGATCCAGAGCTTCCTCCAGGTCCTGAATTTCATATCCGGTGAAAATATATACTGCATCTCTTTGCTGGCATAGCGCTCAGACAAAGGGCTTTGGTATCTGTCTGTAGACATTCGACATCCTCCTGTTTACATAACTTTATTTAATTATGATTCATTCCCGTTTATTCCACATACTCGCCGCGGATGTCCTCCGTGGGAGGATCCAGCGGATATTGACCGGTAAAGCATCCGGTACAGATGGGGCGGTCTTCCACCAGCTCAGGCAGACGCTCCACCCTTAAGTAATCCAGCGAATCCGCGCCGATCAGATCCCGTATTTCCTCAATGGTCCGGTTATAAGCGATCAGCTGCTCTCTGGAGGGAATATCCGTTCCAAAGTAACACTCGTACAGGAAAGGGGGGGAACTGACCCGTACATGCACCTCCGTGGCTCCTGCCTCTTTTAACATCCCCACGATCCGGTCACAGGTAGTCCCCCGGACGATGGAATCATCGATCATAATGACCCGCTTCCCCTTTACCGCTTCGGACAGCACATTCAGTTTAATCCGGACGCTGGATTCCCGGTTGCTCTGCTTGGGTTTTATAAAGGTACGGCCCACATATCCATTTTTTACGAAAGCCGTTCCGAACGGAATACCGGACTCCAGCGAATAACCCAGAGCCGCCGCATTCCCGGATTCCGGCACACCGACCACCAGATCTGCTTCCACCGCGGAATCCATAGCCAGATATCTGCCCGCTAACATTCTGGAACCATAGACACTCATTCCGTCAAAATGGGTATCCGGTCTGGCAAAATAAATATATTCAAAGATGCAGCGGGCTTCCTTAGCCTTCGGCTGACAGAGGCTTACATCCGAGACAATACCGCCGTCCGGTGTGATCGTAACGACCTCTCCTGGCAGAACATCCCGCACAAACTCAGCTCCCACCGTCTCCAACGCGCAGGACTCGGAAGCTATGATATAAGCATGATCCCGTTTTCCAATACAAAGTGGTTTAAATCCGAACGGGTCCCTGGCACCAATCAGCTTTCTGGGGCTCATCACAATCAGTGAATACGCTCCCTTGATCTTCTTCATGGCCCGGGTAACCGCTTCCTCGACAGACGCGCTGTGAATCCGCTCGCGCGCGATATGATAGGCGATAACCTCGGAATCGATGGTTGTCTGAAAGATCGCTCCGGTGTATTCTAACTCTCTTCGAAGTTCCGGCGCATTGATCAGGTTTCCGTTATGCGCAAGCGCAAGCGTTCCCTTGACATAATTCAAAACCAGCGGCTGGGCATTTTCCCGGGTACTGCTTCCCGCGGTGGAATACCGGACATGTCCCACACCGATATCACCCTTCATCCCCTCCAGGGCCTCATGGGTGAATACTTCATTGACCAGTCCCATTCCTTTGTAGGAACTGACCTTGCCCTTGGGTCCGCTGGTCTCACTGACCGCGATACCACAGCTCTCCTGGCCCCGGTGCTGCAGGGCGAACAGCCCATAATAAATGGTGGAAGCGATGTCGTTTCCATCGAAATCATAGATCCCGAAGACTCCGCATTCCTCTCTTAATTTATCGGAAATATCTGTCTGCTCGTATATACCGTTTCTTTCCATAGATTGAAATTCTCCTTACAGTCCTAACCGGCGGAATACTTCCTCATAAGCTTCTTCTACATTTCCAAGATCCCGGCGGAAACGGTCCTTATCCAATTTCTCATGAGTCTTCGCATCCCAGAGTCTACAGGTATCCGGTGAAATTTCATCTGCAAGAATGATTTCTCCTTTATATCTACCGAATTCTACTTTGAAGTCAATCAGCTCGATATCAGCTTTGGCAAAATAATCTATTAAAACCGCATTCACTTTGAAAACCAGCTCGGTGATCCGGTCAATCTCTTCCCTGGTCGCCGCTCCGATCGCAATGGCATAAAAATCATTAATCATAGGATCGCCCAGCTCGTCGTTCTTGTAGCTGAATTCAAGAGTCGGTGCCAGAAGCCTGGTGCCCTCTTCGATTCCCAGTTTTTTGGAAAAGCTGCCGGCTGCCACATTTCTTACAATAACTTCCAGCGGCACGATCTCCACTTTTTTAACCGCTGTCTCCCGGTCACTTAATTCTTCAATAAAATGAGTGGGTACTCCCTCTTTTTCCAGAATCTGAAAAACATGGTTTGTCATTCGGTTATTTACCACACCTTTTCCGACAATCGTCCCCTTCTTTTCCCCGTTAAAAGCAGTTGCATCGTCCTTATAATCCACGATCAGCACATCGGAAACATCCGTGCAGTACACTTTTTTTGCCTTGCCCTCATAGAGTAAATCCGTTTTTTTCATTCCGCTTTCCACCATTTCCTCTCAAAGAATCTTTTGTTTTTAACAAGAGCATTATATACCAACGTTCTTGTAAAAGCAACTGATTTTGCGTGGGTCTGTTTTAGGATGCTGAGGGACCATTCAGGAATTTTTTGTAGGTCTTGTCTATCATAAATGCTCCTATGGGGGCCGATATGAGGATCGAAACCACAGCGACTGTTAATACAATGTTACCGCAGGCGAGTCCTTTGGCCAGTGGGACACCTCCGATGGCGGCCTGCACGGTTGCTTTGGGCAGCTGTGCCAGCAGGCAGAAAAGGCGTTCTTTTCGGTTCAGCGCGGTTTTGATTACACATAGCCAGGTACCGAACAGGCGGAAGGCCAGCCCGATCAACAGCATGACGACCACCATCACCCCGGCTTTTGCGGCATATTGAATATCTACTGTCGCTCCTACCAAAACAAAGAGGATTATTTCGGCAGCCACCCAGAGCTTGGAGAATTTGCCGGATATGCGTTTTGCCAATTGATCGTAGCGGTTGTATATCATCATGCCCATGCTCATGACAGCCAGGAGGCCGGAGACGGATACGATGTTTTCCAGCATATTCTCTAAGGTCACGAATAAAAATGAGACGCTTAGGATAATCAGGACCTTGACGGAATCCCGCATATGAAAACTTTGGAACAGCTTCACCATTCCCAGTCCGGTTATGACACCCAGTACGATTCCAAGTATAATTGATATGGGTATCTGTACAAAATCCATAACCGAGGCGCTCCCCCCGCCGGCCAGGGAAACGAGGGCGGTAAAGATCACGATTACATATACATCGTCCGCAGAAGAACCGGCGATAATCATCTGGGGGATTCCTTTATCCGTCCCCCATCCCTCGTCTATCATTTTCGACATTTTCGGAACAATAACCGCCGGGGATACCGCCCCCATAACTGCTCCGATAATCCCCGCCTCCAGAAGCGAGACATGCAGAAGCGCCGGTCCGAAAATCAGGAAAGCGATAATTTCCAGGGTGGCCGGAACAAAACACATCATTACTGCCGGACGGCCTACCTTTTTTAAGTCATTGATGTCCAGCGAAAGTCCGGCCTTCACCAATATTATAATCAGGGCTATTTCCCTCACTTCCGAAGAAATGGAAAGAATGGAACCATCCAACAGATCGAGTACATGGGGCCCCAACAATATACCGACCAGCAGCATTCCCAGCAATCTGGGCAATTTCAATTTTTCAAAAACAGACCCCAGTAAAAGGCCGCACAAAAAAATCAGAGCTAAACTAAGTAACATAAAAAATCCTCCCAGTTAAAAGTTATTAAATCATCGATTTCATTTCCTTTAAGATCTACACCAGACCCCGGCAGTGATATCCTCCTTCCCCACTGTGTAATCTCTCGGAAGATTTGAATCCAACTGAACACATTTCCCTGTTCAATACAAAAGGCCAATCCCTTCCGTCATTACAGAAGTTATCGGCCTTCTACATTCAAATGCAGACAAATGTTCTCAACAAGTGATCTCTACTAATCTTCCTTATTGACAACAAAAAAACTGATAATCTCCTGCGTCATCACAGAAGTCATCAGCATATAGCGGTTTAGGCTTATCGCCAAGGGAGAACCTCATTCCCTATTTTTGTCATCTTAACACAAGTATCAAACTTTGTCAATTCCATCTTCCTCCTATTCTCAGCCTCCTATTCAGCCTGGATCTCCCGTTCCACTTTTGTTTAGCAGCAGCCGGCACAAGCCCACCGCCCCCAAGCCCGGCGGATTTTTCCCGGCCCCGGCCTGCCACCGGCTGCCTGCCTTCCCGGATTCCCCGTTCCCCGCGCCTCGGTCCGACTCAGTCCCGGCCCTTCCCAGCTCAATCCCTCAGCGGATACACCCATGCCAAAACCACTCCCGCCAAAGCCAGTACCCCCGGAATAAGCAGAAATATCACCTGAATCGCAGTCATCACCGCCCCAGTAGGCGCCGCGTCCGGAACATACCCTGCAAAAGACAAAATCTGAGTGCAGATAATTCCCGATACGGCCATCCCCATCTTCTGGACAAAAGACAGGATGGACGTCATGATGCCCTGTGGCCGCTGGCCGGTAAGGCGCTCTCCATAGTCTATGGTGTCGGTCAGGATGACGAATACCAGACCTGTACCGATGGAGAAGCCCAACGCGGACAGAAGGCAGAAGATCAGGTTACCCAGCCAGTTCTGGCGGCACAGTGCAGTACACAGGATCGACATGAGGCTCAGCCCATTGCCGAACAGGACACACGTCCGTGCGCCCCATTTACTTTTGGCATAGGGCATGAGAAAAGCGGACAGGACGGCGGCGATTGGCGTGAAAGTGAGAAGGGCGGAGCTTAGCTCGGTCCGGCCCAAATAATATTTGGCATAGTATACAGTGGCTTCCTGCCGGATCATCATAAAGGTGAGCTGACAGAACTGGATCGCGCAGTATAACAACCACGGTTTATTTTGTTTGAGTGAGCTCATTGCCTTTCGGATATCCGGATTATTTTCTGGTCCGTCAGGCCGTATCCTTTCTTTCGTATTGAAAAAACAGATCAGCATAAAAACGGTAAACAGGACAGCGAACAGCATAGTCGTACGCAAAAAACCCTGGCGCTGGTTTCCGGCCAGGTGGGTTACGAACAGCATTGTGGTACCGGTGACAAATACCCCGCCTATATTGGAGCCCAGGCATTTGTATTTATTGAATTGCACCCGCTCTCCGGCATCCGCTGTCATCAACGACATGAGCGTCGAAAATGGGACGTTCATTACCGCATATACCAGACAGAATGCCACATACAGCGTTCCTCCGTAGAACCCCCTCAGGCTGGCGGACAACTCCGGCATTCCGAAAAGCAGTACGAAAAGAACACTGACGGGCCATATCCCGCACAGGAGATATGGCCGGCAGCGTCCCATAGGTGATCGGGTCCGGTCTACAACGAACCCCATCAGCAGGCTTGCCACCGCATCTACGATACGGCCGGCTATGAGGATCCGGCTGATCACAGTCAGATCCAGGCAGACAACATCGGAAAAATAGTACATTAAATAGGAAGAAACAAATAGAAACAGGCCATTGCTGGCGAAGTCCCCCAGGCCGTAACTGAACTTCTCCGATTGCTTTATGTTCATGTCATCAATCCTATCATAAGTCAAATCAGTTAAGATCCAGTTCTGACATTGTCGCAGGCATCTCGTGCTGCGTATTTACCTTTCCCTCATCGGTTACCAGATCAAAACAGGATGCCACGATCCGGCCTTCCCAGATAATCGGTTCTCCCGGCTGGTCCAGACCGCCGTCCAGTCCGTCGCAGTCCGGGCTCTGGGCGATGCGCTCCACACGTCCGTCCGGATATACCTTGGCGATAGCGTTGGCGGAGAAATCAGCGATATATAGGTTTCCTTCCTCATCACAGATCATCCCGTCGGTGGAGGTGAGATTTTCCGGATCTTTTGCGAACACTTCATTTGAAGCGGCGGATCCGTCCGGGGCAAATGTAATCCGGTGTACGGCTCCGTCACCGAAGTTACCCACATACAGATTCCCATCTTTTCCGAATACGATACCGTCCGCGCCGTACTGGCAGTCTTCATTGTCCGTCACAAAGGTGGTGAATATGTGATCATCTTCCAGGGTATTGGTGATGTGGATATTTTCTTCCTCCAGGCCAAAGCGGTACACGCAGCTGACCAGATGGCCGCTGGGATCCTCTACCTTACTTAACTGGCTCTGGGTAACATACATATAATTGCCTCGAATCCGGATACCGTTGGGATGCTCCATCCCTTCCGCCACTACCTTCCAGCTTTTCACCCCGTCCTGATCGACGATCAGTTTTAATACCCGGCCCTTGAATGCCAGTTCTTCTTTTCCCGACCATCCCTGATTATCACAGACATACAGGTTATAGTCTGCATCAAAGGCGATTCCCATATTCCGTGCGATTCCGGTCTCGGGATGAACTGGTACGTCAAACCACTTAGTAATATTTTTGTCTTTGTCAATCTTTACCACGCAGCCCTTAAAACTGTCATCCGCGTAGTTGGGGCAGGACAGGATCAGATTCCCTTCCCGGTCGATCTCCATGCCGTCGGGCGTACACACATAGTCAGGCAGGATAGTAAATAATTTAGGTTGTTTCATAATAAAAATTACCTCCTTTAGGAACTTACAAGTTTATGGAATATATCCCATTTTGGTGTTTACCCCTATTGGGTGCTCACCTTCATTTTGGAACTTACCTCTTTGGGGAACTTATTTCATTCCCCCCGCTTCAGCTGCTTTGCCTATTCTCTCTCTCCGCTGCCACCTGTGCCATCACTGCTTTCACATAAGCACTGGCCCGGTCATATTCCTCCTCGGTCTCCATGTGCTCCACAAAAGCCGGCATATCGGGATCCAGCCGGTCCAGTTCCCGGATCAACGCCGGATAGTCCAGAATCCCATCACCGGACATCCGTTCTTCCACATAGAGGGTAAACCGCTCATCCATATACAGATCTTTTATATGGCAGCTCTTGATGTAAGGCCCCAGCTTCTGTACACATTCTGCCAGGAACCCGGCATTTCGATAGTAATTCCTGGGGCTGTACATCATATTTACCGGATCCCAGTGCACGGCCAGCGCCGGGCGGTTTACCGCGTCCAAAAGCTCCAGGTATGTTTCGATGCTGTCCGGATACAGCCAGGCGGAAGGTTCAAAGGTATAGAACGTCTTAACCGGCCCTACCGCGTCGATAATTTCCCGTGTGGTCCGCACGATTTCGTCAAAGGCTTTCCTGGTAAAATTCTCCGGATGAGGCCCATACCAGACATCCGGGTTATAGGTACCCGTGATATTTACACAGCATCTGGCCCCGATTTTCTCCGCCAGCAGCAGCTGCCTTTTGGCAAATTCAACCGCTTCTTTTCTGGTATGCGGGTCCGGATGCATCGGGTTATTCCAGACCCCTACTTCACCGATCACGATATCCGCCTCCGCAGCTGCTTTTTTATATTCTTCGATCACAGCATCCGAAGCGTTAGCATCCAGCGGACAGATAGCTGCCGTGTACTCTTTTTCCCGGATTCTCTCTGCCCATTCGTATCCGTTGGTGTATGGTTTAAATATCGCTCCACCCAGTCTCATAATGTCAATTCCATCCGTTCTATAATGTGATCCTGATATACTTCATCCAGTTCCACAAAATATCCGCTCCAGCCCCAGACCCGCACGATCAGGTTCTGGTAATCCTTCGGATGTTTTTTTGCATCCAGCAGTGTATCCTTGTTCACCGCGTTGATCTGCATCTGATGCCCGCCCATATCCAGGAAGGATTTGACCAGCATGGCTACTTTTCGGATACTCTCCCCGGTTTTGAATACCGTATCGTGCAGCTCGATGGTCAGGGGGCCTCCGTTGGCCGTCAGTTTCAGATCCGGTTTGCTAAAGGATTTGACCAGGGACACCGGCCCTTTCAGCCGGCAGAACAAGCTCGGAGAATAGTTACAGGCGAAGGCTTCCCCCGCCCGGCGTCCGTCCGGTGTAGCCGGAAGATCCTCTGACTGCCAGATATAATACATGGCGGATCCCGTTCCCGCCCGATAGATACCGCCCCGTTCATTCGTACAGCCTTCCAGCGCCTCAGCAAACCAGGCCAGCAGGCGGGAAGCGATTCGATCAGGGTCTTCCTCATCATTCCCCATCTTGGGTCCTTCATAGCGCAGCCGGTTCAGCAGCAGCTCGTGGCCTTTGTAATCCTGCGCCAATGCATCCAGCAGTTCCTGTTTTTCCACACTCTGCTCGTCGTAGACAAACCGTTTTACGGCAGCCAGGGAATCCACTGCGGTAGACAGGCCGCTGCCATGGATCCCGAAGTTGTTATATTTATTTCCCAGAGAAATATCCTTCGCCTGTGAAATACATCCCTCCATCATCAGCGACATCACCGGAGACGGTTCCAGGTACAGGTTTTTATATTTAGAAACCATCTGCACACACTGTGCCCGGATCTTCTCATGAACCACCTGTATAAAGTCTTCAAACTCCGTACATTCCGTCAATAAAGGCAGGGATTTTACTACTACATCCGCAAAAGAGAGGCCGTCGATATTGGGAATATCCATACCTTTCCCGGGTATGATGAATTCCCAGCAGGCTGCCACTACATACTGGTAAGCGTCCTCCGGTTCATACCCCCAGCGCAGAAGGGCCGGTATGACCACATCATCATTGGAATACTGGGGAAATCCCAGTCCCTGTTTGGTCATCCGGGTTCCTTTTTCATATAAGGCCAGCGGCGTATTCTTATGTACCCGCAGATTGATCTTCGGATCGATCAGCTTTAATTCCAGGCTGGCATCCATACACAGATCTGACAGGAGATTATAGCAGTCGCTCCCGTCCTGGGCACAGCCCCCCAGTACCATGCTCTGTCCATTGTCCCCCTGCTGCATTCCGGTGTACAGATCGCTGTCCCGGTTGAAGCTGATAAAGAATTCCTCCAGCAGTTCAAATGCCTCCTCTTTGGAGAGAATCCCGTTCTCCAGATCTCTCTTCAAATACGGATACATGTACTGGTCAAACCTTCCGATCGTATTGTGGTAATTAAAGGTACACCACAGACAGTAGTGAAGGAACCGGAAGAACTGAAGCGCTTCTTCAAAGCTTTGGGCGGCCTGGGCCGGAATTCTGCGGAAAGTCTCCGCAACTTTTAAGTTCCCGGCTTTCTCTGCCGCCTCCCGATAACGCCCGGCAAATAAGAGCATCTCGTCTGTCATACGGAGCATTGCTTCCAGATAGGTATACTCCTCCTGCTCCTTCTGACCTTCCGCCGGCTCCCTTTTTTTCATTTCTGTCTGAATTTCTTCCTGTTTCTTTAAAAGACCGGTTCCGATTACCTTTGCATAGCAGGGGTTGATATTGCAGACTTTGCCCTGCTCGTGGATATAGTGCTCTCTGCCAATCGTTTCCTGTTCTTTCGGAGTATGTATTTCCGGCAGCGTCACTACCGTACGGATCATCGCGATTCGTTCGAAAGGATAGACCACCGGCTGTTCCTTTTCCAATACATAGGAAAAACGCCGTACTACCCGCTCCAGATCTGAATATCCTGCCTTTTCAAATTCTCCGGCCAGGCGGAACGGATCTTCTTTCTGCTGGCGGAATGTGTGATGTTCCTTATTCCGTATAAAATAATCCAGCTGATTCCTGATATTTTCTGTCATAAAGTACCTCCTTTCTTGCTTCTGGCTGTCTGATGTCATAGGTGCTTACTATTACATGTCCATGTGTAGGTATAAGGCCGTATCTTGTTACATAATCTTATAGGGAATTCCTCTTTTTTCAAATGGGTCCATATGATATTGCGGCTTCTGTTCCGTCTGAAATTCAGGCTGATAGTTTTTTCCCACCATGCCGTATTTTGCGCCCGCTGTCTTATGATAGGGGAGCAGTTCCACCCGGACCAGCGGACCGGCGTTTGTAAGAAGAGCGGCTGTCTGCTCCATATTTTCTTCCGTATCATTGACTCCTGGTATCAATGGGATCCGTATCATATATGGAGTATCTCCTGTTTTAAGCTGTTCCAGGTTAGCCAGAATCTTCCGGTTGCTGACACCGGTATAATAGCGGTGCCTGTCATCGTCCACCAGCTTGATATCCATGATTACAAACTGCAGCATCCCGACGATCTTTCTGAACTGTTCCCTTTCGCAAAATCCACTGGTTTCCACACATGTATGCAGACCGTTTAACTCACGGATACACGCTTCCAAAAATTCCGGCTGGGCAAGTGGTTCCCCGCCGGAGAAAGTCACACCGCCTTCATTTTTCAAAAGGAATTCCCGGTCTTTCAGAAGCCGGCCTGCCAGTTCCTCAGGTGTCACAGCTGTCCCGCAAATTTTCCGAAGGCGCATGGGGCAGACTTCTATGCATTTACCACAAACCAGGCATTTTGAAGGAGAAGGGCATACCTGTATACACCGTCCGCAATGCAGGCAGCCATTGGGACTGGTCATCCGTTCCGGCGCAAAGCTCATGCCCTCCGGATTATGACACCACATACATTGAAGCGGGCAGCCTTTGAGAAAGACAGTGGTACGTATCCCAGGCCCGTCAAATACAGCAAACTCTTTGATATCAAAAATAATCCCGTTCATTATGTTCTTTTATAATTCCAGAATCCGATGCTCTTCTTCCGGGATCTCCACTTTATGGCAGTCATTAAAATAAGTCCGTTCCGGCAGCAGCACGATCGAAGTCACCGGTTTATCTTCCACCGGCATCTGCGCATAATGCCATACTCCCGCCCGAATCCAGATCATAACGCCGCTGGGAATGTAGAACGCCTCCAATTCATTAAGCGGGATCTGTTCATCCGCCGAAGCCGGTGCGAACGCCATCACCACATCGCCGTCCAGCATCATAAAAGCCTCTCCTGTATGGGTATGGTACTCCATGATCTTAACTTTCTTCTCTCCTGGGAGTGCCACCCCCGCGGAGATCGAAACCTGACCCCCAGCCTCAATCTGCATGATATCCCGGTAAAAGCAAACTGGATCTTCCTCTGTGCCCAGGTGCGGTGTGTCAGGATTCAGAACTTTTGCATAGCTTCCGAATTTATAAAAGCTGTCTAATGTCAATGATTTTACTTTAACCGATTTCATTTCGCTCCTTCTTTCTATCCTGCCTTATCCACAGAATAATCCTGCAGAATCCTACCCCAGAATCTCATCGATTCTGGCCAGCTCATCGGCAGTGAACTTCTGGTTCTCCAGCATTTTCACATTTTCAATAATCTGTTCCTTACGGCTGGCACCCAATAATACGGATGTGACTCCGCCCTCCCTGACGTCCCAGGCCAAAGCCATCTGTGGCAGAGACTGCCCGCGTTCCTTTGCCATTTCGTTTAACCGTATGACCTTATCCAGGACTTCCGCCGTGATGTCCGCTCCATTTAAGAACGGGCAGTTCTGATTGTCAGCCCTGGATCCTTTGGGAATCCCGGCGATATATTTAGTGGTCAGTAATCCCTGTTCCAGCGGGCAGAATGCCACGGAACCGATCCCTTCCTGTTTCAGCACATCGAAGAGGCCTTCCTCCGGAATACGGCAGAACATATTATACCTGGGCTGATGGATCAGCAGTTTTACACCCATATCCTTAAGCATCCGGGAAGCTTTCCTTGTATCCTCCGCATTATAATTACTGACTCCCACATACAGCGCTTTCCCCTGCCGGACAATATCGGCAAGCGCGCCCATCGTCTCTTCTAACGGTGTATTCTCATCCCGCCTGTGATGATAAAAGATGTCCACATAGTCTAACTGCATCCGTCTAAGACTCTGATCTAAGCTGGCCATCAGGGATTTTCTGGAACCCCAGTTTCCATAAGGGCCATCCCACATCTCATATCCGGCCTTGGTGGTAATCACCAGCTCATCCCGGTAACCCTTCAGGTCCCGCTTCAGAACTTCTCCCAGTACCTCTTCTGCACTTCCCGGAGGCGGCCCGTAGTTATTTGCCGCATCGATATGATTGATTCCCAGATTAAAAGCGGTCAGAATCATTTCCCTGCTGTTCTCGTAAGGGTAGGCTTTCCCGAAATTATTCCAGATACCCAGACAAAGCTTCGGCAGATACAGGCCGCTGTCACCGCATTTCACATAAGACATATTTTCATAACGGTTTCCCGCGATCATCTATACTCACTCCTCTGTCATTTTCTTATAATCTTCCACAATCCGGATTCCGGAACTGGTTCCGATTCTGGAAGCACCGGCATCGATCATCGCCAGCGCCGTCTGTACGTCGCGGATACCGCCGGCTGCCTTTACCTTTAACCGGTCTCCGACCACGGACTTCATCAGACGTACATGCTCCGCTTTAGCCCCGTACTCGCCGAAGCCTGTGGAAGTTTTAATAAAATCAATTCCGATCTCCAACGCGATCTCGGCCATCTTAACGATTTCCTCCTCCGTCAGATAGCAGTTCTCGAAGATCACCTTCGATGTCACCTGATATTTCCGGCACATCTTAACGATCCCGTCCATTTCTCTGCGGATGTAGTCATAATTCTTATTCTTAAGTTCCACCAGATTCGCTACATAATCAATCTCACCGGCCCCTTTACGGATCGCATCCTCTGTCTCGAACACTTTCGTTTCCAGCGTGGACTGTCCAAGGGGGAACCCTACGGCGCTGTCCACCAGTACCGGTGAATCCTTCAGCTGTCCGTAGCAGATTTCTGTCGTCGCACAATTAATCGCCACAGTTTTAAAATTATATTGCTTTGCCTCATCACACAGCTTCACAAACGCCTCATTCGGTACATACTGTTTCAGATTCGTATGATCGATCATGTTCGCTAACTGCTGCCAGGTCAAATTTTTGTCACTCATCCTTTTCTCTCCTTATACGATACTTTCATGTTTAAACCTCTATCAGGTCCTGTTCAAAATCAGATGCGGTTCAGCTGATGATAAACCGGTTCCAGCGCGGCATACGCCTCATTGAACAGATGGTACATCTTCTCATAAACCTCATAATTCTCCGGCTGTGGCTCAATCACCCGTTCCACAGGATTCAGCGTATGGATCACTCTAAAATCCGGAAATGCGCCGATACCCACTCCTGCGCATACGGCTGCTCCCATGGAGGTCGCCTCCTCCACATATCTGGGAATCAGAATCCGTTTCTGCCAGATGTCCGCCAACATCTGTGCCCATACGGTACTGGAAGCCCCGCCGCCGATCAGTGTCAATTCTCCCGCCGGAAGATTCCTCTCTAAGATATCCAGAATCACCTTCAGATTATAACCCACACCCTCCATAACGGAACGTATCATATCATCTTTCGTATGAATCGCACCTAATCCGATAAAAGTCCCTCTCGCATCCAGATTCCATCTGGGGCTTCGCTCTCCCAGTAAATAAGGAAGAAACAACAGACGATTCGCCCCTGCCGGCCGTGCCGCCGCCCGCTCATTCAGATATTCCGGGAGTTTACGCCCTTCTCTCTCAGCGAAATCCTTTTCATAGTCACAAAGAGTCCTCATCATCCACTGAAACGAATACCCCGCGGCCTGCATAGTTCCGCAGGGCGTATATAAGTTCTCATCCAGTGCCACCCAGTTAAAAGTCCGCATGTCCCCGTCAAATACCGGGACCTTCGCAGCATTGGAAATCCAGGACGAAGACCCCAGCACATTATACATCCGGCCCTCTTCCACCGCGCCTGCGCCTGCAGCCGCACAGCTGCCATCCCCGCCGCCCATGATCACCGGAGTCCCTTCGAGAAGCCCTGTCTGCACCGCAGCCTCCTTCGTGATTCCTCCGATCCTGTGAGTGGATTTATAAAGCTCCGGCAGCAGATCCATCCGCAAACCATATGCATCCACCATCCGTCCGGACCATTCTTTTTTCTCCAGGTCCAGCAGGTTCGTTCCCGAAGCGTCTGAATAATCCGTAGCGAATTCCCCGGTCATCCTGCAGATCACATAATCCTTCGCGTTGAGAAGCTTAAAAGCTTTCTCATAAACTTCTGGCCTTCTATCCCTGATCCAACAACATTTAGCCGCAGAATAAGACGCGCTCAGCCGGTGTCCCGTGATCCGGTAAGCCTCCCGGCTGTCCACCTTATCTTCCACCCGGGCCATAAGTCCATCCGCCCGGGTATCCGCCCAGATTAAAGCCGGATGCAGATGCCTGCCTTCCTCATCCACCAGCACGCATCCCATCATCTGTCCGCTGAATGTCACGCAGGCCACCTGGTCTCCCCCGATACCCGCGCGTTCCATCAGCTCCTTGCCCGATCCGCAGACCGCCTTCCACCATTCTCCCGGATCCTGTTCCACGAACCCGTTCTGCGGCGTCTGTGTCTCATAAGGAGCCGTTAAACTGGCCGCCAGTTTTCCCTCCAGATCGTACAGCGTAGCCTTATTCCCGCTGGTCCCCAGATCATGGGCCAATATATACTCCTGCATCCCTCATCACTCCTTCCATAAATTCTCCGCAGCTATTATTTCCCGCGGCCCCCCCTTCAGAAAGTAACCATAACCTTAAACGCTTCCTGGTTCGCAGTCATCGCAAATCCATCCAGGATCTTTTCGAAAGGTACCACGTGAGAATAAAATTCTTCCGGATGCAGGATCCCGGTCTGGATCCAGTTCATCACCTGCTGATGCGCCTGCGCCTCCTCCCACTTGGTGGGCCACTGAACGAACTGCAGCTGCCAGTTATACTCTGAATTCGTCCAATCCAGTTCCATCGAATTATTCGGAGAGATCCCGTAGACACAGATCTTGCCGTTAAAAGTCACCAGGTTCATGGCCTGATTAATGATCTGGCTGCGGCCTACCGCATCCACCACATAATCCACACCCTGGGGGCAGATCGCCCGGATCTTCCGGAGTAATTCCGGATCCGTACTGCTGAAGGTTTCATCCGCCCCAAGAGTTCTGGCCTTCTGCATCCGTTCTTCGGTCAGGTCACACACGATGATCGGCCCCAGTCCCAGAATCTTGGCAAACTTGGTAAAGGAAGCCCCCACCGGTCCGCATCCATAGATCACAATACTCTTATTAGGCTGTAATGCAAAGGTTTTCATAGCGCTCAAAACTTCCCGGAACGTAATCATCATCGATCCATGGACCGGGTCCATGCTTTTCGGAATCACCTTCTGGGTATATGCGGACACAGGAAAATCCGGGGAATCCTGCGAAACCCCGCTCTTTACCAGCGCTTTCCAATCCCAGCAGACCGCATACTCCGCGAATGCGCCCCATCCGGAATGGTAAGGACCGTTCATTCCTTCCTGGAACGGGCAGAGCACATGATCTCCCAGTTTAAAGTTCTCTACAAAACGTCCCATCTCCACCACTTCTCCGACACCTTCATGGCCCAAAATGGCCGGATATGTATGGAATCCTTTGAATTTGCCATGAATGATTTTGGCATCGGTCCCGTTACAAATTCCACCGGCCAGCATCCTCACTAACACCTGATAATC
The DNA here is from genome assembly GCF_019042245.1 of Diplocloster modestus. Taxonomy (GTDB): domain Bacteria; phylum Bacillota; class Clostridia; order Lachnospirales; family Lachnospiraceae; genus Diplocloster; species Diplocloster modestus. The sequence goes on from NZ_JAHQCX010000002.1 coordinate 437,197, forward strand.
ATTTATTTTCTGTTTTTCTATCTCTACGATGTGAAGCGCACCGTTTTCTTCTACCGATAATGCTTTCATAACCATTACCTCCAATGCCGCAATTTTTCTTATTATGCATTATTCTGTATAATTCCGGATCACTTCCTCCGGAATATAGGCTGATTCCCGGATCACAATCTTCTGGGGCAGCACCTCATGGGCCGTCCGTTTCTTGCCCTTGATCACACTCTTGAACAGCTGATAGCAGCTGCGTCCCAAAAGTTTTTCATCCTGAGATACCGTTGTCAGGGACGGATTGAAATATTCCGACACGGTGATATCATCGAATCCCACCACCGCAATATCCTCCGGCACGCTGATCCCCATTCTGCGGGCCGCACTCATAAAACCGTGGGCGATCATATCGTTGGAGGTTAACACCACCTGAGGCCATTCCTCCCGCGGTATCGAATGCAGGAATTTTTCCAGCAGGGTATAGGAAGTCTGTACTTTTAAATGATGCAGTGTATTATCCAGAATCGCCGTAGAATCCTTTTCATTGACCCGGCAAAGCTTCAGCCCTTCCAGATAGCCACGGTATCTGGCTTCCAGGTTATCCTGAACCGTAACCGGCTCTCCCGCATATGCAAACCGCCGGTATCCGGCATCGTACAGCGCGCACACCAGGTTCTTCACCGACTGCTCATTGTCAAATTCCACCGACGGAAGCTCCCCGTGATGCCTGTCTCCTAAGACCACCGGTACATTGGCGTCCAGGCAGTCTTTGATAATATCGTCATCGTTCCCGCCGCCAATAAAGATCAGGCCGTCCACCCGCCGCTCGATCAGCGCATGTACTCCTTCTCTTACGTTATCATTGTTAAAGGATGCGTCGCATAAGAGCACCACATAATTATCTTCCCTGGCCGCTTCCAGTATACTGGCCGCACACCGGGCGTAAAATTCACTGGAGATATCCTGAAGGACCACTCCGATCAGACGAGTTCTCTTCTGCCGCAAAGCCCTGGCCAGCGCGTTGGGTGAATAGTTCAGCCGTTCAATGGCCTCCCACACCCGCTCCTGAGTCTCCGCCGATATCGGGGCTGTCCCGTTAATCACATGAGATACTGTCGACGGCACTACCTGCGCCAGACTCGCCACATCCTGAATGGTCGCTTTTTTCTTTTTTATCCCGGTTTTATCCAAATTTGTACTCACAATATCAACTCCATATTTCCTCATTTTCATTTATCCTAATACTAACATATTTCTTCGAATTTTCAAAGTTTACCGGACAAATGCCTGAAGAAATATCATACCGGTTTCGTATAGTACTGTTTAACTCTGGCAGATCTTCTCTGGAAGCAGAATATGTGTCTGCTCCAGAATCTGGGAGCGGGCCTGTTCCATCATCAGGAAATGTGCCTGGCCTTCCACTGAGGTACCGGGATACAGGAAATCAGGCGAGCTGGCGCAGTCCATCAAAAGTCCCTGATCCGAAACTTTATCTAGAACCGCCTGCCGGATCTGATCCGCCCGGTCCAGATATTTCACAGGAAGATTCTCCTCCCGCACCGCCCGGTAGATAATATAGGCCACCATCTCGGAAACTTCGGTTTCCTCAAAGGAGTCCGGCCGGTCCAAAATATCGTGGAACAGATGATTTTCATTTTCCCACAGCAGCATTTCATCCAGCAGTTCTTTAAAATTAATGTAAGTATCCCGTTTTTCTTCCCGGCAGCTGTCGGGAAGTTCCAGATAAAGCCGGTACAGGCCGGTCAGAATCCAGCCGTTCCCAATTCCCCACAGTACCTTTCTGCGGTATTCACCGGTATCCTCACACCATACATGATAATAGAGCTTCTTTTCACTGTCATATAATTTTTTCAGATAACCCTTCATTTGTGCAAAGGCTTCCCGGTAATGTCCGGTACGGGCCAGCGCGGCCGGTGTAAATGCGGCGGAATCTGCCCAAATCTCCTGGGTCCCCAGCATGTGGCAGATCACGCCATCCGGTGTCCGGGGCGCGTGATGCAGCAGATAATCCATATTTTTTTCCACTGCCTCTATGTACTTGCTCTGCTGTTCCCGGCTGCCGATCTCCAGTACCGGCAGCACGCAGAAGGTGGAATCCGTGACCGCAGGCGTATTTTCCACATTGCAAAGCCTTCCGTCCTCACTCTGTCTTAATACCATATCCCGAACCAGAAGGCTTAACCGCTCATAATCCCCGGTCTCCAATAGTGCCTGCGCCGTAATCCCCTGCTCCCAGCATTGCCTCGTCATACATAACATTGCTTTCTTAACCTTCAAAACAACACTGTTTTCATTCATATTTTCCTCCATGTGTGCGTTTTTCAAGCACATATAGGTATGGGTGAACATCTTTTTGTTCAACCGTTCCCGCCTTGCAAATTATTTTTACGCCTTGGATTTGGATGAACGCAGAGCGTCGATAAATACAGCGAAGATTAAAACCAATCCCTTTACCACCTGCTGCCAGTAAGCCTGCACGTTCAAAAGAGTCATACCGTTTACCAGAACCGCCAGCACCAGAATACCGATCAGGGTACCGCCGACTTTTCCTTTCCCTCCGGCCAGGCCGATGCCGCCTAAGATAACAGCAGCGATGCCGTCCATATCATTTCCGTATCCATGGTTGGGCATAGCGGAGGAAGTCTGGCATACGGTGATGATACCGCCCATCACGGCAGTCACACCGGCGATGATGTGGGAAATGAATTTTACCCGGTTCGCATTGATACCGGCCAGCTTCGCCACCTGAATGTTGCCGCCTACCGCAAATACCTGGCGACCGTACTTTGTGTATTTAAGCAGGTACCACACGATGATATAGGTGACCAGCATCACCATCAGACAGAACGGGATTCCGAAGATCTTGCCATTGCCGATGAAATAATACACGGGATCATCAATCCGGATATACCGGCCGTCGGTGAGCAGGAACGCCGCGCCGCGGAAGATGAACTGGGTTCCCATGGTGGCAATGATGGGATTTACCCTCATGATGGTGATGATAAACGCATTGATACAGCCGCCCAGGATACCAACCAGAATGGTTACGATCAGGGTAATGGGAACGGAAAATCCCGCTTCAATCATCATACCCATGATCATACCGGCCATAGCCGCCAGGGAATACTGGGATACGTCAAGGCCTCCAAGTAGCATGGCTACGGTAAGGCCGGCCGCCATGGTACCCATAATGGAAGCATAGGTCCCGATGTTCATGATATTTCGGAAAGTAAAGAAATACTCCGACTGAACTCCGAAAATGATACATAACACAATGAGCATAATGATGGTGCTGAGTTCGCTCTTTGAGTTTTTCATTAAACTTTTTACTTTCGACATGGTTAACACTCTCCTATCGCATATTTTAAGAGGCCTTCCTGTGAGTAGTCACCCTTGCTGACCTCTCCGGTAATTTTCCCTTCACACAGTACATAAATGCGGTCACTCAGCGCCATAATCTCAGGAAGCTCCGACGAAATCATGATTACGGCTTTATTCTGGGAGCACAGCTCATTGATCAGATTGTAGATCTCCACCTTGGCGCCTACGTCGATCCCTCTGGTCGGTTCATTCAGGATCATGACACTGGGGTCCGTATTCAGGCTTTTCGCTATAACCAGCTTCTGCTGGTTACCGCCGCTCAGTGTTCCGGCTTCTGTCATCACCGACGGTGTTTTTACAGATAATTTTTTCACCCATTCTTCCGCCAGCTGTGTTTCGTATTTGAGATCCAGTTTGCCTTTTCTTTTTATCTTATCCAGATTGGACAAGGTGATATTATCCCGGACCGGCGCCACCAGGTTGACCCCTTCCGTCTTCCGCTCCGCTGGTACATAGGAGATTCCGCGTTTCAGCGCTTCCAGCGGTGTCGCATTCATGAATTCCTGTCCGTTCATCACCAGCGTTCCCGCATCCGCTTTCTGCGACCCTACCACACAGCGGCATACCTCGGATCTTCCTGCTCCCATCAGCCCGAACAGTCCTACCACTTCTCCCGCGCGGACCTGGATACTGATATCCTTTAAATAGGAGGTAGAAAGTCCCTTTACCTCAAAGGCTACATCGCCGATCTTACAATCCCTGGACGGATACATGTCGTTGACTTCCCGTCCAACCATATAAGCTACGATCTCATCTGTATTTGTCTCTTTTACATTCAGAGTTGTTATGTATTTGCCATCCCGCATGATTTCCACACGGTCCGCGATCTGGAACAACTCCTCCATACGGTGTGAAATATAGATAACACCCACACCGTCTTTTTTGATATCCCGGATCAGTTCGAACAGTTTCTTGGTCTCCACCTCGTTAAGCGCGGAGGTTGGTTCGTCCATCACCAATATTTTGACGTTTCTGGAAAATGCTCTCGCGATCTCAATGAGCTGCTTTTCCGCAACGGATAATTCCGATACCATATCCGTGGGTTTCCGATACCCTAATCCGACCCGCTCCATGATCCCCTTTGCCTTTTCAAACATATTCTTGTAATCTATCTTCTTTAAGGGGCCGGAGGTCGGAACCTGACCCAGTAATATATTCTCTGCGATCGTCAGGTCGTTCAGATAATTCAATTCCTGATAAATAATCCCGATTCCTAAATCGATTGCTTCCTTCGTGGTAAATTCCTTATAAGACTTTCCGCCGACTATAATTTCTCCCTCGTCCGCTTTATACATACCCGATAAGATCTTGATCAGTGTCGATTTTCCCGCACCGTTTTCGCCCATCAGGGCCAAAACCTCGCCTCCGTACAGATCCAGATCCACCTTGTCTACTGCCACGACACCGGGAAATGCTTTGTAGATGCCTTTCATTTCCAGTACTTTTTCCACCACTCGTTCACCTGCCTTATCTTCTTTCCTATGGGATTTCCAAACCTCTTATCCGCCCAAACGTTCTATGAATCCCCTTTTATGGATATCAATGGACAACTGAATGGACATGTCCCTAACCGGAATGGACATGTCCCAAACTGAAATGGACATGTCCCCGGTTTACCTTTTCCAGTCCTTGTTGCTTATTGCATTGCGGCAATCGCAGCGTCTCTGTCTTTTACGTATTCATTTACATTGTCCAGTGTTACGATTGTCACTTTGGTGTATCCGTTCTGCTCTACTTCTTCTCCGTTCAGGATCTTGGTCGCCATGTCCATGATCTGCTCACCGTACAGATGGGAGTTATAGGATGCGGTCGCCACCCATGCGGTATCTTTGTCCTCTACATGTTTCTGCAGATTTTCAATGGGAGCCGGGTCAGCGTTGTGCGAAACTACGATACAGTCATCTTTTCTGCTTTCGCCTTCTACCGCTGCGTTGGCTGCGTAACCCCTGTCATCATTCTGCCCTACGATTACGATCTTCGTGGCGTCGGGATGGGAGTTGAGCCAGTCTTTTGTCATGGTCTGGGATTTTACATCGTCCTGTTTGGAATCCAGCCATACCACATTGTCATCGGGCACGCCGTATTTTTCCTGAAGTACGTTTACAACACCGTCGTTTCTCTTTTTGATCTCATCACCGGAAGCCGCATCGTATACATTTACGATATATTCCAGTTCTCCGCCGAATTTGGAGTCTACGTACTCAGCGGCAGTCTGTCCCAGTATCTCGCCGGCTTCCAGGTTGTTGACACCGAAGAAGTAAGCTCCGTCATAGATACAGTCCACGCTCAGCATCGGGATATCTTCTTTGGCCAGATCGGAAGCGATCGCAGAGCCTGCTTCAGCCATTACGTTAAAGTCGATGATGATGTCTGCGCCTTTGGTTACCAGTGCTTCAATGTTCTGTTTCATCTTGGTAGCGTCACGGTCGGAAATCGTCGTATTGTATACATATCCGGCATCTTCCGCCGCTTTGTGAATTCCGCCTTCTACCGTAATGAAGAAATCTTCTTTTAACTGCATATTGCTGTAGCCGATATTATAGGCTTTTCCTTCGGCGGAACCTTCGTCACTTCCGGTTGTATCTGCCGGAGCCTCTGTGGTGTCTGCTTTCGGCGCGCTGGTCTCTTCAGCCGGTGCTGCCGCCGGTTCTTCTTTCGATCCGCACCCCGTCATCATGGTAGCTGCCATAGCCGCACACAACAATACACTTAATAGTTTTTTCTTCATCTGTTTTGCCTCCCTTGGACTTTTTGTTTGTTTTTCTGTTTTATATTGAATGCATGAATGCATTAATACCTATTGTTTGAAATAATAGCTTTAAAGAATATCCGTCAGTATCGTTTCGTATTCATGTACACCCGCGCCCGCCTCATAGGTCTGTGTTCCCCGATCGGAGGGCAACTGAATCTGTGCCTTTGTATTTCCCGGAATCTTGCAGGTAAGTTTCAACCGGCCTTGTTCCCATATCCAATCCACGGCGATCTCACCGTAATTGCTCCAAAGAGTAGCCCTTGCCCGCGTGACTTCCCGGGATGGCCCCGGCTGGATCAGTATCCTCCGGAATCCAGGTGCTGCCGCATCGATACCGGCCAGACCGCTGATCAGATACTCTCCCACTGTGGTAAAACCGATGTGGCTCCAGGCGTTCATGGGCTGCGGGTGCATCGTCCCGTCCTCAAACAGGGCATCCCAGCGTTCCCACACAGCGGTGGCGCCCATGGCAATCATGTAGCCAATGCCTGGATAGCGGACGGAGCTTAAAAACTGATTGGCAATTCCTGTTTTTCTGTATTTTCTCATCACATACAGGAAGTAAGGACTGGTGGATGTACCGCCTTTCCAGCGGACAAAGCCGTCTTTTGTAAGCTCCCGGACCAGATGATCCACTGCCTGATGTTCGTATTCCGTCGGGATCAGCCCGGCTGCCAGCGCCATCACATAGTCTCCCTGACCGCCTCTCCTCAGAGATCCGTCCCGGGCAACAAAGTTCAGGCAGAACGCCCTGCGGATCTGCTCATAAAGCTCTCCGTAAAACTTAGCCCGTTCCGGCTCTCCCGCGGCTTTTAAAAGCCTCTGCATCATGCAGACTGCCACCGCGTAGTGAGCGGTACCGATCATACCCGGCGATCCGTCTCCGTAACCGTGCAGGATGTCCGAGTGGTCGGTCTCTTCCAGTATTCCCAGCCAGTCACAGCCGGTTGCGAACCGGATATGCCGGTCCGCATTTCTTTCCAGAAATTCGAAATATTTTTCTGCCTGGCTCTGATACCTGCGGAAGGTACGGATGTCTCCATACATCTGCCAGAGCGCATACAGCATGTGAATGCCGTGATTGGACTGAAGATCTCCCACGAACTGCTCGATATCCTTCATCATCATCGATGGGGCGATGGCTTCCAGGCCGCCGTCCTCGTGCTGGCCATCCCAGATGTCCGTGGTCCACTTCCGGATAAAGGCTTCCTGATGGCTGAAATAGCTCATGGCATAGGTGAAATGATTCCCCTCTGTCCCCCAGCCCAGTCTCTCATCCCTGGCGCAGCAGTCCGTAGGCACCTCGAATTCATTGCACAGCTGTGTATTTTTTATAATTTGAAAAACCTGGTTTACTGTTTCATTGGAGCAGTGAAACTCCGTAGGCTTTATAAGTTCCGTGCTGATCCTGACTGCCCGTACTTCCGTAATCTCTATCCCCGGTGTCAAAATAATCTCGGCATAGCGGAATCCGTGATACGTGAAGCGGGGCTGACAGCTCTCTTCCCCGGTGCCTTTTAAAATATAGGTGTCCAGGCATCTGGCGGAACGGTTGCCCCGCAGATAGAGCTTCTGGTTCTCATCCAGCATTTCCGCATGCCGGATCGTTACTTTACCACCCTTCGGGCCTTTTAACTTCAGTGCCACGACACCGGTTAAGATCTTGCCGAAGTCCAGGATCATGCTGTGATCTTTTGCCGTGACGGTCTCTGCCGGAGGGATTCTTTCCTGTTCCACAACCGGAGGGCCCGGATGTACTATCGGATATACTCCTGGCGCCCGTTCATCTCCCGTAACCACCGGTTTCCAGTCACGGTCATCGAATCCTGCTTCTGAGAATCCCGTCAGTTCCCGGTTCGCATCATAGGTTTCCCCCTGGAAGATGTCGCTTTCCAGTAATGGCCCGTAGGAGGCTTTCCAGCTTCCGTCGGTTACTATGGTCTTGGCTGTACCGTCATCAAAATACAACTCCAATTGTACCATTGCCCGTGGCTTGCTTCCATACCATTCTCTGGAAGTTAAGCCCATATATCCGGCATACCAGCCATCCGCCAGGATGACACCGACTGCATTTTCCCCTTCGCGGACCAGATCGGTAACATCGTAAGCCCTGTAGTATACCGTGTGCTTGTAGTCCGACAATCCCGATACAAAAAGGTCCTCTCCCGCTTTCCGGCCGTTTACCTGTACTTCCAGAAGTCCCAGCGCAGCCATGTAGATTCTGGCTTTCTTTATCTTTTTATCGGCCCGGAATTCATGCCTCATGTATGGGAGCGGCGGAAGATAATATTGGTTGCTGCCTTTTTCAAAATCGTCCGCGCAGTAAAATGTCTGGCTGGGATCATAGGGATTCCCGTTCTCTTCGTCGTAGCCGATCCAGTCCGCTTTCCATCCTATTCCCATCAATCCGGTTTCGAACTGTGCCGCATCACTCCACTCGGATTCCTCATCCTGCTCATTCCAGAACTTCACTTCAAACTGATATGTACTGAGACATTTAAGCGCCTCTTCCCCCCGATAGGGATTCTGAATGCTCTCGCCGCTCTTTATTCTCCCGGAATCCCAGATCATTCTCCACTTATTCGATTCGATATCTTCCTGGTATAATCGGATCTGATATGATGACTGTGCTGCTGCATCCTCTGCCGGAAGTTTCCAGCCGAATACCGGAGCCCCGTCTTCGATCTGTATGGAATTCATCTGTCCATTACAAGTCAAATCAAATGCTTTCATTGTGTCTCTCCTTCAATTTCATGAAATCCTTTTTATTAACAAAAAATAAACTATTTTCCTGAAATTCGTCCATTTTTTTAAGTATTTAATGAAATCTATTTCATGATATTTTCTCAATTTCAAGGCCGTTCTAGTTAGGATAATTATATTTTATACCACCATAATCATGAAATGGATTTTATTACGAAAAAAATATAAAATTTATCTCTTATTTATTTTTTGCAATGAAATGGTTTTCATGATCACATTATAAGATGGTTATTCACGGATGTCAAGAACTTTTTGTAATTTTTTTATATTTATTTCCCGGTCCACTCTCTTACGCTATCCATATTCACGAAAATCCGGCTGTGAATCCGGATCACCGTATACACAGTGACCATGTGATATGCCGGTTTACGCGCAATATTATTTGATATCATAGGGTCGGCTATACTCTTCCTCATCAGATAACAGTTAGTATCACCGCCGTATATTTCTCACAAATTAGAACGTCCCTGATATTCGCTTCGGATAATTCGATCCATCTCTTCCGGTGTTTCTTTACAGCCGCCGGCCAGCCACATTTTCACAATCGCATTAAACCCGCTTCTGAAAAACTCGACGTGGTATTCGATATATTGATTATCGAAATGGCGTTTGGCCTGCTGCATGTCATAATCCTGAAGCTTGAATTGGTTATCATACCCGAGCTTGAAATAAGTACGGTAAAACAATTGATTTTCCTGGATATGGCAGAACAGCCGCAAATAATTATTGCTGTTGAATTTCTGTTCCTTTTCCATCTCATAGAGGCGGTTAACTTCTTCCTCTAAATGGGCCCTCACCTGATCCGCAAGATCATAAAGATCCATATAGTTGGCGTAAAAGGTACTGCGGTTCAGTTCACACCTTTTGCAAATATCGGAAACCGTTATCTCATTCAACTCTTTTGCTTGAAGCAGTTCAATAAAGGCCTTTTCGATTCGTTCCATCGATTCACGCCGGCGGCGGTTATTTTTCGTATTCATAGGATCCTTCTTCCATTATTCCAACACATGTGCATAGATTGATGATTGTTTTTACATGCCGACACAATTATACTTTATTTACAAAAGAACAACAACTGATGTTTTAATTGGAGGTGCTTTCAAATGAAGAAAAGCAGTTTTACCGCAATGGTATTAGGAACCGTCAGCGGAGTTTTTTTCGCCCTTGGAATATGTATGGCGCTGATCCCAGAATGGGACGCATTTAAGCCGGGGATAATTTTCGGCAGCGTAGGGCTGCTGCTCGGGCTGGTAACCTTACTTGTATGGAGAAGAATGGAACACAAAGAACCTGTCCATTTTTCATCAAAAACAGTCCTGACGATGACCGGCGGTATCGTCGGCGCCCTGGCGCTGGGAGTAGGTATGTGCTTTAGCATGATCTGGGGGAAAATGGTTGTAGGCATTGTGGTCGGCCTGGCAGGTATTGTTATTTTGCTCTGTTTAATACCGCTGACTAAAGGCATAAAAGCATGAATTTCTTAATACCGAAAGAGAAAGGGCAGTTCAGGCGGCGGCTGATACAGGCCACGCCCTGAATGTAGTATTCAGGTTTGGTGTATGGGTATCCGGCAAAAGATATTTGATAAAATTGAACGTTCAAAGATCGGAAAGAGAATGATAACTGACCAAAGATATCGAATTATAACAACTGCGGCTTTCAGTTTTTTCATCAATCTGCTGTATGCTCTCTACAACGGGGTACTCGGTATGATGAACCGGTCTATATGGTTTATCTCCATGTGTGCGTATTATACCATTTTGAGTACCCTGCGCTTTTCAGCCGTTTTGTGCGGACGCAAAAGCAATTCCACTGCTTCGGTTGATACAGAATATTTTGTGATGAAGCTGTCCGGCGTATTGCTTGCAGTATTAAGCTTTGTTTTGACCAGCGTAATTTATATCAGTTTAGTGGAAAATATTGCTGTAAGGCATGATACGGTTGTTATGATTACCATTGCCGCCTACAGCTTTTACAAAATCACAATGGCCATCATACGCGCAATCAAACAGCGCAAAAATCCTTCACCATTGCTGGCGGTCATCCGCAGCATTGGCTATGCGGATGTCGCCGCGTCTGTTTTAACTTTGCAGAGATCTATGCTTGCGTCCTTTGGTGAATCGTCTGATCCCCAAGCGCATACGATGAACATATTGACCGGGGCTGCTGTCTGCCTATTTATATTTACGCTCGGAACAATAATGACGATCAAGGGGATAAAAAGGAAAGGAAAATCAATATGGCAAAGTCCAAACTCATTAAGGCAAATGAAAAAATTGCCGAGAAAGTCGTAGGAACTTTCGAAAAAATAGAGGATACCGTTGTTGGCGGGTATACCAAAATAGAGGATGCATTCGTTGACCGCTATCTCACCAAAGACGGTGAGAGCATTGAAGAAGCAAAGGAACGTTTGAAACGGGAAAGTAAAACCTTAAAATAATACCATATTACCAAACGCCCATGCCGCTGTGTGCATGGGCGTTTACCATAACGGACTCTGTCCCTCTGCCGTTCCGCTTGGTTAATCGGCTTTCTCAGTGATAGGTTCATCCCGGTATTTCAAAAACTCCACAATTTCTCCCGACGGTCCATAAACGGCTCCCAGATGCATAGACTCCGGGATATCCACATCTTTGATTTCTCCCTTTAACCTGGCACCATATTCCAGAGCACGTTCCACCGCGGCCTCTACATCTTCCACGATCAGTGCCAGGTGAATAAAGCAGCCGTTTCGCTCTTCAAAATCATCTGGCAGTTCTTCCCGGCCTTCACCCAGGACTTCCAGTATACCTCCCGCGTTCAGCCGGATCATACAGGCCGGAAATCCTTTCGGATGATTCCATTGGGCATAGCAGGTACCGCCCAATCCCTCGGTATAGAACGCTTTTGCTGATTCAAAGTCCTTCACCCGGACAGCCAGATGATGGATTCCTATTTTTTGTCCCATGTTGATTTCCTCCTGATCTTTATGTATCCTAATTTTGACGATCACTTTTTTTACGTTCTGTTTCTCTTTCCCGTTCACGTCACATCTGGTCTTATGGCAGTCCTCGGGAGTGAACACCGCGTAATCTCCCTCCTGGAGAATCAAAGCGACAGACTTTGGTGTTTCCTGGTAGAACACGATGTCTTCCTCCGGACGATAGGGAACAGCCTCTTGGTGAAAATTTTCAATGTTACTGATGAGAATTTTCTCCGTTCCCTCAATTATGTACTGAACATCCAGATATGCACGATGCGCTTCAAATTTTAATTCCTCTTCCCCCGAAGTTTTATAGACCTGGACGACCGCGAACATTCGGTCGCCGTCTATTTCCACCCTACCTTCGGGCAGTGTTTTTAAATCTGTATGTTTCAGATAGTCCAGCGCTTTGGCAAGCTCCTGACCTATCCAGCCGTATGTCCCGGCAGATTCCAGTTTTTCGATTATCATATTCTCACCTGCTGTTATTCTGATTCTTGATGATTTTATTTAGACTCTGACTTTAACTACCGCTTTCCTGATCCGGACGGTTTCACCGTTTTTGGGAAAACAGATCATTTTGTGGGCATCCTCCGGGAACAGGATCGACATTTCCCCCTCTGACAACCTCACATGGGCAGCATATTCCCGTGGCTCATAGAACTGTACATCCTGTTCTGTGTCGTATTCTCCGTTTGGAGCAAACTCAGAACGGTCCCCAATCAGCAGTTCCAATTCTCCATTTAACACATATTGAATATCGATGTATTTCCTGTGCGTTTCATATGCCGCGTCAATAGGGGTTTCAACGCAGAAACTTTGCAGCATCATATAGATTTCTTCACCGTCTATTTCATAGGTGCCGTCTTCCATGGCATTCAAATTGTGGTCTTTTAGATATCGCACCGCTTTATGGATGCGGGCGGTCAAATATCCATAATCTCTCTCCCATAAAATACTACCCGTTATCATAATTTCCTCCAGTGTCGCATTTACTGCGACTAGATTCAGGTATGCGCTTCCGCGCTTTCCTCCAGTGCCAGCGGTCCCCATTCTGTCGGCCGTCGCACAAGATGCAGTTCCCTGTGTTCATAAATGACGATCTCTGCCAGATAAATTACACGGCACCCTGGTTCCAGATGGCCGCCCACCGCTTTTTCTTTATCGGAGACAACGGCGTGAATATGAGCTTCGCCGTCGGCAATGATACCAGTCATGGATACCAGCTCCAGCGGATAATCCTGCCAGGTCGGGAAATCCTCCTCGGCCGGAAATCGGTCGATCGTGTTGATCATGTGCAGAGTACATCTGTCCAGCGTACCGTACCCGCAGACAAGCGTACCGTCTTTTATTTCCTGTTCGCGAATTACCTGTTCAATGGATTCCCTTAACAGATCACCTTTGTTCAGACGGATCACAAAAACCCGTCCTCCGCCCTCTGACGCATAACATTTCATAAATTATTCTTCCTTTCTCAAAAGTTAACACCTGCCGTGTATTTAAAACCGCATAAATAAATCCTGCCCGGTAAACCTAAGTCTGCCCGGTAAACCTAAATCTGACTGACATCTGAAACTGATACGTTATATGCGTCTGGGAAATAAAAAGATTGGATTACCATCCTTAAAATATAAGAATCTCAGAGTAGTGACGTAAATGAAAAGGAGATCCACAGTCATTGCTGTGGGAAGGAAAAACAGGTTGGGATAATATATAGAACGAGTTCAGCAGGTATATACAAAGGAACCGATCATGAATCTCTGCGATACAGCAGCCTGCTGCCAGGCTGCCGGACCGCCTGCAGTGTACTGCTGCAGGGTCCGGATCGGCTCTTCTGTCAGATCAATTCTTTCGCCTGACCCACAATGTTATACAGATCTTCCACGATGCTGTTGATCGTATATTGGAAAATATTTTTCATGGGTCCGGCCAGACCGATCGACGCCAGTATTTGCCGATTATGATCCAGGGCTGGAACGGCGATACAAGTCTGTCCGTCACTTTCCTGCTCGAGTTCGATTGCGTATCCATTATTTTGTATGGTATTAAACTCCCCGTCTAAGGCTTCCCAATCCGTGAGCGTATTAGGCTTGAGCTTGACCAGCGGATGCTTGCGGTATTCCTGCAGAACTGCATCCTCACTGTAAGCCATCAGGCATTTGCCAAGGGCGCTGGTATGGCTGAGTACAATCGCACCTTCTTCGATCGCGTTGCGCGGCACATATTCGCTCCGGCATACTTTCAGGGCGATCACATGCTGGGGAATCGCCGGAGATTGATACGACGGGATCGCCACATAGACCGTCTCCTTATACTTCTCCGCGATCCTGACAGCCATATTCTGAAATACATTTACCAATGGAATATTTTCCTTGACGGTCTTGCCGATGGTATACAAACGCAGGCCAAGACCGTACTTTGCATTTTTCTCATTCTGGTAAACATATCCTCTGGCTTTCAGCGTGGAAAGCATACGGTAAACCGTGCTGCCAAACAGCTGGGTCCCATCACTGATCTCGCTGATACTGGCTTCGTGCCCGCAATGGTATAAGAACTCTATGATATCAATGGCTCTGTTTAACGATTGGATAGGTGGATTCGATGACATGGCATTTCCCTTCAATAAGTGCATAAACCCTTATAATATACAGATTATACACTTTTCTGTAATATCTTGTCAACGAGAGCTCCTCCGAATTAAGCGCCTGTTTTACATTCCTTCTCTTCGTTTCTCTTTCTGATTTCCCAGAACAGTGCATGGGCCGCATCCGGATTATACGGATAGGACAAAAGCACATCCAGCACATAGGGCCAGAATTCAAGCCCCAGTAACTCTTTTGCAAAACTCATTGCAGCTATTTCACTCAGGCACTGGACGTGTGCTTTATTTTCCAGCGCTTTTATTTTCCAGAGCACCACCGTAGTATTTCTTGTTACGATGTCCTGTTGATTCGTCATTTCGATCCAGTGGAAAATCTCATGGGCCAGAAGAATATCGGGGATTTTGTCTATCTCTATAAGCTCATCTAATTTTTCCTGCCGGAACACTTGATCCGCCCTGGTCAGGCAATCCTGATAAACTTCTATCTGATCCGGCTCGGTAAATTGGGCAAAGAGCACCTGGGTTCCCTTCTCCGGTGTTTCCGGACAGGTAACCTGCAGTCCCAGCGTTTTTGCCAGAGTCTTCGGGTCCGCCGTCTGATACTGTTCGGAGTAGCTTTTGGCATATAAGGCCCCGCAGGCAGCTGCCTGCTCCGCAAGTTCTTCTCTTTGTTCTCCGCTCAGACGCCCCCGCATTTTCTCCCGGGCAAAGGCATAGGCTCCCCAGGTCGCAGCGGGCACATCAAGCAGATAACGGCACATTTCTTCCAGCGAAAGCCTCTCCATCGCCAGCTCCGGCACTGCCATTTCCTGATACCTCTTCATATAAAAATTCCCGATTTGTTTAAACAATCCTTCTCCCATTCTTTACCTCCATGCCTGCGGTTTGGTACTATAATTGATTTCTCGCGCCCACCAATAGGATCTCATCCTCTTCGTCCAAAATGGAAATCTCGATATCCATCAGCATCAGAATCTGGTCCAGATCGTTGGTTCCATTGAAATCCACGACCTTTCCCCCGACGCATATATAATAGTCCGGCCTTAATATGCTGTCCGCATTGTAGGTCGCTATATTTTCATAGTAATTTCTGACCGCACCCTGATAGTCCTTTACCTTGACCGTCATGGCATCCCCGTCGGTCCGCTGAACTTTAATAAAGCCTTTTTTGTCCAGGATCCTGATCGGATTCTTATTTTCCTTCACTCCGCTGTATACATAGAAATGTTCGTTGGAGGTCAGAAGTTTTATATCTTTTACCTGTTCCCCGAAATCCTTCGTCGCGATTTCCCGGGCCTCCTTTTCTGAACACTCCGACATCAGATCTCCTGTCTTCACCTCCGTGGATCCCAGGGCAATGGCCGTTACTTTGGAGGTCTGGGAGTCGATCTCGATGTGGACGTCCACACTTTCCGGGGTAGCGCCGCTTTCGATGGCTTTGTTAATAGCTTCCAGTTTAATATTGCGTATATCATTTGCAGACGGGTTCGGAATGATCCGTTCCACCACGTCTCTGACCATGGCCAGTGCCACGCCAATGGAGGAAATCACTTCCGCATTCTCCGGTATGCTGTATTGCACTCCCATCTTTTTCGCGAAATAGACGATCAGTGCCGCGGCTCCTCCGCCGACTCCTACCAGGGAAATCTGTTCGGTTTCCACTTTGTATTTTTCCGCCAGTTCCAGAATGATCGGTTCGATCTTCCTGTAAGAACGTTCCATGATCTGGGCCGCCAGTTCTTCCACTGTGACCCCGAGATACTCTGCCACAGGCGCCATGGCTTTTCGGGCAGCTTCTGCATTTCCATAAGAAAAATATTCCGGGTCTACCAGGCCCAGCACATTGGCCGCGCAGGAATTGGTGATGGTGATCCGTTTGCCGCTTTTTAATTTGACAGCCACATAATCTGCCGGGTCCCCGGGTTTCGGTGAGAACAGTTCAAGCTGCGGCTCCTCGATTTCTTTTATATCGGTATAGACCGCATAGTCCAGTCCGGCGATATGGGCACTTCTGGGGCCCACATCGATCACACCTGATTTGTTCAGACGCACCATACTGCCGCCCGCGCATCCCAACACGCGCACATCCAGGGAACTGATGTAGGTCTTATGGCCTCCAACGATGGAATAATCGATGGCAGGGCGTCCGTTCTTGATCACTCCAATATTAGTTGTGGTACCGCCCACTTCAAAATATATCCCGTTGGATGCTCTCAGATAAATCAGGGAACCCATGACGGAAGCCGCCGGACCGGACAGCATGGTCAGGATGGGGCGTTTTTTTACCTCATTGATCTCCATTACACCGCCGTCTCCGCGCATGATCATAAGCGGTACCTGGACTCCTGCCTGCCGCACACTCTGTTCGGTACTGGTGGCCGTGTTCAGCATTTTCGGCAGGATACTGGCATTGATGGCCGCCGTCCTGGTTCTTCTGGTCAGCCCGTACAGCTTCGTGATATCCGCAGCCGCCGTGGAAGGCAGCTCCATTTCTTTCGCTATATGTTTGATCCGCTTCTCCTGTTCACTGTCATCCACCCCAAAAGCCATGGAAGCCACCATAACCTGGGCTCCCTGTCCCTTCAGGCTGTTCAGCTCTTCCTTGATCTTCTCATCGGTCAGCTCTTTCTTTTTGATAAAGGTATTAAATATTTCAATCACTTTCCCGGCGGCAATATCGATATCTGCGATTTTCAGCTGTTTTTTCGCCAGCAATCCCTCCAGCCCGCCTCCGGCCACACCGACGATTCCCACTTTGGCTACATCGCCCTCTACCAGTGCATTGGTGGCTTGCGTGGTGGAGTGGGCCACAAAGATAACTTCCTCCGGCCTGATGTTATTATCCGCCAGACAATTTTGAAATGCCTGAACAACTCCGGCTGCCACGCCGGCTTTATCGTCATGGGTCGTCTTGACCGAGGATTTTCCGATGATCTCGTGGGTGGTATTGTCGATTGCCACCGCCTTCGTATGCGTCCCCCCCACGTCAATCCCTATTCTTACTAGTCTGTCGCTCATGCTTTCCTCCAGTGCCGCATTTACTGCGGCATTTATTCAGGTATGCGCTTCGCGCGCTTCCTCCAGTGCCGCATTTACTGCGGCCATATCTTTATTTTACCACAGATACCAGGCATTCCGCTTACTGTTTTGACAACCGGGAAACGGAATGCCCCGGTACGATATCCTTTGAATCCACTTAGAATGCCATAGATCCAAACATAAAGTAGGTAATTACAGCCAGCACAATACAGATAATCCAGCCGCAAGGTATACTGTGTTTTAAGTAATCCTTACTCTCATTTTTTGTGTAATTTAACCCCCACACGATCCAAGACTGGGTAATACAGCAGGAAATATTCATGGTCATGGTCGGTGCGTAGAACAGCGGATACAGGATGATCGTGCTGAAACCAAGTCCTTTTAAGATTCCCAGCATAGCCGCTCCGGAGCCCGCCAGTGTAAGAGGTCCGCGGAACAGTCCCAGAGGCGCGAATACGGCAAACAGAATACAGATCCCGATCACCGATTTCGGGATCACGCCGCCGAGTACTGCGTGGAAATACGGTGCGCAGATGCTGGCCGCCTTGTTGAACGCCTGGATAAACATCATAAAGCAGAGCAGAGGTGCGGTATCTATAACGCCGTCATTAAAGTTCTTGGTGATCACTCTCGCGGTCTCTGTAAAGCTGGTCAGCCTGCCGCAAGCCAGCAGCGCCAGGAATGCCGAAACCAGAAAAGCAAAACAGATCGGAATCTTTAAAATAATAACCATGGCTACCGGAAGGAACGGAATCAACAGAGCGATTCCCGGCACCTTCTTCTCCTGAGGAGCTACTGTCTGTGCCGCCCACGCGTGGGATACGGCTTTCTTTTTCTTAGAGGCGATAATAGTGTAGACAATGCAGACTACCAGCTGAACAATCAGTGCTGCAATACCAAACTTCAGGAACGGTCCGTTGTAGACATAGCTGTCATCCCCGTAGTAGATCTGGTATTGGTTAAAGGGCAGGACATTGATATACAGGCCTGCGCCGATGGCCAGCATAAAGGAGGTCAGAGCCACTCTCTTGTTGATTCCCAGGGATAACAGGATCGGCAGTACGATTACTCCGATGGCGATTACCGCGCCGGTTCCGAACATACTGCTGAAGATCCCCGCAACCACTACGGACAGCAGCACAGAGGTGATAACCGGCTTGTCGCCGCCCAGCTCCACGGTTTTTCGGATCAGCGCCGCCGCGATACCGGTATCCAGCAGAACTCTTCCGAAGAAAGCGCCGAAGAAAAACAGGATCGTATTCGCGCCGTTATTCGTAAACGCGTTCTGGAATACCTCTTCAATGACTGACATAACCGACAGTGACGCGATCCCTTCGTTTGCGCTTAAAAACGAGTCGCTGGCAAAATAATGTCCAACTGTCGCAAATATCGCCCACAAGGTAGCCATAATCAGAACGCCCAGTGCCATGTTGCCGCCTTTGACGGCATATACTACGAGACAAACAAATGTTAAAAGCAGAAGAACCCCAATAACAAATTCCATACTATTCTCCTTTTCTCATTCAAGTTTATGCATGTTTCAAGGAAGCATTGTATTCATCGATCTTTGCCTGGCAGGCTTTCACGTGATTTGCGATAAAGTCATATTCCCCGCCCAGATTTATCATCCGGAATCCCCTGGCGATCACATCGGGTACCGCGTCCGCATCCGGCGCGTAAGCACAGCAGATTCCGGTTTCTTTGATAATTTTAGCAACCGCATCATCATTGATTTTCTTGGCTTCCGGATGTTCCGGGTGCCCGTAGTGCCCGTAGGCGCTGGCCAGATCCCACATTCCGGTATGTACTACGTCGATGTCTTTCAACGCGATAATGTTATCCAGATCATCAATGGCCGATACGCACTCCACATCTACCATGATCACGGTATTATTATTACACCAGTTCAAATAATCTTCCACACTCATTCCATGCATTCCGAAGTGGGCTGCCCTGCTGTTAAAGCAAACTCCCCTTTTACCAACCGGCGCGAATTTTACCCCGTTGATGACATCCTGGCAGGCCTTCGCATCTTTTACCATGGTGGCAAATATCCCGCTGAGCCCGCAGTCCATATAGTGGGCAATCACATTGGGATCACAGCAGGTAGTTCTTAAAATAGCCGCTTTGCCCAGAGCCGTAATCGCTCTGGCGGTATTGGAGATCTGTTCTGAGCTGAAGCATCCATGTTCATTATCAATACAGATGATGTCACTTCCCGCCAATGCCAGCGTTTCTGCCGTTCCGGGATGCGTGGATTCCAAAAATACCAGACTCACAACTTCTCCATTTCGTAGTTTCTTCTTTAACTCACTTTCCCGCATCATTTCCTTTGTCTCCTCCTTTTCTATTTCACAATGCGTAATGATATTACGCTTTAATTATTACTCCTTTTTCAGCTTTTGTCAATAACATTCAGAATTTTTGATATAAACAGCATTTTATACATATTTTAATGCTATTTTCTGTTTCTCTCCTTCCTGTTTTTGTATAATATATACAATTATTTTCGTTCTAGTTTCATCTACTTATTTCGCATTATGAAATATTCTACTTTTGAATTTGCAGTTCCGGATGTCTTTTTCTTCATGTCAGCTTATATATAATGGTTTTTTTGCCATATTCCAACCAACTTTATACTTTTTTCGTATTTTAGAATTCATATAAATATATATTTATCATTGCGTCAGTTCATTTCACATTATGTAATATTATATGTAACCTCCCCCTTTACTAATTACTGCTCAAATTTTATACTAATACTTTACTTTACAGTATCCCTTAATGCATGCCCTCCAGGCGGGGTCGCAGCTTACCTGCTCCATAAGGGATGCTGTAAAGCATGATTAACGTCTCAAATCAGACATAATGGTGTCCTATTAAATATGCTATACTTAAAAATAGGTACGAGTTCCTCGTGAACCGCCCAAATCTCGTCTTAGTTCTATCAATTAATTATTACAGGAGGCAGAACATGAGCTTTATTACGATCAACAGCGAAACTATAGAACAGGAACACCTCTGCTGCGCAATTGCAGACAAGAAACACCAGCTGGGCGTGAGCGCAAAAAGAGCTTGGTTAAAAGAACAGCTATCCGAAGGACACGTTTTTCGAAAGTTAGATGAAAGAGGCAAAGTATTTATCGAATATGCCCCTTTAGAAAAAGCCTGGGTCCCTATCGCCGGTGATAATTATCTTTATATTTATTGCCTGTGGGTCGCCGGCAGTTTTAAAGGGAAAGGATACGGGGCAGAATTATTGAACTCCTGTCTGGCAGATGCCAGGAAAACCGGCAAGTCTGGTGTCTGTGTTGTCAGTTCCAAAAAGAAAAAGCCCTATTTATCAGACAAGCAGTTTTTTATTAGAAACGGCTTTAAGACTGTGGACATCATCGGGTCAGACTATGAGCTGCTGGCCTTATCCCTTGACAGCGGTACTGTTCCGCATTTTACAGACAGCGCAAAGTCACAGCGCATCGAAAGCAATATCCTCACCATTTATTACAGTCCCCAATGCCCTTATATACCAAATTGTGTCGAACAGGTCACCGCTTATTGCCAGCAGAACAGTCTCCCTCTCGACCTGATCAAAGTAGACACACTGGAAAAAGCAAAGTCCGTTCCCTGTATCTTTAATAACTGGGCTGTTTTCTATAACGGCAAATTCGAAACCACGCAGCTGCTCAACGAAGGGCAGCTGAAAAAACTACTGGATCAGTTGCAATTATAAAATTATTCTATGAAACAGAAAATCTTTCTCTTATAAAAAGGTACTGCCAAATAACTGATTTCTCAATTATCCGGCAGTACCCTTTTTTACATTCCTTTCCCCTTTCCATTCCTCCACGCTTTATGTTCCTTCATACTTTATGTTCCTTCATACCTTCATTAAATCTATCCTGTCCCTTGCCGGTTCCGTTCCTATCGGCAAATAAGTACGTACCGGTTCAGATATCACGTTCCTCTTCCTGCCCGCTCCAGGCAATCAGTTCCTTTTCGTGGAGTGCATAATTGTTAAACTTGCGCACCACTTTCCCGTCTTCCACAACGACAATCACATCGCAGATACCCGCTACCTCGTGATAATCATTAGAAATCAGAATAATTCCCCTGCCCCGCATCTTCAATTCATTCATAATATTGTAAATATCAATCTTGGATACCGTATCAATGTTATCCGTAGGATTTGCAAATATAAAAACTTCCCCTTCGGATAAGATATTCTTGGCAATCAGTATCTTTTTCTGATGGCCGGTACTGATATGCTCTATTTTATCTTCCGGTTTTGCTTTGATGGAAAGCTTGTCCAGGTAGCTTTGACAGATCTTCGTCTGCGTTTCCAGATCCCTGCACTTTACACGGATGGCGAACGGAAGCATATTCTCCCGGACCGTCTGTCCCGGGAACAGATACTGGTCAATCACATTGGAATCCAGGAAAATCACTCCGGCTTTCATTGCATCCTGCGGGGTAACCAGGCTTATTTCTTTCTCCCGGAACAAAACGTCGCCACTCTGTTTCGGATGATATTTATCTGAAAAAAGCAGTTCCCCAAAGGAAGCCGGTCCCTCTTTTTCCAGGCCCACCACTCCGACGATTTCCCCTTCCCGCACATACAGAGAAAAGTCGCTGATCACATTATTGCTGATATGCTTCAGTTCCAGTATCTTCGCCTGCGGTTTTACAATCGTCTTGGGGGGATGTTCATTCGTAATCTTGAACATCATATCTATTACATTTTCAGGTTTCATATCGGCGACTTTCACCGTTTCCACCAGATGCGCGTCCATGATCGCGCTGATTTCATCGGAGATTTCCATCACCCTTTGTATCTGATGGGAAATATACAGGACGGCCACTCCGTCGTCCGCCATGTCCCTGATAATTTTCTTAATCCGATCCCGATAGAACTCATTCACATTTGCGTCAATTTCATCCACCACCACAACCTTTGGCGAAAACAGCTTGATGCGGAGAAGTTCCAGAATATTGCGCATGGAATTGGAGACCTGGCTGATCTGCCAATCCATATTGCACTCCAGCCCATAATGTTCTAATTCACTCTTGAGCCTTTGGACAATCTTCTTTTTATTGCGTATAACGCTTAACAGGCTCCCGTCTTTTATGCTATTCAAACCGTAGAGCATATTTTCCCGTACAGTCAATTCCGGCAGCAGCGTCGAATGATAGTCCACGATAAACACACCCGACCGCATGGCTCTGCGCACATCCCAGTTGCTGCATTCCATGCGGTCCAGATGCATATGGCCGGAGTCCTTTTGTATGACGCCTCCGACAATTTTGCCCAACGTACTCTTACCCGCGCCATTATAGCCCAGGATTCCGTGTACTTTACCCCCCTGTAATTCAAGGGATATATTTTCCAATACGATGTTGTCCCCATACTGCTTGCAAATCTCCGAAATTTTAAATACCATGTCCCGCGTCCCTATTCCTACAAATCAAATTTCTGATGCAAACGAATACCATTCTTATAAAAACATCTTTTATAGTCTTCCGGTATACTGCTGTCAGTCACTACATAATCTCCGCCGCAGATATCATCCACCTTTATCAGTCCTATCTTGTCAAACACTTTTCCCTCCATGATGACAACCATATTTCTGGACTTGCTTTTGATTTCCCTGTAGATCCAGGCATCTTCTTGTTCATTCACCGTCAGGCCATACTCCAGGTCAGCACCCTGTATATGAAGAAAGGCTTTGTTTACCCGAATATCCGGAAAAGGAATCCCAATACTGCTGTTACTCATTACTTTTTTTACATAATCCACTTCACCGCCGGTCAGAATCACCTTGTTTTTCCGGTCATGCTCCATGATCTGCAGCACCATCAGGCTGTTGGTAAACACAACAACCCCCGTGCGTTCATATAATCGTTCCGCCAAAGCGCGATTGCTCTCACCACGGCCCAAAAAGATAACATCATAATCCTCCACCAGTGTCAGGCAGATTTCGCCCAGATCCCTGGCCGAATCCGAAATCAATACAGGTTTCACAGCAGACTGCATGTGCTGTATCTGCCCCGTTTGGGATGAACTGGCTGTGTCATTGTTCAGAATCGCTCCACCATAGGTTCTCTTCAAAAAACCTTCCGATTCCAGCTTCTCCAGATCACGCCGGATCGTTACTTCCGACACTTTCAGGTAGCTGCTCAGCCAAATGACATCCGCCGATTTCTGTTCCGTGAGTATTTGCTTAATTTTCTCTAATCTCTCTATTTGAAACACCAAAGACACCCTTCCATATTCAGTCCTACAAAGTTTCGTTCTTCAGGTACTCTTTTTCAAAATTCATAACCGCTTCTTTTGTCGGAAGACTGGGGCTCGCCCCCTTCTTTGTCACTGCGATTGCGCCGCATTTGGTCGCGTAATCAATCGCGTCTTTTGTACTTTTATTTTCAAGGACACCTACCGCGAAGCCTGCGCTGAAGCTGTCGCCCGCAGCCGTCGTGTCCACCACATTCACTTTATAGCTCTTTTGGCGTATTCTCTCATCCTTGCTGATATAGAGGCAGCCGCTGCCCCCCAATTTCACCAGCACGCATTCCACATCCAATGTCAGAAGTTCTTCCGCCGCCTTAACAATCTCCTCTTCCGTCTGTACTTTGCGTTCAACCAGGGCCCCCAGTTCCGTCTCATTGGGACTGATACACCAGGCTCCCCGCAGCTGCCCCGCTTTGCACCCACGGATCGGGCCGGCATCTACAAATACTTTCACTCCATGTTCTTTTCCCAGCTGCACAATCCGCTCCACACATTCCAAAGGAATCTCCAGCTGTGTCAAAATCATATCCAGCTCCGATATCAAAGGAAGGATAACCTGATCAATGTCTTCAACCGTCATTTTCTCGTTGGCGCCCGGGGATACCAGGATCCGGTTTTGGCCGTCGCCTTCCACTATGATATAGCATTGTCCGCTTCCGCCGTCTTTCACTTTCATATAGCTGGTATCGATTCCACTGCGTTTCAGCGTATCGATCAGCCTTTTTCCATTCTCGTCCTGGCCCACACACCCGAAATACACGGTATCCAGCCCCAGCTTCGCAGTTGCTCCTGCCTGATTCGCCCCTTTTCCTCCGCAAATCAGTTCCACATCATTTACATACACATTCTCTCCACCAACCGGCATATGTTCCACGCCAATGACGATATCCATATTAATACTGCCGATCACAAGCACTTTACCCATGCATGCTCCTCCTTTAACCCGTTTTTATCTTCACCAAACCGCTGAAAACGGCAAAAATTACTCTTCCAAATAATCCGGTCTCTCTTCCAAAGGGTCCGGAACTCTCTTCCGCGAACTTTTAACAACTCTTCCGCAAATATTCAGCAATACTTCGACAAACCTATGAAATTTTCGACAAAAAACTTCCTCTCCTTACTATAATAGAATAAGAGGTGGATTGCAAGAAGCAAATCCACCTCTTAGAGATTCATTTCAATAGATCAGCCGCTAGCTTGTTTCTATTGTCGCAACATGCAGTTACCTTAGAATCTTATTCATTATTTTTTCTCGTAGTCATCCGGAGGCCCCATAACGACGATCTTGTCATTTTCCATTACCAGAGGGCTGTCCCAACCGTCGATGGTAGCACCGTTAGATAAGGTATTGCCATCAAGCAGAGCTTTTGCACAAGCAACGGTTAAGTATCCAAGATTCTGGGTATTCCACAGCATACCGCAATCCAGAGAGCCATCAGATAATACATCCTGGCAGTCTTCCTGTACGCAGGTACCAACTACAGTAACTTTATCCTGTAATCCCAATTCACGAACAGCCTGAGCGGTTCCGATCGGAGCAGGTGTAGACATACAGATGAATCCTTTCAGATCCGGGTAAGCTTTCATAACGTCTTTTGCAGTAGACAGAGCAACATCCTGTTTCTCATCTGTCGGGTAGGGATCTTCAACTAATTTCAGGTTCGGGAATTTTTCTTCTGCATATTCTCTTGCATATTTGATCCATGCATTTAAGTTAGCAGCGGAAAGTCCACCGGTGATGATCGCATATTCGCCTTCGTCAGTTCCCATGTACTCAACCAGTTTGTCTACGCAGTGCTCGCCAAGTTCTTTATCAGAAATCTGATGAATGGAAGCGTCTACAAGAGCTTCGGTTGCAGGAGTATCCCAGTCAAGAACTTTGATTCCGGCTTCTTTTGCTTTTTTCAGAACCGGATCCAGAGCTGCGGGATCGTTAGGAGCTACACAGATAGCGTCTACGCCCTGTGTAATATAATCTTCAAGCATTTTAACCTGCTCTGCAGCATCAGCTGTGGTAGGTCCGTTGTAGATTACGTTAACGCCAAGGTCTTTACCAGCTTTTTCAGCACCCTCACCAGTCTGGTTGAAGTAAGGGATACCAATCAGTTTCGGCATAACTACGATATCATAGCTTTCGCCGGAAGCAGCAGGTGCTTCACTTTCAGCCGGAGCTGCGCTCTCTGCAGGTGCTGCAGGCGCTTCGCTCTCTGCAGGTGCCGGAGTCTCAGCCGGAGCTTCCTCTTTGCTTCCGCATCCTACCAAGGACATGGTCGCAACCATTGCTGTTACCAGTGTTAAACTAAGTAACTTTTTCATTTTCATTTCATTTCCTCCTTTTTTTGAATGAAAATTGTTGCTCATTTTATGTAAAGACCGCGGGAGGGCTTAGCCTCCCAACTGGCCTTCGAGCCTGTTCTATCGGCTTATTTCGCAGCAGCTGCTGCTCTTTCTTTGATCTTTCTGTTATCCTCCATCACTTTGGTGATATAACGAAGTGCCAGAACTACGATCAGGATACCGCCGGTAATGATATTGATGATATAGCGGTTTACACCCAAGATATTCAATCCGGTAGAGATTACCTGTACGATGGCGACAGCCAGAACTGTTCCCGCTACCGTGCCATGTCCGCCGGAGATACTGGTTCCGCCCAGTACTACCGCGGTAACCGCCTGCATCATATAGGAAGAGCCGTAATCCGTCTTCGCAGAATTATATCTGGAAGAAATCAGAATCGATGCAAACCCTGCCATAATACCCGAGTAAATATAAACCTTCATGAGCGTTTTCTTTGTATTGATTCCTGAGAACCGGGTTGCAATCTCATTGCAGCCTACCATATATACTTCCGTACCCCAGGCGCTTCTCTCAATCAGAAGGTAGCTGACAATAATAACTACGATGTAAAGAATGATGGGGAAAGGAATTCCCAGCACCGAACCGTTGCCCAGGAAGGAATATGCTTCCGGGAATCCGGAGATGGAACCGCCTTTTGTAAAGGCGAGGCCCAGTCCTTCAAATAACGTCTTGCTTCCCAGCGTAACCAGCATGGCGGCAACACCGATATAGGCTACCACATAACCGTTGATCACACCGCAGATCACCGCTACTACCATACAGGCAATAAGTCCCAAGATAATTCCCAGCGCATTGTTGTTCTGGCTGAACTCACTGGACAGAATAAACGCACATACGATACTGGAAAGGGCGGCGCCTGTGGTGATGGAAAGGTTAATCCCACCGGTCAGAACCGCGATCATCATGGCGATCGCCATAAGGCCGAATTCCGGCATCTGGAACATCATTGTCTTAATATTGTTTCCGGAAAGGAACTTATCCGGCGATAAAATACTCATCAGAACAAAAATACCGATAAAGATGATTGCTAATGTCAATTCATTGGAATGTTTGGATCTCAAATTTTTATAAAATTTCATTTTATCAATTCCTCCTATTCCTCAACATCGACACGAACAAGTTTCGCCTGTTCACGTTTCCGGTTAATAACATCTACAGATACAGCTATAATAATAACGAGACCCATAACAACTTTCTGCCAATAGTTGGGGATTCTGGCCAGAATCAGACCGTTTTTCAGAACTGCCATCAGGATCACACCTAAGGTCGTTCCAAAGACGGTACCTGTACCACCCATAACGCTGGCGCCACCCAAAACTACGGTGGAAATAACGTCCAGTTCATATCCGGTATAAGTATTCGGGTCAACCTGACCTACGATAGAGATATGAGCCGCAGCTCCCAGGCCAGCCATCATACCACAGAAAGCATAGATAAAAATCAAAATCCGGTTCACATTGTATCCGACACGGACTGCGGAAGACTGGCTGCCGCCGACTGCGTAGATACCACGTCCAACCAGCGTAAACTTCAGGATCAGCCATGTAACCAAACCGGCAAATATCAGCATGAAAAGCTGTGTCGGAACGATGCCAAAAAGCTTAAAGGATCCAAAGCTCACCCACCACTGGGGCAGACCGGAAATCCAGGCGCCGCCGGTTCCCAGAAGAACCGCGCCGTTTACGATCGTCATAACACCCAGCGTCGTAACGATCGGAGGAATATTAAACTTGGTGATAATCAGTCCATTGATTACACCTACCGCTGCTCCCACAATCATAGCCACCAGAATTACGATAACCGGATTGGAATTCGGGAATGCCAGCATAAACTTACCTATTACCACAGCGCTAAGTGCGATCGTCGCAGATACCGACAGATCGATACCGGCGGAAATCAATACCGGCAGCATTCCAAATGCCATAATACCATATACGGAATTACTCTTCATAAAGTCCATGATATTGGTTACGGTCAAAAATGCGCTGCTCAAAAATGTCAGAATTACGGATAAGATCACAACGATCAGTATAATACCGAATTCTTTTCTTTTCACAAAATTCTTAGCGAAATTCTTCACGTTTCCTTACCTCCCTATCTTTTCGTTAAACAACGGCCTTACTCATGATCATTTCCTGCGTCAGGTCTTTATTCAGGAATTCTCCTGCAATTCTGCCCTTACGCATGACTAGTATCCGGTCGCTGACAGATAAGATTTCAGGAAGCTCCGAAGAGATAACGATTACCGCCGTACCCTCACTGGCCAGTTTTCTGATAATCTGGTGAATTTCTGCTTTTGCTCCGACATCGACACCGTTCGTAGGTTCATCCACGATCAGGATCTTTGCCTGGGTAGAAATCCATTTTGCCAGAACTACCTTCTGCTGATTACCGCCGGAGAGCTGCATCGCCAGCATATCCGGGTCATTGGGACGGACATCCAGCATCTCTACCCATTTATCAACGGAAGCACGCTGAGTCTTTCGATCGATTAATCCTATTTTATTTCTGTATTTTTTCAGTACCGGAAGAGTAATATTACTTTCAATCGTCTTCGGTAATACCAGTCCCTGGGTCTGTCTGCTTTCCGGGATATAGGCGATACCGTGCTGCAGCGCCTGCGCTGGTGATTTGATATGTACCTCTTTGCCCCGCACATAAACCTTACCGGAATCCGGAGGGTTGATACCAAATATCGCCTGTGCCATCTCACTACGTCCGGCACCTACCAGACCTGTAATGCCGATCACTTCACCCTCGTGAAGTTCAAAATTGATATTCTTGAAGTTACCCTTCTTCGAAAGTCCCTCTACCTTCAAGGCAACCGGACCTTTATTTTCCAGGTTCGCGTAACTCTTGATCTCTACCTTACGGCCAACCATCATGGACACCAGATCATCCTCAGTAACATCTTTTGCATCCACCGTATCGACATACTGCCCGTCACGGAAGATCGTAAAGCGGTCGGAAACATGGAATAATTCTTCCATCTTATGGCTAACGAACATGATCGCAATGTTCTTTTTCTTCAGATTATCAATAATGTCATATAATGTCTCTACTTCGTTTCTGGACAATGCCGATGTGGGCTCATCCAGGATAATCATTTTGGCGTCCTGCGCAACGGCACTGGCAATCGCTACCATCTGCTGTTTTGCCACCGAGAGGTTCTCAACGATTTCCTTCGGATCAATCTCGGCTCCTACGATAGCCAGGGCCTTAACTGCTTTCTCGTTGATCTCTTTCCATTTCAGTACCGGGCGGTTTTTCTCGATAATCTCATTGATACCGATATTTTCCGCAACGGTCAGGTTCCCAAACAAACTGAAATCCTGATAAACAACCGATATACCCTGACGGATGGCATCCATAACACCGTTCAATTTTGTTTCTTTTCCCTCGATCACGATCTTGGCACCCAAATCCGGTTGTTGGAAACCGGACAGGATTTTGATCAATGTCGATTTGCCGGCACCGTTCTCACCAACCAGTGCATGTACCTCACCGGGAACGATGTCAAACTTGACGTTATCAAGCGCCTTCACACCAGGGAAAGTTTTACTTACGTTTGATATTTCTAAAAACTTTTCCTTCACCTTTCCACCTCCGCGAATCATGAACAAACTTTTGCAATTATGTCTAGAATGTGCATTTGCTTTCGTTTGTGATTATTATAATTTCCTTCGGCAGTATTGTCAACAAAATAAATCATCAAACAGGCCATTTTGCCTATATGTCTAAAAACATCGCTCTGTTTTTGTGTATTTTGCCAGTTTCAATCCATGAATTCGAACTTTTTCCGGTTTTTTCTTTTTCCCACAATGATTTATTTAATCTTCCAGTAATTGGATTTCCTCAACATATTTCTCGTTTTTATTCACGATTCGTTCATATTTTATTTAATTTTTGTTTTGAAACGATCAAAGTCGAAACTTTCGATCCGAAAATTCCCAAACACAGACCAGAGTAGTCTTATTACCTTCCCAAATCAAAAAGAAATATGCCCAAAAAAAGAACTAACTACAACCCAAATTTAAATCCATAATATAACAATAATCTAAGCAGATCGTCCTCCCACTTCCGGCATCACCAAAGCAGGAGCGGGCTGGCGCAAGGAAGAGACTTCCGGGGGCGCAGGCTCAAAAGAATCGGGTGCAAAACCGCTTGAGGCCGGACCTTAGAACGGGTTACGCAGATGGAGGGAGAACCTCGCAGGGCCCGGGACACTGTCCGAGCCGTCCTTTGGCGAGTTTGTCCCGGGCCCTGCAAATAAGAGGTTCTCCCTCCATCGGAGTTACCCGTTCTTAGGTCCGGCCGATGCGATTTTGCACCCGATTCTTTTGAGCCTGCGCCCCGGAAGTCTCTTCCTTGCGCCAGCCCGCTCCGGCCCCAAAAAAAAGAAAAATGCCGCCCTGCTATGCAGTACGGCATTGAATATTTTTCCTAAATTCCCGCTTCCATTCACCAGTGAGGCCATAAAGCTCCCTCCTGTCATCATCTGCGGATTGAGCAAGCACACATTCCAATTCCCTGACATCTGCGCCTGATCGGTTCAGCTCCTTTAGTTCCTGAATCCGTTTCTCCACTTCATCCGCCTGCTGTTTCGTGGCCTGCCCTCTCTTTATCAGACCGGCGTAAAGCTCTTGTGGAAGCCCCAGCCGCAGGGCTGCCGTAAACTCCAGCATCACTTCCGGATCTTTTTTCAGACGGTAGGAATGCATATAATACTCTGAGGCCTCTTTAAACCGGAACATTCTGGCACAGGCCGTACCCAGATTATGGTACACCTGGGCATAAAAACCATCATAAGCCTCAGCCCCCTCATCCTTAAGGATCTGCCTGTATTCCCTGATCCCCGCTTCATAGCGGTGCAGTTCCACGTAACGATCGCCTCTTTTTTTGCGTTTTACACTCTCAGGCTCGTTCAGGATTGTCCGCAGCATTTTTCCGGCCCTCTGAATCTCCTGGGCATTCAGATATGGGGCATCTTCGAAGATCCGCTCCAAAATGTGAATCAGTCCCGTATTCTGCCTGACCATCTCCCGGATATCGCCGGCCAGCCCCGGAAGTTCCAGTTCCCGATCCAGCCAGCGCACAAAGTTCTCCGTCAGCATCTCACGTTCGAACAAGTACAGATTATGATACAAAAAATAACACAACTCTTCATAAGAATAGAGCCTGACATCCGCCTGTTCCATATAATATGGAACCGCCGCTGTCTTCCCATGGCATAACCAGATTCCGCCCATCACTGTTTCCTCCTATATCGGGATATCTTTTTCCCAGCTCAGTCCACTGGGCGAAAAGAATTCGCCGAATCCAATGTCTTCTACCAGCACATGGCAGCATCGCACATTTTTACAGGTAAAGGTAATCTTAAGTCTCGTAGTCCGCTTCGGACGCCTGGGAAGACCTGGAATGGGGATGACTTCCTGTCTGGATTCTCCCGTATAAGCCGACTGTACCACCAGTCCGATCTCTTCGGTATCGTCCGCCATCACCTCGCACACCACACGGCAGGTTCTCCAAAAAAGCCCGGCTGACATCACTTCTCTGCACTCTTTTCCGATCCTAGCTTCGGTCAGTATACCGATAAAACTCTTCGTGTTCCGTTCCCCCAGATAGATAAAGGGCACTTCCCCACCGCCGGATCCCCTTTTCTCCATCGTAAAGTCCAGTGCCGCATAGCAGGCTCCTTTGGAAAACAGATTTTTTCCCTGGAATACCCTTCTGCCGGCACACAGTACTTTTAATGAGCGTTTCATCCAGTTTCCTTCAAACTCTTCTCCTGACAGGAACACGGAAGACACCAGTTTTTTTCGGAAATAATTCATCGCGAGCTCAGCAAAAGCCTCATCCATACCGTCATTCCCGTCAAAAACTTTCACCGGCCCCGGATAAACCTGTACCAGGTATGGCCTGGTCTGGCGCTTCATAATCATCTCATAGCTCTTGAGCACTCCCTGCTCCAGCGTAAACAGCACTACCGCGTGGTTCCACAATTCCGGCTCCTGATGCACCACAAAATGCACAAAACTCTCCAGATAATCCTGCACGTAGATCACCGATTCCGGTATCCCGGCGTTTTGTATTTTCTCAACACATTCCACGGTAATATCCGAATCCGGATCTTTAGCCGTCAGGACAAAAGCCTGCACTTGTTCCGGCTCACAGGCTCCCGCCACCGCGCAGTCCTCTTTTTCATGATTGATCGGTATCGTAACAGTCATAGGTTCCTCATCATTACCCACAAAGCTCAGCCGGATATCATCTTCCGTTACATTGCATCCAAAATGTCTTCTCTGCTGTTCTGCCAAACGTGTCACCCCGCTATTCCTTCAGCTCAAATAAATGTTCGGTCAGCATATTAACTTCCTGATATTCCTTCATCCTATCCGTAAGCTTGTCCAGACGCTCTTTTTGCAGTCCGTCTGGCCGCATGCCTCCTGTTTCCTCCTCTTCCTCCAACATCAGCACCGCGTTCAGCATATCGTACTTCATGCCGGCTGCGACGGTGTCCGATGCGCCCTGCAGGTAAAATCCGATATCGGATTTGATCTTTGTCCCGTCACTTCTGATTTCGGTAAAATAATACTGCAGTGTTTCCCCATAAAACATGGGAATCCCTATCACAAAAATTCCTTCCAGCATATGTTTCATCTCTTCACAGGAATACGTTTCATCCCTGGCATCACCGCTGTTTATTGTATATGAAAAAATAACGGAACTTTTCTCATCCGTCCGGTATTCCAGATAAGTGTTTCTGGACAGATCCTGCGGCAGCCGGATCTTTTTCTTCAACTCCTGGTATATGGCAAAATACATATCCCGCTCCGCAAATAACCTTATTATCTCCAGCGCCATCTTCTGCTCTTCGTCTGACAGAGCTTCTTTTTCACCAGCCCAGGCCAGAATTGCCAAAAGGCACATATCCGAAAGCCTTTCCTTCTGCCTGTACTCTCTGGCCAGAAGATCCATCACCGGAGCATCCGGCTTCTTTCCCTGCATGATGTAGAGCCAGGATTCCCATGCCAGATAGGCCGACGCAAGCCTGTGTTTCGGCCCTTTCCGGCAGTAATCAAGAAACATGGTATCGCCCTGTACACTCGTCTGTTCCGTGAACAGGATCTGCATCAGTACTCGTTCTTCAAATTCATAGGTATCGATCTCAAACTTACGGGCACAGTTCCAAAGCTCAAACAGCTGTTTTTGCGGTCCTTTCAAACAGGCCAGAAGATACTGAAGGATCACCGCATCATACTTGCTGTTTTCCCACACATATGCGCAAAGGCCCAGCAGATACCGGTCCGGTTCATAATCATTCATCATCACCAGCCTGGCACACAGTTTCACCAGCATCCGCAGAGGCACTCTCTCATAACCATAAGTATTGACCGCCGTATAGGCCTCCGGATATTTCCCGCGTTCGATCAGAATCTCTGTCAGTTTATGGGCCTCTTGTGCCGGGAACATTTCTTCCCTGCAGGTTTCCAGAAAGCCCTCGGGATCACTGCCCTCACTGTTTTCAAAATAATAATTCAGGATACCGCTGCGAAGCTGCTGCCGGAATAACCTGCTGATTCCCGGCTGAACCGACAGGACTTCATAGAACGCAATAGTTTCATCATTATAACATAGCGGCCTGCCCTGTTCTTCACATACATGCAGCAGGATCCCCATGTGGTCACCCGCCAGTTCCTTACATTTTTCAAGGAAATCACCGTTCTTCATCACACGGATACATTGAGAAGTTGTGAACGCCTCACACCAGTGTTCTTCCCCATCGTCCAGCAATACCACTGCATTTTTCGTATACAGCCGGACGTAGGCTGTTCCCTGCAGGACAGGGACCCGGCGTTCTTTATCAAGACCCGGGTGAAGCACGGTAGCATATTTTACCTTCGTATCCTCTGTATTCAGCCTGCAGGTAAATAGCACATCCGCCAGCGCACGAGCCAGTTCGCCTGTGAACTGCGTCTCCTTCAGCATTTGCTGGTATACTTCCGCCAGATTTTCATTGATCCGCCTCTCCATCAGCTGTTCCAGGGCAAAGCGCTCCATCAGCGGCACAAACTTCTGATAAACCGGAAGGTTCTGCTCCCGGTAACGGATCACATTCGCATAGAGCTGTGCCTTCTTCCGGTAGTCCAGCTGGCTGTGATAAGCGAAATATAAAAGAATCTGCTGCGGCAGGGGCTGCGCGTAGTCCTGCGGGAGGGCATACATATAATACTCGTACAGCCTGGTAATCTTAAGCTCCTGTTCCACACCCAGCGCATACCACTCAAACGCACCGGTATCCGTTACATTCCCTTTGATCAGCAGGGAACAGATCGCCGCAGCCGTGTCCTTCATTTCGAACTCCCGATAACAGTAGATCAGGATCCGGTATAGAATCTCCTCATATTTTTTATATTTGGCCGCCAGCAGAGATACCCGCTCTGCGATCTCCCTCGTAACTACCCCGTGCTTCACGGCATAGCTTAATATCTGCAACTCAAAATTCTTAAGCTTATTGAGCCGGCCCGGATTTTTTCGGATCAGATCATATGCTTCCAGATATATCATAGGGCTGAAGCAGCCCTGCACAAATCGCTGTTCGATCAGTTCCAGTTTTCTCTGCTGATTGCGTTCCAGATTCTCATCCATGTAGAGCAATACCCACAACAGCTTCCAGCTGCCCGGGCATTTCCCGCAGAGCTCCTTGACCTCGAAAGACACTTTATTGATATAGCTTCTGTCCCGGGAATACAGACTTTGCAAATACAGATAATACCCCCTGGCCTCAGGCTGCGCTTTGATCTCCGCATTGCCATCCAGCTTATTCAGCATATGCCTGGCCTCTTCGTTATTGCGTTCCGCCAGCAGCAGCTGGATCTTTACCAGGACGTAGAATACATTTCTGTCGTCAGCCTTTTCCAGCCATTCGATCTCTTCTCTGGAATGGTCCGTCCAGGTCTTTAGCGGTATCTTCCGCTGTTTAAAATCCATATACAGCTGCATGAGCCGTAACTGGCGCCGTTTTACCTCCAGCCTGCGTTCTCTTTTGCGGCGGACGTCCTCATATACCGTTTCCGCTACTTCTACTTCATAAGCAAGCTCCTGTCCCGGGGCCTCCAGGGTAATCCTTCCAAAATTCTTACCGCTGTGCATCAGCCCGGCATCAATTCGATAATGCAGTTCATATAAGTCATTATGGAAAGTTCCGGAATGAATCAGGGGTGTGTCGGGAATTATCCAGGGCACGTCTGCCGATACCCGGACATTCTGATATCCCGGCACACTTTTTCGGATCGGCAATACCTTCTCCTCCGTGGTATCCGACTTGTAACAGCGGATTTTATAACTATCGATGGAAATCCGGGCATTTGGTTTCAGGCCTGCCGCTACCAGGAAACCTTCCAGGACCTGTTTTTCCGTCGTGGTTTTCAGGCAGCCCCGGTAGATTTCCCGGTACTTCTGATCCCTGTCGTTTAACAGCTGTTCAAAATCCCTGCGCACAAAAAAACGATAAGCTTCCTCGTAATCTTCCGCCGCCAGTTTTACAAAAGCTTCCAGCGTATCCACAGGCAGGATCGCTTTGTCCGCCGTCTGCTGTCTCACCGACGCCAGAAACGGCAGTTCATACTCGCCCGCATCAGAAATCACCCAGAAACTGCCGGCCGCTTCTTCTCTGTCTAACATACCCGCAGCGTCAAATATGTATTCGATCTCAATCGTACTGTCCTTAAATTCCGGGTTCAGAACCTGCATTCTCGGTGAAGAGGAGTACACTTCTCCTTTCACCAGCCGGTCATTTTCCTCTTTCATAGAAAACTTTCCAGTGTAGGTCTCTGCTTTTTTTAAGACTATTTTTACCGGTTCCTCCGGCATTACAAGCTTCAGGGTTTCATACCGGAAAACCCCTCTGGCCATCTGTTCAATTCGTCCGATCATGCAATCACCAAGCCTTACTCCACGCCTTAGAAACAGTTGCTTTTTTATTAGAATCACGCTATAGTAAATTATACACTTTAAAACAATACCGCGCAACAAAAGTTATACCTTATGGAGCAGCTATGCTGCGACCCCGCCCGAAGGGCATGCATTAAGGGATGCTGTAAAGTATACCTTGTGGAGCAGCTATGCTGCGATCCTGCCCGAAGGGCATGCATTAAGGGGAGCTTAAAATGGTATACGTGCGGCCGGAAAGGCAGATGTTATCAATGATAAAACATGTAGATCATTTTCACGGCAGCGATCTGGAAAAAATCGCTTCCGTTTACGGAATTCACAAAGAGGATATTGTAAGTTTCAGCGCCAATGTAAATCCGCTTGGGATATCTCCTAAGCTTCGGGAAGCCTTGTCGGAAAAGATCGATGTGATCACCTCTTACCCGGATCGGGAATACACTTCTCTTAGAAAATGTATCGCCCGCTATGCCCGTACAGACCCCGGTAATATCATCGTAGGTAACGGTTCAACCGAACTGATCTCTCTGTTCATACAGATCGAGCACCCCAAAAAAGCGCTTATCATCGGACCGACTTATTCGGAATATGAGCGCGAAGTATCTCTGGGCGGAGGAACCTCTTTGTACTATCCGCTGCAGGAGAGCGAAGACTTTAAACTGGACGTGGAACATTTCTGCGGTAAATTAAACGAGAGCATTGATCTGCTGATCATCTGCAATCCGAATAATCCCACTTCCACCTCCATCACCCGCTCCGACATGCGCCGGATCCTGGACGTGTGCAAACAGCATGATATCTATGTTATGGTAGATGAAACCTATGTCGAGTTCGCGCCGGACAGCCTTGATGTCACTGCGGTACCACTGACGGAATATTATAACAACATCGTCATCCTGCGGGGCATCTCCAAATTTTACGCCTCTCCGGGGCTGCGTCTGGGTTACGCCATCACCGGCAATGACGATCTGGTCAAAAAGATTAACAACCGAAAAAACCCTTGGACCATCAACGCTTTGGCGGAAGCAGCCGGAGAGCTCATGTTCCAGGACACGGATTATATAAAGGCCACCAGGAATCTGATCTCCACGGAACGCAGCCGGATCTATCAGGAATTAGGCAGCTGGGATACGTTGAAGGTTTATGAACCCACCGCGAATTTTCTTCTGTTCCGTATCCTCGAGGATTCTGTAACCGCACAGGATATCTTTGAGTCCTGTATCCGCAGCTGTATGATGGTCCGCAACTGTTCTACCTTCCCGTTCCTGAATAATAAGTATGTGCGGTTCTGCTTTATGAACCCCGCCCAGAATAACGAGTTAATCAGGTGTATCCGAGGGGTGCTGGATGGGAGTGCAGCACTGTATTAAGGGATGCTGTAAAGTATACCTTATGGAGCGGCCATGCCGCGAACCCGCCCGGAGGGCATGTATTAAGGGATGCTGTAAAGTATAATCATAAAGTTATAGTCATGCCGACTCCTGTTTCGGTTATTGGGACTGCTTGGTGAATTTTTGCCTTTGCCTTAAATGAGACACAATGGCTGGGGTACAGGTTTTTAAGCTGCAGGTTTTCCAGATACGTTATTGTACTATCCAGCTGCCTATTTTCATGAAACAGATGGAATCCCCCGAGAATGCCTGCTATTCTATGGATTCCCGTTACCTTTCGGGCATGTTCGACAATGTTGCAGATACCGCTGTGGGAACACCCGGTGATCACGAACAAGCCGTCTTTTCCGATGTAGGCCAGGGCGGAGTCTTCCGTTACCAGATCCGGGATGCGCCCCTGGGAAGTATATTTCCATCCAATCTGGCGGCGCGGTTCGAAATCATTGTATGCTGGGATCTCTCCTAAATAAAGCAGGTTTGGAGCCGCCCAATAGGGCTGTGTCGTAAAGGTAACTCGGAATCGTTTGCGAAGCTCTTCTTCCCGGTATGGAGCGCCTATGGGCCCGCCATCGTACTCTTTTTCCCAAAAGGTTTCGGGGTGGGCGATCAGTTCTAAATGGGACGTCTCCATCCATCCACACAAATACCTCAGGCCGCCGGTATGATCGTTATGGCCGTGTGAAATAACCACTTTGTCAAGCATTGTCAAATCAATTCCCATACTACAGGCATTCTTTAAAAACACATCTGAATATCCCGCATCAAACAGGATTTTCTCTTCCCCAGCTTCCAGATAAAAACAGGCTGCCGGTTCTCCTAAATAATACTGATCTATAAATGTATAGTTATCCACCAACACGGTCAATTTCACGCTTCCATTCCCCCATCACTTAATTACACTCTATAATTACTACTATCACTTATCACTAGTAACAGTGTACCATTAGATACTTCAACCATCAACTGTAAAAGGGGCGGCACCAGTGCAGGAACTGGTGGCTGCGGAAGGGAAGGGATGGTTCGTTAGCCGTTCTTAGGTCCGGTCGAAGTGATTTGCCCCCACAAGATGAGCCGCCCGGTTCCAAGGCCCCGCCGCGTTCCTCTCTTCCCGGACTTTATTTGGTTTTCGGACAGTCTCTCCTTATTCCATACCCTTCAACGCTTTATCCCCGGAACAAATCGTTAAAAGCCTCACTCATAGTGGGATGGGTATAAATCGCATCCCGCAAGACCGTATATGGAAGTCCTGCATCTATTGCCAGTTTTATCAGGTTGATCATCTCATAGGATTCCTCGCAGAACAGATGTGCGCCCAGAATCTGTCCGGTGCGCTGGTCGATGATAGCTTTCAGCATTCCAGTGGTTTTTTGCAGCACCTGGGCTTTTGGGATCGCCATAGCGGGCAGGCGGACGATTTTTATCTGGTAACCTTTCTCCCTGGCCTCCTTTTCGCTCAGACCTACCCGCGAAAATGGCGGATCCAGGAATACGCTGTATGGTACCATTCCCCGGTTTTCTGTGGTACGGCTGCCGTCTCCCAGCACGGCTGAACTTACGATCCGGTAGTCATCCAGGGATATGTAGGTGAACTGGAGACCTCCGGTTACGTCTCCCATGGCCCAGATATTAGGAGCGGTGGTTCTCAGGTGGATGTCCGTTTTGACCGCCCCTCTTTCCGTCAGCTCCACACCGGCAGCTTCAGGATTCAGTCCGGCTGCGTTCGCCCTTCTTCCGGTGGCGACTAGAATGGCTTCCGCCTGCAGGGTCAGCTCTTCATCCTGCGTGGTGACATTGAGAATTGCATGCTCTTCGGTATCCGTGATTTTTGTCGTTTTAGTGGATAACAGAACCGTGACGCCTCTGTCTCTTAGGCTTTGCAGAACGGCTGCTGCGATTTCTTCGTCCTCACGCGGAAGGAATACCGGGTCATCCTGGATAACAGTGACCTGGGAACCAAAATTCTGATACATGGATGCGAATTCCATTCCGATATAGCCTCCGCCTATTATCACCAATCTTTTGGGCAGCTGCTCCAGATCCAGAAGCGTTTCGCTCAGATAGGCATATTTACTCTCTTTTAGGCCCGGAATCGGAGGTATGAAAGGGCTAGCCCCTGTATTAAGGAAGATTAGGTCTGTTTTCAGTTCTTCTTTTACTCCGGCCTTTTCTACAATGACTGTATGCGCATCCTGCAGGCTTCCCTGGCCTATATAGATTTTTACATTGGACAGATCATCCAGTTTCTTATAATTTTTTTGTCTGAGTTTTGCAGTCAGCTTGTTTTTTTCCGCCACAGCCTGCTCATACCGCTGCGATTTTTCTGCAAAGCTTCCGCCCATATTCCAGGATAAAGCTGCGCTATGTACCAGAGATTTGGATGGAATACATCCCACATTAATACATGTTCCACCAAACATTTTCTCAGACCGCTCAATCAATGCCACATTTTTCCCGGCATCGGCCAGTTCCTGTGCCAGCGTTTTTCCCCCTTTCCCGAATCCAATGATTACTGCATCATATTTTTCCATTTTCGCTTCCCCTTTTCTATAACTGTTTAATTATTAGTTGCAGTTCTATATGTAATTATATTAGTTACAGTTTATTTTGTCAATAGTTTCTGGAAAAATACGCACTTACCATCCTAACAGAAAAATCTGCTATTCCTTATAATATTTGAAAATGATTTCGATGAAACCGGATTTTACCTTCCTTTTGAAGTTTACCCAGTTCACAGGATAAAGCGCTCCGGTCCACAGCCAGATAATCTGCCAGTTCCTGTCGATTAAAAGGCAGATCAAAACTGCTGCCGTTTCGAAGCGCCTGCGCAGACAAATAGGTCAGCACTTTTTCCCGTATGGACCTTTGGGTTACAATCTCAATCTTCCGATTCATCTCTATAGTCTTTCGCGCCAGAATCTGTACCATATTCCGGATAAGCCTGCTGTGATGTCCACAGGATGCCGGACAGGTGGTCATCACTCTTCCATAATCCAGCAGTAGTATCCTGCTGTCCTCAGCCGCCAGGATATTGACTGGAATCTCTTTTATTCCTCCGCAGACGAATGCCTCTGCAAAAAGCTCACCCGGCCCAAGCTGTGCCATAATCAACCGGTTGCCCCAGAAATCTTCCTTAAGAATCTGCAATTTCCCTTCCAGCAGTACCCCGACGCTTCGAATTTCGTCTCCTGCTGTAAAAACCATATCATTTTTGGAATACTTCTTCTTTTCTACCCGCAGACATCTTAACAGTTCAGTAATTTCATCAGGTTTCATATTCTCAAACAAGGAACATTTCATCAGAATCTCTTCCATAATCATGTCCTCCTTTCATGAAAAAGATTTTTACTTGGGCAGCTCTTAGCCTGCGGCGGGCCGCGTTAACGACATCTTCCTTTCCGCCGCTGTTCAAGCCCCCGGAGTTTTTTTATTCAACAGAACGCACCTACCTATTGAAAAAGCCGCCGGATCTCCTCTCCGGAAACCCAACGGCTTTCATCAAATAAAAAAAGCGCGAGACGGGATTCGAACCCGCGACCCTCGCCTTGGCAAGGCGATACTCCACCACTGAGCCACTCGCGC
>NZ_JAHQCX010000020.1 GCF_019042245.1 Diplocloster modestus
TCGTACCATTGCCTGATTTTTTAATATATCTACTGTCATGATCACCCGAAGTTTTATGGGTCGCTAAATTATTATTTATCGAACGTACGATTGGATTTACGCAAAGAAGGTGATAGACAAAATATGATATAGTTTCGGCCGGTCCCTGCGGGGGGCCGGTTTTAATTTAAGAAAGAGAGGAAAAAAGATGGAGAAAATATTTAATACAATCAGTTTTGTTTTTGGGGTTATCGGTGGATTTATTGCTAAATGGCTAGGGGGCTGGGATGCATTGTTAATCACAATTGTAGCGTTGGCAGTCCTCGATTACGTTACCGGGGTAATCAAAGGCGTTTACCAAAAGCAGCTATCATCCGAGATCGGATATAAGGGGCTGCTGAAAAAGATCGTTATGTTCATAGTGATCGCGGTCGCGTTTATCATACAGCGACTTATAAGTGATGTGATCCCTCTGCGAGAGGTTGTGATCATGTTTTACGTATGCAATGAGGCATTAAGCTTGCTTGAAAATGCGGCCGAATTTGTGCCGATACCCGATAAATTAAAAAATACGTTGTTGCAGCTTCGAGACAAGAACAACAAGGAGGATAATGATAATGAGTAAATTTGGTATTGATGTCAGTGACAACCAGGGCAAGATCAACTGGCCGGAGGCAGCCGCGGGCGGTGTACAGTTTGCGATCCTTCGGACGACCCGGGGATCTGGCAAGACGGACTATCAGTTTGAGGCCAACTATGCCGGGTGCCAGGCTGCCAAGATCAAAAGGGGAGGA
This sequence comes from Diplocloster modestus, assembly GCF_019042245.1. Classification (GTDB taxonomy): domain Bacteria; phylum Bacillota; class Clostridia; order Lachnospirales; family Lachnospiraceae; genus Diplocloster; species Diplocloster modestus. Next base: position 774 of record NZ_JAHQCX010000020.1, read on the forward strand.
TACAAGTATAGCTATGCGACATCTGTCCAGGCGGCCATCAAGGAGGCCAGGCAGGTGATTGCGCTCTTGGCTGGCAGACCAATGGAGTTGCCTATCTGGTTTGACATGGAGAACACGTGTCAGCGAGGGCTGCCAGCAGTTGTTTTGGCAGACATAGCCAACGAATTTATGAATGAGATCTGGGTGTCGGGGTACCGGACCGGCGTCTATTGCAATCTGGATTGGTATCGAAATGTGCTACCTATCAGCCAGATCCATGCAGATGACTGGTGGATCGCCCGGTACGGGGCCAACAACGGAAGAGCCGAAGAGCGGTTTAAACCCAGTATCACAGACATGTCCGGATGGCAGTATACAAGCCGCGGTCGAGTACCGGGGATCAGCGGCAATGTGGACTGCAACATCCTATACCGGGATTACGCCGGCACCGGATCTGGCAGCACAGACATGGTGATCCCGTCGCACGGACTTAAGTACAGTGATACCGTTGAGAGTTTCCAGTTTTCCGCCAATTGCGACGGATACCGGGACGCCTCCGGGAAGCCGTTGGAGGTGGACGGACTCAAGGGCGGTAAAACAGATTATGTCGCTGGGAAGATCGTGCTCAAGGCCGGGGCATATTCCGGCGGTTGGTATACGGTCGGGACCGAGGGCGTATTGGTCAATTGGCTGCAGATCAGACTTAACGAGCTGATCGGAGACCGAATCATCGCCTTGATTGGGCACCTGCTGACCGAGGATGGCCGATTTGGCAACGACACCCGCCTGATTGTAGGATTGTGGCAGGAGCTGCACGGACTTAAGGTGGACTATATCTGCGGTCCGGCCACGATTACGAGCCTGTTATAAGCACATAAATCCCCGGCTTAAATAGCCGGGGAAAGTTTGTGCAATTCGTCAATTGATTAAAAAGAACATATGTTCTATAATATATTTATTCAATCGCAAAAATAAAGGTCAATATTTGTTGATAACTGCCAATTTATGGTATATCATTTAAACAAATATTTATTTGCGGAGGGATAATAATGAAACTTGTAGGGGTCACAGCTTACGGTATCAATGTTAGAAACGAGGATAGTCGAAATCTAGAATTGCACGATATTTATGGTAAGGTCTTAATTGATTATTTTTACGATGTAGCAAGTGCGTTAGTTGATGAATACAAAAAGAACACGTCTTTGGAAAATGTATTTGCACATAATATTGTTATGAAGGAAACTATATTTAATACAGCTGAACAGCCTATTTATGATATCTTATATCTTAGGGTGAAAACAGGGGAGTATGGTGAAGAATCTGAAATAGTTAATAGTAATACAGGAAAAACCACACATACTAAAAGTCCAACCGAAGCAGATGTATTACCTTTCGGATGTTGCATAATGGTTCCCTGTGGTGAATATTCAGAAGGTATTATTTTGATTCAATCATTAGGCAGAAATGGCATTACTAGCATAATTAAGCAAAAATTAAATGAATACATCAGAATAATAGATAGTCAACTGCGTATAGTGATGAATCCTGTTGTGCCTCGGCAATATATGGAAAGGTTGCTTACCCAAGGGGTGTTAAAATCAATACGTCTTATCAGATTCAATATTCCAGATGATGATGCAGATAGATTTGGTTTAGATAGGAACACTAAAAAATCATCACAAGAAATTGTTATAAAAAAGCCAATAGGGTTTATAAAGAATAAGTACGAAAATATTATGGAGTGCATGCGTGGTGAAAGAGATTTTGATAAGATTATTGAGATTGAGGATTTTGAAATAGATGACCTGAAGATGGAGTTTGGATTTGGCAAAAGGGTAAAAACTATAAGTATGAAAGGTTTGGATAAGATTGTTATAAATGAGGATGTAACAAGCGAAGTTGATACGGAAAATGGTATTCCCGTTTTTAACAGCTTATGTAGAGTTATGAAAGAAATTGGAGAGGATTATTTGCAAGCACGTGGATTGATAGAATAGAGGCTAAGAGATGGTAAAGAATGCGATAAAATTTTTAATAACCCCATGCGGTTTATTAGTTTTAGCAATAATCATGTTACTAATGGGACACGTGGTTTTCAAAAAGAGATTCCTGAATTGTAAGGCAATCATAAGAAAACATTTTGAGTGTTTTAAAAAAAAGGATGGCAAGTATTCTTTTACATCTATATTTTTATATTTTGGAGTTCCGTGCATTATTGCACTGGCACTAGTCCAGATACGCCCTTTAGACGAAACGGTTATAAACATTTTAACAATTATCATCTCTATATTGACTTCTATGCTATTTACTATGCTTACTTTAATACTGGACATGAGAAAAAGAATAAAACAGGATAAAACTTATAATGCTAATGATGCAAGTATTTCGACAAAATTATTAAAGGAAACATATTATTCTGTAATGTTTGAAATCTTGGTTAGTATTGTGATTTTGTTCATGTGCTTTATTGAATTATTTTCTCAACAGTTTGCTAATATAAGTAGTTGTATGATATATTATTTGACATTTGTATTATTGATGAATCTTTTTATGGTATTAAAGAGGATATTTAATGTAATAGATAACGATATAAATGTGCAAGACAAATAAGAAATCGTGCAAAATTATATGACAAGTTACCGTAGAACCTCAAGTATGTTGCAATATGAGATATTCCCTCCCCGGTCATCGTGATATGATACCCCCAAAGTAGATTTTGGTTATTTACCTTATCTGCTTTGGTGGTATCATATCATCAAAGGCCAGGGAAATCATAAAACAGTTTTTCCACTTCCACCCTCATTTTGGGTGTGACGTGACCATATGTTTGCAACATAGCAGTCGACCCCCACCCGAGCCGGTCGACAATAGCAGTATCTGATATCCCGGACTCGAGCAGAATCGTTGTGTGAGTGTGCCGTAAAGTATGAAATGATCGAGGCTTTACTCCGGCCTTTTCACATACATTCCGAAACTCGGCTGACATGTTATGCGGATCTCGATTAGATCCATCAGGCATTGAAAATATATACTCTGATTTCGATAATTCTTTCAACTTGTACAAATGATCGATTAATTTGCTATCGACAAAAATTGTACGCTCGGAATATTTTGTTTTTGGTTTTTTCAATATAACACCTCCGTTTAAATCTGGTGCTTGAGTCCTGCCTATATAAATCGCACGTTTTTCAAAATTGATGTCTGTCCATTTCAGGGCAAATATTTCCCCTTTTCGCATTCCCGTTTTTAGCGCTATTATAATAGCATCTCTAATCCAATCTTTTGTTTCTGCTAGCAGTATTTTTTCTATTTCGTCGGCGCAGAACGGTTCGTGTTCTGCGGATGTGGGCTTTGGAAAGACAACCGATTCAACAGGATTTTCTGGCAAATAATAATATTTACATCCGAATGCAAATATCATGCGTAAAATTTTCCTATACACCCAAAGGGTATTAGGAGTGTAATTTTTTTCAATCAGTTCTATAACCATATCTTGCAGCATGAATACTGTGATTTTTTTCGCATTGATGGGGAATTTTTCTTTTAAATATCGCACTTTGCTCCTGTAATTAAGAGCGCTTCCGGCGGTTATTTCCAATGAATGATTTCTAAACCAATGGTCTACCAAATCTGGAAAATAAACATTCTTTTTTACAAATTTAACGCAAATCATAAGCAACCTCGTTGAAAAAAAATAGTGATATTCAGATTTTAGGTTCCGGGCTTTCGCACTAAAAACCCGTCAAACTTGCTGACCGACGCCAGGTTCGCGCTAAACTGGGCCAAAACTTGCTAAACAATATACTAAAATCTGAATATCCACCCCGCCGGTTTCCCGGCGGACGCTCTGGGCTTGAGGACTCTTTATAGCCGCCCAGACGGCTTATTTGTCTTTTTACATTTTTGTATAGGAGTGTTAATCATTGTAAAACCAATCGCCTTGAGACAGTACATCGTACACATCTTGCAAATTCGCACTGTTTTTTTCCTCTTCTAGTCTGTTTGTGAGGTATTCCAGATCTTCTTCGCATCCTTCATAGTCCTGGGATGCAACCTTCCGGATGATTTCTTTCTCTTCCTCCATCATGTCATCCGGACCCTCGGTGGTATCAACCTCCTGCAGTAATTCCAATACGTTTTCCATTGTGATTTCCTTTTCATTGTATAATTTTTTCATCTTCGTTTCCTCCTTCATTTGATAGTTCAATTATACATGATATTTCATGTAATTTCCATCGACATAATGCATGAAATATCATGTAAAAAGTTGTGCAAAATGAATTAAAAATCGTGTAATTGACAATGAATGAAAAATCATGTACAATAAATAATAGGAAAGGGGTGAAGGATTTGTTGAAATATAAAATTGATGTCTTGGAATCGCTAAAAGAGGCTGGATATACGACTACCCGGCTAAGACGGGAAAAACTGTTGAACGAAAGTGCGATACAGTATTTGCGTGAAGGGAAGCCAGTCGGCCCGGTTCCTCTTAATCAGATATGCAAGTTACTGGATATGCAGCCAGGGAACATTTTAAAATATGTTGAGTAAAATACATGATAAAACATGTAAAAGTATATTGACAATACATGGAATATAATGTATACTTATATTAAGTTAAGAGATTAACTTAATAGCCGGAGGCAAGCCGGGGAAAGGAGGAACAATGACGGAGGCTATGACAAGACTGGAACTGCTTACATTGCTCTACTCTATACAAGCTCTAATGGAGACCGGCAATACGGATAAAGCGAAAGAGATCATCGAAAAGGTGATCAAAGAGGCGGAAAGCAACGAAAAATAAAAGAGCCAAAGGCTCTAAAGGGTAAACAAGGGAGGGCGGGCTTGCCACCGCTCCCCCGTTTTTATTATCATAGCATAAATTTCAGGGCCCGAAAAGGTCCTTTTTTAATTCCGCCACCAGTTGATCCAGCCCGATCCCATACACCCGGCACAGCTGCACCACGTCCCCGATCCGCGGCTCCCGGCGTCCGGTTTCCCAATTCCCCAGGCATTGTCTTGAGACATGGATCTGATCGGCGGCTTCCCGCTGCGTTAGGCCGGCAGCATGCCGGTATTCGGCCAGTTTTTTCCCAATGTTCATATGCTCGCCCCCTAATTGCTACATTATGAAGCTTTTTTGGTGCGATTGCAAGCTAAATAATAATTCAGAACATATGTTCTTGGATAATTGGAAAAAATTACCAGCACAGAAGGCGCTGGCAATGTCTATAATATAATTACAAATAATCCCTGATTTATTATAGCAAAACAACAGAATCGGAGGATAGCGTTGTCCTTAAAATGTCTCTTCCTGACCGCTAAAATCGGATACCCTATGAGACACAAAATATGGTAGCATGTATTTAGATGATAAAGGATGCGCATACTTTATATCTTGATACTTGGAGTGCGCACGAGATGGTAAACAGATTAGCTACGATACGATCAGCTAAAGGATGGTCGCAAAATCAATTAGCATTATACAGTCGGGTGAGTAGATCGACTATAAATGCGATTGAAAATGGGAATCATCTAAACACATCCGTGCAAACCGCACTCAAACTGGCGCGTGCCCTGCGCGTACCAGTTGAAGATATCTTCCAATTATAATATGGCTTGCCGGGCCAGAAGGGATGGGAGTATGAAAAAACACAAGAAAATCATAATGCCTTATTTGGTAAAAATTACAGAAGAGCAGGTGATTATATCTGAATCAATGCTATTGTATGCAACGATTGATGAAGTGCGTCAAATACGCCAGATATGTGATAGAGTCATAAAAAGAAAAAGAGATTTGAGTGATACATAAATAGTTGGGGGCTGTTAAGCGCAGCCCCTTTTATCTTTATGTAATAGTCCATTAAGATTTTTTTCAACCTCATTTGCTATCTCTGGATGCTCTCCTAAAAAAGTAATCCCATTATCCCGGCCCTGGCCGATCACAACTTCCCCATACGAGTACCACGATCCGCTCTTTTTTATGACATTATTATCCGCTGCAATATCGATCAATTCACCGGTACGGTTGATCCCTCTCCCATACAGGATCTCAAGCTCTGTCTCTTTAAACGGCGGAGCAATTTTATTCTTCACCACTTTGATCCGGACACGGTTTCCGATCATTTCCCCGCTCTGCTTAAGTGTCTCAATCCTTCTCACGTCCAGACGGACGGAAGAATAGAATTTCAAGGCGCGCCCTCCGGTAGTGGTCTCAGATGGGCCGTATGCGATTCCAATTTTTTCCCTTAGCTGATTAATAAAAACTATGCTACAATTCGCTCGGCTTATATTTGCGGTCAGTTTCCGCAGCGCCTGGGACATCAGCCTCGCCTGCAGTCCTACGTGGGAATCCCCCATGTCACCGTCGATCTCCGCTCTGGGAACCAGTGCGGCTACTGAGTCTACGATAATAATATCAACGGCACCGGAGCGGACGAGCATGTCAGCAATCTCGAGTGCTTGCTCCCCATTATCTGGTTGAGAGACATATAAGTTATCGATATCGACTCCGATATTCTTTGCATACACAGGATCAAGGGCATGTTCAGCGTCAATAAAAGCCGCCAATCCGCCGGCCTTTTGTGCTTCTGCTATCATATGTAATGCGATAGTAGTTTTGCCGCTGGACTCCGGGCCGTATACTTCTATGATCCGCCCGCGCGGTATTCCGCCAATACCCAGAGCGATATCAAGACCGAGGGAACCCGTTGTGATTGACTCGACCGTCATGGTAGATGTTTCTCCCAGCTTCATGATCGCACCTTTTCCACAATCTTTTTCAATCTTTGCTATTGCATCCTCAATCGCTTTTAGTTTTTCTTCTACTCCCATCATCTATACCTCCATAAAAATCGAACATTTGTTTGCAAAAACATAATAACACCATACGAATGCAGAGTCAATGGAAAAATCGAACATGTGTTTGAAAAGTAATTTCGCGAGATCGTAATATCGTGTTGCATTTCGTGTTGCATCACGTGGAAAAATGACATCATTTATGGAAAGAAAATATACTTTACAGAAAAATACAAACGTCATAAATAAGCTTACAGAGCCAATGTACGTAAATATGCGGGTTTGTATGTAAGTTGTTCCACGGGTTCGAGCCCCGTTGTCTCCATTGTAAAACCCTAGTGTTTACTAGGGTTCTTTTTTTCATGTTGCATTACAAATTTTTTAATTCAAAGTAATTTTTTAATATCAATACGCTTACCTGTATATATCTAAAAAAAGCCATAGACAGGATGCTCACGAAAATAATACAAATTATTCACGGAAGCATATCCGTAATATGACTTTTGAGTAGTTATTTATTGCTTTTTACCAGAGAAACGATGGCCAGAACAGCACAAATCAGACACCAGGAAGCCCAGATAATCAGATCAGAGTAACTGCCTGCCATAGTATAGCCGCATAATGCACCAATCCCGTATAATACGATTAAAGCAATACTTCCGCCCTTTCCCCCCTTTCTGGAAGCGATGGATACGATACCGGCAGCCAGCAGCATAATGGATACAATAATTCCTGCAGATCCACTCACTTCCCCATTTGCGGACAAAGCATTGCCAAGACCCGCTGCACACGACTGGAATGATACAAAAATACACAGCACAATAGATACGATTCCCGACACGAGTTTCCATGTTTTCATTTTATTAGCTCCTGTTTCGCGCTGTTTGCCGACGGATCCCAAAGCACTTCCAGATCGGCCTTCCGATGTCCTGCCAAAGCCAGCCTGACATTCGGTCCGTCGCTCTCCCGATAAAAATCCGCGGCAGCTGTTGGCGTCAGGCCGCCGGAAATTTTCCGCTGAACGAGACGCTCCTTCAAAAGCTGTTCCTCTGTAGAAAAGAAAATAGAATAATCGCAGAACTCATCGGCAATAGAACACCATGGTTCGAACGGCAGAAGCAGCCAATTCCCATCTATCACCACGATATTGCACTCTACTTCCAGCTGATCCTCAATGACGTCGTGAAGCGTGCGGTCGTAAACCGGCCAGCGGCATTTGGACTCCTTCAGCATACACAGATGCTGTTTGAACCCATCGGTGTCATAGGTCTGGGGACAGCCTTTTACGCTTGCCATGGATACGGTCTGGTTATTTCGGAACAGTGTATGTGATAATAAATATTTGTGGGGAAAATGAAAACCATCCATGCAGAGCGCCTGAACAGGTTCAAGGCCCGGCATATTCAGGGACAGATATTCCAGAAAACTGGCAGCAGTCGACTTGCCGGCCGCAGGAGGTCCTGCCAGAAATACTACAATACGCTTCTTCTTAGTAAGATATAGCTGATCGAGAGTCTGTAGAAGTGGAAGCCAGATGAGGCGGATGTCTGAATCGGGAAAAGCAGCAGTTACCGGAAAGCCATTGATTGTAAGGGTTATCTCCATAGAGACCTCCTCCAGCCGCCGTCTGCGGCAGTATTATGCCTGAGATAAGCATTTATTTTCAGTTTAATACGTCCCGCGGATATTGTCAATTTGTCTAAAAAGAGATAATCCTCTTGACCTTGACACAATGCGAAGGTGTAAGATGATTTCAGAACCGGTTCTGAATGTTATAAAAGGAGACTGAAAACTATGTTTACCATCGGTGAATTTTCCAAGTTAAGCCGGGTATCTGCCAGAATGCTGCGGCACTATGACCGTATCGGACTGCTAAGCCCAGCCAATGTGGGTGAAGAGAACGGATACCGTTATTACGAGGCATCTCAGCTGAATACGCTGAAACAGATTGAGACCTGGAAATGCTATGGCTTTACCCTGGCGCAGATCAGTGATCTGTGCAGGCTGCTGCCGGAAGAACAACTGCACTGGCTTCATGTTCAGAGAGACCGGCTGGACGTTCAGATACGGGATTTGCAGCGGAACCTTCGCCGTATGGAAAACGAAATACGGTTCATGGAGGGAACAGAAATGCTAAGAGAATATCATGTCATCATTATGGAAAATCCGGCACAGAAGGTGTTCGGACTCAGGAGAAATATATCGATGAAAGGGCAGGAGATTCATGCGCTTATTCAGGAAATGAAAAAAGAAGCGGAACAAAGAGGGCTGAAGCAGGCGGGACCTCTCCAGATGGTTTATCTGGATGAAGAATTCAGCCATGAGAATACGGAGGTGGAGATCCAGATGCAGGTAAATTCGGATCATCCGGACGTGAAAACCATGCCCGCCTGCATCTGCGCGGCAACGACCCACACCGGGCCGCTTAAGGAGGTACAGGATGCTTACGGCGCGATCTGCCGGTGGCTTCAGGAACATCCGGAATACCGGATGGCAGGCCCTACCATTGAGCGGTATCTGAAAGACGAAAAGACGGCGCGGACCCCGGAAGAGCTGGAAACAGGAATTCTATTTCCGATTGTGAAAATCTAAGCGGCCTCCCGGATATAGGACGCCGGGCAGGACATAACGGACTGAAGCCCGGTCCCGGCCCACCCCCCGAAGCATAGAAAAACGTCGGAGGAAAGAACTGCCGTTGGGCTCCAGCAGCCAGCAATACTTTCTTCGCAGGTAACTTAATAAAACCAAAAGGTCGGCAGGTAAAAAAGATAAGGAGCGGTAAACACAGCCAACGAAAGAGCCAGTTTCCGCTTCAAAGCCTGCTCGATCGGCAGCTTGCGAAAGCTGATTTTTACATGAAATAAATAAATCAATAACGCCGCCGCGGTCACACAAACAGTGGTCCAAAGAAAGGCATAAATATTAGAAAACGGATTGTAAGTCACGGTATTCGTCATATTCCTATACCACCATTGTCCCACAGGGCTTTCGGATACCAGAAGGGAATCAATAAGCACAACGGCCAGCATCATAATAGCACCGACAATATCTGCGAGAAATCCAAAGATCCATATTTTCACAACACTTCTTTTATATATCGGTTTCCATTCCCCCATATTCAGAAATTTGATTGTCAGCAGTAATACCGCGGAATCAATGATAAAATTGGCAGGTAATATATACAGCCAGGTCAATGGGAAAAGCCACAGCATCCATACGGGAAAGATCACATTATACAATGATACCTGTCCTGGTTTTTTCATAGGTCCCTCTTTTCTTATGAGTATCCATATTTGTATTCGATTATAACAAAAAAAAGGATAAGAAGCATCCGATTTCTATCGTTTTCACTGTTTTAGTGAAAATTATCAAAACGTCAAATGATTTTCAGGAAACCTTTGAAAGAAGGCAGGAAAAATGTGCATAATGATATGGTAACTACTGCATAAGGGATATTGACACACAAGGAGGTATTTATGACAGAAAAAACTTATGGTTATGCACGGGTTTCCGCAAAGGATCAGCATGCGGACCGACAGCTGGAGGCTCTGATTCACTATGGGATTCCCAGATCAGCAATTCTGGTGGATAAACAGAGTGGAAAAGATTTTAACAGGCCCGAGTACCAGAGACTGTTAAAAAAACTTCAGGCCAAGGATGTGCTGGTGGTGAAAAGTATCGACCGATTGGGAAGGGACTATCAGGAAATCATCGAACAGTGGAGGTTTTTGACGAGAGAGAAACAGGTGGATATTGTTGTTATGGATATGCCCCTTCTGGATACCAGACAGGGTAAGGACCTGATCGGGACCCTGATCAGTGATATTGTTCTCCAGCTTCTGTCCTTCGTGGCGCAGAGCGAACGGGAAAATATCAGGCAGCGTCAGGCGGAGGGGATTGAAGTCGCGAGAAAAAGAGGGGTACGGTTTGGCAGGCCGCCGAAGGAGCTTCCGATGAATTTTGAAATGATTGCTGGCCGGTGGCGTGAAAAAGAACTGACCTCAAAACAGGCGGCGGATCTGCTGGGAATCTGCGAACGGACATTTTTCAGAAGAATTAAGATAACAGAAACGGGGGGGATTTGCGACCAGACATAAAGTACACTTTATGTCAGTGCATATTTTGCGGAATCAAAGACTGTTAGTCTAGACAATTCCATTTCAAAATGCTAAAATGTATGTAAAATTTTATTTATTTTCGAAACCTCTGATTCAGAATCATAGCAATCATGTAACTGACAAATGGTGTACTTTATGTCAGTGTGCTGCTTAGCAGTCTATATAGAAAGCAGGAGGATACAAATGAAAAAGACCAATGATGTGCAGCCCGGTCCGGGTTCTGCTTCTGAGCGCAGCGAGAGTCTGTTGGATCTTATAGCCAGGGAGGCGCACTGTGACTATCTGTCAGATCTGCATTCTTTATATCTGAAGGGACAACTGCCAGAAGAGATCAGCCAGATCACAAAGGATAGTTTCGGTGTACAGCAGTGGAATGAAGCGGTAAGTTATATAACCAGACGCTCCTTGTCATTTACCAACGTGCAGGAGGCGCAGCAGTATCTGTTCGTGAAGAATCATACAAACGGAGATTTTGGTTCCTAAATCAAAATCTCCGTATTCTATTATCTGACCGTATTTATTTCTGAATTCAATTTCATTTTTAGCGGAAAAGTAATATTCAATTTAAAAATCAAAGCAATACAGCGTCTTTAGAAAGTTCTGTTCCTCGTCTGTTTCTCTCTCCAAAAGCGCCCTATCTATTTTCTCATATATCAGCTCCAAAATTTCAGCCTGCCGCCAGGGATCTCCTCTGTACTCCCCAAAGATATAGGTCAGCATCTCATAATCCAACATCCAATAGGTACCCATTACCTGTCGGATTTTATTTCCGCGCTGTATTATAGAATTGATATAATCTTCCGATAAATCTGACTGTAATGGATTCATGTCGTGGCCATTATCCAATTTCTCACCTCCATATCTCTCCAATCATATAAAGTAACTACAAGGAATAAATAAAAGAAACTATAACGATAGTATTAAAACTTTAAAAATAGGGATAGTACAAACTACACCTATTTTTAATTATAAAGTAAAAAAATAGAATATACAATATGGAAAAGAAAGGAGCTGATTCTATGAGTGCTAAAGTTGATCTGGAAGACAGGAAAAATGTTGGTGCAAATATTCAGAGAATACGTTTGGAACATGGTTTGACCCAGGAAAAACTGGCCGAAGCGATTGGGATTAGCTCCAGTTATATGAGTTCCATAGAAACCGGAAGAAAATATCCAAGTTCAAATATACTGTATGCGATCAGAAGTTATTTTGGCGTTCCGATGAGTCAGATTATGGGAGTCGGAGACGAGGAAACAGACAATGAAAAAGAAGAGCTGAAGGAACTGGATTTTTATGACAGGCAGTTGTTGAGAATGATGAAATACTTTAGCATGGCGCAAAAGAAAATAATCTGTGAAACGATTGAATTTTTAAAAGATAAAATATAGTATCGCACGTAAGAGGCGAAAGAGACAGCCGCTTACGTGCTCATAGCGATAAGAAATAGTGGACTGCGCTGAGGACAGGCGCAGTTTTTATTTCATTTCATAGGAAAGTGCTCCTATAAAATGAAAATCCTCCGGGGGATCGCACAGCGGCGGAAAGGAAGATGCCGCTTACGCGGCCCGCCGCAGGCGGAGAGTTTCGCTTGCGAAACTCTTTTTCAAAAGAAAGCGGCTTTTATTGAATCGGACATTCAACCGGGAGATCACGCTGACCCGGGATATAACGGTGACGGTCGAGCCTTACACGGCCCTGGGCATCGAAGGTGATACCCTCCTTTTTCAACATCTGATATTGAATCTGAGGATCTCCAAAGGCAAAGCCGGTACATAGGGAACCGTCCTGAAAGATTACCCGGTGGCAGGGGAGACACAGACCATCAGGAACGTTGCGCATAGCGAAGCCGACGGCCCGGGCAGCACGGGGATTCCCGGCCAGACGGGCGATCTGACCATACGTGGCCACTTTGCCGTATGGGATGTCCTGTACAATTTGATAAATATGTTTGGTCAGTTCGGATGCCATAGCTGTTACCTCCTGAAATCAGACAGCTGTATTCTGATGTTTCTCTGCTTTTTATTATACACATTTTAAAAAGAACTACAACCGGACAGATTGTAAGTAGCCGGTGAATCGGTTATGATAAATATATGCAGTCCTTTTTGCGGGTTCAGAGAAATAAAAACGCAAAAAGTGAGTATGGAAAGGGTGAGGGGAATTGAGAGACGTACCCATGGATTATGAGGAGGAGACGGAGGAACAAAAGCAGTATAGAAGAATGACACAGACGCCTATTCACAAGCTGATCACGACATTGGCGGTTCCGACGATTATCAGTATGATGGTGACTGCCGTTTATAATATGGCGGATACGTTTTTTGTATCTCAGCTGGGTACCAGTGCGGCGGGAGCAGTCGGCATCGTGTTTTCGCTTATGGCCCTGATTCAGGCAGTGGGTTTTATGCTCGGTATCGGTTCGGGAAGCCTGATATCCAGACTGCTGGGGCAGAAGAAAAAAGAAGAGGCGGATCAGGTGGGGTCCACCGGTTTCTTTATGGCGCTGGTGTTCGGTCTAGTTGTTACGGTACTTGGATTGATCTTTCTAAAGCCGCTCATGAGGCTGCTGGGGTCTACGCCGACAATCCTGCCTTACGCCAGTGATTATGCAAAATATATTTTGCTGGGAGCGCCTGTGATGGGTGGTTCCTTCGTATTAAATAACGTTCTGCGTTCGGAGGGAAAAGCCACGTTGTCCATGGTGGGAATTTCTTTGGGCGGAATCCTGAATATCATTCTGGATCCTATTTTTATATTTGGCATGGGGCTTGGGATATCCGGAGCAGCCATTGCCACGGTTCTAAGCCAGTGTGTGAGCTTTTTCATCCTGCTGGCCTGTTTCCTTACCAAAAAAAGCACGGTGCGTCTGCACATCCGGAATATATCCCGTAAAGGGTCGACCTACGTGGATATCGTGACTACCGGGTTCGCTTCCTTTTGCCGCCAGGGTCTGGCCAGTATCGCCACGGCGGTCCTGAATATTCAGGCGGCTGCCTATGGAGATCCGGCGGTAGCGGCGATGTCTATAGTAGGGAGGATTTTCATGCTGGTTCTGGCCGCTATGATCGGATTTGGTCAGGGCTTCCAGCCGGTGGCCGGCTTTAATTACGGGGCTAAGAATTACCGGAGAGTGAAGGAAGCGTTTTTCTTCTCGCTGAAAACAGGGATTGTGCTGATGAGTATTCTGGCGGTGGTGGGATGGATAACCGCGCCGTCTCTGATGGCACTTTTTCGGAAGGAAGACGCACAGGTGATCGCGATCGGCGCGTATGCGGTCCGGGCCCAGTGCCTGGTGCTGCCTCTGTTTCCGCTGGGGGTGATCAGCAATATGACGTTCCAGGTGATCGGTAAATCCCTATGGGCTACGCTGCTTTCCGCCGCCCGGCAGGGGATCTTCTTCCTGCCGCTGATTCTGTTGCTGCCTCCGGTGATCGGGCTTTACGGCGTCCAGCTGACCCAGCCGTTGGCAGACCTGTTTACGTTTGCCGCCTGCTTTTTCTTCCTGGTTCCATTTTTCCGGGAACTAAACGCACAGGTGGAAGCGCAGGAGGGAACAGCATGAGCCAATTACCATAGGCCTGGCACTTTAGGCCGGAGAAAAACGAGTGTATTTCTTTAGTAAAATATGGTAGAATATTGTTATAATAGTGAAAAAAATAACAAAAGACACAATTCAATGACAAAAAAGAGACAGGTGAGTATATGGATGTAACAAAAGCGGCGGCAGCGACGCAGGAGGTTTCTTTAACGGAATACCTGAGAGGAAACCCGGAGCAGGGTATCCTGCTGGGGATTCTGGTAGTGCTTGTTTTTATGGTGGCTTTCCTGGCCTGGTACGCCTGCCTGGGAAAATGGCAGAAGCGAATGACTGTATTGGAGCATGAGCGCTGTATCCAGCTTTGTGAACTTAGCAATGAATGTTTTTTTCAATATGACGTGAAAAAGGACCGGCTGTGTTTTTCGGGGCATGGCGCGCAAAATCTGGGATATGAACCCAGGATCGACCGTGCGTCATCCTTATTAGAACAGACAGAATGGGATAAGTCGCCGGAGGCAGGGCTGATCCGGTATCTGACCGAGGTCAGAGAAGACAGCCAGGAACTCCAGGCCAGGCTGTTAAAGGGCGGTACCCGCTGGTTTCAGATTACGAAGAAACTGGTGGTTGACGGACGAAACCGCCCGGTCTATGTAGTTGGAAAAATTACAGACATCCAGCAGCTGATGGAGGAGAAAGAACTTTGGGCGGACAAAGCCAAAAAAGACGGTCTGACCGGGCTGTATCATCCAAATGCCAGCCGTGACCTCATTCAGAATTATCTGGATGGCAGAGGGAATAAAGGGGCATTTTTGATTATAGACATCGATCATTTTAAAGGAGTTAATGACCGGCTCGGCCACCTTGCCGGTGACCAGGTTCTAATTGGAATCACCCGAGTCCTGCAGCAGACTTTCCGAAAGGACGATATCATAGGCAGGCTGGGAGGAGATGAATTCCTGGTATTCATGGCCGGAGTGCGGGACCGGAAAATCGTGGAGAAAAAATGCCGTGTCCTGTGCAGAAAGGTTAAGGAATACACGGAACAGGAACACAAAGAAAAGATCAGCGTAAGCGTTGGCGCAGCGTGTGTTTCCTCGGGCATGCATTATGACAAAGTATACAAAGCTGCGGATAGCGCGTTATATGTAGTGAAAGAGAGGGGCAGGGACGGTTACGAGATAGTGGGATTGTGATACGGACCGTCTATAAGAATTGATAAGAAACGGAATGGACAGTTATGTTTAAACTAGCAGGATATTTAAGACATTATAAGAAGGAGAGTATCATCGGCCCCCTGTTCAAACTGCTGGAGGCATGTTTTGAACTGATCGTGCCATTAGTTATGGCCAATATGATCGATATCGGAATTAAGAACGCAGACGTCCCATATATTTGGAAAATGGGAGGTCTGCTTGTGTTTTTCGGCGTACTGGGGCTCACCTGCTCCCTGACAGCCCAGTATTTTGCAGCGAAAGCGGCTATGGGGTTTGGCACCGAGCTGCGCCGGGATATGTTCGGCCATATTAACGGACTCTCCTATACGGAACTGGATAAGATCGGAACTTCCACGCTGGTGACCAGAATAACCAGTGATATCAATCAGGCCCAGGCAGGGGTAAATCTTCTGCTCCGGCTGTTCCTGCGCTCACCTTTTATTGTGGTGGGAGCGGTTATTATGGCATTTACGATCAGTGTGCGCTTAAGCGTTATTTTCCTCATCGCCGTACCGCTGTTAGCGCTGGTGATTTATGCGGTGATGGCGGCGGGAATTCCGGTATACCGGCGGGTTCAAAACAAATTAGACCGGGTATTGCGCATGACCAGGGAAAATCTGACAGGGGCCAGAGTAGTACGTGCATTTGCCAGGCAGGAAGATGAGATAGAAGAATTTGATGAGACCACCCGGCAGCTGCAAAAAATACAGCTGCTGGCCGGCAAGATCTCCGCATTTGAAAACCCTATAACCTACACGATTGTAAATTTAGCCATTATCGCGGTCCTCTGGTTCGGAGGTAAACAGGTGGATGGGGGGATGATCACGCAGGGGGAAGTGATCGCTCTTGTAAATTACATGACGCAGATTCTGCTGGCCCTGGTGGCCCTGGCGAATCTGATTATCTCTGCAACCAAGGCCAGTGCGTCCGCTATCCGGATTAACGAGGTGTTCGCTGTGACCTCCACCATGCAGGAGGGTGGCGAAAAAAATCCGAAGTCTCCGGAATTTGGGAAAAATACAGGGAATGATACAAAGGTAGCGTTCCAAAACGTATCGGCGGTCTATCAGGGTGCGAAAGCAGAAGCCCTGACCGGCATCAGCTTTTCTGCACAGGCCGGGGAAACCATCGGCATTATCGGCGGCACAGGTTCCGGTAAGAGTACGCTGGTGAACCTGATCCCGCGGTTCTATGATACGGCTGCCGGAACCGTGCTGGTAGACGGTACCGATGTCAGGGAATATTCTTTCTTGGCGCTGCGCGGCAAGATCGGAATCGTACCCCAGCAGGCGGTTCTCTTTAAAGGGACGATCCGGGAAAATATTCGCTGGGGCAGAGAGGATGCCGCCGATGAAGATATCTATGAGGCACTTGAAATCGCCCAGGCCAGAGAATTCGTGGATTCAAAACCGGAAGGCCTTGACACCAGGATTTCCCAGGGAGGAAAGAACCTCTCCGGCGGCCAGAGGCAGCGCCTGACGATTGCCCGGGCTTTGGCTAAGAAGCCAGAAATATTAATACTGGACGACAGCGCGTCTGCACTGGACTATGCGACTGATGCCAGGCTGCGCCGGGCCATTCGCACTAAGACAAGTGGAATCACGGTATTCCTGGTATCCCAGCGGGTGGCAACCGTGCGCCAGGCGGATAAAATACTGGTTCTGGATGACGGCAGACTGGTCGGTGTGGGAACACACACAGAACTGTTGGACACCTGCCCGGTTTACAAAGAAATCTGTCTGTCACAGCTGTCGAAAGAGGAGGTGGCAGGGGCATGACTAACAGTAAAGACACGATCCGAAGAATCCTGCTATACATCAGGCCCTATCGGCTTCAGCTGATCCTCTCCCTGATATTTGCCGTGATCAGCGTCGCCCTGACCCTATACGCCCCGATTCTGATCGGAAATGTGGTGGATCTGATCGCAGGCCCGGGGCAGGTGGGATTTACACGGATCCTGCCGATTCTCATTCAGATTCTGGCAGTGGTCCTGCTGACTTCCGCCGCCCAATGGCTGATGAATCTGTGCAACAATAAACTGACCTACTATGTGGCGAAAGATATCCGCACCAGAGCCTTCCATCAACTGGAGGTCCTGCCGTTAAAATATCTGGATTCCCACCCCTACGGCGACACCATCAGTCGTGTCATTACTGATGTGGACCAGCTGTCCGATGGCCTTCTCATGGGCTTTAATCAGCTGTTCGCCGGCGTGATAACGATACTGGGTACGCTGGGATTCATGTTATCCATCAACATCACCATAACCCTGGCAGTCGTCCTGATCACTCCGGTATCCCTGTTCGTGGCCAGCTTTATCGCCAAACGGACCTACCGCATGTTCAAAGCCCAGTCTGAAACAAGAGGGGAAATCACCTCTCTGGTAGAAGAGATGGTAGGCAATCAGAAGGTGGTTCAGGCTTTCGGATATGAAAACAGGGCCAGAGAAAAATTCGCCGGAATCAACGAAAGACTGCGCGAATGCAGTACAAAGGCTACTTTTTTCTCCTCCATTACCAATCCGGCTACACGGTTTGTAAACGGCCTGGTCTATGCGGGAGTGGGAATCATAGGAGCCCTGTCCGCTATGCGGGGCCTTATCTCCGTCGGACAGCTGTCCTGCTTCTTAAGCTATGCGAACCAATACACGAAACCCTTTAACGAGATCTCATCCGTGGTAACGGAACTGCAGAATGCGTTCGCCTCTGCCCGGAGGGTTTTTGATCTGATCGACGAGACACCCCAGGAGCCGGATGCGCCCGGTGCGCTCACCCTGCAGCAGGTTGACGGCAGCGTTGATCTTAGACATGTATCTTTTTCCTACCATCCTGAAGTGAAACTGATAGAGAACCTGAATCTATCTGTAAAACCCGGACAGCGGATCGCCATCGTAGGTCCCACCGGCTGCGGCAAAACCACTATGATCAATCTTCTCATGCGCTTCTACGATGTAGATCAGGGGGAAATCCGTGTAAGCAGACATCCGGCCCGTCAAATCACCCGAGACAGCCTGAGAAGGAGTTTTGGAATGGTCCTGCAGGAGACCTGGCTGAAATCCGGCACCGTACATGAGAATATCGCCTATGGACGTCCCCAGGCGGCCCGGGAAGAAGTCATCCAGGCTGCCAGATCCGCCCATGCGGACAGTTTCATCAAGCGTATGCCCGAAGGCTACGACACGGTCATCACAGAGGACGGCGGCAACCTGTCCCAGGGCCAGAAACAGCTCCTCTGTATCGCCAGAGTTATGCTGTGCCTGCCGCCGATGTTAATCCTGGACGAGGCTACCTCATCCATAGACACCCGCACTGAAATTAAGATCCAGCAGGCCTTTGCCCAAATGATGGAGGGGCGCACCAGCTTTATCGTCGCCCACCGTCTGTCCACGATCAGAGAGGCTGATGTGATACTGGTCATGAAAGACGGCCGTATCATGGAGACCGGAACACATGAAGAGCTTATCGCCCAACAAGGGTTCTATGCCAAGCTTTATGAGAGCCAGTTCGCGAATTGAGGGGGCGGGGGTAGGGAATCGTCCGGGCGGCCTTTTCCTCCCGTTGGGGCTGTCCTAAAGTCAGGGCGCAGCCTTGCCAGGGGTCCGCTTTGTACGGACGCGCCCTATGGGGTACCCGGCAGGACGGGAGGTGTCTATTGCCCTCTTCCTCACTTAAGACTGTTACCCGGTGTAATCTAAATGAAATCGGTCCGGCAGGTTTGCGGTCCGTGGCTGATTCGCCCCGAATGCCGGATGCATTCGCGGCTCAGCAGCCACCGAAAGACTGCAGGGAACGCAGTCTTTCGCCACAAACCTGCCGGATCGATTTCATTAAGATTTCACACGGGCGTCTTATGTGAGGAAGAGGGCAATAGACACCTCCCGTCCTGCTGGGTACCCCATAGGGCGCGTCCGTACAAAGCGGATCCCTGGCAGACTGCGCCCTGGCTTTAGGACAGTCCCGCCGGGAGGAAAAGGCCGTCCGGACGATTCCCTGCATTGGTGAGGGCTTGGGGAGGTTTGTTGTTATTTTGATGCTCTTATGAAACAATCACTTAAATGACTGCTAAAATATTGGATTACTTCCTGGCTAAAATATTGGATTCTTATTGTATTTTGTTGGGTTATGTTGTATTATAGAGAGGACTACTATAGATCTATAGATTTAACTAATAAATAGAGATAGTTAATCTTGAGGTGATTTTGAGGTGATGGTATGGATTTTGTGAATCGGATGTCAGGGGAAGAAAAGTTGAGGATTGTCCAGGAACTGGTGCCGGGGAAACAGGTAACGCTGGCTCATGTGATTGCTAGTCCGGATCCGATCGTTTATAAAAAGCTGGGGCTGGATCCCAGTATAGACTATGGGAAAGCCGCTATCGGTATTTTGAGTATGAGCCCGGCGGAGATCTCGGTGATCGCAGGGGATCTGGCTGTGAAAAAGGCGAATATTGATCTGGGGTTTATTGACCGGTTCAGCGGGACGCTTATTTTTACCGGCAGGGTGGCTGAGGTAGAGACGGCGATTCACGCGATTACGGATTATTTGAAAGAAACTTTGGGATTTACTATTTGTGAAGTTACACGCACTTAATGTATTTCATGGATGGATAGGTGTATGAGATAGCAGATAATGAGGATTGATGATTTGATATGAAAAAAATAATTCTTATGGGGCGCAGCGAGTGTGGAAAGACAACGCTGCGTCAGGCTTTAAAAGGGGATAAGATTCATTACCATAAAACACAGTATATCAATCATTATGATGTGGTGATTGATACGCCGGGGGAATACGCGGAGACGAACCGGCTGGGCAGGGCGCTGGCTCTGTATTCTTATGAAGCGGATGTGGTGGGACTGCTGATCGGGGCACAGGAACCGTATTCCTTGTTTCCTCCCTGCGTGACGGCTTCTTCCGCCAGGCCGGTGATCGGTATCGTTACGCAGATTGATCATCCGGACGCGAATCCGGATCGGGCAGAGGATTGGCTGAGGCTGTCGGGGTGTGAAGAGGTGTTTCGGGTCAGCGCGTATACCGGCGAGGGAATCTGGCAGATTCTGGAGTATTTAAGGGAAGATGGTGACGTGCTGCCCTGGGATCAGGAAGAGGCGGAACGGCCGCGGGTGGTTTTATCCACGAAGTAATGAGTGGAGGACGCGCATCGGTTTTTCTTTTTACAGAAGAATAATGTGCCGGGCTGCGGATTTTTGTTTACGAAGTGGCAGATAATATGTTAGAATGTTCCTGAAATGCAGAAAGTGGTACGGAAGAGAACCGTGCAAGCCAATGAAGGAACAGAGGAATGGAAGTCCACGGAGGAAATACATGAGCAGACAGGAATTTTTAGATGGATTGCGAACCGCGTTGAACGGTGAAGTGGCGCCGTCGGTGATAAGGGACAACTTGAGTTATTATGAGGGATATATTTCAGATGAAATACAAAAGGGAAGAAGTGAAGAGGATGTGATGGGCGAGCTGGGAGATCCCAGATTAATTGCCCGTACGATTATTGATACATCCGGCGGAGGACAGAGTTCTTACCAGCAGGCTGGTCAGCAGAGCGATTATTACCAGGAGGAGTCCGCGGGAGCCAACGGTAATTCCGACAGAGGGTTCCGGGCAGAGTTTAACGGGAACGGCTGGAATATGCATTATGATAAGCCGAAGCGTCCGTGGTTCGAGAAAGTGTTGATTGCAGCGGTAATCGTTCTGGCCGTTTTTCTGGTGATTTCCATGATTACAGGCCTGATCTCTTTTTTGTTTCCGATTCTTGTTCCGCTTCTGATCATCTATATTATATATCGGATTATACGGGGCGGCAGCGGCCGATAGGATGCGGTATCGGGAGTGCAGCAGGGCGAAATTCAGTCAGATAAAGATCAGCTTACAAAAGTGTAAGCTTAAAAGGAGAAATGTAAGCCATAATTATGGCGGTGCATTTCTCCTTTTTGGTATGATCCTATCATCAAGAAAAGGTGGTGTGATTGATGGAAGCTTATTGGATTCCTATACGGACGGCACTGGCGGTGTTCCCGCTGCTGGCTGCTTTCCTGACATTTCCCTATATGATCGTTCAATACCGCAGGTATGGCGCGATTCCCTTATTAAGGACCGTCATTTTATATTCCTTCCTGTTATATCTGCTCTGCATGTACTTCCTGGTGATCCTGCCCCTGCCGCCGGTTGATGAGGTGGCCAGACAGACCGGTCCTTCGGTTCAGCTTCTGCCGTTTCAGTTCGTCAGAGATTTTTTAAGAGAGACGAAGCTTGATATTATGAATCCGGGTACGTATCTGACGGCACTCACACAGAACTGTTTTTTACAGGTAATCTGTAACATATTCATGTTCTTGCCGTTTGGAATTTATCTTCGATATTATTTCCGCTGCGGTTTGGTCAAAACAATATGGATCAGCCTTCTGGTGAGCCTGTTTTTTGAATTTACGCAGCTTAGCGGGCTGTATGGAATATATCCCCGGGGTTACCGGCTCTTTGATGTGGATGATCTGATGCTGAACACATGGGGCGGTATGCTTGGATACGCAGCGGCGCCTCTGTTACTCAGATTACTTCCGTCCAGAGAACAATTGGATCAGAATGCTTATCTCAAAGGCAGAATCGTAACCTGCTGCCGGAGATTTGCCGCATTTCTTCTGGACTGGCTGCTGATCGGCATTCTTCTAATACTATGTATGATCGCGGTTCCGCTTCTGATCCCGGCCCTGGTCGTCGTTCCCGGCTTTGTCTACGCGTTTGTGATCGCCGGTTACTTTATTCTGATCCCATGGGCGACTGACGGCTATACCCCCGGCAAGTGGGTCTGCCGGATCCGGATAACCGGAAGAAATGAAAGAAAACCTGCCCTGTATCAATATGCACTCCGCTCCGGCCTGCTCTATTTCGTTCTGATCCCATTACCGATTATCTGGTTCTGCGGTTATATCTTCGATGTATGCACCGGTTACCGGGAAAAGCCGAGACTTCTGCTCCACGAGCGGATCAGCCGTACGGAATGCGTCAGTACTGTTGGCGCAATATCGAAACAAAAACAAAAAAATGAAAAAATATGGCTATTGCCTGCGTAGGCATAGTATAATAAAAACCAGCATGGGATAGGAACAGCAGCTGGTTTTTATTTTATTTCCCAAAAGGGCGGAGGAAAATTTATAAATGAAAGCAGTTATTTTTGATATGGATGGAGTAATCATAGACAGCGAACCGATTTACGCGAAGCTGGAGGGCGGCTTTTTTGACGGGCAGGGACTGCGGGTACCCGCACAGGTCCGAAAAAGCTTTGTGGGCGGATCCATGAACAATATGTGGACTAAGGTATCCGAACTCAATCCCGGAACCTCGCCAGATGATTTAAAGAGAGCTTACATAACCTACAGGGATAGGGTAACTATTCATTACAAAGAAATCCTGAACAGAGGAATTCCGGAACTGCTGGAGTACCTGAAGACATCCGGTTATAAGATAGGCCTGGCTTCTTCCACCATGAGAAAGGTTGTTACACAGGTGCTTTTCGAGTGTGATCTCCTTTCTTATTTTCACGCGGTGGTCTGTGGGGATGAAGTGGTAAACGGCAAGCCCGATCCTGAGATTTTCCTGAAAGCTGCCAATGCGCTTCAGGTCTCTCCCGGTGAATGTATCGTAATCGAGGACTCGCACAACGGCATCACAGCCGCGAAAAGCGCGGGTATGTACGTGATAGGAAAAGCAGATGAAAGATTCGGCCAGGACGTCACAGCAGCCGACAAAATCGTCTCAGACATACTTGAAATCACTCCTGACCTGCTGTGATCGGAGATTCCCACTACCTTAAAATTGAGGAATGGGAGTTGACAACTCCAGTTTTCTGGCATACTATGGAAGTCTAGTAAAATAAAAAAGGGAGGAAAAATAAGTGGACATATGCGGACGAAGTTGCGAAATGGACAGTGACATTCACTTGTGGGATAAGAGAAATACCGTTATGCCGCTTATTTTTCTGCGTGCATAGAGAATTCCCCTGAACCGGGCTGGAAGTATGCCCTGTCATGAATGTCACCGTATGAAAGTGTTGCTTTGCGGCAGTATTTTCATACGGTTTTTGTCTGTTTGGATGCTTCCTCGCTGCTAAACTTAAGACAGGAGGATGGACCAATGGAAAAAGAATATGATTTTGAAATGCTGAACCGGTATCTGGAAGAGAGGGACTACCGGAGCCTGAGAGAAGCGCTGGCTGAGGAGAACGAGGTGGACATCGCTGACTTCATGGAGAACCTGCCCCAGGATAAGGCGACGGTCGTTTTCCGGACGCTGCCCAAGGAACTGGCGGCGGAGGTATTCTCCAATCTTCCGCCCGAAACACAGCAGATTATCATCCGGTCGATCACGGATGAGGAGCTCGGGGCCATCGTGGAAGATTTGTTTGTGGATGACGCTGTGGATATGCTGGAAGAACTTCCGGCCAATGTAGTCAAGCGGGTGCTGAAAAATGCCCAGCCAGAGACCAGGAATCTGATCAATCAGTTTTTGAATTATCCGGAAAATTCCGTTGGCAGTATAATGACCGCCGAATTTATCGATCTGAAGAAAAACATGACGGTCAGCGGTGCCATCAACCGCATACGCAGGATCGGTGAGGACAGGGAATCGATCTATACTTGCTATGTCACTGACAGCAGGCGCTGTCTGGAAGGTGTGGTGACGGTCAAAGAACTGCTTCTGTCCCCGGATGACACGGTGATCGGCGATCTGATGGAAAGGGATGTGATCACGGCCCGGACGACAGAGGACCAGGAAGAGGCTGTGCAGCGCATGATGCGCTACGATTTTATATCCATGCCGGTGGTGGATCATGAAAACCGTCTGGTAGGCATTGTCACCGTTGATGATGTCATGGATGTTATGGAAGAGGAAGCCACGGAGGATTTTGAAAAAATGGCCGCCATGGCTCCCTCGGAGCGGCCTTACCTGAAAACAAATGTGTTTGAGCTGGCGAAGAACCGGATCGTCTGGCTGCTGGTGCTGATGGTCTCCGGGATGATCACCGGCGGAATTCTCGGTAAATACGAGGCGTCTTTTGCGGCATTGCCGCTGCTGGTGACATTCATTCCGATGCTGACGGACACCGGCGGTAATGCGGGCAGTCAGAGCAGTACGCTGGTGATCCGGGGCATGGCTGTCGGTGAGATCCGTCCTGGAGATTTCCTGAAGGTGCTCTGGAAAGAACTGCGGGTCAGCCTCATTGTGGGGGTGGTGCTCAGCGCGGTCAATTTTGTTAGGCTGGTTATCATGTATCCGGGAAATGAACTGATCGCTTTAACCGTCGCGTTTGCGTTGCTGGCTACCGTTGTCGTAGCTAAGACGATCGGCGGCATTCTCCCGATTGTAGCGAAATCAGTCAAAGCAGATCCTGCGATTATGGCTGCTCCGCTGATTACGACGATTGTGGATGCCTGCTCGCTGGTGATCTATTTTAACGTGGCGGAACGGCTGCTGAAGCTTTAAAAAGTGGATTACATAAATATAAAAACGGAAGAAATCCGGAAAAGTGAACGACCTGGTGGGGGAGCCACCAGGTCGTTCGATGAGGGGAGTATAAATAATTAAATAAGGGGTTATAAATGTAAAAAAATCTTTGAAGGGTAAATTTTTTTACTATCCAATTATAATATATTCTTTTTCAATTTGCAATAAAAAATCGAAAATTCCCGAAATTATCCGAATATACCGAATTCTGGAATCTGATTTGTGTTCGTATAAATCTGTTCTTTGGTGGGATAATAAAGTTTGTAAATATATTAATCCCTTAGGAGGCAGATATCATGGAAAGAAATAATAATCAGAACAATTCCAAGAACAGCTCACAAAACTATTCAAACTATTCTAACAGCACCAATAACGACTACAATAACACCAGCACCAATAACTCCAACAACAGCAGCTCCAACAGCTACAACAACATTTCTGATGATTACAACAACAGCAGCTCCAATGCCAACAAAAACAATCAGAAAAACAAAAACCAGAACAAGAACCAGAATCAGAACCAGAATAAAAACAACTATCAGGATAAGTCCAGCAACTGCTAATATTGATTAGCAGCTTTCTGTAAGACTGTAGGAAAAGAAAAAGATCTGCCGCAGGGATCCTTGTACTGCGGCAGATCTTTTTCCTTATCAATCATCTTTGAACATTCACTGCTGTTCGTCCCTATGAATATGATATGTTATAATAAGGAAGAAAGGTGATTATATGGGCTTTGAAACAATTCCGGCTAAGGACATCGACAGTTATGTCGGCCAACCCGGAGTTTTCATTATAGATTTGCGCGAGAGGGAAGAGTTCCGGAATGAGCATATTCGGGGCGCCTATAACATACCATATGATGAACTGGATCGATATAAAGGATCCTTCGGCAGCCATACGTTGATTCTGTACTGCGAGAGAGGCGGAATCAGCCTGATGGCTGCCAAACATCTGGGGAATGAAGGATATCATGTGAAAACTGTGGTTGGAGGCATTCTGGCCTACCGCGGCCGGTATCTGGAAACTGAATGAAAAGATTGACATGCTTTTGAAGTACCTTTAATATAGAGATAAGCAGTTTGGAGGAAAATACAAATGAAATTGATGTTCGCATCTGATATTCACGGCTCTGCATATTTTTGTAAAAAATGCTGGAAGCTTATCAAAAAGAAAAGGCAGATCGCCTGATCCTGTTGGGCGACCTGCTTTATCATGGGCCGAGGAATGATTTGCCGAGAGATTATGCGCCGAAGCAGGTCATTTCACTGTTGAATGGATTTAAAAATGACATATGCGCGGTCAGAGGCAACTGTGACGCGGAAGTGGACCAGATGGTGCTGGAATTCCCGATTATGGCCGATTATGGTATCATATTGGAGGGAAACCGCACGATCTACGCGAGCCATGGACATATTTATAATAAAGATAATCTTCCGCCGCTTAAGGAAGGGGATATCTTTATACATGGCCATACTCATGTTTTAAAGGCTAAGAAAAGGGAACATTATGTTCTGCTGAACCCAGGCTCCATATCTTTGCCGAAAGAGGGCAACATCCAAACCTATGGCATTTTGGAAAATGGTTTGTTTACGATCAAAGGTTTCGGGGGAGAGATGATAAAGAGTTTGGAAGTATCTCTGGAGGAATAAATGGAAAAAATAGAACTGATTGCCCCCTGCCATTTTGGCTTGGAGGCTGTTTTAAAACGGGAACTGCAGGATTTGGGTTATGACATAAGCTGTGTGGAGGACGGACGGATTACATTTTACGGGGATATCGCCGCGATACCCAGGGCGAATATCTTTCTCAGAACGGCGGAGCGTGTCCTGTTAAAGGTCGGCAGTTTTCGGGCTGCCACATTCGAAGAGCTGTTTCAGGGGACCAGAAGCATTCCATGGGAAAACTATATCCCCCAGGATGGAAAGTTCTGGGTTACGAAAGCGTCTTCGATCAAAAGTAAGCTGTTCAGTCCTTCCGATATCCAGTCTGTCATGAAAAAGGCGATGGTGGAGCGGATGAAGCAGTCCTACCATGTGGAATGGTTCCCGGAAGATCAGGCGGAATATCCGGTGCGGGTATTTTTGTACAAGGATGAGGTCTGTGTGGGAATCGACACCTCCGGAACCTCCCTGCACAAGCGGGGATACCGGCAGCTGACCAGTAAGGCGCCTCTGACGGAGACGCTGGCCGCAGCGCTGATTATGCTCACACCGTGGAATAAGAGCAGGATACTGGTGGATCCATTCTGCGGAAGCGGGACATTTCCCATCGAGGCGGCGCTGATGGCCGCGAATATCGCTCCCGGGATGAACCGGTCCTTTACGGCGGAGGCCTGGATGAACCTGATCCCGAAGAAGGCCTGGTATGAGGCGGCTAATGAGGCTAACGACCTGATCAGGGACGATATCGATGTGGACATCCAGGGCTATGATATCGACGGAGCGATAGTAAAATCAGCCAGGGAGAATGCCCGGGAAGCCGGTGTGGATCATCTGATCCATTTTCAGGAACGGCCTGTCAGCGCATTGAATCATCCAAAAAAATACGGTTTTCTGATTACCAATCCGCCTTACGGGGAAAGAATTGAAGAGAGAGCAAATCTTCCGGCCCTGTACTCCCAGATTGGCGAGGCGTATAAAAGGCTGGATTCCTGGTCTGCCTATATTATCACCAGTTATGAGGACATCGAGAAATATATGGGCAGAAAGGCTGACAAGAACCGGAAGATCTATAACGGAATGTTGAAAACATATTATTACCAGTTTCTGGGGCCTAAGCCTCCAAGGAGAGAAGCGGGGATCAATTGAGACATAAAAAAGCGTATCTGTTTTTCATGATCATTCTCGCGCTGCTGTTATATGTGCAGGCGGTACCTTTTACCGACGTGGAAGCGGTGGAACCGAATCAGCAGTCGGAACTGGATGAGGAAACCTGGAATCCGCTGATCGCCGGAAGTGTCAACAGCAAGCCGATCGCGCTGATCGTGGACAGCAAAGAAATGAAATTGCCGGATGAACAACTGTATATGGATCAGGATAAGAATCTGATGCTGCCGGTTACTGCCATAACCAACAGCTTCAATTGCGCTGTGAATCTCTATGACCGGAATAAGCTGGTTGTGGAGAAGAATGCGGTGGAACTGGAGTTTTTGCTGAATTCAGATATCATGTTCCGGAATCAGAATGAAGTGCCGGTTACCACTTCGATGGTGCAGCAGGATGGTAATTATTACGTCTCGCTGGAACAGGTGGCTGAGGGGCTGAACTATTCCTATCAGTGGAATATTCAGGACAATCAGGCTTTGCTGGTGAATCAGAAGCCGGATGAGCCCGCAATTCCATATGCCTACGACTATCGGGAGAAAGGGCGTAAGCCGGCTGTGATCGATCAGGGGAAATACGGGACCTGCTGGGCGTTCGCATCCCTGACGGCACTGTCCTCCTCGATTTTACCGGAAGAGAATCTGCAGTTTTCACCGGATCACATGAGTTTGAAGAACAGCTTCTGTGGAGATCAGAATTCCGGCGGGGAATACACCATGGCTATGGCTTACCTGAGCGCGTGGCAGGGGCCTGTATTGGAACAGGATGACCCCTATGGGGACGGTTATTCGCCGGAAGGACTGGATGCGGTGAAGCATGTACAGGAGGTCCAGATTATAGAGGGAAAGGATTTCCAGCGGATTAAGGAAGCGGTCTATAAATATGGAGGGGTTCAGTCCTCCCTCTACACGTCGCTTACCGGTTCCGCCAGCCGTTCTATGTATTATAATCAGAAGAATTACGCTTACTGCTATATAGGAACCGAGAAACCGAACCACGATATCGTGATTATCGGGTGGGATGATAACTATCCAAAGGAGAATTTTAATACCGAGCTGGAAGGCGACGGCGCGTTTATCTGTCAGAACAGCTGGGGAGAGGAATTTGGGGACGATGGCGTATTCTATGTCTCCTATTATGATACCAATATCGGGATGCACAATGTAGTTTACACGTCAGTGGAAGAGCCTGACAATTATGATCATCTGTACCAGTCCGATCTGTGCGGCTGGGTCGGCCAGGTTGGTTACGGTTCCGATACTGCTTATTTCGCCAATGTCTATCAGGCTGAGGGAGCACAGCGGCTGCAGGCCGTGGGATTTTACGCGACCGGGAAGGATACGGAATATGAGATTTCTGTAGTGCGAGATTTTCAGGGGCCGGATTCCCTGAACCAGAGGGAGTACATCCAGTCCGGGTATATCAGTAACGCGGGCTTTTATACGATTCCGCTGGATGCTCCTGCGGATCTGACGCCCGGCGGACAATTCGCCGTTGTGGTCAAGATAAAAACGCCCAACTCCATTCATCCCATTGCCATCGAATACCCGGCAGATGATGTCACAATGGACGTTGACTTGTCGGACGGAGAAGGATATATTAGTTTATATGGAAGTACCTGGGATTCACTGGAAGAAAACTATCAATGTAATTTTTGCTTAAAAGCATATACGGACAACATGGAATAAGAAAGCACGAGGACTACGAGATGGAGAAAATTATTTTTGCTACCGGTAATGAAGGGAAAATGAGAGAAATACGGGAGATACTCAAAGATCTGGACATGCCGATTCTGTCCATGAAGGACGCAGGAATTCATGTGGATATTGTGGAGGACGGTGATACATTTGAAGAAAATGCGGTCATCAAAGCCAGGACGATTATGCAGTTGACCGGTCAGCTGGTTCTGGCGGACGATTCCGGCCTGGAGGTGGATTACCTGAACAAGGAACCCGGTGTCTACTCGGCCCGATATGCCGGGGAGCACACTTCCTACCATATTAAAAACAGGATGATCGTGGACCGGTTAAGCGGTGTCCCGGACGAAGAGCGCACCGCGCGTTTTGTCTGCGTCATAGCGGCGGCGTTCCCAGATGGGACAATCCTCACCACCCGGGCGGCTATGGAGGGGAGAATCGGCTATGCGGAAAAAGGGGCCAACGGATTTGGTTATGACCCTATTTTCTATCTGCCGGAATATGGCTGTACCAGCAGCGAGCTTACGATGGAACAGAAGAATGAGTGCAGCCACCGGGGAAAAGCATTGCGCCAAATGAAAGAAAAATTAAAAGATCTGTTAAAATAAGGAGGAATCGTGCGTGAAAAAGATCCTGATCGTAAGTGATACGCACAGACAGAATGGAAATTTGCTGGAGGTAATTAAGAAGGTGAGTCCCATTGACCTGTTGATCCATCTGGGGGATGCGGAAGGAAGCGAAGAGTATATCGCAGAGCAGGCTGGATGCCCGGTGGAGATTATTGCCGGGAACAATGACTTCTTCTCGGATCTGGAGAAAGAAAAAGAGATCGAGATCGGCAGGTATAAGGTTCTGTTGACTCACGGACACTATTACTATGTGTCGGTGGATGCGGAAGGGATAAAGAAGGAAGCCAGAGGGCGGGGGATGGATATCGTGATGTTCGGTCATACCCACCGGCCGTTGGTGGACATTGACAGAGATGTCATAGCGGTCAATCCGGGAAGTCTGTCCTATCCCAGGCAGGAAGGGAGGCGTCCCAGCTATGTCATCATGGATCTGGACACGCACGGGGACGCGCATTTTACCATTAATTATTTATAATAAAAAATTTGTAAAATATGGTTGACATATAAAAAACCTTATAATATAATATATCTTGCGTCACGGTCGGGCGCAGGTATGATCATTGCGGGGTGTGGCTCAGCTTGGCTAGAGCGCCTGGTTTGGGACCAGGAGGTCGCAGGTTCGAATCCTGTCACCCCGATAAATAGGACATGCAGGTGTAGTTCAATGGTAGAACACTAGCCTTCCAAGCTAGATACGTGGGTTCGATTCCCATCACCTGCTTCGCTGATCCGTCAGCGGGGAAAGAGATTTCCAATAATTGCATAAGTGTCTGTAGCTCAGTTGGATAGAGCAACGGCCTTCTAAGCCGTGGGTCGGGGGTTCGAATCCCTTCAGGCACGTTTTTGTTAAGTATCAAACTTGGCAAATGGTATATACTATGTGGTGGGTATAGCGCAGTTGGTTAGCGCGCCAGATTGTGGCTCTGGAGGCCCAGGGTTCGAATCCCTGTATCCACCTTAATGGGCTATCGCCAAGCGGTAAGGCACAGGACTTTGACTCCTGCATTCGCTGGTTCGAATCCAGCTAGCCCAGTTTGCAGGGTTGCCGCTTACAGAATGTAAAGTTGTGTATGTGTGGTCTGTGCCTTCCGTGGTAAGCCTGTCTGAATTTGATGATTGTGTATGGGGTATTAGCTCAGTTGGTAGAGCACTTGACTTTTAATCAAGTTGTCCGGGGTTCGAATCCCCGATGCCTCAGTAACAGAATGAAGCACCGGTAACCTTTTGGTTTCCGGTGCTTTTTCGATCATTATTACTTGTATAGGAATTTGCCTCTAACAGGGAAGAAGTCGGAGACTGCATGTAGATATGTGAGATTTTGATCATTTTTCATGGATAATGGCAGTACATAAAATGTGTGACTGTGGCGTGATTGTTGATTGACAGGTATTGTCAAAAAATGGTAGTATAAAATTTATAACAGTGTTCATTAGAACACTGTTTTTTTGTTTCATAGGAAAGTGCTCCTATGAAATAAAAAACGCTCCGCGGGATCGCACAGCGGCGGAAAGGAAGATGCCGCTTACGCGGCCCGCCGCAGGCGGAGAGTTTCGCAAGCGAAACTCTTTTTCAGCTTATAAGTAAATGAGGGAAAGGAATGAGGGATTTGAGGAAAGTTATAGCCTGGATGCTGGTGCTGCAATGTTCACTGCAGCTGTTCGCCGGCACGCCGGTTTATGCGTCTGCAGCGACGGAGACACCTGGGAAGCAGACCGAAGCGGTGCAGGACGGCCTGAACGATGCGATACCCAGTGAAACACCGGCAGGAGCGCAATCAACTCAGGCGCCGGAGAGCACACCGGCTGTCACGCCGGATACCGGATCACCTGCAGCGACACCGGAAGGAGTGAAGCCTGTCGGCACGCCGGAAGGGACAGCTCCTGATATGACAGCTGCCGGAGTGCTGCCGGCTGCGGGGCCGGAGGAGCAAAAAAACGGAGATGCTGGCAAAGAGAATGCGGGGATTAACAATACCTGCGAATTAACAGTAGAAATAGGCTTCCTATTGCCGGAGGCGAAGAAAGAGCTGAATGTTTCTATACAGCCTGAGCAGGGGGAAGCGCTCGTAAAGGCATTAGGCCCCGTAGCTGCTGACGGTACGGTTGAGAAGCAGGCTGCGGTATTCGGGCAATTGCCAACGGGAAAATACAGTTTGAAACTGTGGGGGACGGGATATGAAACCTATATCCAGCAGCTTTCGTTGGATACAAAGGGACTGTCATACCGGGCGGCGTTCCTGAACAGCCATGAACTGGACGAGACCTACCGGGCCCTGGAAGTACATCCCGGAGTGATCGGTTACGGGGATGTGAACGGTGATGGGAAGATCGATGATTCGGATAAGGAAGAGCTGATAGCGGCCATGATAGGGCAGGAAGCGGACAGCGCCTGTGATCTGAATGCGGACCAGCTGGTGGACTTGGCGGACCTTCAGTATTTTACAGCCAATTACCAGGCAAAACCGCTGGAAGCCGTGCCGTATCGGTCTGTTCTGACTTCAGAGATGCAGGTGCAGGTTTCTGAGCCGAATGTGATGGTAAATGGCGAATTAAAGGATATTCTGGACGATAACGGATCGTTTGTAAGTATGGGACGTGACGGAGGAGAAGAGATTACACCGGAACAGCCGGTTCAGCTGGAGATCGAGACCGGTTCTGTTGTCATGGAAGGATTCGCGATACATCCGCCGGTAAACTCTGATAACCGGATTCAGGAGGCGGAGATTACGCTTACCCTGGAGGATGGCAGTACGCTCACCTGTCCGGTACGGTCCCAAGCCGCTTATTATCGGTCCCGATCTTTAGGTCCTGAAGCGGTTATGGAGGCGGATGGAACGATTGTTGTAAATCTGGGGAGTCAGGTCGCGGTGAAAAAGATCACGATTAAAGTGACGGATACCAGCAGCAAGAAGCTGGCGGATATCGCCCAGGTGGAATTTTTGAATCAGATGGAAGACCGGATTCCGGCGCCTCAGATGAATATTCCGAAGAATCTGACCGCGGAACCGGGAAGCCGGGAGATTACGGTCAAATGGAGCCGTGAGACCAATGTGACCGGCTATGAGGTAAAAGTAGTCAGCGGGGAAAAATCCCAGGTATTTTCCACGGCGCAAAACAGTCTGAAGATCACCACATTAAATAACGATAAGCTTGAAAATAAAGTGGTCTATCAGATCAGTGTACAGTCTGTCAATGATGAGTGGCGCAGCGGTTACTCCGAATCGATAGAAGCGGTTCCGGTAGCCAACAAGGTGCCTGACCCTCCGGAAAATGTATCGGTGGGCAGCCTGTACCGGGGCTTGAAAATTTCATGGAAGAAAATGAAAGATACGGACTCCTATACCCTGTACTATAAGAAGGACAAAGAGAGCCAGTATCAGTCTGTTCCAGGAATAACAACTGCAACTTATACCCTGGACGATCTGGAAAATAATGCGAAGTATTTTATTTATCTGACCGGCACCAATGAAGTGGGTACCAGCAAGGCATCTGCCATCTACACGGGAACCACGAAGAACAGCCAGGTTAAGGTTACCAGGTATCAGCTGATTAACCGCCAGAAAGAGGGAAGCTCACTGACAGATCATATCGAAAATGTCACCACGGACGGATATCTGCCAGGCAAGTATCCGGACGGCTTCGACCCGGCCTGGGTGGTGGACGGCGATTATGATACTTATTATTATTCCAATTCCAATGCCCAGTTAGCGGGAGCAACGGTTACCTTTGACCGGGAATATACGATGGATCATCTGATTCTTTCCGCTTATCAAGGGGAAGGATTCGGTTCTTTCGCGAAATGGCAGGTAATGGTATGGGACGCGCAGGGGACGCAGACCGTGTACGGAAGCGGGGATATCGGCAAGGGCGTTACGACTGCCGGAGTGTCCGGGGCGTCGAATACCATCCAGGTAAACTTCCCCAAATCGGACGTGAAGAAGATCCGGGTTCGTTATACCAGATATTACGCGGACCCTGTTACGATATCGGAACTGAATTTCTATGAATACAGCCCGTTAGAAGATGAGATCAATGCTCTCTGGCAGGATGATTTACATATGATACTGAAAGATTCGGTTACGCTGGTGGGACTGAACGATCTGAGGGACCGGATTAATACGCCCGACGCGGTGAGCGGCGATCTGCACCCGAAGAAAGGCCTGCTGCTGCGGGAGCTGGATAACGCGATGGCGGTTCTGAACGATACCGGTTTGGACGTGCCGCTGTCCATCGATACGGCGGTATCCTCCGCATATGACAGCCAGACGGGATTCGCCGGCGGATTGAATTCCGGGCAGCCGCTTGGGGTCGCGGCGAGAAGCGGTGAAACGCTGAATGTCTATGTGGGAAGCACCGGTAAGAAAACCGGAGATAACACGAACCTGCGCCTGGTGGCCACCCAGTACCACGCGGAAGCCAGCGCCTGGTCAAAGACGGTGGCCGAAACCCTGAAGGTGGGAATGAATGAAGTGACCATTCCCCAGATCTCCAGCCTGAATATGGAACTGGGCGGATCCTTATACATCGAATATAAGGGGAACAACGCAGCTGAGAAGTACAGTGTCCGGGTGAGCGGAGGAACGGCCATACCGGTGCTGGATCTGTCGAAAACATCAGAGTCTGACAGGCTGGAGAAGATTACGGCATATGTGGAGAAGCTGATTACCTACACGGACGGATTAGAACAGAAACATTTGCAGGAGCATGAAAAAGAGGATACAAACTGTAACTTTGCGTACCGGCCTCAGGATTGCATCAATAACGCGACGGAAATCGTTCTGGACCGGGTACTGCTGTCCGTTCCGGCCACGCAGGTTCTGGCAGGGCTTGGAAAAGGCACGGCAGCAGAGCAGGCACAGCAGCTGGACCGTTCTATGGATGCCATGGAACGTATGACAGACCTTTTCTATCAGCACAAAGGGCTGGGCACCTATACGCAGGAACAAAAAAACGATCCAGATTTCCTGGCGGCCTACGGGAATAAGAATAACCTTCCGGTAACCCGGCTGAATATCCGATACATGAGAATGTTCAGCGGCGCGTTTATGTACGCCGGAGGAAAACATATCGGTATAGAGTTCGGCTCTGTCGGCGGCCTGTCCGCTTCTCCCTCCCTGGTCAGTGAGGAGAACGGGAAATGGTCCGGCGGAAGATTCTTCGGTTGGGGAATCGCTCATGAGATCGGACATGAAATCAATCAGAGCCAGTATGCGATAGCGGAGATCACCAACAACTATTTTTCAGTCTTGTCCCAGGCACATGATACCAATGACAGCGTCCGCTTCCAGTACAAGGATGTCTACGAGAAAGTGACATCCGGTACAACGGGAAGAGCCGCCAATGTATTTACGGCATTGGGCATGTACTGGCAGCTGCATCTGGCCTACGATAAGGATTATAACTATAAGACCTATACGGATTATGCGGAGCAGTTCCAAAGTCTGTTTTTCGCCCGGGTTGACGCGTACGCCCGTAACACAGCCATTGCTCCGGCGCCCGGAGGCGTAAAGCTCACCCTGGAAGGAAAAGACGTGGACAATAATCTGATGCGTCTGTCCTGCGCAGCCGCCCAAAAGGATCTGCTCTCCTTCTTTGAACACTGGGGTATGGTGCCCAATGAGGCGACCAGAGCTTATGCCGCCCAGTTTGAGAAGGAGACCAGGCCGATCTGGTATATCAATGATGAGGCCAGAGTCTACACGATCGAAGGAAATGCCTCCACAGCCGGTCAGGCGTCAGTGCAGGCGTCCCTGGACCATGAGGGGAACTCAACCCAGGTGAAGCTGAATCTCAGTCTGCAGGGGGCGGACGCGTCGTCCATGCTGGGTTATGAAATCAGCCGTAATGGCAAAGCGATCGCCTTTGTCACAGCCGATCAGGATCAGTATACGGATACCATCGCCACTGTGAACAACCGGGTATTTACCTACCAAGTGACAGCCTATGACAAGTGGCTGAATGCCGCGCAGCCGGTAACGCTTGCGCCGGTTAAGATCTCCCACGACGGAAGTCTGGACAAGACTAACTGGATCGCGGCGACGAATATGTCCTCTGAGGAAGATACGGCAGAAGTGGGAAGCGATGAGAATCCGGAACCCGGAGTGATCTCGGCGGTTGATCAAGTGATCGATCGTGATTACGGCAATTCGTATACCGGATCAGTAAAAAGCGGAAACGCTGTGATAACACTTGATTTCCAGGAACTGCTTACGGTTGCCGGCTTCAAGTACACGGCCGGAACGGACGGAACACCAATCAAGAATTACGAGATTCAGGTAAGTACAGACAACCAGAACTGGGAAACCGTGAAGATCGGAACCTTCGTTCTGGATGAAAACCGTACGGCAGTGGTTTATTTTAACAAGGAAGATGACAGCTGGCTCTATACCTATGATGCCTCCTGTCTGCGACTGACTGCAAAGAACCAGAAGCAGGTATCCGTCTCAGAAGTAGACGTGTTAGGGCCTTCCGGCGATAATGTGGAGCTGACCGACCAAGGAATCGGCATATTAAAATCCGATTACGTACTGGATCAGAGTACAGGGGATAAAATCCCGAAAGGTTCCCTGATCTTTACCGGCGGCTATAAAGGAAATCCGGCCTACAATGCTCTGAAGCTATATAATCAAAAAGATGAACTGATCGAGGGGGTACAGGTGATATTTGCTGATGTTCCGGCCCACGGCGAGCTGGGAGAGACGGAAAACGGCTACTGGGTTTATTATATAGAGCCCGATCAGCTGGATTCTGTCATGGAGGAAGGTCTCATCAAAGTACGGGCTGAACTTTACCGTGTGGATGACGCCAACACGAATCTGGGTGAGAGACTGGTAAGCGACACACTGTGGACCCAGCTGCCCGAGACCATACCGGAGATCGAACTGCAGGGATCCGGCTCCCGGTATCAGATGCAGAATCAAGTGAAATGAAGGGAAGGAGAATATCAATGAAAAATAGAATAATCATGATGTTGGTGCTTCTTCTCGTACTGACAATCACAGCGCCGGTGACCGTTTATGCGGATACCGTCGGGACAGGCCCATTACAATACGAGGTAACCAACCGAAATGAAATCCATATAAACCTGCAGAACCTCACGGATGAAACCATGCGGTCCTTGGATATAGAATTGAAACTGGAAGCGGCGGCAGGGAGTGCGAAAGATATAAAATTTGACTATTCCAACCAGATCAGCAGCCGCGCCCTTGTGTATGAAGCATCTTATGATGAACAGACCGGTCTGCTGCATCTGATCGTATCGGGAAGGGAGTACCTGTTGGATGAAGGGCAGACAGAGCTTAAGATGGGGATGATCACGGTGACGGATGAGAACCAGGCCGGCGTAAATCTAAAGATCACTCCGGAAAAATTAAATACCGCAGGAAATACCCGTGCGGTTCAGGATTTGGCGGCTGACCAGATGCCTGAGGCATCGACCGTAGTCATACCTGCGGCCGCTGAACCGAAGCCCAGTGAAAGTCCGGTTCCGACTGTAAGTCCCGCTCCGACCGAAGAGCCTCAGGCGACGGTAAGCCCGGCCCCCACGCTCACGCCGGTTCCTACCGTAACACCCCAGACAACGCCGTCTGTAACTGAAAATCCGAAGCACAACTCCACCACTTCCGGCGGCAACTCTTCAGATCAAACACACTCGGTAAGCGCGGCCACAACAGGAGACTACAATCCGATTGCCATTTATATCGTGATCGGAGTTCTGGCGCTCGCTGCGATCGCTGCTGTGATTGTCATGCGGAGAAAAAAATAAACTAACATCATAAAATGCACCCCGGTTGTTCTGGGTAAAGCCTCAGCCGGGGTGCTTTTCATTTAGAATATACAGGAATCAGTTCTTCCTAATTCTGTACCATCACAACCCTGAGATTGAACGCAGACCAGGTATTCCCAATGACATAAGCGGTATACATTTCGCCGGCGTTGATGGTAGTCACAAAGGACAGCAGAGGTTCGCCGGAATTAAAAGGCGGCCGGACATTGGAGATGATGATGACAGGGATTTCACGCAGCACGTTTCCATAGCGGGCTGTGTTCGTCATATAGAATTCATATTCCCCGGGCCTTGCCTGTTTGAAAGGCGTAACTTCTTTAAAGCGCACGTCGGTGAATACTACATCCCCGCCGTACAGCATCAGATCGTAGGCCGAATTATTGTAGGACATATTGGCCATGCGGAAACAGCCTGTGTTGCGCGGCATATTCTGGCAGCCCAGATCCGATACGCGCACAAGATCCAGGCCGTTGGAAGCGTCGATCACTACCATAGTAATCTTTTCCCCTGCGACAAAAGGCAGCGTCTGATTATAGAAGACCATGCGGGGACCTACCGCACTGACGATGGTGACGGGGCGGAAGCCGTCGGAAATGGTTTCGTAAGAGGAGATATTTCCGAAGCGCAGGTTACTGGCGGCCATACGGTTGCCAATGGATATGTTCAGGGGCAGGTTATTGGTTGCGGCATTCAGGAAACGTACCTGACAGGTACCCGGACGGTTAGGGCGGATCGGTCCGGGGAAGCTGGGGAATGGGCCGGGAGCTACTGGTCTGCCGCCTTCCGGAGCGATCGGTGTTTCAGGTATATTCTCCCAGGGATTGTTCGGGAATGGGAATCCCGGCTCAACGGGTTGGCCTCCTTCCGGTGCAATGGGGGGGACAGGGATATTTGCATCAGGGCCGGGAAAGACGGGTGCGCCTCCCTCAGGTGCGACCGGTGGAACTGGTCGGTCGACTCTGCGTTCTTCTTCGTTTTGCATCTCTTCTTCGTAATTCGTATTCTCTTCCATAAAAATAGACTCCTTATAATATTATTCCTATTATCATATGAGAAAAAAGACAATTGGTTCCCGGACCAGCGCAAAAAAATCAAACGATAATGCCCGGACTGACCGTTAAATGGTTGATGTTTGACACAAAAAAGTGTATGATGAAGCCAATAAAAGAACGCTGGGCGCGTGTAGCTGAGGGAGATCATGAAGGAGGAAGTGTAATGGAGATTTTAAAAGATTTTAAAAAGCATTTTGTTCTGGTTTCGATTTTATATATCGTATTGGGAATTGTGCTGATCATCTGGCCATCCCTGTCTCTAAAGCTGGTCTGCTATTTCTTCGGAATTATGACCGTTCTTTACGGAGTGGTACAGCTGTTTCGATATTTCAGTATAAATAAAGAATTCCGTACCTTCCAGCTGGACCTGTTTGTAGGGATCATCTGCCTGGTATTCGGCGTCTTCGCGCTGGCGAAGCCATCGATCGTGGCTTCAATACTGCCGGTTATCGTAGGTATCTTTTTCCTGATGGAAGCTGTGATTAAGATCCAAAATGCGCTGGGACTGAAAAAAGGCGGTTACGACCAATGGTGGACGGCTCTGGCGGTGTCCGTACTGGTAGCCGTACTGGGGATATTGCTCCTGATCAATCCGTTTAGTGCCATGAAGACCTTCGTGATCGTGATTGGAATCTGCCTGATCGCGGATGGCGCGGCCAGTTTTTGGAGTGTTTATTGTGTGTCCAAACGGGTGAAGGAATTTAAGAAGATGGAAGAGGTAATGAATGATGTACTTAACCAGTAAGGAATGCTGCCGGAGACGATTATAAAAAACATATAAAATAGCTCTTGAAATTTGCAGGTACAGGATGGTATAATATCAAAGCGGCGCTGTTCGTTATCTGGATAGCGTTTTGCGCGGGCATGGCGGAATTGGCAGACGCGCTAGATTTAGGTTCTAGTGGGAGACCGTGCAGGTTCAAGTCCTGTTGCCCGCATAAGTGTGAGCGACACATCATATGTGCACAGAATAAGGGAGTCCGATTTTCGGGTTCCCTTATTGTTATGAGCTAGTTTGAGGGGAAGCGATATGATTTAAGCAATCTTGATATACGGACGGACAGACTGTGACAGAACTGAATATACCACCGTATTATGGGGCAGGGCAGGACGAAGAACGTAAAAATTCTTCGGTCTCTTCGGCGGTGATCGGACGTGCGTAGAGATATCCCTGGATCATATTAATTCCGCAGTCTCGGACGAAAGCGTCCTGTACCGGCGTTTCCACGCCCTCAGCCAGTACCTTCATACCTAATTCCAGGAAGGTATTGGTTATATTTCTTACCATGATTGCTGATTTCTCCTGCTGTGTGGCCGACCAGACCAGACTTTTATCCAGCTTTATGGTGTCAAAGGGAATATGTACGACGGTGTCCAGATTGGAATATCCAACTCCGAAATCGTCCAGCCCCAGCCGGATTCCCAGTTGATGCATCTCGTCCACAAAATGGGAAACCACCTGTGGATTGTCCGCAATGGCACTCTCCGTAAACTCAATTTTAATTTTGGAGTAGGGAGTCCCATTTCTTAGAATCGTCTCGCAGACCCGTTCGATCAGGTTGGGCTGTGAGAATTGTATGGCTGAAAAATTAACGTGAATCCGTTCTATATCGATATGCTGTTCCGCAAGACGGTTGATAAATTTGCATACTTTGTCCAGAATCTGATAGGTGAGTTCCACGATCAGACCGGTTTCTTCTGCCAAAGGAATGAATTCCGAGGGATAGATCGGTCCTAGCGGTGTGTTGTTAATCCGCATCAGTGACTCGGCAAACAGATAGCGTCCGGTATCCACATCGAGGATGGGTTGGTAATACAGTTCAAAACTGTTGTCGGCGCAGACCTCTTTCAGAATTTCCACAACCTGATGCTTCCTTTGAATTTCATTCAACATTTTCTGATCACAATAGCAGATACCGGCTTTGTTCGAAGACTTCGCACCGTACACAGCATATTCAATACCATGGATCAGCCCCTCCAGGTTCTTCGAACTGTCCGGATAGCGGGCGATTCCGATGGCCACAGGGATGGTGCATTGACACCCGGGAATTTCCCACGGCAGCTTCATCCGGTCCTGAATAGCCGAGGTAAGCTGAACGAGCTTTTCACGGGAAGAATCTTTAGATAAAATAGCAAACTCATCCCCGTTAAACCGGTAGAGTGTTCTGGGTTCTGATATGGAGGAAAGATACAGGCAGATGGCACGCAGAAACTGATCACCATTTTGCTGACCATACGTGTCGTTGATGTGTTTAAAGTCCCGCAGGGAAATCACAATGATAGCAAAAGACGGCCGAATTGGCCGGTGCAGCAACAGTTCTATCATATGCAGGAGTTCCTGCCGGTTGGGTATATTAGTCAGATAATCGATGGAAATCTGTTTGTTCTGCAGATATAGATAAATGATCAAAAGCGCACAGGTCGCCGCAGAGCCGGTCAAAATGATGGAGGGGAAGAACTGCTGGAAAATAATAACCAGAACAGCGATTAGCGGAAACACCGCCAAAATCCGGTAAGTGGACAGATTCAGCCACTTTCCTCTGGCAAGTACCAGTACCACACAGAAAATACAATACATATAAAACAGAATATAAGTAGTAGAAATCAAAGGCCCCTGTATATAGCCACGGTTATCACTGATGTTAAACAGGTTTTTCGTAATGGGGTTCAAAAAGACCATAAAAAGATAAACAATACTCGGGATGCTGGCCAACACCATCACCCTGGGCAGCCCTTTTCGGTTCTCATATATAACAGCTGCCGTGTAGAAAAAATAAACCAGCCCCATCAAAGGCGTAAAAATAAAATATACGGTGGTTACCAGCCAGATCATCCACAGCGGAACGACCTGATAATTCTGAAGCATAAGGGTAGATATGATATTCGTGATCATGGCGCAGAATGTTACCAAAAAACAAGCCTGAAAACATCTGTTTTTCAGACTTGGGATTAAACTTCCTTTTCTGGAATATCCCCATATAATACTCAAAAAAACGATCGATATACTTTCTGCTGCTATATTCCAGGTCAAAAATGATTCCCCCCGCACCGATGAATCAGTGCTATATATAATAAAACTATTATAATATGATTTACTGTAAAACACAATCATTTT
Source organism: Diplocloster modestus (assembly GCF_019042245.1). Lineage (GTDB taxonomy): Bacteria > Bacillota > Clostridia > Lachnospirales > Lachnospiraceae > Diplocloster > Diplocloster modestus. Next base: position 43,033 of record NZ_JAHQCX010000020.1, read on the forward strand.
AGGCGGTAAATGGGGACTTGCATCACTTAGGGATGGGAAGCCCTCCGGAGGCAGGATCGGCCAGAGGCCTCACCTGTCCTTTCTCTTTCCGGCTCCAAGCGATTCTCTCCTCAATTTTTCGCCGGTATTCACGAAATGTGAGGAATATGTTTTACTTTTATATAAAAGTGAGGTAAAATGAAAACAGACTATCCAGGGAAAGGAGCAGGAAAATATGGCATTAAAAGAGATTTTGATAGAAGCAGGATTCCCTTATGATGAGATATTATATCGTTTTTCAGGGAATGAAGGACTGCTGAAAAAATATTTGTTAAAGTTTCCTCAGGATCCGACCTTTCAGGAATTAAAGAATAATGTAGAGATGGAAGATTATGGAAAAGTAGAAACCAGTGCGCATACTCTGAAAGGGGTCAGTGCGAATCTGGGATTTGAAAAGTTGAGTGAAATATGTGCACAGATGGTTATGGCGGTCAGAGAAGGGGAAAATAAAAAGATTACTCCGCTGTTTCGTATTGCGCAGGAGGAATATGACGCTGTCCTGCAGTGCCTGAGGCAGATCGATTAACTGGAGGTGGAGTAATGGCTGGGGTATATCCGAGGGGACCGATAAAACCCAAACTCCTGATCGTTGACGACGTTGAACTAAACAGAGCAATATTAAGTGAACTTTTTTGCGGTGAGTATGATGTTCTGGAAGCGGAAAACGGAAAAAAAGCGATAGAAATTCTGGAGGTTTATGCGGACTCTCTGGCAGTGATACTACTGGATATTGTGATGCCCGTTATGGATGGCTTCGGTGTATTGCGGGAAATGGTCAGGCGGCATTGGAGCGGCCGGATACCGGTTGTCATGATTACCGCGGAGACTTCCGACTCGGTAATGCAAAAAGGTTACGAGATGGGTGCCGCCGATATTATCAGTAAACCCTTTAATCCAAATATAATCCGTCAGCGAATCAGCAATATTATAGAGCAGTATACCTATAAACTGCATCTGGAAAAACTGGTGGCGGAGCAGACGGAGACTCTGCGGCGCCAGTCACAGAAATTGAGGGAAAACAGCGCGCAGATGATTGATACGCTGAGTGCTATTATCGAATTTAAGAATACGGAATCGGTTCAGCATATTGCCAATATCCGTACTATTACCAGAATGCTGTTGAACCAGTTGAAAAAACGTCATCAGGAATACGGTTTAACAGATGAGATGGTTGAGAATATTTCTGAAGCTGCGGCTATGCATGATATTGGGAAGATCGCCATACCGGATCAGATCCTGAATAAACCCGGGAAGCTTACTCCGGAGGAGTTTGAGGTTATGAAAACGCATACGGTCAGAGGATGTGAGATCCTTGAGAAGCTGGTCAGTGTGCAGAGTCTGACTTATTACGATTACTGTTATGAGATTTGCCGTCACCATCACGAGCGGTGGGATGGCAGGGGATACCCGGACGGACTGGTTGGAGATGAAACGCCCATATGGGCTCAGGCAGTGTCCCTGGCGGATGTGTATGATGCGTTAAGCAGTAAGCGCGTATATAAGGAGGCCTATTCCAGTGATGTGGCCGTACAGATGATCTTAAACGGTGAGTGCGGAGTTTTCAATCCAGTACTGCTGGAATGTTTTTTGGAGATCGTATCCACCTTCAAAGACGGTATTGATCAGGCTCAGATAGAGCGGGAACAGCAAAAAAACCGTCCGTCGGAGGCGAAAGAGGAAAACGTACAGGAAGCGCCGGACCTGAAGATGCAGGAAGGGGACCTTTCGTATCGTACACTGCGGCTTCTGGAGCTGGAACGTCAGAAATACCGCGTGATGTCCGAGCTCTCGGGAGAGATTCTGTTCGAATATGAAATAAAGACGGATAAGCTGGTATTTTCAGAAAAATATCAGACACTGACCGGGAATGATCTGATTATTAAAAATCTGCGCCAGGCTATAACGGATCCTGAAAAAATGCAGCCGAATGACTTAGAGAGGCTGCGGGAAAAAATATCCGGTATTACCTACTCATCACCGGACTGCAAGCTGGAGATGGAGATCAATCTCGATGGTAATGGATTTGAATGGTTTGAAGTCTACCTCTATCCGATCTGGGATGCCGGATATGATGCGGAATGTGTAGGATATATCGGCAAGTTGATTAATATCGAAGAGCAGAAACGTATGAACCTGAAACTCCAAAAGGAGGCAGACAGTGATCCGCTAACCGGGGTGCTGAACCGAAAGGCCATCCAGGAGCAGATCAGCCAGATTTTAAGCGAAGGCAAAACCGAACACGCAGCTCTTTGTTTTATTGATATCGATAACTTTAAATCTGTGAATGACGATTTCGGCCATCTGTTCGGGGATAGCGTGCTGAAGCATGTGGTATCGGTTCTGCTGTCCAACAGCAGAAACACGGATCTGGTGGGCAGAATCGGAGGAGATGAATTTGTTATCTTCTTAAGGGATATATCCTCCGACGAAGCGCTGGAAAAAAAGCTGCAGAGTATCTGTGATAATCTGAGCAGAGATTGCGATGGCTGCCAGTTGTCCTGCAGCCTGGGAGTGTCCCGCTATCCTCACGATGGTGATAATTATGGAACACTTTTGCATAAGGCAGATCAGGCGCTGTATCTGTCCAAGAGATTGGGGAAGAATGGCTATCAGATCTATCATGATGACTGCGGAAGATTTCCGTTCCAGACTATGCTTTCCGGGGTGGATGAGTATGTGGAATAAATGAAAAAAAGGATGACCCGGTGACAGATACCCTGCCGCCGGGTTTTTGTGTCCGCTGTTTGTGGGGAGACAGGGAGCAGCAGGAGGCCGGTCCTTGTATTTAAGTTTACTTGACAAGCATAGGGCTATGTACTATAATGAACAATGTTCAAGTTGAAGCGTATAAGAGTCATAAGGAGGTTAAGCTTATGAGAAAAATGATTAATACGGCATTTGCCTATGCGATAGCCGCTATGGCCGGCGGGGTTTTTTACCGCGAATTCACGAAGTTTCAGGGTTTTGAGGGCAGGACCAGCCTTGCTTTTGTACATACCCATCTATTTTTGCTGGGGATGGTTATGTTCCTGGTGATCGGACTTTTTGCAGCCCGGTTTGATCTGAACAGCCGTAAACAATTTCGGGTTTTTTACGTATTATACAATGTGGGAGTGATTCTGACATCTGTATTGCTGCTGATCAGGGGAGTAGTGCAGGTGACGGGGCAGGAGATTTCCAGGGGAATGGACGCAGCGGTATCCGGTGTCGCTGGTATTGGACACATATTGACCGGGATCGGGTTACTATTATTATTTTTAAGTTTGAGGAGCTGGTCACGAGAATGACAGTAAGAAAATTTTATCAAATACCCAAAAACTATCTGCTTCTGGTGGCAGGTCTGGTCTGGTTCGCAGCAGGTGTGAATATTATTCGGATCGGCATTACCGCTTCGGACCGGAATTGGAGTCCGCTGGCTGTGGCTGCCGCATTGGCTGTATTTGGGCTGTTTTATGGACTGATTTTCCATCGGCTGATCCAAAAGCATACGGTACGGATTACCGGTTACGATCAGAGCAGGATTCACATTCTACGTTTTTTTGATGTGAAAAGTTATTGCATCATGGCAGGCATGATGACGTTCGGAATTTTCCTGCGGCAGTCAGATCTTTGGCCGCCCCATTGTATCCGGACTTTTTATACCGGGCTGGGAGCCTCACTTTTAATGGCCGGCGCCGGTTTCCTGGTGAATTTTATTCTGGAACAAAGAGGCTGCAGAGACAAAGATTCTGTAGAAACCGCCGGACTATAGAAAGAGGCTTGGCTAAAGTAACCGCTTTACTATAGAAACAAAGAATAGATAACCGTGATGATACCGGACATCACCAGGCTGATACTGCTCATGGCTCCCTCTATCTCCCCCAGCTCCACGGCTTTTGAGGTGCCGATCACATGGCTGCTGGTGCCGATGGCGACGCCTGCGACCACGGGATTTTTTATCCGGCAGACGCGGATCAGCAGGGGACTGATCATGGCCCCCAGAATACCGGTCAGAACCACGGCTGCCACAGTGACCGGAACGATCCCGTTTTGAGTGCGGGAAATTTCCATGGCGATGGGGGTGGTGACGGACTTGGGGATCAAAGAGACATGGAATACCTGATCCAGCCGGAACAGATAACAAAGACCGATGACTGTCAGGATAGATGCAGCGGAACCTACGGCCGTACCGACCAGAATCGGGAGAGCGTTGGCTTTTAAAATACGCACCTGCCGATAGACCGTGACCGCAAGGCAGATCGTGGCAGGCCCCAGGAAGATGGAGATCAATTTTCCTCCTTCCTCATAATCTTCGTATGGTATATGGAAGATCTGAAGCACCGCAATGACCAGAACAATGGCGATTAGCAGCGGATTGGCGGCAGGATTTTTACATTTTTTCTGTATCAGTTTACCCAGTTCAAATGCGCCCAAGCTCAGCCCAAGGCCAAACAAAGCCATAGAAGTCAGTTCGCCCATAGCTTACTCCCCCTCCCTTTTTGTGTCCGCAGTCCGGCGCGCCATTAGCCGGATCATCAGCTGCGTCGTAAAAGCCGTGACCAGAAAAGTGACGATCGTACTGATTATAATAATAGCCAGAAGCGCAGGCCATACATTCCGTATATCATCGAAATAATTGATGATAGACACACCGGCCGGTATAAAGAGCACGGCCATATTGGCCAGCAGAAAATCGGAAACCTCGCGAATCTGTTTTTCTTTGCACCAGCCAAATAGCAGCAGTATGAATAACAGAACCATGCTGATAATACTGGCGGGAAAGCGAATCGGAAGCACCAAAGCAAAAGCCTCCCCGATAAAACAAATCAGCAGCAGATAAAAGCACTGCTTCAAAATATTCATAATCAATCGCTCCTTCAAAAAATCTCTTTCCCCATAATACCGTGTTTCAGACCAAAGCTCAAGATTTTTTACGCCGGAGTTTTATTAAATCGTTTGAAAAGATTTCGGGGTGGCAAACGAAAGGGGATTATGGTAGTATAAATAGGAGAGTAAGAAGTTATACGATTCGGATAATTATGATAGCAAATAGCAAGGAGGAGTGTAAATATGAAGAAGAAAATATCCCCTTCCATGATGTGTTCCGGTGTGTTGGAGATTGGTACTTATCTGAGCGCGTTTGAAAAAAATGGAATCGAATATCTACATATTGATGTGATGGACGGAGAGTTTGTGCCGAACCTGATGCTGGGGACGGACTATGTGAAGAGTCTTCGGAAAGCCAGTGATATACCGCTGGACGTACATCTGATGATCTATAATCCGGAAAATAAAATAGACTGGTTTGATTTTCAACCCGGTGAATACGTGGCGGTACACGCTGAGAGCACGGCCCATGTGCAGCGGGCGCTCCAGAAGATCAATGCTACCGGGGCAAAAGCTATGCTGGCTCTCAACCCGGCCACACCAATCTCCGCGCTGGACTATGTGATCGATGATATTAAGGCGGTTCTGGTGATGACTGTCAATCCGGGATTCGCGGGCCAGAAGCTGATACCGCAGACCCTTCAGAAGATCACGGATGTACGCAGATACCTGGATGATAAGGGACGCTATGATGTGGAAATAGAAGTGGACGGGAATGTCAGCTTTGAAAATGCCCGGAAGATGTCGGCAGCAGGCGGCGATATCTTTGTCGCTGGTACTTCCAGCTTCTTTAATAAAAACATCGATCTGGATCTGGGAATCCAGAAGCTCAGAGAAGCCATCGAGCTTCGGTAAGGAAAATAGCGTTTCATCGTTTTGTTCATAGGAATTCTTGATAAGAATAATACGGCGGTCCAAATGTTGAAAGGAAACTTTGGAACGCCGTCCTTACATATCCACACCCAGTACATTCTTGACGATCAGACCTACTGCGAAGGAGAGTACCGCCACACCCAGGCTGATGCAGGCCATTTCTCCAAAACGGCGTTTGAAGGACAGGTCTTTGGCGACGGCAATGTAGTAGTTAAACGCGGCGATGATAACGACAACGGCAGCCAGCATGGTGACCAAGGCCCAGACCCACGCCTGGGGCGGGAAGATCAGATAGGGCAGAATCAGCAGCGTGACGGTGATCAGATAGGCGATACCTGTGTATATACAGGATTTCAGGGCATTCTCATTCCCCTCACTTTTGGCGGAAAGGAATTCAGAAGAAGCCATGGACAAAGTGGCGGATATGCCTGTGATCAGACCGGACAGGGCGATGATACGGGTATTCTGCATAGCTAAGGACAGGCCGGCCAGTGTCCCGGTCAGTTCCACCAGCGCGTCGTTCATGCCCAGAACCATGGAACCCACATATTGAAGACGTTCTTCATCCAGCATGGACATCAGGGCATTTTCATGGGCATTTTCCTGATCCTGGATCAAAGCGCTTTCAGGAACTTCATTTTCCAGTTCTTCGTAGTTTACCTGGGCACCTTCCTCCCCTTTTTCCATTAATTTTATGACAAAGGTAAAACCTAAAAGGAAAGTCAGAAGCTTGCGCCACCAGACCTTGTAGCGCTGCGGCTTCATCTCGGTGCCGGTATATTTTTTCCAGAGTTCGTAATGGCGTTTCTCCTCGGCGGACAATCGCAGCAGCACATCCTTGTTCTTGCTGTCTTTCATTCTGGACGCGATGGCGCGGTAGGTTTCGCTTTCCGTCAGCTCATTTTGCTGCATTGTTTTCAGAGCGGCCATCGCTTTTGGGGAAATATTTAGGGTATTCTGTGACATGATAATCCTCCTCATATGTATCGATTGCGCAGGTATCTTTACGGTGCGCCTGCAGACCGCAACTGCGGGTCTTACATGAAACTTCGCTAAGGTGTATCTTACCACAATACAGCCCGGATTTCCACAGAAGAGGGGCGGGAAAGAGAAAAAGTAGAAAAGGGGATGATTTCCTGATGTCAGAGTCGCTGATTACGAAGAAGGCCATCGCTCAGGGGTTGAAGGATTTGACCCTTACCAAACCGTTCGGGAAAATCTCGATTGGCGATATTACCTCGGCCTGCGGATTAAACAGGCAGACTTTTTATTATCATTTTCAGGACAAGTATGAGCTGCTCAGCTGGATTTATTATAACGAGGGATTTCTATATGTCATGGACGGAATCACACTGGAGAACTGGCATGAGAAGCTGAAAGATCTGCTGGACACCATGAAAGCGGATCAGGAATTTTACCGGAATACCATAAAGAACGACGACAGCTATTTCAAAGAATATCTGCTGGAAATCGTTGCTACGTTGTTTTATGAGGCCATCGACAAATTGGATGAGGATAAGAGCCTGTCGGATGAGGACAAGAAATTCTATTCTCAGTTTTATGCCTATGGGATCTGCGGCGTGGTGGTGGCCTGGGTGGAGTCCGGAATGAAAGAAGATACCAAAAAGCTGTCCGGAAAGCTTAAAAGTCTGGCCCAGGGCAGTGAAAAACTGGGATATGAGATCTATGCAAACAGGTGAAACTGCTCAATCAGCCAGTCTTTGACCAGAGACTGACTGCCCTGTGCCAGCATCTGATATAGTTCCTGATAGAGGACCTCGGCTTCTTTTTCCGGGAGCCGCCGGCCAGACAGGGTGCAGCCCAGTTCGAGTATATTTCTGGCATTTCGATCCAGCGATTTTTTACTGTTATTCAGCATAAACTTAAGTGCCGTGTCCAGCGTGGCACTTTTTATTTTATTATCCAGACGCATATTCGTTCATCTCCAATAGGAATTACTTTTATCTTAATCAGTATTTTTCCATATTTGTATAGACAAAATCGTATATTTGTCCAAAAACTGTACAGTATTTGAAAAGTGTCAGGATTTACGACAGCTGAAAAAAAGTGTATGATGACGAAAACTGGAAAATGGAATATACTGTGACCATCGAATCAAAGCAAAAGAAAAGGAGAGATAGATATGGATAAAAAATTAAAAAAAGTAATTCTGGCCGCAGGCGCGGTGGCAGGAGCAACAGCAGTGGCGGTAAAAGCCAGGAAAGAAAAAGAGAACATGGAAAACGAGAAAGCCAGAACGGAAATGCAGCTCCGTGACTACAACGGACAGCATGCCTGGTTCATCGGCGGCGGACTGGCCAGCATGGCTGGGGCTGCTTATCTGGTTCGGGACTGCAACTATCCCGGAGATCAGATTACCATATTTGAAGGAATGAAAATCCTGGGCGGCAGCAACGACGGCGCAGGTGATCCCGGCCAGGGTTTTGTGTGCCGGGGAGGCCGGATGCTCAACGAGGAGACCTATGAGAACTTCTGGGAACTCTTTTCCTCTATCCCGTCCCTGGAAAAACCCAATATGAGTGTGACTCAGGAAATCTTGAATTTTGATCATCTGCATCCAACTCATGCCCAGGCCCGCCTCATTGATGAGGAAGGTGTCATCCAGGACGTGTCCGGCATGGGATTCAACAATGATGACCGTCTGGCGCTGGGAAAACTGATGCTGACGCCGGAAGAAGATCTGGATGATATGACGATCAGGGAATGGTTTGAAGAGACTCCACACTTCTTTGAAACAAACTTCTGGTATATGTGGCAGACCACCTTCGCGTTCCAGAAATGGTCCAGCCTGTTCGAATTCAAACGCTATATGGAGCGGATGATTTTTGAATTTTCCAGGATCGAAACCCTGGAGGGAGTGACCAGAACGCCCTATAACCAATACGAATCTGTAATACTCCCCTTAAAGACCTGGCTCACAGAGCAGGGGGTCCATTTTGTAACTGACGCAGTCGTAACGGATTTGGATTTTGAACCGGGAAGCCAGATCACCGTCAATGCGATCCACCTCAAAAAAGAGTCCAAAGAAGAAGTCGTCACCGTAAACGAAGGCGATATCTGCATCATGACCAATGGATGTATGACGGACTGCGCCACCCTGGGCGATCTGCACACCCCGGCCTCCTACGAACCGGAAAATCCTATCTCCGGCAGTCTGTGGGCGAAAGTAGCAGAAAAGAAAGAAGGATTGGGCAACCCGGAACCTTTCTTCGGAAAACCGGAAGAAACCAACTGGGAGAGCTTCACCGTCACAATGAAGGGCAACAAGCTTCTGAAGATGATCGAAGACTACTCCGGAAACATTCCCGGTTCCGGCGCCCTTATGACGTTCAAAGACTCCAGCTGGCTGATGAGTATTGTTGTAGCCGCCCAGCCGCATTTTAGAAACCAGCCTATCGATACCACAATTTTCTGGGGATACGGCCTTTACACGGAAAATACCGGCGATTATGTAAAGAAGCCCATGCGGGAATGCACCGGCGAAGAGATGCTGACCGAACTTCTGCATCACCTGCACATGGAGGATCAGATCGATGAGATCATGGAATCCGTGGTCAATGTTATTCCCTGCATGATGCCCTACATCGATTCCCAGTTCCAGCCCAGAAAGATGTCCGACCGCCCGAAGGTAGTTCCGGAAGGCTCCACGAACTTTGCCATGATCAGCCAGTTCGTTGAGATTCCCGAGGATATGGTGTTCACCGAAGAATATTCAGTACGCGCAGCCAGAATCGCTGTTTACACCCTGATGAATGTAACCCACAAAAAAATCTGCCCCGTAACACCTTATAAAAAGAACCCCAAGATATTAGCCGAGGCGTTGAAAACTTCCTACCGGTAGGCCTGACCGCTGGTGGCGGATGAGCAAAAGGACAGTAAGGAATGCTTGTACTTTAAACACCCCTTGAGGATTCAGACATATAATAGAATAAATTGGATTTTCAGGATGTGTTTATGGAGCTATTTATTTCGATCGCCGTTCTGGTTATATCGGCGAATATTGATACGTTTGTATTAATGCTTCCTTTTGGCGTCAGCCATGTACGGATTTCTGCCAAGAATATTTTTCTGATTGCGGGAATTACCAGCGCATTTACTTATATGTCGATGAAAGTGGGAACCGCTTTTTCCCAGATGATCAGCCTTCAGGCTGCCAATCTGGTCGGGGGACTGACCCTGGTTCTGATCGGCCTTTATTTTGTCGTGAAGTTTTGTATCCATCAGAAGAAAAAGGAACGGGAGGATTCCGGTAACGTATCCGGGCTGCAGATGCAGGAGGAACGGGCGATGTCCACGGTGGAGGCGATCGTGCTGGCGCTGGTGCTGTCCATCAACAATGCGGGGATCGGCATAGCGGCAGGTATCGCTTATATCAGTGCATTTTATGTATCCGTCGCCACATTTCTATGTACGTGGGTCTGCATCAAACTGGGGCTGCTGGCCGGAAAAAGTCTGATGGGAAGATTGGTTACCAAATATTCGGTGTTCCTTTCCGGTATTCTGTTGCTGGCGCTGGGGGTTTATGAGTGCCTGGGAATCTGAATATGCCGTCTATCCATAAATTATATGCGTCCCATACCATGGTTAGAATCGACACGCGGAGAAATTATTAATAAGAATGTAAAAGAAAACCGGAACAGATACCTGTAAAAGGTCTGTTCCGGTTATTTCTTATTTTTGCCGGTATTATTTTCATGCAGTTTGAAACGGATATATTCGATCAGCTCCTTCTGCTGATCCGGGTGCAGTTCCCGGAATAAACTGACCAGTACCTGTTCGGAACCGGACAGCAGAGCGGTCTCATATACCGGACGTGTATCGGAGCCATACGTGGTCTCTTCCTGAATTATGTAAGGAAGGGAGAGCCTGCCATAATTTAACAGCTGATCAATCAGTATTTTATACTTACATGCTAAAGCATAAATAATACTCAGATCCGGACAGCGCTCATTATTTTCGTAATTCGTATAGGTCTGGCGCGCAATATTCAGATACTCAGAAACTTCTTTCTGCGTGAAGTTGTTTTGCTTTCTGATGTATCTGAGAGATTCGCCGATATCTAAATCAGTCTTCTTTTTTGCCAAGAAAAAACCTCCCTGAACAATAATGTAGATATTATATCAATAACATTGAAATAATATTCACAAGGCTACAGGTAGAAGCCTATCTTGGATAAAAAGTCTCAATATGAATCTTTTATTACAAAAACATAGTTTGAATTATAAATTGTTCTAATAATTAAACCTGTATTTTCTGACGGCTTAATGCACTGTTGTGGTATCTGCCGTCAAAAGTGACATCTTGGCCGAACCAGGCCGGCGGTTCAAAACGAAGGGCCATTTCTTCTGTGGGGAACTCCACCTCCGCCATCATGAGAGGAGCAAAAGGGGGAGCAAAGATGTCCAATTCTATTGTGAGCTCGTTGGTAAGAGGGATAAGGACTCTTTTTTTCGAAATTATGCTGCCATCTGTCTTTTCCCGAAGATGCAGATATGCGTCCCGGGTCAACGCAAGATTGTATTCTTCGCGCACCATCAGGCCTTTCGATTTGTAGGTGAGAAAATAATCATCATCCTGTCTTCGGATCCGCACCACAGGTTCTGTACATAGATAACCCTGTTCGATCATGTGATAAGAATATGGTTCCAATGTATCTGGTAAACTGGTGACCAGATATTTTCGTTCAATTTCCATTTGTATTCATCTCTTTCTTTAGATTCGAGCACTGCTATGTTAATAATAGTATTTTTTTGGACATAACGTCAATAGATATGTTATATTAGGATAAGATTATAATTCTTTGTGAATTTTAATTTTATTCAGAAAGATCAGGTAGATGAAAAATAAGAAAGGAGCTGTTTTTTATGAGTAAAGTATGTGTATTTTTAGCAGAAGGCTGTGAAGAGGTCGAGGCATTGATGGTAGTGGATCTTCTGCGCAGAGCCGGAATCGAAACCTTCATGGTCTCAGTCACTTCCAGTTTGCAGGTGACAGGTTCCCACGGAATTCAGATCAAGGCGGACCGGCTGTTCGAGGGGATGTCATATTCGGATATTGATGTGCTGGTACTTCCAGGCGGGATACCGGGGACTCCGAACCTGGCGAATCATCTTGGGCTGGTTGAATTGTTAAAAGAATTTTACCAAAAAGATAAAATGCTGGCAGCGATCTGCGCGGCGCCCAGTGTACTGGGAGATCTGGGATTGCTGGCGGGTAAAAAGGCAACCTGCCATCCGGGATTTGAATCCCATCTGCTGAAAGCACAGGTGGTGGAGGATGAAGTGGCATCCGACCAGAATGTGGTGACCAGCCGGGGGCTGGGGACTGCGATTCCCTTTGGGCTGGAATTAATCCGCCGCCTGGCAGACGAGGAAACCGCGCAAAAGGTGCGGGATGCGATCGTATATCGGAAATAAAGAGTGAGGAGGATTTAGGAGATGTGGACGAGAAGTGACCTGAAGAACCGGGCAAAAGACCGGCTTAGAATCAACTATTGGATGGGATTCCTGATTTGCCTGATACTGGGAATCCTGGGAGGGGACAACAGCGGCGGGGCAGCGCAGACACTCAGCAATGGTGCGGTGAGTGCGGCCAACTATTCTACACCGGTGGGACATGGCGCGCAGTACATCGCGCTGCTGTTCGTCACGGTTTTCGCTGTGGCCGCGGTTGCATCCGTGATAGTTGTAGTGATTGTGGTATTTATTACGAATCCGTTGATGGTAGGCGGAAAAAGATTCTTCCTGGCCGGCAGGGAGGTAAAAGCAGCTTTTGGCGAGTTGGGCTTTGCCTTTTCCGATCAATATATGAATGTCGTGGGGATCATGTTTTTAAGAGATCTGTTCACGTTTCTTTGGACATTGGTGTTTATTATCCCAGGCATAGTCAAGAGTTATGAATATCGGATGATCCCGTATATTCTGGCAGAGAATCCAACGATCAGCCGGCAGCGTGCGTTTGAGCTGAGCAGGGAGATGACGATGGGGCATAAGTGGGATATGTTTGTGCTGGATCTGTCGTTTCTTCTCTGGTACCTGGGAGGCGCCCTGCTGTGCGGGATCGGCACGCTTTTTGTAAATCCCTACCCGGCGGCTACGGAAGCAGAGCTGTATGCCGTCCTAAGAAATAACGTGCTCAGCCAGGGAATTACCAATACTTATGAGCTGCCCGGTGTACTATAAAAATACATTTTTTTCCAGTAATAGTTTTATCTCACATGTACATAATAGGAGTACAGACAAGTTACTTGTCTAAGACAAACATGGAGGTGAAACACAATGAACAATTCTTCTAACACAAATCAGATGGCAGTACCCGAAGCGAAAGAAGCTATGAAACGTTTCCGTAACGAAGTAGCCAGCGAATTAGGAGTACCGTTGAAAGATGGTTACAATGGAGATTTAACATCCAGACAGGCTGGTTCCATCGGTGGTGAAATGGTCAAAAAAATGATCATGAAACAGGAACAGCAGATGTCTTCCGGATCAAATCTGTAATCTATGATAATAGAAAGATCTGATCTCAGACTTTCTATTAATCGCATAGTGGGCATGGCCCAATAGACCAGCTGGAAATAGTCTCAAGAATTTCTTAGACTATTTCCGGCTGGTCTATTTTGGGGCTTTTTATACGCTTCGACTGTTGAATGCATGATGAAAGGGTGATGAAAGGGCCGGGCTGGGAGGGAAAGGGCGCGGCCGGGCGGCACCAGGCGGCAAATCTCGCGGGGCCAAATCACTTCGGCCGGGCCTAAGAACGGCTAACTCCGAAGACGGGAGAACCTCTTATTGGCAGGGCCCGGAACAAACTCGCCAAAGTACGGCTCGGACAGTGTTCCAGGCCCTGCGAGGTTCTCCCGACTTCTGCGTAAGCCGTTCTAAGGCCCGGTCTCAAGTGATTTGGCCCCACGAGATTTGCCGCCTGGTGCCGCCCGGCCGCGCCCTTTCCCTCCCAGCCCTGCTTTATATACGGCCATTTTCCGTATTCAAACAGACAAAGTGTAAATTGTAATGGTTATAGATTCTTAGACGGCAGAGGAGTAGGTGTTTGTAGTTAAAATGCTGTTTTTTTGATCGGGATGTACATATTGATTGTATTCACAGTTTGAACGGTCTTTACTGCTTAACTTTTATGAAAGAGGATAAGAATCCTGGCAGCCGCTCCGTTTCCCGTAGGAAGAATGCTCCTGCCGTATCTTAGAATTTCTGTCTTTTTTATTATTTTTATTAACTAAGAAAAGATTCAGTGCGGAGTAGGAAACCTCGGTCAATAAGAACATGGAAAAAGGCTTTTAGTAAAGCAGGGGCGAGAGGGACGGGGCGTGGTTTTGGGCGCCGGGCGGCAAATCTCGCGGGGCCTAATCACTTGAGGCCGGGCCTTAGAACGGCTTACGAAGAGAGCAGGAGAACCTCGCAGGGCCTGGAACACTGTCCGAGCCGTCCTTTGGCGAGTTTGTTCCGGGCCCTGCCAATAAGAGGTTCTCCTGCTCTCGGAGTTAGCCGTTCTTAGGTCCAGCCGAAGTGATTAGGCCCCGCAAGATTTGCCGCCCGGCGCCCAAAGCCACGCCCCGTCCCTCTCGCCCCGTCCCTAAGTAAATCCTCCCATTCCCCATAGTATACCGATAGAGTACCACAACCCCAGTCCTACAGCGGATTCACGGAATTTTTTCTTGTGTTTTGGAAAACGTTATGCTATACTCATATAATGACTGTAAGAATGGATATTTTTAGGAACGTCCGAAGAAATTTTTATTCAACAGGAAAGAGCGTCCTATTGAATAAAACCCCTCCGGGGGATCGCACTGCGGCGGAAAGGAAGATGCCGCGTGCGCGGCCCGCCGCAGGCGGAGAGTTTCGCAAGCGAAACTCTTTTTCATATAACTTTTAAGGAGGAAATCAAAAGAAGATGAGTTTACAAGTAGAGAAACTGGAAAAAAATATGGCGAAACTGACGCTGGAAGCAACCGCCGAAGAATTAGAGGGAGCGCTTCAGAAAGCATATCTGAAGCAGAAAAGTAACATCAGTGTTCCCGGGTTCCGTAAAGGTAAAGTGCCCCGCCAGATGATAGAGAAGATGTATGGACCGGAAATCTTCTATGAAGATGCGGCCAATATCCTGATTCCCGATGTTTATGGAAAAGAAACCGAAGAGTGTGATTTAGAGATCGTGTCTCAGCCGGAGATCGATGTCGTGCAGCTGGAAAAGGGAAAACCTTTCATCTTTACCGCTTTAGTGGCTCTGAAACCGGAAGTCACCCTTGGCGAGTATAAGGGCATCGAAGTGGAAGCGGTAAGCGCGGAAGTTACAGACGACGAGATCAGCGCAGAACTGGATAAAGAGAGAGAGAACAATGCCAGAACCATCACTGTAGACGACAGAGCAGTGCAGGACGGCGATATGACCACCATCGATTTTGAGGGATTTGTGGACGGTGTACCGTTTGACGGCGGAAAAGGCACGGATTATCCTCTGGTAATCGGATCCCATTCCTTTATCGATACCTTCGAAGAGCAGCTGATCGGAAAGAACATCGGGGAAGAAGTGGAAGTAAATGTTACTTTCCCGGAAGAGTATCAGGCGAAGGAACTGGCAGGACAGCCGGCGCTGTTCAAAGTGACAGTCAAGGAAATTAAAGTAAAAGAGCTTCCGGAAGCGGATGATGATTTCGCGCAGGATGTTTCCGAATTTGATACATTAGATGAATACAAAGCCGATATCAAGGCGAAACTTCAGGAGAAGAAGGAAAAAGATGCCAAAACCGCCAAGGAAGACGCGGTGATTGATAAGATTGTTGAAAATGCTTCTATGGAAATCCCGGATGCGATGATTGATACGCAGACACGCCAGATGGTGGAGGACTTTGCCCGCAGGATTCAGATGCAGGGGCTGTCCATGGAACAGTACATGCAGTTTACCGGATCTACTCCGGATCAGATGCTGGAGCAGATGAAACCGCAGGCTCTGAAGAGAATCCAGACCAGACTGGTACTGGAAGCGATCACAGAGGCGGAGAAGATCGAAGCTACAGAGGAAGAATTACAAAAAGAAATTGAAAAAATGGCGGAAATGTACAAGATGGAAGCCGACAAGTTAAAGGAAGCGCTCTCCGATTATGAGAGAACTTCTATGATGAAAGACATTGCTGTTCAGAAGGCAGTGGATTTTGTAGCGGAAGCGGCCGTTGAAACGGCAAAATAATTTGTTTCGCGTTTGGGCATCAGGGGTTTCCCGATGACCGAAGAGTGGACAATTATATGGAAAGGCAGGAGGATAAGCCATGAGTTTAGTACCTTATGTCATTGAACAGACCAGCAGAGGCGAGCGGTCCTACGACATATACTCCCGGTTGCTCAAAGAGAGAATTATTTTTCTGGGAGAGGAAGTCAATGACACAACAGCAAGCCTGATCGTTGCACAGATGTTATTTCTGGAAGCTGAGGATCCGGGAAAAGATATCCATTTATATATCAACAGCCCGGGCGGCAGTGTTACAGCTGGAATGGCTATTTACGACACAATGAACTATATCAAATGTGATGTATCTACGATCTGCGTAGGTATGGCGGCCAGCATGGGAGCATTTTTACTGTCCGGCGGAGCGAAGGGCAAACGTTTTGCGCTTCCCAACGCGGAAATCATGATTCATCAGCCCTCAGGAGGAGCAAAAGGCCAGGCGACTGAGATCAAGATTGTGGCAGATATGATTCTCAAGACGAGAAAGAAATTAAATGAAATTCTGGCGGCAAATACAGGCCAGCCTCTTGAAGTAATTGAACGAGATACCGAAAGAGACAACTATATGGATGCGCAAGAGGCCAAGGCATATGGTTTGATCGACGATGTATTTGTTAGACGCTAAAGATATGCTCTGTGGATTTTGCGGTATGTAGTGCCGGCGGCCCGCAGGGATCACAAGACTCCTGTGATTCACGCAGGAGTCTTTAAAAATCAAAAGGAAAATGATGGAATGTATTCCTTAATATAAGCCGCAGTAAATGCGGCACAGGATGTAATGTGAAATTAATTTCACAAATCCCTGAAAATAAGCCGCAGCAAAGTGCGGCACAGGAGGTAAATATGGCAAATAAAAATAGTGACGATAAAATCAGATGTTCTTTCTGCGGAAAGCCCCAGGAACAGGTAAACCGTCTGATCGCAGGACCGAACGGTACCTATATCTGCGACAGCTGCGTGGATATCTGCTCGGAGATCCTGGAAGAGGAATTCGAGGATGAAGAGTTTGAAGAGGAAAATTTAAACGACATCAATCTGCTGAAACCCGAGGAGATCAAGGCGTTTCTGGATGAGTATGTCATCGGGCAGGATGATGCGAAGAAAGTGCTTTCCGTAGCTGTTTATAATCATTACAAGCGGATTATGGCGGAGAAGGATCTGGATGTGGAGATTCAGAAGAGCAATATCCTCATGCTGGGCCCCACAGGTTCCGGTAAAACTCTGCTGGCGCAGACTCTGGCGAAGCTTCTGAATGTGCCGTTCGCCATCGCGGACGCCACTTCTTTGACAGAGGCCGGATACGTGGGCGAAGATGTGGAAAATATCCTGCTGAAAATTATCCAGGCCGCGGATTATGATATGAAGCGGGCGGAAGTCGGCATCATCTATATCGACGAGATTGATAAGATTACCAGAAAATCGGAAAACGCTTCGATCACCAGAGATGTGTCCGGAGAGGGCGTACAGCAGGCGCTGCTTAAAATTATCGAGGGAACCGTAGCGTCGGTGCCTCCCCAGGGAGGCAGAAAGCACCCGCACCAGGAGCTGATTCAGATCGATACCAGTAATATCCTGTTCATCTGCGGGGGTGCTTTTGACGGCCTGGATAAGATTATCGAGACGAGAATGGACCAGAAGTCCATCGGATTTAACGTAGAAATCGCCAGCCGCCGGGAGAAAAACTTAGGCGAGGTCCTAAAGCATGTTCTGCCGGAAGACCTGATCAAATACGGACTGATTCCGGAATTCATCGGCCGGCTGCCGGTTGTGGTATCCCTGGATTCCCTGGATAAAGCCGCGCTGGTCAAAATCCTGACGGAACCTAAGAATTCCCTGATCAAGCAGTACCGCAAACTTTTTGAGCTGGACGGCGTTAAGCTGCTGATCGATGACGAAGCCATTGAGATGATCGCGGAAAAATCCATCAAGAGAAAAACAGGGGCCAGAGGACTGCGTTCCATTATGGAAAAATCCATGATGGATCTCATGTTCAAAGTGCCTTCCGATGATAATATCGTGGAATGCAGACTGACGAAAGAGGCGGTGGAAGGGTCACAGGAACCGGAAATCGTCCGCAGGCAGGCGATAGAGGCGGGAACGCAGACCCGTTCCCAGAAAAGGAAATTATTCGGTAAGGCGGATGAAATCGCCTGATCCGATGGAATAATATGGACGAAGGAGGAAGCGGTATGAGTGAGCTTATTCGACATTTACCGGCAATTGCACTCAGGGGAATGACAATTCTTCCGGATATGATAGTACATTTTGATGTAAGCAGAGAAAAATCGATCAAGGCTACGGAAGCAGCCATGCTCCAGGATCAGAATATTTTCCTGATCGCGCAGAGGGACGCGGAAGCGGAGGAACCGAAGCAGGATCAGCTCTATAAAATCGGGATCATAGCGGTGATCAAACAGATCATTAAGCTGCCCAACAATATACTGCGGGTGCTGGTAGAAGGAATCGAACGCGCGGAGCTGTCATATCTGGAAACCGATGGTGCGTATCTGAATGCTGAGGTGATCCGGTTTGATACGGAGGAATTGGAAGAGATTCCCGAGAACAGCCGGGAAGCCATGGTCCGGAACTTAAAAGAGATTTTCGGGCAGTACGCGATGGAGAATCCAAAGCTTGGAAAAGAATTGATCAAGCAGCTGCTGGAAATAGCGGATCTGAAACGGCTGGTGGACCAGATTTCCATCAATATCCCGTTATATTATGAGGAAAAACAGAAGATTCTGGAAGCGGTCAACTTAACGGCCAGATATGAGCTGCTGAGTGTCATACTGAGCAATGAGGTGGAGATCAGTAAGATTAAAAATGATCTCCAGCAGAAGGTGAAAGAACGCATCGATAAAAATCAAAGAGATTATATTCTCCGGGAGCAGTTAAAGCTAATCCGGGAGGAACTGGGCGAGGATAATACGGTTTCCGATGCGGACCGCTTTGCCGAGGAACTGGAGACATTAACAGCGCGGGACTCCGTCAAGGAGAAGATCCAAAAGGAAATCCAACGCTTTAAAAACAGCGGACAGAATTCTTCAGAGTCCGCCGTACAGCGGGCTTACATTGAGACCCTGCTGGAAATGCCCTGGGATAAGAAGTCCGAGGACAAAGAGGATATCAAAAACGCAAAACAGATTCTGGAGGAGGATCACTACGGACTGGAGAAGGTGAAAGAACGGGTGCTGGAATTCCTGGCCGTCCGCAAGCTGACCAAAAAGGGCGACAGCCCGATCCTGTGCCTGGTGGGCCCTCCCGGAACCGGAAAAACATCCATCGCCAGATCTGTGGCCAGAGCTCTGGACAAGCAGTATGTGCGGATCTGTCTGGGCGGCGTGCGGGATGAGGCGGAGATCCGCGGTCACCGCCGTACCTATATCGGGGCGATGCCGGGCAGAATCGCCGCCGGCCTTCGGCAGGCGGGAGTGAAGAATCCGCTGCTGCTGCTGGACGAGATCGACAAGGTGAGCAGTGATTATAAAGGGGACACTTCCTCCGCGCTTTTGGAGGTGCTGGATTCTGAGCAGAACTGCCACTTTCGGGATCACTATGTGGAGATTCCCATCGATCTGTCCGAAGTGCTGTTTATTGCCACAGCCAACGATGTGAACGCGATCCCAAGGCCTCTGTTAGATCGTATGGAACTGATCGAGGTGGGCAGCTATACGGAAAATGAAAAGCTGCACATCGCCAAAGAACATCTATACCGGAAACAGTTGGAGAAACACGGTCTGACTCCAGAGCTTCTGACCATCAGTGACGGCGCTTACAACAAGATGGCCCGCGGCTATACCAGAGAGGCCGGTGTGCGTAATCTGGAACGGAAGATCGGTGAGATCTGCCGGAAAGCGGCCAGGGAGATCATGGAAGACCATAAAAAGAGGGTCCGGATCACGGAGAATAATCTGGGCAGGTACCTGGGAAAAGAGCGGTTTGTCTTCGATATGGCCAATGAAACCGATGAGATCGGTATCGCCAGAGGCCTGGCCTGGACCAGTGTGGGCGGCGACACCCTCCAGATCGAGGTTAATATCATGCCGGGCAAAGGAGAATTCCGTCTGACCGGCCAGATGGGTGATGTGATGAAGGAATCCGCTCAGGCAGGAATCAGTTTCCTGCGCTCCATCAGCAAAGAATATAAGATTTCGGATGATTTCTTTAAGAAAAACGATATTCATATACATATCCCGGAAGGGGCGGTTCCCAAGGACGGTCCCTCCGCGGGTATTACCATGGCGGCGGCGATGCTCTCCGCCATGACGAAGATCCCGGTCCGGGCCGATGTGGCTATGACCGGTGAGATCACGCTGCGGGGCAGGGTGCTTCCGGTCGGCGGATTAAAGGAGAAGATCCTGGCCGCGAAAAACGCCGGAATTAAGATGGTACTGGTGCCGGCTAAGAACAAACGGGATATCGCGGAGATTTCCCAGGAAATCAAGAAGGGCATCGATATCCGGTATGTGGAAAATATGACGGAAGTATTGGAATATGCCCTTGCAAAGTAGGTGAGACAGCCCATGATTATTAAAAATGTAAGTCTGGAAACCGTCTGTGGAATCACCAGCCAGGTACCGGAAACGGATAAGCCGGAGATCGCCTTCGCGGGCAAATCCAACGTGGGTAAATCCTCCCTGATCAACGGCCTGATGAACCGGAAGGCCCTGGCCAGGACATCCTCGTCGCCGGGAAAAACGCAGACCATTAATTTCTATAATATTAACGACCAGATGTACCTGGTGGATCTGCCAGGCTATGGTTACGCGAAAGTATCCAGGGCGGAGCAGGAAAAATGGGGGAAGATGATCGAGCGTTATCTGCACGGTTCGAAGCAGTTAAAGGCGGTGTTCCTGCTGATCGATATCCGTCATGATCCGTCCGCCAATGACCGGATGATGTACGACTGGATCAACCATCAGGGATTTCAGCCCATTATCATTGCCACGAAGCTGGATAAGATTAAGAGAAGCCAGCTGCAAAAACAGATCAAACTGATCCGCACCGGCCTCAAAGTGCCGGAGCAGGTACCGGTACTTCCCTATTCTGCGTTGACCAAACAAGGCAGGGAAGAGATCTGGGATTATATGGAGCAATTCATCAATGAAGAATAAATATGTATTTGCAGGAATCCTGCTGGCGATGATCACTGCGGTCAGCGCCGCAGTGATTCATTTTACCACAATTACAGAAGAGCCGCATGAGGAAAGGGAGGGAGCACTTGAGGTGGTCACCTCCTTTTATCCTATGTATATCGCGGCTGAGAATGTCATCGGGGATATCACCGATATACATCTTACGAATATGACCAGGCCCCAGACCGGCTGCCTCCATGACTATCAGCTGTCCCCGGAAGATATGCAGACTTTGTCGGGCGCGGATGCGTTTATCATCAACGGCGGAGGGATCGAGAGCTTTCTGGACACAGTGCTGAAAAATTACCCTGATCTGCCGGTAATCACAGCCAGCGACGGGATAGCCATGCTTGAGGTAAAAACGTTTGGAATATCCGGGCCGGAGGCAGATATGGATAAAGGGCATGACCATGGGGACAGGAATCCTCATGTGTGGATGGATGTCTCCAAATATATGCAGGAAGTGGATAACATTGCAAAGGGACTTGCATCCCTGGACCCGGCTCATGCGGATCAGTACCGCCAAAATGCGGATAGGTACTGCGAAAAGCTGGAACCGCTCCAGACGGAAGCGCAAGAGATCACACGGGATGCCGGGCAGACCAATATTATTATTTTCCATGACTCCTTTGCCTATTTTGCGGACGCGTACGGGCTGCAGGTAGCGGATGTCATCGAGCTCGAAGAGGATAATACCCTGAGCGCCGGTCAACTGGCCCATCTGATGCAGGTGATCCAAGAGAAAGAGGTAAAAATGCTGTTTGTGGAAAAACAGTACAGCACGAAGGTAGCCGAGGCGGTTGCAAAAGAAAGCGGCACCAGGGTATATGTCCTGGATTCCCTGGTCACCGGAGACGGGGACCCTGACAGCTATATCCGGGGTATGGAAGAAAATCTGGCAGTATTGAGGGAGGCGCTGTAGCTCATGGGAATACACACAGAACCCTGCGGCCTGCACTGTATAAAAATGAATCATATCGGTGTGGTCCGGGGAGGAAAAGTGATCCTGGAAGATATCAATATCCATATTCACTGTGGTAAATTAAATGTCATCATCGGTAAAAACGGCGCGGGTAAATCCACACTGGTCAAAGCAATGTTGGGGGAGATCCCCCACACCGGCGAGATCGTATTTACGAACCAGGAGAACGGGCAGGTCCAAAGCCTGCACATCGGATATGTCCCCCAGAGTATAAATATCGACAAAAATACCCCCACCAGCGTATATGATCTGATCGCCGGTTTTTCGAGCCGTGTCCCGGTTTTCTTAAAAAAGAGCCGGAAAGAGCATGAAAGAATCCGGGAACAGCTGTCTAACTTCCAGGTGGAGCACCTGATCGACGAGCAGGTCTGCAATCTGTCCGGCGGTGAGCTTCAGCGGGTGCTCTTATCCCTGGCGACGATCCAGGATCCGGACCTGCTGATCCTGGACGAGCCCGCTTCCGGCATAGATCAAAACGGCATGGCCAAATTCTACCGTACGATCTATGACTACAAAAACAATCATGATCTGGCTATTATTCTGGTTTCCCATGATCTGGAATATGTGGCTGAATATGCGGATGAAGTAATCCTTCTGGATACCAGAATCCTAAAAGACGGCCCGCCGGCGGAAGTTTTCGAAAGCGAGGAATTCCGGGGTGTATTTGGAGCCGTCCGCTATCAATTAGAACAGGAGGAAGCGAAATGATCTATGAACTGCTGGAATCTGTCCTGCCTTTTTCCTGGGTACAATACGATTTTATGAAGCAGGCCTTTCTGGCCATCCTGCTGATCACCCCCCTGTTCGGGATCCTGGGTACCATGATTGTAAATCACAAAATGGCCTTTTTTTCCGACGCTCTGGGACACTCCGCCCTGACTGGCGTAGCCGTCGGCGTCCTGTTCGGGATACCGGACACGAATCTGGCCATGCTGATCTTTGCGGTACTCTTTGCCCTTGCTCTGAACCAGATCAAGAGCAGAAACCTGATGGCAACCGATACGATCATCTCTGTGTTCTCCTCTTTCAGCATCGCCATCGGCCTGGTTATCCTGGCCCAGGGAGGTAATTTCAGCAAATATTCGAGCCTGCTGGTTGGTGATATCTTAAGTATTACCCCGCGGGAAATCCTCTACCTGGTCCTGCTGCTCATAGGAACGCTGATTTTCTGGATTTTCTGTTCAAATCAGCTGAACTCCATCAGCATCAACCGGTCCCTTGCCGCCAGCCGCGGAATCCGGGTAAAGCTGATCGAAAATCTCTTCGCAGTCTGCATCGCAGTGATCGTCATGCTCTCCATCAAGTGGGTGGGAATCCTGATCATCAATGCCCTTTTAATCCTGCCCGCGGCCTCCGCCCGGAACATCTCTGAAAATATGCGGGAGTACCATTTCTTCTCCATATTGTTCTCCCTGTTCTCCGGCATTGTAGGACTCATTATATCCTATTATGTGAATACGGCTACCGGACCAACGATTGTCATTATCGCGTCGGTGATCTTCTTCGCTACGTACTTCTATTCACGGCATGGGAAGTAGCGGGGCAGCTTTCTCTTGTAGAGACCATGGTTCTTTGATAAAATAAGATGGAAGAACTCGTTATGGAACAGTTCTAAAATTCCGGTAATTGTAATATAACTTACAAGATAGACAAGCTTAAAAAATATAGACACTAAGTGCTCATAGCAATAAAAAATAGTAGCGCTCGAAAAAGCCTCGCTGACTATTTTTCATGCATCGCACGTAAGCGGCTATAAAACAGCCGCTAAGTGCTCATAGCTATGGTGCGGGGAAGGACAAGGGTTATGAATAAGGCCACAAAATACTTCAAGACGATATTGAATCTGCTGATCTGGATTGTGGGAATCGTGCTGTTGTGCTATTTTGCTCCGAGGCTGATTGTATTCTTCATGCCGCTGGTCATAGGATGGATCATTGCGATGATCGCGAATCCTCTGGTACGGCTGCTGGAGCGCAGGCTGAAGATTGTGCGCAAGCACGGCTCCATGCTGATCATTATCGGGACTCTGGCGTTGGTGGTGCTGGTTGGTTATCTGGCCATATCAAAAATTATTACCGAGCTGGGAAGTTTTGTCGGAAATCTGCCTGAAATGTATGAGTCGGTATCTATGGATTTTGCAGAAGCGGGACAGAAGCTCTCCGTTTTTTTTCAAAAGCTCCCTCAGGGCGTGCAGGAGTGGTGGGCGGAAGTGTCTGCTGATTTTGGCAGTTACGTAAGCGGGATCATGCAGGGAATCGGCAAGCCTACCGTGGCGGCTGCCGGTAACCTTGCAAGGAACCTTCCGTCTGTGCTGATTTCTATTATTTTCGCAGTTTTATCCGCCTATTTCTTTATTGCGGACCGGGAGAGAATCCTGGCATTTTTCCGGCGCCATACCCCCCAGGCCATCCAGAAGAAAGTGGACATGATTACCGGGGATTTTAAGCATATACTGGGCGGTTATTTCAAAGCACAGTTCAAAATCATGGGAATTGTGGCACTGATTTTGTTTATCGGATTCGTATTCCTGGGAGTCAACTATGCGATAATCTTTGCGATACTAATTGCCATTCTGGACTTTTTGCCATTCTTTGGTACGGGAACGGCGCTGATACCCTGGGCATTATTTAAAATATTAACCTCGGATTACCGAATGGCCATCGGCCTGTTGATCATCTATGGTGTGAGCCAGCTGATCCGCCAGCTGATCCAGCCGAAGATGGTGGGGGATTCCGTGGGTCTGGATCCGCTGATGACCCTGTTATTCATGTTCCTTGGATACCGGATTGACGGGGTACTGGGGATGATTCTGGCTGTCCCGTTGGGCCTGATTATCCTGAACCTGTATAAAGCAGGGATCTTTGATGATATGATACGGGATGTGAAAAGCCTGGTGGATGATTTTAATACGTTCCGTAAAAATTAAATACCAAAAGATAAGGAGAGGGCACAATGATATACACAGTAACTTTCAATCCATCCTTAGATTATATCGTGCGGGTCCCGAATCTGGCAGAGGGAGCGACCAACCGGTCGGAAGGGCAGGCCCTGTATCCGGGAGGAAAGGGAATCAATGTGTCGATCATGCTGTCAAATCTGGGGTATGCCAGCAAGGCTCTTGGATTCTCGGCAGGATTCACAGGGAGAGAAATAGAACGGCTGCTGGCAGAAAACGGCTGTGACGCGGAATTCATCCCGCTGCACCGTGGGAATTCCAGAATCAACATAAAAATCAAGTCTGGGGAAGAAACTGAAATCAACGGCCAAGGTCCCCATATCCCATCGGAAGCTCTGGAAGCGCTGTTTCAAAGGCTGGATGCCTGCGGCCCGGAGGATATCCTTGTATTGGCCGGAAGTATACCGAATTCCCTGCCCACCGACATCTACGAACAAATCATGCGCAGACTGCGGGACCGCAAAACGCGCATTGTGGTAGACGCCACGGGCGATCTCTTAAAAAATGCGTTGAAATACCATCCGTTCCTGGTAAAACCAAATGCCGCAGAGCTGGAAGAGCTCTGCGGCATCCGGTGTGACACGATGGATAAAATAAAGCAGGGAGCGATCCGGATACAACAGGATGGCGCCCTTAACGTACTGGTATCCCTGGGAAAAGACGGTGCCCTTCTCATAGACCGGCATGGGCAGTTCCATACCTCCCCGGCTCCATCCGGCATATTGGTAAACTCCGTTGGTTCCGGAGACTCGATGGTAGCCGGATTCCTGGCCGGATATCTGAAAGAACAGGACTACGCCGCCGCGTTTCGTATGGGTATCGCTGCGGGGAGCGCTACCGCCTTCCAGGAATGGCTGGCCACAAAAGATCAGGTTCTCAAAGCGTATCAGGAACTGCAGCCGCTATAATCAGGGCTGCAGTTCCTTTGATCAAGGCCGCGGTATCTCTAATCAGAAGCAGCGGTCACTTTCTCAAACATCTCCTGTATTTCCCGGTTAATCCCTCGTACAGTCTCCTTATTCACCTTAAGCACGGCACGATCGTAAGTAAACAGGCCGTTGATCTCATCCTCCACATCGCTGACCTGGGTATATACGGCCGCGCTTAACCCCGATTCCACGTTGGCCAGCACCGCCTCCCGGTAAAGCTTCTCATAAGCTTTTGTCAATTCCTCCCGGCTCTTCAGGATCCGGTACCCAAATAACCGTCTGGACACCATATGCTTCCGGCAGGGCCAGCTATATCCCCCGAATTCCGTCAGCGCCTGAATACGTCCGCAGGGGTCCTTCTTCATCCGGAACCGCTTATTATACACATGATAACTGCAGATGTCCCCCGCCCCCTGATCATACCAGCCGCTGGCATGATCGATCAGCCTGGTGGAATCCAGCTTGTGCAGCGCCTGTGTGATCCGCACTGCGTCAAACTGTCCCCAACCCTCATTAAAAGGAACCCAGACAGCCAGACTCACCACATTATACAGGGCCTTAACCGTATCCCTCATATTCTTCTCAAATATCCTGCGTCCCAGGGGATCTCTTCTCCCAAGCAGTTTGTACCGGTTATCCTTCACTTCCACGCCCAAAAATGGAAGATTCCGGACCACCCAGATATCAAAAGGCCCCCCTCCGCTGACAAAATCCTGCCACACAAAAAGCCCCAGCCGGTCACAGTGATAATACCACCGCATAGGCTCGATCTTCATATGCTTACGCAGCATATTAAAGCCCAGCGCTTTCACACGGCTCAGTTCCTCCACAATCGCCTCATCTGACGGCGCCGTATAAAGACCGTCGCTAAAATACCCCTGATCCAGCAGTCCATTATGGAAAACCGGCCGTCCATTCAACGAAAGCCTGGGACAACCGTTTTCATCTACCATCATCCCGAACTTACGCATCCCAAAATAGCTCTCCACGCAGTCCTCACCTACCGTCAAAATAACCCGATAAAGAAACGGAGATTCTGGACTCCAGCTCTTAAACTCCGGAACCGACACCCGGATCCGGTTACTCTGAAACTTCTCCCGCACCACAGCGGTATCTCCGTCAAAAATCTCCACCAACACTTCCGAAGGCAGCAGATGATCCTGAAAAAACAGAGTAAAATCCACGCACCCCTCATCATAGTGAGGAGTAATCTTCAGATCCCGAATATAGACTTCCGGCACATACTCCACCCAAACCGTCTGCCAGATCCCGCTCTGGGGAGTATACCAGATTCCGCCCCGCTCCATTTTCTGTTTCCCGTAAGCCTGCAGCCCGCCATCCGATTCATCCGTAACCGCCAGCTGAATCAGATTTGCCCCATCCTTCAAAAAATCTGTAATGTCAAATGAAAACGGCCAATAACCGCCCTCATGCGCTCCCACGGTATTCCCATTACAATACACGGTACAGCACTGATCCACCGCTCCAAAGTGGAGCAGAACCCGTTCCCCGTCCCCCGCGTCAAAACGCACCTTTTTCGAGTACCACAAAGTCTGCCCCGGTTCAAGCATCCTTTCCACACCCGATAAAGCGCTCTCCGGCGAAAACGGCACCACGATCTCCCCATCAAACCGAGTAGGAATCTTCCCCGGCACTCCATCCAGAATCGCGTACTCCCACACCCCATTCAAATTCTGCCAATGCCCGCGCATCAACTGCGGCCGGGGATGCTCCGGCAGCGGGCACTTCCGGTCCACCTTTTTTCCCCACTTCGTATATATCGTTCTCAAGCCATCCCAATTTTCGCCCATACCGCATCATCCCTTCCATCGATATTTTATGAAACTAAATCAACCCTCAAACCCAATTCTAACCCAACCCCCAAAACCTAAAACCTTATAGAAAACCAAGTTAGAAACAAATGAAACATAATAATAATTATCTTACTATAAAACTATATTCATAACAACCCGCCCGAAGGATCATTTTATCTTATTGACCAGTAATTCCAGCTCCAACAGCACAAAATTCTGTAGGTACACAGCGCAAAATTCTAGAGGGTACACAGCGCAAAATTCACTTGCAAAGTAAAAATCGGTTTGATATACTAGGTACGTATATCTGGTTATAAATGAAATAAGCGGGGGCCTCCTCCCGCAGTTTTCGGGTCTAAGATCTCAAATTTATTGAGTGTGGAATGTTCAATAGGACTAGTGGACTGCCTGCGTTTGATAGGCAAGAAATCTGGAAAGTTGAAGGCAGATAAACTGCCGGGTGATAAGATGAGTCAGGTTATGAATATTTTGGGATTGCAGATTATGGACTACAGCGCACAGGAAGCTTTGGAACTTGTAAAAGAATATCTGGAAAATGACTGTCTGAACAGCCTGGAGCTATTGACACCGGAGCTCTTTGTCGCGGCGGACGAAGACCCGGAATTAAAAGAGGCGATCAGGTCTATGGATCTGTGTATGGCCAGAGAAAAAGAGATTCTCAGTATACTGGAGATGCCGGACCCGCAGCGGGTGCAGGAGATCGAAGATAACGTATTCTTGCGGGAACTGATCAAAATGCTGCAAAGCGAGCATAAAAGTCTGTTCTTACTGACGAATACAGAAATGGAACTTGAAAAATTTTATGAATATATGACAGAACATCATCCTATGGTTAACATTGCCGGCAGCTGCGCCACGAATACAACTACCGGGGATGAGGATGTCATAGTGAACGAGATTAACAGTGTTGTGCCGGATGTGGTAATGGCGGCATTAGATTCTCCGTTTCAGGAAGAGTTCGTGATCCGGAATAAGCAGAAGATCAATGCGAAAGTATGGGTTGGTATGGGAAAAAGCCAGAGCGGGATAAGCGATACAGGAATAAAAACCAGCTGGCTGAGCAAACTGATTGAGAAGAGCATTTTCAAGAGAAGAGTCACGAAGTACCGAGATCAGGAAAAGGAGAATCAGGAAAAATGAATAAGAGAAGTACCTGGGTGGATTATCTGCTGATCCTGGCAGGTACGGGGCTTATGGCGGTGGCCATCAATGTGATCTATGATCCCAATGGCCTGGTTACCGGCGGTTTCACAGGTATTGCCATAATAGCGAAGGAAATGACAGGGCCTTTGCTGAAAGGCGGTATCCCGCTTTGGCTTACGAACCTTTGTCTGAATATTCCGGTTTTTCTGCTGGCGGCTAAAATAAAAGGAGTCCGCTATATAGGAAGAACGCTGTTTGCTACCGTCGCGCTCTCCGCGTGGCTGTATGTGATCCCGGTGTTCAGCCTGATGATCGATGACCTGGTCCTGGCGTCCCTGTTCGGCGGTGTGATCAGCGGAATCGGAATGGGCCTGGTGTTCCTGGCCAGAGCCACCACAGGCGGAACCGATATGGTGGCTGCCCTGATCCAGCACTATCTGCCCCATTATACGATCGCTCAGATCATGCAGGTGGTGGACGCTCTGGTTGTGCTGGTGGGCGCGTATGTATTCGGAATCAGCAAGGCATTGTATGCGGTAATCGCGATTTTTGTGGTTTCCAGAATGTCGGACGGAATTATAGAAGGATTAAAATTCTCAAAAGCGGCTTTTATTATAACGGAGCGTCAAAAAGAAGTCTCGGATATGATTATGAGTGAGCTGGACAGGGGACTGACCGGCGTCCCAGCGAAAGGGATGTACTCAGGGGCGGACAAGCTGATGTTATTCTGTGTAGTCTCCAAAAAAGAGATCGTGCAGCTCAAACAAATCGTGGTCAAAATGGACCCTAACGCTTTCGTAATTGTGACAGATGCCCGTGAAGTGCTGGGAGAAGGGTTCCTGGAAGTGCATTTGTGAACTGTGTATACCACAAAAAAACAGATTTACCATAAAAAAGTTGAGGAAATGCATAAAAAAATTCGTATTTCCTCTTTCTTTTTTTGTAATATTGCATTAATATATATGTTAGGTTACTTTTGAATCGCGGGGAATCTTGTGGGCGCTTTGTGAAAAATAACTATATTATGTAGAAGGAGTGAAGCAGATGATATCCAACCAGATACTTCAGAACACAATTGAAGGGTTGAAAGCAATTACCAGAATTGATTTATGCATCGTAGATACGGAAGGGAAGCCATTGGCGACGACGTTTGCGGGAGCAGAGGTCTATGAGAACGCTGTGCTGGCTTTTGTGGAATCCCCAGCAGATGCCCAGGTAGTACAGGGGTGCCAGTTTTTCAAGGTCTTTGATGACCAGCAGTTAGAGTACATATTACTTGCGAACGGCGGCAGTGACGACGTCTATATGGTTGGGAAGATTGCTGCATTCCAGATTCAGAACCTTTTAGTAGCCTACAAGGAACGTTTTGACAAGGATAACTTTATTAAGAACCTGCTTCTTGATAACCTGCTGCTGGTCGATATCTATAACAGGGCCAAGAAGCTGCACATAGAGACAGATGTGCGCAGGGTGGTCTTTATCGTGGAAACTGACCATGAGAAGGATAACAACGTCATGGAAAATATCCGCGGCCTGTTTGGAACGAAATCCAAAGATTTCGTGACGGCAGTGGATGAAAAGAATGTAATCGTGGTCAAAGAAGTGGCTGTCAACGAAGGATATGAGGATCTGGACAAAACCGCCAGGATGATCCTGGATCTTCTGACCGCTCAGGGTGAGACCGATGTGCACATCGCATACGGAACTGTGGTCAATGAACTTAAAGAAGTATCCCGCTCCTATAAGGAAGCCCGGATGGCCCTGGACGTGGGCAAAATTTTCTTTGACGAGAAAGATATTATCGCATACAGCGCGCTGGGGATCGGCCGTCTGATTTATCAGCTGCCCATTCCGCTGTGCAAGATGTTTATCAAAGAGATCTTTGACGGCAAATCGCCGGATGATTTTGACGAAGAGACATTGACAACGATTAACAAGTTTTTCGAGAACAGCCTGAATGTTTCCGAGACCTCCAGACAACTGTATATCCACCGGAACACGCTGGTATACCGTCTGGATAAACTGCAGAAGAGTACCGGACTGGACCTTCGGGTGTTTGAGGATGCCATCACCTTTAAGATCGCACTGATGGTTGTAAAATACATGAAGTATATGGAGTCGATAAATTACTAATCAGATACAGGAGGTAACATGATCGAATTAAAGAACGTAAGCAAATCCTATTCCACCGGCTCGCCGGCAGTGAAGAACGTAAGCTTACATATCGATAAGGGGGAATTTGTGTTCGTCGTCGGCAACAGCGGTTCGGGCAAGTCGACGTTGATCAAGCTGCTGCTAAAGGAGCTTGAACCCACAGAAGGCTCCATCATTGTGGGTAATAAAGTGCTGGGGGATCTGAAGCAGCGTCAGATCCCAAGATACCGCAGGAATATCGGCACGGTATTCCAGGATTTCCGGTTGTTGAAGGACCGCAATGTCTATGAAAATATTGCGTTCGCACAGCGGGTGATCGAGACACCCACCAGAAGAATCCGCAAGCAGGTACCGGCGATGCTCTCGCTGGTTGGGCTTGCGGAGAAATATAAGTCATTTCCGAAACAGCTCTCCGGAGGGGAGCAGCAGAGGGTGGCGTTAGCCAGGGCGCTGGTAAACGGTCCGGCTATTTTGTTATGTGACGAGCCCACCGGTAATCTGGACCCGAAGAATTCCTGGGATATCATGCAGCTGTTAAGCGAGATCAATGAGCGCAGGGGAACCACCATTCTCGTGGTCACCCACAACCGTGAGATTGTGGATGCCATGCAGAAAAGGGTCGTAACTATGAATAAGGGCGTTATTATAAGCGACGAACAAAAAGGCGGGTATAACAATTATGAGGCTTAGTACAATTGTCTACAGTCTCAAACAGGGACTGAAAAATATATATAGAAATAAAATGTTTTCGCTGGCATCGATTGCCACGATGTCAGCCTGTATTTTTCTCTTCGGACTTTTCTTCGCTATAGTGATGAACTTTCAGAGTATGATCAAAGATATAGAGGCCGGGGTTGCGGTCACCGTTTTCTTTAAGGACAATATAACGGAAGAGCAGATCCTGGAGGTAAAAGGCAAGATCGAAAAGCGGGATGAGGTTTCCAATGTGATCTACGTCTCCGCGGATGAAGCGTGGGAGATTTTTTCCAAGGATTATCTGAAGGACGCCGGCGAACTGGCAGAAGGTTTTGAACAGGACAACCCCCTTGCCAAGGCGGCCAACCTGGAAGTCTACATGAACGACGTATCCAAGCAGAAAACGCTGGTGTCCTATATCACTTCATTGGATGAGGTGCAGAAGGTGAACCAGTCTGAGATAACCGCCAATACCCTGAGCGATTTTAATATGCTGATCGGGTATGTATCAGTTACCATTATCTTTATCCTGCTGGCGGTGGCTGTGTTCCTGATCAGTAATACGGTTACGATCGGCATCGCGGTCCGGAAGGAAGAAATTGCAATTATGAAATTAATCGGTGCCACGGACTTTTTCGTGCGCGCGCCGTTTGTGGTAGAAGGCCTGCTGATCGGCTTAATCGGCTCGGCGATTCCTCTGGGGATTATTTACTACCTTTACAGTAAGCTGGTGGATTATGTGCAGACCCAGTTTATCACTCTTGCACGGTTGTTTGTATTTCTGCCGGCGGAGGAAGTGTTCCACTCCCTGCTTCCGGTTGGACTGATTTTGGGAGTCGGTATCGGGTTCCTGGGTAGTTTCTTTACGATCCGTAAGCATTTGAGGGTATAGGTGTTGTCCATGACGAAGCGAATATTAGGGGTTCTGCTGTCCGGGGTACTGATAACGGTCATGGCGGCGCCCGCTTTTGCAACCTCCCTTCAGGACGCGAAGAAGGAAAAAAGCGGAATAGAATCCAATATAAAAGAAGTTGAACAACAGATAAAGGATATGAAGGTGACAAAGGGAAACCTGGAGGATTACATAAAGAAGCTGGATTCCTCCCTGAACCAGATCGTCGATGATCTGGGTTCCCTGGAAGAACAGCTGACCGAGAAAGAGCAGCAGATCGCCGATACACAGGAGGCACTGGAGCTTGCCAAAGAGCAGGAAGCCGATCAATATGAAGCGATGAAGCTGCGCATTCTATATATGTATGAGAACAGTACGGGTTCCCAGCTCTCGATGCTTTTGGAGGCAGGCAGTATATCGGAATTACTCAAACGGGTGGAGTACATGAGTGCCATGTCAGAGTACGACCGGAAAATGCTGGTGAAGTTTCAGGAGACCAAGGAATATATTGAAGAGACGGAAGAAAAGCTGACCCAGGAAAAGACGGAGCTGGAAGATATGAAGTCTGAGGCCGAGGACCGAAAATCCAGCGTGGAGTCCGCGATCAAGAAAAAGAATGATGAAATCGAGCGGTACGAAAATGACATTGCAGACGCGGAACAGTTAAAAGAGGAGTACGAGCAGGAATTAGCCCAGATGACCCAGGTTATGAAGCGTCTGGAGGAAGAAGAGAAAAAACGCCAGCAGGAGTTGAGTAACAGCGGGCAAACAGGGCAGACTTATGATAACGGACAATTCGCCTGGCCGTGTCCGGCCAGTACCAGAATCACCAGCGATTATGGGACCAGATATCATCCGACTCTGGGATATGAGAAATTCCACAACGGAATTGATATCGGAGCGCCTACCGGTTCCTCGATACTGGCGGCTTATGACGGCGAAGTTGTCAGCGCCGCTTACGATTCGGTCATGGGAAATTATGTGATGATCAATCACGGCAGTGGTTTATACACGATCTATATGCATGCTTCCGCCCTTTACGTATCCTCCGGGCAGAAAGTATCCAGGGGGGAGCAGATAGCGGCAGTAGGTTCTACCGGCCGCTCTACCGGCCCGCATCTGCATTTTACGGTTCGGTTGAACGGAAGCTATGTCAGTCCATGGAATTATGTCAGTTAACTGAGAACAGGCAAAATTAAGAAAGGGCTGTCTTCGGACAGCTCTGCTTCGCTTATAGGAGGCAAGATGCAGGAAAAAAGAGAATGGAATCAAGAGAATGAGCGGGAAAAGGATGGAGATATCGAGCCGGAAGATTTTCAGATGAATGATCCGAAGAGAAATCATGGTGTCTGGAAAGGCTTTTTTGGGGGAGTTTTGGCCACTTTATGTGTCCTGGCTGTCGTATTTTTTATTAAGAGTCTGGAACCGAAAGGAGCGGGAGCACAGCCCTCGCAGACCCCTGGAGATCCGGCGGCAGAACAGCAGCTTGACACGGATGCGATTGACCGGAAACTGGAACAGATCAAGTCTCTGATCGATACCAGGTATATGGGGGATATAGATGAGGAGCAGCTCGTTGAGACCTTGTATTATGGATATGTGGCAGGGCTCGGCGATCCCTATTCCGTCTATTATACAAAAGAGGATTACGTCTCTTTGATGGAATCCACCACCGGTATTTATAACGGGATCGGTATTCTGATGTCCCAGAATATGAAGACCGGAGTGGTCACTGTGCTGAGAGTGTTCCGGGATTCCCCTGCCGAGGAGGCGGGACTGCAAAGAGGCGATATCCTCTACAAAGTGGCCGGCCAGGAAGTGACCGGTATGGACCTGCAGAGTGTAGTATCCGTTGTAAAGACCAGCAACGACGGTGTCGGCACTGTGCGTGTGGAGGTCGTCCGGGATGATGAGACAGAACCGCTTAAGTTTGATGTGGAACGCCGTGAGGTGACGGTTTCTACTGTAGAGTATGAGATGCTGGACGATGGGATCGGTTATCTGCTGATTACCCAGTTTGACGATCTGGTAACCCAGCAACAGTTCCAGGAAGCCATGGAAGATCTGAGAAACCAGGGGATGACTTCACTGATTATCGATGTAAGGGATAATCCGGGCGGCGTGCTGGATTCGGTGTGCAAGACCCTGGAGCAGATCCTTCCGGCCGGGCTGATCGTATACACGGAAGATAAATATGGCAACCGCGAGGAGATCAGCGGAGAGGGGAAAAACCCGTTAGACATTCCGCTGGTAGTCCTGGTCAACGGCAGTAGTGCCAGTGCAGCAGAAATATTTGCCGGGGCTGTAAAAGATTATGGCATCGGCACCCTGGTAGGAACCACAACCTATGGAAAGGGAATTGTACAGAAAATCTTTGACTTGGGAGATGACACTGCGGTGAAATTAACCGTGTCGAAATATTTTACGCCAAAGGGGAATTATATTCACGAAGTGGGAATCGATCCGGATGTGGAAATTGAATTGAACGACGATCTGAAAAAGATGGCGATCATCCCGAAGGAGCAGGATAATCAGCTGCAGAAGGCAATAGAAATACTGAAAGGGCAGTGAGCAGCACATTGGTATACCGATCTGGGCGGGAAAACGCACGCAAGGAGGAAACAATGAGCAATAACAATGGTGTGGAACGCTGCGAATATATCCATGTACATGAGGATATCGTGGAAAAAGTGAAAAACCGTATACCGCCGGAACAGGAGTTGTATGATCTGGCTGACTTCTTTAAGGTATTTGGCGACAGCACGAGAATCAAAATCTTATATGTTTTGTTCCAGGCGGAAATGTGTGTCTGCGATATTGCACAGCTGCTTGGCATGACACAGTCGGCCATCTCGCACCAGCTGCGCGTGCTGAAGCAGATGAAACTGGTGAAATTCAGGCGGGATGGAAAGACGATCTTCTATTCCCTTGCGGATGATCACATTCAAACGATTATGAACCAGGGGCTGGAACATATAGAAGAATAAAGGTGTTCCGCGGACATTTGGTGTGGGGGATACCGTAAGACACAGCAACAGGAAACTGTTCAGAAAAAAGAGAAGTGAGGAGAAGAGGAGAGAATGAGTAAAACAGATTTAGTATGGGTTTTGGTGGCGTTTGCGGTCTACATGCTGGGAATGCTTCTGATTGGATTTAGCTTCATGCGCAAGACCAAGAATACGGAGGATTATTTCCTGGGGGGCCGCGGCCTTGGAAAATGGGTGGCAGCCCTGTCGGCCCAGGCTTCCGATATGAGCGGTTGGCTGCTGATGGGACTTCCCGGCACAGTCTATGCGCTGGGAACCGGACAGTCCTGGATCGCCATCGGATTATTCCTGGGAACCGTATGCAACTGGCTTTTCATTTCGACCAGACTCAGACGGTATACGATACGCGCGAATAACTCGCTGACGCTGCCGGAATATTTTGAAAACCGCTTCCATGACAAGAAAAGGATTCTGCTGATCGCGTCTTCCATCGTGATCGTGATCTTTTTCGTCGTCTATACGGCATCCGCGTTTGCGGCCGGCGGTAAGATGTTTAATATCGTATTTGGAGTAGACTATCGCATCGCGCTGACCATCGGCGTGGTGGTTATACTGGGTTACACCTTTATGGGCGGCTTTATGGCCGTGTGTACCACAGACTTTATCCAGGGGCTTTTGATGCTGGTGGGGCTGATGACGGTTCCGATCCTCTGTTATGTAATTGTAGGGCCTGCGAATCTGTCCGATATCCTGGCTCAGACCAATGTGGCCGGAGGGGTGGATTCCTATCTGAATATCTTCCATAACGGCGGAAAACCTTTTGGGTTCATCGATATTATTTCCCAGATCGGCTGGGGACTGGGCTACTGCGGTATGCCCCATATTTTAGTCAGATTCATGGCGGTTAAGAGTGAGAAGGAACTCAAACAGTCCAGAATTATTGCGATTGTATGGGTGGCTGTCTCCCTGTTCTTCGGCTGCTTTATCGGTATCATCGGAAGGGCTTATCTCTTCCCCACGATCCTGGGCACGGAGACCACAGGCTCAGCTGAGAATGTGTTTATCAATATGATTGTTCAAGTATTTACAAAAGACATCCGTATTCCGTTCATCGGCGGTATTTTCCTGTGCGGCATCCTGGCGGCGATCATGTCCACAGCGGATTCCCAGCTGCTGGTCGCGGCGTCCTCCGCATCAGAGGATCTCTACAAAGGGGTCATCAACCCGAAGGCCAAGGATAAGAATGTCCTTTTATTGAGCCGGATCATTGTAGTCTGTATCGCGGTCATCGCCTACTTCATCGCCTGGAATCCCAACAGCAGTATTATGGGACTGGTGTCCAACGCCTGGGCGGGCCTGGGTGCCGCCTTCGGCCCCACGGTATTACTGTCCCTGTACTGGAAACGGGCGAATCTGGGCGGCGCCATCGCGGGTATCGTCTCCGGAGGCCTGACGGTTATTATCTGGGATTACATACCTCTTGTTAACGGACAGACACTGGGATCAGTGACGGGCCTGTATTCGCTGGTCATCGGCTTTGCTATCAGCCTGGTCCTGATCGTGGTGGTCAGCCTGCTGACCAAGGCTCCTTCCACAGAAATGCTTCAGGAATTTGAGGATGTGAGAAGCGGAAATATAGGTGTTGAATAAAACTGCGGCTCGGATGCCTCTGTATAAATAAAAACCGCGCCGGCTGTTATGGGTAACATAACAGCCGGCGCGGTTTTTTAATTTCATAGGAAAGTGCTCCTATGAAATTAAAACCCTCCGGGGGATCGCACAGCGGCGGAAAGGAAGATGCCGCTTACGCGGCCCGCCGCAGGCGGAGAGTTTCGCAAGCGAAACTCTATTTTATATGAGTCCCTGCCCGTTTCTTACCGGAACTGATTGACAGCGGGATCGTACTCATAATCAATTTCATACAGTTTGTAGATCAAATCCGATTTACTGATCTGCAGTGCTTTGCACATGCTGGACAAGTCCGGATAGAAATCTCTTAACTGGGTATTTATATAGCTCAGTAGTATTACGGGGTCCTTGGGCAGTGTGTCAGGCAGCATGAATGGAAAATCTCCTTATTCTGAATGTGATGCGTAGGCGGTAAGGTCATCCCCCATAGTATCGATCACAATGGTGTCCCCGGCCCTAACCTGATCGGATAAAATTAATCTGGCAGCCAGGGTTTCCACATACTTTTGAACGAAACGCTTCAGAGGTCTGGCTCCGTACACCGGATCATAACCGTGATCCGTGACGTACACCTTAGCCGCATCGGTCAGGAAAATCGTAAGTTCACGATCCGATAACCGGCGGTTCAGATCATCCACCAACAGGTCGATGATACTACGGATGTTCTCCTTCGTCAATGGCTTGAACATGATGATTTCATCCAGCCTGTTCAGGAATTCGGGGCGGAAATGGGCACGAAGGTCATTCATGACCAGTTCCTCGTTCTCAGACTGTATATTACCTTCCTCGTCGATACCTTCCAGAAGATAGGAAGATCCGATGTTGGAGGTCATGATCAGTATGGTGTTTTTAAAATC
Source organism: Diplocloster modestus (assembly GCF_019042245.1). Lineage (GTDB taxonomy): Bacteria > Bacillota > Clostridia > Lachnospirales > Lachnospiraceae > Diplocloster > Diplocloster modestus. The sequence continues at coordinate 81,317 of NZ_JAHQCX010000020.1, forward strand.
CACGGTACGTCCCTGGGAATCGGTAATCCGGCCGTCATCCAGCACCTGCAGCAGTACGTTGAACACATCCGGGTGGGCTTTCTCGATCTCGTCAAACAGGACCACCGAATAGGGTTTCCGGCGCACGGCTTCTGTCAGCTGGCCGCCTTCCTCGTAACCTACATATCCGGGAGGCGCTCCGATCAGACGGGAGACGGAATATTTCTCCATGTATTCACTCATGTCGATCCGTACCATGTTTTGCTCGTCATCGAACAGACTGGTTGCCAGAGCTTTTGCCAGCTCAGTTTTCCCCACACCGGTGGGCCCTAAGAACAGGAAGGAACCGATGGGTTTGGTGGGATCTTTGATCCCGGCTTTGGAGCGGATAATCGCTTCGGTTACCTTAGTTACGCCTTCCTCCTGGCCGATCACCCGCTTGTGCAGTTCCTCATCCAGATGCAGGGTTTTGCTGCGCTCGCTTTCCGTTAATTTCGCCACAGGGATTCCAGTCCAGCGGGAGATGATTTTGGCGATTTCCTCATCCGTAACACTTTCATGGACCAATGTTAAGTCTTTTTCTTTTACCCGCTGTTCCTCGATTTCTAACTGCTGTTTTAACTGCGGCAGTTTTCCGTATTGTAATTCAGCAGCTTTTTCCAGATCGTAATTCCGCTGGGCCAGCTGAATCTGCTTGTTTAATTCTTCGATCTCTTCTCTTAATTTGGACAGGTTATCCACGGATTTTTTCTCGTTATCCCACTGGGCTTTTTTTCCCTGGAATTCTTCCCGCAGATCCGCCAGTTCCTTCTGCAGGGATTCCAGACGATCCTGGCTTAACCGGTCGGTTTCCTTCTTAAGCGCAGCTTCCTCGATCTCCAGCTGCATGACCTTACGCTGTAATTCATCCAGCTCCGTAGGCATGGAGTCCAGCTCGGTTTTAATCAGGGCGCAGGCCTCGTCGACCAGATCGATGGCCTTATCCGGCAGGAAACGGTCGGAAATGTAGCGATGGGAGAGGGTAGCCGCTGATACCAGGGCAGCATCCGAGATCTTTACGCCATGGAATACTTCGTAGCGTTCCTTTAAACCCCGCAGAATGGAAATGGTATCCTCCACTGTGGGTTCATCCACAGTCACCGGCTGGAACCTCCGCTCCAGGGCGGCGTCCTTCTCGATATATTTGCGGTATTCGTCTAACGTGGTGGCGCCGATGCAGTGCAGTTCGCCTCTGGCCAGCATGGGCTTCAACATATTACCGGCGTCCATGGAACCCTCGGTCTTGCCGGCTCCTACGATCGTGTGAAGCTCATCGATAAACAGGATAATCTGCCCCTCGCTTTTTTTCACTTCTTCCAGTACGGCTTTCAAACGCTCCTCAAATTCACCGCGGTACTTGGCGCCGGCCACCAGAGCACCCATATCCAGGGCAAATAATTTTTTGTCTTTTAATCCCTCTGGAACGTCACCCCGGACGATTCTCTGGGCCAGTCCTTCCACGACTGCGGTCTTACCGACGCCGGGCTCACCGATCAGCACGGGATTGTTCTTGGTTTTACGGGAGAGGATGCGGACCACATTCCGGATCTCCGCATCACGGCCGATGACAGGATCTAACTGCTGATCCCTGGCCCGCTCCACCAGATCATATCCATATTTATTTAAGGTATCATAGGTGGCTTCCGGGTTATCCGTAGTTACTCTTTGGTTTCCCCGGACTGTGGAAAGGGCCTGAAGAAAACGGTCTCTGGTAATTCCGAATTCTTTGAAAATTGCCTTGATCTCCTGATTGGGCTGACGGATCAGAGCCAGGAAAAGATGCTCCACCGACACATATTCATCGCCCATCTGTTTCGCCTCTTCTTCGGCTGAGAGAAGCACCTTATTCAGATTCTGCCCTACATATACATTTCCCCCGGATACCTTGACCCGTTTCTGCAGGCCCTGTTCTACCCGGTTGACGAAGTATTTCGGCTGAATCTCCATCTTCTCGATCAGCTTCAGAATCAGGCTGTCCTCCTGGGTGAGCAGGGAGTACAGCAGGTGTTCCTGTTCTATTTCCTGATTTCCGTATTCATAGGCCAGCTTTTCACAGTCGTTGACGGCCTGAATGGATTTTTGGGTAAATTTACTGATGTTCATATGTTTTCCTCCTTATAGTCATTATATCTGAAAAATGTCAATTTACTCTTTGAATGTCTGTTCTATAATAGATATAACAGATAAAAGAAAAAAAAGCAATAGTTTTTTTCAAAATATTAGACGTTCTTTGGAGGAATGCGGTTTTTGAGGGATGAGGGGGAAGCGGTTATATTAATGGGTATGCCTGCCAACGGAATGATTATTTTATGATCAGGATGTATCTCTGCCATCCGTTTCACAAATTCTACAGTGCTGATTGAACTGGAAATGGGAGGAAACGCATCGTCAAAGTGATCCAGCAGCACACTCTTGGGATTCAGTTTTTCGATCACAGGGAGAGCAGCTTCTGAAAGCCGGCTGCGGCCCTGAAACGGAAGGATCAAAAGGTCCGCACCCCGCGGATAATCCACTCCGTCTGAAAGGCCCAGGCTGCCCATTAATAACAACATTTTCCCTTCCGCCTCAATCTGATATATCACGATCTCACCGTTTTCCGGAAACCGGTGGTGCATTTTTGCTAAGAACAGACTGTTTCGCAGCTGCAGATAAGTCTGCGGACGAGATAACACAACTACGATCAGGCGCCAGTCAAACGATATATGCTTACCCGGCAATACCGTGACCTGAATACCGCCGATGCTGATCCGGTCACCCGGAGTGATGCGGATCATTTGTCCATACCTGCCGCCGTAATGCTCCAGAGTGTCTGCCGGGCGATCTGTGCAATAGATATCCGCTCCGGAGATTTTCTGGATATCAGGTACTGAGAGCAGGTGGTCGACATGACCGTGGGTGATAAATATATGCTTTTCCTGCGCAAATGTGTCCGGCGGGAATATGTGTTCCCCGCCGCGAAGCTGGACAAAAGGATCGAATAGTATCCTTTCTCCACCGGATTCCAGTACTATGGATGCAGTCCCATACCAGGTTATCTTCATGACTTCGGATGTTCCTTTCTTTTTAGTGCGGATTCCGAATCTATCATTTAATACTTTAATCCTGTCATCATTGGATTGTCAAGTTTTGGACAGTCTCAGGGAGGGGGGAAGGAGTGGTTTTACGGCATTCCTACCGAAACAGATCCAGGAATTTCTCCCAAATTGTCTGCGGTTTGGAATCCGTTGCCTGTGGAGCCGCTTTCTCGGGAATTTTGACAGGCGGCGCGGATACGACAAACTGGACCTGTTCTATATGCTTATTGCGGCCGTCCACGAAAGACACCGGATGAAAGTCTGTCTTGTCATACTCCTCCATGAGCTTATCGATCTCTTCCGGCAGGCGGTCGGGCAGATCCCTGGTATTCACATAGAGTTCATGGGTTCCGGATTTCAACCGGCCGCCGCCTTTGTCAAGTTCGCTTGTGCCGTCGGCCAGCTGCCCGATTCCCTGATCCAGCACGTCGTAAGCGCTGGCCAGATCGGACACGCCATTTGTATATGCGACAAGCCCGGAATGGAACGTGGAATAATTGGAGGACAGATCGGAAAGCCCCTTCGTCAATTGAGACAGCGCGGAGGAGATATCGTTGTCTTTCAGTGACTGTCCAATTCCGTCTGCCATAGTACCAAGGGAAGAGCTGATGGTTCCAAGCGGCGTGATAAGCGAAGAGAGAGTCGAGTCTACCGCGCCGAACGCCTCTTTGACAGCATCGAAAGTCCCTTTGGCGGTCAGGGCCGATGTGTATGTGTTGGCCAATTTTTGAAGAATCGGAACGAGGGGGGTAAGCTCCAGCGGCAGCTGACTGCCGGTACCGGAGCCGGGGGTCATCATGGACTGCAGGAACGCCAGTTCTTCGGAAGTCAGCTGACTGTCATCCAGCGCTTCTAAGGCCGGCACGAGGGCGTCATAAGCCAGCTTGTAATTATCCCGGAGCTGTGTAAGGCCTCCGACAGCCTGATTAAGGCCTGCGGACATCTCCCGCAGGGCACCGGGCAGCTGGTTCAGACTGCTCATGTCTATATCTCCGGCCTGATCCTTAAGCGAGGAGGATATGGTGTCCAGAGCGTCCCGGATCGTGGCGGAGGCGGCCTGCAGTTTATCCGTATTTGCGTCCAGCTTATGCATGCCGTCCTGGAACTTCGCAGAACCGGACGCCAGATCCTTGCTGCCGTCCTGCAGCGCACGGATGCCTCCGGACAGGTCCGCCACGCCCTGATTCAGCTGATCGATGGCATCGGACAGTTCCGTGATATCACCGGTCATTTCGGAAGTGTCCGGCATCTCGATGGCCATAGAAAAGGGGAGGGCGGCGATCATAATACCGTCCATGGCAAAGTCATTCACATCGGCTTCCAGTGAAAAATCGCCTTCCTTACCCGGAAGCGCGGTGAATACGATCTGTTTGTTTGAGCCGGCATTCGCGATGGAAGCATCCGGGGCGATGATATTCCGGCTGAGCCGGTTATCCATGGTAACAGTGATCTGCATCATATAATTGTCGTAGAAGGACGGATCCATATCCGGAGTCTGTGCGGTATGGATCTGCAGGGCCAGATGTCCAGTTGCGCCGGCCAGCTGGTCCGCGCGGACCAGAACGCCGTCAAGCTGATAATTTATGGTATAGGTCCAGGGAAGCGGGCGAGCGTCCAGATTTCCCTGATAGTAGAACGTACCATCAGGCACAGTCAGGAAATTTTCCCCATTTTCTGAGCGGATGGCGGACTCATCGGTCAGGTTCGAGACAGAGTCGTATGCGCCATAATCAATGACAACCCCTGCTTCCCGGGTGTAGAGCGTATTGACCACATAGACGGACTGGACCAACCCGTCTGAAGAGAGCTTACCGTAGACTACCTCATCTTTGGTATAATCATCCAGAGGGGTGCCGGCGGTGCTGTCCTGGCCGGATGCAGGTTCGTTATTTTCCCCGGCCTGTACAGGCAGGGCCATAGCGAGAAAGCAGGAGAGAGGCAGCGCGGCAGCCAAAATCAGACAGAGAATTCGTTTTTTCATATTTTCCTCCAGTGGCGCGTTTACCGCGCCATAAATTCTACGGAAAAAGGTACACGGTACCTTTTTTCACATGCTATGCGAAGAGATGGGTGAACATTTTGTTCAACCTTAACCTCCAGTGGCGCGTTTAACTGCGTCCCTTCCTGTAAAAATTGGAACGGATCGTCGTGATCCGCAGCAGCGGATCAAACAACAGCAGCAACGCGGGCAGGAAGAGCAGGACCATCAGCATAGACAGAATAGTCCCCCGCCCCAGCAAAAGCCCCAGCTGGGAGATAATCTGGTTCGATGATGTCAGATACAGGCAGAAACCGGCGGAGGACAGGATGGACCCGGAAACCAATATCGACAAATAATTGTCCGCCAGAGTTTTACAGAGGGATTCCCTGGCGGGCAGGTTCTTACGGTTCTCTTTGTACCTGTCGGACAGGAGGATGGCATAGTCCACCGTGGCACCCAGCTGAACGGTATTGATAACCAGAAATCCCAGATAGTTCAGGGTGGAATCCTGGAAATATGGAACCGCCAGATTAATCCAGATCGCCGTTTCTATGGTTAGAAGCAACAGGAGCGGGAATGTCAGGGAACGGAAGGTCAATAGAAGCACCAGCGCGATGGAGAGCAGCGCGATCAGGTTCACCAAGCGGTTATCTGCCGTTACGGCAGTTTTCATGTCATAGAGGTTGACGCTTTCCCCGCAGGAGTAGACGCCTTCCGGATACAGGGAATGTGCCGCGGCCATTACCTGCTCCACCGTATCGAAGGCCACCGTCCCCTCCTCCTTAGTATCCGTATTTACAATGATCCTGGCATAGTGCTCCGAATAAAACTGGCTGGTAACCGACGCGTCCAGATAATCGGAGGGGATCGCGGCGTCCGCCATGGTTGTATAGGAGATGACACCGGTCACAGGGTCCAGCTTTTTCAGGGTAAGACCCAGCTCCCTTTCGGCCGCCATGTCGCCCCTGGGGACAAGGAGAACGATGGCGGTGGACTCCCCGAAGGTATCGTTGATGGCCTCCGCGTCTTTCATCAGCCGGCTTCCGGGAGAATTATCCCCCATACCATAGGTAAAAGACGCGCGTGATTGAGCCAGATATCCCGGAATGATCAGCAGCGCCATCAGCACCAGCACCGGGATCCTCAGACGCAGCGCGAATTTCCCGATTCCCTTCCAGACCGGCAGCAGCTGACGGTGTCTGGTCTTGTCGATCCATTTATAAAAGCACATTGTGATGGCCGGAAGAAAGATCATTACGGACAGGAAACTCAGCAGGATTCCTTTCACCAGGTTCAGGCTTAAGTCCGGGCCGATCCGGAATTTCATAAAGCTCAGAGCTACGAAGCCGAACAAGGTAGTCGCGGCGGAGGCGGCGATAGCCGAAAAGGCTTTTTTCATAGCCATCTGCATCGCCAGCTGCGGATCCTCCACCTCCTGGCGGCATTCGGAAAACCGATGCAGCAGGAAGATGGCATAATCCAGAGATACCGCCAGCTGCAGAATCGGACTGACCGCCTGGGTGATAAATGAGATTTCTCCCAGAAACAGGTTGGTGCCCAGATTGATCAGCACCGCAACTCCGATAGCCAGCAAAAAGAATAACGGTTCTATCCACGAGGAGGTAAAAAGCAGCAGTATAAGGAGGATAAGGGGAACCAGGATCAGCATGGCCCGCAGAGTTTCGGTCTGGGCCATCTCCTGGGCGGAGGCGATAGTAACCGCTTCTCCGGATAGGGCGCCGCCGGTTCCCACCAGGCGGTAAAGGGCTTCCACAGCAGCGGCTTCCCCGCCGGGGCTGATCGTGGCGTCAAAGAGCGCCATGCCATCTTTATAATAAGTTCCCACCGTGTCCGGATCCAGCATTTGAAGCGGCTGCTTCAGATCCGCGGCGCTGTCCAGCCAGAGGACCTCCGAGATCCCACCCATCGCCTCCAACTGTCTCTTAAAAGACAATGCCTCCGGTATCGAGGAAATGGGAACCATAATGCGGATGTTGGGCACGGAACCGCCGAATTCGTCCGCCATGATCTGGAGGGCTTTCGTGGACTGCGCGTGCTCGGGGAGATAGTCGGCCATATTGTAATTGATCTTGACCAGGGGGATCAGCAGACCGAATGTGAGGGCCGCGGTAAGAAACAGAACCGTCACACTTTTTTTATGTTTTAATAAGTGTTTCGATAAAATTTCCAGAAAAATCACCTCTGTTTTCATACGTCGTGTTGACTTTCTTTCATATATCTATAATAATATACATGGTGATACTAATTCAACAATCAGAAAATCCCGAACTGTAATATGCCAAACAAATACGCTATAAAATGTATATTATTAAACAATATCAGGGAAATTGCCGGGCAAACGCCCTCATGGAGATAAGGATGGAAATAAAAAAACAAGATAAACGGGTCCGCTATACGAAATTGTTTTTAAAAGAAGCGTTGATCAACCTGATGCAGGACAAACCCGTAACCCAGATCAAGGTCACGGAAATCTGCCAGGCCGCTGAAATAAACCGGGCCACATTTTACAGCTATTATACCGACCCGATGGACCTGCTGGCCACGGTGGAGCAGGAAGTAATCGATAATATCAATATGTATCTGCAGAGCTTTGACTACCAGGAAAATCCCTCGGATATGCTGGTGATGCTGACCAAGATCCTGGAATACATCGAGCAGAATGAGAAGCTGTGCCTGATCCTGCTGGGAGGAAACGGAAACCCAGACTTCCAGCGAAGAATCACTATGATTATCCGGGAAGGTTTCGTAAAGGACTATCAGAGGAAAAAGGCCATGGATCCGGCCCTTGCAGAATATGTATATACCTACATCGCATCCGGGAGTTTCAGCCTGATTCTGAAGTGGCTGGAGGAAAAACGCAGGATTCCTTTGTCTCAGATGGCGGAGATGGTTGTACGGCTGTCTAATGGGGCCGGACTTTAAAATCAGTTTGCAGTCCCCTCCCAGCTGGCCTTCAATGGTAGCGCAGCCCGGCAGGGTAATCCTGCAGGATTAGCATTGACCCTTGAAGATGTACAGAAAATGCGATATAATAAACCAATGACTGAAAAAGGAGATAATGTGTAGATATGAGTGAACAGGAGATAAAGAAAGTCCGCAGGCTGATAACCGGAATTTTGATTGGTCTTACGGCAATTGTGCTGGCGTATTTTGGGTATTCCATTTTATCTAAGAATACAAATATGACGGCGTTTCAGGTGATTATGGGCGTTTGGCTGGTGTGTTATGTTCTGCTGCTGGACGTTTTGGAACCGTATCTGCTCAAGGAGTTTGAAGATTTGACTCCGGAACGGAAAACCGGATATATCAAATATCTGGGGACAGATATTATTGGGATCGGCGGTCTGGTTTTGTTCGTATTTATGCTGGGGAATCCGGACGGGAACAGCACGGTGGGCCTGGTGGGAGCTATTGTCTATGCTTTTAGTATGAGACCGAGACAGAAGTTCAGGAAAGAGTTTTTGGGAATCGTGGATGAGGTGGTGCAGGAAGAGGAGGCGGATCCTTCTCCATTGCCCACGGCTGCCGATGCGGCTGCCAGAAATGCCCAGCTGACGGACAATGAAGCAGATGAGGCTGAGCTGGCGGAAGAAGCACAGAAGGATGAAGCGGAGAAAGCAGGCGGACAGGCTTTTGCTCAAGAGGATCAGGAAGAACGTGAATAAGATGAATTATAATCAGCGGGCGGGTCTGTATACGTCCGCTGTTTCGCATCCTGAGATAGGGAAAGAACAGGTTCTGCACAGGATGGAGTGCCAAAAAGGCAGTGATGTCTATCAGAAAATGGGGGAGGAGTTCGATGAGCTTCTTCCAAGACTTTACGGTCTGGCAAAACCAGCGGCGGTGTACCGCAGAGGGAAGATACCCCGGGACTCCGCGGCGGTTCAAGTATTGGGGCCGGACGCGGATGTGATATATGTGCTGGTCAGTACCGGGGAGCGAATAAGCCGGGAGGCCGACCGGCTTTTTATAACAGGAGACTGTGTGAAGGGGCTTTTGCTTCATTCTATGGCGGATGAATACCTGTTCCGGCTGGATGAGTGGATTCAGGACAGGATCCGGGAATACTGCCGGGAAGAAGGAATCGGAATCCGGGAGCGGCTTGAGGCGCCCGGCCGCCTGCCGGCTGAATTCCAGGAGGAGCTATTGGAAGCGGTCAAATGCAGGGAGACGGAAAAAATCAGGCTTACGAAAGGCCATATGTTCGAGCCGGTTAAAACTATGGGTTATCTGCTGACCGTCAGTTCCGACCGGTGCCAGATGAGAATGGGACATGATTGTAATACTTGTGAGGCGGTGAATTGCAGAATGAAGGACAGATGTATCATGAACTGTGCGGTCTGCCAAAGAACGGACTGCCGGACTCGGGGGCAGTGGAGGCGGGAAGAGGAATTTGATATCGTTCAGGAATATGAGCGAAGTGAAAACAGCGGCCGGAAGCCATGCAGAATTGAGAAAGCCGGTGTAAACGGAGAACCTTGTGTGATAGCGGTAGATATCGGAACGACCACTCTGGTCCTCCAGCTGGTGGGGACGGTCAGCCATGAGGTTCTGGGCTGCTATAGCGGGATCAATCATCAGAGACGCTTTGGGGCGGATGTGGTATCCCGAATCCAGGCTTCCGTATCCGGACAGGGGAAAGCCCTGGCAAAATCCATCCGGGATGACTTGAAGCGGGGAATCCAACAACTTATCACAGAACAAGGCGTAACTGCCGATCGGATCAGTAAAATAGGGATAGCTGGAAATACGACCATGCTGCATCTGCTGATGGAATATCCCTGCCGTACACTGGGAACAGCGCCCTTTAGACCCTATCACAACAGCCTGCAGGTAATAAAAAGTCAAGACCTGTTCCAGACGGCACCGCAACAGGAATTACCGCAAATACCGGGGGATAACGAGAAGGCAGCCTGGATCGACTGTCCGGTCATACTGCTGCCCGGCATATCCGCCTTTGTCGGTGCGGATATTACCGCTGGACTATATGCCTGCGGAATGCATGAAGTCCGAAAACCGGCGCTGTTTCTGGATTTGGGGACAAACGGGGAGATGGCCATAGGAACCGGCGGGCATCTTTGCGTCACATCCACAGCGGCCGGACCGGCATTTGAAGGCGGAAATATCACGTTCGGAACAGGCAGTATTCCGGGTGCCATCTGCCAGGTAACAATCGGCCCGGACAGCAAAGCCGCCATAAAAACGATCGGAGACCGTCCGCCCATAGGAATCTGCGGAACCGGTCTGATCGAAGGAATCGCGGAACTATACCGGAACGGGCTGATCGATGAAACCGGTCTCTTGGTCCCGGAATACTTTGAAACCGGTTATCCTCTGACGCAGGAAGATCAGGAAGAACAGATTCCTCTCATTGTCATAACCCAAAAAGACATCCGGGAAATCCAGATGGCTAAAGCAGCGATCCGTGCCGGCCTGGAGACTCTGATCACCGAATACAAAACCACTGCCGAAGAGATCGGCGCAATGTACGTAGCAGGAGGTTTTGGCTACCGCCTGGACCTTAACAAGGCATCCGCCATAGGATTAATTCCCCCTCAACTGACATCCAGAGCGAAAGCGGTGGGAAACAGTTCCCTTAGCGGAGTCGTAAAATATATGCTGGAAGCAGGAAGTATCCCCAGCCATATTGCAAAGCAGGCCAGGGAAGTCCAATTAGCCGACAGCGAAACATTCCGGCAGCTCTATATCGATTATATGTATTTTCCAGCACGGGGCTGTCAGAAAGCTGGTGATTAACCCTTTATCCCCGGTTTAAAAGGCCTCGTATAAGTCACCACGCTCCGGGTCATATGTTTTTTCCCAGGGTCATATATTGTTAAAGAGTAAGATCCGTAAAGGAATTCGTTCGATGTGGAAGCAGCGGCTGCAAATATTTGTATTTTTAGACTTACTGGTTCTGGTAACGGCGGTGGGAATCCGCATGCATGTGCTGGAGAGGACAGAGCAGGAGAGGACGGTTATAGAGACCAGTCAGACCATCGCGGCATCTGATATGAAGCCGAAGATCGCACTGACGTTTGATGATGGGCCACATCCGGTGTTTACGCCTGAGCTGCTGGATGGGTTGAAAGAGAGGAATGTTCAGGCTACTTTTTTTGTAATTGGGAAAAACGTTACGGGAAATGAAGAGATTATCAAAAGAATGGCGGATGACGGCCATCTGATCGGGAACCATACTTTTGACCATGTGGAGATTACGAAGCTTTCCCAGGAGGAGGCCAGCGATGAAATCGAGAGAACCAGTAATCTGGTGGAAGAGATCACCGGCTCACCCACGGAATATGTGCGGCCGCCCTTCGGTTTATGGAAGGATGATTTGGAGTGCGGAATCCAGATGATCCCGGTCATGTGGACGGTGGATCCGCTGGACTGGACTACGGGAAATGCCACCAACGTGGTAAATAAAGTAGTGACGAAAGTCAAAGAAAATGATATTATTTTATTGCATGACTATTACGAAAGTTCGGTTCAGGCCGCTTTAAGGATCGTGGATATCCTGCAAAAAGAGGGGTACGAGTTCGTGACGGTCGATGAATTGATACTGGAATGAGGGAAAAGGAACAGATATGATAGATGAATTCAGCAGAACGCGGATGCTTCTTGGCGGGGCCGGCGTAGACAAACTTAAGAACAGCAGGGTCCTGGTGTTCGGCGTCGGCGGTGTGGGATCACACTGTATCGAGGCGCTGGCCAGGAGCGGCGTGGGGACCCTGATCCTGGTAGATCACGATACGGTATCTCTGACGAATATCAACCGGCAGGTGGTGGCGCTTCACAGTACCATTGGCAGGCAGAAAACAGAAGTGATGAGGGAAAGGATACTGGATATCCATCCGGGAGCGCATGTACAGACGTTTCATACTTTTGTGCTGGAAGAAAATGCCGCGGATCTGATTACAGAGGATCTGGACTATGTGGTGGACGCGGTGGATACGGTAACCGCTAAGCTTTCCATTGCTGAGCACTGTAACAGAACAGGTATACCGCTGATCAGCAGCATGGGCACTGGAAATAAGCTGGACCCGTCCCGGTTCCGGATCGCGGATATCTGCGAGACGTCGGTCTGTCCCCTGTGCCGGGTGATGCGGCGGGAGTTGAAAAAGAGAGGGATCCCAAAACTTAAGGTTCTGTATTCAGATGAGCAGCCAATCGATACGAAGGCTGTGCAAACAGATGAGGATGCGGGTGAGAAGAAAAGCATTCCCGGCAGTGTGGCATTTGTGCCGCCGGTGGCCGGAATACTGATCGCCAGGGAAGTGATTATGGATCTCTGCGCATCACCAGGGAAATGATACCGGATCTATTTAGATCATATTAAGCGTGTTAAGATGAGAAGAGGTTGAAAGACATGGATTTGTTTGATTATATGAGGGAAAATCAGATGAAGGCGGAGTCGCCTCTGGCCTCCCGCTTAAGGCCCGCGACTCTGGAGGAAGTGGTGGGGCAGCAGCACATCATTGGAAAGGACAAGCTGCTGTACCGTGCGATCAAGGCGGACAAGCTGGGCTCCGTGATCTTCTATGGGCCGCCCGGAACAGGCAAAACCACGCTGGCCAAGGTGATCGCCAATACGACCAGCGCGGAATTTACCCAGATCAACGCCACGGTGGCTGGAAAAAAGGACATGGAAGAAGTGGTCCGCCAGGCCAAGGAAACGCTGGGCATGTACGGGAAGAAGACGATCCTGTTTGTGGACGAAATTCACCGTTTCAATAAGGGGCAGCAGGATTATCTGCTGCCGTTCGTGGAGGACGGAACGCTGATTTTAATCGGCGCCACCACGGAAAACCCCTATTTTGAGGTGAACAGCGCGCTGATTTCCAGGTCTATTATATTTGAATTAAAGCCGTTGTCCAAAGAGGACATCAAGACGCTGATCGACCGGGCGGTTTATGACCAGGAAAAGGGAATGGGCGCGTACCACGCGGTGATCGAGGACGACGCCAAAGAGTTTCTGGCCGATATCGCCGGCGGGGATGCGAGAGCCGCGCTCAACGCCATCGAGCTGGGTGTGCTGACCACGGAGCCTGGCAGTGACGGGAAGATACATATAACGCTGGATGTGGCCGGTGAATGTATCCAGAAACGGGTGGTCCGGTATGATAAAACAGGAGATAACCACTATGATACGATCTCAGCGTTTATCAAAAGCATGCGGGGATCGGATCCCGATGCGGCGGTCTATTATCTGGCGAAAATGCTGTATGCTGGGGAAGATATCAAGTTTATCGCAAGACGTATTATGATCTGCGCCTCTGAGGACGTGGGCAATGCGGATCCTCAGGCGTTACAGGTAGCCGTGACGGCTTCACTGGCTGTGGAGCGGATCGGTATGCCGGAGGCTCAGATCATTCTGGCGCAGGCCTGTGAATACGTAGCCACTGCGCCGAAGAGCAATACCGCTGTCATGTCCATCGAGAAAGCCATGGGAAATGTACGGCAGGTGCATACCACGGTGCCGCCCCATCTGCAGGATGCCCACTATAAAGGCTCCAAGAAGCTGGGCAGAGGCCTCACCTACCTCTATGCCCATGAGTATCCGAAGCACTATGTGGAGCAGCAGTATCTGCCGTCAGAGATCATAAATGAGACATTTTACGAACCTTCCGACAACGGATACGAACGTCAAATAAAAGCGCATATGAAATGGATCAAAGGAGGAGCAGAAGATGACAACCAATGAGAAGGCATTACAGATGCATGAAGAGTGGAACGGGAAGCTGGCGATCGTATCCAAGGCGCCTGTTACCAGCCGGGAGGATCTGGCGATCGCCTATACCCCGGGTGTGGCCGAGCCGTGTAAGGTAATCGCTGAAGACCCGGAGGCCGCTTACCGGTATACCATAAAAGCCAACACAATTGCTGTCGTTTCCGACGGAAGCGCAGTACTGGGACTGGGCAACATCGGAGCGAAGGCCGCGATGCCGGTCATGGAAGGAAAAGCGGTATTGTTTAAAGAATTCGGCGGTGTGAATGCCATTCCGATCTGCCTGGACACCCAGGATACGGAGGAGATCATCCGTACGGTGGTAAATATCGCGCCTGCTTTCGGCGGCATTAATCTGGAGGACATCTGTGCTCCCCGCTGTTTTGAGATTGAGGAGCGTCTAAAAAAGCTGCTGGACATCCCGGTATTTCATGACGACCAGCATGGAACCGCCATCGTGGTACTGGCCGGTGTGATCAATGCATTGAAGGTGACCGGGAAGAAAAAAGAGGAATGCCGGGTGGTGGTAAATGGCGCGGGTTCTGCGGGAATCGCCATCGCCAAACTTCTGCTGACCTATGGTTTTACGCAGGTCACCATGTGCGACCGCTGCGGTATCATTGGAAAATCTACGGAGGGTCTGAACTGGATGCAGCAGCAGATGACAGAGGTTACGAATCTTAAGGACAAGTCGGGAACCCTGGCAGACGCTATGAAGGGCGCGGACATCTTCGTGGGCGTTTCCGCTCCGGGTATCGTATCGAAGGAGATGGTGGCATCCATGAACCGGGATTCCATTCTGTTTGCCATGGCGAATCCGGTTCCGGAGATTATGCCGGACGAAGCCAGAGCTGCAGGAGCCCGCGTGGTGGGGACTGGCCGCTCCGATTTCCCGAATCAGGTGAACAATGTGGTGGCATTTCCCGGTATTTTCAAAGGGGCGCTGGAGGGCAGGGCAGCCCAGATCACGGAAGAGATGAAGCTGGCAGCGGCTGTGGCCATAGCCGGACTGGTACCGGAGGATGAGCTGTCCGATGAAAATATCATGCCGGAGGCTTTTGATCCCAGGGTGGCGGATGTGGTAAGCCGTGCGGTGAAGGACCATATCCGATGATTGTAAGAATGTGGGGGCCCAAACCCTATTATTCGCTGGACTATTATTTAAAACAAAAATTCGGCCATAAAGTATATAAACTGTGCCTGAACGGAGGTATGACCTGTCCGAACCGGGACGGGACTGTGGGACGCGGGGGCTGCATTTTTTGCAGCGGCGGCGGATCGGGAGAATTCGCCGGCCGTCCGGAGCAGCCGGTTCCGGAGCAGATGGAGTATGCCCGCAGCCTTCTGATGAAGAAGCCGGAGGGCATGACCTATATCGCCTACTTTCAGCCGTTTACTAACACCTACGGACCGGTGGAATATCTAAGGGAGATATTCACCGAAGCCATCCGTTATCCCGATGTGGAGGTCTTATCGATCGCGACAAGGCCGGACTGCCTGGGGGATGATGTGGTAGAACTGCTGAGTGAGATAAACCGTATCAAGCCTGTCTGGATCGAGCTGGGACTTCAGACCATCCATGAGGACACCGCGGAGTTTATCCGCAGAGGATATCCGCTGTCCTGTTTCGACGAGGCGGTGGAGAAGCTCCAGAAAGCCGGGATCGATGTGATCACGCATGTGATCCTGGGGCTGCCGGGAGAAGACGAGGAAAGAATGCTTGAGACGGTGGAATATCTGAATCTGAAGGGGATTCAGGGGGTCAAACTGCAGTCTTTGCATGTGCTGGAGCAGACGGATCTGGCGGATTATTACCGGAAGGGAGGATTCCGGACTCTTGAGATGGAGGAATATGTGCGGATCGTGATCCGTTGTATCGAACATCTGAAACCGGATATCGTGATACACCGGCTGACCGGTGACGGGCCCAGAGAACTTCTGATCGCCCCGCAATGGAGTGCTGCCAAAACCAGGGTGCTGAACACCATACATAAGTGGATGAGGGAAAATGAAAGTTTTCAGGGGAAATATTTTACCGGAATCTGAGGAAGAGTTTCCTGATAAAAAGGGAAAGGGGAGAATATAACATGTCAGAATCATTTACACTCTATAAGCTGATCATTCTTTATATGTTAGATAAAGTGGACTTTCCGCTGACAAATGCTCAGCTGTCTGATTTTATACTGGATCAGGGTTACACAACTTATTTTACGCTTCAGCAGGCGATTAATGAGCTGCTGGAATCGGAACTGATCGGGGCAGAATCTGTCCGGAACAGTTCTTTTTACCAGATCACCCAGGAGGGCCGGGACACCCTGGAATACTTCGGGAACCGGATATCGGAAACTATCCGAACGGAGATTGATGAATTTCTGAAAGAAAAAAAATATGAGCTTCGAAATGAAGTTTCTGTGATCGCGGATTATTATAAGACGACCCATCATGATTTTGAGGCACACTGCGTGATCCGGGACCGGACGCATCACCTGATTGAGCTGAGCCTGATGGTTCCTACAGAGGAACAGGCGGAGGCAGTGTGTAATCAGTGGAAGGCAAAGAGCCAGGATATCTATGCGTATCTGATTTCTGAACTGATTGGGGAATGAGGTATGTGATAAATGCAGCGAGTGAAAGCGCCTTCCCTCCTCTGCACGGGTGATAGCCCGGATGCAGGGACAGAAGGTTATCTATCATGTGGTAAGTTGGGATTGTGAGGGTAAGTAGGTAATAAAGTGGGAAATAAATTAAAAAACTTGTTGACAATAATCCGATTTCGGATTATTATATATTTTGTCCGAAATCGGATTATGACAGCTTGATTTTGCGTTTGGTTTTTAGAAGGGAGATCTGGAGTATGGATCATGAGGTGGCTTTACAACTAAGTGCATTTAATAAACTTTATAAAGAACTGGACGAGCTGTATCATGATTTTGCTAAGCATTGTGGAATATCGGACTGCGCATTCTGGATCCTCTATTCCGTGCAGGAGAGCGTAGAGCCTTATACGCAAAAGGATTTGAGTGAAATCTGGTCGTTCAGCAGACAGACGGTGAATTCCGCGCTTAAGAATCTGGAAGCAGATGATTATATAGAACTGGTCCCATTGCCGGGAAATCGAAAAAACAAAGAGATCGTACTGACGCAAAAAGGAAAGAACTATGCTGAGGAACATGTCATGCCGCTGATGGAAGCGGAACAAAACGCTTTTGGAAAATTGACAGATGAGGAACGTTCTGAATTTTTGAGATTGACACAGAAACACATTTCTTTGTTACGCACAGAGACAAATGCAATACTGGAATCTTGAACAATGCAAGTTTCTTCAGGTATCTGATTGTAAAAGCGCTCGGTTATGCCAGGATAACCGGGCTTTTATTTCGTGGAAAAGTGCTCCTATGAAATAAAAAACGCTCCGCAGGGATCGCACTGCGGCGGAAAGGAAGATGACCAATGAGAATACAATTATCGGAACATTTTACTTATAAGAAACTGATACGTTTTGTACTGCCATCCATTGTAATGATGATTTTTACTTCGATCTATAGTGTGGTAGACGGCCTGTTTGTATCTAACTATGTGGGGAAAACACCCTTTGCATCCATCAATCTGATTATGCCGGTGCTGATGATTTTAGGAGCGCTTGGTTTCATGATCGGCACAGGAGGCAGCGCGATCGTGGCTAAGACGCTGGGAGAGGGAAAACAGGAGAAGGCGAGCCAATATTTTTCCATGCTGATCTATGTGACAGCTATCGGCGGCATCCTGCTTACCGGAGTGGGTATACTCTGTCTCCGCTCGGTCTCCGCCTTCCTGGGCGCGAAGGGAACGATGCTCGAGGACTGTGTCCTGTATGGGAGGATCGTGCTTCTGGCCCTGACGCCTTTTATGCTGCAAAATGTATTCCAAAGCTTCCTGGCTACAGCGGAAAAACCACATCTGGGCCTGGCGGTAACCATAGGGGCGGGCGTTACCAATATCATTCTGGATTACCTGTTTGTAGCAGTATTCAGCTGGGGCCTTGCCGGGGCGGCTATCGCCACATCCATTAGTCAGGCCGTGGGGGGGATTTGTCCCGCTCATTTATTTTAGCCGAAAAAATAACAGCCTGCTGCAATTGACAAAGGCTGGTTTTGATGGGAGAGTATTTCTAAAAACCTGTCTGAACGGGTCGTCTGAATTGATGACCAACATCTCTGCATCCATTGTCACCATGCTGTACAACTTTCAGCTGTTAAGCTTTGCCGGAGAGGATGGAGTTGCCGCTTACGGAGTCATTATGTATGTAAACTTTGTATTTTCAGCGATCTTTTTCGGATACGCTATCGGCAGCGCGCCGATTATCGGTTATCATTTTGGAGCTCAGAATCATGCGGAAATGAAAAGCCTGTTCCGGCGCAGCCTGGTGCTGGTCGGAACAGCCGGCGCAGCTATGACTCTTATGGCCGAAGGATTATCCATGCCCCTGACCAGAATCTTCGTTGGCTTTGATGCCGAGCTGCTTTCCATCACCTGCCGCGGCTTCCGTTTATACTCTCTGGCCTTTTTGTTTAGCGGGATGAATATTTTTGGATCTGCTTTTTTTACAGCCCTGAACAATGGGGCTGTCTCCGCTGCGATCTCATTCCTGAGAACCCTGGTATTTCAGGTGGCTGTAGTACTCATACTTCCGATTTTCCTTGGGATTGACGGAATCTGGCTGGCTATCGTCATAGCTGAACTGCTGGCCATTGTGGTTACGATCCTGTTCTTTGTCACGAAAAGAAAGAAGTATCATTTCGCGTAAAAACCATAGAAAATAATAAGCAAAATCAGAACTCAGCGAAAGACAAAAATAAAAGCCCTCTTACGATTATGAACTGCTTCCCGTCAAGTAGACAATTAAAAAAAATAAAAATTATTTCTGCCACCAGATGCGAAAAGCTGGTGGCAGTTTTTATGCTGCCAACATATATTGTTCGTATTTTTCAAAAGGAGTTAATACTCCCAAATTTCTTT
>NZ_JAHQCX010000021.1 GCF_019042245.1 Diplocloster modestus
TTCTACTCAAAAAAATACCCCCTTTCAGGAAACAAGTTTTTATTATTTCACTTGTCTACCTAAAAGGGAGCATATCATTATCGGAAGAGGGCAAATTGTTATCATTTTTTCTTACGTATACGGTGCTCTAAAGATTCGGCTCACGCATCTTATCACGAAGCTGCAGTACCTTGGCGAATTCAATCAGATCCACCCGCGATTCATAGGAGAGCTTAATAAATTGGCGCATCAAAGAATGCTCCAGCTCATAATCAGAGTAAATTTTCTGATTTGTCTCAGTCAAGTTGGGATTGGACTTTCCGAAGGAATCACCTGTGATCAGGTAATCAATCGAGACATTGAAGAATTCCGAAAGCTTGATTAGTTTTTCGAAATCAGGCTGTTTATCCTTTGTCTCATAGCCGGCAATCGTAGGTCGGGAAACCCTTAAAAAGTCAGCCAGTTCTCCCTGGGTGATGCGATTCGCTTTTCGTAACTCTTTTAAAATACTTCCAAACGACATATTTCTCCCTCCTTTGCTATCTATTGTACCATTTAGAAATGAAATGGATATAGTTGTGTCGAAAATCAACAACAAAAAAGACAAATTCTCCAATTCGTGCCTAAAGGGCACACACTGGCTTCCATGGACGGGCCTGCAGAAAAGGGTGAAACCTGCTGGGATTTTGCTAAAGAGCCAGGATGACTCTAATTCTGAAGCACGGAGATCGCTTCCGGATAGTTCCCCAGCAGAGCATCCGAAAAAGCATTCGTCTCGATCCTTGGAAGCCAGACCCCATTTGTTTGGGTCATAGGCAGGGAAGTCTCGATGGTTACGGAAGTCATACTTTCTTCCAGGAGGTTCAGAAGCAGGTCGGAGGACTTTATCAGGAATTCCTCATCTGTCAGCTTCAGCAGAGCGGGATCATTTTTGAGGGTATTTAGCTGGTCTTTGTAAGCAGTGAAGAGCTTTGGCAGGTCCGCGGTGGTCAGATTCAGGGAGAGGTTGACAAGGGCGGAGGTGTCAGTCTGTTCGCAGGAGAGGATCTGGTAGTCCAGGTTCTTATGGATCTGGGCCGCGTAGGCCAGATCCTGGGAGGAAGCCTGGGGTTCCTGGTCGGAGAAAAAGTGACGGATAGACAGGTATTGACGCAGCGTTTCCGGAGCCATCTCTTTTAATTGGTCCAGGTAGGCCTGTGCCATGGCGGACGCAGAGGTAAGGCCTGAGTTTTCGATACTGGTGATCAAACCTCCGGTGAGCTGGTCCAGGACTGTGGAAGGGGCCTCATAGGCCCAGCCGTCCTCACTGCGTATGAGAGACAGGGTGATCCGACGGGTCTGGAACTCGGAAGATGAGTTAAGGATATCGGACAGGATATCCGTACAGTCCAATGCGGATGCCTGTCCCATTGGCCCTGAGGTAATATAGCGGTTCAGAATCTCTGAACGATAGGCATCCATCAGCTGTTCCATGTTGCGGGTGGTCAGTTTTATAGTAACTTCTGCTTTTTCGCCGGTGATCTTCGAGGACTGGATCTGGTAGTCGTAATTTTCCAGGAGACGGGATGCCAGGATCCCATGATCGTAGTCCAGGAGCTGAAGGGATTTATCCTGGTCCAGCTGGTGTATGGTATTCAGAAGGTCCTCGTCTGTCTCAGGATGTTTGAGGGCTTCCAGCTGTTCTTTGAGCTGGGCCTTGGGATTGTGCAGGGCGCATCCGGACAGGCATAGGGACAGGCTAAGTGCGGCGAGCAGCAGTGGCAGTAAATAACGGCTATTCATATGTAATTGAGAACCTCCTCTTCCATTTGATCTGTTCCATTTTCAAATTGAATGATTCCATTTTTGCAGGATTTGTTTCATAGTATTGCGGATTACTATAGCATACGGAAAAATGGAAAACAAGAAAAGCGGGGGGGATTTTGTCGAGGATAAAAAATGTTTTTTGTACCTTGAAACTCTTTTTTATAGCTATGAGCACTTAGCGGCCGTTTTTTGGCCGCTTACGTGCGATGCATGAAAAATAGTCAGCGAGGCTTTTTCGAGCGCTACTATTTTTTAAAGTGTGCGATTCTGCAACCCTTTTTTGCCGATTTGTCTTATTGCGAAATGCACAACAAAACTATAATATTAATGTAAATAATAAGTAAAGTGACAGACAAAAAATGATGAAAGGAGAATTAAAATTAAAATTTTATAGAAAGAGTTACGAAGGCAATATTAAAAAAGTAAAAGTGAACAGAGATTAAAGGGGGATTATTCATGAAAAGAAAATTAGCAGTCTTATTAACGGTTACCATGTGTTTTGGCCTTCTGGCCGGTTGTGGCTCCAAAAAAGAGGAAGCGCCCGCAGCTTCATCCGGGACGGGAGATTCCCAGGAAGCGCCTGCAGCGGAACCGGAAGAAACGAAGAGTATGACACTTTACTATTCTAATTCCACGGACTGGGCTGATCCTATCATCCAGGAATTCGAGGACCAGACGGGTATCAAGGTGGATCTGGTACAGGATGGAACTTCATCCCTGTTCGCGCGTATTAAAGCGGAAGCAGGCAATCCGCAGGCGGATGTGGTTTGGGGCGGAGTAATCGATACCTACCGTGCCAATCAGGATATGCTCCAGCAGTATACCTCTTCCAACGTGGATTCCTTAAAAGACGCGGCAAAAGATGCCAACGGCTACTATACCGGATTCGATATGGGACCCATGGTTATGATCTATAACACGGAGCTGGTGGATGCAGCCGGCGCGCCGACTTCCTGGGCAGACCTGCTGGATGAGAAATATAAAGGCCAGATCGCCTGCGCGGATCCGACCTCCGCATCCTCTTCTTTTGCCTGCATGATGTCTATTATTCTGGCGTACGGAACAGATGACGGCAAAGGCTATGAATTTATCGAGAAGTTAGTGGATAATCTGGATGGAAAGATCCTGGATTCCTCTTCCGGTGTATATAAGGGAGTAGCGGATGGGGAATACATGGTCGGATTGACCTATGAGGAAGCGGCGCTGCGCTATATCCAGTCAGGCGCTAATATCGCGATCGTATATCCCAGCGAGGGAACTTCTTCCAGCCCTTCCGGTATGGCGATCGTCAAAGATTGCCAGAATTTGAAAAACGCGCAGAAATTTATCGACTATCTCAGCAGTAAAGAGGTTCAGGAGCAGTTGGGCGACTTAAACCGCCGCTCGGTACGATCTGACGTCTCAGATCCGGACACCATGGAAGCATGGGATAAAATCACCTTCGTGAATATGGATATCGACTGGACATCAAGCCATACCCAGGAATTCAACGATAAATGGAATGATTTGATCTCCCGTTAACTGCGGAAGCGATTCGGATAAACCAGGAGGAAGGATGAGAATGCACTAAAAAACCATCCTTCCTCCTTTAAAATGAAGAGATGGAGGAAGAGGATTATGAGCAGTCAAAGGGTGAAGATCGACGGCGCGACGAAGGTATATGGGGACTTCAAAGCTTGTGACCACATCAGTCTGGACATTAAGGAAGGGGAATTTTTTACACTGCTGGGACCTTCCGGCTGTGGCAAGACGACGCTTTTGCGCATGATCGCGGGATTTAATCCGATCGATGAAGGAAAAATATATTTTAATGACAAAGAAATCAATCATATTCCGGCGGATAAAAGAAATATCGGTATGGTATTCCAAAACTATGCCATATTTCCGCATATGACCGTTCAGGGAAATGTAGAATACGGCCTGAAAGCACGGAAGATCAAAGGAAAAGAGCTGACGGACCGTGCCATGGAAGCTATGAAGATGATGCAGATCGACAATCTGAAAGATCGTATGCCCAGCCAGCTCTCCGGCGGCCAGCAGCAGCGTGTGGCTCTGGCCAGAGCAGTGGTCATCCATCCGGATGTGCTGCTGATGGACGAACCGCTGTGTAATCTGGATGCCAAACTTCGTGTGACCATGCGTACAAGTATCAAGAAAATCCAAAAGCAGCTGAACATTACGACCATATATGTCACCCATGACCAGGAGGAGGCGTTATCCATATCGGACCGGATCGCCATTATCCATGACGGACAGGTGGAACAGCTGGGAGAACCGATGGAGATCTATACGAAACCGTCGAATATGTTTGTGGCGAACTTTATCGGAACCTCCTGCTTCCTGGACGGGGAAGCGAGCGGCGGTGTCGTGAGGATCCTGGGAGTGAAACAGCTGGAACTGAATATCGACAGGGAATATGAAGGGATGGTAAAGGTATCCGTCCGCCCCGAGTACGTCCATCTGGGAGCGCCGAAGGAGGGGGAGATTCAGGGGACGATTACCATGAGCACCTTCCTTGGGGATTTTATGAATTATGAGATCCAGATTGACAACGGCCCATTGATCGAAGTCAACGAGTACACGGATGAGATGGACATTTCCCGGAAAACAAATGACAGGGTAAGCCTGGAGCTGATGTCCGGACGGATCTGCGTGTTTGACGCGGAGAAGGAAAAAACGATCATGCGCGATTGACGGCGGTTAAAAGGAGGGGCGTTATGAAGGAAAATACAAAACCAAAAAAGAAAATTTATGAAAAGCTCCACATGGATCGATTTAATTTCTGGACGATCATGAGTCTGCTGATTCTGATCCTGTGTCTGATCTTTATCGTATATCCGTTCCTGAAGCTGATTGTCCAGAGTTTTCAGAACCCGGATACCAACGCGTTTACCATGAGCAACTACCTGAAGTTTTTCCAGAAGAAATACTATCAGGAAGCGCTGGGGCACAGCCTTCTGATCAGTACGGTGGTGACGATCCTGGCTACCCTGCTGGGGGTGCCGCTGGCATACATCGGGTCCCGCTTTAATCTGTACTGGAAAAGGCTGATCAATGTAATGGTGGTTCTCTCCATGCTGTCACCGCCGTTTATCGGTGCTTACGCCTGGATCACTCTGCTGGGCCGCGCGGGATTTATCACAAAACTGCTGTCCATGATCGGAATCGAAATGGGGGAGATCTATGGATTTAAAGGGATCGTCCTGGTATTTACCCTGAAACTCTATCCCATGGTCTATCTCTATGTGTCAGGCGCGCTGGGGAGCATCGATTCCTCCCTGGAGGAAGCCAGCGAGAATCTGGGGATCTCCGGTATCCGCAGGATTCTGAAGATTACATTCCCGGTCATCCTGCCGACTATCTTGTCATCGGCGCTGATGGTGTTCATGACGGCTCTGGCTGACTTCGGTACTCCCAGGCTGATCGGGGAAGGCTACAGCACGCTGCCGGTTATCATTTATAAGGAATTCCTGAATGAGGTGGGAACGGACACGGGCTTTGCCAGCGCCTTGAGCGTCATTATCATCATCATTGCCCTGCTGGTGCTCTTCGTCCAGAAGCGGTTCGTAGACAGAAAGAGTTATAATATGACCAGCCTTCGTCCGCCGGCGGTCATCGAGCTGACCCGGGGGAAAAAGCTTCTGGCAACGGCGGTGGTGTTCTTTGTATCCTTCCTGTCGGTATTGCCGCAGATCACGGTTACGATCCAGTCGTTCCTAAAGACCAACGGCCCGCTGTTTGCAGCCGGTTTCAGCCTGGACAGTTACCGCCAGGTGGCCAATAAGCTGGGGCGCAGTATTACCAATACCTTTTTGTATTCCTTTATTGCACTGGCTATCATTGTACTGCTGGGACTGATCGGTTCCTACCTGATCGTCAGGCGGAAAAGCTTTGTGTCCAACCTGATCGACATGCTGCTGATGTTCCCCTATGTCATCCCGGGAGCTGTTCTCGGTATCTGCCTGACAGTGGCCTTTAATCAGGGGGCAATCGTACTGACCGGAACTATGTGGGCGATTATTATCTCATTTGTCATACGAAAGCTTCCTTATACCATGAGGTCCAGTGTGGGTATCCTCTACCAGATTGATAATTCGGTGGAGGAAGCATCCATAAGCCTGGGCGTCCCGGCTATGAAAACTTTCTTTAAAACGACGGTGCACCTGATGCTGCCCGGCCTGATGTCGGGGGCGGTCTTAAGCCTGATCAGCGTAATGAATACATTGAGCGCCACGCTGATTTTGTATACAGGAAAGACGATTACGATATCCGTGGCAATCTTTAACTGTGTCAATAATGACGCGTACGGACAGGCGGCTGCGCTGTCGACTATTCTGACCCTGGCTACGGTAGTGTGTCTGCTGATCTTTAATAAAGTTTCGGGCGGCAAGAGTGTAGTCTGAAAAAATAGCAGCGTTAGGATATAGTTCTCATAGCGGTAAAGACATGGATAGGAAATTGAGGAAATAGAAAGTTATGGGGAATTGTTCGGTCCTCATGACTTTCTTTTCCCTATATTTTCAGGTAAAATAGAACATAACGTGGAGAAAGGTTACAAAGTGAAACTTATCTGGAAACGTTCATCCATACCTAGATGTGCTAAAATACGCACGCATGGAGGAACGGCTGAACGAAAACGTTCATCCATACCTAGATGTGCTAAAATACGCACGCATGGAGGAAAAAATGCTGAAAAAAATTTCAGAGAGCTATTTTTGCCGTATATTTTCCGCCTTTTTTGTATCGTGTCTGGTATTCGCGGTGATCCTGAGCGGAATCATCAGCTTCGCTTTCTATCGTATCTATCTATCCAACTTAAGACAGCAGAGCGCCGGCACCGCAGAAAAAGTCCGTAATGCAATCGACAATGAGATAGAAAATTATAAAGAAGTGATCTGTAATCTGACTCAGGACGAGGAGGTCCGGGCCTTTTTTACTGACCCTGACGCGGAGAACGCCAATACTGTGCTGCGCTCTCTTTACATATTAAAAAATGGTAATAATCAGAAAGCTGCCATCAGTATCGTGAAACTGAATCCGACCCAGTGGCTGTCTACCTCAGAACAGGTGATGAAATCCACGCATGCTTCATTTGAAAACTGGGGCGTATTCCGAAAGGCAAATGAGGGAGAGGATGTATCGGTCTACGCCGTCGCCCGGGATGCCATGCTCAATGAAGAGGATCGGATCTGTATGGCCAAAGCTTATCGGGATGAAAAGGATCAGGTACTGGGATACGTCCTTGTGGAGATTCCCAGAAGCACCATTGACGTGATTGTAAATGAGTACGCGGAACAGTATAAAACGATGTTTATGATACTGAATCACAGCGGTGCTATTATTTACCATACCTCCGGGCTGGAATATGAGGGACTTGGTAAAACAGAAGAATACGGTTTTGACCATAACTGGAAAGACAAGACGACGGGTATCATAGGCGACACCTTTGCCTACAGCCGAAGTGACGCCTACGGCCTTCTCTATATTAAGGAAATGCCGTCCGATGTGATGAACAAGATCATGAGTGCCATCTTAAAAGCGATGATACCAGGCCTGATGATCATAGCGGTACTGGGCTTAGGACTTTCCGGAATGCTGGCTCGGTCCATATCGGCCCCGATCCAGAGAATCCGGGAATCCATGGCAAAGGTCAAGCACGGGGATTTAAGTGCCAGAGTGATCGTTGACCGGAAGGATGAGATCGGACAGCTGGGCGATTCGTTTAATTCCATGACAGAACAGATCGGGGAGCTGATGGCTAACATTGATGAGGAAAAGCACAGCCTTTGGATCGCGGAGACCCGTTCCTTGAGTCTGCAGATGAATCCCCATTTTCTGTATAACACGCTGGATCTGATCAAGTGGAATGCGAAATTGAACCGGACCAGTGAGATCTCTGATATTACCGTGCAGCTGGGACGTCTTCTTCGGCGCGTGATGAATACGAAAGCCGATCTGGTAACCGTTTCCTATGAGATGGAAATTATCCGGTCTTTTCTGGAAATACAGAAAAAGCATTACGGAGACCGGCTGCATATGGAGGCGGAGCTGCAAAACGGCATGGAAGAGGAACTTATCCCCAAGCTGATCCTGCAGCCTATGGTGGAGAACGCGATCGTGCACGGATTTTCCGGTAAGTCGGGAGAGTGCCGGATCTGTCTGAACGGCAGAATTGATGGGGAGTATCTCATTTTCAGTGTGGAAGATAACGGGAACGGAATGGATCAGGAGACCCTGGATTCGCTGCTGGCTTTCCGGCAGGAAGGGACTCATCATATCGGTCTGAACAATGTACAAAGAAGAGCCAGATTATTTGGAGATGAGAGCTGCGGAATATCCGCAGCCAGCATCTTTGGGGAGGGAACCCATATTACTCTGCGGATTAAGCATATCGAAAAGGAAAAACCATCTGATGCGGATGGAAAGTTCTGAATTTACGCACG
Organism: Diplocloster modestus; assembly: GCF_019042245.1. GTDB lineage: Bacteria > Bacillota > Clostridia > Lachnospirales > Lachnospiraceae > Diplocloster > Diplocloster modestus. Next base: position 8,229 of record NZ_JAHQCX010000021.1, read on the forward strand.
CATGGAGGTAAAAATGATAAAAGTTTTGTTAGTAGAAGACGAGGATCTGATCCGCCAGGGACTGAAACTGACCACTACCTGGTCGGATTTTGGGAGTGAGATTATCGGGGAGGCGGCTGACGGAGAGGAGGGCCGTGAGATGATTCTCAGATTGAAACCGGATCTTGTTATAACTGATATAAAAATGCCGAAACTGAGTGGGCTGGAAATGATCGAGAGCCTGCAGGATGAGATATCCTGTGAATACATTATTCTTTCCGGCTATGATGAGTTTGCCTATGCCAAAAGAGCTATGCGAATGGGTGTGCGGGGCTATCTGCTGAAACCGATCGATGATAAGGAGCTGGAGGAGGTCATGTCCAGTACCATCAAAAGTATCAGAGAGAAACAGGCCGTGTATAAAAGTCTGTCGGAAAAGCTGGGAAAGGAATTCACGGAAGAACAGAAAGCCGTTGATTTCGGAAACTTACAGGATAAATATCTGGCCCGGGCCTGCGAGATCATACACAGCCGCTATCAGGAGGATCTGACGCTCAGGAATGTGGCGGACGAACTGAATATCAGCGACAGCTATCTGGGGAAATTATTCAAAACAAAAACCAGTTATACGTTCCTGGAAGTTTTAACCCTGTACCGGATCAAGGGAGCGGTGGATCTTCTGAAGAACTCCGATCTGAAGGTGTATGAAATCGCCTATGCGATAGGTTATGGTGATGCCAAATATTTTAGCAAGGTTTTCCGGAAAATCGTGGGAATAAAACCTATGGAGTTTAAGAACGGATATCAATTAACACAGAATCATATTTTGAATAGGTTATAGGTTATGGATCGGAAGACGGACGAAACAGGCAGAGCATTATATGACGCAGCTGCCTGTTCCGTCCATTTCTTATGAGCCGCTGGCTTTCTGGGAAGGCTGGGAACCTGTATTTTGATCTGCATTTCATTCCCGGGATAGAAGTGGGGAGAAAAATGAAAAGGGATGGAGATGGGTTAATTTGGGAAAAGTACAGGATGGATCAGGTCTAATGTTTGCTGAAGTCCGGTTTCGGTGGAAGCCAGCAGGGAGGTTTTGGCTTTTAGGGGCAGCGCGTGGCCCTGGAGGTCGGTAAATACTCCGCCGGCTTCAGTCAGGATCAGGGAGGCGGCTGCGTAGTCCCAGGTGGAGAGAAGATGGGATATGTAGGCCACACAACGGTTACAGGCGACGTAACAGATTCCCAGGGCGGCGGAACCGATATCGCGTATGTCCATGGAGTGATAAGAGATCGCCGTGCTTACGGCAAAGGCACGTTCACGGAGTTCGGGGTTATAGGGGGCGATGTCAATGTTCACTACGCCCTCGTTCAGCGGACGGTTGTGGACGTGGAGAGGGGAGCCGTTCAAGTAACTGCCCTGGCCGCGGCGGGCGCAGAAGAGTTCGTCCCGGAAAGGATTGTAGACGACCCCGATTTCCATGGTGCCGTGTATGGCGAGGCCGACGCAGATTCCGCTGCACATGAACTCACAGATAAAGTTCGTTGTTCCGTCAATGGGATCGATGATGAAGGTGTAACCGCTGCTGATTTTGTGGGAAGAGAAGCCGTCCTCTTCTCCCACAAAGGTGGCTTCGGGAAGCAGACGGGTAAGTTCGGCCACCAGATATTTTTGGACTTTGGAGTCGTATTTGGTTACGTAGTTGGCCGCTCCCTCTTTTGCTTTGATCTCTTTATCGGCCGATGCTGACAGGACGATGCTGCCGGCTTGACGTACGATTTCGCAGATCTGATCCAGTAATTGGTCTGACATTGGTAATCCCCCTTTTCCAATTGGCAGTTATTTTATTTATCATATTATATCAAGTATAACAAGGGGAGAGTTGGGGAACAAGGAGACAAAGCCGCATTATACGTGGATAGAACGGCTGTTGTGTATTCTTGAATATAAGTTTTCCGTAATGTTTTCCGTAAATGCAGAAAAGGGTTGAAAGGGCTGCTGGGAGCTCTGCTGGAAATACCGCCGGAACAAATTGTTGATCTGGAAGTGATTGACAGCCATCTGGAGCAGGAGTATGTAGAAGACAAGGAGGGGATACTGGACCTGAGGCTTAGGTGTGCTCATGAGAAGCAGATTAATATTGAAATGCAGTTGTATCATGTACGTTACTGGGTGGATCGGTCGATGTATTATAACTGTAAAATGCTGGTAATTTCAGTGAAAAAAGGGGAGCTGTACCGGACGATGAAGCATTGTGTACATATTGGAATTCTGGATTTTGACCTGTTCCCGGAACAGAGAGAATTTTACTCGATACATAAGATAACGAATATGCGGAATGGTAAGATCTATAGTGACAAGCTGGCCTTTCATGTGATAGAATTAAGAAAATTGGAGCAGGCGACGGACGAGGAAAAGAAAGAGGAAGTGTATCGTTGGGCGAAGCTTATTTCGGCCCGGAGTATACAGGAGATGCGGGCTGTTGCACAAGGGGATGAGTACATGAATGAAATGGTGGACACGTTTGAGGATTTTGATTTAGATGATGAGGAGCGTTACCGGGCATTCCGGAGGGAAATGGCGATTATGGATCATAAATCCGGACTGGATGGGGCTTATGAAGAAGGCATGGAAACCGGCATGGAAACTGGCCTCCAGATTATGATTAGCACCTTACAAGAGATGGGTTTATCCAAAGAAGAGGTAAGGGATAAAGTGAAAAACAGTTTAACCTGGACAGATGAGAAAACAGAAGAGATTATTGAAAAGTACTGGCAGAGCAGCTGAAGCGGACAGGAAACACAGGCAGCTTAAAACGAATTATATAATACTTTTAGAAAGAAGAGTATGATTTTGATATACTCCTTCCGGGCAAACAGTTATAGCTGTTCAACTGTCTGTCCAAAAGGGGTTATTTCACTTATTCATACTCTTTTTCCTCTAATAAAAAATAGTAGCGCTCGAAAAAGCCTCGCTGACTATTTTCCATGCATCGCACGTAAGCGGCCAAAAAACGGCCGCTAAGTGCTCATAGCTATAAAAAATTAAGTTATTGGGATTTGTGCAAGTTCTACATACAGGCATCTTTTTTCTAATTCCAGATTCGGTCGAGTTTTTAAGGGTCCTGCTGCGTAATCTGCTGTTCCAGCTCGTACAGAAAATTCCGGTATCCATGAAAGCCCATAAATCCCCGTTCCGGTAAAGCGTCCTGGTTGGGAATCCCAAAAGGTTTCTGTATGTTGAGACGGCATGCTGTATATCCAAAATCTCTCTCCGTAACCACCGAATTCCCCATTAACAGATCAGGGTGGTTACCGGTTATCCAGGCATCTACTGCCTGTTCCTCATATGCGGTAATCATTCCGGCATATGCTGTAACCAGTTTCTTTTCAAAAGCAAAGGCATTTACAGTAGAAATATCTAGTTCTTCCAGGAGGAAGGCAGATAACGCTGCGGCCATAGTATGCTCACTGACAATACAGGCTTTAGTCAGCCGGGGCTTTGAAAGGGGATACAGGACTTCTTTTTCCCCATATATAAATGATGGATCAGGAGTCTGCCCACAGACCTGCCCCACAGACGCCAGCCAGCGGGCCGTTCCTTCGATCCCATAAGGCTGGCCAATCAGATACGGAATATGAAAGGATTCTTGTAAAAATTCCGCAGCCGGTATGGCTTCTTTACGAAGTACGAGAGATACCCCTCCCTCCGCACACGTCTGAAGCGCTTCTATATTAGCATTGCATGGAAGAACCAGGCCGGGAGTCCAGCCAAAAGCGCCTTCCATTAACCGGATAATCTCATCGACATCCGGTCGAATACGTGCATAATCGATGGAGGCACCCAGAATATGAAAAGCCTTCCGTTTGGTTTCAGAGGGTTTTGCCCATTCCCGGAGCAGTGACAGCATGCCCAGCGCAAGACCGTCCGTATAGTCGCCGGACAGTCCGGAAAGAGTGACCGGGATCAGTTTTGCCCGATGCAGGGGCTGTATCTGGGAACAGAAAGATTCCATATCAAATCCGATGATGGAGGTAACCGCGGACTGCATGACGTAGATCATATCTGGCGCTGTCCGTTCTTCCAGCTCGGCGATCGCCAGCTGCAGCGGACGGCTGTCGCCAAAGGTCAGAACCGAATCGGTAATATGGGTAGTGTAAATAGGGGCTTCTTCCATATGCCGGGTAGCGAAATTCGTGGTACCCATAGGGCCGAATTCTAATACAGCGATCCCGGGAATGCCGGTTACGGCCCAGAGAAAGCCCATACGGTCACTGGGGATTGGAAGATAACGGTAGACTGCCATCAAATTCTCCTTTCTGCTGTTCGTATGTTTCCAGCATAAGCCTTATCACCACAAGCCTTATCAGCACAGACATTCAGAAAATAATCTGCCATGGCCATACTGAGGGAAAAGCCATTTTCCTTTGGGGAATCCTCAGGTGATATCATACGAATTCCCATGGCTTCCAGCCGCTCCCGGTAACCGCGTCCTATGTAATAAGCCGGCCGCAGAAGCCTGCTTAGTTCCTTCGTTTTATTAAAGTCCGTCAGCAGTGCCATGAAAGGATTCATGCCGGAAGCTTTGCATTCACAAAAAAGTTCACGGTCAAAATCGTTATAACTGACGGTGAAGCAGGCCAGAATCTCAAAACCCAGCCGGTGGAGTAAGAGGCAGGTGTCAAAACCGATCAAAGGTGAATTGGTATAGATAACGCGGCGGGCATGGGCGGGCAGATGCCTTAGTTGTTCCCAGGAAGTCTTCGTGGAATCGGCTAATCGTTCGATCTCCGGGTCTGGTTCAAGCTGCAGAAGCTGTTCCAGACAGCGGTAAGCCTTACGAATCCGGTCCGGATCCGCATATTTTCCGAATACCTGATAGGGAACACCGAAGGTTTCCATGCGTTTCGCAAGTTTTAAACCGATGGCATCCACGACCAGATTCAGTTCCGCCTGGGGGGCGTCGTAAAGAGCATCCAGGGAAGCACCGCCTGGGAGGACAGCCCGGACCGGGATCTGGTGTCTGGTTAAATACCGCCCGAGCTCGGTACATTTCCAGTCCTCTTCCCGGACACCCAGAAGATTGACTCCCTGACGCCGGCCCTTATAAGATTTCATGTGATCCGCCAGTGCGGCGGTCATATCGCTCATACCGTCTACATGGCTGTTCTGCCGGAAATTATCGGCTTCCACCAGAAGGAGCACCGCGTTAGCCGACACCTGGGCTTTACAGATCAGACCCTTTATGTCCTCGCCGATGAGTGAAGTCACGCAGGTAGAGATCAGATAGATGATATCAGGCCGGTCTTTTTCTTCGATTTCTTTAATGAGAAGGAGAAGATCCTTTTCGCAGCCGAAGATAATGTCGGATTCTTCCAGCGTATAGCAGTACACCGGCGCTTTCATATAGTCGCGGGGATTCGCGACCTTTAAGATCTCCTTGCTGTAAAAACCACATTCCTCGGTTCCCAGTATAATCACAGCCGTACGTTCCATTTCCTGCATAAGCAGCGAACATCCAAATAGCGGACAATGCATGCCCCGCCGAATGGCCGCTGACGGGCTGATGATATCAGAATAGGAATGAAGTTCAGCAAGCCGTTTCAGATTACAGTTTTTTTCAGTTATCATAACGGATCACGCTCCAGTATCTGTGCCAGATTCAGGTATAGCCCGGACAGTTCAGAATCCGGAAATGCGCTTACGACGGTTCGGTTCTGCTGTTCTGCCTGCTGCACCAGCGGATCTCTGGGCAGTGTGCATAAAACTCTGGTGTTCAGTTCTTCGGCGGCTCTCTGAATATTTTCCTCTTCCCCCGGGAATCCCTTTGCATTTGCGATCAGACCGCCGAAGCGGGCGTATCCCTTATTTTGAAAATTATGCAGCGCCGCTGCAATATTAGACGCGGCATAAAGCGACATCATTTCTCCGGATGTCACCACGAAAACTTCCTTCGCATACCCGGATCGGATCGGCATGGTGAATCCTCCGCAGACCACATCCCCAAGTACGTCATAAAGAACCACATCCGGCCGGAAAGTTTCAAACGCATGGAGTTCATCCAGCTTTTCGAATGCCGCGATGATTCCCCGGCCGGCACAGCCGACGCCTGGAGTGGGACCGCCTGATTCCACACAGAGGACACCATCCGACCCGGTAATGACGATATCCGTAAGCTTCAGACTGTCACCCCGATCACGGATACTGTCCAGAACGGTAGGGATTCTTTGACCGCCGGTGTGTGAGATAGTAGAATCCGATTTGGGGTCGCAGCCGATCTGCATGACGCGCAGGCCCTGCTTTGTCATTGCACAGGCAATATTGGAGGTGGTTGTGGATTTACCGATTCCTCCTTTCCCGTAGATCGCTATTTTCCGGATCTCATGTGCGTCCCCCTGCGAGGGATTTTCTGTGCACGCCGGGCTGGGTGAAAAGTTATGTTCAACCTTCATATTTCTCTACAATCCTTTCCGGCATATAAACTATGTCTGTTCCGCCCCTGTCTTTTGGGTTTTTATACTTATTCATTTCCACAGAGAATACCTCGCGGAACATTGCATCGCAGAGAACATCCTCTGTTTTGCCATAACTGTAGCAGCGGCCGGGCTTCATGGTAAAAATACGGTCGGAATAAGCGGCAGCCTGATTCAAGTCATGCAGAACCATTACAATTGTCAGTGAGAGCGTGTGGTTTAAACGCCGTATCATCTGCAGGACTTCCAGCTGGTAACAGATATCCAGATAAGTCGTGGGTTCATCCAGAAATAAAATCCTGGGTGTCTGCGCGATCGCCATTGTAATCCAGGCCATCTGGCCTTCTCCGCCCGACAGTGTACAGATGGACCGGCCCCGGAACCTGTCCATTCCGGTACGCCTTAGCGCCTCATCCACAGCGGTAAAATCTGCCGCCCTAAGCTGACCGCCCAGACCAGTGTAAGGATATCTTCCGAACTGAACCAGCTGTTCCACGGTCATATCCGGAGGGGCCTGCTTGCTCTGGGGAAGGATAGCCAGTTGTTTTGCCAATTCTTTACCGGAATAAGCGTTAAGTGGTTTCCCAAGAAAAAAAACAGATCCGCAGTCAGGTTTCAAAAGGCGTGACAATATTTTCATCAATGTACTTTTTCCGCAGCCGTTAGGGCCTACAATGGTTACGATCTCGCCCTGTTCCGCAGAAAAGGAAATATCGTCCAGAATCGGCCTGCCATCGATGGAATAGCAAATATGTTCTGCCCTGATCACAGCTGATACCCTCCTTTCCTGCGCAGCAGATAGAGGAAAAATGGTGCGCCTAATGCGGCAATTATGATCCCCACATTCATTTCTTCGGGTCTAATTACAATCCGCGCCAGCCAGTCACAATAGATGACCATGGCAGCCCCGTTGACGGCGGATGCGGGCAGTAGGTACCGGTAATCGGAACCTACCAGCATTCGGGTAATATGAGGCACGCACAGTCCTACAAAAGCAATCTGGCCCACCACACTGATTGCACTGCCGGCTAACAGGGAGCTGATTACGATGAAAATCAGGCGCGTGTGCTCTACCTTAAGGCCCAGTCCTGTGGCGATCTCATCGCCCATGGATAGAAGATTCAGACGGTTGGTAAGGCACAGAACCGCCGTAAGTCCGATCAGCGCGTAGGGCAGGATCAGTTTGAAATGATTCCAGGTCCTGGCGTTTAAGCTGCCCACGGAAAAACCGATCATTCCCTGAATAGCGTCAGGATGAAGGACTGAAACGACGCTGTAAAAAGCGCTGAGGATACTGGAAACAGCTACGCCGGAGAGTATAAAGCGGACCGGCGCAACCCCGTTTTTCCAGGACATAAAATAGACCAGCATAGTGGTCAGAAATGCTCCGGTGATCGCTGCTGCCGGAGTCAGATAATAGGAAGCCGGAAAATATACAAACAGGACCAGCGTCACAAGAGAAGCGCCGCTGGTCACGCCCAAGATGGAGGGGGAGGCCATGGGGTTTCTGGTGATTCCCTGCATGATTGCCCCGGAAAGGCTTAGACACATGCCGGCCAGGCCAGCGACCAATGTGCGGGGCAGCCGCACATCGGCCAGGATAATGTGGTTCGTTCCGGACGTCTCCTGAAACAGATAATGAAAAATTTCCGGCAGTGAGAATTCTACCGCCCCCATAGCAATGCTTAGAAACACGCCGGCAGCCAGCACGATGCAGCAGATGCCGATCCGCAGCAGGCGGCTCCGATGAGTGAACAGAGCTTTCATTTCCGGATCAATTTTTTTCATCTGCGGTCCCTCTATTCGGTAAAGGCATCGGGATAAAGAATTTTGGCCAGGTATTCATAGGCCTCACCATATCGGACGTTCGCTTTATATAAGAAAAGATCGGAGGGAAGATGATGGTAACGCCCTTCTTTCACAGCGGTCAACTCGAACCAGAGTGGATTCGACTCATAGATGGCCGTAGCAGTTGCTTCCGTACCATCCCCGGAACCGCCGCGGGAAAGAATAAACTGAGGGTCCAGTTTGAGGAGTTCTTCCATGCTGATCACAAAGTTTTTATCTTCCCCGCCTGCATCCTGGAAAGCCACATTAACGGTGTTCAGATCTTCCAGCAGGCTGCCCAGGAACCCGCTGTTCTTCAGCGCGTAGATACCGCTGGTGGCATGAGGAAGCAGCATGATAATCTGGGCGGGTGTCTGTTCGGCGCAGATTTCCCGGACGTGGTCTACTTTGGCTATGTTTTCCGCCGCCCATTTTTCATACAGATCCGCCCGGTCGGTCAGAATGGTATAAAGTTCCAGAGTCTCCAGAAAGCCTTCAAAGTTTTCATAATCATACAGCAGGTATTCCACACCGGCATCCTTTAATGCCGCCGCCATGTCCTGTCCATCTTTGGATGGTGAGCCAAGGATGACGAGATCCGGTTCTTCAGCCAATACAGCTTCAAGGGAAACACTGGATGAATTCCCGATTACCTTAACTGCTTTGGCCTCCTCGTTGCGCAGTGCGCTGAGTTCCTCATCTACACGGCCGACCGCCGTGCCGCCGCAGTCGTACCAGAGGTCATGCCAGTTATTGGAAAGTGTCACGACGCGTTCCGGCTTTATGGTCAGGGTAACCTCACTGCCGGTAGCATCGGTAAAGGTTACTTTTCCGTCACTGACTTTGAATTTATCGCTGTGCAAAATGGAGACAGAGGAAGGAGCAAAGGAAGCGGCGGTTTGTGGAGATGCCGATGCAGCGGGAACAGCGGAGGCTTCCGGGGATACGGTGGGAGCAGGAGATTCGGATACAGACGTGTCTGCGGGCTTTGCAGAACTGCCGTCAGATCCGCATCCGGTCAGGACAGTACTGAGCGCCAGTACGGCTGCCAGAATGAGAGAATAGTATTTTTTTTGTTTCATTGGTAAAGACTCCTTTCGATGAGTAAAAAATAGAGTGTCGTAGTCTTCACACAAAAAGCGCCTGTTTTATGAGTTCATAAAAACAGGCATCAAAAAAAAGCCAAACAACAGGCCTTATTTTAATGGCTGCCTTCTGTGGAAGCAAGTCCATTAATTCCGTAAGCAGGTCTTCTGACTTATCGCGTATGGCCAGTCCGCGCCTTCTCACTTTAAGCAATGGCATTGTGCGGCTGGCACCCGAAATACAGCAACCCGATTGTTCAGGATTCTCACCTGATTCCCTATTATCCCAACCCTATGGAGGGGCACTTGCGGAAATTTTTGGTAAATCTCATTATAAGTGCTGTTGTTTAAAATGTCAAACTTTTATGGGCGTCTGCTTTGGTTAGGCCCAAAAGGCTCATAAGATAAAAAGTCCTTGCACACCAGGCACCGTTGTGCTATAATTCTAAAGGCAAATTAGACACGTATGCGGATTTTTCGGATGGTGCCGGCTTACACTTACCGGTTCCGGAAATTGGAAGCATATGGATGATCAAACCAAATGGAGGTAAAAACATGAGTGTAATTTCTATGAAACAGCTGTTAGAAGCAGGTGTTCACTTTGGACACCAGACCAGAAGATGGAACCCCAAAATGGCGGAGTACATCTATACCGAGAGAAACGGTATCTACATCATCGACCTGCAGAAATCCGTAGGAATGGTTGACACTGCTTATCAGGCAGTAGCGGATATCGTAGCCAACGGCGGAACTATCCTGTTCGTGGGAACCAAGAAACAGGCCCAGGATGCGATCAAGACAGAAGCAGACCGCTGTGGTATGTTCTATGTAAACGAGAGATGGTTAGGCGGTATGCTGACGAACTTCAAGACCATCAGGAGCCGTATCGACAGACTGAAATCCATCGAAACCATGGAAGAAGACGGAACATTCGACGTCCTTCCCAAGAAAGAAGTAATCGCTCTTAAGAAAGAGCAGGATAAATTAGAGAGAAACTTAGGCGGTATTAAAAATATGAACCGTCTTCCCGATGCAATCTTCGTCGTAGATCCGAAAAAAGAGAGAATCTGCGTACAGGAAGCTCACACTCTGGGTATTCCGCTGATCGGTATCGCTGATACCAACTGTGATCCGGAAGAACTGGATTATGTAATCCCTGGTAACGATGATGCAATCCGCGCCGTAAAACTGATCGTTTCCAAGATGGCAGACGCTGTTATCGAAGGAAACCAGGGTGTACAGGATTATGCGGAAGAACTGGAAGGGGACTATTCCGAAGAATATTTTGAGGAAGCACCCGCAGTAGAAATGGCCGAGGAGGTACAAGCATAATGGCTATCACAGCAGCAATGGTAAAAGAGTTAAGAGAGATAACCGGAGTCGGCATGATGGATTGTAAAAAAGCCCTTGCTGAGACCAACGGTGATATGGACGCAGCGGTTGAGTTCTTAAGAAAGAACGGTCAGGCGAAAGCAGAGAAGAAAGCCGGCAGAATCGCAGCGGAAGGTATTGTAAAAACGGTAATCAAAGACGACAAATACGCAGCAATCGTAGAGGTAAACTCCGAGACAGACTTCGTTGCAAAGAACGAGCAGTTCCAGGAATTTGTAGCTGACGTTGCAGATCAGATCTTAAACGGCAATGCGATTAATGTGGAAGAGCTGTTAAAAGAAGCAAGCTTAAAAGATGCTTCCAAGACAGTGAACGATCAGCTGGTAGAGAAGATCGCCACGATCGGAGAGAAGTTAAGCATCCGCAGATTTGAAAAAATCGACGCTTCCAACGGCTGCGTGGTATCCTATATCCACGGCGGCGGCAGAATCGGCGTTTTGGTACAGGCAGATACCGACGCTGTGAATGACGCAGTAAAAGAAGTTCTGATGAATGTTGCCATGCAGGTAGCGGCAATGTCTCCGAAATATGTATCCAGAGATGAGGTGTCTCAGGAATATCTGGATCATGAGAAAGAGATCCTGCTTGCCCAGGCGAAAAACGAGAATCCGGATAAGCCGGAGAATATCATAGAAAAAATGATCATCGGACGTCTGAACAAAGAGTTAAAAGAAGTCTGCCTGTTAGACCAGGTTTATGTAAAAGACGGCGACCTGACTGTCGGCAAATATGTAGATCAGGCTGCAAAAGCAGCCGGCGCTTCCCTGAGTATCAAGAAATTCATTCGTTTCGAGACTGGCGAAGGCCTGGAGAAGAAGGAAGAGAATTTTGCTGAGGAAGTTGCGAAACAGATGGGAAATTAATCTGAGATTAAATAAAGTCTGGAAATGTGCTTTAAGTAAAATGATTATGCGTGAGGGTATATTGCGAAAGCAATATACCCTTTAATCATATTCGAAAGCGGCTAGTGCAATATATCCCCAAAAATAAAAAGGAATGAGGTGTGTAAATTGTATACAATATTTCAAAGAACAGAAATTGCAGAACCGACTTTGTTCAGCCCGACTGACACAACAAAAAGAATAGAAAATTTCCCTGAAATTTGTATTTCTACTTTCTCGGATAATATCATTTAAAAATTTTCTTCTTTGGATCACGTAGAAAAGATAGCAGAACTATACTCTGCAAATGGTACACTGCCTGTTTATCAAATTAATTACAAAAATACCGCGATTGCTTTTTACCGTTCCATGGTGGGCGCGCCTGCCTGTGTTTCCTTGTTTTGAAGAAATCATTGCTATGGGGGCCAAAAAGTTTGTTTTGTTCGGCTCTTGCGGTGTATTAGACGATAATAAGGTAGACGGAAATATTATTATCCCTGTTTCTGCGGTTCGAGATGAGGGTACAAGTTACCATTATATAGCGCCCTCAGTGGAAATTGAAGCAGAGGAGCATTCTGTCCGGACCTTGGAACATGTTCTGGCAGGCTGTGGCTACTCCTACATAAAGGGCAAGACATGGACTTCTGACGCTATTTACAGGGAAACACTTTCTGCTATTCAAGAACGCCGGGAAGATGGGTGTCTTGCTGTAGAAATGGAATGTGCTTCTATGATGGCTGTTTCAAAATACAGGAAAATCCCTTTTATCCAGTTTTTGTATGGAGCGGACAATCTTAGTTCTGGTATATGGGATATCAGAGATTTAAGTTATTATGGTCTTACTAATACAGAGAAATACATGGTGCTTGCCTTTGAGTGCGGACTCGCTCTATAGGTATGCTGTTTATGACGAGAACGAGGAATAATATATTATGGTAGTACTAATGATTAAGAAAGTCGGGAGGAGCTATGGGAGAAGATTTTGATAATAAACTAGATAAATTGCAAGAATTATGTGATTTATTAAGTAATTACAAATACGAGCTGCATTATCGTGATAATTGTGAATATGAGTATTTAGAGGAAGGAAGTGTATGCATTACAATCCTCAATCCATATTCAGAAAACAAAATGTATATTGATTTAGAGGAGGAATTTACGCTTTCCTATGGAGCATACCATGAGCATTTTTATCCCGATCGCGATGGATACAATGAGATGGTTAAAACCATAAACGGAATTTTGGACAATGAGCTATGTTCCGCGACCATGTATTCCGGTCAACCATTGAAGTGGCTTGGCAGCACTGCCATTTAAAAATAAAAGAGTTTAAAATCCGGCTACATACGGATGGCGGAGAAGTACATTATGATTTTTGGAATCCGGTGGATGACAGAGTTGTCATAATAAAAAAGAAGGCATAGGTCCAATGGTTCTTCCTCGGGTTTGGGTATGCCCGGCCTATAAGCAGCGGGCATACCCAAACCCGAGGAAGAACCGATCCAATTTGAAATCCTTTTTGTAAGAGTAGTAAACGGAACATAGCTAAAAGATGTGATGAATTGCGTGGGTAACAAAAACGATTATACAGTAAAACAGCGGCCTTGCATACGGCCGCTGTTATTTTTACATTAAAAAGTCTGCTTAGTTGGGGAAAACTGCAGTTGCAGAATCCTTATTTGATCAATATGCTTGTGTTGGCATCTAAATGAGATTGCAGGGGATAAAACAATTTTTACTGTCAATCGGCAGAACCTCCTCGCACATACAGATAATGCCGCCGCTGCCTCTTGCCAAAGCAGCTTTGTCAAGCAGCTCGTATTTCTTTACTTCGCGCCGATCAGGATTTGCGGATTTTTTGATCTCCAGAGGGTGTATCTAATTGTTTTCTTCCGCAAAGATGTCGATTTCTTTGGCATTGGAATCCCGATAGTAGGTCAGATTGGCCTTGGCCTTCGCGTAAGCGTATTTTTTGACCAGTTCCATCACCACATAGTTTTCGAAGTAGTGCCCGCTGGCCGCACCGTTCATTAGGGTATCGCGTGTCAGCCACATGGAAAGATAGGCGCAAAGGCCGGTATCGCAAAAATACATCTTCGGCGTTTTTGCGAGACGTTTTAACGCGTTGTTAGCGAAGGGAGGCAGGAGGTAGAGAATCCCCAGCCCTTGAAGCACCCGCCCCCACTCTTTTGCTGTGGGCTGGGAGATCTCCGCAGCGTCTGCCAGCGTTTTGTAGTTGATTTGTTCTGAGGTCAGCGCAGCGCAGGCGTTCAAGAATTTACGGAAGCGTACCGTGTCAGTGATGCCGCCCGCCTCGGCAACATCTCTTATCAGGTAGGTATCCACATAGGAGTTATAATATTCCTGCCTCTGTTCTGCATCCGCCGTTAGCACCTGTGGCATGCCACCGCGCCAGATGTGTTCAAATACTTCTACAATATTATTTTTTGCCACCAACTTTTGCCGTTCCAACAGACAGGGCAGGGAATAATCAAGTTCACCCGGAAACGTGATACCCTCGATCTCATTTTTGGATAGGCTGTATAGCTCCAAAATACCAATTCTGCCTGCCAGGGTTTCCCGGATATTTTTCATCAAGCTAAACTGTTGGGAGCCTGTCAGCCAAAAGTTACCGGTTTCTTCGCTTTCGTCACACATGATTTTGATCTGTTCAAAGAGCTGCGGCGCTTTCTGGACTTCGTCAATTATAATTGGGGGCTTGTAGGTCTGAAAGAACAGCACGGGGTCGGTCTGCGCCAACATTCTCACCATTGAGTTGTCAAGAGTAACATAAGTGCGCTTCTGCCCCTCGGCCAGATGCTTGAGCATGGTCGTCTTTCCTACCTGACGCGCGCCTGTCACCAGCACAGCCTTGAAAAAACTGCTCATGTGCAGGAATTTTCGCTCTAGTGTGCGGTCAATGTATTTCATGATGATCCTATTCATCCTGTCAATCATCCGGACATTGACTGCGCGACTCCCTCACAAAATATTGGATAACTTTATTGAAGCAAATCAAGATGACACCTTTTGCGGTATTCATTAGGCGTCAGCCCGTTTTGCTTTTTAAACTGCCGGATGAAATAACTCACATTGTCAAAACCGCAATCCAGACTAATCTCCAAGATGGTTTTAGTTGTATTACCCAATAACCGTTCCGCTTGTTGAAGCCGGTATCGAATCAGGTATTGAATGGGGGAAATCCCCGCGATCTCTTTGAAAAAACGGCAGAGATATTGAGGATTGCAGCCAGCGGCCTGAGCAAGCATTTGAAGCGTCAGCGCCGATGTATAATTATCTTCGATCAACGAGACGATACGTTTATAGCGGTCGATCCGTTCTTTTTCAAAAGCGGTCGCCGTATCCGCACTGGAAATGAACAACCCGTATCTGTTTAAATCAATAAGAAACTGGAGTATTTCCAGCTTTAGCTGAAAATACCAATCGTCCGTCTTTTTTTTACCCAGCTCAATCAGATGTTCCATACGGTGATTGAGCTGTTTGTATCCGGTATCCGAAGGATGGATAATCCTTGGCAGAACCAACTTATGGCTTAACAGAGGATGAATCAGTTTTTCCTGCATTTCATCTCCATATGAAAATCCTAAAATGGACTGGTTGTATATCAGCGCGTCATGCAGCGTGTGTGAGCCTATCCCTTCCAATAAATGAAGCTCCCCGCTGTTAATCATGCAGATATCCCCTTCTTGCAGGTACAGAGTCTCCAGATTAATCTCTGCTTTATAGCGGCCTTTCCGTATCTTCAATATTTCGGTGTTGTAATGCCAATGCCGCTCCACAAAAAAATGGTCCGGATAAGAAGTTCCCTTACCGGTACAAAAATTCATGATTGTCAAAGGCCTTTCTTTTGTGCCATGCTGCACATTTTCCTCGAGAGAATATTCTTTGTTCATACCGGTTCCGTCCTTTCCTCCCGTACCTCCGCTTTTACAGTCCCGAAATGACATAGTATAAAAAACTCAGAATGTCAATATTGTGCTATTATTTTATTAAATAATGCAAGAAATTTCAAGAATTTTTTCTTATAATGTAAAAAATGATATATGGAGGAATTCGTATGATTCAAAAATATGTTTTTGGTACTCCTTTTGAGACAGAAGCAGTAGTAAAAGACATTCCGGCTGTAAACGGAGAACCTGCATACGGGTGTATTTCCACGGAAAATGGCTTCCGCTATACTTATCGTATGGATTGCGAAGATAAAATATATGGCCTGGGAGAAGCCAACAGAGGCATCAACAAAAGAGGCTTCCGGTACATCAGCGACTGTACGGACAATCCTGAACATACAGAGGACGCAGTATCCATGTATGGCGCCCACAATTTCCTGATTGTGAGCGGTAAGGATACATTTGGGATGTTCATAGACTATCCCTCCCGATTAACCTTTGACATTGGCTATTCGGAAAGGAACCGGCTGGAGATCACCTGTGAGGAGGCCAATCTCTATCTGTACCTGATCCGGGGGGATTCCATCTATGATATTGTGAAACAGTTCCGCCGGATGATCGGGCGCAGCTATATTCCGCCGAAATTCGCGTTTGGATTCGGACAGAGCCGCTGGGGCTATACCACGGAAGAGGATTTTCGCAGCGTAGCGCGGGAATACCGGGAAAATCATATACCGATGGACTTATTATACATGGACATCGATTATATGGAGCGCTTCAAGGATTTTACGGTGAACAAAGAGAGTTTTCCGGATTTCGCTCAGTTTGTAAGCGATATGAAAGACGTTCAGATCCACCTGGTGCCGATCATCGACGCGGGCGTGAAGGTTGAGAAAGGTTATGCGGTCTACGAAGAGGGGCTGGAGAAAGGATATTTCTGCAAAAAAGAGGACGGCTCCGAATTTACCGCCGCCGTGTGGCCGGGCTGGACGCATTTCCCGGATGTGCTGAATCCAGAGGCAAGGGAATGGTTCGGAAATAAATATCAGCTTTTGCTTTCCCAGGGAATTGACGGTTTCTGGAACGATATGAACGAGCCGGCCATTTTCTATTCCGAAGAGGGGCTTTGCGAGGCGAAGGAATTTATGAGAGAGTTCCTTCAGGATAGCGAACAGTTTTCACCCTTTGCCATCACCGATATGGCCCAGAGCCTTGCGAACAATCCAAAGGATTATAAACGTTTTTATCATGAGGTGAACGGACAGAAGGTCCGCCACGACAAAGTACACAACCTATTTGGCTATAATATGACCAGAGCGGCGGGAGAGGCATTTGAAAAGTTGTCGCCGGACAAGAGAATTCTGCTGTTCTCCCGTTCCTCCTATATCGGCATGCATCGCTATGGCGGGATCTGGACCGGAGACAATAAATCCTGGTGGTCCCATATTCTGCTGAATTTAAAGATGCTGCCCTCCCTGAACATGTGCGGGTTCCTGTATGTGGGTGCGGATCTTGGCGGATTTGGCTGCGATACCACCAGAGATTTACTGCTGCGCTGGCTGGCCCTGGGCGTATTTACGCCTCTCATGCGCAATCATGCCGCCCTTGGCACCAGGCTTCAGGAATGCTGCCGTTTCGAAGGACTGGAGGATTTCCGCCATGTCATCGGGGTGCGCTACCGCCTGATCCCTTATCTGTACAGCGAATATATGAAGGCCGCGCTGAACGATGAGATGATGTTTAAACCTTTGGCCTTTGAATATCCGCAGGATTCTATGGCCTGCCAGGTGGAGGATCAGCTCCTGGTCGGCAATGAGATCATGATCGCCCCGGTCTACACACAAAATGCGACCGGCCGGTATGTATACCTGCCGGAAGAGATGAAGTTCATCAAGTTCCTGCCTGATGGAAATATTCGGGAAGAAATCCTGGAAAAAGGGCATCACTATGTGGAGATCGCTCTTAACGAGGTGCCTTTGTTTATCCGCAAGGGAAAATCTATTCCTGTGGGGGCTGCGGCAGAAACCATAGAGGAAATCTCCGGCGTTACCTTGGAATATGTCGGCTGCCCTGGCGCATTCTATGAATTATATGACGACGATGGAATAACACCTATAAATAATTAGTAGCGCTCGAAAAAGCCTCACTGACTAGTTTTTCATGCAGAGCACTTAGTGCCCAAAATATGGGCACTTACGTGCTCATAGCTATAAAATAAATTGAAATTTGACATTTGATAGAAAGAATGTTATTTTGGTTCTAAAGAACATTTTGTGAAATCAAAATTGTAAACGGTTACAAAGAAGGTGGATGGATGAAACCGACGATACGCGATGTTGCTAATAGAGCTGGTGTTTCTGTCGCAACGGTATCCAGATATTTAAATAACAGCAGTCTGATTGCTCCGGTTTCCAGGGATAAGGTACGAACCGCGATCGATGCGTTAAACTATCGTCCGAATATGATGGCCCGGGGCTTGGTAAAACAAAATACAGAAACGATTGCCCTGGTAGTGGATTATTCCCATGAAGAAATTTATGGAAATGAGTTTTTCTTGAAAATCCAAGTCGGACTTGAGCGTGAGTTTTCCAGGCATGGATATTACTTAATGCTGGTGAACATTGCGAGCGCCGGGGAAGCGCCGGGCCTGATTAAAAAAATTATATTAGAAGGCCGGGTAGATGGTATCGTGCTTCTGAATGAAATGGCGGAACCCTCCGTTATTCATTTGCTGAACGAAATGGAGGTTCCATTTGTGATCGCCGGACGCGGAGAATACAAAAATGCGGCGTGGGTTGATATTGACAATATTTTGGGCGGATATGTGGCCGCCAATAAATTGATCGGCTGTGGTTTGGAAAAGATCGGTTTTATTACCAACAGCTTTCAAAAGCGGTTTGTAAAAGAAAGATTCGAGGGTTTTCAAAAAGCTATGATGGAAGCGGGACTGGAATATGCCGAAACATGGGTCGCTGCCGGATTAAACACCTATCAGGATCAGATAAAATTTTTAAAGGAATGTGAAAAACCCGTTTGTGACGCTTATGTGGTTTCGGATAGCTATATCGCTTATCATTTTATAAAAGCGCTGAAGAACAGCGGTTATTCGGTTCCCAAGGATGTGCAAATAGTAGCGTTTGATAATCAGCTCCTTTCGGAAGTGTCGGAGCCGGGAATCACGGTTGTTGATATCGATGTAACTATGCTGGGTGTGCACGCGGCAAGGTTTTTGCTAGATAATCTGTATCGTTTGGATAAAAATTACGAACCGCAGGCGCGGCATGAACTTTTAGGGGTTCGACTCATAGAAAGGGGGTCTACGTTATGAATATTTTATACTGAAAATTGTAACCGTTTACAATAAAAAAAGTGTAAAATATTAAAAGATTTTGCACTGAAAAGCTGACGGATATTCCAGGGGGTAAAACCTGGAGAATGCGAATAATACAGACTTTTTAAGCCAGTTATAAATAAAAACAGGAATGAGGTTTCTATGTATAATTGAGTGAATTTTTTTGAAATTGATTGTAAACGGTTACAATATGGTACAAGTAAAGGTAGAATGTAAATCTTAAACAGGAGGGAATCATTTATGAAAGCAAAAAAAATCGTATCGTTTACACTTGCAGGCATTTTCATGTTGTCTTGCGCAATGGGTTGTTCCGGTAAACCGTCTGATAGTCCTTCATCGGCAGAACCAGCTGCAAAGGAAGATTCCGCGGAAAAATCCAATGCTGCGCAAGAAACAAAAGATACAACGGCAGATACTGTGAATTTGACCTTTTGGCATACATATAGCGAAGGAGAAGAGGCGGTTTTCCTGGATCAAGTGGTGAAAGGATTTGAAGAGGAAAACCCGGGAATTAAGATAGAAGCGGTCAGAATGCCTGTCGATGGATTACAGCAGCAGGTAATCGCAGGCGCGTCGGGCGACGCGGCCCCGGATGTGATGCGAATGGACCTGACCTGGGCGGCGGAATTCGCAAAACTGGGCGCGCTGCAGGATGTATCTGCTTTTGATGGATTTTCCGATCTGAAAGAGAATTCGTTGGAGGGGCCTATGAACACCAACTATTACAATAATGGCTATTACGGTCTGCCTCTGAACAGCACGACTACGGTTTCTATCTGGAATATGGATCTGCTGAATGAATTCGGAATTACAACGCCTCCGGATACGATAGACGGACTTGTAGATCTGGCGAAAAAGTATAATGACCCCGCCAATGAAAAGTGGCTGTTTACGGTTGCCGGGACTTATACCTGGGCGATGCTGCCGTGGTTTTGGACTCTGGGCGGCGAGCTTACGGATGAGAACTTTAGTGTGGCCAGCGGTTACCTGAACAGCGATCAGTCCGTGGCAGCTCTTGATACCATGAGAGAGTGGTACAGCGACGGAATAATCAGCCATGCGATTATCGGGGAGCAGCCGGACGCATGGGGCGGGATGACCGGAGGAAAGTATGGGATGATTTCAGAAGGCCCGTGGTTTTTCAGTTCCAATGACAGTTCATTTAAAACCGAGACGACGCTTATGCCGGAAGGCGAGGGAGGCAGTATTTCCATCGTGGGCGGCGAAAATATTGTAATGTTCCAGAACAGTGATAAGAAGGACGCGGCCTGGAAATTTATGCAATACATGCTTAGCGACGAGTCCCAGCTGGCTATGTCGGAAGCCGGGGTGATTCCGACGACCAAAACGGCAACAGATAAAATGGACACCAGCGCCGCTCCCTATCTGGACACCTATCTGACACAGCTAAAGACAGCGAAAGTCCGTACTCCAAGCGCTAACTGGGGTGAAATTGACACCATTTTGGGAAAGGCTTTTGAACAGGTAATCCGGGGTGAAGCAGAAGCAAAGCCGGCCTTGGATGACGCGGCTGCGCAAATAGATGGTTTGCTGAAATAATGCGGCTGTCGGAGCTTGAGCATGGGGGGAGTCAAAGCCCCCCTATGCTTAGCATAAGCCAAACGATGATTTCCCCTGTCAATGGTAGTTCTGATTTATGTATGGAGGTTTGTATGGGAAAAAGATTGCCTTTCGGACAAAGGATCAAGATCGGCTTCCAACAATGGCTTGCCGCGCTGCCCTTTATTGCGGCAGGGTTGATTTTGATGGGGATGTTTACCATTTATCCCTTGGTTCGGAATATTCAGATTAGTGTCTCGGACTATAATATTATTGCGAATAAAACCGGCGGATTTCTGGGGATTCAAAATTATATCCGTATGTTTTTAGATTCGGACTGGCTCCGTTCGCTGAGAAACACATTATTGTACGCGTTGGTTACGGTTCCGGGCCAGATGTTTTTTGGGTTGCTGCTGGCGGTCCTTATAAACTCCGTTACCAAAGCGAAAACGATGTTCAAAGTAATAACTTATCTGCCGGTCATCACTTCCTGGGTGGTTGCTTCCCTGGTATTCAAATATATTTTTGCGTCGGGGAACGGAGGCTTGATTAATTATATTTTCATGCAGCTTCATTTTATCGAAACGCCTGTGGCATGGCTGCAAAATGAGTGGACGGCAAACGTTGTTTTATGGATCTTCGGAATATGGAAAGGGACCGGCTGGACCATGATCATATATCTGGCAGCCCTGCAGGGCGTCTCCCAGACCATATATGAAGCGGCGTCCATAGACGGAGCGGGAAGTATCGCCAAGTTTTTCAGAATAACGATACCTTTGGTAAAAAACACCACGCTATATTTGCTCACCGTCCTGACGATCGGTGCGTTCGGAGCATATATTCATGTTATGATGATTACAAACGGGGCTCCGCTTGGCCGGACCCAGGAACTGATGAATTATATGTATAATACCGCGTTTACAAGTTATGATTTTTCTTATGCCGCGGCGCAGGCTGTTGTAATAGGAGTAATCGTATTCCTGATCTCTCTTGTACAAAGAAAACTATCAAAGGAGACGGTGAATTAGAATGAAAACAAGCCATATAAGATACAGTACGGGCCATAGTACAAGCCAAAGCAAAAGCCACAGTAAAAGCCGCAGTTTGCGAAACCTTCCGGTTTATATCGGCTTAAGCCTGTTTAGCATTTCCGCCCTGGTCGTGTTTCTGTATATGCTGGCTACGGCCATGACCCCCCAATCTTATTCCATGCCGTATCCGCCGATTTTGATTCCGGACAGCTTCTATCTGGAGAATTTTAAAATTGCATGGAATTCTAATAACTTTGGGGCATATTTTGCTAACAGTGTTTTTGTAACCGTTATCGCTACCCTGCTGATTGTGATTGTTTCCTGTATGTGCGCCTACGCATTTGCCAGAATGAAGTTTCCGGGGCGCGATTTGCTTTTTAATCTGTTTTTGTTTAGTATGATGGTACCGACCCTGACAAATTTGGTTGCACAATTCACCCTGCTCCAATCGATGCACTTGGTAGACAAATATACCGGTTTGATTCTTATCTATGTGGGGATTGGGATTGCGTCAAACACTTATTTTCTGAGGAGTTTTTTCCTGGGCCTGCCCCATGAGCTGGAGGAAGCCATGATTATGGACGGAGGGACGAACTGGACAATTTTTCGTCATCTTGTGCTGCCCTTAAGCAAACCGGCTATCGCTACCTTTGGAATTTTGGCGTTTTCAAATACATGGGATGAATTCCTGTTGGCTTTGACCCTGATTAAAACGCCTGATAAGAGGACCCTGCCCATCGCCATTAAGTTATTTGAAGGGCAGCATGTCAATAACTGGAGCCTGATATTCGCGGCCTCGCTGATCGCGATCGTTCCTATTCTGATTATTTATATCGCATTTCAAAAAAACCTCATAAAGGGCGGCGCTCTGGACGGGACTTTAAAGGAGTAGAATCATGTTACAGAATAATCAATTTTCCGTATTTCATTCGACGGCTTATCCCTGGCAGTATGTGGATTCGGATCAGGTGCTGCACCTTATGATCTGCGTGAAAGGAGCGGGGCCCATATCCATAAAATGTCTGGCGTGTGACCCGTGTGACACTGATAAAGGGGTGTTGGGGGAAGATATGCCCAGACTTTTCACAAACGAAATGCGCTGCGAAATGGAAGGGCCGGGAATACAGTATTTTACATTGCATATACCAATGAACACTCATAAGCTGCGGTATCATTTCAGCATATCCGTGCTGGGCCACACGTATCTATACGATGAGTCGGGCCTGTCGGAGGATAAGGAAGAGCTTTATATCCGGCCGTTTTTTGTTGCGTACACATATCCCGACCGGTGCGGGGGAGTGCCGAAGTGGTGTAACGGCATGGTGTGGTATCAGATATTTCCGGACCGATTTGCGAAAGAAAATTCGGATCAAACTCGTGGCTGGCAATCGGGAAAAATCACAGATAAAGATCTGGTATGCGGCGGAACGCTCAAAGGCATTATCTCTAAGATCCCCTATCTCAAACAACTGGGAATCAAAGGGATTTATTTGAATCCGATTTTTCAGGCCGGCTCCATCCACCGGTATGATATCATTGATTATCTCAAAATAGATCCAATCCTTGGAACGGAAGAAGACTTTGTGGAATTATGTGAAAAATGTCATAGCAATGGCATTCGGATCATGATGGATGGTGTGTTCAATCACTGTTCGTATCTGTCGCCCCAATTTCAGGATGTGATAAATAAGGGAGAGCATTCACGTTATTATGATTGGTTTATCGTTTATGATACGGACCGCCTTAAGAAAATGGATGTGAAAACCGGAGCGGATGCACAGTTCCGGGTATCGCCTGTCTATGAAACATTTGCGTTTGTCCCGTCTATGCCGAAGTTTAATACCTGTAATCCGCAGGTGATGGATTATCTGATCGGGGCAGCCGAATATTGGACAAAAAAATGTGGGATCGACGCCTGGCGGCTGGATGTGCCGGATGAAGTGAATATTGAATTTCTGCGGGAGTTTCGAAGACGTATCAAAACGCGGAACCCAGATATCTATATCGTGGGGGAATTCTGGGGCAATGCGGCCAGGTGGCTTGACGGCGAAACCTTTGACGGGGCAATGAATTATCCGCTGTATTTTATCGTAAGGGATTTCCTGGCCAAAGAGAAAATCAGCGCAGTTCCGTGTGCGAAACTCCTGCCCCAATGTCTGATGGCAAATCCCCCGGTTCGGCGCTGCGGTATGTTTACTTTCTGTTCAACACACGATACGCCCAGGATTCTGTGGCATTGCGGAGAGGATCGGAAAAAAAGGGATTTGTGTTATATTCTTACTGCGGCTCTGGGGGGCCAATTGTCTGTTTACTATGGGGACGAAATCGGAATGACCGGCGGCTATGATCCGGATAACCGCAGATGCTACCCCTGGAATAGCGGGACAGCGCCAAAGGAAATGAAGGAAGCAATCCGCGATGCGGTGAGCCTGGCGTCTGACGATGAGAAGGGCAGGATTTGCCGTATATGCGCGTTGGATGAGGAGGTGCTCGGCGTTATATATGAAAGAAGGAGGTTGTATATCAACCGATCCAAAGAGGAAAAAGAATTACCGGACGGGACGAAGATTTGTCCGCAGAGTTACTGCTATCTATAATTCATAAATTGTCTGCGGGATTGCGACTATCATAGCACTTGAAAAACAAAAACTTGATTTTTCAAAGAGTTTGTGCTAGTGACGATGTTCGTCAGAGGGAGCTTGCTCCTTTGGAAAAAATCAGCGATAATTATGAAAAGATAGTTCTTTCAATGAATACAGAAATGGATTTGTCATACGAGGGCATTAAGTCGCTCAATCTTATTGATTGGCTGATTGCTGAATAATGTATCATAATTCCGAGAAACTTTATGTTAGATATTAATCTTCTTGGAAAAGGAGCATCTACCTCCGGGATAGGTGCTTTTCTTATGTCCATTTTCAAAAAAGAGTGTGAAACCCTATAGTAATATTTTCTGGAGGCAGGACGGCCTTTATGTTATTACAAATAACCTGACAAGTGAACAGAGTTAGGAATATAATTAATTTAACGATAAGGATTCACGTGAACCCCCTTTCCAAAATTTACAGAAAAGAGGAAACAATATGTCCGTTACCATAAAAGATATTGCCAGAATTGCGGGTGTTTCCCATACGACAGTCCTGAAAGCCCTGCACAATAAACCGAAGATCAGTCCGCAGCTGCGGGAGAAAATCCTGCAGATTGCCAAGGAGAACAACTATACGTTAAATACGAATGCCAGCAACCTGGCGCTTAAGACCACCAATGTGATCGGTATCGTGGTCACAGACATATCGATTCCCCTGTTCGCGGAGATGGTGAGAATGGTAGAGCGGGTGGCCGGAATTATTATCGCTCCCACTTATGAGGAGACGGAATTCGTAGATTATCTGAAAAATACGGATATCCCCTTTTTGGTATTGGGACGTCTGGAAGGAATGGATATTGATTATATTACCTTTGACGACTTTTCCGCGACCTATAAAGCCACGGTTCACCTGATCAGCCAGGGGCATAAAAGAATCGCGCTGGCGATCCGCGGGGATAAGGATATTTACCCATACCGGTATTGGCTGGAAGGATATCAGTCTGCGCTTTCCGAATACGGAATTCCTTATGACGGGGAACTGATCCTTACCTGCAAAGTGACGCCGGCGGACGGATATGAGACGGCGGGAAGGGTGCTTAAGCTGGAGCAGGAACCCGGGATCATTCGAGAACTGCTGGAGGTGGAGCTGATCGAAAGGGAATCTACAGGAAAAGCTGCAGCACGGACATAGAGAGGGGGGATACGATGGAGAGAGAACAGGAGCTATGGGACGCCGGCTGGATATGGGCGGCGCACCACCAATATACTGCGAATTGTTATATTCTGTTTTGCAAGACTTTTGCAGTGAATGCGCCGGAGAACGTGACCGCAGTGCGCATTCGGAGCGCAGGTACGGAATACAGGCTGTATTGGAACGGAACCTTTCTGGGAAGGGGAAGCATCCCCTCCAACCACGGGAATTTTTACTAAGAGGAATTCTGTATCACAACCGAGGTAAAAGATCTGCTGAAAAAGAAGAACTGTATCTGTGTAGTCGCCCATAACTCGGGAGTGGGGCAGCACGGAAGGGAAAGCGCTGGAGGCGGTTTCGCGCTGGAGGCCAGGATCGAGGGGGCGGAAGGGACACAGATCATTCAGACGGATGAGACTTGGGATACCAAAGTGCCGGAGTGGTGGAACCAGGGGGCGCCGCAGATGTTCTGGACCATTGGCTATCAGGAGGAAGTGGAGCTAACGGCGTTCGAGGAAGATATGCGTAACCTGCTTAGGCCTGGCCTGGATGACGGAAGTGATCCTTCTCTCCGGGAGGGGTGGATATGATCCTGGCAGCTTCCCGTGATGTACAAAAGGGGGGGAGATTCGAGGGGAGACGGGTATACCAGCATAATCCGCAGGTTTTATTTGTGAGAAGCAATAAAGACGAAAATATCCGGTTTGGCGAAGTGATTGCCGAAAAAGTTAATGCTTCCCAGGGACCGGTAAAAATATGTATTCCGACAGGGGGATTTTCGGCAGTGGACCGGGAAGGCGAAATTTTCTATGATGTTCAGGCAGACAAAGCGTTTGTGGGTGCTTTGAAAGCCGGGATAACCAATGAACAAATAGAGATTATGGAAATACCCGGGAACATTAATGATTCAATATTTGCCGAGGCAGTGGTGTCAAAGCTTGGAGAAATGCTTTCTGTTGGTTAAAGTCACTGATTGAGCAGACATATGCGCGGAAGAACGCGCGAATGGAGGATATAATGGTACATAAAATCAACAAAATAGAGGTGCATCTGGTTTCTGCGAAAGTAGCAGGAGGCTTTCAGGATGCAACGAGAAATGTAGAGACGATCGGTTATACCATCGTTCGTATCATTACGGATCAAGGATTGGAAGGCTTTGGTGTCACCTACCATGAGGTGGGCGGTGAAGCGATAAAGAGCCTGATCGTAAATAACATGGCCCCCAAATTGATCGGGAGAGATCCGCTTGAGACTGAAATAATATGGCAGGAGATGTTCCACTATCTGAGGGGAGTGGGACGTAAAGGACTGATGTTTTGTGCCCTGAGTGCGGTAGATATCGCATTATGGGATCTGAAAGGAAAGATTGTAAATCTCCCACTGTACAGGCTCCTGGGTGGAAATAAGACAAAAATTCCAGTCTATGGAAGCGGCGGCTGGACATCCTACTCAGACGAAGAACTGGTAGCCGAAATGAAAGAGATCGTAAACCAGGGATATCAGATTATTAAATTTAAAGTTGGTGTGGAAGGGGGAACGAAACCGTTAAGAGATGTGGAGAGGGTCAGAAAGGTCAGAGAGGCGGTCGGACCGGATATACAGATCCTGCTGGATGCTAATAACTGCTGGGATGCCGCTACTGCTGTGCAGTTCGCGAACCGGATTAGAGAGTTTAATATCTTGTTTTTGGAAGAACCGGTGTTTGCGGATGATATGCAGGGATTGGCGCGTTTTAAGCGTGGGACTGACGTAGCGCTGGCTACAGGAGAGCATGAGTATACCAAATTCGGAGCAAGGGATCTGGTTCTGAATGAAGCTGCGGATATTATTCAGTGTGATGGTACGAGAGCAGGCGGTTATACGGAAATGTTAAAAATAGCTGCGATATCCCAGGCATGGAATATTAAATTTGCACCTCATGCGATGGAAAATATTCATATCCATCTGATTAGCGCCGTGCCGAATGCACTTTTCCTGGAAAGGCTTTTGCTATTTGAGGATATCACGAATGCAATATATATCAATCCACCTGTACCGGAGCATGGATTTATGGAGATCCCGGATCTTCCGGGACTGGGCTTGGTCCTGAATATGGATTTTATTCGGGAAAATGATGAAATTATATAGAAAGGATAAGAAAATTGAACGTTTTGGGACATGTCCATTTCAGTTTGGGACATGTCCCGATTCGATTGTCCCGATTCGATAATGAACTATGCCAGCGGTAAAACAAGTTCTGTCAGAAACACAACCGCGCAGGCGGCCAGCGAGACCTGGAACAGACTTTTGCCGCGGTAGGCCAGGAACACTGCGACCACAAGCGCGGCAGCCGCTGACCATACACTGGCGGTGGCGCTTAAGATAGCGGGGAAGGTCATGACCGACAGAGTGACATAAGGCACATAGAACAGGAAGGACCGGATAAAAGGATTTTTAATCTCTTTTCGGATCAACGTCAGCGGAAGCACACGGATCAGATAGGTCACGACCGCCATTACTATTATGTAAAGAACCGCATGATTACTCATGGAGCACCTCCTCTGAGTCCCTGACCGGGAAGAAATAGGCCGCCGCACCGGCGATCAGGATGGTCAGCAGGATGATCTTAAATCCGGATGATATCGTGTTCAGCACAGGAATGAAAGTGAAAAGCAGGCTGCAGGCCATGGATACCAGAATGACTCCGGCTAACACCTTGCTCTTTCTGGCAGGAGGGATAATGACCGCCAGGAACATTCCGTAGAGTGCGACGTTCAGCGCGCTGAGTACCCGCCCCGGAAGCAGGCTGCCTGAGACAGCACCCAGCAGGGTGCCCAGCGTCCAGCCCGGCACAGCCACACTGATCAGGCCGTAACTGTAAAAAGGATTCAGCTTGCCTGGCTTACACACGGATACACCGAAGATCTCATCCGTGACACCGTATCCGACGAACAGTCGGTGATGGAATGGTGTCTGCTCTTCTAATTTTTGGGAAAGCGAACAGGACATCAGGCAATAGCGGAGGTTGATGATAAACTGTGTAACCGCCATTTCCATGTACGATGAACCTGCCTGTATAATACTAAGTGCGGCAAACTGTCCTGCCGAAGTCAGATTTGTAAAGGACATTAACACCGACTGCCAGGTAGTCAGCCCGGCCCCGACGGCCATGATACCGAAAGTAAAGGAGACTGCCAGATAACCCAGGCCAATGGGGATACCATCCTTTAAACCATTTCTGAATGCAATTCCATTGTGTTTCATAGTTTCCTCCAAGAGTGCGTTTTCTGCACATATAGGTAATAACATCTATTTTCTAATCTTTTTGAATTTTCATGTAAATATTCCACCTGCACAACCGTAAAAAATAAACGGTAACAACAGCCTTTAATATCATATAATAAGAACTAAAAAAAATCCACACCAAAATAATAGGAACAGTACGTTTCCGTAATAAGAAACAGTAAGTTTCTTTTTCATTGATCCCCTATTTTTCCTTTAGAATAAGCGAAAGAAAAAATATACCAGTTACCATTAAAAACGATTGACAGTATGTAGTTTTATGATTATAATAGAACTACAAACAATCAATCAAAGAAAGGAGATCCAAATGTCAAATCGAATATCCATCTCCGAATCAGAATGGCAGGTAATGAAGATCATCTGGAACGACCCGCCCCAGACCCTTCAGGAAATTCTGGAAAAACTAAAACACACGGACTGGAGCAAAACCACGATCCAGACTTATATTGCCCGCCTGGTAAAAAAAGGCGCATTGTCTACGAAACGGCAGGGAAAAGGATATCTCTACTATCCGGCTATCTCGGAAAGCGAATGCCAGCTTGCGGAAAGCCAGAACTTTCTGCGCCGTGTATACGATGGCTCTCTATCCAGTATGGTGTCCGGTTTTGTGAAAAGCAAAAGCCTGTCCAGGGAAGAACTGGATGCCTTGAAGGCATTGATTGAAGAGCAGGAGGAAAAATAATGCAGATACTTGGAAATATATTCAGTATCATCCTGTATTTATCGTTTATCGGAAGTATCGTTTCTTTTGCCGCCTTATTTTCCAAAAAGGTTCTGCATCTTGTACAGCCGCTGTGGTTTGGCGTGGCCGGTTTGCTGTTCTATCTGGTTCCGGTTATTGTTCCCCAGGTGCGGCTGATTCCCGGCGAGAGACAGATATGGCGTTACGGCTTCCGGGTCGCGGCCATTATTTGGATTACCGGTGCGTTTTTGTTTGCTCTCTACTATCTGGCGCGTACCCTGTTTGCCGCCCGGGCTATGAGAAAATATACCCTCTGCCGGGAGGCGCGTGTTTTAAAGATATTAACCGAAATCTGCACCTGTGAGCGGATTCAGAAAATCCCGTGTGTCCTGTTCGGAGAGTTCAAAGATCCGGTCTGTGTTGTGACGATCCTGCGTCCGTCCATACTTTTGAACAAAAGGATCTTACCGGAACTCACCGATCCGGAATTGGCGATTATCTTACGGCACGAAATTCTGCATATTAAGAGAAAACATCATTTGCTCCAACGGTTCTACGACCTGGCGTCGGTCCTCCACTGGTGCAATCCTTTTGTATGGATATCCAAAAATGATTTTGAACTGATATGCGAAATGGATTGTGACAAAAAGGTACTGAAAAGCTGTACAGAACTGGCTCCCGGTGATTATACAAGAACGATGCTTCATCTGCTGGAGATGTCGGCCGGTACCGGGAAAAACACAGGGGGAAGAATAGAGGCGCTGGGGTTTCTGATGGCGAAGCAGCGGTTTGCTGCGATATTGGCTTATCCAAAACACATATGGCGGATTATCACTCTGGCTATTTTAGGAGGGCTTGCCGCCGCTGCGGTTCTGCTGTCCATGTCTGCCAGCCGGACATATTTTTATCCATATCCGGCCTTGATGGGTCCTGCGGAATACAGTGATCCTGATGCACAACGATTCTGATGGTAAAGCCCTGTCACCGATTCAAAAACAGGCCTTCAAAGCTGCGCATATCAATATCAATATCAGTATCAATACCGGTTATCCTGTCTGGATAAACTACAAATGTAGATGAAAGGAGAAAAGATGAATCAGATCGAAATAAATAACTTGACAAAGCAATACAAGAATCAAGTGACTGCTTTAACGGATATCAGCTTCCAAGTGGAAAGCGGTGTATTCGGGCTGCTGGGCCATAACGGCTCCGGAAAAACAACATTGATGAAAATCCTTGCGACGATAATGCGGCCGACATCCGGGTCGGTACGGATCGGGGGCTACGACATAAATACACAGGGTGAGGAGGCACGCCGTCTGATCGGATATTTGCCCCAGGAGCTTTCCATGTACCCGGCTCTGACCGTATTCGATTTCGTCTGTTATATGGCTGCCTTAAAAGGGGTGAAAGACCGTAAGAAAGTGATGGATGTATTAGAACAGGTGGATATGGGGCAATATGCGGGCCGAAGGATCGGACAATTATCCGGCGGAATGAAACGCCGGGTAGGAATCGCCCAGGCGCTGGCGGGGGATCCGCGGATTTTAATTGTGGATGAGCCGACGGCCGGTCTGGACCCGGAGGAACGTGTCCGCTTCCGCAGTGTTCTTTCCCGATTTACGAAAGACGATAAATGTGTTCTGTTGTCCACCCACATCGTCGAGGATGTGTATCAGCTCTGTGAAAAGCTTGCCGTACTGCGTAAGGGGGCGCTGTTTTTCAGCGGGAGCGCCGAAGAGCTTTTATCCAAAGCATCCGGTAAGGTCAAGATCGTGGAAATAGAAAAAGAGAAGAACCTGGCGGCACTGCAGAAAAAAGCCGTCGTACTGTCCGTTACTTATGAACACTCCGGCATTCTGGCCCGGATTCTGGATGAGCGGGGCGAGTTCCCGGTTCCGCCGGTGCCGGAAACGCTGGAAGATGCCTATGTGTATTGTATGGGAGGGAAAAACTATGAGTAAGCTGACCGCGGTTGCCAAATACGAGTATAAAATGCAGATCAGCCGTCCTGCCGGATGGGGTGTCCTTCTATTCTCCACGGTTACGGCGTTTCTGGACTGCCTCCCAACAGCGGCCAATATGGCCCGGGTGGAATTCCTGGGGGAAATCCACTACTATGTGAAGCGGGTCTTCGCATTTGACGGCCTGATTCTTCTGTTTGGCCTGATGTTTTTGATGGCGGGCCGGCTGGTTGACGACCGTAAAACAAGAGTAAAGGATTTATTGATGGCAGCTCCGGTGCATAAGAAGGATTATGTTGGGGGGAAACTGCTGGGAAATCTGTGTTATACACTCACGATGATGTTTTCCCTGCTGGGGATTTCCATCTGTGGATATCTTCTGTGCCGCCGGGGAACGGAAGGAATCGGAAGCTTTCTGCATGCCGGTTATTCCATCGCATTATATCTGATTTTGCCCGCGTCCTTTTTTGTAACGGCCAGCTGTGTTATGCTTCCTGAAATACTGGATATCCAATTTTTCTACCTTTTGTATTCCATCCTGTTTATGGTAAACGCGTTTTCGGTAAATTCGGCAGAAAAAATGCCGTTTTATATATTTACGCAGGGAGATCTGACAAAATACATCTGGCGGCATCCGAAGTGGCCGCAGATCTATCCCGGGAGTGCATGGTTAAACCTTGTTTTTCTGCTGGGAACCGGTATTTTGGCGGTTACCCTGGTAGCCACGAACCGGTCATTTTGGAGGGAGGATGAATGATAAAACATGAATGCAAAATTGTCGGGATAAATCCGGTGTGGATCACAGGACTGCTTACCGGTGTCTTTCTGGCCGTCTGTTCCGGCGGCGGGGATAATATCCATTGGGGCTATGTAGGGTTTGAAATCATCTTTCCCTTTTATACCGCGATTATCGTGGGGAAATGGTGCAGGGTCAGAACCGACCTGATGTTTGAAACCATCGCGGCGCAGGCAGAATCCCTGTTTACATGGATCGTGCGCAGGTATATCCTGCTGCTGGCCGGTATTCTTGTATTTTCCATTGCCGGTATAGAAGGTGTCTCGGCGCTAAAACCGGGGATGGATGTGATGGATCTGCTGCTCACATACATGACGACCGCTTTTTTTCTGTCCAGCCTGTGTGTGGCGGTATCCATATGTACCAGCACTCCCCATATGGCTGTTATGGTGACGGGGATCGTCTGGCTGTTCTCCCTTATGGCAGTCAGTATGATAAGGTACAAAACGGTATCGTACTTCTATCTTTTCATCCGCTATGCAGGAGGCGATGATCCGATTTGGCGCGTGAACAAAACGATATTGGTCGTATTGGGCCTCTGCCTATGGGGGATTTCTTACACAGCTTGCCGCATCCGAATCTTTGCCGCGTCTGATCCTGGTAAAGATTAACACTGAGCCAGATGATCAGGCCAAATTAGACGAATCATTAGCACAGCATTACAACTGAATATCTATATGATACCGGTCATCGATCAGAATACAATTACAACCGTACTTTTTACACATCTTCAAATAGAAAAAATTTTCCCTAAGTACAGAATCTTTCGTACAACAGGTATCATCTAGCCGCTTTTCTATGACATTCGCATATTTTTTTATATAAGCAAAATGGTTTTCGATATAGGATTCTGTCATTACAAGGCAATAAAACCTGATTTCTTTCAAGTGTCCGCTGCCAAAATCTTCTTGCCAGTCAAAAGGAATATAGATCCCCTCCACAATAAGATTCTGATGATTCTCAAGCGCGGTCTTTATGATTTCCCTGACAATTGGCCAGAGATAATCTGTCAGTTCAGCACCATCTTCCGGGGTCAGTTTCGTATTTCCGCTTCTTATCAACCCCATTTTTAATAAATCAATGGAGAAATAGGGATATCTATATTTCTCCATTAGTTTTTGTGCCAGCACAGTCTTCCCGGTATGCGAAGCTCCCGTAATTAATAGAATCATTTGATATCGCCTTAAACTTCCTAATTTACCGAATCGTTCTTATTTTAAAGTGTAGATTAGCGTACGCTCTCTGTCAACGCGCTATTTCTCTAATATGCTTTATCTCTAATAAAAATCCCCAATAAAATCAGAACCGGATTCCACAAGTAAAACTGAATAACCCGTGCCCTGCACACCACTCCATAATACAGGCCGGAAACCCGAAAATGAACAGTTGACGGTGGTAATTAAAAACATGACAGAGTATAATAGAAGAAATACTACAGGGACAACTCCGGCCGGAAGATTCTGCCGTTTGAAGTATAAAAAAGGCCGCCTGCTATTTGAACTTGATTTTAAATGCTAAGATAAAAACACGAAGAGAAAACAACGAGCGCCGGGCCATAACCGCTCATGCGGAAGTATGAAAAACCGGGCAGCAGAAATGGAGGGTTCACATGGGATACGAAGATTTTGAAGATTATGAAGACGAGAAATTAGAAGAATTAGAAAACGGTGAGGGATTGGCGAGAACAGAAACAATAGAAGTGGATGGGGATCTGGCCGAGCTGGGAGATGCGCAAGCAGAGGAAAGCGAACTTGGCGGGACCAGGGAGATCAGCTTCGGCGCCCGCAGCAAGGAATCCATAGAGCGTAACTTAAGGGATGTCAGATCCGAATACAGTAACGCACTGTCCAGTTATGAGCAGCTGAAAGAGGATGCTTCCAAAGGATGGATCGGTGTGGAGCCAAATATTAGTAAAAGAAAAGCTGAGATGGATTATTGCAAATCTAAAATAGCCGAGCTGGAGCGGGAACTGAGCCGGGCCGAAGATTAAGAGACGAACGGATAAGAAAAAGGGGGAAGCGCTTATGTCTGACAGAATCCGAGACGTGGGTTTCCGGGATCTGTTCCGGGGCCTTGATATGGCGGAGATCGAAACGCCGAATGAGATTAAAATACCGGATGAGGTGTTCAAGCGCCTGCTGGAAGGCACGATGGAGCGAAGTTATCTGAACGGGGTCAGCCAGTTTGATTATTTCGTGCCTGATGAGACGGAGCGCCACGGCGAGGTGGAATGGCTGCAGATCATCCGACTTCCGGTGCACCCGGATAATATCGAGGACTATGACCTGATCAACCGGTGGCAGGGTGTGCTGTCCACGCTGCATATCTGGGGATACCGGACGGTATTTTTGCTCCAGAGGACTGGCGGCCAGACCAGCCTGTACCTGGGAGTCACCACAGCCACCCAGGGTGTGGGTTCCAAGGACGCGCTGGATCAAATGATGGAGGCCACGGCGGCCAATATGCCCGGCGTGGCGATGGAATGGGTCAGGCACGACCAGACGATGGATGACCGGCACGGGAAGATCTACGATGTGCTGAACAACTATCACGCCATCGGTGCGGTGACCGGAATTCCCTCCTTTATCAGCGATGAGAGCAGAAGCGTGCTGCAGACGCTGGATCAGCTGGCCTTCGGCGTGCGCAAGATCAATGGGCGGGAACGGGATTATTCCCTTCTGGTGATCGCGGATCCGATCCCGGATGAGGAGATCAGCAGTATCATCAACCGGATGCGGGAACTGGGCAGTGAGATCCACAAATATGTGTCCCGCACGGTCACGGAAAATGAAGGTTCCAGCAGTCAGAAAGATGTAGGAATGGGCGGAGCGGTCGGAGGAATCCTGTCCGGCCTGGGCACTGTAGCGGGCGCCTTGATCGGCAGCTGGCTCGGGGCCCCCTATCTGGGAAGCAATCTGGGCCGTGGAATTGGCGGGGCGGTCGGCGGAGCAGTAGGCATGAACAAGACCAAATCCGTATCCATCAATTTTTCCCGGTCGGTGACCACCGAATATCTGGATAAATTTGCCCAATATGCCGAAGAAATCATGGAAAAACATATCGCACGGCTGAAAGAGGGCAGGAACCTGGGTTATTGGAATGTGGGTACTTATGTGCTGGGCCGGACAAAGATGGATATCACTACCGTGACTGGTATGCTGCGCTCCATCTATTCCGGCGATGAGACTTATCTGGAGCCAATCCGCCTCCATGTCCTGCGGGAAGACAGCAATGCCGCGGAAATCGTCAAGGGCTTTCAGCTCATTTCTTTGGAAAATGAAAATATCGATAAAATGCTTGATAATGAATATAAAAGAAAATATGAAAAGGATCATATCTGGCATGTGTTCGGACGCCGGTATCAATACTTAAGCACACCTATGAATACCAAGGAACTGGGGCTGACCACCTCCCTTCCCCGCCAAGATGTGCCGGGACTTCGGTTTGTCAAGACGGCTGTCCGGTTTGCCAATAATCCTCCGGTGTTAAATGAGGATTCTATTTCCATCGGCAAAGTAGTCAATATGGGAGTGGTGCAGAACAATGAATACCGGATCGATCCCAATTCCCTGGTCCGTCATGCCCTGGTAACCGGAGGTACCGGTTCCGGCAAATCGACCACCTGTAAAGCGATCCTGAACGAAGTCGTATCCCGGGGTGTTCCGGTTCTGATCATTGAGCCGGCTAAGGACGATTATGTGCGCTGGGCCATGGAATTGAAGGAAAAGAAGGGAATCCCTTTCCACATCTATATGCCGGGCGCTTCCTCCTTTGACGGGCAGCCCCTGGAAGAGCTGGCGGTGAATCCTTTCGAGCCGGCGGCGGTCAAAGGGGCCAAAGTAGACCTGATGGCCCGATGCGAGAATCTGGTTTCCCTGCTGGTGGCCAGTATCCCCAGCATCGAGGATGTTCTGCCGGTGCTGATCGATGAGCTGGTCTATGCAAAGGCGGAGGATTTCTTCAAAGAGGATTTCCACTCCGGAGAGGCAGTGAAGCCGTTCTTATATCCGAAGATGGAAGACTTGATCCCTATGGTGGACGATCTGGTGGAAGGATATGATCCAAGAAATTATAAGACGATCCGAAAATCTTTGATCACCCGGTTAAAATATCTGACCCGTGGAAACAGAGGCCGTCTGCTGAATGTCACGAAATCCACAGACTACGATGTGCTGTTCGGCCAGCCCACGGTCATCAATCTGAGCCGGATCGCCGGGAGCCGGGATAAGGCGCTTATTATGGCACTGCTGATGTTAAGCCTCTATGAGTACCGGATATCGGCTTATTCCTATCAGGCGGACTACAGAAAGAAGGCACAGGATAATGAGCTGCTGCACCTGACTATGATCGAAGAAGCCCATAACCTGCTGATGAATCCTTCCGCAGTGACCAACGATTCGGGCAATCCCCAGCAGGTGGTTGCGGATCTGTTCAGCAATATGCTCTCTGAGATCCGGGGCTACGGGGAAGGGATCACGATCGTTGATCAGGTGCCGACCCGGC
Organism: Diplocloster modestus; assembly: GCF_019042245.1. Lineage (GTDB taxonomy): Bacteria > Bacillota > Clostridia > Lachnospirales > Lachnospiraceae > Diplocloster > Diplocloster modestus. Next base: position 44,723 of record NZ_JAHQCX010000021.1, read on the forward strand.
TGATTCCGGATGTGATCAAGAATACCAATTATAAATTTGTACACCGCCTGACCTCGCCGGATGACTGTGAAGTGATGGCTGCTTCCCTGGCACTGCGGGAGGATCAAAAATCCATGATCCCGGCGCTGGAGATCGGGAACGCCATTATCTACGGCGATAACGATGATGCGGCGGTTTGGGTGAAGATGAATAAACCCGGAGATTGAGAGACAGAAATAGGAAACAACCTTCGGGTATACCTGTATGTCTTGAGAAACAGACAGAAATAGGAAACACCCTTCGGGTATACCTGTATGACGTAAAAAACAGGATGATAATGGAAAGGAGGTAATCTGTATGGAACTTTGGACTTATTTTGTGATTGTGGCCATGGTGCTTATAGCCTTGCTAGTGATTTACTATATTGTAAGGAAAAGAAAGGCTGACCAGGCACAGGAACAGATCAAACAGCAGGAAGATCAAAAACAGCAAAAACAGCAGGATCAGTCCGAACATTCTACACATTTTTCGCAACTGACACGGGATCAGGCTCTAACGCCGGAAGACGAAGAGGCCATCCGTATCCTGGCAGAAGGGATCAGCCAACATAAAACAGAATTCACAGGTTTATATGAGCTGATGTATCAGATCAGCCTGGGAAATACCGGTAATGCCTCCGGCACGTTCGGGGAATGGTGCCTGAGAGTGGAAAACTTCGAGGAGGACTCCGCATTTTCTGAGATTTTTGCCAAAAGATTCTCTGAGATGGAATCAGGAGGCGTCGAAGAACAGATTCGAAATGCAGAACTTATCATTCAGGGAATCTTCGCAAGCGGTATCAAGCGGGATGAGGCACAAAGCCTTCAGGCGGAAAAGCGTACGGTCTTTACCTATGTAACCCTGGATGACACGGTTATTACTCCCGGACAGTCTTATGAGGTCTACCGGCCCTGCTGGAGTATAGGAGCATTGACTCTGGAAAAAGGAATTCTCAGATCCCCGGAGCTACAGGAAACAAATGAAATATCGGAAGCAGGCAGGTAACAAACGAATTATCAGGAAGACGCAGGAAACAATACAGCCAGAAGTAATGAATCAAGCAGGAGGTTCAAAATGGGAATAGAAGATATGGAAGATTTTGAAGAACTGGAAGGCCAGGACCGGCTGAAAGACACTTCGGAATTTGAGCATTCCCTGGAAAACAGCCAAGGACTGGAGACTTTAGATGAGACTCATATACGCCAGACTGAAAAGCTGGAGGAGGGAATATACCGGGATACCATAGGCAGCATCGGGATGCCTGCTGGGATGGAAGGCCTGGAAAATGAGTGGATATCAGGGGAACCGCTGGAAGACATGGAACACTGGCATATGCAGGAGGGTGATATGTCCTGCGCGGTGGTGTGCCAGGAATTCGTAGCGGAGGAGCTATTGAACACCGAACTGAATGAACAGGACCTGGTGGAGTTCGCTGTCTCGAAAGGATGGTTCGACCCGGAAACAGGCACTACCCTGGAAGATACCGGTAATATTCTGGAATATCTGGGTCTGGAGGTAGTGCAAAACGAACACGGCAGCATTCAGGATATCGAAAGAACCCTGGAGGAAGGCGGAAAGGTCATTGCCGGTGTGAATAATATATCCCTGCTGACCCCGGACTCCATGGAATGTGTCTACTATCCGTCCCTTACCGCAAATCATGCGGTGGAAGTGATCGGCATCGATAAGACAGATCCGTCGAATGTGAAAGTAATCCTGAATGATCCGGGGCTTCCGGGCGGCCGCGGGATCAGCTATGATCTGGAGGAATTCCAAACAGCATGGAACACCAGCGGAGGCTTTATGGTAAGCGCCTATCGGGCTGATCAATGAGAGGAGGAGGTCCCAGTATGAGAGAATATATAAAAGAGGTACAGGAAAAACAGGCGGTGCGGAGTATGATCCCCATGAATTTCCAGATGGGATTGCCGATATTGAAACCAAAAGATCAGGAACTTCTGGTGATATTTCCCTACTACCGCACGAAAGTGGAAGGCAATCAGATTCACATGAGCCTGCCCAGATTCCATGCGGTCATGGCTTATCCGTCCGGCCGTCTGGTACGCGTGGAGGACCTGAAATACAACGGCAGATTTCAGGATATTGATTTTTCAGCATATGAAGGTGTCTACAGCCGGGGAATAGGAGAACAGGCGGCCGCCTACCGGGAGGCGGTGGAGCGGTACCTGGACCGGGCCGGCGCGCTTCTTAAGCAGCAGTCGGGCGGTGCGCAGATAACAGCGGAGCAGGCCGGGCAGATGCAGGAGGAGCTATTTCAGATAATAGAACCTTTTTATACGGAATATTACAGAAGATTGTTGGAGGAGTGAGACGGATGAAGCCTGTAGTGCAGCTGGCAGTGGTCGATACAGACCAAAAGAATATCGAATGTATCAGACAAATGCTGACAGATACGGCGGTGAAATATGATGTGGATATGCAGGTGGACTGGATCACAGATCTGCGAAAGGCCGGAAAGCTGTTCGAGTCGTCCGACACCCTTCAGCTGGTATTGATCAATTTGGGCCTGGGGCGAATCGCCGGCAGAGTGGCGGAAGGGTTATACCAGAGCAGCCACTGTTACGTGATGTATTACGCCCAGAAGAAGCTGGACCTGGAACCCTATCTCTTAGCCAGGCCGATCGCTTTTCACGCGGACTTGTCGGACCATGCCTTATTCAGCAGCAAAGTGCTGGCGCTTAGTACTATGATCCTGCAGGATAAAAACATGTTTGTCCGAAACGCCAAGAGCAGTACGATTCTGATCCGCTATCGGAATATCCGGTACTTTGAGAGTAATTATAAAAATGTAATCCTCTATACCAGTCAGGGACACAGCTATACATTCCGGGGGCGGCTCGACGAGATCGGCCGGCAGATTCCGGGGGCGGTTTTTCTAAGGGTCCACCAGAGTTATCTGGTAAACCTATCCTACGTGGAGAGGGTGGACAAAAGTAAAAAAAGCCTCCTGCTCACCAGCGGTGAGGAATTACAGATCAGTAAGCCGTATTATGAAGGGGTCATAAGCCGGCTGCTGGCAGAATCGGAAGAGATATAGGATGATGGATTGGGAGACAAAAAGTGTTCCCCCATACCGGAATGAAAGGCGCAGCAAACGCGCTGCTGGAGGTACGGTTGAACAAAAAAGATGTTCCCCCATACCTGAATCGAGGCGCAGTAAATGCGCCACTGGAGGAAAATATGAGCGCTAAACGTGTGATTGGAATTGATTTCGGTACCAGTAATTCGGTGGTCAGAGTAAAAAGGTACGGGGAAGACGGACAGCCATTTGGGGACCGGCTGTTCGTGTCGAACATACTGTTTGACGGCAATGACAGCGTGCCGACCCTGGTGCAGATTCCAGACGACATCGAGATTACACCGGAGCTTGAGCTTAAGGAAGAGGACTGTGAGTTTGGCCGCGCCGCTGCTGTCGAGCAGCCGGGGATGAGGACCTGGCGGGATTTCAAGACGGATCTGGAGAGCAAAGACCCGGGAATCCGTATGAGGGCCCGCTGGCTGACGCGACTGTTCCTTAAGTATATCTACCGGCAGTATCAGACCCAGTCCATTCATCTGGGAGATGGAACGGATGAAGAACTGGTCTATGTCAGTTATCCGGCAAAATATTCGGAAGAAAACAGACAGTTTATGATCCAGGCGGCAAAAGACGCGGGCTTTTCCAATGTCAGGGGTATCACGGAACCGGAAGCGGCAGTCAGGGCTTTCCTGGTACAAGGCGAGAGGGAACTGCGGCAAATGGGTCTGCTGCATGCGGATGGGGCTTCGTATCTGCTGTTCCTGGATATGGGCGCAGGGACGACGGATCTGGCTGTGTGCAAATATGAAAATGGCAGCACACAGATTATTTCCACATGGCCGGATGACCGGACGAATATTTATTTTGGCGGAAAAGATATTGACCAGGTGCTGAGCGGTTATGTGGAAGCTTATCTGCGCAGCAACAATAATGTGGTTCCTTCCTATTTTACCGATCATTTCAGTGAAAAATACATCGACGCGGTAAAAGCCTGGAAGGAGGTAACGGTTTCCAGAACGCTGAAACGCAATAAAAGCGTGCCGTATTTCAGCGCAGTAAAGAATCCATATCCGAATCTTCCGGATTTCTCACCGGCAATTGGGCGAAAAGAATTTGAGGATACCTGTAAGCAATACCTATGTAGCTTTCCGGAATTGGTGAACGGCTGTCTTGCACACACCCGGGAAATCGATCCGGATTTTCCCGGAACGGACGGGATCGAACTGGTACTGCTGACCGGGGGCCACAGCCAGTGGTACTTTATTCCGGAAATCCTGACAGGGAAAAACCAGGCATTTGGCAGCGTGTCGCTTCCCCAAATTCAGTCCGAACCGGCCAGAGTAAGGCTGAGCGGAAAGCCGCAGGAAATGGTCGCTGTAGGGATGGTTTATGATCTTCTGAAATCGGATCACTCAGGGGAGGCCGTAAAGCCTGATGAGCAGGAGCAGAGTATTGAGGAACAGAACACTGGGAATCAGTATGGTAAAGATCAGAATAGCCAGGAAAGTAAAGAGCAGTTCCGGTCTGGCCGGGACTTGGTATATGGCAAATCAGAGGTCGGAGACAAACCGTCTCCCATCCCTTATTATCAGGAAAAGGTTCTAACCCGGGAAGAAGTGAAACAAAGATTCCATGGTACAAAAAATATTATAATACCGGAAGAATATACGACAATAGGAGAGAATGCGTTTGGAGGGACCGGCTGGGGGGCGGCAGGTAATGCATTTGCCGGCCTGTTCTCAAAACAGGTAACGGGAGTGGAAACAGTACAGCTGCCTGCGGGACTGAGACATATCGGGGAAATGAGCTTTTTTGACTGTAAAAATATAAAGAGTATAAAGCTTCCGCAGGGATTGCTCACAATAGGAGATAGTGCGTTTAAGGGCTGTAACTCATTACAAATGGTTACCATACCAGGAAGTGTAAAAAAAATATCACGGAGCGCTTTTGAGGACTGTAAGGGCCTAAAGTCCGTCATTATTGAAAATGGAGTAGAAGAGATCGGTTGGAGGGCTTTCCGATATTGCGACTCCCTGAGTTCTGTTACGATAAAGGGACATGTGAAAAAAATCTGCGAAGAGGCTTTTGGAGGATCCAACGTATTTATGACTGTGGTAATAGAGGATGATGTGGAGAACATAGATGTCGATGCTTTTGCTATTGCATTTGCATACAGACTAGGCACTCTCGGAGAGATGGAGATCCGCTGCAGGAGAGGTTCTCAGGCAGAAAAATATGCGATTAACCGCAAAATAAAAGTTTCCTACTAACCGGAGGAGAAGATGAGTGTAAAACGTATGATTGGAATAGAGTTCGGTACCAGCAATTCGCTGGTCATCTGGGAGAATATTGAAAAGTTGGTGATCATATGGCGACGAAAAGAATCATAGGGATTGATTTTGGAACGAGCACATCCGTCGTAAGGGTAAAAAGATATGAAGGGGATCGGACACCGATTGGGGACCGGCTGTTCGTCAATAACGTATTGTTCGACGGACGGGACAGCGTACCGACGCTGGTCCAGCTGCCGGACGATATTGAGATTACTCCGGAGCTTACGTTATCGGATGACAATTGTGATTTCGGATACTACGCAGCCGCGGAACAGCCGGGGATGACAACCTACCGGAATTTTAAAGTGGAACTGGAAAATGACCAGCCTGATGTGCGGACGCGGGCCAAATGGCTTACCAGGAGGTTTTTCCAATATCTGTATGAGGTCTATCAGCAGCAGAAGAATCAGCTGGGAGATAATTCCGATGAGGAGATCACCTACGTTAGTTATCCTGCAAAATATGCCGAAGAAAACCGTCAGTTTATGATCGATGCGGCAGCGCAGGCTGGTTTTAAAAATGTAAAGGGGATCACAGAACCAGAAGCCGCTGTCCGGGCTGTTATGGTGCAGGAGGAAAAAGAGCTGAGAGCGCTGGGGCTGCTGGGAGGAGCCGGCTGTTCTTATCTGTTGTTCCTGGACATGGGAGCCGGGACTACGGACATCGCCGTCTGCCGGTATGAAAATGATGAAACCCAGATCATATCCACCTGGCCGGATAAAACTACGAATATCTATTTTGGCGGAAAAGATGTGGATTACATTCTGACCGGTTATATCGAGCGGTATCTGAGGGACCACCGGGATATCGTTCCGGAATACTTTATCGACAGTTTTTCCGATAAATACATAGATAATATAAAGACCTGGAAGGAGACTACGGTCTCCCGGACACTGAAGAGAGGTAAAAGTATCCCGTACTTCCAGACCGTAAAGAATCCCTATCCATCTCTTCCGGATTTTTCGCCGTCGATCGGCAGGGGGGAATTTGAGCGGGCCTGTACAGAATATCTGAAAAACTTCGCGGTTCTGATAAATGGAAGCCTGAACCACACCCAATCTATAGCGCCGGAGTTCCCGGGGAGCCAGGCGATCGATCTGGTGATCCTGACCGGGGGGCACAGCCAGTGGTATTTTATAAAAGATATGCTGGAAGGTAAAAGGCCGGAGTTCGGCAGCCTGGATCTTACGAAGATCCGTTCCAATCCCGTCAGAATCTGTGTCAATGGGAAACCACAGGAGACAGTTGCAATGGGAATGGCCTATGAGCCGCTGCGGGTGATCCGTCAGAGTGGGCCGGAGGTGAAAAGCACGCCGGATGGAAATCGTGCGGCAGCCCGGAATGATAGACCACCGGAGAACCCGAAGGAAAGTATGGATGAGATCAACGCGGAAATGACCGGGTATGAACTCAATAAGCTGGCCCGTATGTCATACAGCGACAACAAAGCAGCCGGCAGGGTGATACCGGCCAATGGGCTGTCTTACACGGTAAATGATATGTTAAGCTGGCTTCCGGCAGAGGTGGAGCAGAGAATAAACCGGTGGAACAGCAACCCCGGCTTTCTGTGGAAATATTACGAAAATCATTATAAGGCATTGAGCGGATGGTCACAAAAATTAAGGCTCCAGCTTCTGACGGATGAAGTCCCGATTCTCTATTTGAACCGGAAGGGAGCTGAAAGAGGAAATCTGATCGAGTACGGCCTGATATTCACCAATAAGCGGATACACTGGCGGTTTGATTTTTTGTATAGAGACAGCATTTTTTATAATGATATCGTGGATATCAAACCGATTATCCTGCCGAATACCCTTGTGTCTTCGAACCAGGCAGCTTCCGATAAGGAAAGCGGGCTTGCGGTCAGACATTTTTACATGGAGCAGAATGCGAGAAAAATTAAGACGACCAATATCTGGATGACTTATACGGAAGATCAAATTATACCGGAATATCAGCTTTTTGAGGCATTTTTTAAGGGATTCAGGGGTCAGTGACAGGATTGCCTTCAACGTGTTATATGATCTGGCTCGAAACTTTCAGAGGTGTCACTTATATGGCACAGTATGCTTGATATCATTTTATCCAAGAGTAATTTGGGTGTGACCTTGAGAGGCTCCGGGTTACTGCGTAAGAAAAAGTGAGGATATACTAAGATGTCAAAAAATAAAATTATCACTGTTCAGAATGTAACTGTTACAATTTCATCAGAAGAACTTGACGACTATATCTGTATCACGGATATCGCGGGTGTAAAATCAGATCAGTCCAGATCTGCGGATATCATTAGAAATTGGTTAAGAAACCGTTCAACATTAGAGTATCTGTCTGTATGGGAGCAACTTTATAATCCCAAATTTAAAGTGTTCGAATCCGAACACTTTAAAAAGCAGGCAGGTTTGCTTACATTTACACCAAGTGTTTCTGAGTGGATAGAACAGACAGGAGCAGTTGGGCTATATGTCAAACGAGGGAGATTTGGAGGTACCTATGCACATAAAGATATTGCTTTTGAATTTGCATCAGCAATCAGTCCTACATTCAAATTGTACCTAATAAAAGAATTTCAGAGACTAAAAGAAGAAGAAAATAGCAAAGAGCGATTAGAATGGACTGCTAAAAGGTTCTTATCGAAAAATAATTACCTGATTCAAACCGATGCAGTAAAGAATTATCTAATTCCGAAAAGTAATTATAAGGATAATTTAGAGTGGCTGGCATATGCTAAGGAAGCAGATATTTTGAATGTTGCACTGTTCGGATTCACGGCAAAGGCGTGGAGGGATGCCAACCCAGAAATGGCAGGAAAAAGTAATGTTAGGGATTTTGCTACTGTAAATGAACTGACTGTTCTTTCAAATTTGGAAACACATAACGCACAGATGATTCGGGAAGGTAGAGATAAAAAAGAACGGTTTACAATATTAAAGGATATAGCTGAATATCAGCTTGATATTTTAAATGAGGCGGAGAAGATTAAGATAGAAGAAAAAGAAGAGACAGAAGAGACAGTTTAGCGCAGTAAAGAATGGATAAAAGGGTTATGTCCATTACAACTTGGAACATGTCTGAATTAGTATGGAGCAGAATGTAAGAAAAATTAAGACGACCAATATCTGGATGACTTATACGGAAGATCAAATTATACCGGAATATCAGCTTTTTGAGGCATTTTTTAAGGAATTCAGGGGTCAGTGACAGGATTGTGTGTTATACTATAGGAACTGTGGTATAGAAAATGGCTGCCATGCAGCTGTGGTCAGTCAAAGAATCAGTCTGGCTGAATTCATTTACCATCAGGTTACGCCTGTTTTCAGGCAAATACATAGGAAAAACACGCAGGAGGTTACACATGAGCAGGGCAACGGGGGAGAAACACAACGGAACAGGCAATAAAAATCAGTGGGCCAGCAAACTGGGCTTTATTCTGGCAACGACAGGGGCGGCCATCGGACTGGGGAATCTGTGGAAATTTCCATATCTCATGGGAAAAAACGGAGGATTCTCGTTTTTGGTGGCGTACCTGTTTTTTATATGCGTTTTGGGATTGCCGGTAATGATCACGGAGATGTCTCTGGGAAGAAAGACCGGGCATGATCCGGTCCAGGCCTATGGGGATGTCCACCCGCACGCGAAGATTGTGGGGGTGTTCGGAGTGCTGGCCGCTTTTATTATTCTGTCATACTACAGTGTAATCGGCGGCTGGATTTTAAAATATTTTTTCAGCTATGCCACTACGTTACAGGCACCGGCAGATTTTGAAGCCTTTATCGGAAATGCCGGCGAGCCGGTATTCTGGCATTTCCTGTTTATGATGATGACGGCGCTGATCTGCTTTTTCGGTGTACGGGGAATAGAAAAAGCCAGTAAATTTATGATGCCTGCCTTATTCGTGATTCTATTGGTTATTGTGGTGAGAAGCGTCACTTTGCCGGGGGCATCCAAAGGGCTTGCGTTTATATTTTCCATCAAAGATTCAAAATTCAGCATCGGTTCCATCAATGCGGCGCTGGGGCAGGTGTTTTATTCGCTAAGCCTTTGTATGGGTATTACGATTACCTACGGAAGTTATCTGAACAAAAAAGAGAGTATTCCAAAGAGCTGTATCAGTGTGGCTCTGCTGGATACCTGCATGGCTGTACTGGCCGGAGTCGCGATCTTTCCGGCCGTATTTTCCTTCCAGCTGGAGCCAGGCCAGGGACCTAGCCTGATCTTCGGCACATTGCCTAAGGTATTCAGTGCCATCAAAGGAGGTTCCATCTTTGCTCTGCTGTTTTTCCTGCTGGTCTTTTTTGCGGCAGTGACCAGCGCTGTGGCATTGCTGGAGGTTACCGTATCATTTTTAATCGACAAATGGAAATGGAAGAGAGGATGGGCCGTCCTGATCGTGGCTGTCCTGCTGTTTTTGCTGGGTATTCCAAGCTCCCTGTCCTATGGGGTTCTCTCAGACTTTAAGATATTGAACTATAATTTCTTTGATTTTGTGGGGATGCTGACGGATAATATTCTGCTGCCGGTGGGCGGTATTTTGATGTGTTATTATATCGGATGGAAATGGAAACCCCAGTATCTGGTGGATGAGATCGAGCAGGAGGGAGTGCGGTTCCGCCTGAAGAAGCTTTGGATCTTCTGTATCCGTTTTATAACTCCCATTCTGGTACTGATCGTTACGATATCCGGATTTGCGGGTATTGCGAAAGTCATATTTTGAGCAGGTGCCGCATGATAAGAGCAGCAATAATATCGGATACCCATAATGTACTGAGGCCGGATGTCATGGGTATTTTAAAAGAATGTGATTATATCATACATGACTCCTCCGGGATGATTTGGCCTATAGGAATTCATCCGGCCTTCATCCCGGGGGTCACACCTTGTAGAGCAGCTATATTAAGTCAGTATTTTATTCCATAACCCGGATGGCATGATAGCCTTCATGAACGGCAGTCAGAATCTTTCTGGGCGCTTCTGCGTCCCCGATGACTGTCATATCTTTGACCGCACTTTCCAGAGCTGTTTCCAGCTGATTATTCGCCTTGTAACCGGCAGCGATCATTACGGTATCACAGACAATGGACGTTTCTTTGCCGTCCTTTACGTATGTAACGCTCTCAGGCGTGATGCGGGTTACTTTCGCACCGCAGATGGCGGGGACGTTCCGTTCTGCCAGCATGGCGCGCAGCGCCTGATCATTATTCAGACAGTGGTCGGCGGTAGCCAGTATATCATCCAGCATTTCGATAATCGTCACTTCATCCGCTGTCTCTTTCATATAAGCGGCAGCTTCACATCCGACTAATCCTCCCCCGATGACAACCACTTTCTTACCGGGCTTTTTCTGTGCGGTCAGATAGGCGTTCGCTGAGGCGGCGTGCTCGATGCCGGGGATCGCAGGCATGACCGGCGTGGAGCCTGCTGCCAGAATGACCTTGTCAAATTGGCCGGCTGCCACTTCTTCTGCGGTTGCTTCTTTTAGGAGACGCACGTTCACGCCCAGCTTATGGATCTGTCTTTCCATATAGATTATCAGGCGCAGGACGTCATGCTTGAACGTGGGAGTTCCCGCAGCCCACAGATTGCCGCCCAGTCTTCCGGTTTTTTCCCAGAGTTCCACGTCGTATCCCCTTTTTGCTGCTGTCATGGCCGCGGACATTCCTCCGGGGCCGCCGCCGATCACCAGCACTTTTTTGGAAGTGCCGTCCGGTTTCGGAAGGGCATACTCTTTTTCCGCGTAGCACAGAGGATTTACCGCGCAGTAGTAGTGTTTGCCGGAGAAGCCAGCCAGCAGGCATTCGTTACAACCCACGCAGGGGGTGATATCTTCGATCGCGCCTTCTTTTACCTTATTGGCCCAGTGGGGATCCGCCAGCATCTGATGAGCCAGAACCACATAATCGGCGATGCCGTCTTTGATCACTTCTTCCGCCTTTTCCGGGTCAAAAAGTTTTCCCTGGCCAAGGACAGGGAGGCTCACTGTATTCTTTACCGCTTCCACAATGCTTAACTGATGTCCTTCGGAAGCGTATACGGTAGAGATTGCTTTATACCAGGCCTCATAGCAGCCGACATCCACATGCAGTGCGTCGATTCCGGCATTTTCCAGGATCTTCGCCATCGCCAATCCTTCCTCCAGCTCCCGTCCGCCCTCGACACCGTGATATGGCGTGAACTTCACCAGGATCGGGAAATCAGGTCCCACATTTGAGCGGATCGCCTGAATACATTCCAGTGTAAAACGCATCCGGTTCTCCAGGGAACCGCCGTACTCATCAGTCCTTGTATTCCATTTGGAAGACTGGAACTGATCAAGCAGATAACCGCCGTAAGCGTGCAGCTCCACGGCATCCGCGCCGGACATTTTCGCAAGGGAGGCGGAGTATCCTACTTTATCTGCCAGATAGTGAATATCTTCCACAGCAAACGGTTTGCACTTCAACTGAGGGAACCAGAAAGCAGGACAGTCACCGGCGGAATAAGGAGGGGTAAAGGGATCGGTAAACTGCTGCCGGCCCAGTCCCGGTGAGAGCTGAACACAGACCTTAGAGCCATAATGATGGCAGCGGTCAATCAGCATATTCAGACGTTCCACATGATGGAAATTACTGAGTTCCGTACAGGGCCTCGGTTCATACTTTGTAGACACTACGTTGGCGCCTGTGATAATCAGCCCGGTCCCCCCCTTCGCGCGCTCCATAAAGTAATGAATGGCATCAATGTTGTAAGCGCCGTCAGCTTCCCCCGTAGTACCCATGGGCCCCATTACAATACGGTTTTTCAATTTCATGGAGCCGATCTGAGTTTTTTCAAACAATTTGGACATAGGATCTCCACCTTTCTTGAGTATTACTATAGTTATATAAATGTATTACTGCGGTAATAATATTATAGAATATTGTTATTTTATTGTCAATATATTTCTCTGGTGGATACGGATGATTTTTGCTATACTGTCCTTATGTTTAGAATTGGCAGAAAAAAAGAAGTGCCGCGGCAAGTGCGGTATCGGAGGAAATTATGGCAGAATCAGCAACAAAAGAAATGATTATTGAAAAAGCCAATCAGCTTTTCCAGGAAAAAGGTTACAACCAGGTAACCATCCAGGACATCTGTGAAGCCTGTGAGATCACAAAAACCACATTTTATTATCATATGAAATCCAAGGACGACCTGATTATCAATAACTACGATATTATCACAGAAAATCTGACTCAGCTGATGGTATCCCTGATAGCAGCCGACAACTATTGGGAACAGTTATGGATGTGTTTTGAAGTCCTGATCCGGGAATCCGTCCGCTATGGCCAGGACCTCTACAGCCAGCTCTTCATCGTCAACCTGAAGGAAGACCGCGGAAGCTTTGATTTACGGGAAGACCTGACCCGCATTGCGGTATCCGTTATCCGAAAAGGCCAGGAAACAGGCCAGATCCGGAACCAAAACCCGGCTGAACAGCTCTATGAAGCATCAGCCTATCTATTCACCGGTTACGAAATCACCTGGTGCATCAAGAACGGAAACTTCGACTGGATGCAAAATACCCGAAGATCGCTGGAAGTGATGTATGATATACTGCCGGAGCTGCGATATGATATAGACGAATAATCGGAGCGCAGCGAAAAATTTAAAAACTGAACGGGACAGGAAAGCGAAACTTCATTGTCCGGTACACAGTCTGCTCCCTAGGGCTGAAATTGTGCCGGACAATAGAATAAAAGTTTCACGATCCTGTCCCGTTCGTATTTTATGTTTTATCCTCCGGCGTTTTCCATGTCGCAGAACTTCCGTCCGGAGACCGGGAGAGTTCCGATAGGAAAGATACCTACTGGGCTTTCTTTGCCTTACGGATCAGGATCTGCGTCCCGTAATTCAGCAGCAGGCCCACAACAGCTAACGCCACACATACCCAGAAGATCGCTTTATACTCGGCGGCTCCGGGATTGTCTCCCATCATTTTACCGAATACGGTGAACATGAACGCGTCCGGAAGGAAACCGATGAAGCTGACGATACCGGCGGCTGTACCGATATATTCGTTGGGAATATCAAGCTCCGTCATCGGCACAAAGTAAGTACCACGCATCATATAGATCACAAACGATGCGGCAAAGCCGATGATGATGGAGACCACCGCCATGTGATTCCCGGCCGGGGTGATCGTGAAGGCGGCCATAGCCACGATCAGCAGGATAAAGGCTCTGGTCAGGAACTTGGTGGCGGATTTTAATTTATCCACCAGCACTCCGGCGAGAGCGGCGGCCAGGAACGGCAGCAGATAGAGCCGGACACTGGATAAGGAGGCAGCGACTCCTGTATCCACACCCATAACGGAGGTCCAGTAGGGCACCAATTTTCCAAGGCCCGCACCGCTGACACAGTAGGCGCAGAAGACCATCAGACCCACCATCCAGATCGCCGGCATTTTGCAGACATACGCAAGGCCGTGCATCAGATCGCCGAAACTGACCTTCTCTTTCTTCTGGGAAGCAGAAGAATTGGGAATGAACAGGAAGGAGAGAACGGCAGCCACGAAATAGATTATGGAATAGTAGATGATGATATTGCGCACACCGGTGAGGTCAGGGGAAGCCTTGTAGATCAACCAGGTGCCCAGCTGGCTGTAAACGAACGCAAACAGTCCGAAGCCGGCCTCCCGGAATCCGAACATCCGGCCCTGCTCGTCGTCGGAGCCCAGCAGTTTGACCGCCTTGATCATGGCAGGCCAGTATGTGAATACTGTTGAGAATCCGTAGATCAGCATAATGGCCATCAGCTGCGGGTAGGAAGGAAATGTGGCGAACCAGATGCCGGCGGCGCCGGTAATGGCCAGGGATATGCAGATCAGCCAGCGTACATTGAACTTATCGGCCAGCAGCCCGCCGAAGAGGTAAGCGATGGAGCTTACGATACCCAGAACCGTCATCAGATTACCCATCTGCAGGTTGCTGATTCCAAAGGCGGCCTGCAGATCGTCGTAAAAGGAATATTGGATATAGGGCAATATGTATACGATACCGCCGCCGACACAGATAATAAACAGGACCAACCATTTTTTTGACAATAATGAACTACTCTTTTCTCCCATAAGTAAGAATCCTCCTTCTCTTTTTAAATACAGGCTTTAACAGCAGGAACTGCTTTTGAGCATATCCACGAACCAGCGCCAGAATCCTTCAATATCTATGTCCACTGCCGCGTGTACATTCGGCTCCTTCTCCTCCACGCCGTGGAAATCGGCGATCGTCATTCCCCGTGTGATGGTCCCTTCGGTCTCCACAGTCATGAAGAAATCTTTGGTGGTGATCAGATCCGGCCGTACGATGCTGGCCAGCGCGATCACGTCGTGAAGATTCGGATCATCCCCTCCGATCTCGGTTTTCCGCCGTTTCATGAAATCGAAAATGCGGGAAACCAGATCCCCATAGGGGGTCTTCACGGAAGCGGTTTCGTCCACCACCCAGTCAGGAAGTTTGGGCTTTAAGGTAACATCCAGTCCAATCATGGTCATCTCGATTCCGGAGTCAAAGACGATTTTGGCCGCATCGGGATCGTTGTAAATATTAAACTCACTGGTCATAGTCATGTTTCCGCCCCATACTCCCCCGCCCATTATAGTTATCTTGCGGATCAGGGGAATGATGTCTGGATGCCTGGTAATCGCCAGGGCCAGATTCGTCAGCGGTCCTACCGCCAGAAGCTGCAGCTGCCCTTTTTCTTCCAAAGCATGACGGTAGATCACTTCCCAGGCAGGCTCATCCAGAAACCCGTGGGGGGATACGGGCAGAATGACATCGCCAAGACCGGTATTGCCATGGCTTTTTGCGACGGTCAATTCATGTACGAGCGGTTTTTCGGCTCCTTTTGCCACCGGAAGGTCATAGCCCAGGTAGCTTACGACATTGCGCGTGTTCTGGCTGGTCTTGTCAAGTGTTACGTTTCCACAGACGCTGGTAAAGGCTTTAATATCGAGCTGGTCCTGGTGCAGCAGCGCCGCTGTGATGCAGATCGCATCATCCGTTCCGGTATCGACGTCAATGATGATAGGAATTCGTTGCAATGCAGATACCTCCTTTAATAAATTGGATTTGATAAATTGTTCTTGAAAAAGTAAAACGATTGATGTAAAATGATATACGTAAAACGTTTGCGTAACTTAATATTAGACGAAGTGTTTTTATTTGTCAAGTAATTTATACTTTACAGCATCCCTTAATGCATGCCCTTCGGGCGGGGTCGCAGCATAGCTGCTCCATAAGGTATAGTTAGAATTTGTTGATTGATTTTTCATTGCCATGTAAAATGAATGAGATGTATAACGTTTGTAAATTGGAAAAACATGCGGAAGGAACAGGCAGGAAAGACCGTATGAAATGGAGTGATGAGATGGAAGAGATTGTTTTATATCTGGCCAGCCATAAGGGAGAGATTCTGCGGGCAGCTGTGGAGCATATCACCCTGTCCGGTCTGGCGGTGCTGATCGGATTCGGAATATCACTGGGAATCTGTATCCTGGCCGTTATGAAAGATGCCGACATGGATAAGGTGATTAACCGGATCAGTTTTTTCAGACTGATTCCCGGCGTGGCCATTCTGGTGGTGGCGATGCCGGTTCTGGGCGTGGGCTTCCTGCCCGCCCTGTGTACGCTGACCCTGGTGACGATCCCTTCCATATTGGTGAATCTCTATGCCGGCATGAAGAATATCGCCGCAGACACGATGGAAAGCGCTGTGGGGATCGGGTTGTCCAGAAAGCAGATTCTCTTCCAGGTACAGCTGCCCATGGCAAAACCCTTTCTGCTGTTAGGGATCCGAACTGCCATCGTGGACGCGGTGACCATCGCTGCGGTGGCCTCCTTGATGGGCGCTGGAGGGCTGGGAAGATATGTGATGACAGGGCTCGCGGTCAATGATTACCGGCTGGTGGTGATCGGCGGTGTTCTGATCACGGCTATGGCGCTGGCCGGCGAGATCCTTTTTGGATGGATGCAGCGGTCGTTGGAATACAAGTATACAGGGCGGCATTAGAGGTGCCGCAGGACTGGAGGTAATGATGAAAAAACAGGTACTCAGCTTATTAATCATTCTGGTCATTTTAGCCGGACTTGCTGGATGTAAAGGGAAAACAGCGGAAAACACGGTAAAAATCGGGTCCAAGGATTTTACGGAATCTTTCATTGTGGCAGAGCTCTATGCGCTGGCCCTGGAACAGGAGGGCTTCGGGGTGGAGCGGAAATTCAACCTGGGAGGCACCAATGTCACGCAGGAGGCGATGGAGAAGGGAGACCTGGATCTCTACCCGGAATATACCGGAACCTGTCTGCTCAATGTCCTGAAGGAAGAGCCTATAAAAGATCCGGAAGAACTGTATGCGCATGTGAAGGCAGAATATGAGGCAAATTATGGGATGACTCTGCTGGACGCGTCCGCGGCGAATAATTCCCAGGGGCTGGTCATAACCCGGAGTATCGCAAAACTGTATGGCATACAGACGATTTCCGATCTGCAGAAAAACGCCTCTTTGATACGGTTCGCCTCTCAGGGGGCATTCGAGGAAAATGCGGACGGTATGCCGGCGCTGACCGGAACTTACGGAGAATTTACTTTCCGGTCGGTTAAGTTCTATGATAACGCGATCAAATACGAACTGCTGAAAAATGATAAAGCGGATCTGGCGGTTGCATTTACCACAGACGGACAGCTTACCGATCCTGATTTTGCACTGCTTCAGGATGACAAGGCGGCCTGGCCTTCTTACAACATCGTGCCGGTTATCCGGCAGGATTCCCTGGAGAAGCATCCACAGATAGAGGAGGCGTTGAACCGGGTCTCGGCTGCGCTGGATACGGAAACCATGCAGCAGTTGAATGCGAAAGTGGACCTGGATAAAGAAGAGCCGGAGGATGTGGCGGCCGAATTTTTTAAGGAAAATCTGAACTAGCGGAGGGTTTGGGGTGCAGGATGTAATATTGGAATTTCAACATGTGGACGCCGGATATCCGGGTCAGAACAGGCAAATATTGAAGAATATCAGCTTCCGGATTATACAGGGGGAATTTATCACAATTCTGGGAAATTCCGGTTCCGGGAAAACAACGCTGCTGAAGCTTGTAAACCGTCTGATCAGTCCTGCCGGCGGCCGGATCTTATTTAAGGGCGGGGACATTGCACAGGGAACACCCGAACAGCTGCGCAAGAACATGGGGTATGTGATTCAGCAGGCGGGCCTGTTTCCGCATATGACGGTGGCGGAGAATATCGCTGTGCTGCCGAAAGTATTAAAATGGAACAAAAACACCATCAACGCCCGGGTGGATGAACTGCTGTCCATGACGAAGCTGCCTTCGGACAAAGAATTTAAAAACAGGCATCCCTGGCAGCTCTCCGGCGGGCAGCAGCAGCGGGTGGGGATCGCCAGAGCCCTTTGCACGGACCCGGATATCCTGCTGATGGATGAACCCTTCGGGGCATTGGACGCGGTGACCAGAAAGGAACTTCAGCAGGAATTAAAACAGCTCCATCATACCTTTGGTAAAACTATCTTATTCGTAACCCATGACCGGCAGGAGGCGATCGACCTGGGTGACCGGGTGATGGTCTTAAATGACGGTGAGATCAGCCAGTTTGATACACCCCGCCGGCTGATTATGTGTCCGGCCAACGAAGCCATCCGGAATTTGTTTCATGCGGATACGGCATTGAAAAAGCTGAGTTATTTTAAGGTGAGTGATTTTGCAGATCTGCTGAAAGAAGAACAGGACGGCGGGGCCAGATCGGTAGAATGGGATATGCCGATGGAGACGGTACTGGACTGCATGCTTCAGGGGCAGGAGCGGGTTTTGGTGTACCGGGAAGGGATCTATATGGGAAGTTTTCGGCATAGGGATCTGATTCAGGCAGATGGGTATACAGAAAATCAGGCAGATAGGTATACAGAAAATCAGGCGGATGGTTATATAGATGATCAGTCAGATGATTATACTAATAATCAGGAACGCGGACAGACAGGTGAAATGGTATGATCAGCTATACATTAAAAAATTATGATAAATTGTTTGGTGCGCTGGCGGAACATCTGGAACTGGTGGGAATTACGCTGCTGATTTCTGTCCTGCTGGCCTGCGCGGTTTATCTGGTTCTCAGCCGGTTCCCGCTCCTGCAGAAGGTTATGCTGCTGCTCTTGCTGGTGGCATACTGTATTCCCAGTATAGCTTTGTTTGCATTTCTGGTACCGGTCTTAGGGCTTGGGAAGGGAACTGCGGTGGTGGGAATGACCATCTATAATCTGTTTCTGCTGCTGCGCAGTATTCAGACAGCGGAACACGCGGTGCCGGCGGATATCTATGAAGCAGCCAGGGGAATCGGCCTTAGCGGGATGCAGAGCATGCGTCTGGTCTATCTGCCGGTGATGCTGCCTTATCTGATTACCGGTATCCGGATTGTTACCGTGAGTACTACGGGGATCGCCACCATGGCCGGACTGATCAATGCGGGCGGGCTGGGGAATATACTGTTCGAAGGGATGCGGACCTATCATATGCCCAAACTGATTTGGGGAATCCTGATGGTTTCCGGGCTTGCTATGCTTTTGAACTTTCTTTTTATCAAGTTGGAAAATCGTGCGGTCCGGTACGCGCAGGGGAAATCCGGCGTATGGACTAAAAAACCAAAAAGAGATGATAAAATTCTTTCGTTGTGATAGAATAAGTTCAGATTGTTTAATCAGTATAAAATAGGAGCAGAGCTCATGCCGGCGATTCAAGAGCGCCGGGCAGAGGCGGTTGCGAACCGGGGATGAGCACAAGCTTGTGTGAAATAGGATATAGTCAGGAGAGGTTCCAGCATGGCGGTAACAATTAAAGATATTGCAAAAATGGCCGGGGTGTCGATCACGACGGTATCCAGGATCTTGAATAATAAAGAGGGATTCATCAGTGAAGCTACCAGGGAAAAGGTATTGAAGATTGTAAAAGAGCAGGGTTACACGCCCAATTCTTTTGCCAGATCCCTGGTAACGAATCAGTCGCGGATGCTGGGGCTGATTCTTCCGGATATCGTGAACCCGTATTTCCCGGAGCTGTATCGGGCCTGTGACGACCAGGCCCAGGAAAAGGGATATACCCTGCTGCTATGTAATTCCGATGATGAGAGTGAGAAGGTAAAAGGCTATATGGAATTCCTGGCCCGAAGGGGCGTGGACGGGATCCTGCTGGCCAGCAGCGGAGTCAGCCCAAAACTTGAGCAGATCGAGCGTCTGGGCGTTCCGATCGTGACCATAGACCAGTATCTGGAGGAATGCAGCTGGCATGTGGGAGATATTGGAAATGACAATACATACGGCGTATATCTGGCGGTCAGCCATCTGATCGGGCGTGGGCATGAGAAGATCGGCTTCCTCTGTGGTAAAGAGGGAACCTTTACCTCGAAACGCAGATACCAGGGATATCAGCAGGCGATGCAGGAGCACGGCCTGGCAGTACAACCGGAGTTGATATGCTTCGGCGAATATCAGCACCGGTTCGGCTATCAGAAGACCAGGGAACTGGTCCGTCAGGGGCAGTCCTTTACAGCACTGTGCTGCATGAGCGATACGGTGGCGCTTGGGGCTATGGCGGCGCTGAGGGAAGAGGGAATCCGGGTTCCAAAAGATTGTGCGGTCATGGGATATGACAACACCTATATCAGTGATCTGATTGAAAAACCACTCTCAACCATCAACCGGTTCACCACGGATATGGCGAAACAGGGCGTACAGGTACTGGTGGATTATATCGAAGGGAAAAATAAAGAATACGTGGAAAAGATTTTAAAGCCGACCCTGGTGGTCCGCAAAACCACGTAATTTGGGGGAATAGCAATGGCGAAGTCCATGACGAAAGATATGACAGTCGGTACTCCGTACCGGCTGATTTTAGGGTTCACCCTGCCAATTCTGTGCGGCAGCCTGTTCCAGCAGCTGTACAATATGGCGGACGCTGTGATCGTGGGACGTTATCTGGGTATCCGTGCCCTGTCTTCGGTGGGAGCCAGCTCTTCGCTTATCTTTCTGATCATCGGTTTCTGCACCGGCATGTGTACGGGATTTGCGATTCCGGTGGCACAGAGCATGGGAGCAGGAAAGTTATCCCGGATGCGGAAGTTTGCATTTAACAGCTTTTATCTGTCTGGTATTTTTGCTGTGGTGATCACAGCGGTGACCGCTGTATTCTGCAAGAATATTCTGATTCTGATCCGTACCCCGGAATCGATCCTACAGGGAGCCTGGGAGTATCTATTTGTTATTTTTCTTGGAATTCCATTTACGATTCTCTACAATCTTCTGGCCAGTATTTTAAGGGCGCTGGGGGATTCGAAAAGCCCGTTCCTCTTTCTGACAGCGGCGGCGGTGATTAATATAATTCTGGATCTGCTGTTTATCACTGTATTTGACTGGGGCGTGATGGGGGCGGCAATCGCCACGATTACATCCCAGGCAGTGTCCGGGGTGCTGTGTATACAGTGTATCATCCGGAAATTTCCGGAACTGAAAGCGGACAGTGAGGAACGTAAACCGACGAAACGGCATATGCTCAAGCTTTTGAATCTGGGATTGCCTATGGGGCTGCAGACTTCCATAACCGCCATCGGCAGCATTATGCTGCAAAGTGCTGTGAATCATTTAGGAGAGGTCAGTGTGGCGTCATATACGGCGGCGCTGAAAATAAAATATCTGTTCTTGTCGGTCTTTGAGGCTGTGGGAACGGCCATGGCCACTTATGTGGGTCAGAACCTGGGAGCCGGGAGGCTGGACCGGATCCGGGAGGGAGTCCGGTCTGCGATTCTGATCCAGTGTATCTATGCGTTGGCGGCCGCCGTCGTCCTGCATCTGGGTGGACGGTATATCGCGATGCTGTTTGTGGATGGGGCTGAAACGGAAGTGCTGGATAATGTGCAGATGTTCCTGAATATCAGCAGCATGTTCTATATAACGCTGGGGGTGTTGTGGGTATTACGTTCTGCTATACAGGGGATGGGATATGGGAAATCTGCCATTTTTTCCGGTGTATCCGAGATGGTCGCCCGAACCGCTATGAGTCTGTTTTTCATTCCCCAGATGATGTTCCTGGGGGTGTGCTGGACGGATCAGATCGCCTGGATGGCGGCGGATCTGTTTCTGATACCCGCGTATCTGTTCATTATGTATAAGAGGGGCGGTTTCCGTAAAAAGATTCCGGCTGCACAGAATGGGAAAGTCCCATTGGATGGAAAATAAATGAGTCTTATACAATGAAAGTTGAAGATTCCTAAAAATTTTGGGAGAACAGAAATTATCCAGGGGTGGAATGGGCTGCTATGCGAGGCATAGCGGCCTATTATTGAGTTCCTGGATATAGATTGCAGGTGAAAATATGGAATACCTATCTGTAAAAAGTGCCATTTCACCGTAGAAAAATGGAACTCATGCGCAGTTTAACAAAAGAGATGCTATATTGAATGCATCAATCAATAGGGGAGACTGTCCGAAAACCAGGGCGCAGCCCGCCAGGTGTCCGCTCTGTACGGTCGTATCCTATGGGGCGCTGTTACCCGGTTAAATCTAAATGAAATCGGGCCGTCCGGTTGCGGGTACGTGGCTGATTCACCCCGAATGCCGGATGCATTCGCGGCTCAACAGCCACCGAAAGACTGCACGGAACGCAGTCTTTCGCCCACAACCGGACGGCCCGCGCCCTGGTTTTCGGACAGTCTCAGGGGAGGACAGAATATGAATACAGAAAATGATGTAATGCGGGTTGTCGTGCTGGGCGGCTCCTTTTCACCGCCCACTATCGCGCATAGGAAGCTTTTGCAGGCAGCTATGGATGCGGTACAGGCAGACAGAGGAATCTTTGTTCCGGCTCCCCGCTGGTATGTGAAGCGCAAATTAAAGAAAAACGGCTGCGCACAGGAGGCCCTGCCGGATGAGCTGCGGCTTGAGATGCTAGAGACCATGTGTAAAGAGGATGGCAGGTTAAGCGTTGACGACTGTGAGATGTGCCGGACCGAGCGGGGGTTTACCTACGAGACCCTGGTCAGGATTCAGGAAAACCATCCTGGAAGCTGGATATACTTCGTGGCGGGCAGCGACAAATTGCATATCATTCCCAGATGGCATCGGATCAGGGAGTTAATGGAACATTTTACGATTCTGGTGACAAAGCGCAGCGGGGAGACACCGGAACAGCTCTTGGAAGAACATCCGTTTCTGGCAAAAAACCGGGATGCCTTTCTTATTTTTACAGCGCCGGAGGGACTGGAGAGTATCAGTTCCTCGGCTGTCCGGGAGGATCTGCGCTGCGGCGGTAAGCTGGCGAAGGACATGGTGACGAAGGAGGTTTGGGAGCTTATGAAGAAAAATGGAATGGTCAGGGAGGCCTGTATCGAGAGATTCCGGGAGGAATATGATTTCCTGAGTAACTTTTATCCGGCACAGGTCGAATACCAGGGATTGCTTTATGAAAATACAGAGGCCGCTTTTCAGGCACAGAAATGCCGGACAGACGAGGAAAAAACATGCTTTTGCGGACTCCCTCCTAATATGGCAAAGAAGCTGGGGCGCCAGGTGGAGCTTCGGGATAACTGGGAAGAAGTGAAAGTGGGTTTGATGGAAGAAATCGTCCGGGCCAAGTTTTTCCAAAACCCGGACTTAGGAAAAAGGCTGTTGGCGACCGGTGAGATTCCGCTGGTGGAAGGAAATACCTGGGGAGATACCTGCTGGGGAGTGGATACCCGGACAGGGAGGGGAGAGAACCACTTGGGCCGGATCCTGATGAAAATAAGGGCAGAGCTGGCGATTGAACAGGGATAGAAATCGGAGCGGGCAGATGTGACAGGGATATGATTCGACATGGGTTGCATCTGCCGGAGAGGCCTTTAACCAACCTTACTCATATAATAGTGATATATCTTCCGTACATGGAAAATAGAGCAGATGGAAGATAGGGTACATGGAAGATAGGTTACATGGAAAATTGAGTTGTTTAATGGGTTATATATTGCTATAATATATTCAGGTACCGCTCAAAATTTGATTTCAGTTCTGCTCTCTGACAGTATAGATCTAGGAGTGGATGGGGGGGACTTTCGTACACCCACGGCAAAAGGCAGAACCGTCTCTTATAAAGTAATCGCCAAACCGTATGAAATACATATTTATCAATATCTTATTTCAGCCTGAATCAGGCATTGTTCTCAAAAAATAAAAAGTAATAATAATTATAAAAATAAAAAAAGCTTAACTGTTGTACCGTGTACGAATACAGATTATAATAAAAGCAGCGGCTCAAATGATTACTTTGCGCTGCCGCGGTTTCCTGGCGATGGAGATACGAATAGAGATTGTTCTTCTTATGGCTTTGGAAAGGAATAGCTATATGGAAGAAAACCACAGACAAGGGCAGCCGCCCGGCAATTATCATCTGGAGGATATGGTGATGAAAACGGCGGCTCAGTATTTCGGAACGGAACTGCTTCAGTATCTGGGAATTCAGCAGCAGGTTCATTACATTGCGCCGACCGAGCTGGTTCAGTTGGAAGCCAGGCAGATGTATCAGGATTTTAATTATGAACTGGAGGACAGAAGCTGGCTTCATCTGGAGTTCGAAAGCGATCCTATCCGGCTCGATGACCTCAAGCGTTTCCGGGAGTACGAAGCGGCGACAAGCAGGAAGTATCAGGTATCGGTTATAACTTATGTGGTCTGTACTGCGGATGCTAAGAAAATCCGGTCCGAATTTACGGAAGGGCTGAATACGTACCGGGTAAAGGTGATCCGTCTGAAAGATGCGGATGCCGATCAAATTTTTGCCGCACTTCTGAAGAAAGTCAGTGCCAGCGAAATACTGAAAAAAGAAGATCTGCTGCCGATGCTGCTTAGCCCTTTGATGGGCGGAACGATGCGTTCAAAAGACAGAATCAAACAGGCGCTGGGAATTCTTAATGAATCGGTGATTAAGGTTGAGGAAGAAGAACTGAAAAAAATGCAGGCCGTCTTGTACGCGCTGGCGGATAAGCTGCTGGACGAGATGGAATTGCAGGATATTAAGGAGGTAATCGCTATGACCAGGCTTGGACAGATGTTGATGGAAGATGGAATGGAAAAGGGAATCGAAAAGGGAATGGAAAAGGGAATCGACCTTGCTAAAAAAATATTCCGTCTGCACGAACAGGGAGAAACTGCCGAAACGATAGCTAAACAATGTAACACGTCAGAAGAGAACGTCAGAAAAATATTAGACAAATAAAAGTATACTTATGGAGTAGCTGTGCTGCGCCCCCGCCCGAAGGGCATGCATTACGGGGTGCCAGAAATGGTATACTTTAAATGAAAGAGACTGTCTGATTTACGATATAAATCGTTTACAGACAATCTCTTTTTTAAATTGAAATGTCCTATGATAATGTATTAAGTCTGGTAAATTTCCAATGGATTCAAACAAAGGTGATCAGAAATGGAATTTTTGGATTCCCGTTCATAATCATAAATCCAGGATACCAAATATAAATCTACCTATCTGTTAGATCTTTAGAATTCCCGGTATAATAAAAGTACCTAAAGAAATGGTATTCGCGAATAACCTAACTGATTTTAAAAGTGGAGGAAAACATATGACTAAGAAAGTACTATCACTACTGCTCACAGTAGTCATGACGCTGGGAGTATTATCAGGCTGCGGAAGCTCTGCACAGCAGAACTCTGCGGGGAACCAGGAGAAGGAAAAACAAAGTGACAGTCAAAGCAAAGGCACAGCAGATACGCAGGATCAGGAGAATGCGCAGAGTGGTTCGAATGATGAATCCATTGAATTATCCGTCGTATTGATCACCGGAGAGGATGCTTTTGAGGAAGGGCTGAATCGTTATTCTGCGGATCATCCGAATATCATACTGGATATACAAAAAATTCCGACGGAAGAGTTCAAAACGATCGTAAAGGCTAAATTTGCATCCAATGATGCGCCAGACATCCTGCCTGTATTCTCAGGGGAGGAAAATGAAGAATACTATAAGAACGGTTACCTCAAAGACTTATCCGTGATGAAAGATGACGTGGCACGCATTGAAAAAGGGGCGGATTCCACCCTGCGCACGACGGACGGCGCGCTGTATGGCTTTCCGATTGAAAAGCAATTGATTCTGGGATTTTATAACAAAGAGTTGTTTGAGGAAAATCAGTTGGAAGCGCCTAAAAGCTGGGAAGAGCTGCTGAAGATCTGCGAGATATTCAAGGACAAAGGAATAACTCCCATTGCTATGGGGCATAAAGACACCTGGACGACCCAGATGATCACTTATGGATTAAACGCAACCAGCGTGCAGGTGGCTGATCCGGAATTTTACAAAAAGACTGCCTCGGGAGAAGCAAAATTCGCAGATAGCAAGGGATTTCTGGATACTCTTACCAAATATAAAGAATTGCTGGACAAGGACTATATCCAGGAAGGTTCGTTAAGTACAACGGCGGAACAGGCGGTGGAACTGTTTATAAATAAAAAAGCAGCCATTACCTTCAGCGGATCCTGGGGAACGGAGACGATCAATTCCATGGGACCGGACTTCGCTGTAGGCGGTTTTGAGATCCCGAATAACGAGGGGATGGCCTTCGGGGCATCCATCAGCATCAACGGAGGCTTTGGCTTAAGTGCCAAGTCGGAACATCCCGAGGAAGCACAAGCACTGTTGTCCTATATGATCAGTGAACCCGTTATGAAAGACTATCTGAAAGGGAAAGGGCCGTCCCCTTATACCGATGTATCGGCGGAGATCGACCCTGCGCTAATGGAAGCGATAGAACAGGAAAAAGGCCAGCAAATGTGTCAGTTTGATAATATCTACTGGGCTCCTGGCGTGCAGGAAGTATTTTTTAAGAAAGTACAGGAGATGATTGCGGGAACCGCACAACCGATGGATGTCCTGACAGCTATGGATGAGGCGACAGAAAAGGCGAACAGATAAGTTATTCAGATTTCGGGCTGCCAGGAAGCGATCTGAGGGATCAGCGCAGAATCTATGCTTCTGCCCATGGCAGCCCGATTTTATTGTCCGCCGATAACTAACTCGGATTCGTATAATTCTCATAGACTTAAATTTTATGGCGCGGCAATTGCGCCACTGGAGGAAAATATGAAGTGGAAAAAAGAAAGACCTTACATGCTCTTCCTCGTCCCGGCAGTTCTTGTATATTCGGTTTTTTTGATTCTGCCGATGCTGTTGTCATTTTACTATGCACTGACGGACTGGGATGGGCTGGCAGTGGATATGAATTTTATCGGACTGCGTAATTTTACATATATGTTTCAGGACGAAGGATTCCGAATCGCGATTCGCAATACACTCATATTTGTCGTTATGGATATTGTGATTCAGAATCTGCTGGGGCTTGCGTTTGCCCTTTTATTAGAGTGTAAAATAAAAACTAAGAATCTTCTGCGGGCGTTCTATTTCATTCCGGTGATAATGGCGCCAATCGTGGTTTCCTTTATCTGGACTTATCTGTACCGTTATGATGGCGGTTTGTTCAATACCCTCCTGGGCTTTCTGGGTATCGGATCGGTCGATTATATTGGAAATCCCCAATATGCAATTTACTTTGTGATCCTCTCCGAGATATGGCAGTGGTTTTCCTACCGGATGATTATCTATGTAGCAGGTCTAAAAAACATACCGGGAGAACTTTATGAGGCAGCCCATATGGATGGGGCGGGGAAAATCAAATCGTTTTTCCATGTAACGGTCCCCATGCTGATCCCCTCTATATCTATCAATGTCATGCTTTGTACAATCGGGGCTTTAAAACAATTCGACATTGTATTTACCATGACACAGGGAGGGCCCGGTTACGCGACCGAAGTGATCACTACCAAAATATACCGGGAGGCATTTTCCAACATGGATATGGGATATGGCACAGCGATCGGCGTGGTACTTTTCGCCTTTATACTGGTCGTGACCATCCTGCAGAACAGGTTTTTTAATAGCAGGGAGGTGGAGATTTGATGATAATAAATAAGAAAAACAGCAGGACCTTCAAAAACAGAGTCGTCGAATTGATCCTATGGATGTTTGTGCTGATTTATCTGTTTCCTGTTTATTTACAATTTTCCACCGCATTTAAGACAACAGATGACTTCGCCAGAAATAACTTCGGCCTGCCTTCGAAACTGGCGATATCCAATATCGCAGAGGCAGCATCTAAGATGAAAGCGTTCCAGGTAACAGTAAACAGTCTGATCCTGCTCATCGGATCCCTGTTATTTATTCTATTATTCGCGTCCATGGCTTCCTATGCTCTGGCCAGACGGAAATCCGGGTTTTACAGGAAAATGTTTATCTACTTTATGGCTGGCATGATGGTTCCTATGCAGCTGATCATGATCCCGTTGTATAAAATCGTGAATTTATTTCATATTATGAATACCTATCTCGCGCCGATCCTGATCTATATCGCGGTCCAGATGCCGCTGGCGGTTGTGATTATCACTGGATTTATGAAATCTATACCAAAGGAGTTGGATGACGCTGCCAGAATCGATGGAGCCGGTCCTTTCCAGGTATATGCCAGAGTGATTCTTCCGCTGATCAAAGCTCCCATGGTTACCGTCCTGATTCTGGCTTCCGTGGGGATCTGGAATGATCTGTTGACACCTCTTTTATTTTTGGGAAGTAAAAGGCAGACGATTGTCATGGCACTGTACAACTTTAAAGGAGCGACCTATACGACAGACTGGACTATGGTCTTCGCCGGTTCCGTCATTGCGTTTATTCCTCTATTCGTAGTATTCTTATTTTCACAGAAATATTTTATTGAAGGAATGATCGCCGGAGCGGTAAAAGGGTGAGAACCTGAAGGAGGGGTTATGAAAAAACGTGGAAAGCCGGGGCATAAGAGAAAATTTCAGACGAAACTAGTGTGCGCCAGCCTTCTGTGTACGCTGATTGCAGTACTGGTGACGGGGGTGGGAATGTATATTGTATCTATCCGGTCAGTGGATCAGGTGGCCTACGACATGTCTACGAAACTGGTACGGCAGGTCAGTATGAATTTGGATGATAACCTTTCACAGATGGAAGCACTAATTTACAGTATAGAGATTGATCCCAAGACCATAGAAATATTTGAAAAATATGAAATGGACAGCCAGCCGGTTTCCCTGGATGATGAATACATCGTCAGAGATAAACTGCGTCAGGGCGAGTATTCCAGACGGGATATCCACGGCGTCTATGTCTTTGGAAAAAATGGATTTGTTTATTACAATTCCACTTCTCCTTCCCTGAAGAGGGAATATTGTATTGAACAGGAGAAATGGTTTACACAGATGGAGGACAGCAATTCACTATACATCCTGGGATCTCATGTCCCCAACAGGTATCTTTTGGACAAAACGCCGGTAGTCACTCTGGTGAAAAATATCAGAAACCTAAAAACCGGACAGAGGATGGCTACGATTCTGGTGGATGTAAATCTGGAATTGTTCCGGCGGCTGTATCAAAACATGGATCTTACGGAAGAGCAGTATCTGTTGATTATGGATGCAGATAACCAGCTGATCTATTCTAATATCGGCACAGATATTTCGGGAACGGTGTATGAAGGATTCTATCAGAGGCTCCTTGACAGCGAAGCATTTCAAGAGGAGGACCGGCGGTACTTTGTGGAAAATATTTCAGACAAAAATATCTATGTGAATTACCACAAGTCCGAAAAGACCGGCTGGAAAGTGGTCAGCGGTATTGACATTAAGACCCTCACTAATATTTCCGGCAATATCCGGATGTTTACGATACTGCTGATGGTGATGACGGGTACGGTTACTGCTGTATTGATCATCATGATCACCTATCATCTGTTCCGCAAGCTGGATCAGTTGAAAAATGGTATGCGTCAGGTTAAAGCGGGGGATTATAAGGTGCAGATACCTGTTTCGTCGGAAGACGAGATCGGAGATCTGTGTGAGAACTTTAATAGTATGAACCGGCAGCTGAATTATTTGATCAACACAGTTAACCGGCTGGA
The DNA here is from genome assembly GCF_019042245.1 of Diplocloster modestus. Lineage (GTDB taxonomy): Bacteria > Bacillota > Clostridia > Lachnospirales > Lachnospiraceae > Diplocloster > Diplocloster modestus. The sequence continues at coordinate 74,142 of NZ_JAHQCX010000021.1, forward strand.
ACAGGAGAAAAAGGAAGGAATGATTAAGGCTGCGAAAGCAGAGCTGGATGCGCTGCAGGCTCAGATAAATCCGCATTTTATTTATAATACACTGGAATCGATCAGTATGATGGCGGAGCTAAATGACGATGAGGAAACTCAGAAGATGGCCAATGCCCTGGGAAAATTGATCCGTATCAGTATTAACCGCGGTATTCCTCTGGTCACCGTGGCTGAAGAGGTAGAGCATGTGAAAAGTTATCTGCTCATCCAGAAGATACGATTTGATGATCTGTTCGAAGTTGTCATTCATATGGATAACAGAATTCTTGATTATAAGATTCCAAAACTGATCTTACAGCCGCTGGTGGAGAATTCTATTTACCACGGACTGGAACTGAAAGGAAGTAAGGGATTGATTGAGATCAGCGGTTGGAGCGAGGGAAAGGATCTTCGCTTTTGTATCCATGACAACGGGATTGGAATGAATCCGGAGACCCTAAAGATGGTTCGAGAACGGATACAGTCAAATGATCTGGAGGAAGGATCTTCCCCCAGAAGCATCGGCCTGATCAATGTGCATCAGAGAATTAAGCTGTATGCCCATGATAATCAATACGGCTTATCTATCGACAGTGTTTTAAATGAGGGGACTAGAATTACGGTTCGGCTGCCGGTTAAAGAATGCGGGGAGGTGTCAGTATCGTGATTCGGACAATTATACTGGACGATGAGAAAATTATTCGAAAGGGTATTCAAAAAATTATCAGGGAAAATCTTCCAGAGCTGGAAGTGACGGCATCTTTACAAAACGGAAGAGAATGCCTGGAATATCTGGAAATCAGCGGAGCAGATCTAATCATATCGGATATACGGATGCCCTATGTGGACGGTCTGGAATTACTGAAGACACTTAGAAACCGCGGGCAGCAGACCGACGTATTCCTGATCAGCGGCTTCGATGATTTCGATTACTGCCGGACGGCATTAAAATACGGAGCACAGGATTATCTGTTAAAGCCCATTGATAAAAATGACTTTATCCGCTCGCTCAGAGCTTATATCGACCGGTGCGATGAGAACCGTGCGGGGAACCGCGTGGATGTAAAGCTGAATGAAGACGACAGGAGGACGATACGGGAGATCAAAAAGTATCTGAGAAATCATTTCAGCCAGGATATAACTTTAAAAGAGCTGTCAGATAAATTCTATATGAATCCCTCCTATATCAGCCAGCTGTTCAAAAAAGAGACGGGAGTCACGATTACAGAATATCTGATCCGGATTAAGATGGAGATGGCGGGTATTATGCTGAAGGATCCGGCAGTCCGTATCAGCGATGTGTCTGCACAGGTCGGTTATAAGAATCCGAAGCAATTTGCCTCGATGTTTAAAAAAGTTATGGGCCTGACGCCGAGTCAGTATAGGGATCACTTTGAGTAAATGCGCCACAGGAGGAACGGTTGAAACCATACCTGAATTTAAGGCGCAGTAAATGCGCCACAGGAGGAAATTATGGATGTTCAGTTTTATGATTTGCGATGTAATGAGTTGATATGTCCCGTCGGGGTGAACCCGGAGGAACTGAGCTTTTGTTGGAAACTTTGCACTGGTCAGGAAAGATATAAAGTACAGTTAGCTTACCGCCTGATGATTCACGATCGGGATGAAGAGTTTGATGAGGGGAATGTCTGGAATTCCGAAATAATCAAAAGCTGTGAATCCCGAAATATTGGCTGTAAAATAAATCTTGCGTCACATAAAAGGTATTACTGGAAAGTGCGGTTGTGGCTGGGAGAAGATATGTCAGCACAAAAAGATGTATCCCGGTTTCCGGAAGCAATGTACTGTAAATGTACTTCCAGAGGAAGATATGACAGTCCCGTGCAGACATTTGTTACGGGTATTCGAAAAGAGGAATGGCTGGGAGAATGGCTCACTTATGCAGGAGTACCCGGTATTGACCCTTATCGGGATCATGTTTGGATTCGTGCAGAACTGGATGTGGAAAATGTATGTTCACAGGCCTATCTCTATGTAGCATCCTTCGGATATCACCAGGTGTATCTGAATGGCAAGAAGATATCGGACAGAATACTTGCCCCGCTAAGAAGCAGGATTCATGGATATCGGACGGCGGTAGGTGTTACATACGACCTTTCCCAGTTTTTGAAAGATGGGAAAAATGTGATTGGGTTTTGTATGGATGCGGGATTTACCAGGATGGAACCTGGTGTCCAGCCGGGGATTCTGGCTCAAGTTTATTACTGTGATCAGGGTGGGTGGAAAGAAATGCATTCCGACGCCACCTATCAGTGCTGTGAAAATGGAAATACATACATAGGAAGTTTTTCCTGGGGAGATTTTGGAGGAGAAGCGATCCAGGCAGATTCGTCAGTCCGGGAATGGTGCTGCCCAGGGAGTCCATATGATAGTTTCAGACATATGAACCGCTTGCCGATCCAGGATTTTAGCCCTGCTATAAAGCCGGAGATAGCACAGTATGACCGAGTTATCGAAACAATACAGCCATCCAGTATAACATCGGAGGCAAACGGCACAATCAGAATCGATATGGGGAAAAATTACACAGGGTGGCTGAAAATCCAGCTTTTCAAAGGATCACAGGATACAGTGGAATTTAGGATCGCGGATAAAGTTGAGGAAGACTGTACGTTCCAACAAAGATATCTGTTTTCTTTCGGAAAGCATAAAGAAGGTAACTTTTGTAATGAATTTAATTATTTCAGCGGTCGTTACATAACTATACTCGGACCAAATCCGGGGATTCCGGTCAGAATCGGTGATGTGACCGGACTTGCGTTAGGAAATATGAAGGATAAGACTTTGACATTTGGATGCTCTGATGAACTGTTGAATAAAATATTGGAAACAGATCTGCGAACCTTCCAGGCCAACACTGTGAATGGGGTGACAATGGATTGTCCGCACAGAGAGCGCCTGGGTTACGGGGAGACAGGATGCAGTACAACCTGGGGCTGTGGGCTGGCTGGCTTTGATTCAGCAGCTTTCTATAAAAACTATCTTCTGATGTGGGGGGATTGCCAGGAAGCTGACGGATATTTCCCCCATACAGTACCAGGTATACGAGGTGGCGGCGGTACTGCATGGAGCGGCTATCCGATAACTGGTATGTATGACTATTATTTGCAGTTTGCGGATCAGGAGCTGCTGAAAAGGATGTATCCCGGATTAAAAAGATGGATCCGGTATCTGGATGACAAAATTGAGGATGGTTTACTGACACGCTATGAAATCGATGAATGGGGGTTTCTTGGGGATTGGGCTACTCCGGATGGGGATGATTGGGGAATCTCGGATGCCGCTTTATTCTTTAACAATTGTGTATATGCTGCGGGACTGTGGAAAATGGCATATCTTGCAGAAAAGATAAGAGAAGGAACGGATGCACGGTTCTTTGAGAAGCGGCACCTGCAATTGAGCAAAGCGATTCATGAAAAATATTACCATCCGGGCCAAAACATTTATTTTACAGAGGCAGCCAGATATCAGGCAGCAGCTCTCCACGGCAAAGTAGTACCGGCTGCGCTGGTACCGGAAGTTCAAACGCGTTTGGCGGATATTGTGAATCGTAGGGGATACCTGGACGGGGGCAGTGCGGGTTTGACGCTGCTGCTAAGAGAAATGTCTGAATTCCCGGAGGGCAGCATGGAGATTTACCGCTGGCTTAAAAGGACGGATTTTCCTTCCTATGGATATTTTCTGGCACGTGACCAGACTACTTGGCCCGAGATGTGGGATATGAGGGATATCTACGGCGGAAGCCGTATTCATACCTGTTATACAGGAGTTGCAGGATGGATTCTTCATTCACTGTCAGGGATCCAATATCAGCCAGGAAATGATGTTTTCCGGCATTTCAGAATATCACCGGTTTTTCCGGAGGATTTGGATAGCCTTAATTGTCAGTGGGAAAGTCCGTATGGTATGGTGGGATGCGTTTGGATAAGAGAGGGGGAGCAGATCAGCCTGACAATTGATATACCGTTTAACACGGATGCAGAAGTTATTTTCGGAGTAGAAAAGATCAATATGAAAGCGGGACATTATAAGTTTACCATCACTTCTCATAGCGTACAGCCAAACCTTTAAGGTATGTTAGATGATCAGAAAGATGTTAGTGGTTATACAAAACCTTTTTGATATTTCTATAAGGATTCCGGTTTAAAATAGTTGTTACTTAGGTAAGATATTGATATAATATGTTCAGGTGCCTTTTAAAGATTAATATCAGATCTGCTCTATAACAGAATATATCTGTGTGAGCGGAAGGAGGACACTTTCGTACACACACCCACGGTAGAAAAAGGTAGAACGTCTCTGATATAGTAACACCGCCAAACCGTATGATATACATATTTATCAATATCTTATTTCAGCCTGAATCAGGCATTGTTCTCAAAAAATAAAAAGTAATAATAATTATAAAAATAAAAAAAGCTTAACTGTTGTACCGTGTACGAATACAGATTATAATAAAAGCAGCGGCTCAAATGATTACTTTGCGCTGCCGCGGTTTCCTGGCGATGGAGATACGAATAGAGATAGTTCTTCTTATGGCTTTGGAAAGGAATAGCTATATGGAAGAAAACCACAGACAAGGGCAGCCGCCCGGCAATTATCATCTGGAGGATATGGTGATGAAAACGGCGGCCCAGTATTTCGGAACGGAACTGCTTCAGTATCTGGGAATTCAGCAGCAGGTTCATTACATTGCGCCGACCGAGCTGGTTCAGTTGGAAGCCAGGCAGATGTATCAGGATTTTAATTATGAACTGGAGGACAGAAGCTGGCTTCATCTGGAGTTCGAAAGCGATCCCATCCGGCTCGCTGACCTCAAGCGCTTCCGGGAGTACGAAGCGGCGACAAGCAGGAAGTATCAGGTATCGGTTATAACTTATGTGGTCTGTACTGCGGATGCTAAGAAAATCCGGTCCGAATTTACGGAAGGGCTGAATACGTACCGGATAAAGGTGATCCGTCTGAAAGATGCGGATGCCGATCAAATTTTCGCCGCGCTTCAGAAGAAAGTCAGTGCCAGCGAAATGCTGAAAAAAGAAGATCTGCTGCCGATGCTGCTTAGCCCTTTGATGGGCGGAACGATGCGTTCAAAAGACAGAATCAAACAGGCGCTGGGAATTCTAAATGAATCGGTGATGAAGGTTGAGGAAGAAGAACTGAAAAAAATGCAGGCCGTCTTATACGCGCTGGCGGATAAGCTGCTGGACGAGATGGAATTGCAGGATATTAAGGAGGTAATCGCTATGACCAGGCTTGGACAGATGTTGATGGAAGATGGAATGGAAAAAGGAATGGAAAAGGGAATCGACCTTGCTAAAAAAATATTCCGTCTGCACGAACAGGGAGAAACTGCCGAAACGATAGCTAAACAATGTAACACGTCAGAAGAGAACGTCAGAAAAATATTAGAGAAGTAGAAACATAAATTTCAAACGAGAGAGACCGTCTGACTTACGATATATATCGTTCCCAGATGGTCTTTTTTCATTATGGATAGGGATTTCGCTTCAACTGTGCCGCAGGATGGCGTCATGCTCCGGATTCACAAGATAAACACCGTTATGTACTTTGAGACTTTTCGCGTACTCTCTCGGATACATACCGGTATACCTCTTGAAAGCGGTGGAAAAGTAATTGAGATTACAGAAATTCAGACGAGCTGCTATTTGCGTCAGCGTTAAGTCCTCAAAGCGTATCATATTTTTTGCAGCTTCAATTTTAAGACGGTTGAAATATGGAATTACAGAGCTGCCGGTATATGCGCGAAATGCGGTGGAAAGCGTTGTTTTGGAGCATCCCAGCGCGACACACATCTGGGGAATGGACAGCGGTTCCATCAGATGCTGGGCGAGATAGTCAACCGCGCGCTGTCCCAAATGCTCCGCACGGGTGCAGGCGATCGCGTCGGCCGGCCGCAGGCTTAAGGGCTGGCCTTCTGCCTCCTGTGTACAGAGCAGGAGAAAACTTTCCAGAGAATTGGTAAATAACTGCTCCTGCACTTCACTTACATCCGGTTTTTTTACAAGATAAAGTACATCCTGCGCATCCACCAGCGAGGAAAAGATATCAGTCGCGTATTTCAGGGCCTCGGATAAGGCACGGCGGCGGGTATCATCTAAGATAAAGGTTCGGTGCGCCATAAGGGCCAGGGCGGGAGCGTCGCAGTAAAATGCTGCAATGCAAAGAGAGGTATCCTGGTTCGGACCGGCGATATGCCGATGATATTCCATAGGCGGGTGAAAGGTTATTTGCCCCTGCGCCAGCGGATAGGAACCGAGATCTGTTTCTACATGCAAATGTCCGCGGTCTACATATACAAACTCCCAAAAATCATGCATTTCTCCACGGGAAATAAAGTCCTGTCCAAGATCACTGTAAAATGCGCTTATCACCTGCGTTATATGCAGGGGATGACGCATTGTCTGCGCCAGAAAACGTTTCTCATCCATTCCGGGCTGCCTCCTGTCAGACTGACAATTTTATACCATTGTAGCATATTTGGATCGATTTTGTAAATTATACGCACGAAATTGTATAGAAAGCCGGGTTCTGTTGTGATAAATTGAAAACATGGAAACAGAAAGCATAAATTATTATGAAATATAATGTTATTATTATGCAAAATGTATATTTTTGCGTATGGTTTGATTTGTGCAAAATGAACGATTTTACAATTGTGAACACGGTGGAATTACTATTGAAGAGAGGTAGATTATTATGAAAGATAAGCTGATGCAATTGACGCGGGAGTATTCGTCTATTCTGGCCATCCTTGTAATGGGAGCGGTGTTTACCGTAGCTTCACCATATTTTCTTACTGCGCAGAATCTCACCAATATACTGCTGCAATGTGCCGCGTTATCTATCGCAGCTATCGGACAGGCGTTAATTGTCATCAGCGGGAACCTGGATTTATCGATCGGACAGTGTGTATGCTTCAGCAGTGTTGTTAGTGCTTATTTGATGAAATTCATGGATATCAACCCCTGGGTTGCGGTGATATGTGCACTGATCATGGGATGTCTGATCGGCCTGTGTAATGGATTCCTGGTGGCTTATGTGGGATTACCCGCCTTTATTGCCACGCTGGGGATGCAGATGATCTGCCAGAGTTTTGCCAAAATCATAACAAATGCCACGCCGATTGCCCGCCTGCCGGAAGACATCGCTTTTTTAGGGAGGGGCTATCTGGGGCCGATTCCGATCTGCGTTTTAATCATGCTTGCTTTTTATGCACTGGTACAGTTTGTAGCCGTAAAAACCCGGTTTGGCCGGAACGTATTTGCCATCGGCGGTGGAAAGGAAGCGGCGTACTTTGCCGGCATCCCCACAAAAAAATATCTCTGTGCCACCTATGTCCTGGGAGGACTGTTAGCCGGTGTGGCCGGCGTGCTCCTTATGTCCCGTCTGGATTCCGTTTCAATCACAAACGGGAATCAATACGAGTTTGACACGCTGATCGCCTGTGTGATCGGCGGGCTTTCCACCACAGGTGGAAAGGGAAAGATCGTGGGTGTGTTGTTTGGTACGATTTTCTTAATTATGTTTTTCAACGGGATGACGATGCTGGATGTCGATCCGTTTTACCAGAATGCCATCAAGGGCGGCGTGCTGATTATTGCAATTACAGCGGATGTGCTGGGGAACAGGAAACGCAATTAGAGTTTGGAGGTGAGTGGATGGGTGATGATACGATTTTAAGTCTGAGCGGTATTACGAAAGAGTTTCCAGGTGTCCGGGCGCTGGACAACGTAACTTTTACGGTTTCCCGGGGCAGGATTCATGCACTGGTCGGAGAAAATGGCGCTGGAAAATCTACTTTGATAAAGATCCTGGCAGGAATCTATTTGAATTATATGGGAGATATCTTATTGGATGGAAAAAAGCTGACGCTGCGAAGTCCTGCCGATGCCCAGGCGCATGGAATCAGTGTAGTACACCAGGAACTGAAACTGTGTGAGACCCTTTCTATTACGGAAAATATATTCCTGGGTAATCTATTATATCGCGGGGGCCTGGCGGATTGGAAAACGATGCATCACAAAGCTGCCAAAATGCTGGCACAGCTGGGTATGAGCATGCGGGAAACACAGCTTGTGGAAACACTCTCCGTAGCGCAGAAGCAGGTGGTGGAAATCTGTAAGGCAGTGAATCATAATTGCAGACTGTTGATCATGGACGAGCCGTCAGCCACGCTGACGGACAAGGAGCTGACGGTGATGTTTTCCATGATGCGCCGGTTAGTCCGTGATGGTGTGACCATTATATACATTTCGCATCGAATGGAGGAGATCTTCAATCTGGCCGATGATATTACCGTGCTGCGGGACGGAAGGTTCGTAAAAACTCTTCCGGTACAGGAATGTTCGAGAGAAGAGCTGATTCGTCTCATGGTGGGCCGCACACTGGTAAATGAATATCCTAAGTGTGAGGTAGAGCTGGGAATGCCGGTTTTAGAGGTGACAGGCCTGACACAGAAGGGGGTATTTGAAGATATTTCGTTTACACTCCACAGGGGCGAAATCTTAGGGTTTTCCGGTCTGGTGGGTGCCGGGCGTACGGAGGTCATGCTGGCTCTTCTTGGACTTTCGGATTTAACGAAAGGTGAGGTGCGAAAAGACGGCAGAACGGTACGGTATAAGAAGTTTGCACAGGCTATCCGGGCGGGAATCGGACTGATACCGGAGGACAGAAAAAAACAGGGCCTTGTGCAGATCGCTTCTATCAGCGGTAATATTTGTATGAGCAGCCTGAAGAAGATTATACACCGGGGCATACTTAGCAAAAAGCTGGAACGGCGTTATGCGCAGGAATATATCGAGGCACTCTCCATCGCCGCGCCGGGACCGGATACAGAAGTGCAGTTTTTAAGCGGCGGCAACCAGCAGAAGGTCGTTATCGCAAAATGGCTGATGGCCGACAGTGATATCATTATCATGGACGAGCCGACCCGCGGTATCGATGTAGGAGCCAAAAGTGAAATCTACCGGCTGATGGGAAAACTTGTGGGACAGGGGAAATCCATCATCATGATAAGCAGTGAAATGCCGGAGCTGCTGGGGATGTGTGATCATATCGTGGTGATGTACGAGGGGCGAAAGGCCGGAGAGCTTACACGCGGGCAGGCATCCCAGGAGGCGATTATGGCTTTGTGCGTATAATTACGAAGCCGGTCAGCATTACCGACTTGTTTCTTTTTATAAAAGAACTTATTGTCAGAATACCAATTTAAAGGAGGAAACACTATGAAAAAAACAACAGCGATATTTTTAGTCCTTATCCTCATCTGTGGATTGACCGCGGGTTGTGGATCGAAGACGGATACCGGGGCCGCGTCTGCCGCAGCCTCATCTGCGGAAAAATCCCTTCGGATCGGAGTTTGCCTGTTCACCAAAAATGACGAATGGCTGGCCGATATTGCGGATCAGTTTGAAAAACAATGCGCGGATAAGGGTTATGAAGTAAATATCCAGGATGGCAATCAGGAAAATGAAAAGCAGGTACAGCAGATTGAAAACTTTATTACCAAGAAATATGACGCCATCGTCCTTTCGGCGGCGGATGTGGAGGGGATTCTACCCGCCATCGACAAATGTCAGGAGGCCGGGATACCGGTTATTGCGATCGACACCCCGATCGATCATCCCTGGATTTCCACCTGTATTTCCTGGGATAATTATAAAAGCGGCCAGATGCTGGGGGAATATGCGGTGAAATATATTCAGGATAATCTGGCGGATAAGGATTCCGTAAATCTTGTCATGCTGGATGGCACGGGCTATCCGCATCTGGAGAAGAGGGACGAAGGATTTCTGGACGCACTGAAGGATGTGGAAAATTTGAATTTAGTCGCGCGCCAGTGTACCAATGGAAACCGCGAGCTTTCCGCTAATGTAATAAATAATAACATTGCGAAGGGGATTGATATTGTCTATGGCGTTGTGGATAATCATGCCTGGGGAGCAGTTACGGCCCTGCAGGAAGCGAAGGCAAAAAAGTGTGCCGTGCTGTCCTGCGGAGGATTTGGAGAAGAGCCGTTTACCGCGCTGGAAAATGATGACCCGTATTATAAGGCGATCATTGTAGTTCCGCCGGAAAATATTGTAACGGATTCGATTGCGGCAGTAGAAAAGGTACTGGCGGGAGAGTCGGTGGAACCGATTACCAATATTGAAATCAGTCTTGCCGACCATAATAACGTGAAGGATTTTGTCAAGTAAAAGAAAAGAACGAGAGTATGATATGACATATCTAAGAGCAACGATTCATTCGTGGAGCCTTGGTGTTAAAACAAATGTCCACGTCTTGATTCCAGATTTGGGACCGGGAGAAAAGCCGCCCGCGGACGGATATGCGGTGCTGTACCTATTACATGGATACACCGGGGACGGCAGTGACTGGCTGCGGCTTTCCCGTCTGGAATATTATCTGATGGACAGGCAGATTGTAGTGGTAATGCCAGATGGAAACAATGGTTTTTACACCGATACGGCGGCAGGTGACTTGTATTGGACCTATCTGTCGGTGGAGCTTCCGCTATTTATAACCGGCAATTTCCCGGTATCCGGTAAACGGGCGCATACCTGTGCGGCAGGCTTGTCCATGGGAGGATACGGGGCGTTAAAACTTGCGCTGCGTTGTCCGCAGCAATATGGATATGCCGTAAGCTTTTCCGGGATGCTGGATGTTTTGGACATGATAGAGAAATGCAGGGAAAATCCGAATATCATTCCCCATTGCAGTGTTACGCCGAATTTTAAAGCAATCTATGGAGACACAGGGAAGGTGGCGGCGGAAAACGATTTGATTCAACTTTTGAAAAATGGGAAACCTGAAAGCTGCCCGCAGTTAAAACTATACTGCGGCGAAGAGGATTTCTTATTCGGAGCAAGCGAATTATTTGCAAAAACAGCGCTGCAATATGGCCTTCCCTGTTCCTTTGAGCATTTTCAAGGCGGGCATGAATGGGGCTTTTGGGATACTGCGCTGGCAAGAGCATTGGAATGGCTGCTGCCTTACGAAACATAGCTGATCAATTTTTATATTCTCCTGTCAAACAGAACCTAATTCCAACAATACTAGGAATAGGTTCTGTTTTATTATGCCTCCGTCCTCGTTTTCCGACAACCTAGTAATTTTGTAGTAAAAAAAGCGATGCAGGACCGGGATGTTGGGAAATATCCATAATACTGGAGAACTGGTGGGCAAGTTGTCCATAGAAAAGCCAGGAGAAAGATAAAATTTTGTCAGTTTACAGATTGACGCAAAGGTCGGCTTCTATAATAATAAAAGTATGTTAAAAAAATAACAAACAGCAGAAACCGAAGGAGGATAAAAGTATGGCAAACATTATTGGCAGCCCCAGCAGATATATTCAGGGTAAGGGTGAAATCAAGAAACTCAGCAGCTATGCGGGAAATTACGGCAAAAAAATCTGTATTCTGACCAGCGAGTCAGGCAGAAAGCGGGTAGAACCTGCGATCCTGGAAGGAAAAGAGGATGCAGACCTCAAGCTTATATTTGAAAATTTCAACGGAGAATGCTCTATGACAGAGATCAACCGGCTGATCGGAGAATGCAAGGCGGCCGGCTGTGATACCATTGTTGGAATCGGCGGAGGCAAGATTCATGATACGGCGAAAGCAGTGGCCTATTACATGGGACTTCCGGTAGTGATCGTTCCCACCATCGCTTCGACAGACGCTCCCTGCAGCGCGTTGTCCGTGATCTATTCGGACGAAGGCGTGTTTGAAAAATATCTGTTCCTGCCGGCCAGCCCAAATCTGGTTCTGGTGGACACCGACATCGTATGCAATGCACCGGCCAGACTTTTGGTTTCCGGTATGGGAGATGCGCTGGCCACGTATTTTGAGGCGAGAGCCTGCTTAAGATCCAATGCGGGCAACTGCGTGGGCGGAAAGATCACGCTGGCGGCAATGGCCCTGGCGAAGCTTTGCTATGAAACCCTGCTGGAAAGCGGAGTCAGCGCGTATCTGGCTGTCCAGGCAAAAGCTTGCACAAAAGCAGTGGAGCATGTGATCGAGGCGAATACCTACCTGTCAGGTATCGGGTTTGAGAGCGGCGGACTGGCCGGAGCACATGCCATCCACAATGGTATGACAGCCATTCCTGAGACCCATGCTTTTTATCACGGGGAAAAGGTGGCTTTTGGAACACTGGTACAGCTGGTTCTGGAAAATGCCGATATGGAAGAGATCGAGACGGTACTGGATTTCTGCATGGAGGTGGGACTGCCTACTACGCTGGCTGATCTGGGCATCAAGGAAGTAAATCCGGAACAGATCATAGAAGTGGCAAAACTGGCCTGCTCAGAGAATGACACGCTGGGAAATATGCCTTTTGAGGTGACTCCGGAAGATGTCTATGCGGCGATAATGGGAGCAGACGCTCTTGGAAGGTATTACGCAGCGGAATAATAGTTCCTTAGGTTTCTTAGATTGTCATAATAGCAGAAAATAAAAGAGAACATGATCTCAGGGATCATGTCTTTATGCTGGCAGTTGGATCAGCAGTATGCCAAAAAGCTTCTGAGTGTCTGTTCTCTTTTTTGATCGTTGAACCAATTATTCTGTAGATGACAAGACAATATGGTTTGAATGCCGTATGACAATCAGTCCTTTTTTACCACCGGAATCCATACTTCATATTTGGCATTCTGGGGATCGGGATTCAGATAAACCTCGATATCCGGCGCGTTTCCGTACTCATATCCGGAGGTGGGCAGCCACTCGGTCACAATCCTCTTCTCCAATTCCTGGATGGACTGGTTCGTCCCTTCTCCGGGGAATACGGCCCAGGCGGAGGCGGGGATGAGATATTCTTCCAGCGTATCGTCGATGGGTTTTGTGCTGGCCACCGCGATGTAGTATTTCCAGTCTTCGGTATTGCAGGCACTGACGCCGAGAAGGCCCATAGGTTCGCTGTCCATCAGGGAAGCAAGCTTCGGGATCGTCCCATCTGTGGCTGCCTTCTGCCACATCATCGGCACAATCTCAAAATTCTTTTCCAGTTCCTTGTGAAGAGGTTCCCCCATACCGACTATGCGGATGGATTCTTTCTTTTCAATCCGGTAATTCATTTCAGCAGCTCCTTTTATTGTGATTTTGAAGCTGATGGGCGGATAGGATTTTAACGGCACACCGCCCTTTTTTACCAGGGAGGGCGCGATCCCGTGGACATTCTGAAAAGCCCGGTTAAATGCAGTGGGAGAAGAGTATCCGTAACGGAGGGCAACATCGATTATCTTCTGATCTTCCTCCTGCAGATCCACGGCCGCTAAGGTCATGCGCCGGCGCCGGATATATTCCGACAGGGTGGTTTCCGCCAGATAGGTAAACATTCTCTGATAGTGATAGGCGGAACAGCAGGCGATCCTCGCGACCTGCTCGTAATCAATGTCTTTGTCCAGATGTTCTTCAATATAATGTATCGAATCGTTTAAACGTTCTATCCAGTCCATTGTAGTCAGCTCCTTGGTATTTAGTATATAGAACAGAGGTTATGCTGTCCTCTCTTTTTCTGCACGAAAAGGAGAGGGCTCTTTCTTTTCTTACCTTAATCATAACATAACAATTTCGTATGGAAAAGCTGCATTTTTATGGAAGCGTGAGCCTGCTTTTCGGACAGTCTCATGGGGGTAGATAAATTATAAGAGAAATACCGGTCCGGCATTTCAGTTACAAAAGCGGCATTTTGTCTTACATGTGAGTTCCCCATTTTTATTAACGGGGATACTGAAGTTGAATATTATCATATTGAATTAAAAGTTTAATGATAATCATTAAATATCAATTGACAAAAGCTAAATCAAGGCGTAATGTATTGGTAAGAAAACCAACATGCAACGGTAAGAAAGAATACATAGAAAGCATAAGACCAATCCCGGGAGGAGAATACAAAATGAAAGAAACCATAGACAAATCAGCCAGAAGAATACTGAGCATCTCACAGGTGCTCAAAATTCTCATGGTCATTACCTTTGCCCTGCTGCTCCTCGGGCTGATTATGATCAACTATCACAGAGGAAGTGACGGATACATCCCGTTGCCGGAACATTCGCCGGTCACGGCAGGACAGGCGGGAAGCAAGTTCGGTATTACGATCCTGACAGATAAAGGATTAAATGTGAGGGCATTCAATGTACTTTTGGTCAGCATTGCAGGACGGATGGCGTTTTGCTTTGCCGCCCTATTGATTCTCCGCGGACTGTTAAAGAGGATCATAAAGAGCTATACCCCATACGAGCCTGCCAATGTCAGACATATCCGTCAGCTTGCCTGGCTGATCCTTCTATCGGATGTGCTGCCAGAGGCAGCCGCCTGGATCCTGGGCAGACTGTCCGGTGTGACGGCTGCGTTCCAGCTGAACATCACTTTCGTCTTTATGGGGCTGGTGTTCTTATGTGTGGCAGAGATTTTCCGGTACGGATGCTATTTACAGCAGGAAGCGGATGAGACTTTATAACATCTTAAGTAATCAGAAGCAAGCGGAAATAGAAAGAGAGTTAATGTTCAATGAAAAAAACAAATAAATTGACGCGTGCCGTCTGGATCGGGCTGATACCCGAACTTCTCATAGCTGTTCTTGGCATGATCCTTCTGCCTGATCAGACCGCCATACAGTGGCAGGGCAGTGAAGCCGTACGGATGGCTCCCCGATATGCGATATTTCTGTACCCAGCAGTTTCGTTATTCCTGGCGGTGGCAGGAAAACAGGCTTTTATCCTGTTCCTTTCCAAATTTTCCGTGCATAGCGCGCAGCTGTTACCCGGTGCCTTCCGGGTGGTGCACATCCTGATCCTGACCTGCGAAGTATATACGATTCTGTATGCCTTCGGGTTTCGTATGCGGATATCCGTGATTCTTATCCTGGAACTGGTTCTCCTGGCAGCCGCGGCCGGAATCAGACGTATTCTGCTGCCCAGGCCGGCGGATGCCAAAACCGATCCGGACCGAAGACCGTGAAACCAGCCGGACGGCAGACTCCGGAATGCAGGAACAAAAAGTAATCAATCATCGAATACACAGGAGGAAATTATGCCTATTATCCTACGCCTGGACCGTGTCATGGCCGACCGTAAAATGTCTCTGAATGAGCTCTCCGGGAAAGTTGGTATCTCCAATGTCAATCTGTCCAACCTGAAAACGGGCAAAGTCAAGGCGATCCGTTTCTCTACTCTGGAGTCTATCTGTGAGGTTCTTGAGTGTCAACCCGGCGATATCCTGGAATACCGGCCCGCTGATACCCGAGATACCAACCTGGGACATCAGGAATAAATACAGTCAACACTCTATTGCCGGCAGGATCCGGGGGCGTCTCTCTCCGGCCTTTTCCATTTGCATGCCTTTGAGTACGGACAGTTTTTAAGGCTTGTGCGGGAGAAGATTTGTGGTTATAATCGAAAGCAACAGTTGATTATAGGGCGGCCTTGGCATGATAATGGGTTCATATTTGGCAGATAAGCGGAACGGTGTATTGCATATTCCTATGGAGAAAAACACGTATGAAAAAGAAGACATTTCCTTTTGGTATATGGTTGGTATTTGAGACGGTTGCGGTGATACTATGGCTGGCACTTGATAATATATTTTATTTTTATAATTTTTCCTACATAGGAACCTGCCTTTTTTTCGGTATTGCATTTTATTTGAAGAAAAAGAAGTATGCCCGCAGCATAGTGCAGTTTGAACTGCTTCCCGTCAAGTAGACAATTAAAAAAAATAAAAATTATTTCTGCCACCAGATGCGATTAGCTGGTGGCA
>NZ_JAHQCX010000022.1 GCF_019042245.1 Diplocloster modestus
CATTCGCGGCTCAACAGCCACCGAAAGACTGCACGGAACGCAGTCTTTCGCCCACAACCGGACGGCCCGATTTCATTTAGATTTCACACGGGCGCCTTATATGAGGAAGAGGCCCATAGACACCGCTCTCCCTGGCGGGCGCCCCATAGGATACGTCCGTACAAAGCGGACACCTGGCGGGCTGCGCCCTGGTTTTCGGACAGTCTCAGGGGGGGGCAAGTAACCTAAAGTATGTGAGAATATAGGATTTTCCTGATAATTCCGCATTTATTTGTGACCAAAAATTTGTTGATAGCTTTTGATCTCATTTGTCTCAGGTTCTGCATCCAATACCATGATCCCTCCCATCATTTCAGCCCATCTTTTGCAAATCTCCGACTCCTGCTTGACCTTGTCCGCATATTGAAGGGATTCACATTCATAATACCCGATAACTGTATCGTTGTTATTCCAAATCGTATAATTGTGAATTCCCTGTGTATTCAGAGCTTCTGTCATTTCCGGCCAAATTTGCTGATGCGTTCGAATATATTCCTCTAATTTTCCCGGAAGAATTTTTCCTGTCCACACTCTTTTTTCCATAATTTCTATTACTCCTGCCTGTCAAAGCCAATCAGCTTTTTATAATTTCATAATCGATATGAAGTACTTCCGCTATTTTAGCAATGGTATCTGCATGGTGTCCGACTCCAAGAGCATAGTGATGGGTGGGGCCTGCCATTACCCATTTTTTGATATATTCTTTTGTAGTCGGCTCAAAAAATCCTCGCGTATTTGTATTTCCTGTGGGCGGAATCGGTCCATGCTTTGAAATCCCTTCGCCAAGGATAAATTTAAACTTCCCATCGTAGCTCTGCGTAATTCCAAGCATCGTGATAGGGCCTTCTTTGATTTTAAATTCAATGGAAGCGCCTGAGCCCGGCTTTCCATGGAATTTTTTGAGGGAGCGCAGCACCGGTTTCCCATCTGCAATCGCAATATGATGAGGTCCGTCATGTCCAACCATAATATAATCTTCATCAAAGTCAAATGGATGAAATTCTGCAAAACTTCCGCCAATATTTAATCTATCCATAATAAACATTGCGATACAGGTTTTAATATCAAACTCTCCGCACATAGGAATCCCTTCTGCATTTAACAAAGAATTTCCCACGATAAAAGAACTCACTACTTGCCGATGATTCGAATCCGGCCGCCCGTTATAATAATAAGCCAGACCTGTCAGATTATATTTTTCCACAAACTTATCTAACGTTACTGCTGTCTTGGACGCATTATACAGATCTTCTTCTGTCAGTTTCATCGTCAATGGATCGGAAACCGGAACCGGAGTGTCAAAGCATTCCAGAATCAGCCTGCTTTTCTCTTCTATCTCTTCTTCCGTTACTGTTTCATATACCGCTAAGACGTCATCCACCTCAAGCAGAGGAACATGAACGCCAAATGCATCTGCAATTGCCGTTGGATCCGCATGCATATCATACATAGCCTCCAGCACATGTCCCATCAAACCAAAACGTGCGCCTTTTAAATCATGAAGCACTTTTGCAATTTCACACCATTCTGAAATATTTGTTTTTGCTTCATTATCATCATATAATACACCAATAATCACATCCTGGACCTTTTTACCCATACGGATCGCAACCCCCGTAAATTCCGGAACCGAACAGATATTATCATTTTCCAGCTGCTGGCGGGTGTTTGCCTCCTCACACTCTAACTGTCTTCGGGGTTGAAGCGCCACTAAAATAATCGGAATATCTAATGCTCGAATGATCGGTGCAAACACGGAAGAGGTTGCATAAGTGAGCATATTACAAAACAGAATATCTATCCTGCCGCCTTTGATCTCTTCCACAGCAGCAAAAGCCTTTTCGCTGTAATCGATCATTCCGAAATCTACGACATCCACTCCGTTTTCGTATACGATTTTTTTGAATTCTTCATGATATTTCATTAACTGTTCTTCCAAGCCCGGAAACTGTCCCCAGTATACCGGATGGGCAACGCCAAATACGCCGATTCTAGCATTTCGCTGTTTTAATCGTTCTACCATTTCTCTAATCTCCTTAACTCTTAGACATGAAAGATATTTTTCTGTTGAATAAAAAAAAATTTTTGTTAAACTGTAGTTAGAACTGTTTTCGAAAGGTAAATAAACTATGCCGTTAAATTTTTCCCTGGACTTTGCCGACATTCAGCCCAATATTCGATACGTACAGCGTTTTCGTGTCACAAAGGAAGAGTATCCCGATTTCTTCCGGCCATATGACTGCCGCTTTTTCTTGGTTTCTAAAGGAAGCGGCTGTCTCTATACCATTGATGCCTCTTACCGCCTTTCCCGCGGCGATGTTTTTATGTATCATTCCGGTACGGAATACCGTATGGTCAGCGATGACGGGAATCTCCTGATTCTCCTGGGCGTAAACTTCGATTATACGCAAAGTAATAAAAACCTTGTGGTTCCGATTCCGCCTGAACCGATCAGAATATTTGATGAAAATAGGATTTTAGAACGGGTTTTTCTAACTGATATGCCTGCCATGAATCAGTTTATCTATCTGCAAAATATGCAAAGCTTGGAATCTACATTACAGGATATGCTAATCGAGTTTGATTCTAAAAAAATTTTTTACAGCCAGCGTTTAAGCGGACTTTTTTTGTCTATTCTTTCCCAGTGCTACCGCACACTCTCACTCGGACAAAATCAGCGTTCCTTTTCTGCGAAAAAGGCAGAGCAAATTTTAAGCTATATCCAGCAGCATTATACGGAAAATATTACAAATGTCACTATCGGGCAGCATTTTAATTATCATCCAAATTATCTCAACAAACAGTTCATAAAATATACAGGTAAATCACTGCATCAATATCTGATGGCGTACCGTATCTCCAAGGCAATCGAAATGATCACTTCTACAGATATGACAATTTCAGAGATCGCTGATACCACCGGCTTCAGCGATATTCATCATTTTTCAAAAACATTTCGTCAAAAAACTGGTATGTCTCCCCGTGGACTGCGTTCCAGCAAACAAAATCTAGTGCTTGATATTTAGATTTTCCGTCTTAGGCTTCCTCCCTTAATCGCATCGATGGATACTGCAGCCAACAGAACGAGGCCGATAATAATATACTGCCAATAGGAACCTACGGATAAAAGCGTCATTCCGTTATTCAGCATAGCCAATATCATAGAACCCAAAAATGTTCCGAATATCGTTCCTTTTCCACCTGTTAAAGCCGCGCCGCCAAGGATAACAGCGGAAAGAGCCGTCATATTATAAGTGGCCGCAGCATTTGGCATACCTGCTCCTGTCTGTGCCGATAAGATAATACCGGCAACGCCGCACATTAATCCATTTATCAGATATAATTCGAAGCGTATTTTATTGACTTTGATGCCAGCCAGGAAGGAGGCTTGCGTATTTCCGCCTATCATGTAGATCGATCTTCCGAATACGGTCCATTTTGAAATAATATGAAAGATGATATAGCATATCAGCATGATCCACAGAGAAGTCGGTAGTCCGACCAGATATCCTCTTCCGATGAAGGTAAATTCCGGATTAGAAATCGGCAGAGACTGCCCCTGCGAGATCAGATAGGCGATTCCGCTTAAAGACTGCATCGTTGCAATGGTGGTGATAAATGCATTTAATTTTAATACCGTAATGAAAAAACCGTTCACCGCGCCACAAACGACGCCTGCAATTAATGCCGCGATACATGTGATTTCCCAGCCATAGCCTGCGCGGCTTACAACCGCAGCTACCATACCGACCACTGCGATCTGTGAACCTACCGATAAGTCAATGTTTCCAGAAATATTGACTAACGTTACAGAGCATGATACACAACCGACGATCGCTGCATACAAACCAATATTTAAAAAATTCTTCCAAGATAGAAAATGTGGAGACATGAGCGCAAAAAATAAGATTTCCAATACCAATGCGCAAATAACTGTCGTAAACGATGTATGAGTCATTTTCCCCACAACTTCTTTTAAACTCTTCTTTGCCACACTCTTAACCTCCTATCGCATACTGAACAACCAATTCCTGCGTAGCTTCATCTTTATTTAAAAAACCGCTTTTTTGTCCGTCGGACATTACCATAATTTTATCGGACATTGCCAAAAGCTCCGGCATCTCTGAGGTAATGATAATCACACATTTCCCCTCCTGACACAACTGATCCAGAATCCTGTAAATTTCTGATTTTGCACCGACATCAATGCCGCGTGTCGGCTCGTTTAAAATCAAAACATCCGGATCTAATTCCAGGCAGCGCGAAAGAATCACTTTTTGCTGATTTCCACCTGATAAGGATTCTACTGCCGTATCGATTGTTGGTGTTTTTATAGAGAATTTATCCACCCACTTCTTTGTCTTTTCAATTTCCAGACGGTTATTCAGTATCTTTTTATGGGACTTACTATAATATCCAGCCATCGTATTTACCGCAACGCTTTGATTTAAAACCAGACCTTCTGTTTTTCGTTCTGCAGGAACATAGGCAAGACCAGCATTAATGGCGTCCAGGGGTGTTTTTGGAATTAAATTTTTATTATTTATACGGATTTTTCCTTCATGAACGATATCTTGTCCGTATAAAGCGGAGCCGATTGCCTGATGCCCGGACCCCATTAAACCATAAATTCCCAAAATTTCTCCATTCCTTGCCTCAAAGGATACACTTTTCAGACTGTCTGTTGTCAGATTTTCAACCTGCAAAGCTACTTCTCCAACGACTCCGCCAATCTTAGGATACATATCGTCCAGTTCCCGGCCAACCATTTTGGAGATTAACAGGTCATTCGTAGCCTCTTTCATATCGATCTGGCCAGTTACACATCCGTCCCTCATAACAACCACGCGGTCGGCCACTTCAAAAAGCTCATCCAGTTTATGGGATATATAAAAGATCGATACGCCCTCAGACGCAGCTTTATGTATCAGTTGAAACAGATATCCTACCTCTATATCATTTAACGCGGAAGTCGGCTCATCCAGGATCAGGACTTTTGCGTTGTTGGACATAACCTTCGCGATTTCAATCAGCTGTTTCTGCGCAACAGAGCAATCTCCGATATTTATCTTGGGATCAATCGTTAAGCCTACCAGCGATAGAATCTCTTTGGATTGTCTGTACATCGTTTTATAATCTACCAGGCCGTATTTTTTCGGAATATTACCCATAAAAATATTTTCTGCAACAGAAATCGTGGAAACATAATTTAATTCCTGATGAATCACTCCAATACCTGCATTGGTCGCATCTGACGGAAGTTCAAAATTCATCTCTTTGCCTTCCATCGCAACCGTACCGATTTCCTGTTTATAAATTCCGGAAAGTACTTTAATCAGAGTGGATTTTCCTGCGCCGTTTTCACCTAGAAGCGCCACCACTTCCCCTTTGTGAATGGTTATATCTACATCGCTAAGCGCCTTTACGCCGGGAAAACTTTTACATATTCCTTTCGCTTCCATTACGATCTCATCTGAAACAATATGGTCATTTTTCATATATTTCTCTGCCATTTTATTACCTCGAATTTCAATATCTACAGACATAAAGAAACCGTAAAATAAAATTTTGGTTTCTTATATTTTAATTTACGGTTTCCCATATGAGACAGCTTTCTTTCATTTACCTTAAGTAATAGCATACCGATACAGGCATTACTCAAAATTATCCCACGGACAATTGCCTTCCGGGTAAAATTCGCTGATGTTATCCCAGGTAATCGCTTCAAATTTACAGCAGGTACTTTCAGGAATAGTTCCTGTCTCAAAATACTGCTCGATCAGTTCACAGCACTGTTCTCCATAAAGCTCAGTAAAATTAGAAATCGTACATACCCAGGACTGCTTTCCAGCTGATTCATACATCGGTTCTACAAACTGGACACCGCAGTTTGCTGAGAAAATACGTACATCCCATTCGCGGCCGGCGGTAACAGCTCCTGCATATACGCCCTGCGCCGAATTTTCATTAATGGTAAATACAATGACAGATTCTGCATCCGGATGCGCTGTCAAAAAGTCTGTGAATCTTTGCTGGCTGATAGCCGCGTCATTTTCACTCTCAATTTCTACTACTTCGCCGTATTTAATTCCATTTTCATCCAAAGCGTCAATGGACGAACGAACACGTTTCTGCACTTCATCGCCGGAAGCAATCTGAGTCATCAATACAACATAATCTACCGATCCCTCATAATTTTCCTGAATATACTTTGCTGCTGTTTCTCCATTAAAATAACCAAGCTGTTCAGAATCGATTCCGAAGAACGGCGCATCTCCCAGGGCGATATCGACAGCCAGAACCGGAATCCCCGCCTCGTCAAAAATCCCTTTTACCATATCCCCCACGGATGAGTCTACATTCAGGTCAACTACAAAATCTACCTCCTGCAATACCATGGTGTCTGCGTTTGTAATCGCCTGCTGGCCGTTGGAATTATTATCTGCATATACCAATTCCCAACCTCGTTCGTTGCAGGCCTGCTCAAATCCATATTTTACCAATTTTCCAAACGCGCCTTTTTCATTAATGTTGCATAACCCTACTTTAATCGGATCCGAATCCTCATTCTTCACTGTTGTATCGGTCTGTGTTTTCTCAGAGGTCTCTGCATTTACGTCTGTCTGTGTCTGCCCGACTCCTTTTGCCGGTTCGTCTTCCGTTTGCTTAGCCCCACATGCTGTTAGTGAAAAAATCATTACCGCTGACAGTAACATTGCTATTGCTTTTTTCATACCTTTCCTCCATATTTATAATTTTTGTACAGTTCCATGGTTCTGCTTACTTTCTAATTTTACTATGTGCTGAAAATTATTCAATAGGTTTCATCCTTTTACATCTTTTATTACAAAAAAGCGTTTTTTGACAAATATCTGCATTTTTGTAATCATTCTCATAGAAAAAATCTGATAAAAAGTATATATATTTAAAACTTTTTTGACTGCCGGCTCGTTATATAATAAGGTAAGAAACTTAATTTAGAAGACCAGGAAATCACAGAGGTAAAAACTTTGGAAGACAGGAAACTGATCAGAGAAATTCAAAAAGGAAAGAAAGAGCTTCTGAATGCCGTAGCGGAGAAATACTATGACGACATTTACCGTTTCTGCTGTTTTCAGACGGGAAATCCGGTACAGTCCTATGATTTGGCCCAGGAGACCTTTTTAAAATTCATCCGCACGGTAGACCGGTATCAATACCGGAATCTGAAAGGATATCTGCTGACAATTGCCAGAAACTGCTGTATTGATTACTATCGGGAAAAGAACCACAGCATACCAGGATTTGACCAGTTCCTTAAGGAGGGCCGGGAGGACGAGCGGCTGGCCGGGCTGGAACTGCGGGAATGCATCCTTCAGGCCATACAGCAGCTGCCATCTGTGCAGCGGGAAGCCGTGGTTCTTTACTATTATTATGATATAAAACTCCGGGAAATTGCCCAGATGACGCAGACCGGGGTGTCAACGGTAAAATCCAGGGTGCGGCAGGGCACACAGAAATTAAGAAAGTGGATCAAAGAGGAGGAATTGAAGTGAAACGGCAACGGGATACGGAGGCGTGGTTAAAAAAAGAGTGGATAAAAGAACAGGAGCCATACCGGACAGACCCGGACAAAAAAGAGAAGGCACTGGCCGGAATCCGGGCGGAAGTGAACGGACAGGTTCTTTGTTATCAGCCGGGCCTGCCGGAAATCATAGCCGGACAGCTCCAATATCTGTCGGCCGGATACTGGATTCTTCAGGGTATCCTGCTGGCTGTGATGCTGGCTGTGATGTACTGGATGAACCGCAATGTGGAGGATGCGATGACCTATATAGCCGCCGGTTCCGCCTTCGCCGCTTTCGCGGGCGTCATCGGTGTCCAGGAACTGGGCCGCAGCATGGCATACCATATGGCGGAGCTGGAGCAGACTTTTTATCTGAATATGAAACAAATGCTGGCGCTGCGGATGATCCTGTTCGGCGGAATGGATCTGCTGTTTCTGACTGTGCTGGCCCTGGTAACGCACCAGGGAGCAGAGTACGGCATCGGGGTAATGTGTATCTACCTGCTGGTACCATTTGCCGCCTCAAATATCGTCTATTTTGCCACCCTGACCCTGGCTAAAAACCGCAGGGCCAGGTATATCCAAACCGGAGCAGCCATATTAGCCGTACTGTTCTCCATGATGCCGGCCATGACACAGGAGGCTTACCGGACGGCCGCGGTACCGGCCTGGCTGGGAATCCTTCTGTTAATGCTGGCAGTGCTTGGGATACAGATCCGGATCCTGCTTCAAAAGGCGGTGAAAGGAGAATTATTATGTTGGAATTGACACTGGACAGACTGACCAAGCGGTACAGGAATAAAATAGCGCTGGACCAGGTGTCCGCGAGCTTTACACAGGGGGTATACGGTCTGCTGGGCGCCAATGGCGCCGGGAAAACCACAATGCTCCGGCTGATCTGTGACATTTTGGACCCCACAGAAGGGGAGATCCTCTGCAACGGCACACCCATACGCAGGCTGGACGGCGAATACCGGAGGCTTCTCGGATATCTTCCCCAGGACTTCGGATATTACCCCGATTTTACCGCCCTGAAATACCTGATGTATATCGCGGCGCTGAAAGCCCTTCCGCCGCAAACCGCCCGTGACAAGGTGGAAGAATGCATTCACCTCGCTGGGCTGAAGGGCGAAGAAAAGCAGAAGATCCGCGGCTACTCCGGCGGGATGCTGCGCAGGCTGGGAATCGCCCAGGCCCTGTTAAATGATCCTCGCATCCTGATTATGGATGAACCCACTTCCGGCCTGGACCCCAGAGAGCGGATCCGTTTCCGGAACATTATCAGTTCCCTGTCGAGGGACCGGATCATAATCTTATCCACCCATATTGTCTCGGATGTGGAATATATCGCGGACGAGATTCTCCTCCTCCGGTCCGGACGGCTGATTCAAAAAGGGACAGTCACAGAAGTAACTGAAGTCGTCAGAGGCCGGGTATGGGAATGCATGGTACCCCCGTCAGAGGCCGAAGAACTGGGCCGAAGATACGCGATTGCAAATCTAAAGAATCTGGAAGGGATGGTAAAAGTGCGCATCGTCTCCGACGAAAAGCCGTTCCCACAGGCGGCAGAAGCGGAGCCGGGGCTGGAAGACCTGTATCTTTACTATTTCGACCAAAAGGATATGCGAAACTTAAGGGAAACCTACGGCCCGGGCGGGAGAAGGGAGAATGAAAATGTTTCGGACAGAACTCTATAAACTTTGCCATAAGAAAATAGCAGTGATCGGATTACTCTGTCTGGTGTTTATTTCAGTATTCTATTTTTATGCATCCGGTATCGAAGATACGATGGTGACGGACAACGGGAAAACCTATCTGGGGATGGATGCGGTCCGGATTGACCGAAAGATCGCCCGTCCCTACCAGGGCGTGATGACACTTGACAAGGCCAGACAGATCCTGGACAAATACGGCTTTGCAGATTTAGAAAACCACACGGGAAATTTCAATTTCTGTAACGAGTTTGTGACCAGATATATGACGAATGCCGGCAGAGACGACGGAAAAGACGTCCACCTCCATACGCCCGAAGAGTCAGGGCTGATCAGACAGGTGGCGGCAGGCGGGATCACCTTTGGATACACGCGCGGCTGGAGTTCTTTTTTGGAAACCTATATTTTGATCTTTGTGTGTCTTTGCATATACCTTTCCATCGTGATCACCCCGTTATTTTCAGAGGAATATGCACTTCGGACAGCTGACATTCTTCTGACAACGGCACACGGCAAAAAAAGAGATATCCATGTCAAATACGCAGTATGTTTCAGTGCCGCTGTGGGACTGACGCTCTTTATGTACGCCCTTACGTTCCTGCTGTACGGTTTTGCCTACGGATTCGACGGTCTTGGGGCCAGTGCCAGCCTGATGGACATGGTCGACCCGGGCACGAAGATGCCGGTATGGGCCGTGCTGGCGCTTCTGCTGGGATGTTCGGTGCTGGCGGCATGGCTGCACACCTGTATCACAATATGGATCTCCTCCTGTTTCCGGCAGCCGTTCCTCGTAGTAATCCTGTCTGTGATCCAGTATCTGGCCCCCTGGGCAGTGAACCAGATTATCCTGGGAGCCTTACCGGTCACGTTCCTCTCTATGTGGCTGCGCCGCTTTACTATGCTGTTCCCGTTTTACCTGCTGTTCGCGTGGGGATATCACGATCCGGTGAGTTTTAAGGTTTTTAAACTATTATTCTTTGCAGCGTTCTCTACACTCTGTCTGCTGCTGGCACGAAGAAAATACGGCCATTATCAGGCAGGAAACTGAAGAAAAGAAGTCTGGTAAAAACGCCGTTTTACGGTTATAATACCGTTAGCTGTAAAATATGGGTTTGCGTAAACGAAACTACTGCTGTGATACATGAGAACAGAGTTGATTGCTGATAACAAACCGCAAAGACGAATAGAAAAGGCTGAGGACCATTGAACAAAAGAGAGATAGAGGCAGGGAGACGAAAGAATGAGTAAAAGAGTAAACTGTGAATGCTGCGGCAATTACTTTTATGACGAGGAATCCGGATATTACGAATGCCAGATCAATTTGGACGAGGATGAGATGGGAAGATTCCTGACCGATTCCTTCCGGGACTGTCCGTATTTTCAATATGACGATGAGTACCGGATCGTCCGAAAGCAGATGTAGAAATACCTAACGCATGCAGGGGCGGTTTCCGGAGGCGGCCCCCATTTCGTTTAGGCCCTGCCTCCCAAAACCGTCCCCTGTGCCCGCCTTATCCCGCCCCCAGCACCGCAAAAGCGGTGTAAGCAGTAAAATTATCCAATTCCCCCTTGCGAAGAAGCAGAAAACAGTTTATAGTATAAAAAAACAGAACGATCTGATACAGCAGAAACAGCGTTGAGAAAAGCTGCGGTTGTGAATTTCTACAGAGAGCCGGTGGTTGGTGTGAACCGGTGAAAGGAAGAACCTTTCCACTTTTTTAGCTGTTGGTGAAAGCCAGAGGCCGGTATCCTTTATCATACCTTCGAGAGGCCGTCACGGATGTGTACGGCAATTTGGGTGGCAACGCGGATTCCTATTCGTCCCATAGCAGGGGGGAACAGGAATTTTTTTATTTCATAGGAAACGGAGAGTTTTGCAAGCAAAACCGCGGTATCAGAGCTGTTCTAAATAAAAAGATTTGTTGCCGGAGGGTAAGACCCGGCAGCCATGAAACGGAGGAAAACAACATGCTGGATTTAAAATTTGTCAGAGAGAATCCCGAAGCAGTAAAGCAAAATATCAGGAACAAGTTCCAGGAAAGCAAGCTGCCGCTGGTAGATGAGGTGATCGCCCTGGACACCGAACACCGGAAGGTACTGCAGGAGATGGAGGCGCTGCGCGCCGAGAGAAACCGGATCTCCAAACAGATCGGCGGGCTGATGGCACAGGGAAAGAAGGAAGAAGCGGAGGAAACCAAGAAAAAGGTCACGGAGTTTTCCTCGCATCTGGCAAAGCTTGAGGAACAGGAAAAAGCAGGCAATGAGAAAATTACGAAGATCATGATGACCATCCCTAATATCATCGATCCCAGCGTGCCGATCGGAAAAGACGACAGTGAGAATGTAGAGGTACAGCGCTATGGGGAACCGGTGGTGCCGGATTTTGAGATTCCGTATCACACAGAGATCATGGAACGTTTCAATGGGATCGATCTGGACAGTGCCAGAAGGGTTGCCGGAAATGGTTTCTACTATCTGATGGGCGATATCGCCAGACTGCACTCCGCGGTGATATCCTATGCCAGGGATTTTATGATCAACCGGGGATTTACCTACTGTGTGCCTCCGTTTATGATCCGAAGCGATGTAGTGACCGGTGTGATGAGTTTCGCGGAAATGGATGCCATGATGTATAAAATAGAAGGGGAAGATCTCTATCTGATCGGAACCAGTGAACATTCCATGATCGGAAAATTCATTGATTCGATCCTTCCGGAAGAACAGCTGCCCTATACCCTGACCAGCTATTCTCCCTGTTTTAGAAAAGAAAAGGGAGCGCATGGTCTGGAGGAACGCGGGGTGTACCGTATCCACCAGTTTGAGAAGCAGGAAATGATCGTGGTGTGCAAGCCGCAGGACAGCATGATGTGGTATGACAAGCTCTGGCAGAACACGGTGGATCTGTTCCGCTCCCTGGATATCCCGGTCCGCACGCTGGAATGCTGCTCCGGTGATCTGGCCGACCTGAAGGTGAAATCCGTGGATGTGGAAGCCTGGTCGCCGAGACAGAAGAAATATTTCGAGGTGGGCAGCTGTTCCAATCTGGGAGACGCCCAGGCCAGAAGGCTTAAGATCCGGGCGGTAGGGGAAGGCGGCAAATATTTTGCCCATACGTTAAATAATACCGTGGTGGCTCCTCCTAGAATGCTGATCGCGTTCCTGGAGAACAATTTGAATGAAGATGGCACGGTGCGGATCCCCGAAGCCCTCCGGCCTTATATGGGCGGGGCAGAAGTGATCGATTAAGCGGATACGGATAATGGAATACAAAATGTGGAAATCTTTAGCTCAGATTGAAAAGATACGGTTGTTCCGGTAACTTTTGAATTTGGACAGGGTTTCCACATTTTTTATGCATAAATTCGGATAAAGAGAAGTTTCTGGCCGTACGGAGTTCTGTTCCAGGATGGTATCCGGTTAATTCCGCTTCGAGAACTGTATCCGAGAATGGTGCGGGCCTGCGTTTTTCTGGGCGCGGGAGTGGGCATCGCCGGCAGCCTGTTTGCCATGCGCAAGCTGAAGGATAAAAAAAGCCGATACTCAAAAATTTGTCAAAATCAAGGCAAAATCGTATAATTTTCACATTGATCATGTATCCTAGTAGTGATAAACTTCAATAATAGTAAAATCCAGGATTATGGAATGCGTGAAAAAATACAGGTGAGATATTTCGGGAGGTATCATATGATAGAAAAGCAATTGCGTGACATCATCACTCGGCGCTATCACAAAAAAGCGGAGGAGTGCAGCAGAGAGGAATTGTACTATTCCCTGCTGGAGCTGACAAAAGAGATCACAAAGGAACGCGGATACAACGAAGGGGAGCGCAAGCTCTATTACATTTCCGCCGAGTTTCTGATCGGCAAGCTCTTATCAAACAACCTGATCAATCTGGGGCTGTTCGAAGAAGTGGAAGAAGTGCTGGTGAAGTTTGGAAAAACGATAGAGGAGGTAGAAGCTGCTGAGCCGGAGCCATCCCTGGGAAACGGCGGGCTGGGCCGTCTGGCTGCCTGTTTTTTGGACTCCATCGCAACGCTTTCCCTGCCTGGCGACGGTATCGGCCTGAATTATCATTATGGGCTGTTTCGGCAGATATTTGAAAAACATAAGCAGAAAGAGTTAATCAACCCCTGGATCGAGCCGGAGAGCTGGCTGAACCAGACCGATATCCATTTTGATATACCCTTTAAAAATTTCACGCTGAAATCCCGCCTTTACGATATCGATGTGACGGGTTACGAGAGCAAAAATAATAAACTGCATCTGTTTGACGTGGAGACGGTGGATGAAAAGCTGGTAGAGGAAGGCATCCATTTTGATAAAAGCCAGGTGGAAAAGAATCTGACTTTATTCCTGTACCCGGATGACAGTGACAAAGAAGGAAATCTGCTCCGCATTTACCAGCAATACTTCATGGTCAGCAACGGCGCGCAGCTGATCTTAAAAGAGTGCAAAGAAAAAGGTTACGATCTGCACAAGCTGGACCAGCATGTGGTGATCCAGATCAACGACACCCACCCTACCCTGGTGATCCCGGAGCTGATCCGTCTGCTGATGCTTAAGGGCATCCGTATGGATGAGGCCATCGGCATCGTCTCCAGGACCTGTGCGTACACCAACCACACGATCCTGTCGGAAGCGCTGGAAAAATGGCCCTTCGAGTACCTGGATGAAGTGGTACCCCATCTGATGCCGATCATCTGTGAGCTGGACACCAGAGTAAAAGAGGAGTACGCCGATCAGAAAGTACAGATCATCGACGGGGAGAGAAGGGTACACATGGCCCATATCGATATCCATTACGGATTCAGTGTCAACGGGGTGGCGGCCCTGCACACTGAGATCCTGGAACAGTCGGAACTTAAGCATTTCTACGATATTTATCCGGAGAAATTCAACAATAAAACCAACGGGATCACCTTCCGCCGCTGGCTGCTGGAGGCAAACCATCCGCTGGCAGACTATATCGCCTCACTGATCGGAAATGGGTTCAAGAAGGACGAGGAAGAACTGGAACAGCTGTTACAATACCGGGACGTAAGCCAGGTGAAGGAGCGGCTGCTTGCCATCAAGAAAGAGAATAAGCTGGCGTTAAAGCGGTACCTGGCAGAGACGGAAAATATCGAGATCGACGAAAATTCCATCTTTGATATCCAGATCAAGCGTCTGCACGAGTATAAGCGCCAGCAGATGAACGCGCTCTATGTGATACACAAATACCTGGAGATCAAAAAAGGCAGAGTGCCTTCCACGCCGGTCACCCTGATCTTCGGGGCCAAGGCGGCCCCGGCCTACGAGACAGCTAAGGATATCATACATCTGATCCTCTGCCTGCAGGAGTTAATCCAGGACGATCCACAGGTCCGCAGGCACATGAATCTGGTTATGGTCCAGAACTATAACGTGACCAAGGCCACGAAACTGATACCGGCCTGTGATATCTCCGAACAGATTTCCCTGGCATCCAAAGAGGCCAGCGGAACCAGCAACATGAAGTTCATGCTGAACGGGGCGGTGACACTGGGAACTATGGACGGTGCCAACGTGGAGATACATGATCTGGTCGGGGATGAAAACATCTATATCTTCGGAGTTGGCAGCAAAGAAGTAATCGAACACTATGCCAAGGAAGACTATGTATCCAAAGACTATTACGAGAAAGACCCGGAGATCAAAGAGGCCGTGGACTTTATCACCGGCCCGGAGCTTATGAAAATCGGAGACCCGGAAAACCTGAACAGGCTGCAGAAGGAACTGATCGGCAAAGACTGGTTCATGACGCTTCTGGACCTGAAGGACTATATCCGTACGAAGGACCGGATGATCAAAGACTACGAGGACCGGGAAGGATGGAGTGAGAAGATGCTGGTAAATATCGCAAAGGCCGGATATTTTTCTTCCGACCGGACCATTGAACAGTATAATGAGGATATCTGGAGACTGAAATAAGCCGAAAACCTAAAAACATTCCTGTGCGCTATGAGCATATTCCATAGGCCAATCGGAAATAAAAAGGCGAAATCAACTTCCGTTGCAGTTCAAATCCATCCGCCATCCAGGGTGATCACCTGACCGGTCAGATAAGAAGGAGCAAGAGCCAGCTGATAAACCATCTGAGCTACCTCCTGCGGGTCGCCGCAGCGCCCCGCAGGGATCTCCTCCATCAGTTCCTGACGCTCTGATGCGGACAGGAACTGATTCATTTCCGTCTCAATAGCCCCGCAGGCTACAGCATTCACCTGGATATTACTGGGAGCCAGTTCCTTAGCCAACGCGCGGGTAAGAGCGTTTACCCCGCCTTTGGAAGCGGAATAAGCCACTTCGCAGGAAGCGCCCACATTTCCCCAGACCGATGAAATATTAATAATCCGTCCCTTCTTTTTTGAAAGCATATAAGGCACAGCCAATTTACTGCAATAAAACACCGAAGATAGATTCGTATTCAACAAATCCTGCCACTC
Source organism: Diplocloster modestus (assembly GCF_019042245.1). GTDB lineage: Bacteria > Bacillota > Clostridia > Lachnospirales > Lachnospiraceae > Diplocloster > Diplocloster modestus. The sequence goes on from NZ_JAHQCX010000022.1 coordinate 15,759, forward strand.
ATCCGCAGACATATCCTGCAGAAGGCCGATATGAGAGACCCCGGCATTGTTTACCAGGAGATCTACTCCGCCTAAACGCCGTTCAATTTCCGAAAAAATACCCAGCGCCTGCTCATAATTTCCCACATCACCCGGGCAGACAAGACAGGCCTGACCTGTCCGTTCTTCGATTTCATGCCTAACATCCTGCAGCCGATCCAGAGACCGGGCACAATTCAAAACCACCGACCAGCCCTCCACAGCAAACTTCAAAGCAATAGCCCTGCCGATTCCCCGCGAAGAACCAGTGACCAGAACAGTTTGACCCATGTGTAGATTCCCTTCTATTCTTTTCCGGCATACCTTCCGAATAAAGATTCTCTTTTCTTCTGATCTTACTACAATCCACAGCTTAAGCGCAAGGATCATTACTCAAAAACCTAAAACACATGATCCCAAATACCAAAGCTAAGCCGTTAAACCTATGAACCTGCCTCTCATGAAATCCATGCCCCGTCCAGTGTATATCCCCATTCCGGCCCGGATTTTTTTGCTTTGCAGTCATCATACCCGATCGCCCCGTCCCCGCCCCGCCATTTCTTAACCGTAAAATCAAAAGAAGAGCCTTTTACCGGGGTATCCGTAAGCGTAATCAGAATCCCATCCTCGAAACTTAGACGATCCTTATCAATATACCCCTGTTCACACAACTCATCCCACGAACTCTGGAAAGCTTCGTATCCGAACTGAGTCCATACCAGATAAGCAAGAGCCCCTTTCTCTGCGTCCGTTAGATTATGCACTTCGGTAAGATCCAGAGCAATGGTATGAATATCGCTGTTAAGCGCCGAATCTGTCTCAAAGATATCCCGGACAATCGTCAGATAAAATCCAGTCATATCATCACCAGCATCCGTAATCCGAACCAGGGAAGGATTAGCGACGATCCCGGGATAAACCTCCTCGATAAATCCGTCATACTCCACATCCACCACCATTCCCGGTAAAACCTCCCCAGCCTTTACCGGATTACCCGAAGAATCCACGATCTGAATATCAGCCGTTCCTACCGTAAATAGATCCGACGAAGCATTCTCATCCACAGCCAAAAGAATCGTCGTATCCGACACCTGAATCACCGTCCCCTTCATCACCGCTTCCGGCACGGCAGAAGGCTTTGCAGCCGCTATCCCAGAAGAGTTCCCTGCCAGCTGTCCCCCGGACATGTCCCCTCCTTCCATACCAGCAGCAGCCGGCGTCGCCGCCAGTCCCATATCCCCCGATCCATTTAAATCCGCAGAATCCATCGATTTCCCAGAATCCGTCGAATCCGGCTCAGCCGTTCCCGCCGTTTGGCACCCAACCAAACTAAGCATCAACACGAACAGCAGACAAAAACCCCTTTTATACCACCTTATCCTACTCATACAGAAACTCCTTCCCAGGCTCCTTAGGCGCAAACGCTCAATATAAGCTCCAATAAATTCCAACATAAACCTCTTTTCTTATAAGTGTAAACCAAACGCCCAACTGTTGCAAACCCAGTAAAATATAGTGTTCAAAAACTATCTCTAATGCGCACATATAAAAAGGCTTTTACCAGTGTAGGGGAGAGAGGGAAGGGGCCCGGCCCAGCAAGGCCACGCCCCTTCCCTCTCTCCCCGGCCCCAACCTCTAAAAGCCCTTTCCTCTTCCCCATTATTGCATTTTCTCCAGTAGTTTGCTATGATAAGGGATAAGAATTTTCTGGAAAGGAAGTAATGCTATGATAGCAGATAAAATGATAGGTATGGTTCAGAATAGTTCGGCGATCCGGGCGATGTTCGAGGAAGGAAAACGTCTGGCGGCGATCTATGGAGCGGATAAGGTATATGATTTCAGTCTGGGCAATCCAAGTGTGGATGCTCCCGCGGAAGTGAAACAGGCGGTTATGGACATCATACAGGAGGAGGATTCTCTGGCTGTCCACGGATATATGAATAATTCCGGGTTTGACGATGTGCGCCAGGCGATCGCGGAATCCCTGAACAAAAAGTTCGGTACCTCTTATCAACTACATAATATTCTGATGACCGTAGGAGCGGCAGGAGGTCTGAATGTAATCTTCAAGACCTTACTGAATCCCGGTGATGAAGTGCTGGCATTCGCTCCATTCTTCGGTGAATACAGAAGTTATGTCGCCAACTTTGAAGGAACCCTGGTGGTGGTTCCCCCTAACACGGAAACCTTCCAGCCCAACCTGGACGAATTTGAGAAGCTGATCACCGGCCGGACGAGAGCGGTCATAGTCAATTCTCCGAATAATCCCACCGGCGTGGTATATTCCGCGGACACACTGAAAAAGATGGCGGAAATCCTTCACAGAAAACAGGAAGAATTCCATACGGACATTTATCTCATTACGGATGAACCATATCGGGAGCTGGTATATGACGGGGTGGAAGTACCGTGGGTCGCGGATTATTATGAAAATACCATCATCGGCTATTCCTACAGCAAATCCCTGTCCCTGCCGGGAGAGCGGATCGGTTATCTGGTGATCCCGGATGAAGCTGCCGATAGTGAGATGATAATCAATGCGGCGAATGTGGCCAACCGGATTCTGGGCTATGTAAACGCGCCGTCCCTGTTCCAGAAAGTCGTCGGCCGGTGCCTGGATGCCAAAGTTGATGTTGCCTTCTATGACAAAAACCGGAAAGCGCTCTATGAAGGGCTGAAAAAGTGTGGATTTACCTGCATTAAGCCGGAAGGCGCATTTTATCTGTTCGTAAAATCTCCGGTTCCGGATGAAAAAGAGTTCTGTGAGGAAGCGAAAAAACACAATATCCTGATCGTGCCGGGCACCTCTTTTGCCTGCCCCGGATATGTCAGGATCGCGTACTGTGTAGCTTATGAGACAATCGTAAATGCCATGCCCGGCTTCGAGGCCCTTGGCAAGGTATATTTTTAAAAGGTGGAGATACGAATGAGAACATGGGAAAAGAATATCCGAAAGGTCACCCCCTATGTGCCCGGTGAACAGCCAAGAAGAGACAATATCATCAAGCTGAATACCAATGAAAATCCCTATCCTCCGTCACCGGAGGTCAGGCAGGCGGTAAAAAGCATGTCCACCAGAGCCATGCGGCTCTACCCGGATCCGGCATCGTCGGATCTGGTGGAGGCGCTGGCCCATCATTATCATCTGAGCAGCGGCCAGATATTTGTGGGAGTGGGCTCAGACGATGTGCTTGCTATGGCGTTCATGACTTTTTTTAACTCGGACAAGCCGCTGATGTTCCCGGATGTGACCTACTCCTTTTATCCGGTATGGGCAGAGTTGTTTCAGATTCCCTATGAAATGGTGCCGCTGGATGATCAGTTCCATCTGGTGAAGGAGGATTATGTCCGGGAAAACGGCGGAATTATTTTTCCGAATCCCAATGCGCCTACCGGTGTGTATGAGCCGCTGCAGGATGTCCGCTGGATCTTACAGCACAACAGGGACAGTGTTGTCATCGTAGATGAAGCCTATATTGATTTCGGCGGGAAGTCGGCGGTGAAATTGATCGACGAATTTGAGAATCTGCTGGTGGTCCAGACATTTTCAAAGTCCCGCTCACTGGCCGGTATGAGAATCGGCTATGCGATGGGTAACCCGCGGCTGATCCGGTATCTGAATGACGTAAAGTACTCGTTTAATTCCTATACCATGAGCAGGGCGGCGATAATCCTGGGCGTCGAGGCAGTCAATGACGAAGCTTATTTCCGGGAAACCCTGGATCAGATTATCACCACCAGGGAGCGGGTGAAAGAGGAATTGAGGGAGCTGGGATTTGAGTTTCCGGATTCCAGGGCGAATTTTCTGTTTGCCACTCATCCGGACTATCCGGCCCGTGAACTGCAGGCCGCGCTAAAAGAAGAGGGGATCTATGTCCGTTATTTTGATGCCCCCCGGACGGATAATTATCTGAGAATTACCATCGGAACGGACGAGGAGATGAATGTTTTTCTCGGTTTCCTGAGAAAATATAGGAAGAAATGAATAGAACTTTCAGAATTGTATAGAAATCTAAATTTAAGAAGTATAGAAATCTAAGATGTATAGGAATTTTAAGAAGTGAAGTAACTTTAAGAAGTGAGCATAACTCATTAAGAAAGGTAAGATGTTACGCATGAAATTTATTATCGATATTGTAAAAGGTATTTTCGTGGGGGTAGCCAATATCATCCCCGGAGTCAGCGGCGGTACAATGGCGGTATCTATGGGAATCTATGACCGGCTGATCTCTTCCATTACAAATTTGTTCAAACAGTTTAAGAAGAGCGTGATCAGCCTGCTTCCCATCGGAATCGGCTGCGTCATCGGCCTGGTAGGTTTCACTTATGCGATCCAGTATCTGTTGGCTAATCAGCCGTTTCCCACTTGTCTGGCATTCATCGGTATGATTCTGGGCGGTGTACCGATCCTGGTCTCAAACCTGAAAAAGGGAATGCGCACCACACACACGAAGTTCGGGGCTGTCCAGGTCATTGCATTCCTTGTCCTGTTCGCGCTGGTTATTGTGATGCCTTTGATGAAAAGTGAAGGACAGTCGGCTTCCCTGACGGACCCCGGAGTCTTTACCATGATGAAACTGTTCCTGGTGGGTATCATCGCATCAGCGACCATGGTAATTCCCGGAGTCAGCGGCTCGCTGGTTCTGATGATCCTGGGATATTACTATGGGATTATTGATACGCTGAAAAGTTTTCTGGACTCACTGGCCGCTTTTGAGATGGACGGGATTCTCTCCGGATGTTTTGTGCTGATACCTTTTGGAATCGGGGTGCTGCTGGGGATCTTCCTGATTGCGAAGCTGATCGATTACCTGTTCCGCAAACACAGTGTGACCACCTATAGCGCGATTATGGGGCTTATCGTGGCGTCCCCTTTCGCTATCATATACAATGTCATGCAGGAAAGCGGTATGCGTATCACAGTTCTCAACACCATTGCTGGAGTAGTGCTGCTGGCGGCAGGCGCGGTCTTTACCTACATTATGGGTACTAAGGGTGAGGAATAAAGAGTACCTCAATAGGAAGTTTCGTTTATATTATATCCAAATAGAGAAATCCTTATATTTGAAAATACCGCTGCCGTGATGCAGCCTGCCTTCTACCTTCAACTGGGTGAAGGCATTTTTCATGTCCTGGATGAGAGCGGGCTGTACATTCAGATCGTGATGAGCCGGAAATACCTTTTTCACAGGAAGCACGGCGATCCTCTCGATGGAGGCCAGATAGGCGGCCGGGTCGGTTGAGGGATAATAAGCAAAAAGCGTATCCTTATAGACCAGATCGCCGGTAAAGAGATAGCCGCTGGCTTCCTCGTAGAAACACATATGTCCGGGAGAATGGCCCGGGGTATGTAATACCTGTATTGTTCGGTCTCCGATATCAATGAGATCCTGATCTTTTAATACCCTCACGGGAGTGCCCTGGAAAAATTCATAATTGTCCACGTTGAAATTTTCGGGAAGATCACAGCGCTCGACCACATAGGCTTTGATCTGTTCCACAGTCAGCGGAAATTCACCGGTAAGCCAATGAACCTCATCTTCATGGGCGTAGAATTCAGGAAAATACCGGTGGCCGCCGATGTGATCCCAGTGGATATGGGTAGCTACGGCTATAACAGGCTTAGCGGTTAATTTTATGACTTCTTCATAGATATTTTCAATGCCAAGTCCTGTATCAATCAGAAGACTGTGGGTACTTCCGTTCAGCAGATAGGCGTGGGTTTCTTCCCAGTGCCGGTATTCGCTGATAATATGTGTATCTTTATCGATGTGGTCAATGGTAAACCAATCACTCATTATAGATAGCCCCTTTTGTATGTGATTTTCCTTGAAAAGATTGTACCATATCTCCTGCACTCCGAAAAGATAATTGTCTGATTCATATTGCTGACCAGTATGATTTGCTATATACTGGTTGGCAGAGTGCGGCCTCCGGTTTAATCAATGGAGGAGAAGCCAGCCCCTTTTCTAATTTTCAGGAGGTCAGAAAAAGTATGGAAGAAAAGTATTATGAATCACAGGAGTTTGAAAATCTAAAATACAGAGAAGAAACTTTCCGGAAGTACCGGTTTGTGGACTGTTATTTTACCAACTGTACGTTTGAAGCATGCGTGCTCGTCCAGTCCTCATTTAACAGCTGTACATTCCACAAATGTACGATTACAAGCCTAAGAGCGTCTGATTACTCCCAGATTCAATACGTAGAATTTATGGATTGTAATCTGATCGGGGTACATTGGGAGGAGCTGCTGCCCGCAGGAAAGTTTGCAGAGCCGATCAAAAAACTGCAAACATGCCGATTGAAATACAATACTTTTGCCGATATGGACTTGAGAAAATTTGATTTTTCAGGACAGGACATCTCGGATTCCATGTTTGCGGAATGCCGGCTTATGGAGTGCAGCTTTAAAGGATGTAATCTTGATCGAACGGAATTCTTTAAATGCAATATGCAGAAGGCAGATTTCAGGCAGGCTTCGGGATACCAGATCGATGTACTGACAAATAAAATGAGTGGGGCCAGGTTTTCATTTCCGGAGGTGATGTCCCTTCTTGGCGGGCTGCATATAAACATAGACTAAATAAGCGGCTGAGTATTCTTTTTTTCTGTATTCGCTTGCACAGCAGTGTGGGCGGCTTCCTTGTTTTCCTCTGTGAATCCAATGAGAATCCGGGAGTTAAGGTTCTGCAGGTACGCGATGACCGCGTCGGTATCATGCTGACTGCGTTTGGGAGAGGTAGTCACGTGGCCGTCTTCGGTGATCAGATACAGGTGATAGGACATGGACTTTCTCAGCAGCGGCTTGTGTACTTTCAGATGCCGGTACACCCAGAGCATATGGTGAATCGGAAGAATGATGGTTCCCCGGTTGGACAGATCAAAAAAATAGTGCTCTGTTACATACATCTGGCCGGTGGCCAGTAACGGCTCGGTTTCCAGTTCCTGAACCGCCCTGGCCAGAGCGTTTTTGTCCTTACACAGCCGGCTGAGCCTGCGGGATACAGGGGCCAGCCTGGGACTGATCAGGTAGGCCAGATCAGTAATCAGAACGGCGGAGGCACTTAGAAAGCCAAGCAGAAGAAACAAGGTCAGGATCGAAGGAAATGGCAGATGGTAATCTGCCTCATCCAGGATCAGTGGACTGACTACCAGGGACAGATCCTGATAGGTCCAGCACAGATCTTCGGCCAGGTGTTCCAGCAGCTCTTTGTGACTCTGGTTCGGGCGAACGATTTTGGCGCGGATATTGAGCTCTGTGATGGGCGCAGTTAGATCCTGAACCGTATTGGGCGAGAGGATGACAATGAGACAGGTGTCATCCAAAAAGGTGTAGTAATAGGTTCCGTATATTTTGCCAAAACGTATGTAGTCGTAACCGGTATTGTGCAGATCCTTCAGGGAGATTTTGACATAGCGGTTATCGGAGGAATAGGCATTTTTCAAGGTTTGCACAGAATCAATCTGCATTGGCGTGTAGATGCCCTGGAATGGATTGTACTTCCAGGCGGCTGCCAATATCAGGATAAAGAGAATGGGGAAAATCAAATCCGACAGATAAAAACGCCGTATATTTTTATAGACTTTGTTTGTATTTTGCATTCGTTTCATATGGAATCCTTTAAGGCCTGATATGCCGGAGACGGTTTCTTTTGTAGCTGATCCGTAAATTCTATTCCAGTATACGGGATTTTGGAGAAAGAATCAACAGAAGAAAGAATCAACCTTGCTTTTCCATAGAAAACTTGATAGTATATCTAACAAAAGGTTGGTGGACAGAAAATGGAAGCGTATACGGGATTTGCCGGGGTGTATGACGAATTCATGGACAACGTGCCCTACGAAGAATGGAGTGCCTATCTGATCGAATTGTTAAAAGGACTGGGGATCGAAGACGGTCTGGTTCTGGACCTGGGCTGTGGTACCGGCAATATGACGGAATTGTTGGCAAGAGCCGGATACGACATGATCGGTGTGGATAACTCGGAAGAAATGCTGGAGATCGCCATGCATAAGAAAGAGCAGTCAGGACTGCCGATCTTATATCTGCTGCAGGATATGCAGGAGTTCGAGCTGTATGGAACGGTGCGGGCGGTGGTCAGTGTCTGCGATTCGTTGAACTACCTGCTTGACGAAGAGGACATGCTGAAAGTATTCCGCCTTGTGAATAATTATCTGGATCCGGGTGGATATTTTTTATTTGATTTGAACACTATTTATAAGTATGAACAGATGGGGGACTGCGTGATTGCGGAAAATAGGGAGCATTGCAGTTTTATCTGGGAGAATACCTATTATGAAGAGGAACGGATCAATGAATACGATCTGACTCTTTTTGTAGAGGGAGACCACTCGCTGTATCGCAAATATGAGGAGACACATTATCAGCGGGCATATGAGCTGGAGAAGGTAAAGGGGCTGCTTTTGGAGGCAGGCCTTCAGTTCGCTGGAGCTTATGAGGCGTTCACCGGGGAAGAACCGGGACCGGCCAGTGAGCGGATCTATGTGATCGCAAGGGAATGGGGAAAAAGATAGGAGAGTGGAAAATGGGAGATTATATTGTAAGAGCAATGGGAGCCCAGGGACAGATCCGGGCATTTGCCGCTACCACAAGGAATATGGTGGAAAAGGCCAGGCAGGCCCATAATACGAGCCCGGTGGCCACAGCGGCGCTGGGAAGGCTTTTGACGGCAGGAGCTATGATGGGCTGTATGATGAAAAGCAGGCAGGATGTTCTGACGCTTCAGATCCGCGGCGACGGCCCGCTTGGAGGGATCACCGTGACCGCAGACGCCATGGCCCGGGTCAAGGGTTATGTTCATGAGCCCTCCGTTCTTTTACATGCGAACCAGCAGGGGAAGCTGGATGTGGCGGGAGCCGTGGGACATGGATATCTTCGTGTCATAAAAGACATGGGATTGAAGGAACCGTATGTGGGAGAGGTGGACCTGCAGACCGGAGAGATCGCGGAGGATCTGACCTATTACTTTGCCACATCGGAGCAGGTGCCTTCCTCGGTGGGACTGGGCGTGCTGATGTCCAGAGATAATACGGTTAAACAAGCAGGAGGATTTATTCTGCAGCTGATGCCCTTTGCCGAGGAGCGGATCGTGGACGAGCTGGAATCGAATTTAAGACAGGTGCGGTCAGTTACCTCTCTTCTGGAAATGGGCTATTCCCCGGAAAAGATTCTGGAAAAGCTGCTGGGCGAGCTGGGAATGGAGACTACGGACCGTATTCCCACCAGTTTTTGCTGCAACTGCACAAAAGACCGGGTGTCCAAAGCCCTGATCAGCGTGGGAAAAAAGGACCTGCAGGAAATGATCGACGATGGAAAAGAGATCGAAGTAAACTGCCAGTTCTGTGGTAAGCATTACCAGTTCACGGTGGAAGAATTAAAAGATCTGAAAAACCAGGCAATGTAAGTAATAGATAACCGATAGATACAGCAGATTCAGGCAGAATTTCAGTTAAAATGCAGGAGGCGCAGCATGAAGCATGGATTTATAAAGATCGCCGCGGTCACGCCGGATATGAAGGTGGCGGACCCGGTCTACAATACCGACGTTATGATTGAAGAAATGAAACAGGCGGCACAAAAGGGTGCGAAGATCATCGTGTTTCCGGAGCTTGCCATCAGCGGTTACAGCTGTGAAGATCTGTTTTTGCAGGAACTGCTGCTGGAGGAATCCATGCGGCAGCTGTACCGCATGGCAAAGGAGACAGAAATCCTGGACGCGCTGGTGTTTACCGGGCTGCCCTTCCAGTTCCGGAACAGACTGTATAATGCGGCGGCTGTACTGCACAGAGGAAAGATTCTTGGTATCATACCAAAAAGAAATATACCGAATTATTCTGAATTTTATGAAGCCAGACATTTCACCGAAGGCCCGAAGGACCCGGAATTCGTGGAATGTAAGCAGGAACAGGTTCCCTTCGGCAGCCGGATCTTATTCGAATGTGAGGAGATGAAGGGGCTGTCTGTAGCGGCGGAGATCTGTGAGGATGTCTGGGTAGCGTCCCCCCCCAGTACGGAACACGCGCTGGCGGGAGCCACACTGATCGTGAACCTGTCTGCCAGCGACGAGGTGGTGGGCAAGGACACCTACCGTCAGGACCTGGCCAGGGGACAGTCCGCCAGGCTGCTGTGCGGATACGCCTATAGCAGCGCCGGTGACGGGGAATCCACTACGGATGTGGTATACAGCGGCCATAACCTGATCGCGGAAAATGGGATCGTGCTGGCGGAATCACCCCGCTTCTCTAACCAGACCATCTGGGCGGACCTGGATGTCCACCGGCTGATGAGTGAACGGCGGCGGCTGGGCACCTTCCAGCAGGAAGAAAATCTGAATTATGTCCGGGTAAAATTCCATTTGAAGGTGGAAGAAACCGCGCTGGTGCGCATGTTTGACGCGAATCCGTTTGTGCCTTCCAATAAGCAGGACAGGGACAAACGCTGCCAGGATATCCTTTCCATCCAGGCCGGAGGGCTGAAAAAGAGGCTGCTCCACACCAACTGTAAAAGCGCGGTTGTGGGAATCTCCGGTGGCCTGGATTCCACGCTGGCTCTTCTGGTGACCGTCCGTGCCTTCGACAGCTGCGGCCTGTCCCGGGACGGCATAACGGCGGTAACGATGCCTTGCTTTGGAACCACGGACCGGACCTACACGAATGCCTGTGAGCTGATCCGGTGTCTGGGGGCCGCGTTCCGGGAGATCGATATCCGGGAAGCGGTCAATATCCATTTCCGGGATATCGGCCAGGATCAGGAGCGGCATGATGTGACCTATGAAAATGCCCAGGCCAGGGAGCGGACCCAGATCCTGATGGATATTGCCAACCAGACGGGAGGCCTGGTGATCGGAACCGGGGACATGTCCGAGCTGGCCCTTGGGTGGGCCACCTATAACGGGGACCATATGTCCATGTATGGGGTCAATGCCTCCGTCCCCAAGACCCTGGTCCGCCATCTGGTCAGATATTATGCCGAAACCTGTGATAATGAAACGCTCTCGGCGATTCTGTACGATATACTGGACACGCCGGTCAGTCCGGAGCTGCTTCCGCCGGAGAACGGTAAGATCTCCCAAAAGACGGAAGACCTGGTGGGCCCCTATGAGCTCCATGATTTCTATCTCTACTATATGCTCCGATTCGGCTATGAGCCGGAGAAGATCTACCGCGTGGCCCAAAAGGCATTTGCCGGTATCTACGACAACGTTACGATTCTGAAATGGCTGAAAATATTTTACCGGAGATTTTTCTCCCAGCAGTTCAAGCGCTCCTGTATTCCGGACGGGCCCAAAGTGGGAAGTGTTGCGCTGTCGCCCAGGGGGGACTGGAGGATGCCAAGTGATGCCAGCGCGGCTTTGTGGCTTAAGCAGATCGAGGAGCTGGGATGAAAAGGATTCCCGCCCCCCCAGTCTGCCCCCGCACTGGCTTTACAGTAGCTTTGTTTTTGATTTATAGATTAATTTTTCTTAAAGCAGCCGCAGAATTTTTTGCAGACATTTTTGCATTTGCATCCCAGGGATTGTCTGAGAACTCTGAGGATGCCCCACATGCCGGATTCGATATCCCATTTCAGACTGCCTGAGCGGTAGAGATAGTCTCCGGGACAGGCAGCGCCTTCTGATAGTTCCATGTCAAATTTGTTTCCGATGCTGATACCTCCCTGCAGGGGGATGATTCGGGAGAATGGATCTTTGGGCTGCTCTTTCCATAGGTGGCCGTGGACGGCGAGCCCTACGTTTCTGGGCTTATCGGCAGGCATCATGGTGCGGAAGACGATACGGTCACCGGTGTAGGACTTGAAGATCGGGGTGGCGGGGTCGCCATGCACCTTGCTGCTGAATACCCTGGATATACGCCCGTCTTTTTTTAGCCGGTTGAAGAATCTCTCGGAACGGTAATTATACCCCTTTTCTCCGGTGTCTTCCGCATCCACAGGTTCTCCGGGATCTCCCGCCGCCGTCTGGATTAATTGGCCCTGGATATCCAACAATCGGATTCCGTTCTGTATAAATAATACAAATTCACGGAAGGTTTCCACTCCAGGCGCTGTGATTACCGCCTGTTCGTCATAAGTTCCTTTTGCCATGGAGAAATTGCGGTACCATCGGGAGGCCGGCGGTTCGACGATGATTGCTCCGAACAAGCCGTGGTATCTGTGGTTGCGCATATCTGCGAATGACTGGAGGATACAGGCGCCGTATTCCAGGTCTGCGTGCCAGAGGTATTTTATGCTCTCGCCCGGGCCTACGGTCTGTTCCCTGTTGTTATAGCCCACATTGATGCCGGAATCCGTTATGGGGTTGTATTTAAGAAACTGCGGATTTAAGGAGACTCTGTCGGACGGCTGGTGTTTCATGTCTAAAGGAACGATTGGATAATCGTAATACGGTATCGGCTTATCCGGGGAGAACAGATTGTGGAGAGTAACTTCCACCCAGTCTCCCGCATTTGCCCGAAGGATCAGCGGCTTTGGCTTTGATTTTCCCGAATAGATATGAGGAAGTTCTTCTACCGGCACAAATATCAGACCGTCCGGATCATGATCCCCGTAGCGGTTGTATAACAGGTCTGTCTGGACGGCGGCTATTTCGTATTTTCGTATCACTGCGTCTTTGCCGGGACAGGGGAGCAGAGGCAGGATCTGCGCCTTTCCCCTGCAAATGGGAAGCAGATCGTCCCTTACTTTATCATAGGCCCGGATGATTCCCCACAATCCCAGCCAGGCGTCGTCGATTCCACCAAAATAGTACAGATAATCACCGGCACCATAGGTTCTCTGGATTCTCAGATTAAATGCCTCGGAGATGCCGATCGTCTGGGAGGCGGCCAGGGGGGAATGGATATCCTGAATTTCTTTTTGCCAGGCCAGCCCGGTTATATTTAAGGAGTGCTGTTCTTCATGGGCTCCGTCCAGCAGCCGGATGATCATCTCGTCGCCGGGATAGGTCTGCAGAAGCGGAGTGGCAGGATCACCATGGACGTAAGAGCTGAAGATATAGGCAGGATCTCCGTGGCTTTTCAGCCGTTCTCTCATGGGTTCGGAGCGGTAATTGATTCCCATAACCCCGGGGTCATCGTGGGAGCCGGGGACCGCAGGCGGATTCAGGGGCTTTCCGTCTTTGTCGAACAAAAGGGCAAAGTCGTGGACAAACAGGGCGAATTCACGGAAGGAGGAACCATCCCTTCTGCGGATTACGGCCTGTGTCCCGAACTTTAATTCTTCGCCTGTGTGGATATCATGGAAAGTCGCGCCTGCTTCCTCCACGATAAGGGAGCCGAAGACACCATGCTGCTGGTGGCTGTTGGCGTACAGATGATCATGGAAGAACACGGCGCGCAGCTCTGTATTTGCGAAGAAACGTTCGATCAGCGTTTCATACCTGCGGGCGCCCGCGATATTGTTCCAGCCGTTTGCCGCCCCGTCCGATACGATAGTATCAAATTTTACCAGATGGATATGGTACCCCACGATATCGGTCAGGGTTTTTAACTGGAACGGGCTGGCTTCCAGATATTCCGGCAGCAAGTTGGTTAATCTGATTTCGATACAGTCCCCGTCGTTCGCCCGGATGACCAGAGGCTCTACCCGGATTTCCTGGTTTTCCACTTTCCGAATATAGGCGTCCAGCCCTCCGTGCAGCTCCAGCTCTTCCTTTAGTACAAAAAAACGTCCCTGGGGGTCGTGCCATCCATAATCGTTGTACGTGATTTTGGCCTGGATCACAGCTAGTTCAAACACCTTGACATTTTTTTCTCCCGAGCCGCATTTACCATCGGTATGGCAGGGGCATGTGTCTGTGTAGAGGGCACCGCTTTTGTAATCTTCCACAAAATTTTTCATTTCCAGAGGGGTCGGAAATATTTTATTGCTTCCGTCCGGATTCAGGATTCCAAGCGGAGGCTGTAAAGGCCTTTGGCCATACTGACCGTTGATATAATTTGGATAGCCGGGGTGATCCGGGTCAACCTCAGGTGGAGCCACCCTGTCTTTTAACGGCAGCAGAGGGGGAATGACCGTTCCGTCCGGCAGCTTTTGATTTCCGTCCTGAAGGCGGTCGTATATTCTCCAAAGGGTCCACATTCCTTCATGAAAATGCGGATACAGATGGCAGTGGAAGATAGCATCTCCGATCATTCCATTCAGGCTTCCGGCTCCATGCAGTATATCCAGAGTATAACACTCCTGAGGGCTGATGGAGATGGAGTCTATAATCGTTGAGCTTAGATTATCCCCTTCCAGTCTCCACTGGTGGTTATGAAGATGAAATACATGTGTTTCCTTCACTCCTCCATGAACCAGGCGGATCTTGGACGGATCGCCCACGTAGGATCTGAGGATGGGCGGCGCGGGGTCGCCGTACACCCAGGAACTCATGGATATATCTTCTCCCGTATCCGCATGGTCAACGCTTAGAGGCATGCGGTTCCGCATCGGCTCTGAACGGTAGCTGATTCCGGTTGTGGCGGAAGGGAGGCCTGTGTGCATATCTACGGGCTGCAGCCCATCCTTATTTTTCATCTCCAGCTCGTCGTGAAAAAATACTGCGTATTCCCGGAATGCCGGGAGTGACAGATGGTAGATATCCGCGAACAGTCCGCTCTCTATCGGCTGACCGGTCATAGGATCCAGCCATATCGATTCGGGGGCTTCCACGATAATAGCGCCAAACAGTCCATGAATGTTTGTGCCCTCCTCGCTGCTCCTGGTATCCCCCATATCACTGAACAGATAGACCCCTTCTTTCTGGGCATACCAGCAGTAATTGATTTCGTTTCCTGTAGTGCTGTCCGCATTCATCCCCACAAACGAGCCATCCGAGGACTGCACATCGTAGGATAGTCCCTGTACATGAATGGACAATTCCCTGTCCAGGGAATGGCGGAAGTGCACCCGGATCTCATCCCCCAGGTTGGCCCTCAGCACCAAAGGCCTGACCTCCTCGTACGGCTGGGGTACAGCCTGGTGAAAATTTTCCAGGGCTTTTCTCTGAATACGCCCTGCATCTTTTTGTAACACATATAATAATCCGTTGGGATCGTGATCCCCATATTTATTATAAACAATAGGAATTTCTATTGCCTCTATATAAAAAGTACGGACATTACACCTTTCGGGATAATGGAATAATTCCATACTCTACCTCCTAAATGGATTTGTTTTTTTAAAAGAAACTATTCCGGCCAAAGGCTCTTTGAACCCTGGCCTTACCATATCATATGCGGAAAATCCGATAACACCACCAAAAGACATTTGTGTATTTTTGGTGAACCATACGCTTATAGTGGACACCAAAACCGCCGTGCATTATAATTATATAAAAGAAGGATACCGGCCGGCCGTCAGGGTTCCGGCGGAACAATAAGATAAACGTAAAGGATAAAGGAGAGATCATGAATATTCTATTTTTTCTTACCCCGAAAAGTGAAGTGGCATACATAAATGAAGATGATTCCCTGCGACAGGTTCTGGAAAAAATGGAGCATCACCGCTATACGGCCATGCCCATAATCAATAAAAAAGGCGAATATGTAGGAACCATAACCGAGGGCGATCTGTTATTCTCCATCAAAAACGAGTATTCGCTGAATTTCAGGGATGCCCAGAAGATACCGGTTTCCAAAATCGTGCGCAGGCTGGACAATCTGCCAGTCCACATCGACTCCAATATAGAAGATCTTTTTTTAATTGCCACAAACCAGAACTTCGTGCCGGTAATCGACGACAACCACGTATTCATCGGCATCGTAACCAGAAAAGAAATTCTTCAGTTTTTCTATGAACAATGCCATAATCACAACATTACAAAAAGTGATTAATTCCTTACCGCAACAGCAGTCCGATCCTGTATTGGATACATATATTTTACATTTAACCCTGAATAAAACCAGTTACTGACAGGAAAACTAAAGGTGAAACTAAAAAGGGAAACAAAGAAGGAAAAAGAAAAAAGTATTGACAAGCCTAAATGTAACTATTATAATTACAGTATAAACTGAAAACAAATTAGTTACAGTAAGCCAAGAACGTAACAAGAAACGGAGGAAAAATAAATGTCAGCGATTACAATAACCGAAGAAAACATAGCCCAAAAAACGAAAGGCTCCCTACCCTTACTGGTTGATTTCTGGGCTCCCTGGTGCGGCTACTGCCGTGCTATCGCCCCCGCTGTGGAACAACTGGCCCAGGACTACCAATCCCGGCTCACAGTCGGCAAAATAAATATCGATGAACAGATGAAGATCGCCGAGAAATATCAGATCATGACCATCCCCACCTTAATACTTTTCCAAGACGGAAATGCAGGCGAACCTCTGGTCGCCCCCAAAAATCGAAGCCAAATAGAGACCTGGCTAAAAGACCAGGGCATACAGTTAAACTAACACACATAACAAAAGAAATAGGAGCATGCCGGCAACAAAGCCAGCCGCTCCTTTTTTTTACCATAAAACCCCAAAAGCACAATGGAACCATACCCCCAAGCGTTACTCCTCCGCTGCCGGGACTAAAGCCTTATTCAGCGCAGATGCAATAGCATCCATCAGCACGGTAGAAGTATACTGATTACTCTGCGAATATGTAATATCGTTCAGGGACTGTTTTTCGATAATCTGGTTTGCCAGATCATCTAAAGAAGGCTGTATGAGCGGATACATAGTGGTGACTGTTTCACTTAAGTTCTTTAGTTCAATGGAATTGATATGGTCTTCATCCACGACCACTTCAACATCAATGGCATTGTCATTCAATTTAATGGAAGATGAATAGACACCTGCGACATATTTTGAAGTAGGAGCGGCAGCCTCTTTGTTCCCCTTCCCCCCTTTACCGGGCAGGAACATAAAAATAAGCAGTAATATCAGAAGGATTCCCAGTACAACAAAGATACCTGTATAGATAACCTCCTTCATATGTAACACCACTATTTTTGTCTTAGAGCTCATGGAAGGCCCTCCTATCGTTTTCTTTTTACATCTTATTATGGAAAGAAGGAAAATATTCATTTCTCTTGAGAAAAAGCGGTTCATTATTTTGGAGATCGCCGAATCTCCCGGATATTTGGCCGGCCTGGTATACAACTTCGGGTTTTCACATATTCTAACAACGATTGCGGCTGTCTATTGTATATGATACAATGTATTTTAAATTTAGGAAGGAGGAGTATGTAATGTTTCATAATAAACCTCTGGCACAGATACTGGAACAGTTCCAGGCAGATCCGGGCAAAGGGCTGACCACAGCGGAGGCTGCCCTCCGAAGAGAAAAGTATGGGCCTAATAAACTGAAAGAGGGAAAGAAGAAAAGCCTGCTGCAGCTGTTTGTGGCCCAGTTAAACGATCCGCTGATCTATATTCTGCTGATCGCCGCGGTAATCTCCGGCTTTATGGGCGAGATCAACGATACGGTGATCATCAGCTTGGTGGTGGTGCTCAACGCGGTGATCGGTGTCTCACAGGAAGCCAGGGCTGAAAAATCCATGGAAGCCCTGCAGAAACTCTCGGCCCCCAAGGCGTATGTGGTAAGAGATGGGGAAATAAGAGAGATGGTATCGGAGGAGATCGTGCCGGGCGACATCGTCGTGCTGGACGCCGGCCGGTATATACCGTGTGATATCAGGCTGATCGAGACGGCGAATCTGCAGGTGGAAGAGTCGGCGCTTACCGGGGAGTCGGTTCCTGTGAACAAGGACGCAGGGCTTACACTCGCTGAGGATAATATCCCTCTGGGGGATATGAAGAATATGGCGTTCTCCTCCACCTTGATTACCAACGGCAGAGGTACCGGAGTAGCGGTGGCGACGGGAATGGACACCCAGATTGGCCATATTGCCAATATGCTGGGGGAAGCGGATGAGAAAACTCCGCTTCAGAAGAAGCTGGCAGAGATCGGTAAGCTTCTTGGAATCGTGGCTCTGATCGTGTGCGTGGCCATGTTCGGCATCGCCGTGCTGCAAAAAAGAGACCTGTTCCAGATGTTCATGACGGCCATTTCTCTGGCTGTGGCGGCGATCCCGGAAGGGATGCCGGCGATCGTCTCCATCGTGCTGGCCATGGGTGTCCAGCGCATGGTTAAGAAAAACGCGATTATCCGGAAGCTGCCTTCTGTGGAAACGCTGGGCGCGGTCAACTTTATCTGTTCGGATAAGACCGGGACGCTGACCCAGAACCGGATGACCGTTATGAAATGCTTCGTGAATCGGAAAATCATAGAGGAACCGCAGCTGTCTTCGGATGACCCGGCACAGCGTCTGCTGATCGAGAACCTGGTGCTCTGTTCCGATGCCACCTCAGGGCCTGAAGGAAGCACGGGAGATCCGACCGAGGTGGCGCTTATTGATCTGGGAAATAAGCACGGGATTCGGAAAGAAGATTGGAACGTAAAACATCAGAGGGTCAACGAGGCTCCGTTCGACTCAGACCGCAAGCTTATGTCCACAGTAAATGTCTATGGGGATCAATATTACGTTATGACAAAAGGAGCCACGGATCAGCTGATCAGGAAATCTGCCAGCGCTCTGGTGGACGGCCAGGTGGTTCCTATGACGGAAGCTTTGGCCGCGGAATTTATGGCCGCCGCGGATGCGTTTTCGGATCAGGCGCTCAGAGTGCTGGGGGCTGCCTATAAGGAAACGCAGCGGGAGGATCTCACGCAGGAAGAGATGGAGAGCGGACTTACATTCATCGGCCTGGCAGCCATGATCGACCCGCCGCGGATGGAAGTGAAGGATTCCATTGCCACCTGCTGTAATTCCGGCATTTCCACCGTGATGATTACCGGGGATCATCAGAAAACTGCCTTCGCCATAGCAAAAGAGCTGGGCATCGCTCACACCCAGGAGCAGGTTATGCCGGGTGTGGAACTGGATCAGTATACGGATGAGGAGCTGATCGAGCGGGTGAAGAATGTCCGGGTATTTGCCAGGGTATCTCCGGAACACAAGGTCCGGATCGTGAAGGCATTCAAAGGAAGCGGAAATATCGTGTCCATGACCGGAGACGGGGTGAATGACGCCCCATCCCTGAAGGCTGCCGATATCGGAGTGGCTATGGGGATCACGGGGACTGATGTGGCGAAGGGCGCTTCGGATATTATACTGACGGATGATAATTTTTCCACCATTGTCACAGCGGTGGAAGAGGGTCGTAATATATACGCAAATATCAAAAAATCTATCGTATTCCTGCTTTCCTGCAACATCGGTGAGATTATCGCGCTGTTCCTGGCTACTTTGATGGCGTGGATGACACCCCTGCAGTCCATCCATCTGCTGTGGGTGAATCTGATTACGGATACGCTGCCGGCGCTGTCCCTGGGTGTGGACCCGGGAGATCCGGATATTATGAAGGTGAAGCCCAGAGACCCCAAAGAGAGTTTGTTCCATGGAAGAAAGGTGTTCCTGATTCTGAACGGCGCGCTGATCGGGCTTATGACCCTGACGGCCTTTGCTATCGGAGCCATGCGTTATTCCGGAGAATGGAGCCTGCATGTGCTGCACATCGGTAACCTGTCCGGGGACACGCTGACCCATGCACAGACCATGGCTTTTGTGGTGCTGGCGGTTTCCCAGTTATTCCATTCGCTGAACTTAAGAAGTGAGACCAAGAGTATCTTCCAGGTGGGATTATTCTCCAATAAATATCTGGTCGGATCCATAATCCTAGGTATCCTGATACAATTTGTTGTGATCACAGTTCCTCCGCTCGCGGCTGCGTTTGATGTGTTCCACCTGACACATATCGACTGGATTTTTGTTTTGGGACTTTCGCTGGTGCCTGTAATTGTGAATGAAATTGTTAAAATATTTTTGCGGACAAAAAATAGAAAAAATTAATGAAAAGTAACAAAAAAGATGGAAATATATAGTATTTCCATCTTTTTTTGTAGGGAAATATGGCAAAAAAACAGGAGAAACCAATAAAAGGTTTGCTAGGGTGTTAATATTATGTTAAGATTATTTCGTAAAAATTAATAAGAGGAGAGGGAAAGATGAAAGACGACAAGCAATTCAAACCGTTTATACCAGCGGATCGAATATTGCCGGAAATGACAGTGACATCCGTTATTGTCGGTATCCTTCTGGCCGTATTATTCGGTGGTGCGAACGCGTACCTGGGTCTTCGTGTAGGTATGACTGTATCTGCTTCTATTCCGGCAGCGGTTATCTCTATGGGTATCATCCGGGTCATTATGCGGCGGAATTCCATTCTGGAGAACAATATGGTTCAGACCATCGGTTCAGCTGGTGAATCCGTTGCGGCAGGCGCTATCTTTACCTTACCGGTTTTGTTCATGTGGGCAGACGAGTGGAACGTCAGTGCTCCATCCTTGATCGAAATCGGACTGATCGCCTTAGTCGGCGGTGTGTTAGGCGTCCTGTTTATGGTACCGCTTCGGAAAGCGTTAATTGTTCAGGAGCATGGTACTCTGCCTTATCCCGAGGGTAAGGCCTGTGCGGAAGTATTACTGGCAGGAGAAGAAGGCGGAGCGAAAGCTTCCACCGTATTCGCAGGTCTTGGTATCGCCGCAGGTTACAAATTTATCGCTGACGGGTTAAAGATTTTCCCCAGCGAAGTGCACTATGAGATTACCCCTTACAAAGGCTCCGGTATTGGGATGGACGTGCTTCCGGCTCTGGCAGGTGTTGGTTATATCTGCGGACCCAAGATTTCTTCCTATCTGCTGGCCGGCGGTTGTGTTGCATGGCTGGTTCTGATGCCTTTGATCGCGCTGTTTGGCGGGGATGCGATTCTTTATCCGGGATCAAAAGCGATCAGTGAGATGGGATCCTTTGATATCTGGGGCAGCTATATCCGCTACATAGGTGCCGGTGCAGTTGCGGCTGGTGGAATTATGAGCCTGATCAAGTCTCTGCCGATGATCGTTACTACCTTCAAAGACGCCATGAAAGGCTATGGCAAGGGGAAAGGTGACAGCAATCTGCGTACGGATCAGGATCTGCCGACAGCCGGCGTATTAATCGCAGCGCTGGTAGTGGCAGTTGTTATCTGGCTGCTTCCTCCTGTCCCGGTGAATCTGCTGGGCGCATTTATTATCGTTATTTTCGGTTTCTTCTTTGCGACCGTGTCCTCCCGTATGGTGGGCCTGATCGGAAGCAGCAATAACCCGGTATCCGGTATGGCGATCGCGACGCTTCTGTTTTCCGCGATTATTATGCGTTCGACCAGCGGAACGGGACACAGCAGTTATACGGCGGTTATAGCTATCGGCGCGATCATCTGTATCATCGCAGCGATTGCCGGTGATACATCTCAGGATTTGAAAACCGGTTACATCGTAGGTGCTACGCCCAGGAAACAGCAGATTGGTGAGCTGATCGGCGTGGTTGCATCCGCGGTAGCCATTGGCGCGATTCTGTACCTGTTTAACGCAG
This sequence comes from Diplocloster modestus, assembly GCF_019042245.1. Lineage (GTDB taxonomy): Bacteria > Bacillota > Clostridia > Lachnospirales > Lachnospiraceae > Diplocloster > Diplocloster modestus. Next base: position 37,184 of record NZ_JAHQCX010000022.1, read on the forward strand.
CGTGGCAATATGGAACGACCGAACTGCCGGCACCCCAGGCCATGCTGATGAAGATGGTTGTGGAAGGCGTTATGAATGCGAACCTGCCGTGGGTACTGGTATTTGCAGGTGTATTTATCGCAATCGTGGTGGAGATCCTGGGTATCCCGGTGCTGCCCTTCGCTGTCGGGCTGTATCTGCCGATCCATCTGAGTACACCGATGATGGTTGGCGGTCTGGTACGTCTGTTCCTGGAGAAGAGGAAGAAAGGCGATTCCGAGACGAAGAAGAATATGGTGAACAACGGCGTCCTGTACTCTTCCGGCTTGATCGCTGGAGAGGGACTGATCGGAATCCTGCTGGCGGTATTCGCTGTCATCAAGATTAACGGGAAATCCCTTGGGGATATTATCAATCTTTCAGAGAAATTTAATCTGGGCAACATAGGCGGTTTAGTCTTTTTCGCTCTGATTATTATCAGCATTTTGGCATTTACCCTCTGGAAAAAAGAGAAAGCCAGCAAGAATTAATTGCCTGGGATCATGCTGTCTGAACCAGGTGATACTGCCTAATATAGGTAATGCTGTCTGATACAGGTAACAGCGCCGAATATAGGTAAAACAGGAAATTATTATACATTGTTTTGTATTTTCCTCCCATACTATAATGAAACGGACAATGAGTGCCAATTCATAAAGGATGGGGATTGAGATATGAAACAGGAAAAAAGTTTTAAACCATTTGTCCCCGCGGAACGGGTACTGCCGGAATTTACGGTGGCGTCGATCGTCATCGGAATCCTGTTGGCAGTGGTCTTCGGCGGGGCAAATGCTTATCTTGGCCTTCGAGTGGGAATGACGGTGTCGGCATCGATACCAGCCGCCGTTATCGCTATGGGTGTTATCCGGGTGATTCTGCGCAAGGATTCCATACTCGAGAGCAATATGGTACAGACAATCGGTTCAGCCGGTGAATCTGTGGCGGCGGGCGCGATTTTTACCCTGCCGGTATTATTTATGTGGGCAGAGCAGTGGGAGACCCTGCCTCCGTCCTTTTGGACCATTTCGATTATCGCGTTATTCGGAGGAGTCCTGGGAATCTTATTCATGGTACCGCTGCGGCGGGCTCTGATTGTTCAGGAACATGGTGTTCTTCCGTATCCGGAGGGAACCGCCTGTGCAGAGGTCCTGCTGGCGGGAGAAGAGGGCGGTTCCAAAGCCTCCACAGTGTTCGCGGGACTTGGAATAGCAGCCGCTTACAAATTCGCGGCGGATGGGCTGAAGCTGTTTCCCAGCGAGGTTCACTATGAGTTAAACTCCTATAAGGGAAGCGGGGCAGGCGTAGACGTACTGCCGGCGCTCGTTGGAGTGGGTTATATCTGCGGACCGAAGATCTCCTCCTATATGCTGGCGGGCGGAGTCCTGGCCTGGTTTGTGCTGATGCCGCTGTTGAGCTTTTTCGGGCAGGACGCAGTCCTCTTTCCGGGGACGGACCCCATTAGCTCCATGGATTCCTTTACGATCTGGACCAAATACATCCGATACATCGGGGCGGGCGCAGTAGCGGCCGGTGGGATCTTAAGCCTGATCAAATCCCTTCCTCTGATCGTCCGGACCTTCGGTCAGGCGCTGAAGGGATATGGAAAAGGAGAGGCCAGTATGCTGCGCACGGATAAGGACTTGCCTATGAAAGGGATTCTGCTGGTGATTCTGGCTATGGCGGTCCTGATCTGGCTGTTGCCGGCGTTCCCGGTCAATCTGTTGGGAGCGGTTCTGATCGTGGTGTTTGGTTTCTTCTTCGCAACGGTATCCTCCAGAATGGTAGGACTGGTCGGCAGCAGCAACAATCCGGTCTCCGGAATGGCGATCGCCACGCTATTGTTTTCCACGATGGCTTTAAAGGCCACCGGATCCACCGGTCAGGCAGGTATGATCGGCGCGATCGCCATCGGTTCCATTATCTGTATGATCGCGGCCATCGCCGGAGATACCTCCCAGGACTTAAAGACCGGATATATCCTGGGCGCCACGCCCAGAAGGCAGCAGATCGGGGAACTGATCGGTGTCGGGGCCTCTGCGGTTACCATCGGCGGTGTGTTATATCTGCTCCACTCGGCGTGGGGATACGGGTCCACCCAGCTGCCGGCGCCCCAGGCCACACTGATGAAGATGGTGGTCGAAGGCGTAATGGAAGGGAATCTACCGTGGGTGCTGGTATTTGCGGGTGCCGGAATCGCCATCGTGGCGGAGATCTTACGGATGCCGGTACTGCCTTTTGCCGTGGGCCTGTATCTGCCGGTTCACTTAAGCGCCGGGATCATGGCAGGCGGTCTTGTACGATTATATTTTGAAAAGAAAAAGCATCTTCCGGAAGGACACAAAAAGGGAATGATTGAACGCGGTGTGCTGTACTGTTCCGGCCTGATCGCCGGAGAGGGGCTTGTGGGTATCCTGTTGGCCGTGCTGGCCATCGTTCCCATCGGCGCAGTGACACTTGGTGATAAAATAGATCTGTCCGAAATCCTGAATCTGGGAAATATCGGAGGACTGGCAGCGTTTGCGCTGTTGATCGGGTCACTGTTCCTGTTCGCAAAGCGGAAGGCGAAATAGACAAAGGATGTGAGAGCATGTCAAAAAAGACAGTATTGCCCGGAAACTATATGGACTACGTGCCCATGAAAAATCCGGAGTACAAATGGGAAACCAATGAGAAAGGGCGGGTGGTGATCGACGAGCCCAACGAGGGTTTCTTCAACCACATAGCCCAGAAATTTTTCCGCCGGCCCAAAGTAAGCCACATACAGCTGGATGCCTATGGGAGTTTTGTCTGGCTGCAGATCGACGGAAAGAACACGGTCTATGACATCTCGGAGCTTGTTCAGGCTGAGTTCGGCAAGAAAGCGGAGCCGCTGCTGAACCGGCTGGTAGAATTCTTCCGGATATTAAAGTTCCATCATTTTATCATCTACAAAAATGATTGAGAAGCGGAAAACTGAATTCAGGAACGGAGCCTCTGAACCGGGAACGTGTGATGCGTTCCCGGTTCAGAGGTTTTTGCCGTCGGCTGTGGTCAAAATAACCATGGACATTTTCATCAGAAATTATTAAACTAAGATAAGGCGTCACCCTGGCGGTGCTCATGGAAGATAGGAGAGCAAATAACTTACGGAATATTCTATTCTATAAAAGACAGAGAAGGAGCATAAAATGAGATTACAAATAGCGCTGGATATGGTATCGATGGAAGAAGCATTGGGAATGGCGGAAAAAATACACGATATTATCGATATCGTAGAGATTGGAACACCGATGATCATCAAGTACGGGATGCAGCCGGTGAGGTGTATGAAGGAGAGTTTTCCCCAGCTGACGGTTCTGGCAGACACCAAAATCGCCGATGGAGGTGAAATTGAGGCCCGCTATGCCATCGAGGCCGGTGCGGATATCGTGACCGTTCTGGCCGCTGCCGCCGACAATACGATAACAGCAGCAAAGAACGTGGTCCATAAGGCCGGAAAAGAACTATATGTGGATCTGCTGGGTGTTCCTGATCTCATTCAAAGATCCAAAGAGCTGGAGGCGATGGGCGTCGATTATATCGGCGTACATACCGCCGTAGATGTGCAGCAGTCCGGAATAACGCCGTTTAACGACCTGAAGAAATTATCAGAGACAGTCTGTAATACCAGGATAGCGGCCGCAGGAGGTATCACTCAGGACACACTCCCGTTAGCTATGTTCAGCCATCCTGACGTGATTATAGCCGGAGGAGCGCTGACAACCGCCCCCGACCTTCGGGCGGCCGTTCTTGCATTTAAACGCAGAATAATAACAGATCAGAACCGGCTTTAAATCCGGCCGCTTTCAAGAAATTCATAAATTAGAAAGAATTATCACCCCGGAAATTAAGAAATAACTAAGGAAGTAATACGAAAAAATACAAAGAGAACGGATATAATAAGGGCATACCGAAATAAAGGAGGATGCCCCAATGACATCGAGTGAGGAATTAAAAAAAAGGACAAATATAAAGGCCAGAAGAAAACACAGGCGCAGAAGAAGGGCCCGGACAAACCTGCTGAAATTCGTGCTCCTCACCGGGCTGCTGATTCTAGTGGTATTTGGACTTCACTATGGTGTGAAAAATATAGGGAACAAATTCAAAGAATGGCGGCAGCCATATCTGACTGAAAATTCACAGCCTCCCGACGGCAGTCTGTCCGTCAATGTCTCCTCCATGGATATCGACAATTCACTCCTGCAGCAGTTACAAACAATGGATCTGCCCTCTTCCCAGCTCAAGCAAATCACCAGTCATATCGAAGACTATCCCGAAAGAATGCTGGAAGCTCTGACCAAAAATGAAGAGCTGCTGGATTACGTACTTGCCTATCCGGAAAACAAGGACCTTATGGAAAATGATCAGCCCATCGATCTTAAAAATGACTGGGAAGAGGGCAAAATTCCGCTTTTCCTCCAGTGGGATTCCAGATGGGGATACCATTCCTATGGTACAGAAGGTCTCATTGGACTGGACGGCTGCGGACCCACTTGTCTGTCCATGGTCATCGTCGGATTAACCCTGGACCTGCAGAAGAATCCCCAGGCTATAGCATCCTTCAGTGAGGATAACGGATACCTGGACCCAGCCGCCGGGACCACCTGGGCGCTTATGACCACAGGCGCCAGGCAGCTGGGGATCCAGGCAGAAGAAATCCGTCTGGATGAGTCCGTTATGAAAAATGAACTTTCCCAAGGGCATCCCATCATCTGCAGTATGCGGCCGGGAGACTTTACCACCACCGGGCATTTTATCGTATTAACCGGTTACCGGGACGGGGAATTCACAGTCAATGACCCAAACAGCCGAAGCCGCAGCTCCAGGACTTGGTCTTATTCTGAGCTGAGTTATCAGATTAAAAATCTTTGGGCGTTTTCCCTGTGAGGAAGGGGAGACTGTCCGAAAACCAAATAAGTTAATTTTACTAAGGTCCGGGAAGAGATGAGCCGCCCGGTTCCAAGGCCCCGCCGCGTTCCTCTCTTCCCTGCGTTGGTGAATTATGCCATATATCCACTTTTGACCGTAATCAGATAATACTGTGTTCCTGGGATTCGTTCGTAGAGCCTGAGAGTATAGCCAGACTGATCGATGCTTTTGTGAACAGCCTTAATTTAAAAAAATATGAAGGAAAAGAAATGGCAAAAGAGGGCAGGCCGCCCTATGATCCAAGGGGAATGTATAAGCTGTATATATATGGTAACCGAAAAGGAATTCGTTCCTCACGAAAACTGGCGGAAAGTTGCAAAGTCAATCTGGAAGTGAAATGGATGATAGGCGGTGTGGAGCCGGACTTTCGTACCATAGCCGATTTTCCTGGAAAAAATGCCCCAGAGGATGTGCCTGTCGGAGCATCCGTTTGGAACGATAAAAAGAGCGATGGGAGCCAGCCACTTTCTGTTAAGAGGATTGCGGAAGGTGGCAGGAGAATTTGCGCTCTTTTGTCTGGGATATAATATAGAAAGAGCGAAAAACCTTCTGGGATTTAAAAAAATGATGGAATTGATGGCAGAACATAAGCTTCTTTTCTTAAAGTGCGGGTAAATTTGTTTTCGGACATTGCAGGTCTGAAGGGGGTGTGCTAGAATGAAGTCAGAACTTATATATGGAAGCTTAGCCCTTGAACCCGGAGACAGGCAGCGATAAACATTAGATGTATCGTGGTTGGTCCGGGACATTTTATGCAATGAACCTGGATGTTTTGGAAGACGGGAGTGGTATGCGGGGTTAGGAATGTGTTTGCTTGGTTAACTTGATTTGTACAATGGAACGTAGCTTAAGGGAGGAATATGAAGTGAAAGAAATATGGACCATGGGGGAGACGATCTGTGAGATTATGCGGCCGGAGGTAGATATGCCTCTTGAGCGGACCGGCGAATTCACAGGACCTTTCCCATCCGGAGCACCGGCTATTTTTGCCGATACTGTGGCTAAGATGGGATATGTCAGCGGAATTATCGGCAGAGTCGGAGCGGATGAATTCGGCGTCTGCATCCGGAAACGCCTGGAGGAGGACCGGGTCAATTGCTCCTTGCTGTCGACGGATCCGATCTTGTCAACCGGTGTAGCCTTTGTCTCCTATGATCGGAACGGAGAGCGGAAGTTTATCTTCCATATGGGTAATTCCGCTGCCGGAAACCTGAGTGTTCCAAAGAAACTGCCGGAGAATGTGGGGCTTTTCCATATTATGGGCTGCAGTCTGACCTCGTCAAAGAAAATGGCGGAGAGCATACTACAGACCATGAAAGCCCTGTACGAAGCAGGTGCCGTGATCACTTTTGATCCCAATGTGCGGATTGAGATCCTGAAAGAAATAGATTTAATGTCCAGCGTCCTGCCCATTCTGGAGTATAGTTCTGTATTCATGCCGGGCCTTCATGAACTTTTAACGATTTTCGAGACAGAATCAATGGATCAAGCGATCGACCAAGTTTTCCAATATCCCAATATAAAGGTCCTCGTCCTAAAACAAGGGAAAAAAGGCGCTCAGATCATAACCCGGGAATCTCATTTTGACATCCCGATCTGCAAAGTCCGCGCCAAAGACCCCACCGGTGCCGGAGACAGCTTCGATGCGGCCTTCCTTTGCGGCTACTTAAGCGGCCTTCCCCTTGAAACCTGCGCCAGACAGGCATCCGCGGCGGCAGCCCTGAATACAGCCGCCTTCGGCCCCATGGAAGGGATCATCACTCCTGGTCGTGTATCCGACCTGATCCACCAAAATTACGAAGTGCGATCAATATAAGGGATGAATCTCAAATACAAAATGTGATCATTATAAGAAATTATCTCAAATGTAGCCTTCCCAGTTCTGTAGAACATATGAAAACAGGCCTTTACCAGAGCGGGGATGAGAGGGAAGCGGCGGGGGATGGCGGAGCCGGGCGGAAAAACTCGTGAGGCAGCATCGCTTGAGGCCGGGCCTTAGAGCGGGTTGTGCAGATGATGGGAGAACCTCTCAGGGACTGGAACACTGTCCGAGCCCCCAACCAAAAATTTCAGTCCCCCCCGTTGCAGAGGGTAAACACGTATGTTAAAATAAGACAGATAAATAAATTCAGGAAGGAATCCATTATGAAGCTATTGATAAAGCAAGGAAGAATTCTGGACCCGGCGACAGGCACCGATGGTATCTATGATATGCTGATAGAAGACGGAAAGATTAAGGAAGTTTCTGAAAACGTCCGGTCAACAGCAGATGCCACAGTAAATGCGGCGGGTTGTTTTGTGATGCCAGGCTTTATTGACCTGCACGTACATCTGAGGGAACCGGGGCTGACCCATAAGGAAACGATTATGACCGGCCAGAGAGCCGCGGCCCGGGGAGGATTTACCACGATCTGCGCGATGCCTAATACGAAACCGGTGATCGATAACCCAGACCGTGCCAGCTTTGTGCATAATAAAGCGCGTCATACAGGTAAGGTGCGGGTGTACCAGATCGGAGCTGTGACGCAAGGACAGGCCGGGGAGAAACTGTCCGATATCGAGGGAATGGTCCGGGCAGGTGTGCCGGCCATCAGTGAGGACGGTAAATCGGTGATGAATGCAGGACTCTATGAGGAGGCTATGAAGATCGCAGCTGCTCTTGGAATTCCGGTATTTGCCCATTGCGAGGATATCACCATGGTGAAAGGCGGAGTGATTAACGCGGATAAGAAGGCGAATGAACTGTGCCTGCCGGGAATCACGAATGCGGTGGAGGACGTGATCGTGGCAAGGGATATTCTGCTGGCCAAGTCCACGGGAGTGAAGCTGCATCTGTGCCATTGCTCTACCAGGGACAGCGTTCAGATGGTTCGCCAGGCGAAGGAAGCTGGTATTCCCGTAACCGCAGAGGTGTGCCCCCATCACTTTACTCTTACGTCCGGGGATATTCCGGGCTATGACTCGAATTATAAAATGAATCCTCCGCTTCGATCGCGGGAGGATGTGGATGCTTTGATCGAGGGACTGGCGGATGGCACGCTGGATGTGATCGCTACAGACCACGCGCCCCATGCGGAAAATGAAAAATCCAAGTCCATGCTAAAAGCACCGTTTGGTATCGTAGGGCTTGAGACTGCTGCTGCTTTAACTTATTCGGAATTGGTGGACAAGGGGTTTTTGACGCCGCTTCAGATGGCTGAGAAGATGAGTTATCAGCCGGCACGGGTTCTGAATATAGAGAGGGGAACACTGGCAGAAGGCAGCACGGCGGACCTGGTGATTTTTGACCCGGAAGCGGAGTATACCATTGACGCGGAACGGTTTGAGTCAAAAGGAAAGAATACGCCGTTCCATGGCAGAAAAGTAAAGGGCAGGGTGGTTTATACGGTTATAGAAGGGGAAATCGTCTATTCCCTGGAGGATGAGGTTTCCATTTAAAACTCATCCGGACAGACGGGTACCGCAGGCGGAACAAAAATCGCACGAATGGAGGAACGGTTGAACGAAGAGCTGTTCACCTATACCTGAATATAAGACGCAGTAAATGCGTCACTGGAGGTAAATAATGATAGATAAATTGGTAGCGAAAATACAAAAAACAAATGCCCCTATTGTAGTGGGACTGGATCCCATGCTGGCCTATGTTCCGGAACAAATAAAAGAGGCGGCGTATCGGGAGCACGGAGAAACGTTAAAAGGAGCAGCCGAAGCGATCTGGGAGTTTAACCGCAGAATCGTGGACGCGGTGGCGGATCTGGTTCCTGCCGTGAAACCTCAGATCGCCATGTATGAGCAGTTCGGGATCGAGGGCCTGATGGCTTTCCAGAAGACCGTTTCCTACTGTAAATCCAAGGACCTGGTAGTGATCGGGGATGTGAAGCGCGGGGACATTGGTTCCACTTCGGCTGCCTACGCGGCAGGGCACTTAGGTCATGTGGAAGTGGGCGGTAACGTGTATGCCCCGTTTGACGAAGATTTTATTACGGTGAATCCTTATCTGGGGACGGATGGAATCAAACCGTTTACCGATATCTGTAAAAAAGAGGATAAAGGTTTATTTATTCTGGTGAAGACCTCGAATCCTTCCAGCGGAGAATTCCAGGACCGTCTGGTGGATGGCAGGCCGCTGTATGAACTGGTAGCCGATATGGTGAACCAGTGGGGCGCGGATCTGACCGGCAGCTGCGGCTACAGCGCCGTGGGAGCTGTGGTGGGCGCCACCTATCCCGAGATTGGAAAGGTGTTGCGCAAGGTGATGCCCAAGTCCTATATCCTGGTACCTGGTTATGGTGCCCAGGGAGGAAAAGGCGCGGATCTGGTGCACTATTTTAATGAGGACGGGCTGGGTGCCATCGTCAATTCTTCCCGGGGGATTATTGCGGCTTACAAGCAGGAGGCGTACGCTTCTTTTGGCGCGGAGCATTTTGAAGAGGCGTCCAGACAGGCGGTGCTCGATATGACCGCCGATATTGACGGTGCCCTTAAGTCTGCGAAATAAGTACAAAAGGCTGGCCGTAACGATTGCGGCACTGGAGGAAGACATGAACGAAAAAAGGGAAGCCCTGGTGCTAAGCCAGGGAGAGATAGCGAAGGACATTTTTGATCTGTGGATCAAGCAGCCGGAGATTGCCGGGGCAGCCAGGCCGGGACAGTTTGTGATGATTTACTGTGAGGATAACAGCAGGCTGCTGCCGCGGCCCATTAGTATCTGTGAGGTGAACACGGCGAAAGGCCATCTGAGGCTGGTGTACCGGATCGCCGGGGAAGGGACGAAGGAGTTTTCCAAACTGGTATCCGCAGACCGGATTCAGGTGATGGGGCCTTTGGGAAACGGATTTCCGCTGAGCGCCAAAAAAGCGATCCTGGTGGGCGGCGGAATTGGTATTCCGCCGATGTTAGAACTGGCCAGACAGCTGGAAGGAGAGAAGCAGATCGTACTGGGATACCGGGATGAGCTGTTCCTTGACAAGGATCTGGAAAAGTTCGGGCAGGTATGTATTGCCACGGAGGACGGCAGCACCGGCACCAGGGGGACTGTCATAGACGCGATTAAGGAACATCATCTGGACGCGGAAGTGATCTACGCCTGCGGACCCACACCCATGTTAAAAGCGCTGCAGAAATATGCCATTGTCCACAATATAGAGTGCTATTTGTCCATGGAAGAGCGGATGGCCTGCGGGATCGGAGCCTGCCTGGCCTGTGTATGCAAGTCTGTGGGCAAGGATGAACATACCAATGTGCACAATAAGCGGGTATGTAAGGACGGCCCGGTATTTGAGGCGAGGGAGGTAGAGCTGTAATGAATCTGAGTGTAAATATTGCCGGAGTCGAACTGAAGAATCCGGTTATGCCTGCCTCCGGTACCTTCGGGTCCGGACTGGAATACAGTGATTTTGTTCATTTGGGCGAGCTGGGCGCTGTGGTCACCAAAGGGGTCTCCAATGTGCCATGGATCGGCAATGACACCCCGAGAATCGCGGAGACAAAAAGCGGAATGCTCAATGCGGTGGGGCTGCAGAATCCCGGAGTGGACCTGTTCCTGGAGCGGGATATTCCCTACCTGAAAAAATATGATACAAAGATCGTCGTAAATGTCTGCGGGAAGACAACGGAAGAATACTGTGAAGTGGTGGAGCGGCTTTCCGACGCACCGGTGGACCTGCTGGAGATCAATATATCATGTCCGAATGTGAAGGCAGGGGGGATTGCTTTTGGCCAGGACCCAGAGTGCGCGATGGCGATTACGCAGGAAGTGAAAAAGTATGCGAAACAGCCCATCATCATGAAGTTAAGCCCGAATGTGACGGATATCACGGAGATGGCGAAAGCCGTGGAAGCGGGCGGCGCAGACGCGGTTTCCCTGATCAATACGCTGACCGGTATGAAGATTGATGTACACAGACAGAAATTCGTATTGGCCAACCGGACTGGCGGGCTTTCGGGGCCGGCCATCAAGCCCGTCGCTGTTCGTATGGTATATCAGGTGTTCCAGGCTGTGGATGTGCCCATTATCGGCATGGGCGGTATCGCATCCGCGGAGGACGCCCTGGAATTTATCCTGGCAGGGGCCACGGCGGTAGCTGTGGGGACTGCTAATTTCCACAATCCGGCCGTCATGCCTGAGATTATCCAGGGTTTGGTAAATTATATGAAAAAATATAATATTTCGGATATCCAGGATCTGATCGGTGTGGTAGAATGAGTATTGAATTTTAGGAAGATACCGCTTACGCGGCCCGCCGCAGGCGGAGAGCTTCGCAAGCGAAACTCTATTTCAAAGATCGGAATCAAGTAATAGGAGGATAAAAAAGTGGAACAATATAAGCAGGAATTTATAGAATTTATGGTGGATTGCGGCGTGTTGAAGTTCGGGGATTTTGTAACCAAGAGCGGTAGAAAAACGCCATTTTTTGTGAATACCGGATTCTACCGGACAGGTTCACAGCTGCGTAAGCTGGGGGAATATTATGCGAAAGCGATTCAGAGCAGCTATGGCGTGGAGTTTGACGTACTGTTCGGGCCGGCTTACAAGGGAATCCCCCTGTCAGTGGCTGCGACGATGGCGCTTTCCGAGTTCTACGGTGCGGACATCCGTTATTGTTCCAACCGCAAAGAGGTGAAGGACCACGGAGATACCGGTATTCTGCTGGGAAGCCCCTTGCAGGATCAGGATAAAGTGGTGATTATTGAGGATGTGACCACGGCCGGCACTTCGATCCAGGAGACCCTGCCGATTATTAAGGCACAGGGCGATGTGCAGGTGGTCGGGATGGTCGTATCTGTAGACCGCATGGAGCGCGGACAGGGAACCAAGAGCGCTCTGGCTGAGATCCAGGAAACCTATGGTTTCCCCGCTGCGGCGATCGTTACCATGGCGGAAGTGATCGAACATCTGTATAACCGGCCGTACAAGGGAAAAGTCATTATAGATGACACATTAAAGTCAGCCATTGATGCATACTATGTACAATATGGAACACAGGCGTAAGTCATCTTCAAAGCAGCATTTCACTAAGATGATAAAGAAGATCATACAGGAGGAATCAGCATGAGCGAAAGAGTGTATAAGACAATGTGTAGAGCTGGAGCCAGCAGCCTGGTTCTGGGAATTATATTGATGGTCACCGGCATCACGGCCGGAATTATGATGGTTGTCAATGGGGCAAGACTGTTAAAAAGGAAATCGGATATCATTATTTAGCATAACCGAATGACGGCCGGGAGAATATCTAAGAGCGCTTAGTGGACGCTTTTCATATTCCCGGCCGCCGTCTGATTTCCAGCCATTTAAGAGAGAATGGCAGGGTTTCCGGAACAGGAGATTGGGGTATGTTGGAGTGAAAAAAAGTACTGCGAAAATAATCAGGACGGCAGGGTTGCTGCTGTTTATTTTATATATCATCGGCCTGGTGTATTTTATGTTCTTTTCCGAAGAATACGGCCGGATGCCGGGGGAACGGACATACAGCTATAATCTGGTTCTGTTCCAGGAAATCAATAGATTTATCAAATACCGGGATATCCTCGGACCAATGGCAGTGCTAACAAATCTGGTGGGGAATGTTGTGGGTTTTATGCCTTTTGGATTTATTTTACCGATCATTCACCGGGGCAGCAGGCAGTTCCTGTGGATTACCCTGCTGACTTTCCAGATGAGCCTGTTTATCGAAGTGACCCAGCTGATTTTCAAGGTGGGCAGCTTTGATGTGGATGATCTTCTGCTTAACACCATAGGCGGTATGCTGGGATATCTGGTATTCTGGATCTGCAATAAGATAAGGAGAAAGTATATTGGCTAAAAAAAGAGGATATAAGTTTACAAATAAGCGGCACTCCGGAAAAGGGATCTTTTCTACGGTAGTAGCCGCGTTGTCGATTGTATTGTTTGGTTTCATGATCTATCTCTCCTACTTAAGCAAGGGGAGCGGCGAGCTGTATATCGGCTCTGTGGGTGTAGTGGCCATCATTATGGCTGCCGTCGGGCTGGTGTATGGACTGAGAGGTTTCCAGGAAAAAGAACGGTATAAGCTGTTCCCGACGCTGGGGTCGTTACTGTCGGTGCTGATACTGGCTGTGTGGATTGGGATTTATCTGATCGGTTTCTAGGGCGTGCGGCTGGCGGGAATGAATTTTCCATGGCCGGAGGGTATTTTCAATAGCGGGAATGAATGTTCGAGCACGCTCCGGGGCAGGGAACTGGAATAGAGAAATAGAAAAAGAATGGGGGATTTTCATGGAACGTTTAGACAAGCAAATGGAATTTATCCTGGAAGCGGATAAGGAAAAAAATATCATGCGGCAGACTTATATTGCTGATGGCAGCAGAAAGGAAAACGATGCGGAGCATTCCTGGCATCTGGCCCTTATGTGTTACCTGCTGGCGGAGCACGCCAACGAGCCCATCGACGTGGCGAGAACAATGGCGATGGTTCTGATGCATGATATCATTGAGATCGACGCGGGGGATACCTATGCCTACGACAGCGCGGGGAACGACACCAAAAGAGAGCGGGAACTGAAGGCGGCGGAGCGGATCTTTCATCTGCTGCCGGAGGATCAGGCGGCGGACGTCAGAGGGCTTTGGGATGAATTTGAGGAAGGGAAGACTCCGGAGGCCAGGTTTGCCAACACGCTGGACAAAGTGCAGCCGCTTCTTCTGAATGATCGTTCCGGCGGAGAGTCCTGGAGGGAACACGGCGTGAGCCAGGAACAGGTGATCCGGCGCAATGCCCGCACGCCGGAGGGATCGCAGAAACTCTGGGAATATTGCCTGCCTCTGATTGCGAAGAATGTGAAAGAAGGGAATTTGAAGCCATGATGGATAAGGAACGGGCGGAATGGATCTGGGCGCGCTATGCGTTGGCCATTGAGCGGATCCGGGAGATCGCCGGGGAAGAGGTCATCGAAGGTCTGGGCCGAGACTATTTTCAGAAGACGGCCGGTTTTCTGGTGGAAATGGATCTATTGCTGGAGATGATCGAGGGAAAGCGCTTTAAGCGCATGTCCCTGTCTGAAATGCAGGAGCTGAACCGGGAGCTGTACCGGGATATCCTGCCGGAACATTACGATCACAGCTATGCCAATCCTGCGTATGCGGCTGAGAAACTGGGAGCGGAATACGGCAGTCTGCTCTGTTTTCTCTACACGGAGCTTCGGGGGGCGATCCCCTGTGCGTTTGAAATGCAGGCTTATGATGAGGAACGGCTGCTTCATATGGTCATACTGTATGAACTGTTTCTCCAGGTCTACGCGGGATTTACCGACGATCCGGCGCAGACGCCGGAAGAGATCCGCCAGATGATCTACTGGCATATGAGCGATTACAGCGATGTACTGGTGCCCTATCGGATCCGGCAGCAGTTAGATCCGTCGCTTGATTTTGCCACAGACATTATTTTACACAGCCAGCTGATGGATCTTCGCTATCTCTACCGCTACGGGGAGTACATTTCCGATAATGAGCTTAAGCTGGCTTCTTATCTGAACAGTCTGTCACAGGAAAAGATAGATGCCATGGCCCTGACTTATACGGACGGGTACCGGGTCGGATTTGTCAACACCGGAAAGGATATTTCCAAAAAATCCGTGGTGAATATCCGCTATCCCATCGGCTTTGAGCGGGTGGTGCGTTCCGCTATCCGGTATTTTGAAGACATGGGGCTTAAACCTGCGATTTACCGCATTGCGTACCACAGTGTGAACAAACGGCAGAATCTGAGGATCGGTTACTGCGCCACCTCACCCAACAAACAGTACGACTACGACCACAAGGACGACGCTGCCGTTTATCTGGATAAGAAGTATGTCACTCGGAAACTGGAAGTGACCCGCCAGGCGTTTGAAGAATATAAAGAGCTGGCATACGGGCATGCGGGGCCTGCCTGCATCGAGGTATTCGGGGAAGCGCCCTTTACTCCGGAAAATAAGCCTGCGGCCTGCCGTCTGACCGATAAGCAGCAGAAGCTTATGGTCTATTGCCAGAATGAGGCGGGACAGATTACCAACGAATATATCAAAGGGGATGAACGCAGTTTTACGATCATTGCGTTTCCGCTTCCGGAGATCGGTAAGGATTTTCCTGAAATCTTTGATGAAATCGTCAGGATCAATACGTTGGATTATGTCTTATATCAGACGATCCAGCAAAAGCTGATCGACGCTTTAGACGGGGGAGCCTATGTCCATATACTGGGCGCGGGCGCAAATGAGACGGATCTGCAGGTGGCGTTAAAACCGCTCGCCGATACCGCGCGGGAAACCGTGTTCGAAAACTGTGTGGCCGATGTGAATATCCCGGTGGGAGAGGTGTTCACCTCTCCGGTTTTGAAGGGCACCGACGGTATCTTGCATGTGGGCCGTGTCTATCTGAACGAACTGGAATACCGGGGATTGCGGATCGCTTTTAAAGACGGGTGTGTGTCCGATTATACCTGTACTAACTTTGACAATGAGGAAGAGAATAAAAAATATATCCGGGAAAATGTGTTGTACCATCATGATAGCCTGCCCATGGGTGAGTTCGCGATCGGCACGAACACCGCGGCCTATGTTATGGCGCGCAGGTATAGAATAGAGGATAAGCTTCCGATTCTGATCGCGGAGAAGATGGGGCCCCATTTCGCGGTGGGAGATACCTGCTATAGCTGGGAAGAAGATACGAAGACCTATAATCCGGACGGGAAGGAGATCATCGCTAAGGAAAATGAGATCTCAGCACTAAGAAAAGAGGATATTAGTAAGGCCTATTTCAACTGCCATACGGATATTACGATACCTTATGATGAGCTGGCGGAGATAGCTGTGGTGTATCCGGATGGGGGAAGGTGTATGCTTATCAGGGATGGGCGGTTTGTGCTTGCGGGTACGGAGAAGCTGAATGAGCCTTTTGGGGCATAAACAATGGGGACATGTCCAAACTGGAATGGACATGTCCCAAACCGGAATGGACATGTCCCAAACTGAAATGGACATGTCCCAAATCAGAACGGACATGTCCCCCATTACCGCTGGATTATCTTGATCGCCCATTGACAAACGTAAGAAACCCTAGTAGAATTACTTATATAAACGAAGAAATATATAAGCACAACTTATCAATGTCCATTACAAGAAAAGAGAGCGGAAGACATATGAAAAAAATTGGTATAGTGGGCGGCGGTCAGCTGGGAAAAATGATGATTCTGGATGCCAAGCGTCTGGACTATTATTTTGTCATTGTGGACCCGACCGAGCATTGTCCCGCGCACGGTATTGCGGATGAGCACATCGTAGCCGGTTTTGAGGATGTGGCTGCAATTAAGGCGATGGCGGAAAAGGTAGACGTGGTCACTTATGAGTTCGAACATATCAGTTTGGAGGCATTGCAGCAGCTGGAGGCAAAAGGGCATAAAGTCTATCCGTCCAGCGAGACCCTGTCTCACATACAGAATAAGCTGGAGCAGAAGAAGTGGCTCAGGGATCACGGTATCCCGGTACCGGCTTTTCTGGAGATCCCGGACCGGGAGGCTCTTAGTAAGGCACATGAGGTGTTTGGCTATCCCATGATGCTGAAGACCTGTACCGGCGGCTATGATGGAAAAGGCAATGCGCTGATCCGGGAAGCCGGAGACGAAGAGGAAGCCTATCAGGCGTTGGGCGGCGGCAGCCTTCCGCTGATGGTGGAGGAATGTATCCCCTTTGAGAAGGAAGTGTCGGTGCTGGCCTGCAGAAGTACCAACGGCGAGATGGCGGTATTCCCGGTAGCGGAAAATGTACATAAGAACAGTATCCTGGACGAAACCACCGTACCGGCGGATATTCCGGACAGCACTGCCGGGGAGGCCTGGGAAGTGGCCAGGGCCTGTACGAAAGCGGTCAATGCATACGGGATGCTCTGCATAGAATTGTTTGTGGCTAAGGACGGGCATGTCCTGGTAAATGAGCTGGCGCCCAGACCGCATAATTCCGGCCACTATACCATTGAAGGCTGTTATACGTCCCAATACGAGAACCATATTCGGGCGATCCTGGGACTGCCGCTGGGGAATACACAGCTGATCCGGCCGGCCGCGATGAAGAATTTGATCGGAGATCACAGCGGACCGGCAGAATTGACAGGGGTGGGAGAGGCTTATCAAAACCCCAATGTCAAGCTGCACATATATGGAAAAGAGACGGTATCTCCGGGACGGAAAATGGGACATATCACCGCAACCGGCAGCACCATTGAGGAAGCGTTAAGAGAAGTGCGTCAGGCGCACGCATGTATTCGATTCTGATCATTACGGGAGGAGAAGCAGGATGAAACCAGTAGTTGGAATTATCATGGGCAGTGATTCGGATCTGCCGGTGATGGCTAAGGCAGCAGAAATGCTGGATCAGTTACAGGTACCCTATGAGTGTACCATCGTATCGGCGCACAGGACGCCCGGCCGTCTGTGCGAATACGCGAAGCAGGCGGAGGAGCGGGGAATCCGTGTGATCATCGCGGGAGCAGGAGGAGCGGCGCACCTGCCGGGCATGACGGCGGCGATGACGGTGCTGCCGGTGATCGGAGTGCCGGTGCAGACCAAAGCATTAAGCGGCGTGGACTCCCTTTACAGCATTGTCCAGATGCCCCCGGGCATTCCGGTGGCTACCGTGGCGATCAACGGAGCCTTGAACGCGGCGCTGCTGGCAGCTAAGATCCTGGCTGTCACCGATTCGGAATTAAGCGCCAGACTGAAAGAATATGCCGGCCAGCTGGAGGACAGTGTCCTTGGCAAGGCGGAAAAGTTGGAAACGATCCATTATGAGGATTATCTGAAACAGATGTAACAGGATAACAAAAGTTGGAGGAAAATTATGGATTACAAAAAAGCGGGTGTCGATATCGAAGCCGGATATCGAGCGGTAGAGTTGATGAAAGAGCATGTGAAGGGGACGATGCGGCCGGAAGTGCTTACCGGACTGGGCGGTTTCTCAGGAGCCTTTTCACTGGAGTCCTTTAAGAACATGGAAAAACCCACGCTGGTTTCCGGTACGGACGGTGTTGGTACCAAGTTAAAACTGGCGTTTTTGATGGACAAGCATAACACCATCGGTATCGACTGTGTAGCCATGTGTGTGAATGATATCGCCTGCGCGGGCGGGGAGCCTTTGTTTTTCCTGGATTATATCGCCTGCGGCAAAAATGAACCGGAGAAGATCGCATCCATCGTCAGCGGCGTGGCGGAAGGCTGTAAACAGGCGGGAGCCGCCCTGATCGGCGGCGAGACGGCCGAAATGCCCGGATTCTACCCGGTGGACGAATATGACCTGGCCGGATTCGCGGTAGGAATCGTGGATGAGAAGAAGCTGATCACCGGCCGGGACGCGAAACCCGGCGATGTGCTCATCGGTTTTGCCTCCTCCGGGATCCACAGCAACGGATATTCCCTTGTCCGCAAGGTGTTCAGTATGACAAAGGAAGCGCTGGATGTAACCTACGATTCCCTCGGATGTACGCTGGGAGAAGCACTTCTGTGCCCTACGAAAATATATGTAAAAGCTTTGAAGGCCGTAAAAGAAGCCGGCGTATCCATCAAAGCATGCAGCCATATCACCGGAGGCGGATTTTATGAAAATGTACCCCGGATGCTGCCGGACGGTGTCCGCGCGGTAGTGGAAAAGAACAGTTATCCGATTCCTCCTATTTTTGACATGTTATCCAGAGACGGCGATATTGAAGAGGAAATGATGTACAATACCTTCAACATGGGCATCGGCATGATGATCGCGGTATCCCCCGACCAGGCGGACCGGGCGGTGGAAGCCGTAAAAGCGGCCGGAGAGATCCCTTACCTGATCGGGAAACTGGAAGCCGGAGAAAAAGGAGTAACCCTATGTTAGATCTGGTAGTGCTGGTGTCCGGAGGCGGAACAAACCTGCAGGCCATTATCGATGCCATCGATAACGGAACCATAACCAATGCCAGAATCCGGGCGGTGATCAGTAATAATCAAAACGCTTACGCGCTGGAGCGGTCCAGGCGGCATGGAATAGAAGCCGTATGTGTCTCTCCGAAGGAATACGCGGACAGAGAGCTGTTTAATCAGGCTTTTTTGGATACGGTTGATGCTTATCAGCCGGGGCTTATTGTTCTGGCCGGATTCCTGGTAGTTATTCCACCGGCCATGATACAAAAATATGAGAAAAAAATAATCAATATACATCCCTCCCTGATCCCCTCCTTCTGCGGCACCGGATATTACGGGCTTAAGGTACACGAGGCGGCTCTTACAAGAGGAGTAAAGATAACGGGAGCCACGGTGCACTATGTGGACGAGGGGACGGATACAGGTCCGATTTTACTGCAGAAAGCGGTGGAAGTCCGGGAAGGAGACACCCCTCAGGAGTTGCAGCGAAGAGTAATGGAAGAGGCGGAATGGGTGATTCTGCCGGAGGCGATTCAGTTGATAGCGAACGGGAGGAAAGAAGCATGAAAGTACTCATAATCGGAAGCGGCGGACGGGAGCATGTTCTCGCATGGAAAATATCCCGGAATCCGGAAGTGAAGGAAATATACTGCGCGCCCGGGAACGGCGGAATCGCGCAGATTGCGCAGTGCGTGGATATCGGCGTGATGGATTTTGAAAAACAGGTGGCTTTCGCGAAAGAAAAGCAGATCGATCTGACCATCGTAGCCATGGATGATCCTCTGGTAGGGGGCGCGGTGGACGCTTTTGAAGCCGCGGGCCTGAAGGCTTTCGGACCCAGGGCGAACGCGGCGATCCTGGAAGGTTCCAAGGCATTTTCCAAAGATCTGATGAAAAAATATAAAATTCCCACCGCAGGCTATGAAAACTTCGACGATCCGAAGGAAGCGCTTCAATATCTGGAGACAGCCAAGTTCCCTATCGTGCTGAAGGCGGATGGACTGGCTCTTGGCAAAGGGGTGCTGATCTGTCAGAACCTGCAGGAAGCCAGAGCCGGTGTAAAGACCATCATGGAAGATAAACAGTTCGGCAGCGCCGGAAACCGTCTGGTGATCGAGGAGTTCATGACCGGACGGGAAGTATCGGTCCTCTCCTTTGTGGACGGGAAGACCGTCAAAACCATGACGTCCGCCCAGGACCATAAAAGAGCCATGGACGGGGACCAGGGCTTAAATACCGGCGGTATGGGTACCTTTTCCCCCAGCCCGTTCTATACCAAAGAAGTGGATGACTTCTGCCAGAAATATATCTATCAGGCAACGGTAGACGCCATGGCCGCAGAAGGCCGTCCCTTTGTGGGAATCATCTTCTTTGGCCTGATGCTGACGGAAGAAGGCCCGAAGGTGTTGGAATACAATGCCAGATTCGGTGACCCGGAAGCGCAGGTAGTGCTTCCAAGAATGAAAAACGATATGATCGAAGTGGTGGAAGCCTGCATGGAAGGCAGACTGGACCAGATCGACCTGCAGTTTGAGGATAACGCCGCGGTTTGTGTGGTGCTGGCCTCCGACGGATACCCGGTGAAATACGAAAAGGGCTTTCCGATCCATGGACTGGAGAACTTTACGGATAAAGACGGCTGCTATGTATTCCATGCCGGTACCAAGGCGACCCCGGAAGGGATCGTTACGAATGGAGGAAGGGTCCTGGGAGTCACGGCCAAAGGGGCGGACTTAAAACAGGCCCGGGCCAATGCCTACGAGGCTGTGAAATGGATTGATTTTGAGAATAAATATTGCAGATCGGATATAGGTAAGGCCATCGACGAAGTATAATAAAATGAGAGACAAGACGGATAAAAGCTCCGGAGGACGGGGGGCAGGTTCTTCCTGGGGTTTAGGTATGCCTGCTGCTTAAGACAGGGGACAGGGACGGTATCCGGGGAGCCCTCCGGCCGGCGGGGTCTTTTGGGGTTCTTCCTCAGATTTGGATATGCCCGCTGCTTAAGACTGGGGACAGAGACGGTATCCGGGGAGGCTCCCGCCCGCCGGGTTCTTTTGTGTCTCCCCGAGTGCGCGGAGGGCTTGCGCCAGCCACCGCTAAGTGGAATCGAAAAGCCAGGTTCAGGAACCGAGCCTATTCACCAGGAACACGTGATGTGTTCCCGGTTCAGAGGCTCTTGCCCGTCGGACGTGAAGTCCGCCGTGCATCCTGAACCCGGCTTTCCGATTCCACTAAGCGGTGGCTGTGCCGCCCTATGCGCACTCGGGGAGACACAAAAGAACCCGGCGGGCGGGAGCCTCCCCGGATACCGTCTCTGTCCCCAGTCTTAAACAGCGGGCATATCCAAACCCGGGGAAATCCCCAAAAGACCCCGCCGGCCGGGAGTCTCCCCGGATAGCGTCCCTGTCCCCAGTCTTAAGCAGCAGGCATACCCCAAAACCCCAGGAAGAACCTGCCCCCCGTCCTCCGGAGCTTTTATCCGTCTTGCCATTTACATTTTTATGTTTGAATTCAGACGGCCGCGTAACCGGCGTCTGAAAGGATTTCAACCGCTCTTGTAAAATCTCCAGCTTTTGTCAAAATATAATCTGTATTAAAAGTTGACAGAGCAAAAATACCAATCCCGTTATCTGCCAGCAAAGCCGATATACGAGAAAGGATTCCGATCAATGAAAAATCCAAAACGCCCTGTATCCGGAATGCCTTCCATCCGTCATCCCTCTTGATGAAATTAGCAGGTACATCTTCCGTAACACATACCAGCGAATATTCCTCATCTGTTTTCCCGGCAAAACAATAGTTACTTTCGAAATGAACAAGTGAATAATCCCTAACCTGGCATATGGAAAAATTACAATCTAAAATCTTAATCTCTAAATATTCAATACTCATGGCAATTATCACCCCTTCCGACCTCCAAACACTTCTTACGGATTCTAGTAGATTCTATTATTTCCTTTGATAAATGTCAATGCAGACTGTCTGAAATTCCCTGATATTCGCTCCGTTATCCCTATTTTGAGAAAAGAGATAAAAAAATATGCTAACCGGTTGACATATAAGAAATGAAGTGATATTATGATGCTATCCAATATATGTCAACCGGTTAGCATATTTTTCCCGGAAAGCAGTGGATGGTAAGTTTCTACGGCTGGAAAAGGAGAAAAGGAAAGTATTGCCTAAAAGGCAAAGGTAAGTGTAACTGTTGGGGAAGCAAAAAAATAATCAGGAGGAAAGGCTATGAAAAAGCAGAGTAAATGGATGGCATTGTTACTGGTAACGTCGATGGCGGCTGCGTCTCTTATGGGATGCGGGGATAAAAGCGCTGGGGATGCGAATGGCAGTGCGCCGGGGAACGAAACAGAACCGAAGCAGGAAGCGTCCGCAGAACCCAAGGGGGAGAATCAGGATCAGCTGACACTGGTATGGCAGAGCTGGGATCCGATTTCCAAATACCAGCCTGTGATCGACGCCTATGAGGAGCAGAACCCGAATATCAAGATCGAGTATCAGCAGGTTTCCGACTATCTGACTAAGATCTTTACCGAAGCGGCTTCGGATGAACTGCCGGATCTGCTTGCCTGCCAGGTGGGCTACACACAGGAATTCGCGGATGCCGGTGTGCTGGAGGAGATCCGGGTGGAAGACCTGAAGGCGGACGCGGATTATGAGTTCGATGATTTCTGGGAAACTACTCTGGATTACGCCATGTATGACGGCAAATATTATGGACTGCCTGTGGACGGCGGCAACTACGCATGGGTGTACAATAAGAAAATCTTTGACCAACTGGGGATTGAAGTGCCGGAAGAGGGATTTTCCTGGGATGAATTCGTGGAGGTCTCCAAACAGATCATGGATCAGAAAGATGAGGTTGGTGTAAACTACGCGACCCTGGTCAATGATTACGGCTTAAAGACGATTCTTCCCTATATCTGGCAGAACGGATGTGAGTATCTGAACACGGATGGAACGGCCAGCCTGCTGGATGACCAGAAGGCTATCGATGCCGTCCAGTATATCAAAGATCTGTATGAAGTACATAAAGTAATGCCCACCATGGAGAAACTGGATGAGGGATCGCTCCCGATCGTGGGAATGTTGAATTCCGGTTCCATCGCCATGGGACGTGTGGCCCTTTGGGAAGCGCTGAAACTGGAAGACAGTGAGAAACTGGACTGGCAGCTGATGCATGCGCCTCACGGAAATGACGGAGCAAAGGGGGAAGTGCTGTATGTGAACACCCTGAGCGTGGCCAGCACATCGGAGCATAAAGAAGAAGCCATGGATTTCCTGAAATTCGTGACCAGCAAAGAGGGGCTTAAGGTTTTCCTGGAGAACACCAGTGACCCGCAGATATCTGTCAGAAAATCCCTGAAAGAGGTGTCTATCGCGCCGTTTGATGCTTCCAAGAACGCCGGAATCTTCGTGGACGCGCTGGAATACTGCAAATGGATGCCCAACATTTTGTCGGTCAACGATCAGATCACCGCGGTCGGACGCCAGTTAGACCGGATCTGGTATGACAATGAGCCGGTAGCGGATGTGATGAAGGATGCGGCAAAGGAAGTCAACGGGCTTCTTGTAAAATAAATATTCTTCGGTGAGGGAGAACGGAAGGAACCTTTTTTGTGGATTTTAGGAGGCGGAAAATGAAGAAAAAATTTGGATCCAAACGGCAGCGGCTCTACAATTCGTCCTGTGTGATTTTGTTTTTGCTGCCCAGTTTCCTGCTGCTTGCAGTGTTTGTATTTTGGCCGATGATCTATTCTATGGTGCTTGCATTCTTTGAGTGGAATCCACTGAAAGGGAAGGATTTTACAGGGCTTGAAAACTTCCGGACCCTGGTACAGGATGATCTCTGGTGGACGAGTCTTAAGAACACGGTCTACTACATCATCCTGAATGTACCGCTCATAGTGGCGGCGGCCCTGGGCCTGGCCGAGATCGTCGTATCTGTGGGCAGGACCTCCA
Source organism: Diplocloster modestus (assembly GCF_019042245.1). Classification (GTDB taxonomy): domain Bacteria; phylum Bacillota; class Clostridia; order Lachnospirales; family Lachnospiraceae; genus Diplocloster; species Diplocloster modestus. The sequence goes on from NZ_JAHQCX010000022.1 coordinate 61,003, forward strand.
AACTGTTCCGGGGTATCTATTTTGTACCCACGATGCTCTCTCTGGTGGCGACAGGGATCGTATGGAGCTATCTGTTAAATACCAACACCGGTGTGATCAACGGTCTGCTCAACCGGATCGGCCTGCCGTCCGTCAAATGGTTTACCAGCGGAAAAGTGGCCATGCTGTCCATCGTGATCGTGACGGTCTGGAGATGGGCCGGATATTATATGGTGATGTTCGTGGCGGGGATGCTGGGGATATCGGAGCAGTATTATGAGGCTGCGGATCTGGAAGGGGCCGGCCGTTTTCAAAAATTCCGCTATATTACCCTTCCGCAGCTGAAGCCAATGATCTATTTTGTGGCGCTGATGAGCATCATCGGATCGTTCCAGGAATTTGACCTGTTTTATATGATTACTCTGGGCGGCCCCGGGACAGCCACCTATGTGACCGGCTTTTATATGTGGCAGACGGCCTTTTCATCCATGAAGATGGGGTATGCCAGCGCCATGTCCGTGGTATTGTTTATCATTGTCCTTTCATTTACCGTGATCCAGAATAAAGTGACGCAGGCAGACTAGGAGGGGAAGAACATGAGAACACAAAAAAGATCCAAAGGCATCCTGCTGACAGCGGTGGCGGTTCTGGCGGCGTTACTGGTCCTGGTACCCTTTCTGTGGGTTTTGTCCACGGCCCTTAAGCCGGACAATGAACTGTTTTTATTTCCGCCGCGCCTGCTTCCCGGGGAATTTGCCTGGAATAATTTTTCGGATGCCTGGCATCTGCTGGACTTCCCCAGGTATTTCTTTAATTCTTTTATGGTGACAGTGCCCACCGCGTTTTTTACCGTGGTGGTGTGCTCCCTGGCGGCCTATGCATTTACCCGGATGAATTTTAAGCTGCGCAATGCCATGTTCCTTTTGTATCTGTCCACGATGATGATACCGCAGGTGGTCCGGCTGATTCCCTCCTTTATCATTGTGAAGAATCTGCATATGCTCAACAGCTATGCGGGAATGATACTGCCCCAGATCGCCTGGTCCATTCCGTTCGGTACGTTTCTGATCCGTCAGTTCTTTCTGGGTATTCCGAAGGAATTAGATGAGTCCGCCAGGATAGACGGGGCGGGGCATGTCCGGATCTTCCGGAGTATCCTTGTGCCGAATGCGGTTCCGGCCATGGTGACCCTGGCCACCTATATTTTCATCACCAGCTGGAACAATCTGATCTGGATGCTGGTGGTGGTGAGCAAGCAGGAAAAATTCACCATAACTCTGGGGCTGGCTACCATGACGGGGCCCAGCGTGGATTTCATACCACCCTGGAATGAGATTATGGCGGCGACCCTGATCAGCATTCTGCCGGTATTTATCCTGTATCTGTTTTTCCAGAAATATTTTATCCAGTCGGTGGCCATGTCAGGGATCAAGGAGTAATGGAATGAGAGGATTAATCGTAACGAAAGAACAGGAAGTAAGACTTGTGGACGATATCCCCATGCCGAAGATCGGGGAATATGAAGCGCTGGTAAAGATGAGCTGCTGCATGATCTGCAACGGTACGGACCGGGAGATCATACAGGGAAAGCTTGCCGAGGCACGGGAGTATCCGCTGGTACTCGGACATGAGGGGGCCGGATACGTCATAAGAACCGGCGGCCGGGTCAGGAACTTCCGGCCCGGGGACCTGGTGGTCCGCCCGTGTCTAAAGGACGCGGGGAAATACAGAAGCGCCTGGGGCGGATTTGCGGAATACGGGATAGTGTTGGACTATGAAGCGCTGCGGGAGGACGGGAAAAGACAGCCGGATGATCTGTGCGGACTTACCCAGCAGGTCGTGCCCCCGGGAATCAGACCCGAACAGGCGTCCCTGATGATTACTTTAAAAGAGACCTTAAGCGCGGTGAGAAGGATCGGCCTCACGGCGAAGGACCGCGTCCTGATCGTGGGGGATGGCCCGGTGGGGCTTTGTATGTTATATAACTGCCTGCTGTCGGGGATCCGAAGTGTAAGCGTCCTGGGTAACCGCACACAGAATCTGAGGCGTGCCCGGCAGATCGGGGCTGCGGACTGTTATGATAACCGGGATGAGGGAGAGCACAGAAGACTGGCGGCGGACTGGTCGGGCAGGCTTACCTGCTATATTGACACGGTGGGAAACCAGGCGACGATACAGCGGGGAATGCGCCTGACAGGAGAGGACGGTACGGTTGCGGTATACGGTCTGGGCAGCGAAGACTGTCTCACACTGGACATGAGCGGGATAAGGAATCGGAAGCTCCAGTTCGTGCAGTGGCCGATCAATGAGGAAGAGAGAAAGACACACGCGTTCATAGCGGATGCGATATTATCGGGAAAAATAAATACCGATCTTCTGATCACCCACGTTCTGCCGATCGGTGATTTTGAGAAAGGTTTTGATGCGATCCAAAAGAAAGAGGCCGTCAAGGTCGCACTGACCTTCCCGTGAGTTCGGATGTAGAAAAAAGGAGTGAGAGAGCCAATGGCATCAGATTTTGCAACACACCGGGAGGCCATTTTAGAGGAATACGAGGAATATTATCGGGATTGCCCCTATGATGTCACGCCGGTAAAAGAGATTCTGGATCAGTGGTATGAGGAGGCAAAAGACCGGACCCCCTATGAGAAAAAAGCGCTCGTCTACCGGGCGGCGGCACAGCTGTGCGAGATCCGGATCTTCCGGCAGTCCCCCTTTTTCTTCGAGGTGAAGACAGGACGAATCCGCAACAGCAGCCAGAACGGATTCCCGCCGGGCCCCGGCCTGGAGGGCTGGTATATGGAAAAACAGATGCGCTATGCCGAAGAGTTCCAGGAATGGATCAGGCCCTATCGGGAGCGCGACCTGATCTGGGGGGATGTTTTTTCCGATCTGGCGCATCACAGCGTCGGCTATGACAATCTGCTGGCGAAAGGCTTAAAAGGATTCGTTCAGAAAGCCCGGGAACAGATGGTAAAGCAGCCGTCTCACGCGGCTCTTGGTTTTTACCGGAGTGTGATCGAGGGCTGTGAAGCGCTGCGGCAGATCGCGGGACGTTTTTCCACGCTGGCTGGGGAGCTGCTTGCCAGCGAGCAGGACCAAGAGCTGCGGGACAATCTGTCGATGATGCGGGAGGCGGCGAAGCGGGTACCCTGGGAACCGGCGGAAAGTTTCTATGAAGCGCTGTGCGTTATCCTGTTCTTCAAAGAGATGATGACCGGCCTGGAAGGGGTGGCGGTGGCGGTTCTGGGACATCTGGACCGGCTTCTGGAACCCTATTATATACGGGACTGTGAGCGGGGAGAGCTTGACTATGAGAAGGCGAAGAACCTGATGGCCCATTTTTTGATCCATACGGACGCCAGATGGGACCTGACGGGAGACGAGTTCGCCTCCACCAACAACAGTCTGACCATCGGCGGCTGCGATCAGGAGGGAAATGTGATATACAATGACGTTACCCGCATGATCCTGGAAGTCTATGATGAATACGAGCTGGTCAATCCCAAGATTCAGGCCAGAATTAGCAGCCGTCATCCGGAAGAATATTTTTCCCGCACGGCCGCCATGATCGCCCGAGGGAAAAATGTATTTTCCTTCTTAAACGACGACGTCATCATAGCGTCCAATGTCAGGATGGGAAAAGACTTAAAAGACGCCAGACTGTACTCGGCGGGGGGATGCCAGGAACCGGTGCTGGATAACACAGAGCTTAACTGCCGGGCGTTCCTGTATCTGAGCCTGCCCCAGCTGGTCAATTCCTTTTTCGACGATTCCCTGAACTTGTTCTTTGAACGGGAGGATACGGGGTATGAGAAACCGCAGCATCTGGAAACCTTTGAGGAATTTTATGAAAATTATATCGCCAAATTAAAAAGTATCTATAAACGGCTGGTGGAGGTGTTGAACCATTACGGGGCATTTATGCGGGAATTCGATCCCTGCCCGCTCTTGTCCGCCACGCTGACCGGCTGCCTTGAAAAAGGGATCGACATGACCGAGGGCGGCGCTATTTATAATCCGACCAGCATGCCTTTAGTGGGAATCGGCACAGCCATCAATTCCCTGCTGGCCATCAAAGAGGCGGTCTATGACAAGCACATGCTGAGTCTTAAGGAGCTGGGCGCATTATTACAGAGTAATTTTGAGGCGGACCCCAGAATGCGGGAATATCTGCTGAACCGCTGTCCGAAATACGGCATGGATACACCTGAGGTGAATGCGTTCGCCGGCAGAATCTTCCACGATCTGGCCACAGCTACTTCCGGGCCCGTTAACAACCGGGGCGGCCGTTATGAGGCTTCTCTGTTTGTGTTCTATCTCTTTGACTGGATGAAAGAGCAGGCGGGAGCCACCAGCGACGGGCGGCTGGCCGGAACGGCTCTGTCCCGGGGAATGAATCCGACGGATATAAGCGGTATCTCTAATACGGCCAACATTCTGCATACGTTAAAAAAGATCGATATGACGGATTATCCGGGAGCGGGCGTCCTATATCTGGAGATGCCCCTGATGAAATCAGAACCCGGTACATCCTATTTGGCCCGGACCATGAAAGCTTTCCTGGACGCGGGCGGCAGCGCTCTGGACCTGAACCTTCTGGATCCGCAGGTATTAAAGAAGGCCCGGGAGAATCCGGATGCCTATAAAAATATCGTAGTCCGCGTCTGTGGATTCAGCGCTTATTTTACCTCACTGGATACCCATATCCAGGATGAAATTATCGGAAGGACGTTTGTCAATGGATGATAGCCTGTTCATCACACAAATACAGCGGTACAGTCTGCACGACGGCCCCGGCATCCGGACGACCGTGTTTTTAAAGGGATGTAATCTGTCCTGCCGGTGGTGTCATAACCCGGAGACACAAAAAAGCGGGCCCCAGATCCAGTACCTCCCGAAGCGCTGCATACAATGCGGCGCCTGCCTGCAGGCCTGTCCGGAGAAGGCGCTGTACATAGAGGAAGGGCACATAAAAAGGAATGCCGGAAAATGTGCGGTCTGCGGCGCCTGCGCGAAGGTCTGCTACCCGGACGCCACGAAAGTCATCGGGGAGAAACTTGCGCTGCCCGCCCTTATGGAAACCCTGGAGGCGGACCGGGATTTATATGAGGATGGCGGGGGCGTTACCTTCTCAGGCGGTGAACCGATGCTGCAGGCCGGCGTGCTCAGCCGTTTTCTTCCCAAGATCAGGGAGGCGGGGATACCGGTAACCGTGGATACCGCCGGCTGTGTCCCTTTCGATTGGTTTGAACTTCTGCTGCCGGAGGTGGATCTGTTCTTATACGACATCAAGATGACGGATCCCCTTAAGCATAAAGATTTTACCGGGGTATCGAACGAGCTGATATTGGATAATGCGGCCAGGCTCAGCCGGGCCGGGAGCAGGCTCTGGATCCGTACTCCGCTGATGCACGGGGTCAATGACACGGAGGAGGACTTAAATGGGCTTCACCGTTTCCTGGAAGGTTTATCCGGGGTGGAGCGGCTGGATCTGCTGCCCTATCACGCCTATGGAAATTATAAGGCGGAGGGGATCGGACTGCCTTCCCGGACATTTCAGACGCCTTCGGATGAACAGATGAGACGGATTCAGGAATATTTTTCAGATATCGCGGATGCAGTATCTATTATGTAAGATTTCCGCGATACGAGCAGAGCACTATAAGGAGGGACACTTTTGTTACGACATGAAGGAAATCATCTGGGGGATACCTGGTACTATGTAGAGGGGGATATCTGCCATTGTTATTACCTCACCTGCCCAGAGTCCGTGCCGCGTCATACGGATTGGGAGATCGCCCACGCCACCAGCAGGGACATGATTCACTGGGAGCTGCAGGGTACGGTGTTGAGAAAGGGGGACGCCGGGGAATGGGATGCCAACGGGATATCCACCGGTTCGGTGATCCGGTATAAGGGAAGCTACTGGATGGCTTATACCGGGCAGTGGAACGGCCCTGTAGGAATGGTGGGTCTGGCCTCCTCAAAAGACCTGCATCACTGGGAAAAATGCAGCTATAATCCGGTTACCAGTCCGGATGATCATTATTATGCCATGAACGGCGCCGGCATCAGGACTTTCTCCCACTGGAGGGACCCCTATCTGTTTACAGACGGGGAATACGCCTATCATCTGACCTGCGCCACAAGAAAGGGCGGGAGGCCGGATGCCTGCGGCACTGCGGGGCTGGCCAGATCCCGTGACATGGAACACTGGGAGCTGCAAAGGCCTTTGGAGATCGAGGCGGTATGTCAGGAGATGGAGTGTCCCCAGATTCATCTGATGGACGGACATTATGTGCTGCTATTTTCCTGCTATGGCCTGCTTTTCTCGGACGAGTATGTGAGAAAATACGGACGCATGCTGCGGCAGACCAGCTATTACATGATCAGCGATTCCATGTTCGGCCCCTACCGGTTCTGCAGGGAGTGGAAGCTGCTGCCGGATGATTTTGACGATCCGGACCGCAACGCGCAGTATGCCAACCAGCTGGTGGAAAAGGACGGCAGATGGTACCTGCTGGGGACAGTCTGGTCCGAACAGGGCGACTATATACCGGACCCATTGGTTTATGAAATGAAGAACGGCGCCCTAAGGCTTATAGATGAACGGGAAAACGCATCCGGCAGAAACTATTTGGAAAAGATGGAAGATGTTGGTATAATAACAGTATAATTTCTATCAGCAAAGGAGAATCAGATATGGCTGGAATTAAAGATGTGGCGCAGCTGGCCGGTGTTTCCGTCTCAACTGTTTCGCGGGTATTAAATAAAAGAGGTTATATCTCAAAAGAAACCTACGAGAAAGTATATCAGGCGATCGATCAGCTGGACTATCAGCCGAACCAGCTGGCCAGAAATCTGTACAACCGCCGCACTTATTTCATCGGCCTGCTGATTCCGGATGTTTCCCATCCCTTCTTTGCGGAGGTGGCAAAACGCGTCGAGCTGCTGTTATATCAGCATGGGTACAAGCTGCTGCTGTGCAACACGAAGGAAAAGGCCAACCGGGAGCATGATTATCTCAACATGCTGCGGCAAAACAAGGTAGACGGTATTATTATCGGAACACACATGTTAAAGACCAGTGAGTATGAGAAGATCAGCCTGCCGGTGGTGGCCATCGACATGTCGCTGGGAGAGCAGATTCCCACCATCAGTTCAGATCATGAGAAGGGCGGCAGGCTGGCGGCCATGGAATTCGTGCGCAACGGCTGCAAGTGCGTGCTGAATATCGGAGGCAACACGGACGTCAAGACTCCGGCGCTGGTCAGAAACCGGGTATTTCAGGAACTCCTGGAAAAGCACAACATCCGGTGTATCAATTATGAACTGAAGGAAAATGAGTTTCAAAGAGGGGAATATTATCAGATTATCAACTCTTTGTTCGACCGCTATCCGGAAATAGACGGAGCCTTCTCTACCGATGTGGTGGTGGTCTACGCGGTGAAATGCGCGCTGGAACGGGGCCTTAAGGTGCCGGAACAGTTCAAGGCAGTGGGCTATGACGGAGTAGATATCGCAAAAATGTTCCATCCAACCTTAACGTATGTGGCACAGCCCTTTGATCTGCTGGCAATGAATCTGGTGGACACCCTGATCCGCAAAATCGACGGGGAGGAGATTACTGAAAATCTGATCCTCCCTGATGTGGAGCTTGTCAGGGGGGGGACTACGTATTAGGGAAGTGGAGCGTACTGCATTGATTCAGCGATATCCAGGAGAGAAATTTCATACGGTGTTCCTGAACAAAGGGATGTGGCTTATGAAATTTTTTGTGCGTTATTTTTAAACGGACCTGTGCAATCCTGGACTTGTCCGTCTCCTGGATGTGACCTTCCTCTGACATAGCCTCATATTCTGGCAGATTTTATTCATGTTGGACAATCATGCCCACTAGTAAAATATTCTTATTCTATGATTTCATCTTTCTGTGTAACTTTTTCTTTCGCCTCTTCCCATTAGCTGTGAATAAAATGGAAAAAATAAGAAAATATTCAGACATTAAAACCGAAAATCGTGTATAATAAAACACTGCCATGTGATTTCTGCGTGATTTCAATAGAAAATATATATAAGTTGACATAAGGGTTGGAAAAATGTGGAAATATGTTGAAAAATTGATATTTTACGCATATTTAGATTGACAATAGGTTACATAAATTCATATAATGTAAAATGACAAAGCGTTGGATAATAAGGGCATGGAGAGTGATTTTGTGAGGACAGGCTGGAAAACCAGGATTAAAGGATTGGTTCTCAGTCTTGCTGTTTGTATCATCGTCGGGGGAGCATTTTATTTTTCGAATTTCTATACTTCTGCTGCCACCACCGGCGTAGTGTCAATGCAAAGCAGCAATACTTTGAACGTACGTTCCGGACCAGGAACTAATTATGAAAAGATCGGATCACTGAACAACGGACAGTCGGTCAATATCCTGCAGGATATGGGAAACGGCTGGTATAAGATCGAATATGGTTCCGGGGAAGGGTATGTGATCGCCAGCAGTATATCACTGACCTCGGTAGATGACGGATATAAACAGCAGCTGCTGGACGCAGGTTTCCCGGAGAGTTACTGCAACGCTCTCGCATCTTTACATAGCCAGTATCCAAACTGGCAGTTTGTACCTCAGCAGACCGGGATGGACTGGAATTCCGTGGTGGCTGCGCAATGCGCGATTGGAAAAAATAACGTGGAGAACAGCAGTATTTCCTCATGGAAGTCCATCGAACCAGGTGCCTATGATCTGTCCGGCGGACAGTGGGTGGGCCAGGACGGCGCCAGATGGGTAGCGGCATCCGACGGAATCATCCGCTATTATATGGATCCCAGGAATTTCCTGGATTCCAAATACATATTCCTGTTCCTGCTCCAGTCTTTTAATGAGGGCGCGCAGAACACGGATGGCGTAAATAGGATTATTTCCGGTACCTTTATGGCGAATGGGTTTTCCGAAAACAACCAGAATTATAGTTATGCGGATGTGCTGATGGAAGCCGGAAGACAGTCGGGAGTCAGCCCTTATGCGCTGGCCTCCGCGATTCTGACGGAGCAGGGCAATGGAACTTCCCAGCTGATCTCCGGAAGTTATCCGGGATATGAAGGGCTGTATAACTATCTGAATATAGGTGCCTACGATGATGGGACCAGGGACGCTGTGCAAAGAGGGCTGTGGTACGCCAGAGGATTTGACAATGGCGATACCTCTTATAACCGGCCCTGGAACAGCCGTTATAAATCCATCATCGGCGGAGCGCAGTTCTATGGCTCCCAGTATGTAGCCAGGGGACAGGATACCACGTATCTGAAGAAGTTCAATGTTCAGGGGTCAAGCCCTCACACACATCAGTATATGACCAGTATCTACGGTGCGGCAAATGAAAGCGGGAAACTTTCAAGCGCCTATGACCAGCTGAAAGATATGGCGCTGGTATTCAAAATACCGGTATATTCCAACATGCCGAACACAGTGTGCGCCAAACCTGCCGGAGACGGTAATCCGGTCAATCTGCTGAGCAATATCGAAGTCAGCGGCTACGGCTTATCACCTTCCTTTAACATCTACACGACACAATATTCGCTGGTCGTGGATGATCCGGTAGCGGCGGTTAACATAAGCGCAAGTGTCTATGATGCGTCGGCGCGGATCCTAAGCGGAACCGGCAGCGTAGCCCTGAAGGAGGGCATGAATACGGTGCAGATCGTGGTGCAGGCTCAGAACGGTACGACAAGAACCTATACGCTGAACATAGCTAAGAGCGGCGGCGGCACAGATGAAAATCCGGGCGGAGAGAATCCTCCGGCGGGCAATGTAACCAAAGGGGACGTGAATCAAGACGGTTCCATCGATGTGCTGGATCTGGTAAGAGTACAGAAGGCGATTATCGGATTGACCACTTTGAACTCCGACCAGTTCGCGGCAGCGGATGTGAATGGGGACGGAACGGTGGATATCATCGATCTGATTCGGATTCAGAAGCATATATTGGGAATTCAGTTATTGTCGTAGGACAGGAGAGGAGAATACTATGAAAAAATTATATCAGGTACTGGCGGTCGCCATGGTCTGCTGTCTGGTGATCCCCTGGTTTCCTTCCAGGGTACTGGCAGCCAGCGGAAACCTGCAGGTTTCCGGCGGGAGCTGTAATGTGGGCCAGACTGTGAGTGTCAGTGTAAAAGCAAACGCTGCCGACGGAGATATCGCGGCAATGGATGTGACGCTGTCCTATGACGCTTCGCTGTTAGAGTACCAGAGTTCCAGCGTGAATGCTTCCGGAGGTTCCGGAAGTGTACATCTGGTGGCTCAGAACAGTGCGCCTGGACAGACATCGCTGGGGGCTACCGTCACCTTCAAGGCGATCGCGCCCGGGAATGCTGCGGTGAATGTATCGAATTACAAAGTGGCGAACTTTAATGAAGAAGTGCTGGATATCGGGCAGCCCGGCGGCGCTTCCGTATCCGTCACATCTCCTGGCGGAGGAGATAACGGAGGCGGAGGCGGCGGAAACGGCGGAGGAGATAATGGAGCCGGCGGTGACGGCGGCGGATCAGAGAAGAAATCCGCGAACAACCAGCTGTCATCCCTGAAAATATCTCCGGGAACGCTTTCCCCATCCTTTACAGGATCCAGGACCAAGTATACAGCCACGGTACCCAAGGGAACGACGAAGGTCGCGGTCAGTGCCAATCCGATGGAAAAAGAGGCGGAAGTGGTATCGATTGACGGTACCGAGCTGAGTAATGGGAAGACCACGATTAAGATCATCGTGCGCGCGCCCAATGGAAACGAGGCTACCTACAGCATCGCGGTAACCGAGGAGGCGAAGAGCCAGGAGACACCGACGCCGACTCCGAAACCGGATGAGGAACAGCCGGAGGAAGACGATACACTGGAAGCGGCGGTTGGTTCTGAGATCCGTCTGGTATCCGAAAAGTTTACAGAGAAGGAGATTCCGCAGGGATTCGAACCCCACACGTCCAGTTACAAGCAAAAAGAGATAAAAAGCGCTAAGATGACCAATTCCGATATGGAATTGATGTATCTGGTGGATGAGAATAAGGAAAACGGCAGATTTTATATCTATAACGCTCAAGCCGAGACTTTTTCCAACTTTATTCAGATACAGATCGGACTTTCACCGGAAGAGGGCGGTTTCCTGATTCCGATCCCGGTGCCGGATCCCTCACAGGTTCCCCAGGGATATGAGCAGATCCAGGTGGAGCTGGATGGAATCGCAGTGGAAGGTTACCAGGTGACCCAGCAGACAGAGGTACCCCAGGATGGTGCGGGAGAAGGAGAACCTGTTCCGACGGACCAGCCTGCCGATGACGCTAATGCAGGCGGTGAGGAAAGCGGGAATCAGGGTGAGGGCAGCGGAGAAGCCTCCGCTGACGGTGTGCTGAACCGATTGACAGCCATGTTCGGCACGATGACCGTGTATGCCAGCGAGGCCCAGGACCCGGAAATTCCCGAAGGCGGAGAGAACAGTGAGGAACCGGAGAATCCGGAAAATGCAGCTGCGCCGGCTTCCGATACCGGTAATTCTTATCAGCTGATTTATGCGATGGACAATAATGGCCTGGAGGACTGGTATTCCTTTGACCCTGTCCAGCAGACGTTCCAAAAATATGTTCCCATGGCGGCATCCGATACGGAACCGAATGACGATACCGCATCGGAATTGGCGGCGCTTCAAAAACAGATGGGCGTAAACAAGGATGAAGCCGACGCGAAATTGGCGGCAAGGTTTAAAGTCATCTGTGCGCTGATCGTCCTGTCGGTTCTTCTGCTCTTCGTAGTGATCAACCTGATTCTGAAGGTGAACCGGCTGAAACGCGGGGATGATTGGGAAGACGATGATGACTTCGACGGCAGAGAGTATGACAAAACCGATCCGGATGACGACAACTGGCTGGAACAGCTCCCGATGTCGGAAAAAATACTGAAGAAAACCCAGGAAGGTCTGAGAGATAACCAGACTCCTAAATTAGTGAAGCCGGATCTCAGAGAGCTTACGCCTCCCTCATATGAAGAAACCGAATCCGAACCGGCTCCGGATACTTCCGGCGCAGGACAGTCCGGAGGCCGAAGGACCACCCAGGCTTCTGAAGCTTCCCATCCGACCCGGGCATCACGCAGTTCATCCAAACCGTCGAAAAAGGAGCCTGTCGTAATGGACGATGAGGCACAGATTATGGATGCGGTTGAAAAACTGATGAATGAGAGCAAAGATGATCTGGACGACCTGGATATCGATTTGGACGTACTGGATCTGGATGATGATGATTTTTAAAAATATAAGATTACGTTTTGAATAAACGCAATAGAAAAAAGACTGCTGCAACTTTAAATTTTCAGGCTGAATGAGCTGAATGGACAAGGTGCGGCGGCATGAGTTTATATCCGATCAGCGAAGCACTTCCATTGACTAATACAAATTATTCTTTTAGTAGAAAAGTAATCCTTTGACAAAAAGAAAAGATGTAGTATCATCTATATTAGATGATACTACATCTTTTTTAGAAGGAGGGCGTGATATGGACTCATCAAAACGACAAATCACAAAAATAGCCCGTGAGGTTTCTAAGCTTACACTTAAGGTTATGAGAGAAGAAGGAATAGGAACAGCCGAGTTTGATTTTATTCATTTAATACGGCACAATCCGGGCATTACACAAGCTGAAATAAGAGAAAAATTAAAAATTGACAAAGGTGCCGCTGCACGCAGAGCTGCCAGTTTAGAAGCAAAAGGGCTGCTTATTCGTGAGAAGAATCCAGATGACGGAAGAAGTCAATTTTTATATGCAACTGCGAAAGCAGAAAAGCTGAGAAATTCAAAAGCAAGTATCGAAGCAGTCTTTTACGAATGGCTCTTAGATGAACTACCCGAAGATGAAAAAACACACTTCTGCCAGGTTTTAAACAAACTGTATGATCGCTCGAAACTTGAAAGCAGAACTGGTTTTCCAAATGTTGCTTCAAAAATACAAGATAGGGGCGAGTATGAATGAAACAAAAAAATATGGTTAAACAGCCTGACAAGCTTTCATCCTATTTCAAAGCCGAATGGAGCATACTTTTTGCCGTAACAATAACGGGTGTTATATATAACATAGGACTACTTGCAGAACCTTGGTTTGAGGGTAAATTTGCGCAATGTTTATTTGAGATTTTCAGTAAAACAAAGAACTTTTCCGATATGTTAAAATTGGTTTTTGCTTATGTTGCAGCAATCGCTGTTGTTCAGCTTGCCCGCTATATGAAACGCTTTTATGTGAGGCGCTTTGGGAATCATATCAACCGTAATATGAAGCAGATTCTATATGGAACGCTGATACACCATTCAAAAGCAGAACTTGAAAGTGAAAACATAGGTAATATCATAACGAAAGCCATCTCTGATGTTGACGCCTGTGCAGAGGGTATGCGAAAGTTTACAACCGAGGTTTTTGACACGGGAGTTGCTCTGGCCGGATATGCTGTTCTCCTTTTTACATACGATTGGCGGTTAACCTTAATCAGCTTGATTTTTCCGCCGATTTCCTATTATATTGCTGAAAAGCTAAAGGTCATCGTGCAACGAAGCGGAGCCGCTGCTCAGGAAAGTCGTGGGCGACTGAATGCCGCAACCCTTGACCGTGTATCAAACGCTTCAACCTATCGTGTGTTTGGATGTGAAATGCAGAGAAACAATGCATACGAGGATCACTTAACTGATTACGAAAAGTCTGCTGTGAAAGCAAATATCTGGATAGCCGCCATGCCGCCCGTTTATCAAATTATTTCAATGGTCAGTATGTTATTCATTATCTATTTCGGAAGCAGAAACGTGCTGGGAAACGGATGGACAAGCTGGAATATTGCTGCATTTACAACCTTTATCTCCTGCTTTACGAAATTAGCGGTAAAATCCTCGAAGGCGGCAAAGCTGTTCAATGCCGTTCAGAAAGCAGAGGTATCCTGGAAACGAATCAAACCTCTGATGAAACTGGTGCCTGACGAAACTGCGGAGAACAAAATCTCTCCAAATACATTGGAAGTTCAAAACCTGGGTGTATCCTATTCTGAAAATGCACAAATATTCAGCGGCCTTTCTTTTACTGCAAAGCCCGGAGAAATCATCGGCGTTACAGGAGCAGTTGCCTGCGGCAAGACAACGCTCGGTCAGGCATTTCTGTGTGAACATCCGTATCAGGGCAGTATTCGTTTTGGGAATAATGAGATCTCAGAGCTTTCCGAGGTGCAGCGAAGTGAAACGGTCGGTTACCTTGGCCACGACCCTGAATTACTAAGTGATACGGTTCAAAATAATATACTTTTAGGCAAGAATAAAGATGTGCAGCCATTATTGAAAGCAGTCTGCATAGACAAAGAAATTTCTAAAATGCCTGATGGCATAAATACTGTTATCGGCAGCGGCGGAATCCGCCTTTCCGGCGGTCAGCAGGCTCGTATCGGATTGGCACGGACGTTGGCGCATCCAAGACCGCTGCTGATATTGGACGACCCATTTTCTGCTTTAGATAAACATACAGAAATGGAAGTCTTTCAGCATTTGCGGGAATTGACAAAAGACAACATTGTGATTCTGATTTCACACCGTCTTTATCTTTTTCCGCAGTTAGATAAAATCATTTGGATGGAAAACGGAAAGACAGCCGTCGGAACACACAGCAGGCTCATGGACCGATGTAGCGTATATGCCAGCCTCTATAACCTTCAGGAAGGAGGAAACGATTTTGAAAATGAAAAAATCGGGACTAATACAAGTTATTCGGAATGTGTTTAAACTTAACAAGCTCCTGTCATTTGGAATTGTAATGACTGTTATCGGAGCCGTTATCAGCGCTCTTTTACCTCCGCTGGTTCTGGAACGGATCGTCAACCTGTTGATCTCCGGTAACAATGTTGCATTTCCATTGGTAATTTCATATTTTGCATTGCTGGCTTTAACAAGTATTTTTGATTCTTCAAGAGAAAGTCTGCTGGTTGTTTTCGGGCAGAAGATAACCCACGGGCTGCGAAGCAAGCTTTGCGAAAAGCTCTCCAACCTTCCGGCAGATACTTTTGTTAAGCAGGAGCCGGGTACCATAGTTTCACGATTTGTAAATGATGTGGATACCGTAGAGTCATTATTCACATCCGGTATCATCAGTATGTTTGCCGATGCCTGTAAAGTAATCAGTATTTTTGCCATTCTTTTCGTAAAAAACAAAGGTCTGGCATTTGTTTTATTATTGCTTACGCCGTTGGTATTTATATTTACCCGTGTGGTACAAAAGAGAATGCTTGCAGCTCAAATTGCAAATCGGATAGCGGTAGGCAAGGTAACAAACCACGTTCCTGAAACAATGAAATGTATCCGCACGATTCATTCGCTCCGTAAAGAAAAATATATGCGAGAGGTTTATGACAGGCATATACAGGACTGTTATAATGCGGTAGAAAAAACCAATTTTTATGATGCAGTCTATTCGCCGATAATTTTAATTGTTAATGCTTTCGTTGTTGCGGTAATTATGCTTCTTTCGGCATCCGGAGTTCCGGGGATTCAAACATTTTTCGGTATGTCGGTAGGTACGGCAGTTGCAGTTATCAATTATATCAGCTCTGTCTTTGCACCGCTTGAAAGCATAGGAATGGAAATTCAAACTATACAGTCTGCTGTAGCAGGCGTAGAGCGTATTGATGAATTCTTATCCTTGGAGGAGCGTTTTGAAACAGATACAAATATAGACTTGAATACACTAATGGAAAGTAATCGTGCCTGCGTGGAACTGCAGAACGTCACATTCGGATATGAACCCAATTCCACCATATTAAGCAATTTAAGCTTCGCGATTAACACAGGAGAACAAATCACCTTATCCGGCAGAACGGGAGCGGGAAAAAGCACGATATTTAAATTGCTTTTGGGTCAATATAAAGTAAATTCCGGTAAAGTCCTCTTATACGGTCAGGACGCTTCCAGGCTGCCTGATAATATAAAGCGAAAATTTTTCGGATATGTAGAACAGCATTTTAGAATGATTCCCGGTACTGTTTTGGAGCAGATTACCTTATATGATAAATCAATCAGCCGGGAAATGGCAGAAAAAGCTGCAAGTACAGTCGGGCTGCACAGTACAATCAGCAAATTGGAGCAGGGATATGACACGCCGTGCACTTCCGCCCTTTTTTCTCAAGGGCAGTGGCAGCTCCTATCCATTGCGCGTGCAATTGCTTCAGAACCTAAACTGCTGTTGTTGGATGAGATAACCGCCAATTTAGATGCCGATACAGAACAGACCGTACTGCAGGCCCTGAAAAGAGCTTCGGAAAATCGCACGGTAATCTCCATTTCGCACAGACTTTATCAGCATATGGGTGGAAGAGAGATTTCTTTATCTTGAAAATAGAACAGGCCGGCATTTTTGATATGCCGACCTGCTATTGCTTAACTTGCTGGATCCGCCTCTATCTCCAAATCAATATATATTTTGCTGCCGAACATACGACTGCGAAGACATCGACACGCACTACTTCCTCCTGTGCGGCAACATAATCCCTAAGCTTTTTCTCATATTCCTCGCCGCATGAGGTGTCCATCATATTAGCCAGAGCACCTTTCAGAATATCGTAAGATACCTTTAAAATGAATATACTATAAAAATCACAACACTTGCGACACTATCCAGAACAGGGAAGCCAAGCATAGCACCTGCAATACCTATAAGTGAACCGATAGATGAAAACGCACATCTGAAAATACGGAAGATGCAGAATTCCTTACTTCATCGGTACTTTCACACAACGGGGAATCATTTCCCTACAAAGGAGAACAGATTCCATTGTATCTTAGATGAATCCATTTTTCATTTTGTGCCTCCGTTCTTCTTGCCGAACAGTTTCTTGAACAGTTTTACAAGCTCATACCAGAGAACCGAAACGGCGGCAATGCCGGCGGCAGATAAAAGCTGTGTCGCGGAAAGCGGTGCAAGCTTCAATAGTCCAGCGACGGGTGTATAAAAAATCACAATAAGTCCGGCAATCGTGCCGATGTTTACCGCCCACATCACGATGTCTTTTGCCAGGCGAGCAACCGAACGAAATGCAAAATCACATTCCGAGCTATTGACCTGCACCAACAGAAGATTTGAAATCATAATAATTGCAAGTCCCATTGCACGGGCGACCGGTGCGTTGGCTTCGTTTCCCGCAAGAGTGGTGTAGTAGGCGCCGAACGATGCCGCAAAGAGGACAAGCCCCTGGAGCACACTCTTAATAAATATCCCAGGTGTCAGCATCTTTTCTTTTGGATTGCGGGGAGCGCGTTCCATAATGTCTCGTTCCGCAGGCTGACGCTCGAGAACAATAGAACAGGTCGGGTCGATAATCAACTCCAACAGAACCACATGAAGCGGAAGCAAAAAGAGTGCTACCGGAGCAATGCCGAGTATCGGTGCCAGAAGTGATGCAAACGCAATCGGAATGTGAATAGTGAAAACATATCCGATGGCTTTACGGATGTTATTGTAAATGCGTCTGCCGTCTTTCACCGTTTCCACAATGGTGGTGAAATTGTCGTCCAGCAGAATCAGGTCTGCTGCTTCTCTTGAAACTTCACTTCCGCGCTTGCCCATAGCAATACCAATATCGGCGTATTTAAGAGCGGGCGCATCATTTACGCCATCACCCGTCATTGCAACAATTTCGCCGTTATCCTTGAATGCTTTGACGATTCGCATTTTATGTTCCGGAACAACGCGAGAGAAGATACTGACTTCTTTTACTTTTTCACGCAGTTCATCATCGGTCATGTTGTTCAGTATATCGCCGGTGATGATGTGGTCATAATTCTTCATGCCGATTTTTTTGGCAATCGACGCAGCGGTCACACCGTTGTCACCGGTGATCATCACGACCCGGATACCTGCTTTGTTACATACAGCAATATCTGCTTTGACGCTTTCACGCGGCGGGTCGGCAAGACCGACAAGTCCAAGCAAAGTCAGCGAGCAGTCGGTGATTTTTGCGGGAATGTCCTTATCTGTCTGCGGAGTCGCAGTTGCAACGGCAATGACACGAAGACCGTTTGATGACAGTTCATTGATTTTCTTCTCGAATTCAGTCTTTTCTGCATCCGACATGGCGCAGATGGTCAGAATGCGTTCAGGTGAACCTTTGGCGGCAATGATTATTTTTCCATCCTTGCGCCAAATATGCCCCATCATCTTCAGCTCGTTGGTAAATGGGTACTCTGTAATCAGCTCGCCGCCAAACAGTTCATCATGGGAAATTCCGTTCTTTTCACAGTATGCAAGCATAGCTTTTTCCATCGGGTCGTAGGCATCGGTTTCACAGCCCATGCCCATGACGGTTACAAGCGACTTTTCGTCGCCATTCGTTGCCCACGTATCCTGCACGGTCATTTGGTTCATCGTGATCGTACCGGTTTTGTCTACGCACAGAACAGAAACCGCACCGAGCGTTTCCACGCACGGAAGTTTACGAACAAGTGAGTTCTTCTTGGCAAGGCGCCATGCGCCCATTGAGAGGAATACCGTTAAAATGACCGGGAATTCCTCGGGAATCATAGCCATAGCAAGAGTAACCCCCGAAAGTATACTTTCAATTATGCGGTCTTTGAAAATATGGTCGGGAATATTGAGATAGGTGAACACGCCAACCAGCGCAAAGAGAACTGCGGCAATTCCGGCGCAGGTTTTGACAAGACTGCCGGTTTGCTTCTGGAGCGGCGTCTTTTCCTCCGGTGCGGTCGCAATATTAGCGCCAATCTTTCCATATTCGGTGGATGCGCCGATTTTATCTATCTGTACATATGCAGTACCCTGCATGACAAGCGTTCCTGCATAGCAATAATCTTTTCGCCAATAGTCTGTATACTCCGGTGCCGCATCGGTGTTTACCTTCCAAACTCCTTCTGCTTCTCCCGTCAAAGAAGACTCATCTACACAGAGGTCATTGCATTTGATAACAACGCCGTCTGCAGGAATTTTCACACCCTCGTAAATTAGCATTAAATCCCCCGGAACGAGGTCGGCGCTTGCAATTGTCTGTTCCTCGCCGTCACGGATAACCTTGATGTGAGGAGCCGACAGATCCTTGAGAGCGTTCAATGTTTTGTCGGTTTTCCATTCTTGAATTACATCAATCGAAATCATTCCGATGACAAAGACAAGCATAATTGCACCATCTCTCGGCTCACCGAGAAAAAAATAAATAATTGCAGCAACAATCAGCAAAAGGAACATCGGCTCACAGATAATGTGAAAGGCTTTTTGGATAAAACTTTCCTTCTTCTGTGGTGTCAGTTCGTTTTTGCCATATTTGTTCTGCAACTGTCGGGCTTGGGCAGTCGAAAGACCTGCCATGTTCTGTTTTTCATTTGTCATAAAAGAATCCTCCGTTTCCCGCTGTCATATCGACATTGCGGTGTCTTGATTTCTCCTATGGCACTTCATTGAGGTCGGCTGTTCCGTAAGTATGAAAAACGGATATAAAAATAGCACACCTATGGAACATACAACTGTCCCACAGATATGCTTGTTAGCTATCTGCTGCCGATTGCTGGTCGGCCCGGCCCCACGCCCTATCGGGCATCGCCTGCTCAGTTTGTACTGGTGATCTCGCATTCCCGGAAGGGGAATGTAATGCAGTGCAAAGAGATTTTAAATAGATTACTACATATATATGCAAATGTCAATGTGTTTGTGACATTTTTCATGCCCGGCGCGTGTGATGCGTTAGACGGGAAAAGGAAAGCAAATCAAGCAATAGCAAGGAACACCATGAGAAAGGATGGAAAAAGAAAGATGACTATGAAAAGAGTTCGGGCATTACTGCTTACCGCCACTATGCTGACCGGTATGCTCACCGGCTGTGGCGGAAAGTCACAGGAGAGCGCTGCGAATGAGGAACCGCAGGTGTCAGCAGCCGCAGCTCTTATCAACAGTTATTCCGCCAGCAGTACAAACTATATTGGAAACGACCTGGGAACCCTAATCGGTCCCGTAGCGGACTTGCCACTTCAAGGGGAGAATTTTACGAATTTACCGGCGGGAGTGAATGGAATGTCTGGTATGAGGAAACCTTCTCTGACTGTGCAGATTCTTTTCCCAGAATAATCATTGAAAATAAAACAAGACACGGTATGGAATAGTGAGACCATGACGTGTCTTGGTTTATGGGTCCCCTCAGATCGCAAACCGTACGGTGAACGTGCCGTCTTTCGCCTCGTAGAAAGAGAGGCCGCCGCCTCCATATGGAAACGCAGAGTGTGACTCTGGATGGGAGTAATCCAGTTTCCCCAGGTGATAAAACAACCATACCGGATGGAATGCGCGTTTATATTTCCCAGGGGGGAAGCCTGACCATAACGGGACAGATTCATAATCAGGGAGCCATATATGGTACGGTTACCATATCCGGAACCGGAGGGAATCTGGAAAATGGAACGGACGGTGCGGACAATACCGGCGTTTATCTGAAATCCTGCGTGTTGAAGGACGGAGGCAGTATCAATAAACGCGGAACCATAGAGCGCGGTGAAGTAGTAAAGGGAGTACTGTATAACTTCGGAACAGTCAAGGATGGAAAAGTAAGCGGCGGAACTTATTATAATGACGCAGACGGCATAAGCGCAGTGGTCGAGATCACAGGCAGCACGGTATATAATATGTGATATTAAACGGGGGGACCCTATATAACAAACGCCATCCGTCCACAAATGAACCGGGAACAATGACAACGGTGACGGCGAATGCCGGTAATCAATCTGCAAATCCTATTGCTTGACAAGGTGCTACAGCTGTTATATTATGTGTATAACAAAAAAACGGATTAAAAATCATCGGACATACATATAATGAATGGAAGGGTGATATTGTGGTTATACAGATAGATTTTAACAGTGACGAAGCGATTTACATCCAGCTGAGAAATCAGATCATCGTGGGCATAGCCACTTCTGAGATCCAGGAAGGGGACGCGCTGCCCAGTGTCAGGCAGCTGGCGGATCATATCGGCATTAATATGCATACAGTGAATAAGGCTTATACGGTGCTGAAGCAGGAAGGATTTATCCAGCTGGACAGAAGAAAAGGCGCGGTCATCGCACTGAACGCGGACAAGCTGCAGGCGCTGGGAGAGATGAAGAAGGAATTGAAAGTACTTCTGGCCAAAGCGATCTGCAACGATATCAGCTGTGAGGAAGTGCACGATATGATTGATGAGATCTTTGAGGAATATGATTAGTTTACAGGAGGAGCATACATGCGAAAACAGTTAACTCAGAAGGCTTTGAATGTTTTAAAGATTGCGGAAAAGACTTCACAGGAATTAAAACATAGCTATGTTGGTACCGAACATATCCTGGTCGGATTACTGCAGGAGGACGGCGGAGTGGCGGGCCAGGCTCTGATGAACCAGGGGGTGGAAGTGAAGAAGCTGCTGGATCTGATCGGGGATCTGATCGCCCCGTCTGAGCAGACCGGACTGCAGGAACCGGAAGGGCTTACACCCCGGGCCCAGAATATCCTGGAAAAAAGTGAGACTCAGGCGGAGCGCTTCCGCAGTGAAAGGATAGGAACCGAACATATCCTGCTGGCGATCCTGCACGAAGGCGACAGTGTAGCGACCCGGTTACTCACGACGCTGGGGGTCAATATCCCCAAACTATTTATGGAAGTGATTCTGGCCATGGGGCTGGACCCCAACGCATAC
Organism: Diplocloster modestus; assembly: GCF_019042245.1. Lineage (GTDB taxonomy): Bacteria > Bacillota > Clostridia > Lachnospirales > Lachnospiraceae > Diplocloster > Diplocloster modestus. The sequence continues at coordinate 82,713 of NZ_JAHQCX010000022.1, forward strand.
AAGGATGAGTTCCAGCGCGGTGCAAAAGAAGCAACGGCGACGCCTGTGCTGGATCAGTACAGCAGAGATCTGACGGAGATGGCCCGTGAGGGCAAACTGGACCCGGTAGTGGGAAGGGAAGAAGAAACCGCCCGTGTGATCCAGATCCTGAGCCGGCGGACAAAGAATAACCCGTGCCTGATCGGTGAGCCGGGCGTAGGCAAGACGGCTATCGCGGAAGGGCTGGCTTCCCGGATCGTGGCGGGCGACGTGCCGGAGACGGTGCGGGATAAGCGGCTGGTGACCCTGGATGTGTCCGGTTTGGTCGCCGGGTCAAAATACCGGGGGGAATTCGAGGAGCGGATCAAGCGGGTGATCGAGGAAGTGCGTAATAATGGCAACATCCTTCTCTTTATCGATGAAATCCATACGATCATCGGTGCAGGCGGTGCGGAGGGGGCCATCGATGCCTCCAATATCCTGAAACCGTCTCTAGCCAGAGGGGAGATCCAGCTGATCGGAGCCACCACGATCGAAGAATACCGTAAATATATTGAAAAAGATGCTGCTCTGGAGCGCCGGTTCCAGCCGGTGAATGTGGAAGAACCCACGGAGGAGCAGACTGTGGAGATATTAAAGGGACTGCGTCCGTATTATGAAAACCATCATCAGGTAATGATCACGGATGAGGCGCTGGAAGCGGCGGTTAAGATGTCCGCCCGCTATATCAATGACCGGTTTCTGCCGGATAAAGCCATCGACCTGATCGACGAAGCCTCCTCAAAAGTCCGGCTGCTGGGGCTTAAGACCTCCAAGGCAGGAAAGCTGGAGACGGAGATCGACCAGTTAAATAAGGAGATGGAACAGGCGATCCGCAGCGGCAGCTATCAGGAAGCCGGCAGCCTCAAAGCAGAGATCCATAAGAAAAAACAGACGCTGGAACGCCGGCAGCTGCAGGCTGCCAAGGGCACCGGGCGTAAGAAATTAACCGTAGGGGAAAATGAAATTGCCGATATCGTATCCGGGTGGACGAAGATACCGGTGCAAAAGCTGGCGGAGGCGGAGAGCGCCAGACTGCTGCGTCTGGATAAGACCCTTCATAAACGGGTGATCGGCCAGGAAGAGGCGGTCACCGCAGTGGCAAGAGCGGTAAAACGCGGGCGGGTAGGCCTTAAGGATCCGGGACGCCCGATCGGTTCTTTTTTGTTCCTGGGGCCTACCGGTGTGGGCAAGACGGAGCTCTCGAAGGCACTGGCGGAGGCTCTCTTCGGCAATGAGCAGGCTTTGATCCGGATCGATATGTCGGAATATATGGAGAAACACAGCGTATCCAAGATGATCGGCTCTCCTCCGGGATATGTAGGCCACGAGGACGGCGGGCAGTTAAGTGAAAAAGTGCGCCGGAATCCCTATTCGGTAGTGCTGTTTGACGAGATCGAGAAGGCGCATCCGGATGTGTTCAATATCCTGCTGCAGGTCCTGGACGACGGACATATTACCGATTCCCAGGGCAGAAAAGTGGATTTTAAAAATACGGTTATCATTATGACCTCCAACGCGGGCGCTGCGTCCATCATTTCTCCCAAGAAACTGGGCTTTTCTACCTCATCGGATGAAAAACAAAACTATGAATACATGAAAAACGGAGTGATGGAAGAAGTAAAGAGAATGTTCAAGCCGGAATTCCTGAACAGGATCGATGATACCATCGTATTCCATGCCCTCTCCAAAGAACATGTGCAGCAGATCGTTAGCCTGATGGCAAAGGAACTGTCCGAGCGCAGTATGAACCAAATGGGTATCAAATTAACGGTTACCCCCAGCGTGCGAAAATATATAGCAGAAACGGCTTTTGACGCCAAATATGGAGCCAGGCCGCTTCGCCGGGCGATCCAGAATAAGATCGAGGACCGGCTGGCCCAGGAGATACTTTCCGGTACCATTAAGACAGGAGACCATGCGGTGGTCAGCATGCATAATAAGGAAATTTGTGTGAACAAAAGCATAAATGACTAGCAATGGGAAGCGATTTATTATATAATATTCCAGTAGGCTGCTGAAATGAACGGCAGTGTCGATACAGGGTCATGAATAAGTAGGAGGGCTTGACAAATGTCAGTAGTAAAAGAGTTAATACGCACCGAGGCAGACGGCACCATCAGTTTTGGAGACTATGAGTTGGCTGCTAAGACAAAGCTGGAGGATTTCGAATTTCAGGGGGATCTGTACAAAGTAAAAACCTTCAAAGAAATCACCAAACTGGAAAAGAACGGTATGTTTGTTTATGAGTCCGTGCCCGGTACAGCCGTATATAACCTGAAGGAGACAGAAGAAGGCGTTGAATTCACGGTGGAAGGCTGGGAAGATCCGCAGATTACACTGGAATTGGAAGAAGAGACAGAATATGAGATCCTGATCAATGATACCAATGCCGGAACGATGAAGACAAACTTGAGCGGCAAGTTAACTCTGAGCGTGGAACTGGGAGATGAAGATCAGATCGGCGTGAAAGTAATTAAGATGTCGTAATTGTATTCGTTATAAAAATCAGAATATTGGGGGCTGCTAAAGTAAAGGATTCCTGCCGTCAAACAGGCTCTTTTACTGAAGCGGCCTTTGTCATATCAAGGAGGCCGCGGATATGCGGCGCTGGAGGAAAGAATGGCAAAAGCAAAAACAACCGCATATTTCTGTCAGAGCTGCGGCTATGAATCATCCAAGTGGATGGGACAGTGCCCGGCGTGCCGGGAATGGAACACCTTTGTGGAAGAACCGGTGGCTCCGTCAAAAAGCGCCGGGAAGATGCAAAAGCGTAACGCGAACGAACCTGTGAAATTATCATCCATTGAAATGAATACAGAGGACCGGGTCCAAACGGGAATCCATGAATTGGACAGGGTATTGGGCGGAGGCATCGTGGCAGGTTCTCTGATTCTGGTGGGCGGTGATCCCGGGATCGGGAAATCTACCCTGTTACTTCAGGTGTGTCAGAATCTGTCCACACAGAACCGGAAAGTACTGTACATATCAGGAGAAGAATCTTTGCGCCAGATTAAGATCCGGGCGGAGCGCATCGGCAGCTTTACCAACGATCTGATGCTCCTGTGCGAGACAAACCTGGAAGTAATCGAGGAGGCCATCAACCGGATGAAACCGGAGATCGTGATCATCGACTCGATCCAGACCATGTACCGGGAAGATGTGTCATCGGCTCCAGGGAGTGTGTCCCAAGTACGGGAATCCACCTCCACCTTTATGCAGATCGCCAAAGGAATGAACATCTCCATTTTCCTGGTTGGGCATGTCACGAAAGAAGGTGTGGTAGCCGGGCCTAGAGTGCTGGAGCACATGGTAGATACAGTGCTCTACTTTGAAGGGGACCGGCACGCGGCCTATCGGATTCTGCGGGGAGTGAAGAATCGGTTTGGTTCCACCAACGAGATCGGTGTGTTTGAGATGAGGGAAAAAGGGCTGGCGGAAGTAGCCAATCCCTCGGAATTTATGTTAAATGGTAAACCGGAAGGAGCTTCCGGCTCCGTGGTGGCCTGCTCGATGGAAGGAACGCGTCCGATCTTAATCGAGATCCAGGCGCTGGTTTGTCACAGTAACTTCGGAATACCCAGGAGGACAGCCGCCGGAACAGATTTTAACCGTGTAAATCTGCTTATGGCAGTATTGGAAAAGAGAGTGGGCCTTCAATTATCCGCCTGTGATGCTTATGTGAATCTGGCCGGAGGCATCAAAATGAACGAACCGGCGGTAGATCTGGGGATTGTCATGGCGATCGTTTCAAGCTTCAAGAACCAGCCGGTTGATGATAAGACGATCGTATTCGGGGAAGTGGGATTAAGCGGCGAGGTACGTGCTGTGAATATGGCGGAACAGCGTGTGCTGGAGGCCAGAAAACTGGGATTTGAAACAGTGGTGCTGCCAAAAGTATCGCTAGATTCTCTTCCTAAGATCGGGGGGATCTCACTTAAGGGAGTAAAGACGGTCAGGGATGCCATTGGAATTATTGGATAGTGCCTTGTATGTAATCGGCATCTTTCCTTTCCGCCGCCGCGTCCCCGGAGTGATTTTTTTGTTTATAGGAACGTCCTTAGTTCTTCTCTGCAACATCAGGAAAAATCCAGAATCCGCCGCAGATTTTCATCGTCTGTGGTATAAGAACCCAACGGATAGGGCTGCCGGGAGTTCATACCATGAAAATCGGTCCCTCCGGTGATGATAAGATCGTTAGCCTTGGCGATCTGCAATAGTTCGCTGGTATCCTCTTCGGTATTACGATAGTGGAAGCATTCGATGCCTTCGATCCGATGGCTGGCAGCCAGCTGGCGGACTAATGGAATACTGCGAAATTGGCCGGGATGGGCGATAACCACTAGACCGCCGGCCTCATGCATAATATCGATAACATCGTAGATATCCGGATATTCGATGGGAACATAACAGGTCCCCTTTTTCCCGATCAGTTCATCCATGAGCGGGCCATAGATCGCATTGGTATAACCCAAATTCGCGATACCCTGCATAATATGAGGCTCGAAGATGGCAGAGCTTTCAGCGGCATAGGCCACTACATCCTCTGTGCATATGGGATAAAAAGCTTTTAATTTTTCCAGCATCTGGAGTTTGGACTGTGTCCTGCGCCCGGAGGTGAGTTCAGTCACCTGGTCCAGAGCCTCATAACGCTTGGGGCGATAGCACAGGACATGGACAGGCCGTCCGGTGTCCGGATCTTTGGTGGTGCATTCCAGACCGGGAATGATACCTACGTGATATTCCTCTCCTAAGGCCAGCGCTTCCGCTACACCCTGGTAGGTATCGTGATCCGTGACTGCCAGATAATCCAAATGAATCCGGCTGGCATATGAGATCAGTTCCCGGACGGTACAAGAACCATCGGAATGGCGGCTGTGACAGTGTAAATCTCCGGTCATTATAAACACTCCTTACGTTTGACTTTATAATTAAAGTAAAAGATTTTAGAATCATTTGAACAGTCCTATTGTATCATGTTGGAGTAATGTGTCAACTTTTTTGTGCAGATGGAATTCCCAGGAAAATCCCAGGAGATACCGGTAACTTCTTAGGGAAATGATACATTTCCAGGAAGCTTGGGACTGCCATTATGGGAGGGGATTGGCACCTTTCGGTATCAGGCCAAGCATTCCAGTAACTACGTGGAGAAAGGGGCCTGTCCCCGGATGTCGGTCTGTTCGACAAAAAACGCCTGTTTCTCCGGATGTTGGGCTATTCAAGCCTACATCCGGGGACAGGCCCCTTTCTCCACGTAGTTACTGGAATGCTTGGCCTGATACCGAAAGGTGCCAGTCCCCTCCCATTATTGTGAAGAGTGACTATGATTTGGAAAAAAATAGAAAATTTTGTGATTTCGTGTTGACTTATGGTTAAAGAAATGGTATTATAACATTCGCCGGTTGATACGGCAGGAATTGAATCGAAAAAAAGTTGAAAAAATTGTTGACAGTAGCTTGAGGATGTGATATCCTATAAAAGTTGCAGGCCACAAGGAAGCAACGAAATTCGACAACGAACATTGATAACTAAACAGTGAAACAACCCTGAAAATTCTAAAAAAGAATTTCAGAAACGAACGCTTTCTTAT
>NZ_JAHQCX010000023.1 GCF_019042245.1 Diplocloster modestus
GAAAGAGTAAATATCAACTGTGCAGAAGTAAATGCTACCGCAAGAAAAGAGAGTGGAATTTACTTTTTCATTTCAGGGGTAGCAGGCAGAGTTTCTTTTTACTTGTACGCGGTAGTGGAGTGTGATATAATGCTGAAAGATATGATATCAAAAATCGAACAAATCGATGCGAGAAAAGGATGGGAAGTATGGATTTGCTATACAAAAGTACGAGAACTGCGGATATCACTGTGACGGCGTCGGAGGCTATTTTAAAGGGTCTTGCCGACGATGGCGGGCTATTTGTCCCGGTGGAGATTCCGAAGCTTTTAACAGGCTTAGATGCGCTGGCACGTATGAGCTACCAGGAGACGGCTTACGAAGTCATGAAGTTATATCTGACGGACTATACCGAGGAAGAGTTAAAGCACTGCATCAACAGTGCATATGACGGTAAATTCGATACTGAGGAAATCGCTCCGCTGACGAAGGCGGACGGCGCCTATTATCTGGAGCTGTTTCACGGCTCTACGATCGCGTTTAAAGACATGGCGCTGTCGATTTTGCCTCATTTAATGACAACCGCGGCAAAGAAGAATCAGGTGGACCACGAGATCGTGATTCTGACGGCCACATCCGGGGATACCGGAAAAGCGGCGCTGGCAGGTTTCGCGGATGTTCCCGGAACAAAGATTATTGTATTCTATCCGAAGAACGGTGTCAGCCCCATTCAGGAAAAACAGATGGTGACCCAGAAGGGGGATAATACATACGTCGTGGGGATACATGGCAATTTTGATGACGCCCAGAACGGCGTGAAGGCCATGTTCAGCGATAAAGCCCTTGCGGCGTTGATGGAGCAGTCGGGATATCAGTTCTCTTCCGCGAATTCCATTAATATCGGACGGCTGGTACCGCAGATCGTATACTATGTCTATGCCTACGCGAAACTTTTTGCAAATGGGCAGATCGCGGAAAATGAAAAAATAAACGTGGTGGTTCCCACCGGTAACTTCGGAAATATACTGGCGGCTTATTATGCAAAACAGATGGGACTGCCGATCGATAAACTGATCTGTGCGTCCAATGAAAACAAAGTCCTGTTTGATTTCTTCAAGACCGGCGATTATGACAGAAACAGGGAGTTTGTGCTTACCTCATCCCCGTCTATGGATATTCTGATCTCCAGTAATCTGGAGCGATTGATTTATAAAATTGCGGGAGCAGACGCAGAGAAGAACCGGGCGCTGATGCGGGAACTCTCAACCAGTGGAAAATACGAGATTACAGCTGAGATGCGTTCCCAGCTGGAAGATTTTTACGGTAATTTCGCCACGGAGGAAGAAACCGCCGGTGTTATCCGTCAGATCTATGAAGACACAGGATACGTGATCGATCCTCACACCGCGGTGGCGGCCAAAGTATATAAAAAATACAAGGCGGATACCCGTGATGAGAAAAAAACGGTGATAGCCTCCACGGCCAGCCCGTACAAATTTACCAGAAGCGTGATGGATGCTATCGATCCGAAATATGAAGCAATGACGGATTTTGAACTGGTAGATGAACTAGAGAAAATTTCCAGGGTTCCCGTACCCCAGGCGATCGAGGATATCCGAAGCGCTCCGGTACTGCACAGGGATGTCTGTGATACAGATCAGATGCAGAACACTGTGAAGAACTATCTGGGAATAAAATAAGAAGGGATGTAAAAGATATGGACAGTATGTTTGTATTATTGGACGTGATCGTATTCGGCTGCGGTATTTACTGCCTGTATGCGTGGTACCTGATGAAGGTCAAAGGGGAAGTGAAAACCGGGTTTTTAGTATCCAAAGATGTGGATATGAAGAAATGCAAGGATCTTCCGGGATATCTGGCCTACATGGGGCCAAGAACGCTGATCTTTGCCCTGTTTACCACGGTTTACGGGGGGATCTGCCTGATCAATGATTTTGTTCTTCAGATAGGGAGCGCTATCTTTATCGGGATGATTGTTTTCTTCGCGGCTCTGGTCTGGTTTGCCCTGTGTACCAGAAAGGCGATGAAAACCTTTTGGTGATTTTCTTATACAGTAAATAGATTATTCTTTAAAAGCGGCTTTTCCGAATAGGAGAAGCCGCTTTTTATGATCAGATATTTATCGGTTATTTATTTTCCCGATCTTATTCCCTTTCTGTCAAAGGCCGGTAGGGTTTATGTATCGCTATGCTCTTATAGGCGGGACGGATAATCTTTCCGCCGTTGGTGAGCTCTTCGATACGGTGCGCGCTCCAGCCAACGATACGGGCTATGGCAAAGATCGGAGTGAACAGTTCCGTGGGAAGATCCAGCATGCTGTAGACAAAGCCGCTGTAGAAATCCACATTGGCGCTTACACCCTTATAGATTTTGCGCTCTTCGGATATGATCTGTGGTGCCAGACGTTCAACCAGGGAATAGAGGGCGAATTCCTCCATCCGGTTTTTCTCCCTGGAAAGATTTTCCACAAAAGCTTTAAAGATATTGGCACGGGGATCAGAAAGGGAATAGACCGCATGCCCCATACCATAGATCAGGCCAGCCTTGTCAAAGGCCTCTTTATGCAGAAGAGCGCGCAGATAGAGGCTTACTTCCTCTTCATCGGTCCAGTCCTTAATGGTAGTTTTCATATCCTCGAACATCTTGACGACTTTAATATTGGCACCTCCATGCTTAGGCCCCTTCAGGGAACCCAGGGATGCCGCCACGGAAGAATAGGTATCGGTTCCGGAGGAGGAGACCACATGGGTTGTAAAAGTAGAGTTATTCCCTCCGCCGTGTTCCATGTGAAGCACCAGAGCCAGATCCAGCAGTTTGGCCTCAAGAGCGGTATATTTACTGTCAGGCCGCAGGATATGCAGGATATTTTCCGCGGTGGACAATTCAGGCTGCGGAGAATGGATGAACAGGCTCTTTCCATCGTGATAATGGCTGTAAGCCTGATAACCGTATACGGACAGCAAGGGGAACAGGCTGATCATCTGTAAACTCTGCCGTAAAACATTAGGGATGGAAGTGTCCTCCGCCTGGCTGTCATAAGCGTACAGCGTTAATACGCTTCGGGCGAGAGTATTCATCATATCCGCGCTGGGAGCTTTCATAATAATATCCCTGACAAAGCTGGTAGGCAGTGTCCGATAATTTGCCAGTAAATCTGTAAAATTCTTTAATTCTTGCTGATTGGGGAGATTACCGAATAATAAAAGATAAGTTACTTCTTCAAAACCGAAACGGTTTTCTTTGATAAAACCCTTGACAATTTCTTCGATATCAATACCACGATAGAAAAGTTTTCCTTCACAGGGGATCATATCACTGTCGATGATGGTGTAGGAACGGATTTCGGAAATGTCGGTCAGACCGGCCAGAACACCTTTTCCGCTGATATCACGTAATCCACGTTTTACCTCATATTTCGTATACAATTCGGGATTAATGAGGCTGGTATCCACGCACATTTTCGCGAGGTCCAGGATTTCGGGGGTAATTTTAGAAATGCTGTTGTCGTTCATTCATTGACCTCCTTCTACAATATTCAATTTTCACATATTCCTTTCCTATGATACCACATAAAAGAGGCCGGGCCAATAAAAATGAAAAAAAATTCATAGAATGTTAATAAAAAAGTGGGAATGGGACTTAAGGAGTGGACCAGGGGGACGCTGGGAAGGGCCGGTACTGCGGCCTGAATGACTTGAGAAGTTGATGGCCTGCTCCGGTGTTACCTGGCGGGGAGGGGCATTTTCGGGCTCCCGGATGGGGGAACGCGGCTCTGCCGGGGACGGGGGGATGGTATTCCCTCTTCTGGCGGAGGGCTTGCCGCTGGCTGCTGCTAAGTGAAATCCAAAGGATGGATTCAGGAACCGAGCCTATTCGCCAGGAACGCATGATGCGTTCCCGGCTCAGAGGCTCTTGCCCGTCGGACGTGGAGTCCGCCGGGCATCCTGAATCCATCCTTCGGATTTCACTAAGCAGCAGCTCAGCCGCCCTATACCGGCAGAGGGAATACCATCCCCCCGTCCCCGGCAGAGCCGCGTTCCCCCATCCGGGAGCCCGAAAATACCCCTCCCCGCCAGGTAACACCGGAGCAGGCCATCAACTTCTCAAGTTCATTCAGGCCGCAGTACCTACATTGGTATGGGCGGAGGGGGACGTTTTTTTAGAGTGTTTATTCTGGCTATGAGCATTTAGCAGCTTTATTTAGCTGCCTATGTACGATGCTTGAAAAATAGTCAGCGAGGTGTTTTTTGTGGATGGGTACATGTGTTGGTTTATGGGGGATTTAGGTTTTATGGGATGTTTAAATTAATATATGCGATTGGCTATGGAGATTATTGTTCATAATATGGAGGATAGCGTATAAATCTGTCCGGTTTGGATCGCATGATAGAATACGGATATATGAATATGCAGCAGCTGTTATGTATCCATTTATACTTAGAGAACCAGCTGATGTAAGTATGTAATTATAATTAATATAGTTGATGGGATTAATAAGTATATAGTTTGACAATTATAGAAGGAAGTGCTAGAGTATACTATATAGTATTGAATACTACATAGTATAGTATAATATAATACAATGCAATATGTCGTGACGTGATGCGATACAGACGCGTGGCGCGAGGGAAATTAAATGGCTAGATATTTAGTGATTTTAAAACATAAATGGCTGGATAACAGAATGAGTCTCGTGGGATATTTAATGAAGTGAAACATGAAAAAATGAGCATATGGTGGACAAGAAGCGAATAGTCTGGTCTTAGTGGGGAATTTCGTGAAGCTAACTTTTCGGGGATAGAAAGGATGGATGGTTTATGGAGACGGATGTAAAGATGAGAGTGGCGAAGATCGTAAGGATGATAACAGTAGCGCCGGTTGTGGCGTTGGTTACGTTGATTTTACTATATTTGGTGAGACCTTTGATTTTCGGAGGGCTATTTCAGCTGTTGATGGCGATCTTGTTTCTGACGGTGCTGCCTTTGCTGGCTTATCCGCTGCAGAAAGTGCTGCCCGGGTTTCGGGACAGGGGAAGGGACGGACAGAGGAAACTGGCGTTTATTATGGCGGTAGCAGGATATGTCTGTGGAACGGTATTTGCCTTTGCTGGGGATGCGCCGAAAGGAGTCTGTCAGATATATCTGACTTATCTGATATCCGGTGTAATACTCTCTATATTAAATAAATTACTGAAAATCAAAGCAAGCGGGCATGCCTGTGGTGTAGCGGGGCCTGTGGCTTTATTGGTACATTTCTGTGGTCTCAACGGATACTGGGCACTATTGATCCTGCCGGTAGTATACTGGGCGTGTCTGGCTATGAAGCGGCATACGCCGTCACAGCTTCTGCTTGGAACCATAACACCTCTCATATCCCTGGTGCTAGTCTTACTGATATTCTAAAAAAACTGCCTCTCAATCACAAATTATCGTCCAATATCAGATAATCGTCCCAATATAAAGGAAATCGGCAAGCCCTGCAGAGCATGAACCAAAAGAGGAGCGGGCCGGTGCAAGGGGGAACCCTGGGCAGGGGCACAAAAGGAGCGGGAGCCGAAGCGATTCGGCTCCCGCTCCTTTTGTGCCCCTGCCCAGGGTTCCCCCTTGCACCGGCCCGCTCCGGCCCTATTTCAACCCAAGCCGCCCCCATGGCCCTCGGAAATTCAGAAAACTAATCCCGCTAATTTCTTGCATTCCGGCGGATTTCTTAGTACAATAACAGGAGTGAAAGGAAGAGGGACATGGGTATACCGGTTAAGTTACAGGCGTTTGAGGGTCCTTTGGACCTGCTGCTGCATTTGATTGATAAGAATAAAGTAAATATTTATGATATACCGATTGTGGAGATTACGAATCAGTATCTGGAATATATTGAGGAGATGCACCGTCAGGATCTGAATGTGATGAGTGAATTCCTGGTCATGGCGGCGACGTTGATCGATATCAAGTCCAGGATGCTGCTGCCGAAAGAAGTAAATGAGGCGGGTGAAGAGGAAGATCCCAGACAGGAGCTGGTGGAACAGCTGCTGGAATATAAGATGTATAAGTATATGTCTTATGAGCTGAGGGATAGGCAGATCGATGCGGGAAAAGCGCTGTATAAGGCCTCGACCCTGCCGGATGAAGTGAAAGAGTATGTGGAGCCTGTGGATTTGACGGAACTGATGGGGGATTTGACCCTGACGAAGCTGCATTATATTTTCAAATCCGTGATTAAGAAACAGGTGGACAAAATAGACCCGGTCCGGAGCAAGTTTGGGAAAATAGAGAAGGAAGAAGTCAGCCTGACTGATAAGATCGCCTATGTGGAACAATACGCTGTGGAACATCCGGATTTCAGTTTCCGGGAGCTGCTTGAGAAACAGGCGGGCAAGATGCAGGTGATCGTCACTTTTCTGGCTGTCCTGGAGCTCATGAAGATGGGCAGAATCCGGATCATGCAGGAACATATTTTTGATGATATACAGATCAGCGCGGCGTAAGGCAGAGGAGTAAGAAGTGGAACTTATGAAAATAGAAGCGACCATCGAAGCGGTTTTATTTACCATGGGAGAGTCCGTGGAACTTAAGAAGATCGCTGTGGCTATCGGCCATGATGAAGAGACAACCAGAAAGATTATACATAATATGATGGACAAATATAAGGCGGAGGACCGGGGAATCCAGATTATTGAGCTGGAGGACTCCTTCCAGATGTGTACGAAGCCGGAGATGTACGAGGCGCTGATCCGGATAGCCAAACAGCCCAGGAAGTATGTACTGACCGATGTGCTGCTGGAGACCCTCAGCATTATCGCCTATAAGCAGCCGGTGACACGGCTGGATATCGAGAAGATACGGGGCGTGAAGTCCGATCACGCGGTGAACAAACTGATCGAATATAATCTGGTCTGTGAGGTGGGGCGGCTGGATGCTCCGGGCAGGCCGATCCTGTTTGGAACGACGGAGGATTTTTTGCGGGCGTTCGGAGTACATTCCATCGAGGATCTGCCCAGCGTGAATCCGGAACAGCTGGAGGATTTTAAAGCGCAGGCGGAGGAAGAGGCGCAGATGAAGCTGGAGGTATGAGGTATGAAACTGAGTGTGATTCTGCTGGCGGCCGGCAGCGCCAGACGCTATGGCGGGAACAAACTGTTAACAGAGGTAAATGGCAAACCAATGTACCGGAATATCCTGGATCGGATTCCGGAGATTGGTTTTTCTTTTTACCGGAAAATTATTGTCACCCAGTATGAGGAGATTCAGTGTCAGCTGTGTCAGACCGACTGGATCGTGGTCCGAAATGATCAGCCGGAGCTGGGGATCTCCCGTTCCATACGTCTGGGGCTTAACCAGGCTGGGGACTCGGATGCATATCTGTTCGCCGTCTGTGACCAGCCGTATCTGCAGGCGGTCACCATGAAAAGGCTCATCGCAGGGTTCCAAAATTCAAAGAAAGGGATCGCGTTTGTGAGGAACGGTAAGGAGCCGGGAAACCCGGTGATTTTTTCTGCTGCTTATCTGGATGAATTGAGAAGCCTGGAAGGGGACAGAGGCGGCAAGGCGGTAGTGCGAAGGCACATGGAGGACTGTACCTGGATCGAGGCAGAGGAGGCCAGAGAGCTTAGGGATATAGACCGCCCTTATGGGGTATCTCTTCTGGAAGAATTGCGTATTGATCTTAAGCGGGACAGAATATTTTCCATTGTAGGGGCCGGGGGAAAGACCACCACGATGTGCCGCCTGGCAAAAGAGCTGACCGAGCGGGGCGCGCGTGTTTTGATGACGACCACCACTCATCTGTGGTGTCCGCAGGAACAGTTTGTGGAAGTGAAGGGAGCAAAGGATCTGCGGCGTGTGCGCGATATGCTTGAGCTGGAACGGTGTCTGACTGTAGGCAGGCGTGTTCCGGGAAATAAAATCACCGGTATGGAGGAAGGGCTGTATCCGGAGCTGGTTCAGATACCGGACTATCTGATCGTGGAAGCTGACGGGGCAAAGGGACGGCCGCTGAAAGCCCCCGCAGAACATGAGCCGGTTATTTTCCCCGGCAGTGATGTAGTGGTGGGGGTCATAGGCCTGGACAGCCTGAACCGGCCGGTCAGGGAGATCTGCCACCGTCCGGAACTGGTTGCCGGACTTCTGGAGGTGGGAGAAGAGCATTTGATTACAATGAAAGACCTGTATCAGATAGCCGGAAGCCCTCAGGGACTTCGTAAAGGGGTAAGCAGTGAAAAATACAGGGTGATCTTTAATAAGGCTGATTTGCTGGATCCTGAGGCCGGACAGAGTTATTGGGTGGTACAGGAGTAGAACAATAAGCATGGAAAAATCCCCCAAAAGTGGTGAAGCTTTTGGGGGATTTTTCGTTCATGATTATTTGGAAGAGTAATTAGATAAAGGCTTTGTTATTCTTACGGTCTTCCTATGCACGGGATTTCCGTTTCAGGAAGAAGAAGATACCTGCACCCGAACCGATCAGAAGTATTACGATCGGGATAATCGGTGATGTGTCACCGGTGGAAGGCGCATTGGTGGTGCTGTCCGAGCCGCTGTTCCCGGAGCCGGAGTTATTGCCGGAACCGGAGTTGTTGCCGGAACCGTTGTTATCACCAGGATCCGGGGTCGGTGTAGGTTTGCCGGGATCCGGGGTAGGCGTAGGCTTACCAGGATCCGGTGTCGGTGTCGGATTATCAGGATCCGGTGTCGGTGTAGGAGACGGAGTAGGTGTAGGCTCTCCACCCTCTTTGACAAACACAGCAGATACCTTATAATCCTGTCGGATATTAGTCAGATCATAGGAAGTAATGACTCCCAATGATTTTCCGTTTAAGGTTACGTCTTTTAAGGTGTATCCCTTATCTGTAGTGATGGTAAAGCTGGAGGAACCGCCGAATGCGACTTTTTCCTTTTGAATCTTCACTTTTCCACCATCGGTATTACCCGTTGTTACGCTGTAGGACGGAAGGTCGGGTGAATTGTTCCAAACCGGGTTTCCGCCTTTTACATTGGGCAGATAATTCATATTGTGGTTTACTTTAAGCCAGCTGTAATAGGTGCTGTTATCCTGTCCGGCACTTGCGAAATCCACAAGTTTTACCGGGATACCGTTCACGGTCTTAGTCTCAAAGAAGAGCCAGCAGCCTTCGCCGCTGCCGTCGGAGACGGTCATCTTTTTAAGGTCTGTGGTCTGGAATCTTGCGGCATCTCTTGCAAGATCACTGTAGTTCGAATCCAGAGTTAAGAGGATGGGGCCGTAGTATACGGAAGAGTAACCTTTATAGTTTTTCTCGCCCAGCCAGTAGTGAACGCTCATTTCCAGATCCAGCTCGATTACATCACCGTTTTTCCATTCTCTGTTGATGGTGTAATATTCGCCGGGAACTACATTTTTCATTTCCTCGCCGTTGACCTTGAACGCATTCGTGTAGGACCAGACCGGGATACGTAAGTTAAAGTTGAATGCTTCGTTTTTAGCCATATCCAGGGTGATCTTAATCGCGCCATCCTTCGGATATTCGGTTTCCTGCTTAATGGTGATGGCATTTCCGCCGGGAGTCAGTGTGTTGGCCGCGGAAGGACCGTAGTAATTCAGGTACAGGTCCGTATCATTTCCGATCACGCCCCACTGGGAAAGCTCACCCAAACCACGGCTGGCATTTGCCTGGCAGCAGTTAAAGTCAGGAGAACCGGTGTTGTACTGGAAGGCAATGTCGACCTGAGAGGCCACTTTTCTGCCGTCCATCGGAGTGTTGTAAGTTACATATTTGTCGTCTTCCAACAGAGCGCCCAACATTCCGTTGAAATAGGAGAGCTCTAATTCATCCGCTACATAAGAGTTCTTCGACAGCTGGAGATATTCCGTTCCAAGTGCCATCCAGGATATGGTACAGCAGGTTTCGATTGCGCCTGTGTTGTAAGGATCGCCCACAGCCTGCTCGCCGCTGGTGAATCCGCCGTCATTGTGTCGGTCGGTCTTGGCGATACTCCACCAGATATCCTCCAGCGCGGTATAGTAAATCGGATCTCCCTCAATCTCATATAATAAGCCAAGTGTGATAATCGTGTGTAATGCTTCCCATCTGGGCAGTTTGGACTCATAGTATTCTTTGCCGGCCTGGGCGTTATTTAACCAGTCACCGGATTTGGGCCAGTCTTCCACGATGATCTGTTTCGCCGTGTTCAGATACCTGGTGTCGCTGGTATACTGGTACAGCAGTGCGAATACGTGGCTGATACCCAGGTTCATGGTCTGGCTGCCAGCAGAATCAAAGGTCTTTCCGCCTTCTACGAAATATTCATAGATATAATCGGCTGCCTTAATCGCAGTTTTCAACGCAGTTTCGTTACCGGTCAGGCGGTACCAGTCATAGAGACCGTAGATGCAGTGATAGTGATTCCATACATCCCAGTTGGCTCCGTTGCCGCCCATGCGGGCGCTGCCTGTGTAGATGCCCAGATATCCATCGTCGCCCTGCGCGTTGGTTAATTCTTCGACCAATTGATTGCCGGCTTCCAGGAGAGCGGGATCATCGGATAAGCGGTAGGTATAGGCCATTCCCGTTAAGAGCTTTCCAGGGAATTCACTGTACCAGGGTACTAAAGCTCCGGTATAATCGTTTCCGCCCTCACGGATATTTTCCAGATCCCATACGGTTTTAAAGGTATCATCACCGGACATGGGAGCGGGGGAATCTGCAGAACCTTTTACATCTCCTACGATAGAGAAGTTATCGAAGTAGAAGTTCTTTCCTAAGGTATTGTCATTTCCTTTGAAATGCATCTGGAACTGGTGGACGTCTTTCAGGTCGATCACATCGTTTGATCCTTTTTCAGACCAGTATACTTCGAAGGAATCGGCGCTGAAGGGTATATTTACCCAGCCGTCGAAGCCTGCAGGTACGGAAAAAGTACGGTTCGCATTTACTTTAATATCTATCCAATTGGTACCGTCTGCGCACAGACGGATGGTCTGGCCTTCTTTTAACTGCCAGGATTCCCGGCCGTTATCCGTGGAGGTGTTGCTCTCCTCGAAAGCAAATCGGATATCCAGGGTACCTTCCGTTAATTCGGTGGCATTGAGCTGGAACCATAACTCTTTTGTTCCGCTCCAGTCCGTAGCCGCTTTGAGATCGCTGCCGAATTTGAGATCTATATCATTGTACTCATTTTTCGGAGCAAGCTTATTGTGATTCCATTGAATCGCTTTTCCATCTCCGCCGGTGGCTGCCACGGTAAGCCGGTAAGTACTCCCGCTTAACATTCCGAATGCGTCACCCAGGACGGAAGCCAGGGTCGGATTTTGGTTTGAAGTTCCGGTGCTTATGATCTGTTCAATAATATTCGGGTTGTCTTCTAAAGCATGCAGCAGCCAGCTGTCGATATTTCCCTGGATATTTCCGCCTGCGTAACCTTCCAGATTCAGGTCGGTCAAATGGCTGGAAGCACGCTTGGTATTCGGAGCCATTAACGGAGGATTCATCGGAATCTCGTCGTCTGCCGGATATTCTGGCTCTGTAGGATCGATTACTTCACCCTGATCGGGATCGGTTTCTTCACTGACATTTACATTCAGAACTAAAGAAGCAGTCCGGAATACATTATCCGTGGCACTGATGACGAAGCTGTCGGGACCGGAATAACCGGCGTTCGGTGTGTACACCAGGGTCCCGTTGGATGCGTTAATGAATGCCTGTCCATTCTGAGGTGCCGAAGCGACGCGATAGCTGACGGAGCTGCCGTTTACACTGGCAGCGCTGCAGTCTATGATGGATGTGGCGCTGTTTTTGTAGCAGCTCAGATTCGGATCCCCTGTAATTGCATCATTGAATGCAGGAACGTCGGCCGGGTTATCGTTAGACTTTACGGGCAGTTCTAAGCCGCCTACGTCGCCGACGAAGGAGAACGCGTCGAAATAAATCGCTGTGCCAACATTGGCGTCACTGCCGTTTACGCGCATATTTAACTGGTTCACATTATGTAAGTATAAATTGCCGTCGTCTTCCCCGTGGGTACTAAAATACTGAGACCATGTCCTGTTATTTAAAGGAACACGTACCCAGCCGCTGAACCCGGGATCCAGAACGATCAGATGATTGTCATCGACTGTTTTGGTCTGCCAGGAATCACCATTCTGTACGTAGAAAACCACTCCGGACTTCAGTTCCATCGCATGAAGGACATCATCATGGGTGCCTTCCTGGAAAGCGAAGTGAATTTGGGCAGAATCACCAAACTCTGACGCATCCGCGTAAAACCATGCTTCGGTTGCGCCGCTCCAGTCCATAACCGCCCCCGGTGCCGCAGTAAGTCTGAAATCCAGATCTCCATACCAGTCACGGGTGTTCAGACTTGACCATGCAAGTGCGTTGGAACCATCCACGCCTTTGCCTGCCGCTACAGATAAACCACAGGTAGGAGTGTCTCCTAATGACATACCGGAATAATCTCCAAGCATACCACCTTCGGCAACGGTGAGAATGGAGTCGTCCATATCTTCAATACTCCAGGCCTGCTGGATCGTAGGCGGCGTATCCGTAGGAAGAGAAGTTCCATCGTCGAAATTACCGACCACACCAAAGCTGTCAATCAAAGCTGTTTTATTCTGTGTGGTTCCGTTGCCATTTATATGCATATTCAACTGATTTACATTTTTGAGATACAGCGTGTCATCACCCATCCAGTAAGCGTTGAATGTGGAACTGTCCAGAGGGATTCTGACAAAGCCCCGGAAACCAGGTTCCAGGTTTACGCAGCTGTCGCTTACGGTTCCGCTTTTCCAACCGCTGCCATCGTTGGTTCCGTAGGCCGCCCCATTTCTTAAGGCGAGAGCATGGAGGCCATTGCCGCTGCCATCTGATTTAAACATTTCTTCCTGAAATGCAAACCGGATCTGACTTGATTCAGAACCAAAACTGCTCATATCAGCATAAAACCATAATTCCTGTGCTCCGCTCCAGTCGGTATTTTTGGTACCTTCCGGCAGCATATGATAGCGTAGATCGCAATCGCTGTAAGCACCTTCTCCTGCCAGGTCTGTAAAGGCCAGAGCATTACTTCCGTTTACACCGGCTCCTTCACCGAGAGACCAGGAGTATTTTCCACCGCCCAGCATTCCAAACGGGTCTGCGATCGAATTTGATAAATCCTCACCTGATATACCATCCATTCCCCAGACTTCCTTAAAAGTTAAAGCTGCTGAGGGTTCTGCCTTAGCCGTAAAGCCGGTGGTCAAGACTGACGGCAATAACACGGCGGCGGACAGTAACAAACTGATACTCTTCCGTAACATTCGGTTCATAAAAAACCTCCTCATAAGTTATAAAATTGTTACGCTGCTAAAAATGGTTAAATAATTGATTACTTTGGTCTCCGTAAAAATGATCACCCTCCAACATATTAGGATTGATTTATAAGTTACATCGATGTAATTTAACAAAATAATTAATAAAACTATTGTAAAATAATTACAAAAAAATTTTAACAGTCACTTAACAATTTGTTTATATTTAAAAATTTAGTAGATATCAGGGGAAAAGTCAATGCGAGAGCGACAGTATGAGAAATACTTACATGCGATCAGAAAACGCTCATGTAACGATTAGAAATGATCATGCCGGAATAAAAATCTTCCTTTCCGTCATCGCACGATCATCATAGCAATAAAAAAACAGCCCCTATATAAAAAATAGAAGCCATTCAATCAGTGAAGATTATTCATCTTCTTCAGGATAAATAATCTGGCAATTGTTTTTCTCAAATAACTCAACATATTCCGGCGGAGGCTTTATATCCGTCACCAGATAGTCGATGTAATCAAAACCACAGGTTCTGCTGAAATAACGGCTTCCGAATTTTGTACTGTCACACAGCAGAATCCGGGTCTGGGAATTTTCCAGCATGGCTAGCTTATAGCGGGACTGGTCGACACTGGCTTCCGTAATCCCGTCGGGGATCAGCCCGGTGCAGGATATGATAGCAAAATCCGCGTAGAATTTAGATAATGCCAATATTGTATCGCTCCCAGTGGTACTTCCCATTTGGCTCTCTACTTTACCAGACGGAAAGAAGATATCCCAATCGGTCTGTTGAGACAAAAACTGCGCACAACTCAAACCATTTGTAACCACCGTAAGCTTCTGCATCTGCGTTAGACTCATAGCCGCGTAGTAAACCGTCGTACTACAGTCCAGAAAGACCGTGCTGTAATCTTTCACTAACACGCTGGCTAAATCACCAATTCTTTTCTTGACTGTGATATTTTTGGTCTGGCGGATAGATGAGGCAGGTTCTGTATTACCACTTTCATATAGAATAGCCCCACCATGCACCCGATGTATCAAATGGTATTTTTCTAATGTAGTTAAATCCCGTCTGATGGTTGCCGGACTGGCATATAATTCCTTACAAAGCTGCTGCACCGTTACAGCCTTTTTTTCCTGAATATACTCCAGTATTTGGCAATATCGTTCTGTCAATACCACTTGATATTCCTCCCATGTATCACTAGAAAGATATTCCTTTTGTCTTCACAAAAAATGTTATATAAATTGGATTAAAATGTCAATGAGTGATCAGTTGGATGACAAAAACTTACAATTAGCGATAAAACAATCAGGTGGGCATCAAGTTTTGATCAATTATTCATTATAGCTATTCGGCCAACTCCTCCCAGCTTATCATTAGTTTTTCCAGTTGTCCTGCGATATCGGTTTTTTCCTTATTTAATACTATACATTGTTCCACATCGGTATAGATTTCCTCCAAAGTCAGCAGCTGGTCAATCTGTGCGTCCCTGGCTTCCAGTTCGGTGATCTGCTCCTCTAACCTGCGCAGGTCATTTTCGCGTTTCCGTATCCTGGCCTGTTCCTCTTTCTGCTGCTGCCAGGTAAGTTTGTTTTCCGATACTGAATTTCCGTCATCCTCTATATTGGTTACGCCAGCATAGACCTGTGTTAATTCTTCTCGTTTTGATAAATAATAATCATAGTTACCAATATAGTTGACCAGAGTCTGGCCGGTCAAATCCAGAATCCGGGTAGCTGTCTCATTGATAAAATACCGGTCGTGAGAAACATAAAACACTGTGCCGGTATACTGCTTCAAAGCGTTTTCCAGTATTTCCTTGGAAGCGATATCCAAATGGTTGGTGGGCTCATCCAGAATCAGAAAATTGGCTTCGGAGAGCATCAGTTTAGCCAGGGACACCCGGCCCCGCTCCCCGCCGCTCAGATCCCCAATCCTCTTAAATACATCATCTCCGGTAAACAAAAATGCCGCCAGCACATTTCGGATATCGGTATTATTCAAATCCGGATAGGTATCCGACAATTCCTGGAACAGAGTTTTCTCCATGTGCAGAACATGATGTTCCTGATCATAATAACCGATCTGCACATTCGTCCCCAGAATAATATCCCCTTCGTCCGCCGGAAGCAGACCGTTAATAATCTTTAGAATCGTAGTCTTTCCTGTGCCATTATTTCCAATAAGCGCGACCCGTTCCCCACGCTTAATATCAAAATGAATCCCACGGAATAACTCAAGAGGCGGGAAAGACTTCGAAAGATTCTCCACCGACAACACATCATTCCCGCTGGTAATCCTGGGTTCCAGGTGAATTCGCATCTGCGCGGTATCCTCCGCCGGTTTTTCCAGCACCTCCATCTTATTCAGAAGCTTCTCCCTGCTTTCCGCTCTGCGGATAGATTTCTCCCGGTTAAAAGAACGAAGCTTCGCGATCACATCTTCCTGGTGCCTGCGTTCCCGCTGCTGATTCAGATACTGTTTCACCAGCGCGTCCCGAAGCATCGCCTTCTTCCGGGCAAAATCCGTATAATTCCCCTGATAGACTGTCGCCTTCGTCCGTTCCAGTTCAACCACCTTAGTCACGATCCTGTTCAGAAAGTACCGGTCATGGGCTACCAGAATCACAGCCCCGGGATACCCTTTCAGATAAGTCTCAAGCCAGGAGATCGACTGCATATCCAGATGGTTGGTCGGCTCGTCCAGCAGCAGGATATCCGGATTGGACAGCAGGAGCCTTCCCAGAGACACCCGGGTCTTCTGGCCGCCCGAGAGCGTATCCACTGCTTTTTCAAAATCCTCCTCCCCAAACCCGAGCCCCTTTAAAACCCCGGTGATCTCACTTTTATAAGCATACCCGTTTTTCAATTCAAACTCATGGGTCAGCCGGGTATAAGTCCCCATCAACTCATCCAGCGCATCCCCCTCCACTGATTTCATATCTATCTCAGTCTGCCGGATCCGCTGTTCCATATCCAGGATATCTTGTTTCACCGACAGCAGCTCCTCATAAATGCTGCGTCCGCTGATCAGCTCCTGATGCTGTGCCAGATACCCAAGGGTCTTTCCCTTCGCCATTACCACTTCCCCGGAATCCGCCGTCAGTTCCCCCACTATAATTTTAAGCAGTGTGGACTTCCCGACACCATTATTTCCCACGATCGCCGCTTTTTCTTTTTCTTCTATATGAAAAGAAATATCCGAAAGAATCGTTTCCTCTCCAAATGCCTTATGTATACTCTGGCAAGCTAATATCATACCTACCCATTCCTTTCGTCCAAACTCTGTATTCCGCACATACAGTTGAAACCATTATAACCTGGCGGCCGGTTCCATTCAATAGTTTCTTATATTTGGCTAAGGACCGGACTGAGAGGGCAGGGAACGTGCCTTTTTGGGAGGGGACTGGCACTTTTCGGTAGTAAAGCCAGACCTTCAAGCAACTACGTGGAGAAAAGGGCCTGTCCCCGGATATTGACTGGAATAGGCCCTACATTTTGGAAAGCGGGCGTCTTTTTTCCTAAAATAGACCAACATCCGGGGACAGGCCCCTTTCTCTACGTAGTTGCTTGAAATTTTGGCCTTACTACCGAAAGGTGCCAGTCCCCTCCCTAAAGCCTATTTGTAAGAATTAGCCATGAATCGCGAACCCAATTCCCAACTTTCCCCAATAAGGTTTGACAATAATTTGGCAGATATTATATAATGGAAGCATGATATGAGCTAGGAGGAAGTACCGTGGAAGAGAAGGAAATTTCAAAGGCGGTTATTCGCAGGCTGCCAAGATATTATCGTTATCTGGGAGAATTGATGGAAAGCGGCGTAGAGCGGATTTCTTCCAATGAACTGAGCGAGCGGATGAGGGTGACGGCGTCGCAGATACGCCAGGATTTGAATAATTTCGGTGGGTTTGGCCAGCAGGGATATGGTTATAATGTTAAATATTTATATGATGAGATCGGACGCCTGCTGGGGCTGGATAAGAAACATAATGTCATCATTATCGGAGGAGGAAATCTGGGTCAGGCGCTGGCTAATTATCCGGCATTTGAAAAACGCGGATTTATTGTAAAAGGGATCTTTGATATTAATCCGAAGCTGTCCGGCAGGACAGTCCGGGGAATTTCAATTATGCCCATGGAACAGATGGAAGAGTTTATTAAGGAGAATGATATTCAGATAGCGACATTGACACTTCCAAAGACGAGCGCTACGGAAGTGGCCGATCGGTTGATTTCTTATGGTGTCCGCGCGATCTGGAATTTTGCACATACGGACCTGAATGTTCCCGAAGGCGTGATGGTGGAGAACGTACATCTCTCCGAGAGCATTATGCGTCTGTCTTACAATCTGACCAGATATGAGGAAGAACATAAGCTGGAGATAAAGGAGAAGAAATAATTGAAGTATTTATTGAACTCTCAGGAAATGAAATGCTGTGACAACTATACGATTGAAAAAGTAGGGCTGCCCTCCATGGTACTGATGGAAAGGGCAGCTCTAGCTGTAGTTCGGGAGGCCTTGTCCTGTGGCTGTGATCTTAAGCGGGTCCTGGTGGTGTGCGGTACGGGGAATAACGGGGGAGACGGCATGGCGGTGGCCAGACTCCTCCATGAAAAGGGAATACCGGTGGATGTGTATCTGACGGGTCAGGAGGAGAAGTGTTCTGTCCAGGCGGCTGCGCAGTTGGGAATTTTACGTGCAATTGGGCTGGAACCGGTAAGCAAAATGCCTTTGTCGGAATATACTATGATAGTGGATGCTATTTTCGGCATCGGACTTACCAGAGAGGTAACAGGTGATTATGCACAGTGTATCCGGCTGGTAAATGAGTCTGGAGCCTTTGTCCTGTCCGTGGATGTGCCCTCCGGCATTAACGCGGATAACGGCCGGGTGATGGGTGTCGCTGTAAAAGCAGATGTGACGGTGACGTTTGCGTATGAGAAAATAGGCCTGCTGCTGTATCCGGGAGCCGGATATGCAGGCAGAGTATCGGCGCAGGATATCGGAATTAACTGCCGGGGACTGGGGAAACCTCCCCGTGTGTATACGTATGGGAAGGAAGATCTTGAGCGTCTGCCGATGCGGCCGGCGTATTCGAATAAGGGCTCTTTCGGAAAGGTTCTTCTGGTGGCCGGAGCGGTGAACATGGCTGGAGCGGCTTATTTTTCAGCAAAGGCTGCGTATCGGATGGGTGCCGGACTGGTCCGGATCTATACCGGTGAGACAAACCGCCAAATTTTGCAGAATTTGATTCCGGAAGCGGTACTGACTACTTATAGGGAAGAGGAGGCTTCACTGGAAGCGTTGAAGGAAAGCCTCAGATGGGCCGATGTGGCTGTAGTAGGACCTGGCCTCGGAAGAAGCTTTACGGCGCTGCGGGTTTTGGAATATATCATGAAAAATGCGCAGATACCGCTGATTATTGATGCTGACGGGCTGAACTTGCTGGCCGGGCATCCGGAATGGCTTAAGAACCATAAGCAGCAGGTCATTATAACGCCTCATCTGGGAGAGATGAGCCGGCTGACGGGAAAAGAGATATCGGATATCTCATCGGATTTATTGCATACCGCCGGAGAGTTTGCGAGGGAAAATGAGTTGACCTGTGTGCTGAAAGATGCCAGAACGGTTGTGGCCACACCGGATCAGAGACTCTATATCAATCGGACCGGTAATAACGGAATGGCGACCGGTGGATCAGGGGACGTTCTGACTGGGGTGATCGCGGGACTGATTGCCCAGCATATGCAGACGGAGGAGGCGGCAGCTTTTGGAGTGTTTCTGCATGGATTGGCAGGAGATGCGGCGGCAAAAAAGTGCGGAATGCACAGTCTGATGGCACATGACCTGGTGGATAGCATTTCGGAAATATTAAGGCCGCAGTGAATGCGGCACTGGAGGAAAGCATGAAAACTTACAGCAGGGTGTTTGCAGAAGTGAATTTGGATGCAGTTGCATATAATATGGAACAGATGCACAGAAATTTATCACCGGGTACGTCTGTGATTGCCGTTGTGAAAACGGATGGTTATGGTCATGGAGCGGTACCGATCGCCCGCCTGGTGGAAGGATATGACTATGTGTGGGGATTCGCAGTGGCTACCGCGGAGGAAGCCCTGATTTTGAGAAATCATGATATTACCAAGCCCATTCTGATTCTGGGCTATGTGTTTCCAGAACATTATCAGGTACTTCTGGACCAGGGGATCCGGCCGACCGTGTTCCGCATGGACACGGCCGCACAGTTGTCGGAGGAAGCGGTAAAATCCAATGAACCGATGAAGATTCATGTGAAAGTGGATACTGGGATGAGCCGGATCGGATTCCCGGATACAAAAGAGAGCATTGAGAAAATAAAGCAGATCGCGGCTATGCCTAATCTGGTAGTAGAAGGAATTTTTACCCATTTTGCCAGGGCAGATGAAAAAGATAAGGGATCGGTTCATGAGCAGATCCGGCGGTTTTCAGATTTTACGGGGCAGCTTGAGAAAGCGGGGATATCCATACCACTGAAGCATTGTTCCAACAGCGCCGGAATTATTGAGCTGCCGGATGCGAATATGGATGCGGTCAGGGCAGGGATTTCTATCTATGGCCTGTATCCTTCCGATGAAGTGGAGAAGAATACGGTGCGGTTAAAACCGGTTTTGTCTCTGTACAGCCGGGTGGTTTACGTGAAGGAGCTGCCGGCAGGGGTTGGAATCAGTTACGGTTCCACTTTCGTCACAGAGCGAAGAACCGTGGTGGCTACGATTCCGGTCGGCTACGGTGACGGTTATCCACGGACCCTGTCTAATAAAGGGGAAGTCCTTATTCGAGGCAGACGCGCGAAGATTCTGGGGAGAGTCTGTATGGATCAGTTCATGGTGGATGTCACAGAGATCGGAGGAGTCACCCAGGGGGACCTGGTGACCATGATCGGAACAGATGGTGGAGAAGAGATCAGCGTAGGGGAGTTGTCCGGACTCTCAGGCCGGTTTCACTATGAATTTGTATGTGATCTGGGGAAGCGGATTCCCAGAGTTTATAAGGAGCATGGAAGGACTGTGGAGACCAGGGATAATTTTGAGGAATAAAACCGTGTAAGAACATGTCGGCAGAAAAATCACGGATACATAGTATACACGCAAAAGATCAGGCAATACTATAGGAAACGGCCAGATTTTGGCCAAAGGCCTATAGGATGACAAGGAAAGAATTAAGCGGAGTGTGAATGTAGTGATTATAAAAAGAGGCGACATATTTTATGCGGATCTGCGGCCGGTAATCGGCAGCGAACAGGGCGGTATCCGCCCCGTATTGATTATACAAAATGACGTTGGAAACAAACACAGCCCCACAGTGATTTGTGCGGCGATTACATCGAAAATGAATAAGCCCAAGCTGCCTACTCATGTGGCACTGGATGCCCACAAATACGGAGTAGTGAAGGATTCTGTGATCCTGTTGGAACAGCTGCGCACAATTGATAAGAAACGGTTAAAAGATAAGGTATGCCATCTGGATCAGGAAATCCTGGAAAAAGTGGATAAGGCCCTGCTCATCAGTTTGGATTTGGATACATAAGACGGGGACGTACCTTGACGCAGTACAGGCATCATGATATAGTTTAAAAAAATAGTAGCGCTCGAAAAAGCCTCGCTGACAATTTTTTATGCATCGCACGTAAGTGCCTAAAGTACAGGCACTAAGTGCTCATAGCGAAAAAAATAGTTAGATGGTTACACCATACCTGAATTAAGCCGCAGATAATGCGGCACTGAATGAAAAGGAGTTTGAGAAAAGAATGGAAGATGGCGGCAGTCCCAGTATAGGGATTCTGGTTTTCCTGGTATTTGTCCTGATCGATGCCCTGTTTTACGGGTTTGGAGCGGCACTGCAGGCGATTAACAACAAGCAGGTCGAGGAACGGGCCCAGTCAGGCGATAAGAAGGCAATGAAGCTGAAGGCGATGATGGACAACCCGATCCCATTTATCAACGCGAATCAGTTATCCGTGACATTGATGGCGATTATCATAGGTTTCTATGAAGTCAGGATCTGTTCCATAACGGTTTACCGCTGGATGGTTTCCGATGCCTGGCCGGAGCTGACACTGAGAATCCCGCCGGTAGTGCTGGAAAGAGGCGTACTGGTAGTTATAACGGCCGTATTTGTATACCTTCTGTTAAGTTTCGGGGTCCTGGCTCCAAAGAAAATAGCGGAACGAAAGCCCGAGAGTTTTGCCTATGGGCTGGTAGGTCTGATGAGTGCTGTTACAACCATACTTTATCCGCTTACATATTTGATCACGAAGACTTCGAATTTCTGTGTACGGATTTTGGGGATGGACCCGCATTCGGGACCGGGAGTGACGGAGGACGAGATTATTTCCATGGTGCATGAAGGCCATGAGCAGGGAGTTCTGGAAGCCAGCGAAGCGGAAATGATCACAAATATTGTAGAGTTCGGAGAGAAAGAAGCCAAAGATATTATGACCCACCGGAAAAATATCGTGGCGATGGAGAACAGCCAGACCCTGGAGGAAGCTTACCGCTTTGTGGTGGAGCAGAACAAATCCAGATTTCCCGTATATGAAGAGGACATCGATAATATAACAGGAATACTGCATCTTAAAGACGTTATGGTCTGTTACCAGAAGGAAGAGCAGCGCTGTCTCCCGATCAGCCAGGTGGAAGGCCTGGTTCGTCCGGTGGTGTTTATCCCTGAGACCAGGAATATCGACCTTCTGTTTAAAAGTATGCAGTCCCTGAAAATGCATATGGTAATCGTGGTGGATGAATATGGACAGACCGAAGGTCTGGTAGCCATGGAAGATATCCTGGAAGAAATCGTGGGAAGCATTCTGGATGAATATGATGAAGATGAGGAGCAGATCGAGGAGCAGGCTGACGGTACCTACCGGATGGAGGGAATGACCGAATTGGAGGACATCGAGGACCTGCTGGGAATAGAATTTGCAGAAGAATACGAGACTTTGAACGGTTTTCTGATATCACTGCTGGAGCGGATACCAAAGGACGGGGAAGCCTTTACCGTGGAATATGAGGGCTATCTCTTCCATGTGCTGTCTGTGGAAAATAAGATGATTCAGGAAGTAAGTGTTGAGAAAATTCCGGAGACGGAAACGATTAGGGAAGATGAGTAAATGGATCTGTTAATGGTTATAGAAAAAATGATTTCGCTGTTTCTGATGATATTAATCGGGTACGCGGCGAACAAAGCAGGAATTCTGGACGGAACGGGCAATCAGAGACTATCGGCATTGATACTGAATATCTGCTGCCCGCTCCTGATCGTATCCGCTGTGGCCGGCGGAAATGCGAACGGCAGCAAATCAGAAGCTTTTATGGTGCTGGGCCTGGCATTTCTGCTCTATATTGCTTTGGGAGTCATAAGCCTTATGGTTCCCAGGCTTTTTCATGTAAAAGACAATCAAAAAGGCCTGTTTCAGTTTATGACCATCTTTCCCAACGTGGGATTCATGGGATTCCCGGTGGCACAGGTAATATTCGGAACAGAATCTTTATTCTATGCGTCTATGTTTAACCTGGCTTTTAACCTGCTGGCCTTTACACTGGGAGTCTATCTGATCCAGAAGGATGTATCCGACGGAACAGCTGGTAAAATCAACTGGAAAAAGATCTGTAATATGGGAACCCTGATGGCTGTGCTGGCTATGCTGATTTATCTGCTGGATTTAAAGCTGCCGGATGTGATCGTGGATACCTGTTCCATTGTGGGAAATGCGACCACGCCGCTGTCTATGATCGTGATCGGCTCGACCATGGCGGGAATATCACTGAAGTCTGTATTCACGGACGGTAAGGCCTATCTGTTCAGCATCATGAAGGTGATACTCATACCGGGCCTGTTCTGGCTGGTGGGTCATTTGTTTATAGAAAATCCGATCGTGCTGGGGCTTCTGGTTATCATCGCAGGGATGCCCTGCGCCAGTATTACAGCCATGTTCGCCATCGAATATCACAGCGATGCGAATACCGCATCCAGGTATGTGTTCATGACCACGCTCATGTCCTTCCTGTCCATACCGGTGCTGGCCCTGCTGTTGTCTATGTAGAGAGGGGACTGGCTCCTTTCGGCAGTAAAGCGGAACTGTTCAGCGGCTAATGGAGAAAGGTGCCTGTCCCCGGAAGTTGACTCGAACAGGCCCGTATCCGGGGACAGGCACCTTTCTCCACGCAGCCGTTTGGTCTGACTTACGCTGCTGCCGAAAGGAGCCAGTCCCCTCCCAGCATGTAATTGTATCTTGTCATTTAAAACAAAGGATGTTAAAATACAGAATGGATATTTTTGTAGAAAGAAGAGGAGAATAGTTATGTCCGGACATTCGAAATTTGCAAATATCAAACATAAAAAAGAGCGGAATGACTCGGCAAAAGGAAAGGTATTTACGATAATTGGAAGAGAAATTGCCGTTGCGGTCAAAGAGGGCGGAGCAGATCCGGCCAATAACAGCAGACTGCGGGACGTAATTGCCAAAGCGAAGGCCAACAATATGCCCAACGATACCATAGACCGGGGAATAAAAAAGGCGGCCGGAGACGCGAATTCCGTAAATTATGAATATGTCTCCTATGAGGGATACGGCCCCAGCGGAATAGCGGTGATCGTGGACGCACTGACTGATAATAAGAACCGAACCGCGGCCAATGTGCGCAGCGCATTTACAAAAGGCAACGGCAATATCGGTACACCCGGCTGTGTGTCTTTTATGTTCGACAAAAAAGGCCAGATCATCATCGACAAAGAAGAGTGCGATATGGATGCGGACGATATCATGATGACAGCGCTTGACGCGGGAGCGGAAGATTTTTCTGAAGAAGAGGACAGCTTTGAAATAATCACAGATCCGGATGATTTCAGCAGTGTGCGGGAAAAATTAGAAGAGGCTAAGATCCCGATGGCCAACGCAGAAGTGACCATGATTCCCCAGACATGGGTGGAAACCATCAGCGACGATGACCGGAAATGGTTCCAGAAAACATTGGATCTGCTGGACGAAGATGATGACGTGCAAAACGTATATCATAATTTGGATGAATAAAGAGTAAAAGCGGAACACGAAGTATCAGGGCGCCAATAGGTCAGAAATATCGGTGTGTCAGCGGAAATTAGCCGCAGTGAATGCGGCACTGGTGGAAATTAATTTTACGGAGGAAAGCTCATGGAATTTATCGAAGGAAAATGCCCGAAATGCCAGGGAGTGCTGCAGATTCCCGGGGATCGTGACAAAATCATCTGTATGTACTGCGGTGAGGAAATCGAAACAGCTGCCGCGGTAAAGCAGGAAGAAACACAAAAACAGGCCGACGCGGAAAAAAAGAAAAAAGATGAGAGAGCCTACGAGCGGGATTATCAGATGGCCATAGAGGGAGTTCCCAAGATATTATTCAACATGGACCAGCCGTTGGTAAACTTCAAGAAAGGCCTGTATGAGGGAGCCTTCCGGAAGCATTATATGCAGCATATCGTGACATTGGAAGCGATTGAGAGTGTCTATCAGATGGCAGAGGACAAAGACCGTGTGTTAAATGACCTGTCCATGGCAGTGGTGGAGAAGGCGCGCAAAGAGCTGGAGCCCGTCACGAGAAAAGGTCCCCGGAGCCAGAAAATCATGGATTTTAATATGGGGCTGGTTGTTTTTGCCATACCTACCATTCTGGAGTATAAAGGAGAGTCCTCCGATCCGTTGGCAGACCGGATTCTGGAACTATGGAACAAGGAGTTTCCGCAGCACCATGTGGGAAAAGCCACCTTTGCGGATATCAACGGTGGATTCCGCAGAAAATTCTGTTATATCACCACAGCAGTCTGTGAGAGTCTGGGGAAACCCGATGACTGCTACGAATTGACCCTTCTTCGCAATTACAGAGATCAATATCTGGCCAATCAGGACGGCGGGGAGGCGATTATCAAAGAGTATTATGATATCGCTCCGACGATCGTCAAGAGGATCAATAAACGCACGGACCGCAGAGAAGTTTATGAAAGTATTTGGGAGCAATATCTGTCTCCCTGCATAAAACTAATAGAAGAAGATAAAAACACAGAGTGCCAGGAGATTTATTCCCAGATGGTAAGAGAATTACAGAAAGAATACCTTTTCTAAGCTGTCCCGTGTGTTTTGACCGAAGGAGGATACAATGAGCAAAGAATATCGATTGGAGACAAAGTGCATCCAGTCAGGATGGAAACCTAAAAAAGGGGAACCCAGAGTCTTACCGATCTACCAGAGTACCACATTCAAATATGACACCACCGATGAAATGGGCAGGCTGTTTGACCTGGAGGATTCCGGGTATTTCTATACCCGTCTTCAGAACCCCACCAACGATTACGTAGCGTCCAAGATCGCGGACCTGGAAGGCGGAGTCGCTGCGATGCTGACCTCTTCCGGCCAGGCGGCTAATTTCTATGCGGTAGCCAACATCTGCCAGGCCGGTGATCATATCGTATGTTCCAGCACCGTATACGGCGGAACCTTTAACCTGTACGGAGCGACCCTGAAAAAGATGGGAATCGAGTGTACCTTTGTAAATCCGGATGCGGATGCAGAGGAGTTAAACAAGGCATTTTGTGAAAATACCAAAGCTGTAGTGGCGGAGTCGGTAGCGAATCCGGCCCTGGTGGTTCTGGACATAGAGAAGTTTGCTGGAATCGCCCATGCCCATGGGGTTCCGTTAATTATCGACAATACGTTCCCCACCCCTATCAACTGCCGTCCCTTTGAATGGGGAGCCGACATCGTAACCCATTCCACCACGAAATACATGGACGGTCATGCAATGTGCGTGGGCGGCTGCATCGTGGACAGCGGGAACTTCGACTGGGAAGCCTACGCAGATAAATTCCCGGGACTGACCACTCCGGATCCTACATACCACGGTATCGTTTATACGCAGAAATTCGGAAAAGGCGCTTATATTACCAAGGCTACAGTCCAGCTCATGCGTGACCTGGGTTCCATTCAGTCCCCCCAGAACGCGTTTCTTCTGAATGTAGGCCTGGAGACTCTGGCCCTTCGTATGGAACGCCATTGCTTTAACGCGGGCAGGGTAGCGGAATACCTGGCTGGTCATGAGAAGATAGAGTTTGTCAACTATGCGGGGCTGCCCGGGGACAAATATCATGCGCTGGCACAAAAATATATGCCCAAAGGGACCTGCGGTGTCATCTCCTTCGGCCTGAAAGGCGGCAGGGAAGCGGCTATCCGGTTTATGGATCACTTACAGCTGGCAGCCATCGTTACCCATGTGGCGGATGCCAGAACCAGCGTGCTTCATCCGGCCAGCCATACGCATCGCCAGCTGAACGATGAACAGCTGCTGGAAGCCGGCGTGACTCCGGGCATGATCCGGTTCTCCGTTGGGATTGAAAATATTGAGGATATCCTGGAAGATTTGGAGCAGGCTTTGGATTTTGCTTAAATTATACTGAACTAAGAGACGACCGACTGATGGAGAGGGGCCGGGCCTGATACCACCGGGAATCCGGGGAACGAAACGGCCTGCCCTTGATTCGGGATGCCGGGGAAAAATTCTTATAGCGGAAAAAGCAACCGGATAAGCAGCTCCGGGAGCCTCTGGAAACGGCGGGGATGCTTCTTCCTTTTGGAAAGGCGGTATAACAGTACAGACATTGGTGCCAGGTTTGAAAGTCTTGTAGCCGTTAGCATTATGTCTCTCTGGACGGATATCACTAAGGACCACATGAAATTTTGACCTGGCAGCCTCTTAATTTTTCTGCATCGAGAGAGCGGTAGCCTCCGTGCTCATCAAGCTGAAGGAGGCGCTCTGCTTAAATCATCCGGTTTAAAACCATGTTCTATCAAAATTTTTTTAGCAATTCTATATTCTCTTTGTATAAAAGCATAAATTGTTTTCGAAAATCTGCTCTTTCCGCATCAGAAAAAGCTTGAATCGCCAAACGCATTACACCCTCGCAGGACTGTGCAAGGAGTTCGAATGACTGAATATAATAGGCCATGTTGCGGTGGAGTTCCGAATTGCGGATACCGGTATTGGTATGAAACCGGAGTTTATGGAGCGGCTCTTTGATTCCTTTACCCGGGAACAGGACAGCCGGGTCAGTCAAATTGAAGGCACCGGTCTCGGCATGGCCATCACTAAGATGATCGTAGATAGTTGTTGGAAGAGATGGGAGATCAGGTAGAAATTGCGGAAAACGGGCAGGAATGTGTGAGACGCAGGTGACATTCCCATATTAACCATGACGGCGGACGCTTTTGTGGAGGATATTGAAATGGCCCGTAAGGCCGGTATGAATAGTCATCTTTCAAAACCACTGAACATTCCGGTCATGCTGCGGGAGATACAGCGATTTCTCAGTCCAGAGAACAAATTGGAATAAAAGAGTAATAAGATTAGACGGCTGCGGTTTTATAATAGGGTTCTTAAAAAACTATGGTAATCGTTGTACCCACACCTGCTGTGCTTTCCAGTCTGATATCACCGCCACAGCTCTCCGCAATGGTCTTCACCACGGATAGCCCCAGACCAGAACCGGGAATTTTCTGGGAACGGGATCGATCTGCTCGGTAGAAAGGTTCAAAGACATGAGGAAGGTCTTCTTTTGAAATACCGATTCCCGTATCGGTCACTTGAATAACAGAACAGTTATTAATCTCAGAAAGAGTGAAGTCCACACTGCCTCCGGGGCGGTTATACTTGACAGCATTTTCTGCCAGATTGAAAAGAAGCTGATAAAGAAGTGTCTGATCTGCATGGACGGCCTTGCATGTCCCGGAAATATTAAGAGAGACTTCGGCCAAATCAGCTTTACCTTTAAGTTCTGTGACAATCAGCTTCAAAAGCGGCAGCATCTCTACATAAGATTCAGCATCTTCTCCCGTATTTTTTGTCAGGGACATGAGAGCGTCGACCGTTCCAACGAGGCGTTCCATACAGACTTTGGCGGCCTTTGTAAATTCCTGATAGTCCTGGATGGAAGGCTCGTCATCCATTTCAAGCACCTGCAGAGAAGCCTTAAGAACTGCCAGAGGTGTTTTGAGTTCATGGGCGGCATTTGCGGAAAAATTTTTTTGCACTTTAAAGGACTCCTCTAATCTGTCCATCATGCTGTTAAAGGATGAGGTAAGCTGCAATACCTCACCGGCAGCCTCGGGCAGATCCACACGCTGATGGAGCTGCCCCTGATCGATAGCACGTATAGAGCGGGTCAGGGTGGACAATGGCTGCAGGAGCCGTCCTGCAAGGTAATAAGTCAGTATAACAGAAAAAATGATGACGCCAAGCATAACAAGAAGACTTTGAATGGAAAACTGCTTTGTGGCCTCTTGGTAGGGGGAAACCGGGTCATTAAGGATGATCTCCCCAGGTGCGATCTCCGGCTTAGAGATTCTTTTTTCTGTAAGAGAATCCTTTTGCACGGTCTCTTCCCCCAGAATGCTGTAATAGCTTTGGGCGGAATAAATAGAATGGGCGGTGAGAATCAGGCAGGCCAGTGTTGCAACTATTCCTACCAGTAGTGTGATTTTGATTTGGAGCGGCCATTTATTCATATGAGTTCCTCCTCCTTTGCCATCCGGTATCCTTGTCCGCGCAGTGTAATGATCAATCCGTCATTATCGGAAACACTGGATAACTTTTTCCGCAGAGAGGAGATATGGAATCGGAATGAATTGCTGAACGGGTCTGCCTCATTGTCCCAGACATGCTCAATAAGCTCCCCGGGAGAAATCGTTCTGTCCGGGTGCATCATTAAATATTCCAGAATGGAGTATTCTTTTTTGGTCAGTCCAAGCGGCGTCTTGCCCCAGAAAGCCTGTTTAGAAGCGGTATCTACCTGTAAATCGCTAAGACGCAGAGACGCGCTTTGAGCCTCTGTCTTTTGGCGTAGCAAGGCGCGGATGCGGGCTTCCAGCTCAGCAAAGTCAAAAGGCTTGGTCAGATAATCATTACATCCGCCATCGAGTCCTGCAACCTTGTCCGGAACACTGCTCCGCGCAGACAGGATGAGCACACGCATAGTCTTATCCTCTTCACGAATCCTCCGAAGGACCTCCATCCCGTCAAGTTTGGGCAGATTAAGGTCCAAAATAAGGAGGTCGTAATCATTAATGCTGTATTGCGCAAGAGCTTCCTCCCCGTCGTAGGCACAGTCTATGGCATAACCATGCTTCCTGAGCCCTTTGGCAATGGCTACCGATAATAATTCTTCGTCTTCTATTAATAATAATCTCAATTTTTATCCTTTCCGTGGATCTTTCAAGTATATCCTGCTGACAGCAGAATCTGGTGCAGATAGAAATCCTTGTTCTTTTTTGTTATACCGTAACAGTATAGCACATTTTGCCAGAATCCTTAATTGGGTTTTCACCGATATCGTTACCATTTTCCGAACTATCCTCAGGCAGAGGTTTGACAATGTCTCCACTCTGTTCTTCTGAGGCCTGATCAGGAGCAGCGTCAGAAGGATCCGGCGTGTTTGTACCGGTCTCCGCACTGCCTTCTTCCGGCAGCGCCATTGTAATATCGCCGTCCGCCTCACTGGCAGCTTCCCTGACAGGTGGCTGTTCCGCCGTCGGTTCCGACGTATGAGCTGAAGATTCAGAGACAACACCAATGTCGCCTTCCTTTGTCATAGCATTCAAATCTATGGAAGAGCCATCGATAAGTGAAGCGGAATCTGCCTCCTGGCTTTCGATTGTGGAGGGAATCGTGCCGTTCAGCTGGCCGCGGATACTTTCGACTCTAAGTTTACAGAACTCTTTCAGCGTCTGTGTACCTTTCAGAAATTCGTCATAGTCTGCGAAGGCTGTAGGGTCTTTTTTTACATAGGATGAGATTAAATCCACATTTTTCTGGACCAGTCCATCAAAATACCCGCTTTCAAAGTATTCTGCAATAAAATAGCTGAGGGCCTGGTGATACATGTCTTTATACTTCTCATCACTGAAGATCCATGAGATCATAGGCCGGGACTGCATTACATCATCTCCCCCTGTTACCGGCGAATCAATGGGGGCATTAATATAAGAGGTGGCATCATTGCCAACCTGTGCAAAATTCATCAGCATCCCGCCAAAAGAAAGATTATAATCCCAAGGGAGCATGGAAAGCGTTCCATTGTATTCACGCAGATAGTAGTTGTGTACAAGTACGCCGGTGTAACTGTCCCCGTTGACAAGAAAGTTATGGACGGCAAAGTATTGGATTACTTCTTTTATATCCAGCGCCTCCGAGAGGTCTTTTTGTTCATTCAGTTTTTTAAGTGACTGGATCAGGCGCTTTTTATCCGCTTTACTTACATCTCCAAAAACGGAATTGTCAAAAATATTAGCATAATGTTCCGGGTCGTCATCGCTGTAAAGCAGCGATACATCTCCCGCATCGATGGTGCCGTCCACCTGCCCGGTATTGTTATCTGCCGCATTATCGTCTGCTGCCGCCCCGGGAACACTGGCCTTATCCGCTTCATTGCCGGAGGCTCCGTCCTCCGCGATGGGAGCTACTTGGTCTTGTGGTGCAGGGGTATCCGCTGTATCATTGGAAACTCCATCATTCAGCGCAATAGCGGCCACTTGATCCTGAGGTTCAGGGTTCTCCCCGTTCTCAGGAAGCTCCAGATCTTCTTCGCCGCCCATCCCAAATAAGTTTTCAATGTCGGGTTTATAAATATTCCCACGATCGTTTCCGTAATTACGCTGTGCAAAAGCATCCTCAATGCCTTCCACACCGAGATAAAGACCAAAGTCCCTGCCGTTTACTGTGATCCATATAAAACTTGTCAGCGGAGAACTCACCCCCATTTTACGCATCATATCATAGGAAAGGTAGTCCATAAGATAAGTATTGTCCTGAATCAGATTATTTAATGCCAGCTTATCTAAACCGTAATAGGTTTTAGACGGCTCATAGTGGTCAAATTCGACCTTAAAACTGAGTCTGTCAGAATCGGACTGAGAGACAGCAAAAAGTGACGAGGCCCCTTTCGGCCGGATAGCCACATTTTTGATATTTTCGCCGTCAATTACTACGTTACAGGGGATATATTGCTTATCCAGAGCATTATCCAGCATATCCAGCCAATCCTTATCCTTGACGACGATATCCAGTGTATGCACCCTGTCGGTATCGAACAGCCGTTTTGCATATGCCGGGTCTGCCGAGATCTTCTGAATGAATTGGGGGCCGATGCCGACAAACAGCATTGTAATGATAAGCGCGGCCGCTATGACGGCAATGCAGATACGGTCAATGTGTTTACTTTTACTCATTGCTTAAGGTTCCTTTCAGTTGTCTATCCCATATAGTCGCCGTTGTAGCTTACTAACACAACATTTTCTACGCCCTCTAACACGAACATCTGATTAAGGAAATCCGTATGTTCATCTTTGAGACGGATTTCGTAATTGATCTCAATGTTGCCGCGTGTCACGGTCTTACTTTTGACTACGCATTTTTCCACCTCAGAAGCAAGGTATTTCCCCGCTTCTTTTTCCGCTTTCTGATCCGTACATCTTACGACTGCGATATAAGGCTGCGTATGAGACTTCCGGTTCACGAATATGAGCAGAACGATTCCAATCACGACACTACCGAATACAGCCAGAGGTATCATACCGGCTGCGAGCACGATACCGACAGCGATAGCCCAGAACATAAATGCAATATCCAGCGGTTCTTTTACGGCAGTACGGAAACGAACGATTGACAGGGCACCGACCATACCAAGGGACAGCACAACATTACTTGTCACAGCAAGGATTACAAGCGTGGTGATCATAGTCATGGCAATCAGTGAGATGCCGAATCCTGAAGAATACATCACTCCGCTATAGGTCCTCTTATAGATCATGAATATGAAGAGTCCGACGCAGAATGCAAGAATGATTGCCAGCACCATATCTATAATGGAAACACTGGCCACATTTTCTAAAAAGTTTGATTTAAAAATATCTTTAAATGTCATTGGTTTTACCTCTTTCTTTTTTGTTTAGTATAGTTTTCTGTTACCCGTAGATACGGCATGCGGCATATTTGGAAAATGCCCCGGCCTGACGGCTGCCTAGCTGTACGATATCCCGAATGATCTCCGGAAGAAATTCATCGTATTTTACTTCCAATAGCGGCCCTTGTGTTCCGGCTGGAATGGTGACAGCCAAAGACGTTAGGGCCTGTACGCCATTGACCGTTCCGGTGCGGATACCGCGGTCTAAAGTCACCCGGACATTCCCGGCAGTAAATATAAATGGCTCCCGGATGTAATCCACAATCGTTTTTGGCCGAAGCTGCTGATACTGCATTTTGGAAATAAGTTCTGCAAGCAGTGTTCTTTGCGGGGCTAGGTCAGGATAAATGCCTTCCAGAAGCAGCGCTGCCTCTTCCTGCGAGACCGCTGTGGTCTGTTTATGACTCAGGCCATTTAATTTACTCTTTTTTTCGAGGTTTATATGGGTAAGGTCACCGTTATAAAAGCGAATGCGGAATTTTTCGCGCGAATTGACACCATCGATTTTTTCACGTAGTGCTTTGTCACCAGGTGTGTCAAAATATATGCTGCGGATATGGTATTCATTGTTTTCACCAACGTGTGAATCATGTAGCAGTACCGCTCGAAGCCTTGCCCTGACCGTCAGGTAATCATTGGGGCTTAATTGAAATTTGAATTCATGACGATATTTCATGTGGTGTTATCTTCTCCTTTTCTACAAGATAAACAGATCATAGCAGAATGTATGTTAGATTAAGTTTAGATTTTGAAAGAGGCTATATAATTCCGGAATCTGGAAGAAGGCATAAAAAAACAAATGACTGATATAAAAAGAGAGAATTCAGCTTTGTCATGCGATAATAAATGATATAAAAGATAATTCGTTTAACAAGCAGTTCATAATTAGGAGAAGAATAGCTGAGAAAAGAATCTTATAAAGTTAAATGTCCAAAAGAGATAATATTTGGTGATCCGCCTGTATAGAAATATAGAATTTCCATATACTAAACAAAAAAGAACCATGGTAAAAAGTGGTTCTTTTTGTTTAGAATGGGAGGTCCAACATGGGAGAATATCTTGAGGCAAATTGGAATAGCAGAGGAACAGAAAGTATGATAGACCGGGCGGATGGGAATCAAAAGGATGTATCTTCAAAAAACAAACCGGACAGGCAGAGTGAAAGCCGCGATGAGAAAAAAGACCAGGAATTAAAGAAAGAGCAGGATCAGGAACAGCTGATCCGGGAAGCGGGACAGATGACTTTGGATGAAAATGCCAAAAACTACAAAATCCATCTGTTAAGCATCATCGGTGAAATAGAAGGGCATGAGTGTCTGCCAGCCAACACCAAGACGACCAAATACGAGCATGTGCTGCCCCAGCTGGCCGCCATTGAGGACAGCCAGGAGATCGAAGGTCTTCTGGTCATCATTAATACCGTGGGCGGAGATGTGGAAAGCGGCCTGGCGATCGCAGAAATGATCGCATCTCTGAGTAAACCCTCCGTATCCCTGGTTCTCGGAGGCAGCCACTCCATTGGAGTCCCATTGGCGGTAGCTACCGAATACTCTTTCATCGTCCCGACTGGCACAATGATCATTCATCCGGTTCGGATGACCGGGATGGTAATCGGAGTCCCGCAGACCTACGATTACTTTAAAAAGATCCAGGACCGTATCGTAGGTTTCATCGCCTCTCACTGCAATACCACAGAAGACCGTCTGGAACAGCTCATGATGGAAACCGGAATCCTCACAAAGGATGTGGGAACTATCCTGGTAGGTTCCCAGACCGTAGATGAGGGAATCATTAACGAAGTCGGAGGAATTAAAGAAGCCATGGCAAAATTATATGCCATGATTGAACAGCGGCGGGGGAGTTGAGGAAGGGCCGGGATGAGGAAGGGCCGGGATTGGAGGGAAAGGACGGGACCGGGCCGAACCAGGCGGGAACTCCCGCGGGGCCAAATCACTTCGACCGGACCTAAGAACAGCTAACTCCGAAGACAGGAGAACCTCTTATTAGCAGGGCCTGGAACAAACTCGCCAAAAGGCGGCTCGGACAGTGTTCCAGACCCTGCGAGGTTCTCCTGCCTTCTGCGTAAGCCGTTCTAAGGCCCGGTCTCAAGTGATTTGGCCCCGCGGGAGTTCCCGCCTGGTTCCGCCCGGCCCCGTCCTTTCCCTCCAATCCCTGCGTTACATAAGGCCCTTTTCTGTGTTCTGCAGGCTGCGGAGATGTTATACCCATCCCGGCTCTTGTTTATCGCCCCTTCATGGTAAAGCTGGTCATGAATGGTGATTTTGACCTTACCGTACAGAAAGTAAACCATTTGACATTACTGTACAGGAATACTAGAATAAAAGAATATTTAAAAATAATTCTTTCATATTTATAGTTCAGGATTCTAAAAAGAGATCCAGGCAATACAGTAATCATGGGGTATTTAAATGAGAAAAATATATATTGATAAGACGGAAGAAGTAAGCTGCACGGCCGTATATATGAGAGATACGGAAATAATACAAGCGGGAACTACCATCTATTCCATGCCAGTTAAGGACAAAAATGCGGAGTATCAAAAGTTCGCCGACAAATACGACATTCACTTTATATTTGAAGATAGCCTGCCAGAGATAGATTTCTACACCATCCCTCGCGTAGATATTATGGCAGTGGATAGCTGCGGAGGATACATAGGAACAATTGGAGAAATCTGTGATTTAAAAAGTGATGCACCAATATGCTACCTTGACAGAAATAGGAACTGTTACTTAATTGCGGAGAACGGTAAAGACTTTCTAAAAACAGTAAATTCATGGAAAACACAATTAAAACCATATGATGAAGTAATATTCTACCATTCAAAAGAAGAGGCAAAAAAGAATCATGAATTTTTAGATATGAGTACCATAACCACAGTGGAAACCGACGATTCCCAAAAGATTCCCACATAAACCCAATCACTTCACACAAATAACAGCTAAATAAAAAAATCATAACTACTATATGATACCCGAGAACGCAGACCATTGAAAAAAAGTCTGTTGTAAAGCAGGGATGGGTACGCCCTTTCCCTCCCATCCCGGTCCATATACAGACCCATCCAAGGCCGCCCCTAAGGGAGCAACGGTAAATTATTCCGTGACAGCCGCCCCGTTCGATGCTATAATTAATACATATGCGAAAGTGAAGGTACACAGGAGGAGAGAACATGACATTATGGCAGTCACTGCTTTTGGGCCTGGTTCAGGGTTTGACTGAATTCCTGCCCGTCAGCAGTTCCGGTCATCTGGCCATCTTGAAAAACTTACTGGGATTAAAGCTGGAAACAGGGTTGTTGTTTGATGTCGTTTTGCATCTGGGCACCCTTCTCGCCGTATTTATCGCGTTTTTTAGGGATATCCGGAAATTGATCGTGGAAGGCTGCGGTATCGTGGCTGACCTGGTGAGGAACCTGATTATTTTCTTTAAAAAAATCGGCGGAGCCAACCGGAGTTACATACGGATCGTGCGGACGAATTACCGGAAATTTGTGATTCTGGTGATCGTGGCTACGATACCGACAGGAGTCATTGGCTATGTGGCACGGGACCTGGTGGAGATCGTCGGGGCGGGGCTTTTGGTGCCCGGTATCTGTCTGATGATAACGGG
Source organism: Diplocloster modestus (assembly GCF_019042245.1). Classification (GTDB taxonomy): domain Bacteria; phylum Bacillota; class Clostridia; order Lachnospirales; family Lachnospiraceae; genus Diplocloster; species Diplocloster modestus. Next base: position 35,937 of record NZ_JAHQCX010000023.1, read on the forward strand.
AGTACTGCTGTTGATCGCCGATGCCACCGGTGGCGGAAGAAAAGTACCGAAGGACGTAAGCTATACGAATGGGTTCTTAATCGGAATCTGCCAGGGAATTGCGGTTCTGCCCGGAATCTCACGGTCGGGGACTACGATTTCGGCGTGTCTGTTGAGTGGATTTGACCGGAAGTTCGCGGTGAAGTTCTCATTTATCATGTCCATTCCGGCGGTATTAGGCGCTGCCGTGCTGGAATTAAAAGATCTGGATAAAACCATGTTTCAGTCACAGGATATCATCAACTATGCGGTTGGAGCGCTTGTGGCTGCTGTGGTGGGATACATCTGCATAAAGACCATGCTGGTCGTGGTCCGGAATAAAAAATTTAAGTATTTCTCCATTTACTGCTTTGCCGTAGGACTGCTGGCAGTAATCGGAGCCCGTTTTATAGTATAGGAGGAACTTGACAATGGCTTCACAATCGAGCAGAAAGCGCAGTGCGTCGCGGTCGAAAGCGAATACGAAAAAAAAACGTGCTGCGAAACGACGGAATAAAAATAGCCCGATCGGAATGGAAGTGGCCGTTTTGTTTTCTCTGGCGGCTGCCATATTTCTAATGATAAGCAATTTTGGAGTGGGCGGTTTTGTTGGTAAGACAGTCAGCTCCTTTTTCTTCGGATTATTCGGCTGGATGGAATATATATTTCCGGTTATTCTGTTTTTGGTTATCGCATTCTGTATTTCCAACAGGGACAACGGTATCGCAAAATTAAAGGCGGGAGCGGGCGTACTGCTGTTCCTGCTTTTGTGCGCGTTCATTCAGCAGGTGTCTGTCGGTTATTCCAAGGATACGCCCTTTAAAGAGATATATCAGCATGCGTCTGGGAGGGCAGCATCCGGAGGGCTGACGGGCGGATTGATGATAAATCTGTTAAGTCCTGCGCTGGGGACCGCAGGCGTCTACATTTTCCTGGTCATTTTAATGATCATCTGCCTTGTGGTCATCACCGAGCGCTCTTTCCTGGGCGGTGTAAAAAAAGGCGGAAAGAAGGTATACGATTCCGCGAAGGAGGATGTGGCCCGCAGGAAGGAACGTGCCGCTGAAAAACGCGAAGAGCGGGAGAAACGGATGGATAAAAAGGTATCCGGAGTTTCTTTGAATACAAAGATTGATAAGAAGGAACAAAAAAAGCAAAAGGAAGAGAGTGCGTTAAAAGAACTGACCATGGAGGATGTCAAAGAGGCAGAGCTTCTGGATCAGTTTGATTTTCATATTTTCGAGCAGGAGCAGATGCCGATACCGGACATAGAGCCGGAGCCGGAGATATTCCCGGAGGTGGCGGCGGAGCTGCAGCATATGCCGGCCGGATCGGTGAAGAGTTCTGCACAAAGAGCTGAGGAGCACGTCGGGGAGATGCCGGATTCTCAGAGTTATTCGTATCATCATTCCCAGGATTCAGTCCCATCCCAGAACCAGCCACAAACAAAGCCCCGTGAGGCAGACGGGGAGGTTCGGGAAGAAAACGTGGCGATGCAGACGGAGAAGGAGCTGGCCCAGGCGTCGGCGGTGTTCAAGGTGGAATATGTGTATCCGCCGTTCCGTCTTTTGAAGAAGGGAAACGGGGGCAGGTTTGGAGACTCCGAGCGGATGCTCAAAGAGACTGCCTTGAAATTGCAGCAGACGCTGCATAATTTTGGTGTAAATGTGACGGTGACGAATGTCAGCTGCGGACCGGCAGTTACCAGATATGAGCTTCAGCCGGAGCAGGGGGTAAAGGTCAGCCGTATCGTAAACCTGGCGGATGATATTAAGTTAAACCTGGCGGCGGCGGATATAAGGATCGAAGCGCCGATTCCCGGAAAAGCGGCAGTGGGGATCGAAGTTCCGAATAAAGAAAACAATCCTGTCATGTTAAGGGATCTGTTGGAAACCGATGATTTTCAGAAACATCCCTCCAAAATTGCTTTCGCGGTTGGAAAGGATATCTCCGGACAGACGGTGGTTACAGACATTGCTAAAATGCCCCATCTGCTGATCGCCGGTGCCACCGGGTCCGGTAAGTCGGTGTGTATCAATACGCTGATCATGAGTATTCTCTATAAGGCAGGGCCTGAGGATGTGAAACTGATCATGATCGACCCAAAGGTGGTGGAGTTAAGCGTCTACAATGGGATTCCCCACCTGTTTATACCGGTGGTTACCGATCCGAAAAAGGCGGCGGGCGCGCTGCACTGGGCGGTGGCTGAGATGGAAGACAGGTATCAGAAATTCGCGGAACGAAACGTCCGGGATATCAAAGGTTATAACGCGAAGATCGCGTCCATCGAAGACATCGAGGATGAAAATAAACCGCAGAAACTGCCGCAGATCGTGATCATTGTGGACGAGCTGGCAGACCTGATGATGGTCTCTCCCGGTGAGGTGGAAGAGTCGATCTGCCGCCTGGCACAATTGGCGCGGGCGGCGGGCCTGCATCTGATCCTGGCGACCCAGCGGCCCAGTGTGAATGTCATCACAGGCCTGATTAAGGCCAACATGCCTTCCAGGATCGCATTTTCTGTGACTTCCGGCGTAGATTCCAGGACCATTATCGATATGAACGGCGCGGAAAAACTGTTGGGAAAAGGGGATATGCTCTTTTATCCCACCGGATATCAGAAACCGATCCGGGTGCAGGGGGCATTCGTATCCGACCGGGAAGTGGGAGATGTGGTGGAATTCCTTAAAAAGCAAAATACCGCTGCGCCCTACGATCCCAATATAGAGAGCCGGATCAACAGCGCGGTGTCCGGCGGTGGAGGAAGCGCTGCGGCACAGGACTCAGGCAGCGCGCGGGACGTATATTTTGAAGAGGCCGGTAAATTTATCATAGACAAAGACAAGGCATCCATCGGGATGCTGCAAAGACAGTTCAAAATCGGCTTCAACCGTGCGGCCAGGATTATGGATCAGCTGGCGGAAGCCGGGGTGGTCGGGGAGGAAGAAGGTACCAAACCCCGTAAGATTCTTATGTCGATGGATGAATTTGCAAATTACATAGAGGAATATGTATAAATCACGGAGAATGATGTCAAAGGAGGCAGTAAGTTATGAAAACGGATATTCAGATTGCACAGGAAGCCAGTATGGAGCCCATTCAAAAGGTGGCCGCAGCGCTGGGAATCGAGGAAGAAGACCTGGAGCTTTATGGAAAGTACAAGGCAAAGCTTTCAGATGAACTTTGGGAAAAGGTAAAGGACCGGCCCGATGGAAAACTGATTCTGGTGACTGCGATCAATCCCACACCTGCGGGCGAGGGAAAGACAACCACTACGGTAGGATTGGGCGAAGCCTTCGGACGCTTGGGCAAAAAAGCGGTGATTGCCCTTAGAGAGCCCTCTCTGGGTCCCTGCTTTGGCATCAAAGGAGGCGCGGCCGGCGGCGGATATGCCCAGGTAGTGCCCATGGAGGATCTGAACCTTCACTTTACCGGAGATTTTCATGCCATCACTTCCGCCAATAATCTGCTGGCTGCTCTGCTGGACAATCATATACAGCAGGGGAATGCGCTGGAAATCGACACGAGACAGGTGGTTTGGAAACGCTGTCTGGATATGAATGACAGGGTCTTGAGAAATGTGGTAGTGGGACTTGGCAGCAAAGGTGACGGTGTAGTCCGGGAAGACCATTTCGTCATCACCGTTGCGTCGGAAATCATGGCTGTGCTGTGCCTCTCCAATGATATGGAAGATCTGAAACGGCGTCTGGGACGTATGATCGTCGCTTATACAAGAGCGGGAAAACCGGTAACCGCTGAGGAACTTCATGCTACCGGAGCGATGGCCGCTCTCTTGAAGGACGCGCTGAAACCGAATCTGATCCAGACCCTGGAGCATACACCGGCGCTGGTCCATGGAGGACCGTTTGCGAACATCGCCCATGGGTGTAACAGTGTGAGAGCCACGAAGACAGCTTTGAAGCTGGCGGATTATGTCGTCACGGAGGCGGGATTCGGTGCGGATCTGGGTGCGGAGAAATTCTTTGACATCAAATGCAGGAAAGCGGGACTTAAGCCGGATGCCGTCGTGCTGGTGGCAACGGTCCGCGCATTAAAATATAACGGGGGCGTCCCCAAAGACCAGTTAAGCGGCGAAAATCTGGAGGCCCTGGAAAAAGGCATCGTCAATCTGGAGAAACATATTGAAAATCTCCAAAAATATGGTGTTCCGGTTGTTGTAACCCTGAATTCCTTTATAACCGATACAAAAGCGGAAATCGCTTTTGTAGAAAAATTCTGTAAAGACAGAGGATGTGAATTCGCCATTTCCGAGGTATGGGAAAAAGGAGGAGAAGGCGGCATTGCGCTTGCGGAAAAGGTTTTGGATACCCTGTCTGCAAAAGAAAGCCATTTTCGAGTGCTGTATGATGACCAGCAGCCTTTGGCAGCAAAGATTGAGACGATAGCCAAAGAGATCTACGGTGCTGACGGCGTGGTATTCTCCGCTGCGGTGTCAAAAGAGCTGAAGCATCTGACGGAGCTGGGCTTTGGAAATCTTCCAGTCTGTATGGCGAAGACCCAGTATTCCCTGTCGGATGACGCTACCCTGTTAGGAAGGCCGGAAAACTTCACAGTCAATGTAAGGGAAGTATATATATCAGCGGGTGCCGGTTTTGTGGTAGCGATTACCGGTGCGATCATGACGATGCCGGGGCTGCCGAAAAAACCGGCTGCAGACAGCATCGATGTGGATGAAAGCGGAAAAATAACAGGTTTATTCTAGGAGAAAAAGGAGTGAATGGGAATGGCACGAATTATAGACGGAAAAATGATCTCCCAGCAGATCAAGGATGAGTGTAAAGAAGAGGTAGCGGTTTTAAAAGAGCAGGGAAAGAGTATCTGCCTTGCTGTAGTGCAGGTGGGCGCGGACCCGGCCTCCTCAATCTATGTGAATAACAAGAAAAAAGCATGCGCCTATATCGGGATCGAGTCACTATCCTACGAACTGCCGGAAGAGACCACGCAGGAAGAACTGCTGTCTCTGGTAGAGAAGCTCAACCAGCAGAAAGATGTGAACGGAATTCTGGTTCAGCTGCCGCTGCCGGCGCACATTGATGAAGATAAAGTGATCCAGGCCATATCGCCTCTAAAAGACGTGGACGGCTTTCATCCGGCCAGTGTCGGTGCCATGTGCATCGGCCAGCCCGGCTTTTTGTCCTGTACACCGGCCGGTATTATCCAGCTGCTGAAGCGCTCTGACGTGGAGATCGCAGGCAAGGAGTGCGTGGTGATCGGACGAAGCAATATCGTTGGGAAGCCAATGGCGTTACTGCTCCTTCGGGAAAATGGGACCGTCACGGTGTGTCATTCCAAGACCCAAAATTTAAAAGAAGTGGCAAAGCGCGCGGATATACTGATCGCGGCCATAGGAAAACCCAGAATGATCAATCATGAATATATCAAAGAAGGAGCCGTCGTCATTGACGTTGGCATACACAGGGAAAATGGTAAAATGTGCGGGGATGTGGACTTTGCCGATGTGCTGGACCATGTCAGCGCGATTACCCCTGTTCCGGGAGGCGTAGGACCAATGACCATCGCCATGCTGATGCGTAATTGCGTAGAATCAGCGAAAAGATAGAAAGAACAGGCGGAAATGACCATGCTTTGTAAAAAATGTGGGACTAAGCTGAAAGATGGACATGTGTACTGCGAGAAGTGCGGGGAACCTGTGCAGATCGTACCGGATTTTAATCCGCTGGATGAAGCGGTACTGGAAAATGTGGCCGGTATGATGAATCCGGAGGAAAAATCTGCCTCAGACTGGAAAGCAATACAGGAGAAACCAGTACAGGAGAAAACAGTACATACCCATTCCAAACCACAGTCTAAGGCGCTGACACCGCGAAGAAAATTATGGATTCTGGGTATTGCGGTGACGTTACTGATCACAGGAGGAGCGGTAGGCTTTCTCACCTACAGGAATCATTCCTACACCTATCAATTCCAGAAAGCGCAGGAATACAGGGACAAGCAGAAGATCAGCAGGGCGATCGAATATCTGGAAAGGGCGATGGAATTAAAGCCTGAGGATCCGGCTGCTTATGAAACACTGGTTGAGATTTATACGGAACAGCACGAGGATGAGCAGGCAGTCGTTGTGCTGGAGCATATGATAGACGAAGGCCTTGCAACCGTGGAGGAATACGAAGAGCTCATTGGATTTTATAAAAAGGATGAGCGTATGAGTGATATTCCCGATCTGATACTGGACTGTACCGATCAGAACATCAGAAAAGAACTTTCCGTTTATATGGTGTCCGCTCCTGATGTCGATCTGGCACCTGGAATCTATTACAAAAATGTGGAGATTGAACTGCTGGCGGACAAGGGAGAGATCTATTATACCTTTGACGGCTCACAGCCCACCCACAAGAGCCATCTGTATGTCCGCCCCATTATGCTGCGGGAAGGAAAAAATACCATCCGCGCGGTGGCAGTCAGTGAGGACGGTTATTACAGCCAGGATATTACGCTGGAATACGAGATTAAACTTGATCAGTAAAAAGGAGTTTGTCACACTCCAGAAGTTTTTTATTCCAGAGGAGCACGTTTATATTGAATGAAAAGCACGGGCCAGATCACGGCCCGTGTTTGTATTGGCTTCGTATGCAGTTTATGAATTATATTGACTACTCGTGAATAAATTCGATCAGATCCACATCCATTTTACCTATTCTGGCCAGAGAATAGACATCCAATCCCTGGTCCTCCAGTTTCAGCCTTCCGGGCTGGAAGGATTTCTCAATCAGAATGCCGATACCCGCAATCGTAGCATGCGCTTTGCGGATCAACCGAACCGCGCCTGTGGCGGCTTCCCCGTTAGCCAGAAAATCGTCCACGATCAGAATGTGGTCATTTTCTGATATGTAATTCTTGGCCATGGTCAGCTCGTAATCCACTCCCTTAGTAAAAGAGGTGACTTGTGTCTGCCATACATCGGTTTTCAGGGTTTTGGAAACCTGTTTCTTCAGGATTACCATGGGAACCCCTAATTCCTGTGCAGTGTAGACCGCCGGAGCAATACCTGAACTTTCGATGGTGAATACTTTGGTAACACCTTGTCCGCGAAAATGATCGGCGATATCCTTTCCCATCTCATACATCAACTGTGGGTCGACCTGATGATTAATAAAGCTGTCCACTTTCAGTATTGATTCATTTAATGCGTGTCCTTCTGCCAGAATTTTTTCTTCCAGTAATTTCACGATTTTCACCTCTTAATTTTATGTTGTTTTCATCATATCACAGATTAAATAAAAAAGGAATCCATAAGAATAGGATCTGAATCAGGAAAAATATTTCTCCTTAATCACCGATACCGGCATGTCCTGCCCAGTCCAGATACGGAAAGCCTCCGCTCCCTGATACAGCAGCATGTACAGTCCATTAAAGACCTGGCAGCCGCGATCCCGGGCCATCTGCAGCAGCCTGGTCTCCCTGGGATTATAGATCACATCCGAGACGATCAGATCCGGGCGCAGCATTCCAGAATCCGGAATAATACAGCCGTCCGCGTGAGGGCTCATTCCCACCGACGTGCCGTTAGTCAGGATCGCACTATCCGAGATACTATTTTTAAGCATCCGGTCATCCGGCAGCTCATACAGCGAAGCCCTGCAGGACGTCTGCGCATTCAGCTTATCGATCAGATTCTGAGCACGGGACCAGAACTGATCCTTAATGCTGAACAGATCAATCTGCGCCACGCCGTCCAGCGCGGCCTGCACACAGACCGCGGTAGCCGCGCCGCCGGCGCCCAGCAGAGTCATCTTTTTTCCTATAATATCATGACCGGCATCTCTTACCGCGCACATATATCCCACACCATCCGTATTATGACCGGTGAGTACCCCATCGTCATTGACAATCGTATTCACCGCGCCGATCATCTGTGCGGCAGGGGAAAGACGGTCCGCCAGTTCGCACATCCGGTTTTTATCCGGCATCGTCAGATTAAAGCCCCTGACATTCAAAACCCTCAGGCCTTCCACTGCGGTTTTCAAATCCTCACAGCCCACATCGAATGCCAGATAAACATAGTCCAGTCCCAGCCGCGCAAACGATTCGTTATGCATCATGGGAGAAATACTATGTGCAACCGGGCTGCCCAATAAACCGGTTAACCGGGTATGCCCGGTAATCTGTTTTTCCATGTTTTTCTACTCCTTTTCCAGAATTATATCCATCTTAACCAAATCCTATCTTTCTGTCAATGGGGAGCTGCTAAGGGCTGCTGAGGGCCGGAGTGTGCAGGAGCAAGGAGGACTTCCGGGAAGGGGGAACAAAAGGAACGGGTGCCGAATCGCTTCGTCCGTGTCTAAGAACGGGTAACTCCGAAGAGGCCGAAACCTCTTATTCGCAGGACCCGGGGCAAACTCGCCAAAAAGCGGCTCAAACAGTGCCCCGGGTCCTGCGAAGTTTCGTCCTCTTCTGCGTAACCCGTTCTAAGACACGGCCTCAAGCGATTCGGCACCCGTTCCTTTTGTTCCCCCTTCCCGGAAGTCCTCCTTGCTCCTGCACACTCCTACTTTGGAGAGACACTTAGATGCAAAATCATACCTGGGATACTTTAGACTCTGAATACTTTAGACTTCTAATACTATTGTCGGAACATGCATGCAGGCCTTTTGTAAAGCAGGGAAGAGAGGGAAGCGGCGGGGCCTTGGAACCGGGCGGCTCATCGCCTGGGGCCAAATCACTTGAGGCCGGGACTTAGAACAGCTTACGCAGAAGGCGGGAGAACCTCGCAGGGCCTGGAACACTGTCCGAGCCGGTTTTTGGCGAGTTTGTTCCGGGTCCTGCCAATAAGAGGTTCTCCCGCCTTCGGAGTTAGCTGTTCTTAGTTCCGGCCGAAGTGATTTGACCCCAGGCGATGAGCCGCCCGGTTCCAAGGCCCCGCCGCTTCCCTCTCTTCCCGTCCCTTTAGCAGAAAATCTCAACATAGCTGTCATCAGCAATACAATTTCCATAATTAATACAAATATAACTTGCAACCGGAGGCGTGAAAGGTTATAATTAGGCTTTGTAAAGTACCGGACCAGAGCATGAGATGTGCAAAATAGAACCGTGTTTCGGTGAGCAGAGGAATACCATGTTAATCAGTTTGAAGAAGTTTATGCAGAGACTCCAGATGAATACAACCAGAACGATCGCGTTCGGGTTTTTGTCAGCGATTGTGATAGGAGGGGTTATACTGATGCTGCCGGTTTCTTCGGCGGACGGGACCTGGACAAATCCTATAGATGCTCTGTTTATGTCGACGACGAGCATTTGTGTGACGGGACTGGTTACTTTTGTGACGGCCAGCCACTGGAGCCTCTTTGGGAAGATCATTATATTGATTTTGATCCAGCTGGGCGGGCTGGGAGTCATCACAATGGTGATGAGTGTGTTTATTATCGTTGGAAAGAGGATCACCCTTCGGGACCGGATGCTGATTCAGGAGACCTATAATCTGGACACACTGTCAGGACTGGTGAAACTGGTGAAGAAGATCCTGGCGGGTACGCTGGTGGTGGAACTGGCCGGCGCTGTTTTGTACAGTTTTCAGTTTATTCCGGAATTTGGTTTTATAAGGGGTGTGGGGTATTCGGTATTCCATGCGGTATCCGCATTTTGTAATGCGGGAATTGATTTGATTGGGGAATCCAGTTTTATCCCTTATATGACGAATCCGTTGATAAATATTACGACTATGCTTTTGATTGTTCTCGGAGGCCTGGGATTCATTGTCTGGTGGGATGTGGTACGGGTATTTAAGGAATCCAGAAAGAAAGATGTGAAGAATTACAGGCCGTTTCAGAATCTGGCACTGCATTCCAAGCTGGTACTGGTGATTACAGGAATTCTGATTGCTTTCGGAACACTTGTGTATTTTGTGCTGGAATTTAATAATCCGGGGACCATCGGGAACCTGAATGTTTTTCAGAAATTTATGGCTTCGATGTTCCAGTCTGTGACGACCAGGACTGCGGGGTTTGCCTCTTTTCCGCAGGAAAATATGAGGGAAGGCTCCACTTTGGTTACACTGCTTTTAATGATAGTAGGCGGCTCGCCGGCCGGTACGGCAGGTGGTATGAAAACGACCACAGTGGGTATGGTGGTATTAACCGTTTTGGCGGTAGTCCGCGGTAAGACGAATACGGAAGTGTTCGAGCGTAAGATTGCTCAGGAAAGTCTTCGGACGGCACTGGCGGTGGTAGTGATCAGTATCGGGGTTGTTTTGACGGCTTCCCTGCTGATCTGTGCGGTGGAGGATATCTCTTTGGTGGATACCCTGTTTGAGGTCGTTTCCGCTATCGGAACAGTGGGCTTGTCCCGGGGGGTGACTGCGGATCTGAGTATGTTCAGCAAGATCATATTGATTATTACGATGTATATAGGCAGAATCGGACCGATTACCATGGCAGTTGCTTTTTCTGTCCGCCATTCCAAAAAGGATACTATGCGGGAGCTGCCGGAACGTCGGATTATTATTGGATAAATAAAAGGAGAATTGGTCATGGCCAAGAAAGAGTTTGCAGTATTCGGGTTGGGAGAATTTGGACGCAGCGTGGCTCTGACGCTGGCAAAGAACGGCTGTCAGGTACTTGCGGTGGACTGGAAAGTGGAAAAGGTACAAGACATCGCAGATTATGTGACACACGCCTTCCGGGCAGATGTGTCGGATGCCGAGGCTTTGCGTTCTTTGGGACTTCATAATCTGGATGGTGCGATTATCGCGATCGGTGAAAATCTGGAAGCCAGTATCATGGCGACGATAGTCACAAAGGAATGCGGGGTTCCGTATGTCCTTGCGAAAGCACATAACGATATTCATGGTATGGTATTGCAGAAAGTGGGCGCGGACAAGGTTATTTTCCCGGAACGTGCCATGGGTGTGCGGACAGCGCGTAATATTATATCCGGTAATTTTATAGACACGATGGAATTATCCAACTCGTTCAGTATGGTGGAGGTGGTCACTCCTCAGAACTGGATCGGAAAGTCTTTGCGCCAGCTGGACCTGCGCAGTTTTGGACTAAATGTTATCGCCAGAAAAGACGGGGAACGGATTATCCCGACCCCCGACCCTGACCGCAGTGCCCTGGTTGATGACACCTATATTATTCTGGGTGAAAATGAGGCGCTGGAAAAGCTGTACAGCGATTAAGTACGAAAAATCAGAATGAAACGCCACGAAGTCAGGAAAGGTCCTCGTGGCGTTTACTATGTGAGTGAAAGACAAGCGGAATGTCCTCCAGATAATGGGAGAAAGATTTTCGCAATTCAGATAAATACGTCAATCATACGGTTTAAAGTTTGATTCAATGTACAGACAGTCTGATACAGATTTGTATTATCTGTTTGCAAACGGAGGATTTCCTTCTCTTTTTCTTTCAATGCTTCTTGCAGATCTGTTGTTGACATGATTTCCCCTCCCCGATCATGGTATCAAATTTTACGGTGCAGATTTGATTTTAGATAGAAGCGAAGAAAAAGTCAAGCACTTACCCCGTTTTGAAGCATTGAAAATGTCGCATTTTACGACAAAAGATGGAACAAATTTTTAGATAAATAAGTTGGTATCGGAGGTCTCCGCAGACCCCAGAAAAGTGGCCACTCCACCGACCTCCACACCGTCTAAAAGCTCTTCCCTGTGGATCCCCATGAGGTCCATGGACATCTGGCAGGCTACGATCCTTACGCCGTTTTGCTGCGCAGATGCGATGAGTTCTTCGAGAGAAGCTACATTCTTATCTTTCATAAGTTTACGTATCAAACGGGCACCAATTCCCCCCATTTGCATATGAGACAACTTTAGTTTTTGACTTCCTCTGGGCATCATTCCTGAGAACATTTTCTCCATAAAATTTTTTTTGAGGGATACTTTATGGGGCCTCCGCAGAATATTCAATCCCCAGAAAGTAAAAAACATAGTTACCTTGCGGTCCATGGCTGCAGCGCCGTTGGCGATGATAAAGGAGGCGATGGCTTTATCCAGATCCTGGCTGAAAATGATCATGGTTTTATCATCACCTGCGGATGAGGTATCACACTGGGCAGCCTGCACAGAAGTTCCCCCCTTTTGGAGGACAACGGAATAGATCCCTTTTTCACAGGAAGTACGGATCAGGCGATTGCCGGTCCTCTGACACCAGACGTCGATATCAGAAGCGAAAGCAGGGTCAGTAGCCTGAACGCACAAATTTTCCCCCTCTTTTAATGACTTCATGTTTTCCGATACTTTCATGATCGGCCCGGGGCACTGCAGTCCGCAGGCGTCCACGGTCAAAAGTTTCATCGAAGGGACAGGTTTTCCGGCTGCATCGGCGTCCGGCGTCGTGACAGCAGATGAAACCGGGGTGGAAGGAATACTTTGAGGCTTTTGTAATCCCACTGGTGCTGGTACCTTATAACTGCCGGTTAGTGAATAAGTCCGGTATCCGCCGCTTAAATTAAATGCGCGGAAGCCATTTAGCAGTAACATCCGGGTGGCCAGGTATCCGCGCAGTCCCACCCGGCAGGTGACATAAACGGGTTTTCCAGGATCCAGCCGGTTCAGGTTTTCCCTTAATGTATCAAGCGGTATATTCTGAAAGCCAGGGATTGTACCCATCAGGATTTCATCCGTGGTACTTACATCCAGCAGGGTTGCTGTTTGCGCATCCAGGGAGGAGACCTCTTCCGCATAGAAAACAGGCATATCCCCATTCAGAATATTGGAGGCAGTGTAACCCAGCATATTGACCGGGTCCTTGGCTGAAGAATAAGGCGGGGCGTAACACAATTCCAGCTGTTCCAGATCGTATACGGTACCGCCCAGCCGAATCACCGCGGCCAGAACATCGATGCGTTTTTCTACGCCCTCCGCACCGACTGCCTGAGCGCCTAATATGTGCCCGTCATCTCCAAAAAGCATTTTCATAGAGATCGGAGAGGCTCCGGGGTAATAAGATGCGTGGGACTGAGGGTGTACATAAGTCTTTTTATAAGGAAGGTCCATTTGACGTAGCTGTTTTTCATTTAATCCGGTCGAGGCGGCTGTCAGATCAAATACTTTTAGGACGGAACTGCCCTGCACCGGGCTTCTCTTTAGCTTCCGGCCCTTCAGTGCATTTTCAGCGGCGGCGCGTCCCTGTTTGTTGGCAGGGCCGGCCAGGGGGACCAGTGTTTCTGTACGGCCGACCAGATGAGTTACACTGATCGCGTCACCCACCGCGTAGATATCCGGATCAGAGGTTTCATAATATTCATTGACCGCGATGCTGCCATTCAGCCCCAGATCAAGCCCGGCATCCTTCGCCAGGCGGGAATCCGGAGCTACTCCCATGCACAGAAGGATCAATCCGGCAGGTACTTCTTCGCCTGAGGTAAGGCCGGCGCGAAGTCCATGGGAGCCGTGGGATATTCCGGTTATACCGGTTCCCAGCATTAAGTTAACTCCGTGTTCTGACAGATGCCGGTGCAGGATATTTGCCATCTCGGGATCCAGAGATGCGATCACCTGGTCCGCGTACTCCACAAGAGTAACCGAAAGTCCGCGGTCCACAAGATTTTCAGCCATCTCCACACCGATAAAGCCGCCGCCCACCACCACGGCCGCTGCCGGTTTGTTTTCCAGAAGATAGTCGTCTATCCGGTAAGTATCTGTGACATTGCGCAGTGTGAATACACCGTCGGAATCCATACCGGGAAGCGGCGGTATTTTTGGACTGGCACCCGGGGACAGAATTAATTTATCATAAGTTTCCTCATAATCGGTTCCGCTCGTCAAGTCCCGCACCACTATTTTTTTCTCCTGCCGGTTTATACTCAGCACTTCATTCCGGATCCGTACATCCACCCGGAAGCGTTTACATAACAACTCTGGTTTGGTGACGATCAAAGAGTCCCGATGCCGGATCGTTCCCCCCAGATAGTAAGGCAGTCCGCAGTTTGCATACGAGATATGCTCCCCTTTTTCAAACAATATAATTTCAGCTTTCTCATCCAGGCGCCGCAATCTGGTAGCGGCGCTGGCACCGCCGGCCACTCCGCCTACAATACATATTTTCATGCATTCGCATCTCCTTTTCAAAGTGATATGGTTATTATAGCGATTGCCGTAGAGAACTTATGTGACTAAGTTACATAAGGCGGCTGCAGAGAAAAATGGACAGAGAAAATTTTATAAAGTGCTTGCCATGGATGGAAGTTTATGCTAAAATAAATTTCGGTTCACAAAGTAGTTAAGCACTGAGTGAAGGTTAAGCGGATGTGGCGGAATGGCAGACGCAGCAGACTCAAAATCTGCCGCTCGCAAGGGCGTGAGGGTTCAAGTCCCTCCATCCGCAGTTGGCAAAAGACTGATTGTTTTCTGGACAATCAGTTTTTTTATTCCGTAGGAAAATACCTTCTATAGAATAAAAAATCCTTCGGGGGATTGCAGAGCGGAGGAAAGGAAGATGCCGTTTACGCGGCCCGACGCAGGCGGAGGCGGAGGGCTTCGCCTGCGAAACTATGATTGAATCGGGCGGAAGAGTTTCGCAGGCGAAACTCTTTTTTTCGTGGATTCGGCAGATGCCGGACAGCGGGAAATTCTTTGTGAAACTTTATTCGGAAACTTTTGCGGGAAATTCTTTTTCTAAAAGAGGTTTAAAAATAGCGGTATTTAGTGTATAGTATTATAGGGTAAGCCTCAGGGAATGCGTCACTGGAGGAACGGTTGAACCAAAAAGATGTTCACCCATACCTGAATTTATGACGCAGTAAATGCGTCACTGGAGGAACGGTTGAACAAAAAGATGTTCACCCATACCTGAATTTATGATGCAGTAAATGCGTCACTGGAGGAAACTATGAGCGAAAAGATTGTATTGATAGATGGGCACAGCATACTGAACCGGGCATTTTTCGGTGTGCCGGATCTGACGAATTCGGATGGATTGCATACGAATGCGATTTATGGGTTTTTAAATATAATGTTTAAGATTCTGGAGGAGGAGCAGGCCGATTATCTGACTGTGGCGTTTGATGTACATGCACCGACCTTCCGGCATGAGATGTTTGGAGACTATAAGGGAACCAGAAAACCGATGGCGGATGAACTGCACCAGCAGGTGCCGGTGATGAAGGAAGTGCTGGGCGCTATGGGGATTCAGGTGATCGAGCAGGCCGGGTATGAGGCAGATGATCTGCTGGGCACCATATCCAAACGCTGTGAGGAACTGGGCCTGGAGGTATCAGTGGTGTCCGGGGACAGGGATCTGCTGCAGCTGGCCACGGATAAGGTAAAGATCCGGATTCCCAAGACGAAACGGGGGACCACGGAGGTTGAGGATTATTACGCGGCGGATGTATGTAAGAGTTATCAGGTGACGCCCACCCAGTTTATCGATGTCAAGGCATTGATGGGGGACGCTTCGGATAATATTCCGGGGGTACCGGGAATTGGGGAAAAGACGGCGACAAAGATCATCGTGGATTATGGCAGCATCGAAAATGCTTATGCCCATGTGGAGGAGATTAAGCCAAACCGGGCGAAAGAAGCGCTGCGGGATCATTATGATATGGCTCAGATGAGTAAAACCCTGGCCACGATCTGTGTGGACTGTGACATCCCATTCTCATTGGATAAGGCGAAGCTGGGCGAGCTGTATACACCCGAGGCTTATAACCTGTTTAAACAGCTGGAATTTAAGAATATGCTGAGCCGGTTTCACGTGGAAGTGCCTGCACAAAAAGTAGAAGGACATTTTCGAAAAGTCACGCTGCTGCAGGATGTGGAGGAAGTGTTCCGGAATATTCAGAATATTCTGGAGAAGAACAGCCGGATCGGCTTCATATGGATAGAGGAGAACGAGATTCTCGGGCTCGCTCTTGCCTGCGGGGATAAGGAGATCTGTTATATTCCGGTAGAAGGCTTTGTGACGGAAGAGTACCTGAAGGAACAGCTGGGGAAGCTGATGGCAAAAGCGGATGCGGCGGCGACGCTGGATCTTAAAAGCCAGCTGGGGCAGATTGTCCTGACAGACTCTGTGAAAGAGCGGCTGTTCGACTGTAATATTGCTGCGTATCTGCTGAATCCGTTAAAAGACAGCTATTCCTATGATGATCTTGCTAAGGAATATCTGGGAATGATGATTCCGTCCCGGATGGATCTGCTGGGCAAATCAGGATGGACGATGGCGCAGGAAGAAAAACCCCGGGAATTTTTGACCTGTGTCTGTTATATGGCTTATATTGCCTGGAAAGCGGCGGGAGAACTGCAGACAGACCTAAGGGACACCGATATGCTTCGGCTTTTCCAAACGGTGGAGATGCCGTTAGTGTTTACCCTTTACGATATGGAACAGGCCGGGATCCTGGTGCAGGCGGAAGAGCTTAAGATCTATGGGGAAGAGCTGGGAATCAAGATCGCGCAGCTGGAACAGAGCATCTATCAGATGGCCGGAGAGGAGTTTAATATCAATTCTCCAAAACAGCTGGGCGTGGTGCTGTTTGAACATCTGGAACTTCCCGGAGGGAAAAAGACGAAGACCGGATTCTCCACGGCGGCGGATGTGCTGGAAAAGCTGGCCCCGGAAAATGAGATCGTGTCGCTGATTCTGGAATACCGCCAGCTGGCAAAATTAAAGTCCACATATGCGGATGGGCTGGCACCCTATATCGCGGCGGACGGAAGAATCCACAGCACGTTTAACCAGACGATTACGGCTACCGGGAGAATCAGCAGTACGGAGCCGAATCTTCAGAATATACCGATCCGTATGGAATTAGGCCGGCTGATTCGAAAAGTGTTCATACCTGCGCCCGGCTATGTCTTTATCGATGCGGACTACTCCCAGATCGAGCTGAGGGTATTGGCGCATATGTCGGAAGATGAGAATCTGATTCATGCGTACCGTGAAGCGGCGGATATTCACCGGATGACCGCTTCCCAGGTGTTCCATACCCCCTTTGATGAGGTCAGTCCGCAGCAGAGGAGCAACGCCAAAGCGGTGAATTTCGGTATCGTCTATGGTATCAGTTCCTTTGGGCTGAGCCAGGGCCTTAGCATTACCCGAAAGGAAGCGGCGGATTATATTGAGAAATATTTTGAAACCTATCCGGGTGTGAAGAAATTTCTGGATAATCTGGTGACCCATGCAAAAGAAGAGGGATATGTGACTACCATGTTCGGCCGCAGGCGGCCGGTTCCGGAATTAAAGTCCAGCAATTTTATGCAGCGCTCCTTCGGAGAGCGGGTGGCCATGAATTCGCCGATCCAGGGAACGGCGGCGGATATTATCAAGATCGCTATGATCCATGTGAATGAGCGGTTGAAAAAGGAAAAATTAAAGTCCCGGTTGATCCTGCAGGTGCATGATGAGCTGCTGATCGAGGCAGACAGAAGCGAAGTGGAAGAAGTGCAGAAGATTCTGTCGGAGGAGATGCATCGGGCGGCAGACTTAAGCGTGCCGTTGGAGATCGATATGCACGAAGGAGAAAACTGGTACGAAGCGAAGTAGGAGCGGATCGTATGAAAGTGATTGGCATCACCGGAGGTGTCGGTTCCGGGAAAAGTACTATATTGGAGTATATAGGAAGAAATTATAACGCACGGGTGATCCAGGCGGATAAAGTGGGTCATCTGATGATGGAGACAGGGCAGCCCGGCTATTATCAGGTAGTGGAGACCTTCGGAAGCGGCATCCTGAACGGGGATCAGACCGTCAACAGGGCAAAGCTGTCGGCTCTGGTATTCGAAAAGCCGGAACTGCTGGCAAAGCTTGAGAAAATTATCCATCCAGCGGTGAAAACTTACATTGTGGAAGAGATTGATAAAGAGAGGGAAGCGGGAAAGCTTTCTCTGGTGCTGGTCGAAGCAGCGCTGCTGATTGAAGACAATTACCGCGTTCTCTGCGATGAATTCTGGTATATTTACGCGTCGGACGATATACGCCGGGAACGGTTGAAGCGCTCGCGGGGCTACAGCGACGAAAAGGTGGAGCGGATAATGGCACATCAGCTGTCAGCGGAAGAATACCGCAGGCACTGTGCAAAAGAGATTGACAATAATGGGGAGCTTTCGTATGTATATGTCCAGATTGATCGGAAAATGAGGGAGAGCGGTATCCGTAAACGGCAGGAATGAATTCATATGTCCTGCAATTGGTTATCCATTAGGACAGGCTCAGGGATAAGAAATAAATAGAGGTTTATAGGAGATAGAATAGCATTGGGACAGAAAAATGTGAGACAGGATCAGAAAGGAAGAACAGCATGAATTTATGCAGTATAGCCAGCGGCAGCAGCGGGAACTGTATCTATGTGGGCAGTGAAAAAACGCATTTGCTGGTGGACGCGGGAATCAGCGGTAAACGGATCGAACAGGGACTGAATGAACTGGATCTGACCACAGGGGATATGAAGGGGATTCTGATTACCCATGAACATATCGATCACGTACAGGGCCTGGGAGTGCTGGCCAGAAGATATGGATTGCCGATCTATGGGACAGCAGCCACTTTTGAGGCGGTGAAGCGGATGAATTCCGTGGGAAAGATACCGGATGAGCTGTTTTGTCCGATCCGTCCGGATGACGTGTTTGAAATCGAGGATTTGCAGATCCGGCCGTTTTCCATTTCCCATGATGCCGCTGATCCGGTGGCTTACCGGCTGGAATGCGGTGCGAAGGCAGTCGGAGTTGCCACTGATATGGGGATTTATACAGATTACATCGTGGAGAATCTGCAGGGCTTAGATGCCCTTTTGCTGGAGGCGAACCATGATATACATATGCTGGAGGTGGGTGCCTATCCCTATCCGTTGAAGCGGCGGATTCTGGGAGAACGAGGCCATCTGTCAAACGAAGCCAGCGGTCAGCTGCTTTGCAGGCTGTTGCATGATAAATTAAAATCAATCGTACTGGGTCATCTGAGCAAGGAGAACAACTATGCGGAACTGGCCTATGAAACGGTAAAGCTGGAAATAGACCTGGATATGTGCCCGTACCAATCCGGGGATTTTAAAATCCAGGTGGCAAAAAGAGACTGCGTATCGGATCTAATCGCAGTTTGAAAAAGAGAATTATAGAAATAAAATTAAGAGAAAATTAAAAAGAGAATTAAGAAAGAGATTTGAGAAGAATAGAAGGAGAGCAGAGGATGAAAAAGACAATCATTACCGTTGTGGGAAAGGATACCGTGGGTATCATCGCCAAAGTGTGTACATACCTGGCAAATAACAATATTAATATAGAGGATATTTCTCAGACGATCGTGCAGGAATATTTCAACATGATGATGATCGTGGATACAAATCATTCCACCAAGCCTTTTGCGGATCTGTGTAAGGAGCTGGATCAGATCGGAGATGAAATCGGGGTAACCATCAAATGCCAGCATGAAGATATTTTTGACAAAATGCATCGGATTTAACGAGAGGAAGGCGCAGGGATAACGCGATGATTAATATATTTGAAGTAAATGAAACGAACCGGATGATCGAACAGGCGAATCTGGATGTGCGTACGATTACGCTGGGTATCAGCCTGCTGGACTGTGCAGATGCAGATCTGCAAAAAGTAAATGAAAATATTTACCGTAAAATTACAACCCTGGCGGAAAAGCTGGTGGCTACCGGAAAAGAGATCGAGCGGGAATTCGGGGTTCCCATTGTAAATAAAAGAATTTCTGTGACCCCCATTGCCCTGGTGGGAGCGTCAGCCTGCAAGTGCCCGGAGGATTTCGTGGAGATCGCGAAGACATTAGATAAGGCGGCAAAGACGGTGGGAGTCAACTTCATCGGTGGATATTCCGCGCTGGTGTCCAAAGGAATGACGGCGGCGGATGAGTATCTGATCCGTTCGATTCCCGCGGCGCTTTCCTGCACCGACCGGGTGTGCAGCTCTGTGAATGTGGGTTCCACAAAATGTGGGATAAATATGGATGCTGTGAAACTTTTGGGAGAAACTGTATTAAAGACGGCGGAATATACAAAGGAGCAGGATTCTCTGGGCTGTGCGAAGCTGGTCGTATTCTGCAACGCGCCGGATGATAATCCGTTTATGGCAGGAGCTTTCCACGGCGTTACGGAAGCGGATGCCATAATTAACGTAGGTGTCAGCGGCCCTGGTGTTGTGAAGCAGGCGTTGGAACAGGTGCGGGGGGAAAACTTCGAGGTTCTCTGTGAGACCATCAAAAAGACCGCCTTTAAGGTAACCCGGGTGGGTCAGCTGGTAGCCCAGGAAGCGTCAAGGCGTATGGGGATTCCCTTTGGAATCGTGGACTTGTCATTAGCACCCACGCCGGCCATCGGGGACTCAGTGGCAGAGATCCTTCAGGAGATCGGACTGGAATACCCGGGAGCGCCCGGTACCACGGCGGCTCTGGCCTTGCTCAACGATCAGGTAAAAAAAGGCGGAGTGATGGCATCCTCCTATGTGGGAGGCTTGAGCGGCGCATTTATACCGGTCAGTGAAGACCAGGGGATGATCGACGCGGTGGAAGCAGGGGCGTTAACTCTGGAAAAATTGGAAGCCATGACCTGTGTCTGCTCTGTCGGCCTGGATATGATTGCCGTGCCGGGAGACACGAAGGCATCCACGATTTCCGGTATTATCGCAGATGAGATGGCCATTGGTATGATCAATCAGAAGACGACGGCAGTCCGTCTGATTCCTGTGATCGGGAAAACGGTGGGAGATACGGTAGAATTCGGTGGTCTGCTGGGGTATGCGCCGGTGATGCCGGTGAACGGTTTTTCCTGCGAGAGATTTGTGAACAGGGGAGGCCGGATTCCCGCCCCAATACACAGCTTCAAAAACTAAGAATAGTTGTGGAGCGAATGCGGAACAACTATTCGCTACCGACCGGCTATGCCGGGCGGGTACCGCTAAGTATTTAATCGGAGCGAATGCGGAGATTAAAGTTGTGGAGCGAATGCGGAACAACTAAAGGGGTTATTTAGTTATGAATAAAGATATGACAGTGGGGAAACCCGGGAGGACTTTGTTCTTTTTCGCGGTACCCATGGTGCTGGGCAATCTGTTTCAGCAGCTTTATAATATCGTCGATTCGATGATTGTGGGAAATTTTGTAGGCTCGGATGCGCTGGCTGCTGTCGGCGCGTCTGCGTCTATTACTTTTTTATTTGTGGCTATAGCCACTGGCATGAGTGTGGGTTCATCCGTAGTGATCTCCCAGTTCTTCGGTGCCAGACAGATGGGAAAGGTCAAGACCTGTATCTATACGATCCTGTTGTTCGCCGCTGTGTTAAGTGCCGTGCTTACGGTGATCGGAGTAGGAGGAAGCGGTGTGATCCTGCGCTGGATGAATACACCGGATAATGTGTTTGCAGACGCATCCACATATCTGAGAATCTATTTCGCGGGTATGTTCTTCCTTTTTACCTACAATACGCTGACATCTATTTTTAATGCGCTGGGGGATTCCAGGTCTCCGCTGGTATTCCTGGCATTTTCGTCACTAACAAACATCGTTCTGGACCTGGTCTTTGTCATACGATTTGAAATGGGTGTGGCGGGCGTGGCATATGCCACCCTGATTTCCCAGGGGATCTCCGCGGTACTCTCCTTTATCTGGCTGATGATCCGCCTCCGCAAAATGCAGATCCAGGAGGATTTTTCCTATTTTGACTTCCGTACCCTGAAAACAATCTGGAAGATCGCGATTCCATCCACCATTCAGCAGTCCATCGTATCCATCGGTTTCGTACTGGTACAGGCACTTGTCAACCGCTATGGATCCGTGGTGATGGCGGGGTACGCGGCAGCCGGTAAGATAGATAGTATAGCGATCCTGCCGATGGTAAATGTGGGGAATGCCATGTCCACCTTTACCGCCCAGAATATCGGGGCTGGAAAGCCGGAGCGGGTAACCAGAGGGCTGCGGGCCGGCTGGATCATGAGTGGAGTAATCGGGCTAATTGTCACGGTTATCTTATTCCTCTGGGGTGATGTCTTTGTGGGCGCTTTTGTAGATACAGCCAGTAACCTGGAGGTAATCGCCGTGGGAGTGGAATACTTAAGAGTGGTCAGTACCTTCTATGTGGTCATGGGAGTTATGAATACGGCAAACGGAGTGCTAAGGGGCGCCGGAGATATCAAGGTGTTCCTGGTCAGTGCCCTGTGCAATCTGGGCAGCCGGGTGATTCTGGCCTATGCGCTCGCCTATGTGATCGGAAAATCCGCGATCTGGTGGGCTATACCGATCGGCTGGTCTATCGGGCTCATCATCTCCCTGATCCGGTTAAAGAGTGGAAAATGGAAAGGAAAATCACTGGTAGATACAACGCCTTTACCCGAAGATTAGCAGGAAACAGGAGGGGTTAGATGAATATCGCGCATTTACGGTATGCGGTAGAGATTGCCAAGACAGGCTCCATTACACAGGCGGCGGATAATCTGTATATGGGGCAGCCGAACATGAGCAAAGCGGTAAAAGAACTGGAATCCACGCTGGGAATCGTGATTTTCAAGCGGACGCCCAGGGGAGTGGTACCCACTCAAAAAGGAAAGGAGTTCCTGGCCTACGCCCGGAATATCCTGGCCCAGATTGATAATCTGGAATCTCATTACAAGCAGCAGGAGGAAGACTACCAGAGCTTCTCTGCATTTGTTCCGCGGGGCAGTTACATTGCCACTGCGTTTACGCGGTTTGTAAATGAACTGGATTTTGACCGGGGACTGGAACTGAACTTCAAAGAGACCAATACGATGGCCATTATAAACGGCGTGCTGGAGTACGAATGCAATCTGGGAATTATCCGTTACCAGGCCGTCTATGAAGAATACTTTCAGAACATGATCCATGAACGGGGCTTAAAAAGCCAGCCGGTTCTGGAATATGAATATAAGGCCCTGATGTCCAAAGAGCATCCTCTGGCCGCCAAAGAACAGGTAAACGATCAGCAGATCTGCGGTTACACGGAAATCATGCATGGAGACCTGGCCGTTCCTTTCCTGCCGGTGACGAATCCGGCCCAAAGCGGGTGCGAAAAGATGACAAAGCGCCGCATTTACGTGTATGAAAGGGGAAGCCAGTTCGATCTGCTGGTCAACGTGCCCGGCACCTACATGTGGGTTTCGCCCATGCCCCGGGAAGTATTAGACCGCTATGGTCTGGTGCAGAAGTCCTGCAAGATATCAGAACATCGCTATCGGGATGTTCTGATCTACCACCGTGACTATCATTTCACCGAACTGGATAAGCTGTTTTTAGAAAAACTGGAAACCGTCAAAACGGAATTGGGGACATGTCCAAATTGATCTGGGACATGTCCAAACTGATTTGGGACATGTCCAAATCCACCCATGTGCCTGCATACATATCTGTATTCCAATTTTATATTACCCATATATCCGAAAGTTTGTTAAAATAATAACAGAAAATTGTTAAATAAATAACAGACAAAGGAAAGGATGAGTATAACATGGCAAGATTTACATTACCCAGAGATGTATATTATGGAAAAGGCACACTGGAGGTGCTGAAAACCTTAAAGGGAAAGAAAGCGATCGTTGTAGTCGGAGGCGGCTCCATGAAACGCTTCGGTTTTCTGGATAGAGCAGTTGATTACCTGAAAGAAGCAGGTATGGAAGTTCAGTTGTTTGAAAATGTAGAGCCGGACCCTTCCGTAGAAACAGTTATGCGCGGAGCGAAGGCTATGCAGGAATTCCAGCCGGACTGGATTGTGGCTATGGGCGGCGGTTCCCCGATCGACGCCGCGAAAGCAATGTGGGCGTTCTATGAATATCCGGAGACCACGTTTGAAGATCTGATTACACCGTTTAATTTCCCGGAACTGCGTCAGAAAGCAAAATTTGCGGCGATTCCTTCCACATCCGGAACTGCTACTGAAGTAACCGCTTTCTCTGTTATCACAGATTATGAGAAAGGCATCAAATATCCGCTGGCTGACTTTAACATTACTCCGGATGTGGCTATTGTAGATCCGGTTATCGCAGAGACTATGCCTGAGAAACTAACGGCTCATACCGGAATGGATGCGCTGACTCATGCGATCGAAGCATATGTATCTACGCTGAACAGCCCGTTTACAGATCCTCTGGCGATCAAAGCCATTCAGATGGTATTCGAATATCTGCCGGCTTCTTATCAGAAGGATATGAGCGCAAGAGAGCAGATGCACTATGCACAGTGTCTGGCCGGAATGGCATTCTCCAACGCTTTGCTGGGTATCGTACATTCCATGGCTCACAAGACGGGAGCCGCGTTCTCTACCGGACATATTCCTCACGGATGCGCCAATGCTATTTATCTACCTTACGTTATTCAGTACAACGCGAAAGATGAGACCGCGAAGAAACGTTACGCTGACATTGCAAGAGAGGCTGGCTTAACCGGAGCAAACGATGATGAACTGGTGAAAGCACTGTGTGACAAGATCGACGCTTACAATGTGAAACTGAGTATTCCGAAGACCTTAAAAGAATTCGGTATCAATGAAGATGAGTTCAAAGAGAAAGTAGCAGCGATCGCCGAATTGGCTGTAGGGGATGCCTGTACAGGTTCCAATCCGAGAGCCATCACCCCGGCTGAGATGGAAAAATTATTAAACTGCACTTACTACGGAACAGAAGTGGATTTCTAATGTTGGTTTGCTGAAGACGGCACTCTTTGGTTTTACCATATATAGTGAACGATACGGAAGATAGAATATGGAAGGGGAGGTTTACCGGATAACCGCTGATCCGGCTCCCGGACCGTATTCTATTTTCTGTGTGATTTTATTATCAAGTGTTGCCATTTTTTTCGATTTGGCTTATAGTAAAAAGGACGTACCTATTTGCAAAGCTAAGGGGAGCAAATAGTAAGTTTGAGGAGGAATAGTATGTACAAAATACGCAAGGCAGAAAAATTAGCAGAAAATATTTTTCTGATGGACGTGGAAGCGCCCAGAATCGCAAAGTCCTGTGAGCCAGGACAGTTTCTCATCGTAAAAATGGATGAGAAAGGGGAACGGATTCCGCTGACGATCTGTGATTATCATCGGGAGGACGGCACTGTTACCATCGTATTTCAGATTGTCGGGGCATCTACGAAGAAAATGGCTGAACTTCAGGCAGGAGACAGCTTCCGCGATGTGATCGGGCCTCTTGGGCAGGCGTCGGAATTCATACACGAGCCGGCCGCAGAGCTGAAAGAAAAAAAATATCTTTTCGTTGCAGGCGGTGTCGGCACCGCTCCTGTATATCCGCAGGTAAAATGGATGAAAGAAAACGGTATAGATGTGGATGTCATAGTCGGAGCCAAGAACAAAGACCTGCTGATCCTGGAAGACGAGATGAGGGCAGTGGCCGGAAATCTGTATGTCACCACAGATGACGGTTCTTATGAGCGCAAAGGCATGGTAACAGAAGTGATTAAGGATCTGGTTCAGAACGAAGGAAAGCATTATGATCAGGTGGTCGCGATCGGCCCTATGATCATGATGAAGTTTGTATGTCTTCTGACCAGAGAACTGGGACTTCCCACCATTGTTAGTTTAAATCCCATTATGGTTGACGGAACCGGTATGTGCGGTGCCTGTCGTGTAACCGTAGGAGATCAGGTGAAATTTGCCTGTGTGGACGGCCCGGAATTCGACGGCCATCTGGTGAATTTTGACGAGGCGATGAAACGCCAGACGATCTACAAGACTCAGGAAGGCAGAGCCATGTTAAAATTGCAGGAAGGCGATACGCATCATGGCGGCTGCGGACATTGCGGAGGTGACGAGTAATGGGAGATGTATTAAAGAAGGTTCCTGTCAGGGAACAGGATGCAAAAGTGCGTGCCACCAACTTTGAGGAGGTATGCTATGGATATAACCAGGAAGAAGCCATGGAAGAAGCCGTACGGTGCATTAACTGTAAAAATGCAAAATGCATAACCGGCTGTCCGGTAGCAATCAACATTCCCGGCTTCATCCACGAGGTAAAAGAAGGCAATATCGAGGAAGCCTACAAGGTAATCAGTAAATCATCGGCTCTGCCCGCAGTATGCGGACGTGTCTGCCCCCAGGAAAGCCAGTGTGAAGGCGTATGTATCCGCGGAATTAAGGGAGAACCGGTTTCCATCGGAAAGCTGGAGCGTTTTGTGGCCGACTGGGCCAGAGAGCACGGCATTTCCCCTGAAAAGCCTGCAGAAACCAATGGCAAAAAGGTAGCCGTGATCGGCAGCGGCCCCGCAGGATTAACCTGCGCCGGAGACCTGGCAAAAATGGGATATGAGGTGACAATCTTTGAAGCACTTCACGAACCCGGCGGTGTTCTGGTCTACGGAATTCCCGAGTTCCGTCTCCCTAAGAAAGGCGTAGTAGCTCCGGAAATCGAAAATGTCAAAAAACTGGGTGTAAAAATAGAGACCAACGTAGTCATCGGAAAATCCGTAACCATCGACGAGCTTTTGAACGAAGAAGGCTTTGACGCGGTATTCATCGGATCCGGTGCCGGCCTCCCCAAATTCATGGGGATCCCGGGAGAAAATGCCAACGGCGTATTCTCCGCCAACGAGTATCTGACCAGAAGCAATCTGATGAAAGCCTTTGATGAAAACTACGACACCCCGATTATGATCGGCAAAAAAGTAGCGGTAGTCGGCGGCGGAAATGTAGCGATGGACGCAGCCAGGACAGCCCTGCGTCTGGGTGCGGAAGTGCACATCGTATACCGCAGAAGCGAAGCGGAGCTTCCGGCCAGAGTAGAAGAAGTACATCACGCAAAACAGGAAGGCATTATCTTCGACCTGCTGACGAACCCCCTTGAGATTCTGGTCGACGACAACGGCTGGGTCCGCGGTATGAGCTGCATCAAAATGGAACTGGGCGAACCGGACGAATCAGGCAGACGCAGACCGGTAGAAATAAAAGGTTCCGAGTTCGAGATCGAGCTGGACACTGTAATTATGTCCCTGGGAACCTCTCCGAACCCCCTGATCTCCTCAACCACAAAGGGGCTGGAGACCAACCGGAGAAAATGTATCGTAGCCCAGGAAGAAAACGGCGCCACCACAAAAGAAGGCGTGTATGCCGGCGGTGACGCAGTCACCGGAGCAGCCACGGTTATCCTGGCTATGGGTGCCGGAAAATCAGCGGCGCAGGGGATTGATGAATTCTTGAATGGAAAGTAAGTAATAAAAAGGGCTGAGGCAAGGGCCGCCTACCCAGAGGCATCTCTTGCCCCAGCCCGCTCCTACTTCGGTGATGCCTAAGTTCCTATGAGCAGAAGGATTCCCATGCTGCAGCTCAACACAGATGACCATGGAAAAAGGCCTTCAGAAATGCAGGAGGCAGAGGGAATCGGCGGGGTTTTCGGGGCATGGATGGATCTGGGCGGCAGCCCCTGGGGGGACGGAGTAAAAGTGACCGGCGTCAAACCGCTTGAGGCCGGGCGTTAGAACGGGTTACGCAGATGGAGAGAGAACCTCGCAGGACCCGGGACACTGTTTGAGACGTTTTTTGGCGAGTTTGTCCCGGATCCTGCTAATCAGAGGTTCTCACTCCATCGGAGTTACCCGTTCTTAGGCCCGGCCGAAGCGGTTTGGCGCCGGTCACTTTTACTCCGTCCCCCCAGGGGCTGCCGCCCAGATCCATCCATGCCCCGAAAACCCCGCCGATTCCCTCTGCCTCCGGACCTGCCCGGACCTGCCTCCGGACCTCCCTGCGGCCCCTTAGCCCGTTATTCCACCTCCTGATGCTGAATCCGATATTCCGACGGGGACATAGAAGTGATCAGTTTGAATGCCTTACTGAAGTAGAACTGGTTGGAGTAACCGCACAGCTCCGTGACCTCACGGACCGTGAGCTGAGAATGGGCGAAGTAGTCACAGGCCTGGCTGATCCGGTAACTGGTCAGGTATTCGATGGGACGCACATCGGAGTGCTTTTTGAACAGCCGGCTTAAGTAGGCCGGGGTTATGGCGAAGTGGATCGCGATGTCGTTTATGTTAATATCTCTTCCGTAGTTGTTGCGGATATATTCTTTTACTTCGGAGACCAGGGTTTCCGGATTGGCGGAGGTCGTCAGATTTGGGATTTTCCGCCGGAACAGCTGGCCGAACAGCAGGTGAAGCGAGAGTTTTAGTTCCGCGTATGTTTTGCAGTTTGAGAGATACTCATCGATTTCCAGTTCTTTGCTGCTTAAGTTTCTGCTTCCGGTGCTGTCGAAGCATATATGGAGCAGCTGCTTCAGGCAGTTGCCAAGCTGCTTCTGGGTGGTGCGTTTCTGATCGCAGAGTGCCAGAAAATCATCCAGGTGTTCCAGCAGGACGTTCGGATTCTGAGTGTGAATGCAAAAACGGAAGTTTTCCAGCTGCTGGTCCTGCAAGGTGACGTCCGGATCCTGAGAGCTTTCCAGGAATTCCCGGTTGTGGAGAATGGCAGAGTGGGCGAAGATCAGCTGATTGGTTAACTGCGTTTTTGATAATTTGTACTCAGCGGCCAGGTTGTTGACACTGCAGACGGGTTTGGAGATGCAGATGGTAACTGCATCGGTGATTTTCATGATCTGTTTTTGCAGTTCCAGGGCCATCATGTCCAGCTTTTCCTCTGTGGTCCTGTTCAGGAAAAATACCAGGAGTTTTTGATTGTAGGTGTTCCCGCTGCAGAGGTGGACCGTTTCTCCCTTTTTTAGGTATTTGTTGACCACAGGACCTTTTAGTATCTCTTCCAGCTCGTTTTCATATGGCAGCCAGTCCTGGAAGGAGAAGGTGGCGCAGGAATTCAGATTGATCAGCATTAACTGGCATACGGTGTAACGGATGGTGTTCAGGAGATAGTCAGGAATCAGAGTGCCGGAGTTCAGCATCCGGTACAGTGCCTGCTGGTAGCTGTAATCCTGCTCGGATAAAATCTTTTCTTCCAGCGTATCCAGTACATATCTCAAATCCTCTACACTGACCGGTTTCAGCAGATATTCGTCCACGCCTAACTGAATGGCAGCTTTTGCGTATGCAAAGTCCCTGTAGCCGCTTAGAATTACGGTTTTTATGGAGATATTTTCTTCTTTCAGCCTGCGGATCAGCTCCAGCCCGGTCTGGATGGGCATTCGGATGTCGGTGATCAGGATGTCGGGATGGAGAGTCAGGATTTTCTCATAGGCATCCTGGCCGTTCATGGCTGTGCCTGCTATCTCTACGTTTTTTTCTGATTTTTCTATTTTTTTACAGATATCCTTTTGAATTAATACCTGATCCTCAGCGATCAGTACTTTAATCATTCTTAAAAGCTCCTTTCAGTGTGATACGGCAGCCCCGGGAGAGATTCTCCACTTTGTAGGAAAATTGCTCTCCGAAATACAGGGATAATCTGGAAAAGGTGTTGTTCAGGCCCAGCCCGTTGATCTCCAGTTCGGTGGCCTCGATGGGTTCTTCGGAAATGTGGGAGAGGGCGTCCTGGCTGAATCCTCCGCCGTTGTCTGTAATTTCTATTACCCAGCCGTCAGGGTCCGCACGGCAGATCAGCGATAGATGCCAGGGCGGCAGTGTGTTTTTAAAACCGTGCCGGAAACTGTTTTCGGCAAATGGCTGAATGGAGAGCCTGGGGATCAGAAGATCATAAAGCTCCCGGGGGGCATCGATAATGTAGTCAAAATTTGTGTCATTGGAAATTTTCATAAATTCCAGATAGTTTTTCGTATGTGTCAGCTCCTCGATTAACGTTACTTCCGTCTTTTTTGAAGTTACATAGCGCATCATGGAGGAAAGGTCCTGACACATCACGGTGGTCACATCGCTGCCGTACACTTCACTGGCAGCGCTGATACTGTTCAGTGCATTGTAGAGAAAGTGCGGGTCCACCTGGGCCTGAAGCGCCGCCAGATTCGCATTGCTTTCACGGATTTCCAGTTCATAGATTTCCTGGATGGAGGCTTTTAGCTTGGCTACCATCTGGTTCAGGGAGGTGTTCAGGATCTCGAATTCGTTGAAGGTGTCCGACGGCAGCGTAAGCTTGGTATCCGAGTCCAGACTCAGCTTATTAACCTGATAGATCAGCTGGTTCAATGGCCTGGTAAACTGGGTGATCAGCGTGAAGATAATACCCAGAGTCAGGACCAGGGTCAGCAGTACCGTAATCACGGTGGTTAGGATATAGGTTCTGGTCTGGCTGTGGACCGTACCATTGTTGGAGATGAGTACCACGGTAAATCCTGTTGTGTCGCTGTGATGGGCGCAGTAGGCATATTCATAGGAATGATAGCGGTTCTCCCCGGCTTTGATCTGTTCCTGGATTCGGTCTATGGAATCCTTAGGAAGGGTGGTGATCTGACGGTCGTAGGGATATACCATACGGTCTCCGGAATCGAAGATCAGTATTTCCTTCTCATCCCGGAAGGTATCCTGGGTACAGATGTCCTTCAGACGCTGGCTTGAAACCTGGATTTCCACTATGGTATCCTGTGTGGTGGCCGCGTCGGCGAAGTTGCGCAGCACGGACAACACCATGCGGTCATCCGGAGTCCAGGGACTCTGGGAGGGCGCCCGGTAGATGATCGATTCGGTGGCAAAGGATACGGCGGCCCGGTCCGTGGCGAGAGCCTGGTAGACATAGTTCATATCATCATAATAGGTACCGGTGTAATAAAAATAATTTTTTTCCTGATTGTAAAGCATCACGTTAGAGATAATCGGAGAGAACATCATGTTGCCGAGTGCGGTCTGAATCGTCCTTTCCTGCTGGAGCTGCGTGATATATGCCTGGGCGGTTTCATTTTCCGAAGTGTTCAGATTGAGAACGATAGAACGCAGGGAAGGATTTTTGGTGATGGAGGTGGCGGCTATATTCATCTGCTCATACAGGGAGTCGATCTGGGTTGATATCCGCTCCAGGATAATATCGGAGGATATCCGTTCGTTTGTGATCGTATTTTTAATAGAAGTTCTGGAGAACAGCAGGCAGACGATCAGGGCAAGTGTCAGAAAAAGGATGCCGACGCTGAGAAAAAGTTTTGTCTTGAATGGAATATTACGTATTTTAAATGGTTTCATGGCAGATTCTCCTTTCTGCTTTCTTAATTATATCGAATTATGGAAAGAATTGACAGAGGAGAAAGTCGGAAAATGACAGGTAATCACCAACAGGTCAAAAAAATACATCCCGAAAGGAAAAAAATCACATTCTTTTTTTTCAGAAATATCGATAAAATGAAGCTATCAAATGAACGGAGGGAAAAAAATTATGAAATTGAAAACAGTACTAAGACATGCCGCAGCCATCAGTCTTGCGTTGGCCATCACCATAACAGGGATCGGATGCGGAAACGGCGGCGATGCAGCCGGTACCGACGGCGGAAACACGGAAAACACCGTCGGCGACAATACGGACGCGGCAGACAAGAGCACACCGGAGAGCACGGATGACAAAAAAGGAGGCGTTACCATTACGGTGGGTCTGAAAGCCTCCCATGTGGAGATCTCCAATATTAATACGTATAAAGATGCCTGGGAAAAGGAAACCGGCAACAAAGTTGACGTACAGGCTATCGATGACAACCAGTTTGATTCCCTGCTGCAGACCAAGATGTCTACCAGCGGTATGTGGGATATCTTCATCGGAGATACCGGAACACAGGCCACATCCTACCAGCATGAGAAGAACCTGGTGGATCTGTCCGCGGAACCGTGGGTAGAGAAACTGACCGACACCGGAAAAGAATTTGTAACCCATACCGACGGAAAAGTTTACTGCTTCCCCAATGGCGGTGTAAACTCCTTTGGTATCGTGTACAACAAGGATGTGTTTGAGAAGAACGGCATTGAAGTTCCGAAAACTTTTGAAGAGTTCGATGCGGTATGCGATAAACTGAAAGCTGCCGGGATTACGCCTCTGTATGTATCCATGGCGGATGCCTGGACCGTAAACCAGATCATGAACGGCGAGTGGCCGAATATCTTAAGCGCCAATCCGGACTGCCTGGAGAAACTGAACAAGAATGAAATCCGCTGGGATTCCCTGCCCGAGTTCAACGAGATGTTCGTACGCCTGAAGAGCTATGTGGATAAGGGATATATCAACTCGGATATGGCTACCGCTAAATACGAGATGGCCCAGAAAGCGTTCGGAACCGGTGAAGCCGCCATGATGTATATGGGGGACTGGGCAGATCCGGAGTACGCTAAAGTTGCGCCGGAAGCGGCTGGCAGGATCGGTATGTTTGCGGCTCCCACCAAAGACGGCAGCAGCAAACTGGCGATCGCCGGTCCCGGGGGATACTACATATCCAATCAGTGTAAAAATGTGGATGCTGCGAAAGATTTCCTGAACTTCATGGCACAGGATGATAATATCAAGCTGAACCTTCAGACCAGAGCCTGCACTTCCGTATGGAAAGGCATCGAGGCCGCCAACCTCAGCAGCACATTGGCTGATACACAGAAGTATGTGGATGACGGCAACACCGAGATCCACTACAACCAGACCTATGTAATCACACCTTCCGACGATGCGAACAGTGCATTCTTGTCCGTGCTTCTGGGTCAGAAGACACCGGAAGATTGCGCCAAGATCTGGAGTGATGCTGTGATTACCGTCGGCAAACAGCTCGGATTTGACGGATTCAAATAAATCTGCAGACCGGATTTAGAAAGGAGTGTTACAGAATTTCAGCAGGGCTGGATTTTGTGACACCCCTTTTTTATTCAATAGGAAGTGCGTCCTATTGAATCAGGTAAAAGTATTTTTATAGAGAAATGGAGGAATAACGTGAAGCGAAAAAATGTCAGCAGACTGGAACGCAAGTATTATCCGCTCCAATTTGCCATTCCCGGAATCATCATCTTTACCGTTTTTTATGTCTGCTCTATCGTTGGCGGTTTTATCTTTTCGTTCACAGACTGGAGCATCTACAATTTTGAATCTCCCGGGTTCGTGGGTTTAAGTAATTTCAAAGATCTGTTCGCGTCCCAAAGCTTTTTGCCTGCGCTGGGGCATACCTTCCTGTTCGCGCTGGTGACGACGGTCTTGAAAGTGGGACTGGGACTGGTCTTCGCACTGCTTTTAAACCGTGCGTTCAAGGGACGGAATTTCTTCCGGGCGGTGATTTTCCTGCCCTGTACCATCGGGGCGCTGGTCATTGGTTATGTATTTACCTTTATCCTGCAGCCGGATACCGGAATCTTAAACGAGGCGCTGCGCAGTATCGGACTAGGCAGCCTGGCGCTGAACTGGCTGGGGGATACGAATATAGTGCTGTATGTAGTGTGCGCGGTGGAATCCTGGATGTGGGTCGGTTTTAACACGGCTATCATCCTGGCAGGGCTGCAGTCCATATCCACCGATGTATATGAGGCCGCAAGGATTGACGGCGCCGGCGCGTGGCAGACGACCAAGGCTATTACGCTGCCGCTGGTGACACCGTCCGTCAACACGACCATTACACTGTGTGTGATCGGCGGTTTTAACATATTCGATATTGTCATGTCTATGACCAACGGCGGTCCCAACGGGGCCACCCAGGTGATCAGCAAGCTGTCCTATGACGCCATGCGTGTCGGAACGCTGGGATATGCGTCAGCCATTAACCTGATCCAATTCCTGCTGATCGTCATTGTCATATCGCCGCTGCTGAATTTTCTGAGAAGAAGGGAGCCGGATATCTGATGAATTATAAGACAAAAAAAGCAATGTCCCATACTGCCGTTTATATCATCTGCCTGGTGATGACCTTCCTGGTTGTCTTTCCGTTCTTCCTGGTAATCCTGACATCCTTTAAGTCGGTGGAAGAGGCGGCGATCGTGAATCTGTCCATACCGAAGAAATTCCTTTGGGAGAACTTCGCCTACGTGGTGGAAGAGGGAAAACTGCTCCGGGCGTTTAAAAACAGTCTGATCATAACGGGCTGTTCCGTATTGCTGACCGTATTGGTCTCGTCGGTCACCGCATTTACCCTCACGAGAAGAAGCGACCGGCTGAGCGGACTTTTGTCCAATTACTTCCTGATCGGGATGATCGCGCCGCTATCGCTGATTCCGGAAGTTATCATTGTGAAGACGCTGGGGTTAAGCGGTACTTACCTCTCCATCATACTGATCCATGTGGCGTCCCGGATGCCGCTGAGCGTCATGATCTATTCCGGCGTCATCAAAGGCATCCCACGTTCGCTGGATGAGTCGGCCATGCTGGAGGGCTGCGGATTCAGTCGGATGTTCTTCCAGGTGGTATTCCCACTGTTAAAACCGGCGGTATTTACGAATATCATTATCGTATTCATGGGCGTTTGGAACGATTTCCAGATCTCCCTGTACTTTGTCACCGACGTGGCCAAGAACACGATACCGCTTAGTATCTACAGCTTCGTGGGATATATGACTTATAAGTGGAATTATGTCTGCGCCTTTATCGTGCTGTCCATACTGCCGATTCTGGTAGTGTATATCAGTGCGCAGAAATATATCGTGGACGGCATGATCGCCGGAGCGGTCAAGAGCTGATCCACTCTTGACGACAGCCAAACAAAGCCGGGAAACGGCTGCATCTGGAAAAGGAAAAAGAAACGAAAAAAGGAGACGTTCATATTTATGAATAAATTTATTCTGAATATCATACACCGCCCGGAAATGGTCCCGGAGTATGCGGAAAAAGTGACGGGGCATGGGAAGGAGGAGGACCTGGGCCGGGAGACGCTGCTGACGGAATCGCTGGATATCTTCAGGACACAGCAGGACATCGCTCACCAAAACGGCTTTCAGACCACGATACAGATGACCTACGCCAGTCTTTTTAATGAAGAAGCGGTGTCTCTTGCGAAGGATTACCATGACAAGTATGGGGATGAGATTGCACTGACCCTGCTGGGCCTGCCCTGTGAGGAATTCCGGAATAAATACCGGACCAAAGACTTCTGTATCTGGATGTTTTCCATGGAGGATAAGAAAACCATCGTCAGGGACGTGTTCGAAAAATTCCACGACTGCTTTGGGTTTTACCCGGAATCCACCGGTTCCTACTATATGGATGCAAAGCTGACCAACTACATAAAGGCTGAGTATCCAACCGTCAAATGCGCGGTGGGTACCTGCTGGGAGGAAGGGCCGAAAGCCTACCACACCTGCAACAACTCCTGGTACACCCTGTTTGACGGCGGTCCGTGGAACCCATGGATCCCTTCAAAACAGAATACTCATGCGCCTGCGGAGAATGAGGAACAGGATTCCGGAATCGTGGCGATACCGCATCTGTCCAGAGATCTGATCGCCTGCTTTGACGGCAACGGGTCCAACTTCGGCACCCACCCCCAGAACGTGCTGCGGGGCATGATCTACAAGGACGGGCAGTACCCTTACCTGTACAACCTGATCGACCAGTACCGGTCCCTGAAAAAGTATAACCGGGGATACGCTTATAACATGATGTTTGTAGGCCCGGGCTGGATGAATAAGATGGGACGCTGGGAGGCGCCCTATGAGCTGCTGCTGAAAAGCTATGAGGACGGTATGGCCTACTACGCCGAACTGCGGGACAAGGGGGAACTGGAAGCTATGACGATGGCGGCGTTCGCGGACTTCTACCGGGCCAATAAGACCTACAGCCAGCCGGAATGCGCACTCTGGAGAGATATTCTGTACGGCTCTGAAAAACAGCTGTTCTGGTATGTGGATCCGTATATGCGCGCATGTGTGGATATGAACCAGGGCGGGGCGCTGGTGGATCTGCGCCCCTATGCCGCTAAGATTGACCGGCCGGTTGGAATCGGCACCAAGCATGTGCAGGATGCGTCCTATCCGTTTTTGATCCAGGAAAAATACCGGGCCGGATACTTCACCCATTACGCGGGGGAGGGCACCGTCAAAAGCTGTAAGATCGTATACAAAGGGGAAGAAGTGGACATGTGCCTGTGCAGGACAAAAGCGCGTTTCAGTGAGGACGGGAATACTCGGATTCTGACCCTGGACCCTGTGGAAATCGAATTCTGCGGCCTGACGGTGAAGATTCAGACCACATTTTACTTTGTGGAGGGAAGCTCCGAGATCCGGATCAGGAGGGAAATCCTAAAGATGAGCAATCCGGACGCGGAAGTGGAGATTCAGGAATATTTTACCGGTTGCTACGGCACTACCGAGTATCCGGAGGATATGAGTGACATCGTGTTAAGCGTTGCAGGCACAGAGGAGAAGCAGAGCATTTCTTACGCATACAGGTGCCGGGAAATTGAGCTTAAGCATGCCCTGAAAGCGGAGGTGCTGATTCCCAATATTAACACCAGAGCGTGCGTGGGGGCAGAAGAGGATGTCACAGGGTATATCCGTGAAGGATACGCATTTTCACCAATGTATACGCTGGGGCTTCGGAAAATGATGAAGGACGGGGGGGTGCTGCACTCATGGCTCAGAGTGGAAAGGGCAGATTAAATTACAGGTGTCCGTCCTGCTTTATGCGGGATCTGGATATCGATATGTTCTATGACAAGGATAAAGAGGAATACTATTGTATCCGCTGCCAGTACACGGGAAGCGAAGAGGATGTGCTGGAGAAAAATGAGATGGCGAGATTCCGCTATCGCAGAATGTTAGACCGTATCACAAATTTTGATGATGAATAATATGAGGGACAATTATGAGGAAAAAATGTAAGAGCATACTGGCGGGTATCTTATCCGCCGTGATGATTATCGGTACCGGCGGAACCGCGGCTGCCGCGGGTACGCAGCCGGCGGCGCGGGCCGCGGGCGGAAATATTGTAGTGGACTATAATACCAGTATCGGAACCGGCACGCCGGAGTTATTCGGCGGCGTGGGGACGCCGGCGAAAGACCAGAGTGACGCGTGGTCGAAGCTGGCCGGCGCCATGGGCATTAAACTGGTAAAGGTGGACGTGGATCTGTCCGCGCTGTTCCCGGACAATGCGGATACGATGAATACGGAGGCCTATGAA
The DNA here is from genome assembly GCF_019042245.1 of Diplocloster modestus. GTDB lineage: Bacteria > Bacillota > Clostridia > Lachnospirales > Lachnospiraceae > Diplocloster > Diplocloster modestus. The sequence continues at coordinate 72,792 of NZ_JAHQCX010000023.1, forward strand.
AATCTTGCGCATGTGGCCGGGAGTATCTTAACCAGTGTCCGGGGATCCGGTATGAAGGCCATGCTGGAATTTACCAATCTCCCCTCCTGGATGGACGCGGATGGGAACGGAATGTACGATTCCGGTAAAGTGGATGATTACAAAAAGATGATCCGCAAATTCCTTGGCGATATCAAAACGGGATACGAAGATATCATCAGCCATGTGGAGATCGCGCCGCCCGTCGGTCTGTCCGACGCGGATTTTACCGAGATGTACTACACGACAGCCCGGGAGGTACGGGACGTACTTCCGACGGTGAAGATCGGAGGATTCGGTTATTCTCTGAGAGATAAAAACGATACGCTGCCCGCCAACGTGAAAGCGGCGCTGAGCCACAAGAAAGAGGAGTCCGACCAGACGCTGCTTCAATATGTGTCGTTGCGGGGATACAGCGCACAACCCACGGACGGGAATTCTTCCAAGGATATATTCGGTGAGTTCAAGGCCGGCCGCAAGGCGATCCGCAAGGCATTGTCCAACCAGGATCTGCCGCTTTACATGACCGGATGGTCTACAGCCGCCAGGGACGCCGCCTCCGCAGACAGTAAGGTCACCGGCGCGGAGGGGATCAAGTACCACACCAGCGCGCTTTTTAAAGCCATGCGGGACGGGTGGAATGTGGTCCTTTTCGACGGGACGGTTTCCTCGGCAGACCAGCCGGGAAGCTATACTTATACACTGGATGCGGAGAACAACGCAGCCTTGAATCCGTTTGCCAAGGTATACAATCTGTTAGGCAATAAACTGGGCCTGAACGCCGGGGATTTCAAGGTGGTATCCACGGATATGGGCAGCAGCTGGCCTGTGGATGATTCCATTGCCATGGTAAACAGCCAAAATAAGGCAATCATGCTGCTGACTAACTTTTCTGCCGCTAAGAATGACGTGGGTATCGAACTGAAAAATGTACCCTATGAAGATGGCGAAGTGGAGCTGGAACTGTATGTGGCTTCCGCCGATGATGACGGTTCCTCTCCGCAGCAGACGGTCAATGCGCAGGTGACCAACGGAATCATCACAGCCGCCATCCCCGCCATTCCCGCCGGCTGCGCTATGGGTCTGGTCGTTAAAGGCGGGAACCAGAAGAGCCTTCCGGCCCAGACCATGTACGAATTTGAGAGCCAGGATAACCATTTTGGCGGTAACATGGAGATCGGCTGGACCACAGGAGCGTCCTTTAACCGGACCGTCTCGGGATTCGGCGGAGAAGATAACTTCGTCACGCTGCGCAAGGTGGCCGCGGATGGGGCGGGAACCTACACCGCCCATCTGTATGCTGCCAGCAGGAACAGTAATATTATGGTATCGGTAAACGGGAATGCCCCTGTCACGGTAAACGGCTCCGCCGTCTCACTGTCACATCCTGTGGACTTTGAAGTCACGCTGGAAGCCGGCGGCGGAAATACCATTCAGGTCTATACCGCCGGCGGGGAATTAAAACCGGACAAGCTGGTGCTGGAGGCAAAGGATGTCCAGCTGTCTATAGGGCTTCAGAATCTCTACCAGCTGGAGAAACTGGCGGATGGAAGCTATGTCCTTCCGCTTAAAAAAACAGATTTCACAGTGGATGCCAGAATCTTCCCGGAATCGTCAGCCGCCGGCAGGCAGGTTCGCTTTGAATCTTCAGATCCGGCGGTGGTCGTGGTGGATGCTGAGTCGGGTCTTCTGACTCCGAAAAAGATCGGAAAATGCAGTATTACTGCAAAGATCGACGGCACGGATCCCCCGGTGACGAATTCCTTTGACGTAACAGTCAAAAATTCGGTCTCGTCGGTTACGGTTACTCCGGCCACATTGAACCTGAAACAGGGGAATACCGCATCCCTGACGGCGGAGATCTTACCGGCGGATGCGGAGAATAAGAATATCACCTGGACTTCCTCGAATCCGGCGATTGTGGAGATTACGGCGCAGGATAACGTCAGCGCTTCCATCCGCGCGGCTGCCGAGAGCGGTACCGCGACGGTCACCGCAACCACAGAGGATGGAGGGAAGACCTCGGGCTGTACGGTCACGGTAGTAAAACCGGTGCCGGGCGGAAGTGTCAGCATCGATTATGGAAATACCATATCCACCGGACATCCGGGAATATTCGGTGTTACCCATTATCCCAGCGTCAATACGAAGGACAGCGATATCGGGGATCACTCCCAGGTATGGCCGATGCTGACGAATCAGGCGGGAGTCCGGTTTATGAGGGCGGATGCCCGGTTTCAGGAGATCCTGCCGATCTGGACCAAGACACCGGATACCAACTGGCAGAGACCTTCTTCGTATCATCCGGATCAGCCAAACTATGTAAAATCAGACTATTACTATGTAACAGGGCCGGATGGCCAGCAGAGAAAGTTCACACTGGACGGATACAAGGAAGACATGGCATATTACAAGGCGAACGGGGAATACCTGAACGGACTTTCGAATCCGGAGAACTGGAACACCGGCAGGCTGATGAGCTGGGTCAATGCGGCCAACGCGCAGAATTATGAGGTCATGGTTATGACCTTCCAGATACCGGAGTGGCTGTCGGCCGGAGAAGTTGTGCCCGGTGATCCGCACACGAAGAAAGTGTGCAACGGGGCGCCTAAGGACTGGGCGGTATACCGGGATATCGTGAAAAAAGTCTACTTTATGCTCCGGGACAAGATTGATTACTATGAATTCCTGAACGAACCCCACTGGTATATCCCGACCCATGGCGACCAGAGAGATCCAAACGGCGTGGCGTACACAGGCGGAAATATCGTGAATGACATTGCTGCGGACCAGTTCTATCAGGCGATCGATGCCATCTATGAGGCGGAGGCCGAGCTTACAGGCAATCCGGATGCAAAGCCGAAGGTGAAACTGGGGGGCGGCGCGGATGACAGCTGGGGCGGTAACTACGGCGTACTGGGAACTCTGTTATCTGATAAATACAGTAAATGGACCGACCGGATCGAATTTGTCTCTATCCATAAATACGGCGACAGGCCGGCCAACCAGAATGACGGCAATGGCGGCGCCAACAGCCGGAATCTGAAATACTGGCTCAGACAGAAGACCGGAAAGGATATTCCGCTTTTCCTGAATGAATATAATATCAGCACAGGCCAGCCGGCGAATGAGACTTATGGTTACAAGAGCGTAGGCTGGCATGCCAAGAACCTGATCGACATGATGGTCGACGGCTACACGGGAGGCGGATATTATACCTGCTATCCGGCGGATGTGCCCATGGATGATTATGAAGCCAGTTCCGGCTGGGTCGAGCGCGGAAAAGGAATGTACACCTGGAATAACGGCGATCCGTATCTGGCTAATTTTACGAAGACCTGGGGAATGCTCTCGGTAAAACTGGGGCTGGGAGACGGGGATTACGCTGTGAAATCCACAGGCATCAACGGTTCCATGTCCCATGCCGTCGGTGCGGTGAATACAGACGGTGACGCGGTAGCATTTATCAACAATTATTCCGCTAAATCCTATGATAATGTGGACGTAAATATGAAAAATGTCCCCTACGCGGCCGATAGCCAGGTTACGGCCGAGATCTACCGGACGACCTACGACAAGGAAGAGGCGCCTCTGACGGTGGAGACGTCCGTCGCAGCGGATGGTTCGGTAACAGTGGAGATACCCGAGATTCCCTCCTGGGCAGTTGCGGGAATCGTGCTGAGCGGGACACAGGAACAAAAAGAAGATAAGACCTACGAATTCGAGTCCTACCGGAACACATTAAGCGGTACGGCACAAATTAACAAAGAGAGCAATGCGTCGAATGGTCGTTTGGTTACCGGGGCTTTTGGCGAAACAAACAGCGTGACGATTTCCGTAGGCAAGGACAGTGCGGGAATGACGAAACTGGAGCTGAATTATGCAGCAAATACAGACAGTACACTTACTTATGTGATCGGAGAACAGGCAAAAACTGTGGACCTGCCGGCAAAAGCTTTGGTTCCTGCGGCAGCACAGACGAAAGTGGAGATCATGGAAACATTGCCGGCGGGCAAGACTGCGATCCGCTTCTATGTGTCGGAGGGAGAAGCTTCCCTGGATAGTATCGTACGCTGCGACATTGACAAGAAGGCGCTGCAGGCACTGACGGATCTGCCGTTCACAGAAGATGGGTATACCGATAAATCATGGGCGGACTATGCTGCGGCCAAGGCGGAGGCCAATAGAGTTCTGAATGACGACGGGGCGACAGTCCAGGAGGTGCAGGATGCTTACGAAGCGCTTTCCAACGCCATTGACGGTCTGGTTGTGATGGTCAATCTGGGAGAGCTGGTGACCGCGATGGAGGGCAAACTATCGCAGATCGGTGATTACTCGACCGCCAGCTGGTCGGCGTTTGCGGTATCTCTCAACCGGGCGCAGAATGTACTGGCTGATATACAGGCCACCCAGGAAGAACAGATCGAAGCTTACCGGAATCTGGAGGCGGCGGCCAATGGCCTGGTTACAGTTTCACAGGATGCAAACAAGAGCCTGATCGAAGGGAAGATGCCTGCATCCAACACGAACATTACCAGACCGGAAAAAGCCACGGACGGTGATACGGGCACCTCAGATTCAGGTGAAAACTTTACCCAGCTGTCTGCGGGTGAGGAGACCGGCGGAAGTGACAATGGTTACAGCACTTGGCAGGATGTGTATCTGCAGTATGACTTCGGGGCTGAATATCTGGTTAATAAGGTAGAGGTGTATCGCACAATCTATAGCAACGGAGGCTATATCCGCTGGAAGAACTGTAAGGTTGAGCTGTCCGCGGATGCTGATTTTACAGAGGGTACGGTTACGGTGCTTGCCAGTTATGAGACTCTTCAAACAGAAGCCGGGCAGACCACACCGCAGGATTTGACAGCGGATCCTCCGGTAAAGGCCAGATATATAAGAGTCACCGGCAGGGGACATCAGGGTTCCTGGGGCGGATTCAGCAACAAGGTGAATATCTCGGAGATCCAGGTGTTTGGTACATTCGTTCCGACCAAGGATGAGTTGAGCGCTGCGCTTGACGCGGCAAGGGCTCTGGATAAAAATGACTACACGGCTAATACCTGGAACGAGCTGGAAGCGCTGTTCCCTGCTGCCGAAGGCGTGATTAACAAGGACGATGCCACCCAGGCGGAGATCAATACGGCAGCCGCAGACCTGGCGATGGCCGTGGACGGGCTGAGAAAAAAAGCCGACACAAATGCTTTGAAGGATCAGATTCAGAAGCTGTCGGACAAAATGGCGCTGGCCAGCTGGAACCTGCTAAGCGCGGCCCAGCAGCAGAAATATGACGATCTGCTGACGGAGGCCACGAATCTTTCAAACGACGGGGAAGCCCTTCAGACCGATGTGGATAACATGAAAACAAAGGTTGAAAATGGAGTAACAGAGCTGGCGGAGCTCTACAGGCAGGCAGAGGAGGAAGCGGCGAAGGAAGCGCAGCGTCAGATCCTCTCCGACTACATCAATGAGGTTGGCGGTACGGATCTCTCCGTCTATACACAGGAAACCGCGCAGGCATTCAGTAAGGCTCTGCAGTCGGCAAAAGATACACTGGCGGCCGGCACGACGAAAGAGGAGTTCCGGGCGGCCTATGAGAGTCTGAAAGCAGCCTATGACGCGCTGGCGAAACCGGAACCGGCAGATCCGGAGCGGAAGATCCAGCTGGATTCCCTGAAGATCGAGATTGCCGAGGCACAGAACAAAGATTTTATGGGCTATACCGAAGAGAGCGTGCAGGCATTGAGAAATACGCTGACGATTGTACAAGGTGTACTGGACGATCCCGCGTCAACTACGGCGGATCTCAAGGCTGCCCGGGGGCGGCTGAACGCGGCGGTGGCTGCGCTGATTAAGAAGGGACCGAACCGTGATGAATACAAGAAATCGATCGCAGATGAGATCGCGAAAGCGGAGGCGAAAGATCTGAAAGGCTATACGGCTCAGAGCGTACAGGCATTTAAAGACGCTCTGATCTATGCCAAAGCCGTGCTGAATAATCAGGAGGCGTCAGAGGCCGATTACAAAGAGGCCCTTGCGAAACTGAAAGATGCATCGGCAGCGCTTCGCAAGACGGAACAGGATAAGCAGGACAATAATACGGATCAAAATAAGGATTCGGACGGAGGCATTGGAGATTCCATCAGCCAGGCGGCCGATACCGGTGATCCGGCACAGCCGATAATACTGGCGGTAATCATGTTAATCAGTCTGGCAGCAGGTATGGTATTGCTGTTAAGGAAGAGAAGGCGGGAAGAATAGGAAAATGAAAAGACGGACTTATCAATTCGCCGTTTCAAAAAATGTGGGAAATTTAAAAATTTCCCACGAGATAGTGGAAACCGGAGGGATTACCTTCATACAGGTTCTTGTACAAAGTGATGAAAAACGGATTTTTCCGCCTGTGGTATGCACGGTGACCGTTCCGGCATGTGAAGTACATGAGATATGGAATCCGAAGATCCACCTGATCAAGGCACTGAATCAGGATTGGTTCGAATATCTGAATAAAACAAACGGATTCACAGGCGCGCCGGTACAGGCTCTGATCGGTATGAACAATCAAAACTGCGCGGCTCTGGGCTTGTCCGACACCCTGAATACCTTTGGGTTTCAGGCCGTTCCGGTGGAGGAGACCGGGGAATATGCGTTCACAATGGAAATGTTTGCCGAAGAACGTATTGCCAGGGAGTCATACGAAGTGACCCTGCGGCTGGATCAGCGTGAAATGCCGTATTATGAAGTTTTGCGGGATATGACGCTTTGGTGGGAGGCGGATGAGCAAAACAAACCTGCTTACGTCCCGGATACCGCCAGGGAACCTATGTACTCTACCTGGTACAGTTACCACCAGATGATCGGAGAGGAGGCACTGCTGACCCAGTGCCGCCTCTCGGCAGACTTAGGCTGCAAAGCGGTTCTGCTGGACGACGGGTGGCAGACGGACGACGGGAACCGGGGCTATGCCTACTGCGGGGATTGGAAGCCGGCAGTTTCCAAGATTCCTGATATGGCAACCTTTGTAAAAAAGGTACACGCACTTGGAATGAAGGTGATTCCATGGTATTCCCTGCCGTTTATCGGCGAAAGGTCGGAGAACTTCCTAAGATTCTCGGACATGCTGATCGATCCGGCCGCGGACCGGGAATGGCATGTGCTAGATCCCAGATATCCCCAGGTCAGGGAATTTATCATTTCCCTGTTTGAGAATGCCCTGCTGGACTGGGATGTGGACGGGTTTAAGATGGACTTTGTAGATGAATTCGTTGTGACCCCGTTCAGCGGGAGAGAAACGGATACGAGAAGAGACTGCGAATCCTTCCATGAGGCGGCGGACCGTCTGATGACGGACTGTATCGCCAGGCTCAAAAACCGGAAGCCGGATATATTGCTGGAGTTCCGGCAGACTTACAATGGACCCCTGATGAGAAGTTACGGGAACATTTTCCGCGCGGTGGACTGCCCCTTCGACTCGGTCGAAAATCATGTGCGGGTGACAGATATCAGGCTTCTTAGCGGGGACAGTGCGGTTCATTCGGATATGATCATGTGGCATACGAAGGATACGGCCGAGAGCGCGGCACTGCAGATCATTAATATCCTGTTCAGTGTTCCGCAGATTTCCATGAGGCTGGACGAATTACCGGCGGATCACCGGAAGATGCTCGGATTTTACTGTGCTTTGTGGAGAAAGTACCAGAACGCGTTTATCAGAGGGACTTTTGAACCGCTGAATCCCATAGCCCGATATAATGTCGTCAAAGGAATTTTCGCAGAACAGTTTGCATGTACCTGGCATACCCGCGAAGTGATTCATATGGAAACATTGTATGCCGACATGCTGTTTGTGAACGGATCGTCTGCAGATAAACTATATCTGGAATATAGCGGTACGGATCGGAGTGAGAGGTTGTCAGTGGATGAAGGTGCCGGTGGGGATGTTAAGCTGAATTACCGGATGACTGTGTATGACTGCCGGGGAGAGGTGAAATGGGAAGCGGGAATAGTGATCAAACCGGGGATTCATGTGATCGATGTTATGCCTGGCGGAGCGGTTGTGCTTCAGAGGGTTTTTGGCAGACCAGGAGGTACTGTATAATGTAATGCGGCTATTTCAGGCTGTATGTGCGCGCGGATAATGCAGTAAGCAGGAATTTTAAAAAACAGTAAATTCCATAAAACAGGAATCTAACGTTCCGTTTGTACCGACGACAAAAAGTGTGAACTTCCTTATAAATAGCTTTAAGAAGATTTAAGCTGTTTTTACGCATCAAGCCATAATGAACATAATCATAATAGATAGAGCCATAACACAAGCCATAATATATAGTTGACAAATCAAACTGTAACTGTTATGATAACACCAGACTCAACTGTAATTAATGCGATTACAGAATGAGATGTGAAAAACGGTTAGAATTGTTGCGTATAACATTGGATAACGTGGATAAAAATAAGAGGCATCAGCAGGAGTCTATCGGAGTCCTGGTGGGCAAAGATCCGTTCCGATGTGGTTTGCGGTATAAGGAAAATGAGGTGACGGTTCATGGGATTTGATATTAATGTAGGAGTTTCTGCGTTGACGGTGTTTTTACAGGGAATTGTGAGTTTTTTCTCCCCCTGCGTGCTGCCATTAGTTCCGCTCTATATAGGATATCTGGCCGGCGGGACCAAGAGTGTGGATGAAAGCGGACGGATATTTTATAAAAAAGGTAAGGTTTTACTGAATACTTTATTTTTTGTGGTCGGTATCAGTTTTGCTTTCTTTCTTCTCGGATTTGGCTTCACGGCGGCCGGTCAATTCTTTTCTGAGTACCGAGTGCTAATCGCGCGGGTCGGCGGGGCTCTGATTGTGCTGTTTGGGCTGTTCCAGCTGGGACTGTTCGGAGGCCTTGGAATGGAGCGGGAACACCGGCTGCCGATCCGCCTGGACCGTTTTGCCATGAATCCGCTGGTTGCCCTGGTACTGGGATTCACATTTAGTTTTGCCTGGACACCCTGCGTCGGGCCGGCTTTGGCCAGCGTGCTGTTGATGGCATCCTCGGCATCGAGCTCTGCGGCGGCATTCGGATTGATCGGGGTTTATACGTTAGGTTTCGTCCTTCCATTCCTGGCTGTGGGATTGTTTACGGGCACGGTACTGGATTTTTTCCGAAAGCATCAGAGGATCGTAAAGTATACGGTGAAAATTGGCGGAGTTCTGATGATATTTATTGGAATCATGATGTTCACCGGATGGATGAATGGGGTTACCGGTTATCTTTCCGATAGCAAAATTACGGATAAACAGGCTGCCGCCGATAAACCAAATATATCCGACGATCCGGATAACCCCAATGTGCCTGACGATCCGGATAACCCGGATACGCAGCAGGAGGAGGTTAATTACGCTCCGGACTTTACGTTGACGGATCAATTCGGGGTAGAGCATACGCTGTCGGACTATAGGGGGAAAGTAGTATTTCTGAATTTCTGGGCCACCTGGTGCGGACCCTGCCAGAAGGAAATGCCGGATATCCAGGCCCTGTATGAGGAGTCGGGAGGTAACGAAGAGGATCTGATCGTTTTAGGAGTGGCAAATCCAAAAACGGAGGACAATCCGGGAAATCAGGACGGCACGGTGGAAGAAGTGAAAAACTTTCTGGAAGAGGGAGGATATGACTATCCGGTGGTGATGGATACCACGGGGAAAGTGTTTGCGGATTATGGTATCCAGGCGTTTCCGACCACCTTTATGATCGGCGCGGACGGACAGGTGTTCGGCTATGTACGCGGAATGCTGACCAGAAGTATTATGGATAGTATCGTTCAGCAGACAATGGACAGCGGATCGTGACATTGAAAAAGCCGTGACATCATAAAAGAACCATCTGTAACCTGTTCTTATTCTATACAGAAGGAACGAAAGTTCACAGATGGTTCTTTTCAGCTGTCTGGCATATTTGTCAAAGGTCAGACCATAACTGCAATATACTGATAGATCAGGATAAAATGGCAGAGGCTTCCGCCCATCACGAACAGATGGAAAATTTCATGGGAACCGAAATTTTCATGCCGGGAATTAAAAAGCGGCAGCTTTAAGGCATAGATGATTCCGCCAACCGTATAAATGATCCCGCCGGCCAGAAGCCAGCCAAAAGCGGCGGCAGTCAGCGTGTTGATGATCTGGGTAAATGCCAGAACACAAATCCAGCCCATGGCGATATAGATGACGGAAGAGAACCATTTCGGACAGGTGATCCAGCAGGCTTTGATTATCATGCCAGCCAGAGCTATGCCCCATACGAGAGCCAGCATGCCATATCCGGTCGCACCTTTTAATACGATTACACAGATCGGGGTGTAAGTGCCCGCGATCAGGACAAAGATCATCATATGATCCATTTTGCGGAGAATGCGGTTGGCACGGTCGGTGGACAGATCCAGGGAGTGATAGGTGGCGCTGGCGCCATACAGCAGCACCATGCTGATGATAAAGACGGCCAGTGAAATCTCATGAAATGGATTCGGGTTCCCGGCTCCCCGGATTAAAAGGGGGATTGCTCCGGTCAGAGCCAGTACCATACCGATAAAATGCGTGATGGCACTGCCGGGTTCTTTTAATTTCCTTGTATCTTTTGTTTTTGCGGGTAACGCTGTAGTAGCAGACATTGTACTCATGTGAAAACCTCCTGACAACGAATGAATATTTCGATATGTAGTTATTGAAACTACATTAAACATACACTAATACTATACCCATAATTCAAAAAAATCAATAACTATTTTTAAATTTACCAAAAATTGTTTTATAACGGTTACTATTCACGGCCAATGTCAGTTAGTTAAGGATAAACATATGGGATAATAGAATAAATATCCCACTTTGTTTG
>NZ_JAHQCX010000024.1 GCF_019042245.1 Diplocloster modestus
CCGACGGGCAAGAGCCTCTGAACCGGGAACACATCCTGTGTTCCTGGTGAATAGGCTCGGTTCCTGAACCCGGCTTTTCGATTTCACTTAGCTGCTGCCAGCGCAAGCCCTTTGCTCTCCCGGGGAGACGCAGCAGGCCCCCGGCACCAGACCGGATACCCGGGGGCCGCACGGTTTCTCTGCGTCCCTTTGCTCACCGCTCTAGGCCTGAAAGTAATACCCCACCCCCCACTTGGTGTGGACATACTTCGGCTCACTGGGGTTGGACTCGATCTTCTCGCGGAGCCTCCGGATATGCACGTCGACCGTCCGAACATCCCCGGGGTACTCGTAGCCCCATACGATGTTCAACAGGTTTTCCCGGCTGTATACCTTATTCGGGTTGAAGACCAGCAGTTCCAGGACATCAAATTCCTTAGCAGTCAGATTGATCTCCCTGTCCGCTATATAGACACGCCTGCTCTCGCAGTCCAGCTTCAGATCGTTGATCTCCACCACTTTTTTCTGAGCGGCAGCACCGGTATTCTGGTTCATCCGGCGCATGATGGCCTTGATGCGGGCTTTGACTTCCAGGATGTTAAAGGGCTTTGTTATGTAATCATCTGCTCCGTATTCCAGGCCCATGATCTTGTCCATATCCTCCCCTTTTGCCGTCAGCATAATAATGGGCATATTCGAAAATTCACGGATCTGCTGGCAGACCTGCAGCCCGTCGATCTTCGGAAGCATAATGTCCAGCAATACGATATCGTATTCCGTCTCCCGGGCTAATTTGAGCGCTTCTTCCCCGTCATAGGCACAGTCTACTTCCATATCATCCTGCTCCAGACTAAAACGGATTCCCTTAACGATTAATTTTTCATCATCCACAACCAATGCTTTCTTTGCCATATTTACCTCCAGTGTCGCCTGCTCTGCGTTTTGCTCCCAGATATACATTAATTATTGTTTCACAATACTGTCTTACTTTACACGAATCAGATCTTTGATTTTATTGAACACGCCTTCTTTGATTCCCTCAATCTTTTTTAACTCTTCTACCGTTTTAAAGTTTCCGTGAACTTCCCGATATGTAATAATACTCTGCGCCTTGGATGCTCCGATCCCGGGCAGAGTCATTAGGAGGTCTTCTCCGGCCGTATTTATATTTACCAGGCCGTCCTGCTCTTCTTCTGCGGCATCCTGGGGAAGCCCCTGTATGCCTGAGTGCTCCAGCTCCCTGGCTTCCTCTTGTGTGGGAACCAGAATCTTCTGGCCGTCCGTTACCGGCTGGGCCAGATTCAAATATTCCTCTGCCGCATCCTTCGTAACGCCTCCTGCAGCTTCAATCGCCTCGAATATCCTGGTATCTGCGTCCACCGTATAGACTCCTGGACTGACCACCGCGCCACAGACGTAGACGAACATTTGAACCGGCTCCGGTGATTCTGTTTCCGCCTGTAACGGATCTGCGGTTTCCTGAAGTTCTGCTGAGGAGGATTCAGAAGACTGGACCGTCTTATCACCCTCCAGCGCTCCCGGGACAGATTCCCAGCCTGCCTCCTCTTTGGGACGGCAGCTGTACAGAATTCCGCTCAGGAGACAAAATACCGCCAGCAGTGCAGCTTTATAGATTTTCTTTCTATCTTTCATTCCTATCGCCTCTTCGACCATAGGATACCCTTACCACAGGACTCTTATATTTTATCGGATATTATCCCTAATTACAAGACCCATTTCTCTTTCACTTCCATTTGAAGATGACGATACCTGCGATAGCCACTACCATTCCTGCAACTTTTCTCCATTCCAGCGGCTGTTTCTCCACACCGAACATCCCGAACAGCTCGATCAGATAAGCCACGGCCAGCTGCGCGATTACGATCAGCATGACAGAACGCGCCGGCCCCAGAGCCGCCATACTGCGGATCACCGTGTAGGTGATGAAGGCTCCCAGAACGCCGCCCAGAAGCACGTATTTGTTATCCATTTTCCAAAGTCCGGAAAAACTTTCACGGCCGGTAAACAGCCATGCCGCCAGACATACCAGCAATGCGGAAAACTGTACCCAGCTGCTGGATACCCAGATACTCGTGCTCTTTGTCACTTCCGTGTTAAATACTCCCTGGATGCTCATAAGGGCACCCGAAATCAGTGCAATAAAAATTCCAATCATAACGGCCTCCGATAATATTTTCCTAAACTTCCCACCGGAAAGTCCGGTTTATAAGTCTAGTCTGCCCTTATGACTGGAATTCATTCAAATTTTATTTTAATTGCTTCGTGATCAGTTCGGAAACCTTCTGCAATTCGCCGGCCACATCCGCGCCCTGCCAGATGTTCGCAAAGGTTACCTCCATCTGGATCCAGTAATTGCTCAGTTCCATAATTTTAGGCACGCCTGCCGCAGTCTGATAAATTTCCTTGATGGTGTCCACATGCGCCTTATCCAGATTCAGATCGCTTCTGGCAGACATCCGGTTCACCATGGAATATAGGTTGACCGCATAATCATAGGTCAGATACTTTGCAAAATCTGCCGCTTCCTCCGGATACGGGGTATAACCGTTGACCACGATCGCACTGGTCACCGCCAAAGGCTTGGTCTGCAGGCTTTCCGTCAGATCCGGCACCCTTGTGACACCATAATCCACAGTAGTCAGCCCCACAGAAGCGGCGGCCTCCACCTTATTCAGATCGTCAGCCCGAACGATCGCATAGACCGTCTTACCATCCATAAAATCCTGTATCACGTCCTCGTCGGAGATCGTCTCCGGATCCAGCGCGAAGAACTCTTTCAGCGACTGATAGTATGCCATCGCCTGCTGGACCTGTTCGTTGTTAATATCGATCTGCGTCTTGTCATCCCCGCAGGGACCGCCCAGATTGATGTAATTTCCGGCGAAAAAGTAATCCGAAAAAATATCCGACACATTCCATACAAAGATATTCTCAATCCCCTCTCCGCCTTCAAAGGTATCCGAGAAGGTCAGAATATCATCAATGGCGGCAGGAGCCTCTGCCGCATAAGCCTTGTTATAGAGCAGGCAGCTGGTCTCGAAAGATAGCGGATACGCCACCTGCGCTCCCTTATAAGTCACCGCATCCAGAGCGATCTGCGGATAATGCCCGCTGTTATACCATTCAGAAGCAAACTGATTCTCAGAAGCCAGTCCCGCCAAATGCGCCTTTTCCAGAATATCGCTACCGGACATATAAAGATCCGGCCCGCCTGCCTCGGAAATACTGGCCTTATTAATCTGTTCGATATAATCCACGCCGGAAACCTGTTGGGCTGTAACTTTAATACCGGTGTCCTGTTCATAAGCTTTCGCCGCCTCGGTAAAATAGTAACCCATATTCTCATCTGTATACCAGAGCGTCAGCTGTGCAGCCGCTTTCCCCTCATTCTCCGGCACACTCTCCTCTTCTGTTTTCTGTATATGGTAAGAAAAAAGCAGCAGTTCCGTCAATACCAGAATTACTACCAGAGCCGAAACTCCCTTTTTCCATGACTTTCCCATATTCTTCTCCATTCGTTCGATATTGTTTTAAAGGTAAAGGATAAGCAAAACGATAAGCCGGGTTATGTCGTGGATCATCATCTATCTAGGCCTGTCGTCGCCAACAGGCTCCAGCGACCTACCTAAAACAGGCCGGGCAAGCCTATCGTTTTAATTCGGTCTTGCTTCGGATGGGGTTTACATGTGCCCCTGCCGTTACCGGCAGGGCGGTGGTCTCTTACACCACCCTTCCAACCTTACCAGCAGACGCTGGCGGTACATTTCTGTTGCACTGGCCTTGGAGTCGCCTCCACCGGACGTTATCCGGCATCCTGCCCTGCGAAGCCCGGACTTTCCTCGTCTGGCGCCTTTCGGCCTGCCAGCCGCGATCATCTGTCTTACTTATCCTGCTGATTCAGCGTTGTTACGCCTACAGCCGCTATTTTATCACGAAATTGGGGGGTTGTAAATATAGAATCTGGGAGGGGACTGTTTTCGGGGATCTTCAACGAGCATGATATTTGCCATCCGCTTTTTCCGCCTTCCTTTTTCTGCTATCTGTAGTTTTCTATAATAATCTGGAGTGTCCGTTTTCCGTTATATTCATTGACCGTCGGAAAGTATGTGACGCTGATATTCACTTCACTGTCCATGCCGTTTAGCATCCGCTGCATTTGTGCCTCTCCGAATTTTTCCGAAATGTATTGCAGAAAGGCCGGCACCTCCTGGAACAGCATAGCGTCTATGGTTTGACCGGCCGTGTTTTCCAGCTGCATTTTCAGCACATTTTTATTTTTACCTAAGATGCGGGCACCTCTGACCTTCAAATCTTTTTCTGCAAACAACGGTTTCTGATTCCCTTTTCCAAACGGTTCTAAAAGTTCCAGTTCCCGGATCTGCTGTTCGGTTATATAATGCAGCGGCATGGCCACATCGATGGAGACCTTTTCCACAAAATCCTCTTCCGTCAGGGTTGTCTGCTGATTCAGCTGTTTTCTAAGTCTCTCCAGATTCTCCGGCAGAAGGGAACAGCCGGCAGCCATGGGATGACCGCCGAATTTCGTGAACAGATCGCGGCATCTGGTCATCTCCTCAAACATGGAATAGGCTTCAATGGAACGGCCGGAGCCTTTCACTCCCTCCTCCGAATCTGTGAGCACGAATACGGGTCTGTGATATTTTTCCCTGATTCTGCCGGCTATGATCCCGGCCAGACTCTCATGGCATTCCGGCAGGTATACCACCAGTACCTTGTCCATTTTCAGATCTGTGCTGTCGATTAATTCCATGGCCTTCTCAACGCCCTGAAGAGTCATGTATTTCCGGCTGTCGTTCAGCGCTTTTAAGTCACCGGCCAGTGTCTCGGCCTCCTCGGCGTCCCTGGCCTGCAAAAGCTTCAGGGCACGCTTGGCCGTATCCAGCCGTCCACTGGCATTGATACAGGGGCCCAGTACGAATCCGATATGATAAGCGGTCAGCTTTTTGCCGGTCAGGTCATTGACCTGGATCAGCGCCCGCATTCCCCTGTTCTGGGTATTTTGAAGCATGCGCAGACCGATTTTTACCAGAATCCGGTTCTCTCCCACCAGATCCATAACGTCCCCCACTGTGGCAAACGCCGCAAATTCCAATAGTGGATAGGCGTCCTCCCTGCGAAAGCCCGCGCTCTCGTAGAGCGCCTGGGACAACTTATAAGCCACCGCAGCACCGCACAGGTTCTCAAAGGGATAGGCGCAGTCCTGCTGCTTCGGGTTAATGATAACATCCGCCTGAGACGTTAGAATCTCTCTGCTGCCGTCGTCATGTTCTATGTACGGGATGTCATGATGATCTGTGACTACCACTGTCATACCAAGTGATTTTGCATAGGCGATCTGATCGATGGCGGCGATCCCGTTGTCACAAGTAACGATCGTATCGATGCCGCTCTCGTAAGCCCGCTGTATCAGCTGCTCATTGATCCCGTAGCCGTCTTTCAGCCGGTCCGGGATATCGGTATCCACGCAAGCCCCCAGCTTTTGAAACGCCGTCAGCAGAATGTACGTGGAACAGACTCCGTCGATATCATAATCCCCGATGATGCGGATCGCTTTTTGTTCCGCTATCTTCTGCTGAATGATGGAAACCGCTTCCCTCATTCCTTTCATCAGAAACGGGTCGTGCAGATCATTCAGATCTCCGCGCAGGTATTCCTGTATCGCCTCGTCACCGACCACATCCCGGTTCCGGATCAGTCTGGCTGTAACCGGCGTGATATGAAACTTATCCGAAATTTCCTGAAAGTCCGCTTTTTTCATCGTAATAAACCATTTTTCCATAATATCCTCCAGTGGTGTATCTACTGAACTATAGGTTCAGGTATGGGGGAACAAGGAAGGGCTGTTGCCCAAAGAAGGTAGCCGGCCGCATGATTCCAGGTACATCCTGAAACACAAACCAGCCGGGAACGTTCTTCTTGCAACAGCCCCTCACTTATTTCCTGCTCTATTTTTCTTTTTTCACCAGTTTCGTCTTCATAACATACCACAGAGCTCCTGTGATGCATACGGACGTGTAACCGCCGCAGATGATACCTACCATCAACGGGAACGCGAATTCTCTGATCGAAGATACACCCAGGATGAACAGCACCGCTATCGTAATAAAGGTCGTAACCGTGGTATTGATACTTCTGGACAATGTCTGGGTAACGCTCTTATTTACAACATCGTGCAACGATTCCTTATTCTTCATCAGCTTCAGGTTTTCACGGATACGGTCGAAGATGACAATGGTGGCGTTGATCGAATAACCGACAATGGTCAGCATACAGGCGATGAAGGTTCCTCCTACCGGAATCCGCACGACCGCATAGCAGCCGATCACCACCAGCACGTCATGGATCAGGGCGATGACCGCGCTGGCTCCGAATCTTAAGTCATTAAACCGGATCCAGATATAGATCAGCATACACAAGGTAGCTATGAGCACGGACTTAAAGGCATCCCATCTCATCTCTTTACTTACCGTGGAGCTGATACTCTCTGCCGTAATCAGGGACTCGTCGACACCAAAGTTTTCTTTCAGAGCGTTATTCAGCGCTTCCCTCTCCGACAGATTCAACTCTCTGGTCTTAATGATGACCTGATTCGTGCCGGCCACCTTCTGCGTCTGAATATTGGCATCCTTCGTGATCTCCTGCACGACCGGTTTTACATTGGCGTCAACCTCCTGGATGCTCATATCTTCATTAAAGGTTACATTGGTCGAAGTACCGCCCATAAAATCCAGGCTGTAGTTGAATGTGGTTCCTTTAGCCGAATGAACGCCCATGAATACAAATCCGATTAAGATCAGCGCGATGGATATGGCAAAGAAAAGATTCCGTTTTCCAATAAAATTGATGGCTTTTCTTTCCTTTTGCTGACCGAAGAACTTTTTATCTTTTAAGCCTACCGCATAGAAAGCATTCAGAATCAGCCGGGTAATCACCAGGGCGGTGAACATGGACAAAACAATACCTAGAGCCAGCGTCTGGGCAAATCCACGGACACTTCCTGAACCGAACAAATACAGGACCGCAGCGGCGATCAGCGTAGTAATATTACCATCCACGATGGCGGACATAGCCTTTCTAAAGCCCTCTTTCATTGCCGACTTCACGTTGCGTCCGGCGGCGATCTCTTCCCGGATACGGGCAAATATAATAACATTTGCATCAACTGCCATACCGATGGACAGAATGATACCTGCGATGCCAGGCAGGGTCAGCGTGATCTCAAACGCATTGAGGGTCAGTAATACAAGCAGTGTATAGATCACCAACGCCAGACCTGCTGCCAGACCGGGAATCAGGTAGAATATCACCATAAATATAACTACCAATGCGATACCGATCGCACCCGCTTTTAAGCTGGTACTGATGGCTTCCTCCCCTAACTGGGCGCCGACTACGTTGGAGCGGATTTCTTTTAACTCAAGCTGAAGGGATCCGATCCGTATCGTGGAAGCCAGGCTTTCAGCCGCTTCATAGGATTCCATATTTTCAATGACACATTCACCGTTGGTAATCGCTGATTTTACGGTCGGCGCGCTGACGGTATTTCCGTCATAGACAATCGCGATCCGGTTCCCAATATTCGCCTGCGTAGCCTCCGCGAACTTTTCTTTTCCTTCTTCGTCAAACGTCAGCTGCACGACATAATTGTTGTTGCCGGTCAGCTTGTCCGTGGTATTACCCGCTTTGGCGCTGGTAACGTGGGATCCGTCCAGGATCACTTCCCCGTCCTGGGTCTGGAACAGAAGGGAACCGGGTTTTCCCAGTTCTTCCAGTATCGCGTTTGCATCGGACACGCCCGGAATCTCAATATTGATCCGGCGGTCGCCCTCCTGATATACCTGGGCTTCCGTGCTGTAGGTTTCCACACGCTTCTGTAACTTGTAAATGGTATCGCTCATCTGCTCTGCGGTCGGGTTCTCCTCCACCGACTCATAAGTTATACTGACACCCCCGGCCAGATCCAGGCCTAACTTAATGTGCTTTATCGCACCGCTTTCACTGTCTCCGATTCCCACCGCCGCGGTAAATACCATACCCGCTGTAATAAGTGCGGCCAGAATCAGGACAATAATCCCTCTGCTTTTTTTCATGCCTTTTGTACTTCCTTCCTTCTCTTTATTCTGCTGCTTTTATCATGATTGCACATTCCACACGTTTCCTCTGCAATTCACATCCGATATCATAGGCATCATTGATCGTGCCATGTAACTGATAAGAATTCGCTGCGCAGCCGCCGCTGCAATAAAATCTGGCAAAACACTTTCTGCATTTTTCCTTTGCATACACGTTGCAGCACTTGAATTCATCTCTTAATTCCGTATTTTTTACTCCATCATAAACATTGCCCATCAGGAACTCTTCCATACCCACAAACTGATGACAGGGATACAGGTCCCCCCAGGGCGTCACAGCCAGATATTCCGTACCGGAACCACAGCCGGACAACCGCTTGGCCACACACGGCCCGCCGGTCAGATCTATCATAAAATGGAAGAAATTAAAATCCCTTCCCTCTTTTTTGCGCCTTACCATCTCTGCTGCCAGCTTATCGTACTCTTCACAGATCGCCGGCACATCCTCCATCCGGATGGCATACGGTTCATCGGGAGCTGCCACCACCGGCTCCACCGATATCTGCTGAAAGCCCAAGTCCGCCAGATGCAGCACATCTTCGGAAAAATCCAGATTATCCCTGGTAAAAGTTCCCCTGACATAATAATTCGTCTGTTTTCTGCTTTCCGCCAGTTTCTGGAATTTGGGAACGATCAGGTCATAGCTGCCCTTTCCATTTCTGGATGGACGCATCCGGTCGTGGACTTCTTTGCGCCCGTCAATGGAAAGAACCACATTACTCATTTCTTTATTGGCGAACTCCATTACCTCGTCGTCCAGAAGCACTCCGTTGGTGGTCAGGGTGAAACGGAATTTTTTATCATGCAGTTTTTCCTGTTCCCTTCCGTAAGCCACCAGGTCTTTTACCACCTGCCAGTTCATCAGCGGCTCCCCGCCGAAGAAATCCACTTCCAGATTCCTGCGGTTCCCGGAATTGGCGATCAGGAAATCCAGTGCCTGTCTGCCGGTCTCATAACTCATCAGCTCCCTGCGTCCGTGATATTCCCCCTCCTCGGCAAAACAATATTTGCAGGCCAGGTTGCAGTCATGGGCGATATGCAGGCAGAGCGCCTTGACGACCGTGGGTCTCTTTTTAAAATCCGTCAGATAATTTTCATAGATGTCTTCGGTAAATAATACTCCGGCTACCTTTAATTCTTCTATCTCACCGGCTGCTTCCCC
The DNA here is from genome assembly GCF_019042245.1 of Diplocloster modestus. Lineage (GTDB taxonomy): Bacteria > Bacillota > Clostridia > Lachnospirales > Lachnospiraceae > Diplocloster > Diplocloster modestus. Next base: position 9,316 of record NZ_JAHQCX010000024.1, read on the forward strand.
GATCTCATCTTCCGTGTATCTGTCGTGGAGGAGCGTTTTAATCTCTTCCAGAGAACGCTCCTGGTAAAGCGACAGCATATCGTATACCACTTCATCCACGATATGTATGGCTCCGCTGTTCACATCCATAACGATGTTGAAGCCATTGTTTTTATATTGATGTATCACGTCAATCTCCTTTCAAAGGATTCCGCCTTCATGCGGGCGTTGCAGTCTGCGCTGTACGGTATGGATATACATGAACAAGCAGCGACAAAAGCCGCTGCTTCCTGATCTCACACATTGCTATTTATTTGTTGTTTTCACAGGTCTGATTTCCCACTGTACAGGAAGTCTTGCATGCCGACTGGCAAGAAGTCTGACACTCTCCGCATCCGCCTTTTTTCATGGATTCCTGTAAGCTCTTTGTATTCAAAGTCTTTACATGTTTCATTTCCAGCATCCTCCTTCTCTATTTCCCAACTGCGCCTTAATACTCAGTTGCTCTTTGACGATTATAACATACTGCTTTCTATTTTTAAAGTATTTTTTTGTTCATGCGCCCTTGCGCTTGTATCCACCAAAACCATTTGTTTTGCTTTCATATCACTCGTCTCCCTTTCTGTCCAGATCTATGATCCTGCGCATGGCCTCAACAGCCGTCTCTATCGCCTGGTCCATCTCATGCACCACCGGATTGGATTTCCCGTACCGCTCTCTTTCCTGATTCGCCAAAGCAAGCAGAACCGTTCCGATGCGGACCCGCAGACAGGAACCGGCTACGAAGAGCGCTGCCGATTCCATCTCCGACCCGAGGCAGCCGCATTTGAGCCATGCATTCCATTTATCACCCAATTCGTAGCCAACAGGCATACGCTCCGGTTCATGTTGCCCGTAGAAGGAATCCTTACATTGCACCACTCCGGTATGGGAGCGCATACCCAGTCCCGCAGCGGCTTTTTGCAGAGCCTCTATAATCTGTATATCCGCCACCGCCGGAAATTCAACCGGCGCGTATTCTTTGCTGGTCCCTTCCATACGCACAGCACCCGACGCGATGATCAGATCTCCCCCTTTCACCTTCAGATCCATTCCCCCGCAGGTTCCGATTCGGATAAATGTATCTGCTTTACATCTCGCCAATTCTTCCAGAGCGATCACGGCCGACGGTCCTCCGATTCCGGTGGAAGTAACGCTTACGATTTCCCCATTTAATTGTCCGGTATAGGTGGTATATTCCCGGTTATCCGCCCGTTTCTCAGGCTGCTCCAGATAAGAGGCAATCTTCTCACAACGTTTTGGATCTCCGGTTAGGAATACATATTTTCCAACTTCTCCTATTTTAAGTCCGATATGATACTGTAATCCGTTTTCCGCGTAGTTCACAGCCTATTTTCCCCTTTCCTGGTTAAATCCGGCTCCAGGATCCCACCCTGGTCACGGATCGTATTTTGAAGTTGTGCCACATTCAGTTCTGAAAATGAAGCTTTCTTTTGTTTCACCAGCATCGCCGCCGCTGTGCCGGCAGCCTCCCCGGTTACCGCACATACCGGAATGACCCTGGTAATATCCCACATCTGATTTGTGGTGGATATACATCTCCCGGCGCTGATCAGATTCCCGCTTTTCGTCCCGGTGAGGCTGGACAGCGGAATACAATAAACAGGACCTTTTTTTCGCCAGTCCCCAGCCATGGCTACCGTATCCGGAAACCAGTACCTTTCATGGGAGACATCCAGTTCCAATCTGGATTTCAGCCTTCTTGTCATTAAGAATTCCGTACAGGCCGGGATCAGAAACGGATACACCTTCTTTTCCGCCGTAAGGTTCGTCTCTTTGACATGGTCCATGATCATCTGTCTTCCGTCATAATTATGACGTGCCGTTTCTCTGATTCCGATTCCCTTATATAGCGGCTGTCCCGCCCGGATCTGGTACATGCTGTCTGTGAGCTGGTGGAGCTTCACCTCCTCCTGATTATAAGAAAAATACCAGGCGGTCCTTATATTTCTTTCATAAGTTTCCGTCTGTTCACCTGCTACCCAACACACGTCCGCATCACCCGTCGCATCTACCACACATCCGCACTCCACCCCGATACGTCCTTCCTTGGTTTCCAGTATCACCGCCTCGATCTGCCGGCTGCGCCGGTAAACTCCACAAAACCGGCAGTCATACATAAGTTCTACCCCATTTTCCACCAGAAGCTCTTCCAGAGAAATCATAAAGGAGGCAGCGTTAAAACGAAGCCGGTATCTCTGCTTTTTTCTGCGCTCCGGAATCCCGTCTTCTCTCCAGCAGGGCGGTATTTGTCCCGGCCCGTAACGCACGGAATTTTTCATCAGCTCTTCCGCGATCCCTCCGATTACCTGGTTTCCCATTCCATCGCACAGCGGGAGATACACGACTACCAGTCCCAGCGTTGCCAGGCCTCCCAGACAGGTTTCTTTGTCGATCAGACAAGTCTTTGCGCCATTCCTTGCCGCAGCCAGAGCCGCAGCTGCTCCGGCGATACCACCTCCGATCACCGCCACATCGTATGCCTCCAAGATAGGTGTAACTCTCTGTTCCTCTACAATCCGATTCATGGTTTTCCTCCTTCTTTCACCTTGCTGCTCATATGTTCCGGCCGAAAACTCGCCGGCAGCAGATCGCCCAGTGTATAACGTATGTAATCCGCGTCATTTTTCACTGACAGTACCCAGAAATCATCTCTGCAGAATTCCGTCAGCACCTGCCGGCATACCCCGCACGGCGTCAGAAAATGTTCCGGCTGCCGGTCCGCTCTTCCCCCCGCCAGGGCCAGACCCACAAAATCCCGCTTGCCGTCGCTGACCGCTTTAAAAACTGCCGTGCGCTCCGCGCATATGGTTGGTCCATACGCGGCATTTTCAATATTACATCCCGAATATACGCTGCCATCCCCGCACAGCAGAGCGGCTCCCACTGTAAACCCGGAATAAGGTGCATAACTCTTCTCCCTGGCCTTACACGCCGCCAATGCCAATTTTTCCAACTCCATAAAGAACCTCCCTTATTATTAATATTGAATTACATTACTAATTTACTTTTCTGATTTCTTCTCTAATTTCTTCTCAATATCTGCTGTCTTATCCCTGTTACTTCATTATAGAGATATCTGATTGCCGGATGAATAAAGCGCTTTGATAACAAATATAACAATTTTGACATTTTATTTAATAGGAGAACTTTCCTAATGAAATAAAAAAGATTCCCACGACCAGCCAACGACCTGGAGGCAATGGAAATCTCTTATTTCTTCTATCAATTATTCCTTTATTTTTTCTTGTTCCGGGGTGATCCCGAAATATTTTTTATAGATCTTAGAGAAATATCCGGCCGTGGAATACCCTACCGAGGCAGCCACTGCGTTTATTTTCATATCCGTTGTTCTTAACAGCTCCCGGGCCCTCCTCAGACGGTAACTCATCAGATATACCCCGAAAGTTTCTTTTGTCTCCTCTTTAAAAAGCCTGCAGAAATATTCCGGTGACAGGCAGGACAGCTTTGCCAGGTCTGACAGGGAAATATCCTCCTGATAATGGTCCTGTATATACCGGACCGCTTCCCGCACAGCTTTTATGTTCGAGGGCGCGTCGGCCTCCTCCATTTGCGCAATGAAATCCATGCATAACTGCCGGCATTCCCTTATATCCTTTAATTCCCTGGCGCTTAGATCCGCCTGGGCAGGATTGTCCGGACACTTCTGAAATCCCTTTTCCTCCAACAGCAGCGCCAGGCGTTTGCAGACGTCTATGCTGCCTGCGGTCTCGTCCACTTGGATCAGGCCGGCCTTTTTCAATAACAGATCCGTCTTTTCCCGCAATTTTTGATAGCTCCAGCAGGCCATGCGCTCCAGAATGTCTCGATACTCCGCCCGTATCTCTTCCGCCGTGCGCGTTCCCTGCCGTTTCAACTGATCATAACGGTAAACCCCCGCGTCCGGCTCGAAAAACCGATAAGAAAGCGCATGCTCCGCCTGTTGTACCACCTGCCATGCATTTTGAAGGGTTCCCGTTCCGCTCGCGATTCCTACGGATAATTTGTTCTGTTTTTCTTTTTCCAGGACCAAATGCGTCAGTTCTGTCATCCCCCCATATCCTATCAGGGAGCCCTGGTTATTCCATAGAAATAAATACAAAATCCCCTGATTTTGAAAAGTCCTGGCATTTTCATATTGGGCGGACGCCCGGTCCAACAACTGCCTGATATTTCCTGCGAAGTTCTCAAAGGCAAGCACTCCGCATACCGCGTCCTGGTCTATCCCCCAGCCTTTTGCCGTCTGCTGCCAGTCCCTTTCTTTGATCTCCGGCGCCAGGTACGCGCGGTCGCCCTGCTTTTTATACGCCATGCCGGTACTAATTCTTTCCAGCACATCCCGGATCTCATTTTCACAGACTTCAGATTTGAGGAAATACTGAACCGCACCATAGGCGACCGCCTGTTTCGCATAGGTAAATTCCGCGTAATTCGTCAGAATCACAAATTCAATTTCCGGCCAGCGCTGCCGGGCATATTTCATAAGCTCAATCCCGTCCATCCCCGGCATCCGGATATCCGTGATCACCACATCGGGAATATCCTTTTCGATCGCAGCCAGAGCCTCTTTGGCCATCGCATAACTTCCTGTAACCTGGTATTCGTCTGACAGCTTCCGAATCGTTGCGCTGAACCAGCGCCGGATGGGCGCTTCATCATCTACCACCATGATTTTCATGTACAAAGCTCCCTCCTACATTTTCTTCATAATCAGCGTAATTCTCGTCCCACGGCCCTCACAGCTCTCTATTTGGACACCGCAGCCGGATCCGTATACCAGCTGAAGCCGCTCATGTACATTTTTCAATCCAATCCGGCTCATTTTTTCGGCTCCGACCAGGATTCCCTTCGCGGTCTCCTCCGGCATTCCCTGGCCATCGTCCTCCACAACGATCTTTAATGCTTCCTGTTCCTCAAATGCCCGTACCTGGATCTTGCAGATTTTCTTTTCTCCTTCCATCCCGTGAAATATCGCGTTTTCCACGACAGGCTGCAGCAGGAATGCGGGTATCAGGCATTCCCGGACCGCTTCCTCCATTTCAAAAGACAGGCTGAAGCTCTCAGGATACCGGATCTGCTGCAGCTCTCCGTAGATCTCCAGGATCTTTAGTTCCTGATCCACGGTGGTAAATTCATCAGTTCTGGACAGCGTATTGCGCAGAAGCTTTGTAAACTGATAGATCATCCGCTCCGCTTCCTGGGTCTCCTCCATGGCTACCAGGCAGCGGATGGAGGACAGGGTATTGTAAATGAAATGGGGATTAATCTGGGCGCGCAGGAAATCCAGTTCCGCTTTCCGTTTCAGCTGTTCCTCCTCTTTCACGGAAGCCAGCAGATCCTCCAGCCTGGAAACCATCGCGTTAAATGACACACCCAGCTGTCCGATCTCATCCCGTCCTGTCACCGTTGTACGCGCGCTTAAGTTTCCTTCCATGACGCGTCCCATATTATACCGGATATTCAGGATTGGTCTGGTCAGCATGTGGGACGCCGCCAGCGCGATACCCAGAATCGCAAGTATCAGCATCAGGAAAAATAATATCAGGAACAGCCTGACCGTATCCATCGGATGAAGAATTATCTCCTGTGGGATCTGGTCCACCAGGTACCACTGCGTATTGGGAATCGGACTTGCCACCATGAGATAATCCCCGCCTGCTTTCTCGATAATCCGGTAGCCGTCCCCGGTTGTATAGGAATTATCCCAGTCTTCAAAGATTCGTCCAATCTCCCGTTTATCCTGGCAGGAGAGTATTTTCCCGTCTTTGTTCACCACCCGGACTGTCCGGTTTGACACATTCATATCGGAAAAAGTATCATACAGCAGCTTTTCACTGACATTTATGACGGCTAAACCGATCGTCTCCCCGGTAATCAGATCATTGATATTGCGAACGACCTGAAATACATAGTGATAGGCACCGATCCCATTTGGCTCCTCAAAGGTGTCCACCAGAACCGGCTCCTGGGACCCCTCCGCGAGCGCACTGTAGTACGGCCCGTCTTCCTGCAGGTTCCATTCGTAATTCTTGGAGGAATCGGTGGAGCAGACGTAACCGTTCTTTCCCCGCACATAGATGTCAAACCTGACGGAGAACTGACTGTGGGACCAGCTCAGATCCGACAGGAACTGTACCGCCTGCGCATTTTTTTCCTTATACTCCTCCCCCTGAAGGCCGGATGGTTCTTCATTGAGTATCTCGTTCAGATTACTGTCATACACCAGCCGGTCGCTGGCCGCTTTAACCGTTGAAAAAAGCATTCCCGCATTTTTAGATATCTGCTTCAGAACCGTCCGGTTCATCGTATACAGCTCCTTGACGGCGGCCTCCTGCGTATAGCGGTATACAAAGATACCGCTGATCAGGGCCACTGCTGCCATCATTCCAAATAAAACCAGGCTCAATTTTATCTTAATACTGACATTCTTCAGCATATCTCCCCATTCCTTCTGCCGGACTTTTAGGATTTCACAATAGCCTCTTCCGGACAGAAATCCATACAGGCTTCACAGTCAACGCAGTTATCCGGAATGATCAAAAAGGCTCCGTTCTTCTCCTGTATCGCTCCGGTATGACATTCATACACACACTCGCCGCATCTATTGCACTGTTCTGTAATTTGGTACATTTATTATAATTCCTCCATTCCTTTGTTGTCAAACCAGCCTGAGCCGTGATTCCCTGAGCCGTGATTCCCTGAGCCGTGATGTACAGTTTTTCAAGGATATGGGCTAAAGCTTCCCCAGCCCGTCCGGCTGACGAATATTCTTTACCGCAAAAGTAATGACTAAAATAGTCACCACATAGGGCAGCACCACGAAGAGCTGCGGAGGCAGGCCGTTTCCCTGAAGACTGATCTGGAACGCGTCAAAGAATCCAAAAACCAGAGCCCCCAGTAGTGCCCCCACCGGATGATATCTGCCGAATATGGCCACCACATAAGCAATGTACCCCCTTCCCGCTGTCATTTCCCTCACAAACAAATTCAGATGGTCAAGGCTTAAATAAGCTCCCGCCAGTCCGCAAAATGCTCCGCAGACCAGGACTCCGGAATATTTCAGCCGTTGCACCGGAAGCCCCAGCGTCTGTGCCGCCTCAGGGCTTTCCCCCGTCATGCGCAGCCGCAGTCCGTATCGGGTTTTCTTCATTACGAACCAGGCTCCTGCGACCAGGGCCAACGCAATAAAAGTCATCACTGACTGTCCGCTCAAGACCCCGGCAAAGTGCGGAATCCCCTGCACTTGTGGGGAATTACCTCTATTTCCCCAGAGCAACTGCATAGACAGCGTCGTAACAGCCGTGATGAGCAGATTCAGCCCCACTCCACTGATCACCTGATTCACTTTGTACCGCACGGACAGTATCCCATGCAGCAATCCGACCAGGACTCCGGCCAGGATGCCGCACGATACCCCCACCAGCGCACTCCCCGTATAAAAAGAACCACAGACAGCCGCAAACGCTCCCGACAGCATCATTCCTTCTAAAACAAGAGATATAATTCCTGCGCGTTCGCAGAAGATACTGCCGGTCGCGGCCAGGGTCAGCGGTATTGACATCCGGATCGTCGAGATCCATATTGTCTCTATGTTCATCGTTCTTTTGCCTCCTTTCTCCTGCCGGCTGTTCTTCCGGCCAGCTTATACACACTGCGCTTTAGATCCTCCACAAACATAGGCGCCGCTACAAATATCACAACCAAAGCCTGTATCACCGATATGAAATCCGTAGGCAGATTGGTCGTCATATTCAGCCGCAGCGCGCCTGCCCGCAGCGCTCCAAATATAATAGATGAGACCAGTACCATAAGCGGCCGGTTAGATGCCAGGGCAGCGACTGCGATCCCGTCAAAACCATATCCTGCGGAAAAACCATCCACAAACCTTCGATCGACTCCGGTTATATGGCACGCACCTCCGATTCCGGCTATGGCGCCGCTCACAAACATAGCCAGAATCAGAATCCTGCGGATACGTATCCCCGCCGTCTGCGCGGCTTTTTGGTTACTTCCGGTTACCGTGACATCAAATCCCTTCGCGGTTCTGCCCAGAAAATACTTCACGGCCAAGGCCGTAAAAACAGCCAGAAGGATAGCCGCCGACAGCTGACTGTGGGCCGACAGCTTGGGCAGCAAAGCCGATGGCATGACATTCTGCGTCTGTGCTACCGGTCCCGGAGCTTTCAGCGGATAATTGACCAGATAGCTGGTAAAATTGATCGCTACAAAGTTCAGCATCAACGTGGAGATCACTTCATTTGCCCCGAAACAGGCTTTCATGACTCCAGCCAGAGCTCCGAATAATCCCCCCGCGATCATACCTGCACACAGCGTTAACCCGATATGCACAGGCGCTGGTACCCCCAGATCCATCCCTCCTATGGCCGCCGCGGCGATTCCGCCCATATAGATCTGCCCTTCCATTCCCAGGTTAAACATCCCCGCCCTGGCTGCGAATATATAAGCCAGACCGGAAAAAATCAGCGGGGTAGATTGAATCAGTGTCTGGACAATTGCACTTTTTGAACCAAAGGCGCCGTGTAGGATCGCTCCGAATATCAGAAAAGGCTGATATCCGCAAACCGCCATAAGAATCCCGCTTACCGCGAAAGCCATAAGCAGTGAAATCAACGCCTGCATTCCGTGTTTTGCCTTTATTTTCCTATTCATTCTTTCCTCCAGATTCGCATTTACTGCGTTCCCCCTGCCATAAGCAGGCCCAGTTCCAATTCCGTGTAAGCATCGGCTATATTTTCCGACACGATCCTGCCCTCATAGATCACGGCGATCCGGTCAGAAAGGCTTCGGATTTCATCCAGGTCCGCTGATATAAGCAGGATCGCTTTTCCTTTGTCCCTTAAATCCAACAGCATGCGGTGTATGTATTCCATCGCCCCGACGTCCACTCCCCTGGTAGGCTGGGCCGCGATCAGTACATCGGGATCCTGATGCAGCACTCTGGCGATTACCACCTTTTGCTGATTTCCTCCAGACAGGGCTGACACGGGAAGCCTGCCATCCCGGGCTTTCACCCCATACTCTTTGATCAGCCGCTCTGCCGTCATCCGGTTATTCTTCTTTCTCAGGATTCCCCATTTCTGAAACTCGCTTTGATGATGATAGCCCAGCATCAGATTCTCCTCAATATTCATGGATAACACAAGGCCCCTGGTGGTACGGTCCTCCGGGATATGTCCGATTCCGCTGCCAAGGAATTCCCTGGCCTGGCCGCTCATGTTCGTCCCGTTCAGGATCAGAGAACCCCTGTCCGGTTTTCTGAGACCGCACAGTACTTCAATCAGTTCTGTCTGCCCGTTTCCTTCGATTCCCGCAAGTCCCAGGATTTCCCCTTTGCGCAAGGACAGATTTATCCGGTCCAGCTTCTTCTCCCCGTTTTCACCGGCCGACAGGTCAGATATCTGATAGACGGTTTTTCCTATATTTTCGCTTCTCCTTTGAATATGTAATTCCACATTTCTCCCGACCATTAAAGCGGCAAGTTCTTCCTGATTGGTCCTTTGAGGATCAATCCCATATGCGGTGATTTTCCCATCCCGAAGGACAGAGATACGGTCCGCTATTTTCAGCGTTTCTTTTAACTTATGCGTTATTAAAATAATGCTTTTACCTTCCTGCCGCAGTCGGCGCAGGACGCTGAACAGTTCGTCCGACTCCTGCGGTGTCAGAACCGCGGTGGGCTCATCCATGATCAAGATCTGTGCTTCCCTGTACAGGGCCTTTAGGATTTCCACCCGCTGTTGATTCCCAACCGATAATTCCTGTACTCTTCGCTGCGGATTCACTTCCATATGATATTGTCCGCCCAGCTGCCTTACCGTCTCAACCGCGTTCTTATAGCTGAACAGCCTGGAGTTATCCGGCTCCCGGCCGGCCACTACATTCTCCGCAACAGTCAGGTAACCGGCCAGCATAAAATGCTGGTGTACCATGTTGATGCCATAACTTATGGCATCTTTGGGAGATCGGATTCTGGCCAGGCTGCCATTCATAAATATTTCACCTTCATCCGGTTGGATCATTCCATATAACATTTTCATTAATGTCGTTTTTCCCGCTCCGTTTTCTCCCAGCAGCACATGGATTTCGCCTCTTTTTATATGAAAATCCGTCCGGTCAACCGCAGTCACACTTCCAAAACGTTTGGAGATTCCCCTCATAGATACGGCATCTTCTCCCATTTGTCCTGCTCCTTTCCGTAAAAAGCTTATAAAGATGGACTGCCGCACACCGACAGTCCCCTCCTGTTCTCCGTCTATCTCTAATCCGTTTTTATTTTGAGTATTGATGCTGGGTAAGCCATTCATCCAATTCTTCCTCCGTAGAAGGAGGGATTAATTCCCCGCTGGACACTTTTCCCTTAATCTCTTCAATAACGGCCAGAACGTCTTCCGGTATCGTGATATTCGAGTCCTCATTGGAAAATCCTACCGCGTCCTCTTTAATCCCCCAGTTATGAACGCCGGGTTCCCAGGTGCCGTCCAGTGTGGTTTTGATCTCATTATAAATCATCAGATGTACGTTCCCCACCGAAGTCGCTATAATATAATCCGGCTCAATATAACTTTGGCTTTTCCCCACGCCGATGGCGTACCTGTCCGCCTCTTTCGCCGCACTGAACAAGCCAAGTCCAGTAGCGCCGGCAATTTGCTGGATAAAATCAGCGCCTCTTTTATACATCGATAAAGAGACTTCTTTTCCCTTAGCCGGGTCATTAAAATCTCCCACCACAGCCGAAAGGACTTCACAGTCGGGATTCACGTATCTTACCCCCGCCTCAAATCCCACCACGCCGGACCGCAGACTTGGATAGTCGGCTCCCAGAATGGCTCCCACCACATTCTCCTCATTTGCTTTCTCGAACCGGTCGTCCAGGGTTCCCAGTCCTGCCAGGACACCGCAAAGAAAAGTCTGCTCCGGCCATTTCGTAGAATAACAGCTCACGTTACTCATATCGACCTGAGAATCCACAATTCCGAATTTCTGGTCCGGGAACTCACTGGCTACCGCAGTCATCGCATCGCTTTGTCCGGATCCCAGCCCCAGTATCAGTTCATACTCACCGCTCTCTGCGTACATCCGAAAAGCCGCCTCATAATCACTCACTGATTTTGGCTCCGCGTAAGTGAATTCGATCCCAAAATCCTTTTGCGCCATTAAAAGGCCTTCATAACCCATATCACAGAAATTCTTGTCCCCCAGGCCTTCTGTCGGAAGAATCAGTCCGAATTTTACATCCGTCTGCCCATTTCCAACTGGGCCGCCGCTATTTCCCTGATCAGCCGTTGAGACATCGCCTGCCTGTCCCTCTTTCCCACAACCGGCCACCGGCAGCAGCATCCCCGCAATAACTCCCAATACCACAAAATATCTCCATATTTTTTTCTTCACGCTATCTTCTCCTTTTTGTATTCCTCTATCTCCGATTGCAATCTTGATAATCCCATTATAAAAAAACACACTTCAAAATGAAATAAACGATTTTATTATACCATAGAACAATCTTGACTTCGTCCATTTAAAAGGCGCTATGCACCCGCCAGGGGCAGCATAGCGCCGTTTATTGTGGAGACAGCCAGAGGGATCACCCTTTTGGCACACTTATGTAAAGCAAAGTGCAGCTTGTGGCACGGTCAGCTCAGCATTCCGCCCAGTGTTCCGCCGGCCATACACAGAACCAATGTGGTAAAGAAATTTCCGATCTCCCCCTGCAGCGTATGATTCAATGCAAGAGTTATGATCGTCAGAATCGCAAAATATGCTCCGCCAACCACCATTCCCCAGAGGAATTTTCTGCTTCCGGTTCTTTTTCCCGCGATGAATCCTCCGGCGAAACAGGAGATCAGATAGATCGCGATCACACCGATATTCACCTGATTTTCTCCCAGATCTAATTTGTATAGCAGCAGCGCCAGAATCAATAATAGAATTCCTGTTATAATATAGGAAACAAACAAGATTTTAATTATGGTCATGACCTTGACTTCTTTTTTCACGTTTTTTTCCATGCTTCCCTCCTGCAGCGCAATTACTGCGCTATAAATTCAGGTATGGTGAACGTCTTTTTGTTCAGCCTTCTACCCCTCCCTACATTACATAATATATTGCCTGTTTCCCAGAACTATGACTATAACTTGCAATCTGTCCGAAAATAATGTATATTTTGGAATAGATGTTATTAATTGTAATCTTTAAGAGGAGTTGAGAATCATTGGATTCAAGTGACGCGATACAGCTCGTAATCCTGCTATTATTGCTTATGCTGTCCGCATTCTTTTCATCGGCAGAGACAGCGCTTACCACTGTCAACAAAATCCGCATCCGTACTCTGGCCGAGGAGGGCGATAAACGGGCGGTCCGGGTGTTAAAAATAACGGAAGATTCCGGTAAGATGCTGAGTGCCGTTTTAATCGGAAATAACATTGTCAATCTTTCCGCGTCTTCCATGGCTACATTATTAGCCACCAGGCTATGGGGAAACGCCGGCGCAGGACTGGCGACGGGTATTCTGACCCTGCTAATCCTGGTATTTGGCGAGATCTCCCCGAAGACTCTGGCAACGATCTTCGCCGAGAATCTGTCCCTGGCCTATTCCGGAGTCATTTATCTGCTGATGAAACTGCTGACACCGGTTATTTTTATTGTTAACAGACTGGCGCTGGGATTTTTGCTGTTATTACGGATCGATCCCAATTCCAGGAATAATACGATGACGGAGACAGAGCTGCGCACCATTGTGGATGTCAGCCATGAGGACGGCGTAATTGAGACGGAAGAACACCAGATGATCCACAATGTATTTGATTTCGGAGATTCATTCGCGAAAGATGTCATGATTCCCAGGATCGATGTTACCGCTGTCGATGTAAACAGCACATATAAGGAAATTATCGATACCTTCCGGGAGGACTTGTACACCCGATTACCGGTCTACGAGGAAAATACGGATGATGTGATCGGAATTTTGAATGTGAAGGATCTTCTGCTCTGTGACAAGGAACATTTCCATATCCGGGAATTATTGAGGGAACCCTATTATACCTATGAATATAAGAAAACTTCTGAGCTGCTGCTGGAAATGCGGAATTCGTCCAAAAACGTAACCATCGTTCTGGACGAATACGGGGCCACGGCAGGCCTGATCACGCTGGAAGATCTGCTGGAGGAAATCGTTGGGGAAATCCGGGATGAATACGATATGGACGAGGAGGACGCGCTGCAGATGATCAGCGATACGGAATATGTGGTAGACGGTCATATGAAGCTGGATGATCTGGAAGACGTACTGCATCTGGGCCTGGATTCTGAGGATTATGACTCCATCGGCGGCTTTATCATCGAACAGCTGGATCATCTCCCCAAGACAGGTGAATCGGTCAGCACAGAGAACGGGATCCGCCTGTGTGTCGATGCCGTGGACAAAAACCGGATCGATAAAGTACACATCTATCTTCCTGCACCTGAGGATACCGATGCTATGAATGAATAATCAGAGCAAATAGGATTTTTTCTTATTGTATAAGATAGCGGCGTTTCACTTTATCAGTGAATCGCCGCTATCTTAAAAGTATACTTAAATTTTGTCAAAAATCGTTGCTCAACAGTAAATCAGCAGCCTGCATGGTGATGGTCATGCCCATGGTGTCCCTCTACTTCGATCCCCTCTCCGGCCAGCCTCAGGATATCCGCCACTTCGTTTTCCGGCATATTCAGATAAGCCGCTAATTCTTCTACCGTGACTTTGCGTTCCAGTTCTTCTGTCAGATTGCTGACCCCCTGACTGATCAGGTTTACTTTGGTAACTACGGTATCATTCGCGCTTTTGAAAAGTTCCTGCTCTTCCAACGCTTCCTGCATGGAACCGCGTATTGCCGCGCACACCTGCTCTTCCCAGTCGGCGGCCCCTAAATCCAGCGATTCCAGGGAAACCATCAACGCGATGTTCCCCTCCTGTACCAGGTCATTCAACAGCACACCCTGAGTGGCATATTCCATGGCTGTCTCAAAGACAGTGTTCAGATATAACTCCGTAAGCCTGCCCTTTGCCAGCGTATCTCCCTGAGCCAGTTTGGCAAAGAGTGCCTGCTTTTCCCCGGGTTTTTCCGGTTGTATTGAGTCCAGGTCCTCCCGGTACGAGCGGCAGAAATTTTCCTCCTCTTCACTTAACCGCAATGTGGTTTGCCTATCTTCCGATGTCATTATCCTTTACCTCACTTCATCTTACAAAAGTTTATTATGAATTCTTTACAGCATCCCATAATACATGCCCTGCGGGCGGGCCCGCAGTATTCGCTGTTCAATAATCTATAGGATACCACACTGCTATTTTTCTGACAAGAAGTTATCTGGTCTGTGGATGAAAAACATCCAGTCTTCTGTCGTCGGCGGCCCCTTTACCGTTACACTTGTGTGATCTGGAAGTTCCTTCTTAAGTCTCCCGCTTTCGTCTTTCATGCTCTTTATTATCCTTCTGCATATTTTCTCCAGTTCCTCTGCTTCCATTTGAAGAAAAGATAACCGGAAAGTCCGGTCTTCTATTTCCACCCAGACACTGATTTTGCTTTCCCCCGGGGCCGCACCAGCCATCAGTACGGACAGCCGCATATCCCATAGTAAATCCACGCAGCCGCATCCCAGACTTTCTTCGAAGATACGCTGTGTCAAGATCCCCAGCTTATCCAGATAGTCCGGCTGCTCGCTTTCCCTGAAAAAAAGAGCGTTAATATCCTGAGCGGCAATATCAAACATTTCTTTTCCTTGGTGGTCATGGTGCCTTGGGTTACAGCGGCAGAGCAATTTTTCCAATCCGTCTGTCCCGAATTTCAGGCGGTACTGATAAAGCAGAATTTCAAAACGGTCCAATACCGTTAAATCCGCCGGATCATGAAACAAAATAAGATTATCGATCGCGTCCGATCTGATTTGATAATCATCTAAAAGAATCTTCCTTATGAATTCCCTGATCAGATTTTTTGCCTGTGTATTTCCACCCCCGCATTCCCTTAGCGCCATACGAAGCATTATCTTAAAGTCTTCCGTCATCTTATTCTTCAAATCTTCAGGATTCCCATCCTCACTTTTTGTTACCAGAAACTCATGAATTCTATGGCTAATCCCCTCCTTCAGCATCTCCATATTCATAACATCCTGATTCGTACGTATCTGATTACTCAATAATACCTGCCTTTCTCAATACCATCTGGGTAGTTTTTAAAACTTCCTCCATAAAAAGATCATTTCTGCAGTTTTGACCGCCACCACGGTTATTGAGTAAAAATCCCAGAACATTGCGTTCAGACAACGCTTTTTCAAATTCCGGATTACAGGGAACTACGCCAAACTGATCCCGGCCGACCCTGTAAATATTATGTATATAGCTGGCGTTACAATTGGAATCCTTATCATAGTGATCCCATACATACAGATATTTGTGCGAATAAATCTGTCTACATTTAAAAAACCAGTCCAGGGCATTGTTGTTTTGCCAAAGATTTACAATGATGACATCTGCCGCCTGGAAGATCCGCTCAAGCCTGTTATCCTGTCCGGATCCGGCATCCAAAAATACCAGACCTACCCTTTCTTCAATCTGTCTAAGACCCTGTAAACAGATGTCCGGACGAACGAATCTGCCAATTTTCTCCCTGTCTGTCGTCTTTTTTTCAAATTCAGCGGCAATGCCAGGATAGAAAATCCTGTCTTTCCACACGGACTTCAAAAGAACCTCTTTTGTAAGTCCCGCCGGATCTGCCTGGTCTTTCTGAATCAGGCATACCTTTTTTCCAAAGCGGATGGCTGCCAGCATCCCGATGCACAACATATTATCACCTGCTGGTATATCCGGAACCGGACTCCAGAAAACAATGATCAAACAGCTCTCCCCTCCTTCGCGGCGCGATAGGCATACATAATATCCATCCAGCTTCGCGCTGTGATATTCTGCGCCATGCGCATAATCGTCTTCTCCATACCGGCTGATATCTCATGGAATTCCCGGCATGTCTCATACTGCATTTGTATCCGATATTCATAATCTAATATGTCCTGATCAATCATATACAGATTCCTTATTTTTGTTTTCTCCTGTTCAAAGAAATGCCTTACACGTTCATCTTGTATTTGATGCGCACACATATCTCTGATAACAAGATTTACCGGATTCTGCAATTTCTGCAAAAGGTATCTGCACTTTTCCATATTCATTACCTGTGGATCCGTCACCAGATAGATCTCATCATATCCGGTCTGCTGCCCAGGGCTCCACTTTCCCAGGTCCTCAAACACATAGTCATATCCCGAAATATCAACGTGATCCAAGGGCATCTGAAAACCATATTCCACACCTTGCAGTACAAAACTCTGACCGGGCAGTTCCGGCATGGGAATACAATATTTCAGCTGCTGCTCCGCAGAGTTATCCACAGTTAACACCCGATGTCCCAAATGATGGATCACACGTCCGAGATAAATACACATATCATGTTTTTGAACACCAAGAAAGCCTATTTTCTTTGTAATAAGCACAAAAATCCCCCCTCTACTAATTTTATTCCACTTTGCCCAACAGACAGCACGGATGGAACCCGGCCGGTATACCGGTCGGCAGCAAAATAGAAGCTCTTCTGACTGCACAGAATCACCTTGTTATAGCAGAACCCTGGTCTTCATATTAAGTTTGCATTGGGAATCATTGAAAGACTTTAGCAAGACACTTTAGATGTAACTATCATATACAATTTTTGTTGTTTTGTAAATACATTTCACGAAATTTGTCAAAAAAATTAGTCGACAGTTGCTTTTCGACACCATCGACTAATTTCGACAATCACAATCACAGCGTAATCAGCGTGCTGTATCCCGCATTGCGAAGTCTGTTTTCCATCTTAACTGCATTATCCAGCTGTGAAAATGCGCCCACCTGGACGATATAGTTTTCTCCCTCCTGAATCATAAAGGCAGGATATCCTTCCATCTGCAGCCGGTCCAGCAGATTCTCCGCATTGTTCCGGTTCTGGAAAATACCAACCTGCACCCGGTAATACCTGGGCACCGAAATCTCCTCGGGCGGAAGTGTCTGTAATATCCCATCGGCAATGGCCTGCGCCAGCCGGTCAAACTGGGCATCAAAAATCGCATTGTCTTTATCGTTATTAATAAACCCGGCTTCCACCAGCAGAGACGGCATCTGTGTGCTGTTCAGCACGATCAGATTCGGCCGCTCACTGACCCCTATGTTCCGAAATCCCAGCTGACTCAGCTCCCGGTTAATATTCCGGGCCATCTGCGCCTTTATCCCTGTGTCGTCATAGACCAGCGTCTCAATCCCCTCATATTGATTCGGGTTGGGGCTGGAATTGCGATGTATGGAGACAAAAAAATCCGCCCCCACCTGGTTCGCAATCCGCGCCTTCTGACCCGGACTTTGGGTAATATCCTCTGTCCTTGTATATACCACATCTACACCGTGATCTTCCAGGATTTTTCCTACGGCCAGGGCAAGATTCAGCGCATCCGTTTTTTCCTGCCTGCCTTGGTAGGTTGCCCCGGGGTTGCTGCCGCCATGTCCGGCATCAATTACGACTTTCGCCAATCTGCTTTCCTCCCATATATCTATACTCATATAGTCTAGTTTATGCTGGGAAGCGGGGTTTGGTGAATAAATGGGGGGATTTGACTGGGGGCCGGGCTTTCAGGGCCGGGGGGTGCCTTTGGGCGCCGGGCGGCAAATCTCGCGGAGCCAAATCACTTCGGCCGGACCTAAGAACGGCTAACTCCAAAGGTGGGAGAACCTCTTATTGGCAGGGCCTGGAACACTGTTCGAGCCGCTCTTTGGCGAGTTTGTTCCAGGTCCTGCTAATAAGAAGTTCTCCTGTTTGCAGAGTTAGCCGTTCTTAGGTCCGGCCGAAGTGATTTGGTCCCACGAGATTTGCCGCCCGGTTCCGATCGGGCCCCCCTTTCCCTCTCATCCCGGCCCTTAGTAACTTATAAATCCATGAATGCCCAAAGAAAACGCGGTCTTTCGCCTACCAGGTCAGCGTTACCTTAAACAGATCCCCGTCGATATCGATCGTAAAGCTGCCGTTCTGGAGCTCTACAAAGCTTTTTGCGATCGCAAGTCCGAGTCCGCTGCCCTCTGTGTTTCGGGACAGGTCTCCCCGCACGAAACGTTCGGTGATCTCTTCCGGGTCGAAATTCAATTCGGTGGCAGAGACGTTTTTCATTGTGATCTGTACATGTTCACCGGCTTTTTTGACGTCGATGTATACTCGGCTGTTCGGCATGGAGTATTTTAAAATGTTGTTGATCAGGTTTTCAAAGACACGGTAGGTCTTTTGGGAATCCAGGCCCAGGATTACCTTTTCTTCCGGCAGATTCCAGCGGAAGTCCAGGGTGGAGGATTGGATCTTTTCTTCGAGTTCGAATTTTACCTGCTTTAATAAGTTGACAATGTCTACCTCTATGATGTTCAGAGTTACATTTTTGGTCGTCGCTTTGCTGACCTCGAAGAGGTCTTCAATCAAAACCTTCAGGCGCTGGGATTTCTTATCCAGAGTGTTGATATAGGACTGGCGCTCTTCCGGTGTTATATTTTCATCTTTCAGCAGATCGACATAAGTGATGATGGCGGTCAAAGGAGTCTTCAGGTCGTGGGAGACATTCGTGATGAGCTCTGTCTTCATGTTCTGGCTTTTGACCTCTTCGTCCACCGCTTTTTTGAAGCCTGACTGGATCTTCTGCAGTTCTCCTTTAAAGGGATTGAATAAGCCTAAGTCCTCGTTGATCTCTATGTCCAGATTGCCTTCCGCCAGCTGGTTCGTGGCCTGGAGCAGCGTCTTGTACTGATCTCTTAACCTGCTGAAATATTTGCGCAGGGAGACAAACAGGATAACCGAATAGACGATAACTCCGAAGATTCCGAAGAACCACATACAGCAGATGATCGTTACCACTACAAAGTTAATCAATACGATCTTCCAGATCGTCTTGTTCATGTGTTCCGTCAGATCCACGTCTGCCACAAAGGCAAAGAATCGTTTCGTCTGTCTTTTGATAAACGGGAAGATCCTGTAAATAAAGCTGCGTTCCTTAATATAGCGCCGCAATCCCAGTGTAAACAGCGGCTGTAAGATGGTGACGGACCAGTACCAGAGAGCGAATGCCGCTGCCCATCCAAGGATATTATAGGCATAGGGTATCCCTTCACTTAAGCTGTACGCGAATCCGGCATCTGAAAGAGCGGCCTGCGCGTATCCCATATTGACGTCGATCATCATACTGATCAGACCGGTATAAAGGTTTAATACAATGCAAATACCGATGATTCCAAATTCCATGGGCACACGGAATATCTTTTCATTTCCCACTCCCAGCTTCTTTATCCGCGGCAGCAGGATGGCAATTGCCCCGATGACCGCCAGCACGATCAGCATCAGCCAGCCGTAACCGATATTGTTGTAAATCGAGTACTGCTGCCACCACTGATTATTGTTATCCGCACTGTATATCATCGGTAACTTAATTGCGTATACGACCTGCATATTTTTCGGAGACGCCAATTCGATTCCCGATCCGCTGTCCCCATAAAAATTAGAATATGCATTTTCATGGCGTTTTTCCTGGATCTCCCGATAAGTGCTTTCCCGGTCGATTTCATGAGTCCCGAGTACGGAAATATCGCCGTTTTCATCAAAATCCAGAATAATATAGCCGTCGTACAATTCTTTTATTTTCTCTATATCCACCGTGGAGCCGGTCAACAGCTTAGACAGATCATTTACTGTGTTTGTCTCCGTATTCTTTGACAGTTTGTCGACCGCATAGTAATCCACCGTATCCATCAGTCCTACCAGACTGCTGCGGTATTCCTCCAGCATCTCGTTGATCCGGGACCGGACGGAGGCGTATTCCTCTGTAGAGCTTCCATAATAATCCGTCAGATTCGGCACAAACAGGTCCACCGCTGAATCCACGTTTCCCTGTTTTTTCTGCAGATCCAGGTACAGTACGTAACTGCTGTTATAGAGCCGGTCGATATAGTCATATCCCACATAATCTTCCGCCGAGTACGTCTCTTCATAATCATCCCGATGCGTTTCCTGATACCGGTTTGCCTGTGATTTTGCCACCGGATACAGGGCTACGATCGCGATCGCCGGGATCAGGATCGTCAGGATGATCAGTATAATTCCTAATTTATGATTGTTTTTCAATTTTGTATCCAACACCCCACACCACCTTTAAATATTTGGGTTCCTTAGGGTTGATTTCGATTTTTTCACGGATATTACGCACATGGACCATAATGGTATCGGTATTGATTGCCCGTTCATTCCACACGCGTTCATAGATTTCTTCCGCCGAAAACACCCGTCCGGGATTCTTCATTAACAGTTGCAATATTTTAAATTCAATCGGAGTCGTCTTAATCGCCACTCCATCCACGGTAACTTCCACCGTATCCTCGTTCAGTTCCAATCCTCCGATTGTATATACATGCTCACTTGGTTCCTGCTTTGTACCGCCCAGAGCTTCCAGGTATTTCGAATAGCGGCGCAGGTGGGAATTTACACGGGCCAGCAGCTCCAGCGGTGTGAACGGTTTTGTTACGTAATCATCCGCTCCCATGTTAAGCCCCATGATCTTATCCACTTCTTCCGACTTTGCGGACAGCATGATCACCGGAAAATCATGGATCTGACGCAGTTTCATGACCATCGTCACACCGTCCATTCTCGGCATCATGATGTCTACGATCGCCAGATGTATCTCATGATTCTCAATCACTTCCAGGCCTTCCACTCCATCGGCTGCCTTATATACCTCATAGCCCTGGCTTTTCAGATAGATTTCGATTCCATCGCGGATTTCCTGATCATCTTCCACTATCAATACGTGATATGCGTCCATTTTTTCCTTAACCTCCAGCTGTTCCATAGCGAATTTTGTTTCATTCGCCATTATAACACGCTTTTGGCGTTCTGCAAAGAACCGGCCGCACAGACATTTAAGAGGTCTTCTTTTGTATCCACTTGAGCGTTTCCTTCTTCTGCCGTAATTTCTCTCGGAACTAACCGCTCCCTGACATATTCCCTATATTCTCCGAATTCTTTCAGATCCTGTTTTGTAATCATTCCAAAATCGTCCATTGTAACTGTAATGCTGGTAAACGGAAGCGGTATCACGTAATGGTCCCAGCGCTTTGTCAGACGAATCGCACGGGAAGGCACGATCCTGATTCCGATAAAATTCTTCTGTCCATTCTCCGCCAGCATAAATGCCAGCTTCTTGGGTTCGCAGCGGGGCCCTAAAGGTCCGTCCAGGGAAACCGCCATAATGGTATTAGGCTTTTCACTCTCCCTCATCAGGTCTTTCAAAAAAGGCTTCATCCGGAATCCATCCGGCATTCTCAAAGTCCCGGCCCCGAATTTCTTGATCTGATGTTCAATATAGTCTCCCCGTTCATCAGCCGTTACGATTACTTCTATATCCGCCTCCTGCTTCGCAAAATTTTTCAAAACCAAATTCATCAAAAAACTGTCTCCGTGCCAAAAACCAATGATATGCCCAAAGCTTACACAGCTCTCATTGACAAACCGGACCCGGCAGGTGCGTTCGATCAGTTTCAGATAAGAGCCAAACAGATGATTTAAAATTTTATGTTTAATCGTTTGCCATTGCATGACGATACCCCCTTCTCATATTGCAGGCGATCGCATCCTGGTATCCTGCCTCCGCCCGGCGGGCAATATTTGTATTCAAATATTCCCATGCAGTTTCTTGTGCGCCCTGCGACAGCTGGGTATAAAGCACCGGATTTTCCAAAGCCCGGCAGATTCTATCCACCATCTCTTCCCTGTTTTCCGAAACCATATATCCATTCCTTCCATTCTTAACCACATCCACCACTCCGGAAGCTTTTACTGCAATTACGGGAACTTGGGCCGCCATCGCTTCCAGCAGCACGATTCCCTGCGTCTCGGATTTGGAAGCAAACAGGAATAAATCACATGCCTTACAGTAATATTTGATCTGATCATTGGGGATATTCCCCAGTAATAGTACCTGATCCATAAGCCCCAGCTCACCGATCCGTTTCTGCAGGTGTTCCCGTTCCGGCCCGTCTCCCATAACCAGCAGGCGGAACTGGCTGCCAAACCGTTTTTTCAGATCATACATGGTATCCATCAGGAAATCCAGATTCTTTTCTTTCGCCAGTCTCGCGATGGTGCAGAACACGTAAGGTTTTCCGCCACCCAGCTTATTTCGCAGTCCCCGGCTGATTTTCTCATCATTGTCAAAATAGGACCGGTTAAGTCCTGTCGGCAGGACCTGGACCTTTGTGTCCGTCCCCTGTTCCAGCAGATAATCCTGCATCATAGGCGTCGGTGCGAATACCAGATCACACTGGTTGGCGAACCATTTGGTATAACCAGGCATAACCACCTGTGTACTGTAATAAAACACTTTCTCTTCCACTTTTCTCAGGCTTTCGAACCGTTCCTGCCGGTAGCGCTGCATCAGTTTCCCGTAGGGCTTCAGGTAATGCAGGTACTGTTCATATCTGGTGTGATAAGTAAACGTCACGGGTATTTTGTATTTTTTCCCGAGATAAAGGGCCGTATATCCGATCAGCATGGGATGATGCACATGGATCACATCAAACTGCAGCAGCCGGAACTGATCCTCAATCTCCCGGTCAAAGATATTGGGAATATGCATGCCGCCGTCCATTTGCTTTTTGCAGGACTTATAGCGGATCACATAGGGCTCTTCCTCCTGATTTTCATAAGACGGAGCAAAAATATACACCACATGCCCCAGCTCTCTCAAGCCCTGGGCCAGACGTTCGATCGAAATAGGGACTCCCCCGATAAAAGGTTTATAATTGTTTGTCAGCATCGCTATTCTCATGTTTTCCTCCTTACATGCGTTCTCCCGCACATATAGGGATGGGTGAACATCTTATGTTCAGCCTCGAATCCCCCCCTTATGATAAAATCTTAAATACAGCGTCACCCATAAGATAACCGGCGCCTACGAAAAAGAAGTTCCATACAAATACTCCCAGCAGGGAAGCCACCGTATATTTCACAAAATCCATTTTCAGTACTCCGGCCGGAATAGAGATCAAAGTCCGGACCATCGGAAGCAGCTTACTGATAAATACTCCAATACTGCCCTTTCGTCTCAACATATCAAAATTCTTATGAATCGCTTCTTCATGCTTTGGGAACTTCTTCAGAAATTTACCTAAAAAGAAATCTCCTCCCAGTCTCCCCAAACCATACAGGATCCAGCTTCCGACTAATCCCGCCGACACCGTCAGAAGGATCGTCATCACGAAACTGATTCCCCCTCCCTTGGCCCACACACCTGCCAGCGGCATAATAATCCCGGCCGGAAATCCCGGCATATTCATATATTCCAGCAGAACGATCACAAATATCGCTATCGCTCCATACTGCACAAAGTACTGCGTAAACATTTCCATTCCCATCCGTATTTCCTCCTCATAATTCCAATCAGGCTCTCTCTTTGTGATGTACCTATCATAAAATGAGAATCTAAAATGCTCGCACATAAAAATCCAAAGAATTTCTAAAGCATTTCTTTAAAAATTCGGAGATTTATTTAAACAGGCCAGATGGGAGGGGACTGGCACCTTTCGGCAGTAAAGCTAAAACTTCAAGTAACTGCGTAGAGAAAGGGGCCTGTCCCAGGATGCCGGTCTATTCGAAAAAAAGCGCCTGTCCCCGGATGTGAGACTGCTCCAGTCAACATCCGGGGACAGGCCCCTTTCTCTGCGTCGTTACTTTGAAGTTTTAGCTTTACTGCCGAAAGGTGCCAGTCCCCTCCCATCCGGCCTCTTAACGATTCTCACTCCCCCCACAGCTATGTCCAGCCACAGTCAGGTCTTTTTTCAAACAAATCATATCCTCACAAAGCACCCCATCCTCATAGACAGGTTCCGGGTAATGCTGTGTGAAAAAACCAGCCAGCGTGCGATCATACTGAAACCCCAGCTGCTGATAGAAGGAAACCCCCTTTTCACTGGTGCCCACATACATGGTTTCGTAGAGTAGCTGGTACATGTAAAAGAGATAGAGCATCATGGCGGTCGCGTTTCCCTGATGCTGGTGTGATTCGGCTACCGCCAGATTCTTCAGCTCGCATTCGGTGTCGGACAGACGGACGACTACGGCCACACAGATCGTTTCGCCCTGCTCCTCCATCAGATACAGGTCCCCTGCGTCCAGGTATTTATCGATCATGTTCTCATCCGGGTCTGCCAGAAGGAGCAGGGGCAGGTAGTCTTTTTTATTTTTTTCGGCTTTTGTAATGTGTATCATCTTGTTTTGCGCAGCCGCTGCATCCGCTGCAGTTGCCGCAGCATCCTCCATTCTTATGATTTTTATAGATTTTATATGAGGCCAGGATCACTGCCGCTATGAGGATCGCGCCTATAATGATATCAGTCATACGAATTTCCTTTCTGACGGGGACTGGGCGTTAACCTGATCGGCTTTACGGAATAAGATATAGCCGGCCACGAACATCAGCACCAGAAGGAATACTCCTGTTTTTGAGCTGCCTGAGATTTGGGTGGAGATTCCCATCATCATGGTGCCGATAAAGGCAGCGCCTTTCCCGAAAATGTCGTAGAGGCCAAAGTATTCGCCCGCCTGTTCTTCCGGTATGATTTTGGCGAAGTAGGACCGGGACAGTGCCTGGATAGCGCCCTGGAATACTGCCACGCAGACAGCCAGGAACCAAAATTCCCAGGCTTTATCTAACTGAAGGGCAAAGAGCGCGATCCCGGTATAGCCGAGAATGCCTACTTTAATCAGGGATGTAGTCTTATATTTCTTCGAGAGTTTCCCAAATAAGATGGAGCAGGGGAATGCTACGACCTGGGTCAGAAGCAGGGCCAGCAGTAAGCTGTTATCCCCGATTCCCACATCTTTGCCATAGGATGTGGCCATCTCAATAATGGTGTAGACGCCGTCAATATAAAACAGGAAAGCCAGCAGGAATAAGAAGATGCCCTTTTCCTTCCGGATGTTTTTCAGCATTTTGACGATCCGGGCAAAGCTTTCTTTAAACGGATGGCTCTGTACTTCCACATAATATTTCTGTCTGTAATTTTTTAACAGCGGAATGGTGATCCCAAACCACCACACGGCATTTAATAAAAAGGCGATCATCGTGGCGGTGGCAGCAGAGATCCCGATGGGCTTTGCGAACAGCACAAACAGCAGGCTGATGATGAACGGGATACAGCTGCCGATATAACCCCAGGCATAGCCCTGGGAGGATACTTCATCCATACGCTCTTTTGTAGTGATATCTGTCAGCATGGAATCGTAGAAAATCAGGCTGGAATTATATCCCACCTTGGCGATCACGAATATCCCCAGAAACATAAGCCAGGGCACCGGCAGCGCCAGAGCCGCACATCCCAGTACTCCGATAATGAGGAACAGGGTAAACAATGGTTTTTTATATCCCTTGGTGTCTGACATGCTTCCTAGGATCGGCCCTAATAATGCTACGATTAGGGTTGATATAGAAGTTGCGTAACCGAAATAAGCGGTGGAGTGAGCCAATGATACGCCCTCCGCCAGTGCGATATTTTTATAATAGATCGGAATGATCGTCGTAACCAACATTATAAATGCGGAATTTCCCACATCATACAGAATCCACTGTTTTTCCATTCTTGTCAGCTTTTGCTTATCCACTAACTTTCCTCCTCATACTCTCCACCTATTCAAAATTCCGCTCAAATCTTTTGGCCAGCGGTTCCTTTGTTTTGACACCGTCCATATAGTCTTTGATCAGACGGGCCGTATTGCCGATGGCATCCTGATACAGGCGGTAAAACAGGCTGACCGCCTGTTCCGCTCTTAGATCGGCCGCGGTTCCCATCATCAGGCCTCCGAATTTGTGATATACCCCGGTGCATTTCATGCCGGTTACCAGGACAAATCGTTTGCCCTTATGTTCTGCAACCAGAAAATTTTTATACCACTTCAGTGCTTTCAATGATTTATGTACTTTTTCCTGCGTAACCCCGGGATAAAACGATGCCACTACAGCCGCGCATGACAGATCCGGATCCATAAATCCGGCCGGCTGATAGGATACCGGGTCCAAACCGTCCCGCGTCATCAGCATCCAATCCAGTTCACCTTCCAGCCCCGCATGGGACAGGCCGGTACGACCGATCTGCTCCTCAACCGCACCGTGGCAGCTGCTGTCCAGCATAAAATGACACAGCAGCCCCATCACATAAGCGCCGTAGGCACTGTCCAGCCCTTTCTCCCGTAATACCGCCTGCGCCGGTTCAAACAGCTGGCGGGCAGGCTCATGATGAATTCTCTCCCCTTCGTCTTTCACCTTATTTTTTGTAAAAGGATAATAGAAAAACAAAAAATCCGGTCCCTGCGCTCCAATCATATATTCATTTTCAAAAGTATCTGTTATCTTCCGATAAGGCGGCTTCAGCCGCTCACGAACCTCCTTTGCAAACGCGTGATGTGTATACATCGCAGGCATAAGTTGTCCTCCTGAATAGGTTCCTACATATTATTATATAGGGTTTCCCCTAATTTGGAAATTAAATTCTCGTAAATAATATGTTTTCTTTTCTACATTTATATAATTCTTTTCTGCATTTATATAATTCACCGTTGTGCTGGATTAAATTCTGGGGTATAATGTGAAATTAAGAGTAAAAAAAGGAAGGGTGCGCTATTATGAAAAGTTATCAGGAAATGAGCAACGATGAGTTATTGGCCCTTAAAGGCGAATTAGAAACAACATATAAAGCTTTCCAGGGGAAAGGTCTGAAACTGGATATGTCCCGCGGAAAACCCTCTACTGAACAGTTAGATCTCTCCATGGGAATGATGGATGTCCTGAACAGCTCAACGAATTTAAAATGTGAAGCCGGGATCGACTGCAGAAACTATGGAGTAATCGACGGTATCCAGGAAGCCAAAGAGCTTCTCGCATCGATGATCGAAGTTCCCGCTGAAAAGATTATAATATTTGGCAACTCCAGCCTGAATGTGATGTTTGATATGGTCAGCCACGCCATGACACATGGTGTTCTCGGAAGCACTCCCTGGGCGAAGTTAGATAAGGTAAAATTCCTCTGTCCGGTCCCCGGTTATGACCGCCACTTTAAAATCACTGAATATTTCGGCATTGAAATGATCAATGTTCCCATGCTTCCTACCGGCCCGGATATGGACCTGATTGAGAAACTGGTCAGCGAGGATGATTCGATCAAGGGAATCTGGTGTGTACCGAAATACTCTAATCCCCAGGGAATCACTTATTCTGATGAGACGGTACACCGTTTTGCCCGTTTAAAACCTGCGGCGAAAGATTTCAGGATCTTCTGGGACAATGCCTACAGTGTTCATCACCTGTACGAAGATGATCAGGATATCCTGATCGAACTGGTTACCGAATGTGAGAAAGCCGGTAATCCGGATATCGTTTATAAATTCACCTCTACTTCCAAGATCAGTTTCCCCGGTTCCGGAGTCGCTGCCATAGCCGCTTCCGATGCGAACTTAAAGGAAATCCGGCAGCATATGACCGTACAGACCATCGGTCACGACAAATTAAACGAACTGCGCCATGTACGCTATTTCAAGGATCTGGACGGGATCACCGAACATATGAAAAAACATGCCGCCAGTATGCGTCCAAAATTCGAGGCAGTTGTGGACACCTTTGAAAAAGAGTTGAACGGACTGGGTATTGGTAAATGGATCCGTCCGAAGGGTGGATATTTTATCTCCTTCGACTCCCTGGAAGGCTGCGCGAAAGCAATTGTTCAAAAGGCCAAAGACGCCGGTGTCGTCATGACGCCTGCCGGCGCAACCTATCCTTATGGAAAGGACCCGAAAGACAGCAATATCCGTATCGCCCCTTCTTTCCCGACTACAGAAGAGCTGGCTCTGGCTACGGAACTGTTTGTCCTCTGCGTGAAACTGGTTTCCATCGATAAGATCCTGGAAAACAGATAATAATAGCGGCCCCGGAATCGGACACATTTGATCACTGTCCTGTTTGATTCCGGGGCCGTATTTTGTCTTTGTTTTGTCTTTGTTTTATCCTTCCTTATAGAATCTCGATCTGGCACATCCTCATCGCTTCCAGGGCATTCTCATGAGATTCAGGGGTTACTCCCGCGCAGCACCCGGAATCTACCATAATCCGGCTCTCCGGCAGATAAGACTTTAAAAGCAGCGCGTTGGAGATGACGCATATGTCCGTGCACAGGCCAATCAGCTCGATCTGATCATATTCCCCACCCGATGCATATTCCGCCAGGGTTAAGCTTCCGAACGCAGGTTTTTCAAATACCACGGATGCATAGGGCGCCAGCTCGCCGGTCAGTTCGAATCCCGCTGTTCCTTTGATACAGTGGGGAACCGGAAGTTTTCTTCCCTCCTGTGTATCCAGATAATCCTGTGTATGGGTATCCATGGTAAATACAATATCATCGCCTGCCTTGTGATAATGCCGGATTTTCTCAAGCACACCGGGAACGATGGCCTGGGCCTGTGGTGTCCCCAAAGCCCCGTCGATAAAGTCCTTTTGCATATCTACTACAACCAATAGCTTGTTCATGTTATCCTCCATTTGTGCGTTTTTCAGCACATATAGGTATGGTGGCCTGTCAAATATAGGGGATCGCTTTTAGCGCAGCGTTTAACTGCTCCATCTGTTGCTGGGTCATCCGGTACTCCTCTGCGATCTCCCGGTTAATCTGTGTGATCGTCATCGGCGCCGCCTGATCCAGCATATCCGGATCGGCCAGCGCAGGAGCCACCTGAAGCAATAACTCTTTTACCTGCGGATTGCCGATCATGCTCTCCACGGTTACATTCACACTATATTCTTTCATATCATCCGCCCGCCTTCTGGCCTTGGAATGCTCCGAAGGGAAGTCTCCCCACAGGTTGTGAAGCCAGCAGATACTTAACTCAAACCATTTGGCGGCATCTTCCTCCACATTCTGTTTAAAGCCGGCGGATGTCAGCGGCTTCGCTAACGACAGCCCATGGCAGCCCTTCTGGAAAATATGGCATTCGAAAGGAATCCGATTGCGGTTCAGCGCATCCAGAAAGCGGACAGAGTTGCTGATCGGCACTACGTCGTCCTCATATGTGGAAAACAAAAAGACAGGCGGGGTTTTTTCATCCACTTTGTCAAGCAGCCCCGGTACCGGAAATACCAGTATCTTCCCCAGACTGTCCAGTGTGCAGGGATAGCCCAGGATCACGGCAGCCGGCCGGATCGACCCCATTGTCCCCAGCGCTGCAGCCAGATGCCCTCCCGCAGAAAATCCAACCGCTGCGATCCGTTTCTCATCCACTTTCCATTCTTCCGCATGAGATACAATCACCTGCATCGCCTCCTGCGCGTCCTCCAGAGGCTGAGGCCAGTGATGTTCCTTTCCCACCGAATAGCAAAGGACGAACGCGTGATAGCCCTGGGCCGCATAGGCCAGCGCCACCGGCTCCGCCTCACGGGCCGACAGGAACATATAAGCTCCCCCCGGAATAACCAGGATTCCGGGCCGCCGCTCGATATTTGACAATTCCGAGTGAACCTCCGGCAAATAGGCGGTCAGGGTTGCCCCCGGATTGGTGGTCAGCTTGATTTCCCGTATATTCATGCTGTTTCTTCCTCTTTTCTTTCTTACTTTAAAATCTGCTGTTCATCTGTTTTTGACTCTTCAGTTTTTGACTCTTCCTACTGTACGACAACAGGATAGTCAGGCTTTCCTATTCGACAAATGAAAACGTAGTTACATCGAATAAACCTCTTGGAGTCACCCGAATCTCAGGGATAACCGGCAGTGCGATAAAGGACAGCGTGACAAACGGTTCCACTCCCTTTGGTACCCCCATTTCATGGGCAGTCTTTGTCATCCGCTGTAACAGGTCGTTTACCTGTTCAAAACCAGCGTCGCTCATTAATCCCATAATCGGCAGCGGAAGTGTATCCACCACTTTTCCACGGGATACAATGGTATATCCGCCCTGCACCCGCTCCAATTCCCTGACGGCCAGCAGCATATCCTCATCGTTATCCCCGATTACAGATATATTATGGGAATCATGGGAGACGGAGGAGGCGATGGCCCCGTCTTGGATACCGAACCCTATCACTGCGCCTATCCCGATTTTACCGGTGGCATGGTGGCGTTCCAGCACGGCCAGTTTATTATACTCCGCATTTTGCTTGAAACAGCCTTCTTCACAGGGCAGGGTACCGTAGAATTTCTTCGTCACGATCTGTCCCGGCAACAGCAAAACTGCGGCATGAGGGGACTCACCAGGTCTGTATCTAAGATCTTCCGGCCGGATCTCTTTTAAATGAACCGTATTCTTAAGCGGATGGTTCGCATCCAGCACCTGTTTATCTACGTTAAATTCTCTGACCGGCACACCTTTATAGTATACATCAGTAATTGCCAGTTCATCCAGATCCTGAAGAATTACGAGATCGGCCTGATAGCCGGGAGCCACCGCACCCAAATGATCCAGTTTATAACACCTGGCCGCCTGAATGGTGGCCATCCTGATCGCCTGAACAGGCGGAATCCCCAGGGATACCGCTTTTTTGATGCAGAAACTGATGTGGCCTTCCCTTCGGATATCCTCTATATGTTTATCATCCGTACAGAATGAAAATCCTTCGGTGGAAACCTTATTTTCCACGATCCCTTTTACCAGGGCTTCCAGATTCCTCGCCGCACTGCCTTCCCGGATATGCACATGCATTCCAAGCCTTCGCTCCCGCATGGCGTACTCGTAATCCACGCATTCATGATCGGTCTGGATTCCCGCCAGTGCATAGGTGTTCAGATCTTTCTCCGAAAGCCCCGGCGCATGGCCGTCTATGGTTTTACCGCGGAACAGATTCAGCTTATCCACCATATCCGAACCGCCGTTCACCACCGAAACATAATCCATCACCTCACCCAGTCCCAAAATCCTGGGATTATTCAGATACTCCTTCATGTCTTCCGCCCGGAAAACGCATCCGTTGTCTTCAAATGCCGTAGCCGGTACGCAGGAAGGCATCATCACATAGACGTTAGCCGGCACATGGGCTGTCGTATTCAGTATATAGTCAATTCCGTCCTTTCCTTTTACATTGGCCGCTTCATGTGGATCTACCACATAGGTTGTCGTCCCCCATGCCACCGCGTTTCCGATCAGTTCCGGCGGCGTCACCATCGTGGATTCCAGATGCAGATGCGCATCGATAAACCCGGGCGCCACATATCTGCCCTCCAGATCTACCTCTTTTTCCCCCTCGTACGATCCGATACCTGCGATATATCCATCCTCGACCGCGATATCCCCGGACAGGATTTCACCGGTAAATACATTGATGATCTTTCCGTTTTTCAGCACCAGTGCGCTTTTTTTACTCCCCATCGCTGTTTCCAATAAAGTTTCATAATTTTTCACAGGTAAGCCCCCTTTCTTTATAAGCACATTGTAATTCATTTTACTGTTCTTATCCAGTATTTTGCAGACTTTTTATGGATCACTCCGTATCTCCCGTACTGCCAGCATTCCTCCCCTCTCTTCTTTTCCGGTATTCCACAACACTTTGAAATCCGCGGTTCTGCGTTGTCCATAGGTGGCGTAGACGATCCGGAAATTGTCACCGGCCCGCTCATAACCGGTCAAAACAAACCAGTGCCAATTGATATCCTCAAATTCCCGGTTTTCATGCCTGAGCATCAGATAAGCCACCGGCATTCCTGCATCCAGGTGCCTGCATACAAAAGCTTCCGCCTCCTCATACCCAGCCGTACCGGATATACTGTCCCAGGACAGGCCAACCCCGCAATCCTCCGCATATCGGTCAAATCCTTCGGTATACATGGACAGCCTGGACACTCCCCCCACTCTGGGATGCAGGTATCTCTTCATTTGCATCCCGAATTCTTCATACTGCTGCGCAGTTACCGGGTATTCATCCGATGGATACAGCCGCTTCCACTCATCTGTCCGCTGTGCCAGATAAATACAGATATCACAGGCCGTGATCGCGGCGCATCCGCCCATCTTCATCAGAAAGTTCCGGAACCGATCCTGATTGCCGCCATATCCTTTTTCCACCTGGATATAGTGTAATTCTATTTTTTGAATATTCATATCGTTGGCTCCTTTCTGCCGCAGCGCGATCCCCGCGGATCGTTTTTTATATCACAGGAGCTCTTTCCTATGATATAAAATGCACGAAAGGACGGCTTGCCGCCGCCCTTCCGGAATTTCATTCTGATTTCCTACTATATGATATGTTCTCTACCGCTGAATGTTTCCAGTCCATTCCTGTAGCTTTTCAAGTATATCCTGATAGATGGTCTCTTTGCATTTCTCATTCAGGATCTCATGGCGCAGGCCTTCATACAGCTTATAAGTGACATCCTGATAGCCAACCTTCTTCATCAGTCCCACCGCATCCAGAAACCGTTCCCTACTGGTCAGGCAGGGATCCTGGTCTCCTGATAAAAACCATACCGGGAGCCCTGGCCGCTCCATCTTCCATCCCTTAGGATCATACACCGTAAGCATGATGTCCAATAGGCTTTCAAAACCGTTCAGTGTGAAAATAAATCCGCAGAGCTCATCCGCATCATAAGCCTTTACATTTTCCTCATTGAGACTAATCCAGGCAAATTCAGAATCGGCCGGTTTAAACGGTGTGTTGAAGGCGCCGAACATCATATGGTTCATCTTCTGGCTTCGGTAACGTTCGCCTTTAAACTTTGCCATCGCGCGCACCATGGCCCTGCCCATATTCGCTGCCGGATTATAACTCGGGCAGCCGCAGACCATCAGGCCGTCCAGCTCCCGGTCATATTTCTTTGTATAGGCTCTGACTGCCAGCGAACCCATACTGTGCCCGAACAGGAAAAATGGAAGATCCGGATACCTCTCCTTCACCCAGCCGGTCAGCTGATGCAGATCCTCCACCAGCGCTTCCCCGCCGTTTTCATAAAAATATCCCAGGTCATCCTTCGTTCTGACACTCTGTCCATGTCCCCTATGGTCATTGATCAGCACCACAAATCCATGCTCACATAGGAACCTGATAAAATCCTCATAACGCTCTTTGTGCTCGCTCATTCCGTGGGCGATCTGCACGATCCCTTTTGCTTTCCCTTCCGGCCTGGCCAGCCATACACTCAAAGATAACTGATCCTGCCCGGATCGTACCGTTGTTTCATCCAACTGCATACTGCCACTTCCCATTCAAGGATTTATTTTCAGACATATCTCCTGACAGAGATAATCGTCTTGTAGGTCGCACTGCTGATCTTGATTCCGCTGCTGGGTGTACTGGCATGAACGATCTGGCCTCCGCCTATGTAGATTCCCACATGTCCCCCGTAATACAACACATCCCCGGCCTGGATATCATCGAAGGAAACTGCGCTTCCTCCAGATCCCTGCGCTCCTGAGGTACGTGGCACTGAAATACCGAAATTATTATAGACCGCCCATATAAACCCGGAACAATCCGCTCCGTTTGTCAGGCTTGTCCCACCGAGAACGTAGGGACGGCCCACGAATTGTAAGGCAAAATTCGCGATCTGGCTTCCCATTCCGCTGCCGGACGCGGAAGGTTTGGAACCGCCCCCGGAACCGGATCCGCCTCCGGAGCCATTTCCTCCGCCCGAGCCTGTACCCTGGCCTGTGTTATTGTTCTGCTGAGCGGCTGCCGCTGCTGCTTCCTGACGCTTGCGTTCCTCTTCTATCTTCTTTAACTGGTCATTTTGCTGTTGAATCAGGCTCTGATATTCTTTTGCCTTCGCCTTGGCATCTGAGAGCTGCGCCTCATAATTACCGGCCGTAGCCTTCTTCTGATCCAGCATTCCCTGCAGTTCAGCCTGTTGGTTCTGATAATCCTGCTGCATTTGTTCCAGCTCTTCTTTTTCATCCTGCAACTGTTCACCCAGGCGCTTTACTTCCTCGGTGATCGCTTTGTAATCTTCTAACTTCTGCCGGTCGTAATCATACATCTGATTTACATAATCAGCTCTATTCAGCATATTGGAAATACTGTCCGCCTGGAGCAGCACCTCCAGCATCATCGTATCCCCCTGCTCGTACATATATTTGATACGCTGTTTCATCGCCTCGTACTGACGGTTCTGTTCTTCTACCGCATTTTCATAATCGATCTGAGCCTGCTCGATCTGAGCTTCTTTTTCCGCCAGATCATTTTCCAGGATGCCCAGCTCTGTCAGTACCTGTACCAGCTGCGAGTCCAGCGCATTGATTTCCGACTGTAACTTTTTCTTCTTATTTTCCAGATCATTGATGCTCTTGTTCGTTTCATCCAGTTTACTCTGGGTCTGCTGCTTTTGCTGCTTCACCTGAGATGAATTCGTTGCATTCACCGGCAATACCACCAGTGCGCACATGACTATAACCAATCCCAATCCGATTATTCTATTCTTTTTCACCGGCCGCTCCTCCCTTGTGGATTTCCTATCTTTTTTATTATAACTGGTTTACCATAATTTGTACAGTTTTCCTGACAAATTTCGATATACTTTTTTATCGCTATGAGCACTCAGCGGCTGTTTTTTCACTATTTTGACAATCATTCAGGTTTTTCAGAAATGGAAGTATAATCCGGTATAATTTTATCGAATGAACCACATAGCTTCCATGGTTTTCCCCTTTGATGATCTTTAACGCTCCATGTCTCATATGTGCCGCGATTCTCTTCGTATGCTGCAGCCGAATGATATCTTTTTCCCCTGCGGCCACCAGCACCGGTATCCGGATCTGTTGAAGCTCCGGCCCCGGAATATGAGGTTCCCTCAGCATCATCCCGATCAGCTTATCCCCGGTAACCGCATACACCAGACGAAACCAAATCCGATACCTTCCCTTTAAACCATCCGGTGTTATATTAGCCCCGCAGGAAATCAGCCCAGCCAGTAACGACGGATAACGCATGGCAATGAGAATCCCCGTAATGGCTCCATCGCTGAAACCGCAGATTACCGGTTTTTTTATCCCCAGCTTCCGGATAAAGCACACCACATCCTTGGCCATCAGGGAATAGCTCAGATGCTCGGACGCAGAACTCTCACCGTGACAGCGGCTGTCTAACGCGTACACCGTATAATCGGAAGTCAGTTTTTCTATCGTTTCCCGGAAGATCGTGTGGTCCTCCCCGTTACCATGAAGAAAAATGACCGGACTGCCCGTTCCTGACTTTTCATAAGCCAGTTCGATCCCGTTTACTTTGATTTTCATATGTATCGCTCCTTATTCCCCGACCCTTTCACTTTACCGTAAATAAAATGGAACGTCAATATCCGCTTGTTCATTATTAAATGGGATATATTTCCAACAGAGAGGCCGAAACGTCTCCATGTTCATTTCTTTTGGATTGTGATATAATGATAGGGCTTTACACATTGAGCAGTACAAGAAGAGGTGTTTTTATGAAGCGGTGCATTGCTTATACTGGGATAGTCTGAAAAGAATAAAATAGAAAGAAGGAGCTCATGATGGCTATTCCAGATAGTAATAAAATTTATCCGCGGGTCAAAGATGCACAGATCGTTTACCTGAAAAATGTGATTGATCATGCTAATATTGAAGTAGGAGATTTTACGATTTATAACGACTTCGTTCAGGATCCGGGGGATTTTCAGAAGAATAACGTATTGTATCACTATCCGATCAACAACGACCGGCTGATAATCGGTAAGTTCTGCTCGATCGCCTGTGGCGCCAAATTTTTAATGAACAGCGCGAATCACACGCTGAACTCTTTATCAACTTATACGTTTCCATTGTTTTATGATGAATGGGCGCACAAAATGAGTCCAGTGGAGGCCTGGGATAATAAGGGGGATATTGTAATAGGTAATGATGTCTGGATCGGCTATGAAGCCGTGATTCTGGCAGGTGTTACCATCGGGGACGGTGCCATTATCGGTACCCGCGCTGTCGTCACGAAGGATGTCCCTCCTTATACGATCGTGGGAGGTGTTCCTGCGAAACCGATCCGGCAGCGTTTTTCACCGGAGATCATTGACAGGCTGCTCGCTTTAAAATGGTGGGACTGGCCCGTTGAGAAAATATCAGATCGTATAAAGTCTATTCAGGCCGGCGATTTGGATGCTCTGGAGTAAGGGGTAATACGATAGGGCTGTGATAACGATTCGGTCTAACCGGCCGGCTTTTAATATCTGACCTACATTTGCAGATATAGATACCTCTTATAAAATCCCGCCGCTATGATTCCAATGTAGGCCAGGGCAATATAAATCCATGGTTCCAGCTTTCTTATTTTTATTTCCCATGTTTTGTTTGGAATGATTCGAAAGCAGAGACAGAACTCTTTTTGCAGATTGCCGGCCAGTCTGTAGGCCCCATACCCGATCAGGGCACCCAGCGAATTCAAAAGTACATCATCCACATCTGTACCGCGGATTAAAAACAGCTGTGTACATTCGATCAGCACCGACAGACCTGCTCCTGCGGCCAGGGTCTTCCACCACTTTGCATATTTTTCCCACAGTAACGGCAGTAAGAAGCCCAGTGGGCAGAATAACAATACATTGCCGATTACATTGATCAGTGCGAACTTGATCCCTTCCCATCCGTCCGCTGTCAGAAAAAGATCCAGGATTCCCCAAAGCGGTATCACATTTATTTCCTCTATTCGAATATCTGTATGGAATCCACTGAGCGGAGAGATTCCTGTTATTTTGAATACCACATATACACATAACAGAAAACAGATGCTTCCCATTCCGTGTAAAATTAAAGTCCTTTTTCTATCTTGCCGCATTTGCTATACCTCCATCTTCCTTGCGGATTTCCAAGCGCTGCTGTTTAATAGTATCATACACGTACGGGCTTAGGAAATCTTTAATGATATCTGAAGATTCCATTAAGCTTACGAACCTTTTCCTCCTCTGCGGAGCGTTTTTTATTTCACAGGAGCACTCTCCTATGAAATAAAAAAGGACCTGAGAGGATTCGGGCGGTTAAACAGTAACCGCACAACTCCTTCAGGTCCGTATTCTCTTCTCTGTCTTACTGAAGCATCGCCAGCCGCTCGTCAATAATAGAGGCCCAGACTTCCTTATTCTTGGAACCTACTACCGGTTCTCCTACTTGATTACCGTCCTTATTGAAGAAATAGGTGGTCGGTACGCCCACGATATCCATCAGGCCTGCCTGCAGAAGATCTGCGGAGGGAATCAGGTGCAGATAGTTGGCACCGGTTTTTTCCGCTATTTCTTTTGCCAGATCCACCTGTTCCTGATATATGCTCATATCCTGGTTCAGGGTGTCAAAAGCCACTCCTACAATCTGCACGTTCTGATCTTTATACTCGGTTGACAGTTCACCCAATTCGGGCATTTCCCGGATACAGGGATCGCAGAAAGTCGCCCAGACATTCATCATGGTCAGATCCGCATCGGCGAATATGTCCTGGGTTACTTCATTTCCATCCAGATCGGTTGTGGTGAAATTCTGAAAACTGGCTGTCTGCGCGTTATCTTCAGATCCTTTGGCCGCATCTGTGGTTCCGGGGGTTACCTCGGCCTTTGTTTCATCCTCCGGTACTGCTGTCTGCTGGTCTTGCGCGGGACTTGCCGCTGGTTCCTGTGTGTTGGCAGCTGAGGGCGCTTTGCTGTCTTTCGTCTCATTTGTACTTCCACATGCAGTCAGTGACAATGCCAGAATGAGACCTATGGTTGCCATAATTATTCTTTTCTTCATTTACGCTTCCTTTCCGCAGGAACCTGATCCGTTCCTGTCAGCCTGAGGCTTTCTGTTTTTTTCTCTTTTGTAACTCCTCATCGATGATAGCTATGGTGATTTTCTTCAGGGATTCCATACAATTCTGATTCAATGTCTGGTATATATCATCCATCACTACCGCCATGCCGGACGCGATCATACACTCCACATCCGGATCCCCGGACCGATAGGATGAATCTACCGCTTTAATCTCAAGGGCTTCACAGATATCCGCCAGATTCACCCTGTTCGGATCCTTGGCGAAATAGTATCCGCCGTCGATGCCTTCCTTGGTAAGCACCAGATTTCTTTTCTTAAGCTTTGCCAGAACTTTACGCACTCTTGCAGGATTTGTGCATACATTTTTAGCCAGTACCTCGCTGGATACCGTCTCTTTCATGTGATTTAAAAAAACAAGTGAATGCACTGCCACCGCAAATTCTCCCGTCATATCGATTCCTCCTAGTTTTCACTGACTATATCATAGGGCCAGTCCACGATTCCACCAATATCATAAACCGACGTGTAGCCAATGTCCACTAATTTTTCTGCAGATGCTTTACTTCTCACTCCGGTTCTGCAGTATACCAGAATGGGTTGATCCAGATCCGGAAGCTGTTCCGGCTGCTCATCCGTGATGGTATCTAATGGAATCAAGACCGCGTTTCCGATGTGCTTTTCATCGTATTCATCCTGCCTTCTGACATCCACGACCACCAGATCATCCTGGGTATCCATCATCTCTTTTGCCTCTTCCGGCGTTATTTTCTGATAGTTGGCCTTTTCAGGACTTTCCTGGTTCTCCGGCTGTTTTGAACAGCCATATAAATAGAATGCCGAAAGAAACAATAAAC
The DNA here is from genome assembly GCF_019042245.1 of Diplocloster modestus. Classification (GTDB taxonomy): domain Bacteria; phylum Bacillota; class Clostridia; order Lachnospirales; family Lachnospiraceae; genus Diplocloster; species Diplocloster modestus. Next base: position 48,068 of record NZ_JAHQCX010000024.1, read on the forward strand.
CTATGATCCATATTTTCCTCATATGTGGCCCTCATCATCTTTCATTTTGTAACTGTAATTATGACAGTTACAAATAAGTTTGTCAAGTCCCTCCTCTAATTTTCTCGTTTACTTTTTCATTTCCACTTTCCCTATATCAGCGAACCTTGGGACAGAATCAATTTGGACATCGAGTTGGACATGTCCCTTTCTGAAATGGACATGTCCCCTTTTGACTACCGTTTGTATTTTCTGCGTTTTTGCCTCCGGCGCTTCTCCCTTAGGATACGCACCCGGATAACTGCCGCTGCAAACAGAGCTGCGGCTATTCCCAGAATCACTCCGATCACAATAAAAAACGTGTGCAGCGGATGAGATTTTTTCTCCTCCTGGCTTCCTTTTTTATCTAAATTTTTTTCTGCAGCTTCACTTTTTGATTCCCCGTTTTTTGAGGTTTCATCGGCGGCGTTTTCACCTGCGGCCTGATTCTCCCCGCTTACGGCTGCGTGAACCGGGAAAATATATTTTTCTTCCGTCACATCCACCACGACTTTTGCCGAGCCGACGGGGTAGCCCCCATAGTAATATTTTACCGTTCCCGCGTCTTCCCCATTGCCTGACATCTGATAATCAGATGTGGTATCCGCAAAATCAGCGGATTTGGGCAGCACCACATAGTCGGAGGGATCCAGCTTTAGGAATGGGGCCGCGTCCTTTAATTGATCCGGAAAAAGACCGGGATCCTGTCCTGTGAGATACCGGGTATCCTTCTCCGCCACATCAACTCTTTGAAACTGATCAAACCCGTAGTCCAGCAGCGCTTTTGTATCCAAAAACTGGTTCGGGCTGGTCTCATTCAAAGTGACGCAAATCAGCTCGATTCCATTGCGCCTGGCGAACGTAACCAGGGTCTGGTTGGCCCGCAGCGTATAACCGGTCTTGCCGCCAATACAGCCGGGATATTCATAGTCTCCGCCCGGCAGCATCTTGTGGTGATTTTTCATATACCTGGGTTCCCCGCAATACGCATCCGGTTCAATGGTATACCGGACCGTGCGCACAATCTTACGGAACTCTTCATTTTTCAGCGCTTCCCTGGATATCAGTGCCATATCGTAAGCAGTCGTATAATGATCATCGTTGTGCAGCCCGTTGGCGTTTACAAAGTGGGTGTCCAGGCATCCCAGTTCCCGGGCTCTTTGATTCATCATCTCTGCGAAGGAAGGCAGATCACCCGACACGTGCTCCGCAATGCCGTATGCCGCTTCATTTCCTGAATTTAACATCATGCCGTACATGGTCTTTTCCATGGAGAGCTGGTCTCCCTCATCGATATCACCGATAATCGAGCAGCCCGGATCAATGTCATATACGGAATTATGGGAGAAAGTAATCATCTCATCCATGGAACAGTTTTCCAAAGCCAGAAGTGCCGTCATAATCTTGGTAATACTGGCCGGATAATGCCGCTCATAGCTGTTCTTCTCGTACAGAACTGTTCCGGTACCCGCTTCCATGAGTATCGCGGCATCTCCCATGAGCTGGGGAGCCTGCGGCCAGTCGTCGGGAATCCCCGCCCCCTCCTCTGCCAGGGCCGGCCCGGCGCTATTTAATAAAATGCCAAACGCCAGTATCCCTGACATCAGCACTTTGCATGTTTTATGTATCATAATATCCCTTTCCTGATGATACCTAACAGCAGCCCCTCATCTATCCCCGCTTTCCACTGTCTTTTTCGATCTATGTATATTTACACACTTCTTTATTTTTCGTATTTCATTTTTCGTATTTCATTTTTCGCGTTTCATTTTTCGTATTTCAATTTCGCATTTTTTCGCGTTTCGTTTTACGCGTTTCATCATTCACATTTTTCATGTAGATCTGCAGACTCATTCTGCCTGCTGGTCTTAAGACAAATTTTATTATATTACAAATCCTTCCAGTCAACAAGGGAAAGTGATCTTAAAATATCTTCAGAAATTGACAATTTCTTCCAGCCCCTTCTATATTAAATACTTTTTCTATTCTGAAACACTGCAAAGTGGTACCCTCTGCCATATTTACTGACCAGAGGGTCCAGGCTTTGCCGGGCAACGGATCTTACCGATACCGGTCAAGGACCCCGAAACTGCCGGTTATTGGGTCCTGAAAAAGCTGGATCTTAGGCGGAACATACGTAAAAACGATAAAAGCCAGCAGCCAGGCCAGCAAGACTACCAAACTCAGTGTCACATATCCCTCATGTTCCCTCTCATCCCGGAAAAGGTTCCAGCTTAAGCGGCAGGCTACGATGACGCCGGCCAGAAACGTCAGGATATCCAGTATCAGATAATTGGTGCCCAAGATTCCTGTGTACGTATAAAACAATATCAGAATCGTACCGATTCCCGCGCTGGCTCCTGCGGCTTTTCCAAACCAGTACCTGGGATAATTTTTTCCGACCCTGTAGTACTCAAACACAGCATAAACCAAAAAGGGCAGATAGAGCATTTTCAAATGTTCCCAGGTAGATTCATTTACGGGCGCGGCCGCAGCCACGATCACTGAATTACCGCTCCATTGATAGACAAAATGCAGCAGAGTTCCCACTGCCACCACAAACAGGAATCCGCATACTTCATAAATAACCGCTGTTCTTCTCAGCAAACTGCCTCCTCCTTTTCTTTCCTATTCTCACACTACACAGCCCTGCCATACCGGCGGCTGATCTGCCGTAAATAACTAAAGTTTCTCCCCATTGCTCTCAATCACCTGCCGGTACCAGTTGAACGAACGCTTCCGGGATCTCTTAAGAGAGCCGTTCCCTTCATTATCCTTATCCACGTAGATAAACCCATACCGTTTCTTCATCTCACCCGTTCCGAATGAAATGACATCGATACATCCCCAGGCTGTGTATCCCATGACATTTACTCCGTCCAGCTCCACGGCTTTCTTCATCTCCTGAATATGGGCTTTGAGATACTGTATCCGGTAGTCATCCTGAATAAACCCATCCTCGTCCGGCACATCTTCCGCGCCAAAGCCGTTCTCCACAATGAACAATGGTTTCTGATACCGCTCATAGAGAATATTCAGCGCATAGCGAAGTCCTACGGGATCGATCTGCCACCCCCATTCTGATGCTTTCACGTACGGATTTCTCACACTTCCGGCAAATCCGCTGTCTGTCTCGTCCGGCAGCTGTACACCTGCTTTCACCGCCGCGGACATATAGTAGCTGAAACCAATGTAATCTACTGTCCCCTGCTTCAGAATCTCTTCGTCACCCGGCTCTATCCGGATCTGATATCCTTTCTGTTCCCACATTTTCTTCAAATATTCCGGGTAGTATCCCCTTACGAATACATCCCCGAACGCAAATCTCTCGTGCATCACTTCCACCGAGCGCATCACATCGGCCGGATTACAGGAATAGGGATAAACCGGAACTACGGCCAGCATGCAGCCGATCTGAAAATCCGGATTTATCTCATGGCCAAGCTTCACCACTTTCGCGCTGGCCACCAGTTCATGATGAACCGCCTGCCACATTGTCTGTATTTTATTTTCATCCTCCTGATAGAGTACACCGGAACAAGTAAATCCAAAGACCGGAGTTTCCACCGCGGTCTGATTGTTGATCTCGTTGAAAGTCATCCAGTATTTCACTTTATCTTTATAACGCCGCATGACAGTTTCACTGAATTTTACAAAACTATCGATCAGCTTCCGGCTTCGGAAACCGCCGTATTTTTTGGCCAGATGGTACGGCATTTCAAAGTGACTCAAGGTGACTACCGGTTCGATTCCCTTATCGTGCAGTTCATCAAAAAGCTCGTCATAAAACTGCAGTCCGGCTTCATTGGGGCTGTCTTCTTCCCCCGTCGGATAGATTCTCGTCCAGGCAATGGAGGTCCGAAAGCAGCGGAATCCCATCTCCGCGAACAAAGCGATATCCTCACGGAAATGATGATAAAAATCAATTCCATCGTGGTTAGGATAGTATTCTGTATCCAGAACTCCGTCGGTGATCCGCCTGGGGACTTTATGCGCCCCCGCTGTCATCACATCCGCGATGCTGACACCCTTACCGCCCTCCTGCCAGGCGCCTTCCAGCTGATGGGCCGCTACGGCGCCTCCCCACAGAAAATTCTCCGGCAGACTCATACCCGTTCTCCCTCCATATTCCGATACCAGTCGATCCACTCTTCTGCCATCATTTTCGTCATCTCAGCGCTCATCATCTGATCCTCCGCGTGGATCAGCACAAGGCCTACCGGAACAGGTTCCCCGGAGCATTCCCTTCTGATCAGTTCTGCATGCACGTGATGGCCCTGCGCGAAGCTCTTGTCCCCCTCCTGAATCCGCAGGCCGGCCTGTTCAAAATTTTTCTGTTTGGCTTCCTGGATCGCTTCCATATAACAGGATTTGGCATCCCCCGCAAAGGATATGATCTGAAAGCAGATGGTTTCCATTTCTTCGTTCACTTATATCGTCTCCTTCATCAGTTTCCTTGCCGCCTTTAGTACATGATCCCCCTTCACCATACCATAATCCATCGGGGAAATGGCGTCCACCGGGATATCCGGGAATGCTTTTTGTACCTTGGATAACTGAAAACGCACCTGGGGGCCCAGCAATATGACATCTGCCCCGGCTGCCGCGTTCAGATCTGAAACCGGACAGGCTTCAATTGTACAATCGTATTCCTGTGCCTCGGCCGCTTCTCTCATTTTACTGACCAGCATACTGGTCGACATACCTGCGTTACACATTAATATAATCTTTTTCATTGCAACCGCTCCATTCTCTGTTTATTTCTATCCTTTTCGTTGTTTTTTCAATTCTATTTATTGTTTTTTGCTTCTATAATTATTGTTCTTCCGATTCTATTGGTGGTTATCCATACTATTTATATTCATCTATTTTATCTAATACAATCTGCCGCCTATATTTTGTTGCTAATGAGTACTTACGGCTGTTGTCCAGCCGCTTACATGGGATACGGGCCTTTATCCCTGTTCTTGCGCCGCATGTTCCGACTCCAGATACTGGGTATCCTGTTTTCTCATAAATGGTAAATATACGATCACCGAAAGAACGAGGATGATCAGCTGCACCAGCGCTCCCCTCCAGCCGTTCAGAATAAATCCGGAAATCACCGGCGGCGTAGTCCAGGGCACCTGCACCGCGTTAAACGGATGCAGAAAACCAATTGCCGTGGCACCGTAGGTAATCAAAAGCGCTGCCAGCGGTACTACCAGAAATGGAATCAGCATGATCGGGTTAAATACTATCGGCAGACCGAATATAACCGGTTCGTTGATATTGAAGAATCCGGGGATGACGGATAACTTGGAGATTTCCCTCATCTGCCTGGATCTGGCTGTCAGCAATGCAGCCAGCAAAAGTCCCAGCGTAATCCCGGTGCCTCCGAATTTCACAAAGTTATCGATCACCTGCGGCGTCATAATCTTAGCCCCGTTCTCCACCACCAGGGCGGTCCCGGAATCCACCAACGCCTGATTAGCCAGGGCGTTGGCCGTCAGGATCGGCGCCATAACACCCATCACGATATTCGGTCCATGCAGGCCGGCCCAGAACAGAAGAGAGATCAGCAGCACTATCACGATACCTCCCGCAAGAGTATCACTCAAATTCTGCATCGGCACCTGGAAGAGTTCAAAGATCAGCTCGGTTAATGACAGACCTGCCAATGCCATACAGATCTGATAAACGATCATGGACAGCAGGATGATCACAAAGCCCGGGATCAGTGTGGTAAATGCATTGGCCACCCCTTCCGGTACTCCGGCCGGCATCTTAATGGTAATTTTCCTCTTTACAAAAAAGCAGAAAATCTTGCTGGCCAGCAGCCCCACAATAATCGCCGCAATCACTCCATTTCCGCCGGTCCAGCCCCGGGGAATCACGCTGCCTACTACCTCGCCGCCCTCGGTCACGACAGAAGACGCAGAGACGATCAAAAAGGAAACCAGGGATAAGATACCGCTGGATATCCCGTCACACCCCTCATTTTTTGCGTAGGCATAACCGATCCCGATGGCTATAATAATCGCCAGTATATCAAAGGTACAGGCCGAAACCTGATTCAGCCCCACATTCCACTGCGCACCAAAGGTCTTCTCCATGAATCCCGCATAGTTGGAAAACGGCAGGTTGGCGATTAATAAAAACAGGGATCCGATCAGCGTGATCGGCATGGTCAAAACAAATCCATCCTTCAAAGCCGTTATCGATTTTGTACTGGCCGCCTGCATAAACTTATCCAGCAGCTTATCAAAAAAATCCTTCATAATGTTCTCCTTTACTAAATTCTGGCTTAGTTTCTGTTCCTTTCCATTGTTTTATACATTGCCCGTTATGTTTGTTTTCATTTAAAAAGCTTTGCCGCGAAATATTGAATAAAAAAGAGCCGGAACGCTCCGGCCCTTTCTAACTGATATCCGATTAAGTTTACCGATAGGATCGGCGGTAAATTTCCGCTGCCGCCTCTACACTCACGAATGTAGGATCACCCGCAAAGAGTCCGCCCATAGTTTCTTTTGCGTTCGCGGCCATTTGCGGGAGCTCTTCCAGCGTAATACCATAGCCGCTCATCTTCAGCTGGTCCACACCGCAGGCTTTCTGCAGGTCTGTCAGGGCTTTTACAAAATCCATTGGCTCTTTGGCGTCTTTGAATCCCAGAGCCTTCGCCATAGTGACCAGCCTCCCATCACATGATTTTGATTCTGCCATAAACGTGTAATATTCCCTGCTGATCATGATCAGCCCCGCTCCATGAGGCAGCTGGTGATGATAGGCACTCATGGCATGTTCCATGGAATGTTCGGAAATACAGCCGGAAGTGGATTCCACCATACCGGCCAGCGTATTGGCCAGCGCCACATCTGCTCTCGCATCCGGATCACTGCCGTTTTCAACTGCTTTGGCCAGGCTCTGGCCGATTAGTTCTATGGCTCTTAACGCGAACAGATCACTGACCTCATTGGCGGCTTTGCTAATATAACCTTCCGTGCTGTGGAACAGCGCGTCAAACCCCTGATATGCCGTCAGATGCGGGGGGATCGACATCATCAGTTCCGGATCAACGACAGCCAGAACCGGAAAAGTGCCATCGCAGCCAAATCCGATCTTCTCCTGCCCATTCGTCACCACAGCAAACGGATCCGCTTCTGTCCCTGTGCCGGCCGTTGTCGTGATGGCCACGATAGGCAGCGGCTTCACCAGCAGTTCTTTTCCTTTCCCGCTGCCGCCGGATATATAATCCCAGTAATCCCCGTCATTTGCGGCCATTACAGCGACCGCCTTCGCGGAATCGATACTGCTGCCGCCTCCCAGGCCGATGACGAAATCACAGCCGTTTTCCCTGGCCAGAGCCGCCCCTTCCATCACATGTTCCTTAATAGGATTCGGAAGGATCTTATCAAACAGCACATGGGATATCCCCGCCTGCTCAAGTTGCTCTTCCAGTCGGCTCAAGTATCCATATTTCTTCACTGAATTTCCGGCAGATGTTACGATAAGCGCCTTTTTTCCGGGCAGCTGCTGCTTATGCAGATTGGACAGCTCCCCCTTTCCAAATAGAATTCTGGTGGGTATAAAATATTGAAACTGCATTTAGACCACTCCTTTGATTTATGATTGGGAAATGTTTTTCTGTTGCTATAACGTATGAACCTTTCCTCCTCTAACATGAGTATAAAACTTAAAGTTAACTGAAAGTCAAGCTATAAATGCTTCATTTTCCTAAAATATAATACTTAATTCTTGTTTCACCGTTTAAATTCGTGTTTGCTGATTTTAGTCTTACACTTCTCGTGCTATGATGTTCTTGGTAAGTGGATTCCTCCATCAAAAGGAGGATTATTTATACCTAAGAAAAAAACATATGATCACTTGAGACCGGACCTTAGAACGGCTTACGTAGAAGGCAGGAGAACCTCGCAGGGCCCGGAACACTGTCCGAGCCGTCCTTTGGCGAGTTTGTTCCGGGTCCTGCCAATAAGAGGTTCTCCTGTCTTCGGAGTTAGCCGTTCTTAGGTCCGGTCGAAGTGATTTGCCCCCACAAGATGAGCCGCCCGGTTCCAAGGCCCCGCCGCGTTCCTCTCTTCCCGGACCTTAGTAAAAATAACTTATTTAGTTTTCGGACAGTCTCCCCTAAATTTGACCGTGAACGTCTTTCTAAAGCAGAAAAGTTCAACGGGCTTGTTCCGTTTGATTCTAAATCCAAAACATCATCTCACGCTTATTGACTTTCCCTCCCTGTTTCGCTAATATGGAAAGAAAAGAGGTGATCCCTTGGCATCGACTATCCGTGACGTTGCGGCGCTCTCCGGTTTATCCCTCGGCACCGTATCCAAATACATCAATGGCACTCCTGTCAAAGAAGCCAACCGTATCCTGATTGAGGATGCCATTGAAAAGCTCCATTTCCGGCCCAATAACATAGCAAAGGGACTGCGCAACGCGCAGACTTTCTCCATTGCCGTGCTGGTCCCCATGCTTACCTCCACCTTCTGTACCTCCATGATTTCCTCCATCGAGCAATATCTGCTGCCAAAGGGCTACAGTGTAATCGTCTGTGAATGCCACAATGACGAAGCGATGGAGCTTAAAAAAGCGGAATTCCTGCTGGACCGTCTGGTAGACGGTATCGTCCTGATCCCCTATGCCTCAGATGGACGGCAGATTCAGCTGATTCAGGCTAATCACACCCCTCTGGTCATCATTGATCAGATTATCGTCGGCTGTGAGACGGACGGCATCGTCCTGGATAACGAATTGGCAAGCTATGAGCCTGTGAGCCATCTCATTAAACTGGGACACGAAAAAATCGGTATATTGATCGGTGATGCCAAGCACTATACCACCAAAGGCCGTCTGAAAGGTTACAAAACGGCTCTGTCCGAAGCAGGCTATTCCATTCAAGATGATTATATCCAATGTGGAAATTATACGACAGAAGGCGGTTATGATGCTATGCTCCGTCTCTGCCGGCTGAAAGAGCGCCCCACCGCCGTATTTATCAGCAATTATGACATGACGATCGGCGCTTATCTGGCCATCAATTATTTGAATTTAAAGATCCCGGAGGATATTTCCGTTATCGGTTTTGATAATTTTCCGCTGGCCAACGTGGTCAATCCTCCGCTTTCTTTTGCCGAACAGCCTGTGGATCTTATGGGCCTGAATGCTGCCAAACTGCTCTTTAAACGTATCCAGGGGGATTATTCCGATTACCCTCAGGTCATCGTGCATAAGCCCGCTATATATTATAAGGAGAGTATCCGCCCACTGTAAGCGTTACTCTCCTGTGCTATCGCTGCTGTTATAACAGCAGGGTAAACCGTTCCTGCCATATCTGATTATAACCTTTGTTTGGCAATCCTCTTATTTTAATATTCCGGTGCCAGATAATAGCGTTCCTTTTTTTTCAAGGAAATCCGAACCGGTTCATTTAAACAGGGATAAATCACATCTATCTCCTGCGCAATGTCCGAGATAAAATCTGCGGTCAGGACCCGGCCATCTCTCCACGTAATATCCACCGATACGCCGCGCTCCGCCAGCAGCCTCCTCACCGAGCCATGTTCCCACTCTGCCGGGAGGGCGGGAAGCAGTTCGATCACACCCAGGTGGCTTTGCAGCAGCATATTGGCGATCCCGCTGATTCCACCCAGGTTCCCGTCGATCTGGAAGGTTTCATATTCCCCATCCCCCTCTCCCAGGGGAGGATGGAAATCAAAGAGATTCTCATACGTGGATGCCTTGAGAAGCTGCCTTAAATACTGAAGCGCATTTTCCCCATCACACAGTCTGGCATACAAATTAATCAGCCAGGCGCAGCTCCATCCGATCACGCCTCCCCCATATTCCAATCTCCGCTGGATAAAAGCCCTGCACGCGTCTACCAGCTTTGGATCATCATATTTATGAATGGTCGTACCAGGATGAAAAGCAAATAACGGCGAAAAATGCCGGTGTCCCGGATCAGCTTCCTCAAAGTCCAGAATCCATTCCTGAAGCTGTCCATATTTCCCTATCTGGTATTCCGGCAGATGCGCCAGCCGTTCCCGGACCTGAGATACGATCTCATCTTCTGTCTGCAGCTTTTCACTTGCATCGATGAAATTTTTAAACAGTTCCCTGATCAGGGCGATATCCAGCGTACTGGAATAACTGACGCTGCACGGTTGGTCCGCATCATCCAGAAACACATTTTCCGGTGAAGTGGAAGGACAGGTATGGTAACGCCCATCTTCTCCCGGTATCAGCCAATCCAGACAGAACAACGCCGCGCCTCTCATGGCCGGATAAATATGCGTTCTGAGGTACTGCACATCCTGTGTATATTTATAGTAATCGTAGATCTGGCCGCTGAGCCATACGCCTCCCATCGGCCAATACGCATACTTTGCCAGTCCGTCTACCGGATCGGTCTGCCGCCACAGATCCACGTTGTGGTTAGCCGCCCAGCCGCGGCACCGGCATTGGCTTTGGGCCGTCCGGCGCCCTGCATCGCTTAATTCTTCCACCAGCTTTACAAGCGGTTCATAACATTCCATCAGATTACACATTCCGGCCGGCCAATAATTCATTTCGATGTTGATATTGGTAGTCCAGTTACTGCTCCAAGCCGGCCTAAGACTATCGCTCCAGATCCCCTGCAGATTCGCCGGCTGTGAGCCGGTCCGGGAGCTGGACACCATCAGATATCTGCCATAGTGAAAATAAAGGCAGTACAATCCTTTGTCTTCGGCGCCATTTTTAAGGTTCTGCAGCCGTACATCCGTGGGGACTGCCTGTTCCGGTTCTCCCAAATCAAATTCTGTGTCTTTGTAAACAGAACGATAGTCTTCGATATGGCGTGTCCGTAATTCCAGATAAGTCCTGGAAAAAACCTGCCGCAGCCGCTTATCACATTTTTCCACACAGTGCTTTGCTGCCTCATCAACAGGTTTTTTGTACCCTTCATATCCATCCGCTGCCGTGAAATAAAGCTCTGCGGCAGACGCGCCTTCCACCTTAATACCGTCCTGACCAAAAGAAAGCGTCCCGCCCTGAATCCTAACCCGCAGATAACCGCAGAATGCCATTCCTGGCCCGGGATCCCCATATGTAATAGGATCTTCAATTTTGACATAGTTTGGTTCTACATGGGAAGGGGCATTTCCTGTCATGATCAGGCAGCCCTCCTCTTCGGCATTCAGAACATACCTGATCCGGCTGGACAGGGATATCCTTAGATTCAGGTTCTTTCTTACCGCGCTTGTGATCCGGACCGCCAGCACCTGGTCCGGATAAGACAGAAACATCTCATTGCGATATTCATTATCCTCCGTCTGAAAACCGGTCGTCACGACAGCGGTCTTAAGATCCAGCATACGCATATAATTTTTGTATGACTCCACATCTGAATAGGTGATTTTCAGAATGCCGAACGGCATATAAGATTCATTATAATGGCCCAGCATATCCTTTTCCAGATATTCCTGGGCCGCTTTGTAGTTTCCCCCAAAGACCAGCTCTCTCACCTGCCGGAGCCCCTCCCGGGGGACAACCTTTTCCTCTCCGGTCCCCGTGCCCGACCAGAAAGTATCCAGATTAAGAAGTACCTCCTCCGCCGGCACTTTTCCATAGACCATTGCCCCCATACTCCCATTACCCAGAGGCAACGCTTCCCGAAAGGATTCTGCCGGCTGCCGGTACCATAATTTTGTATTCATCTTTACCTCCATACGTTTTTCCATTTCCTATTCTTTTACCGCGCCGGAAGTGATACCATTTACAATGAATCTCTGTGCGAACACAAATATCAGGATCGTCGGTATCGAGATCAGTACCAATGCGGCATTATAGCGCCCAAGGCTCTGGGGAGACATCCCGTAGGCTCCTTTAAATGCGTTTACTGCTACCGTAGTGGTGTAAGCCTCATCCTTTGTGAGGAACATAAGCGGAAAGAGGAAGTCCTGAAAGGACCACATGACCTGCAGTACCGCCAGATTCACGATTGCAGGCTTTGACAGCGGAAAATAAATGCTGAAAAAGGTCCGCCCTATGGATGCTCCGTCCACATTTGCAGATTCCATCAGATCCTCCGGAAGCCCATCAAAGAAATTCTTCATCATCAATACCCCGAACGGGATCGTAATCAGACATTCCGACAAGATTACCGCCGTATGGGTATTATACAAATGCGAGATCTTGTAGATGTAGAACAGCGGGATAATCAGGATCGGCCCGGAGATTGCCAGGCACATGATAATCATATTATAGATTAATTTCCGGCCCGCGAACTCAATCTTGGAGAAGGCAAATCCCGCAAAAGAACAGATCGCAACCAGAAGGAAGCTGGCGCACACAGCATTGATAATAGAGTTGATAAAATATCGGTAAAAGGAAACACCATTCACCTTATTCGTCAGTACAAAGCTGTAATTGGCCAGACCGTTTACCTTAAGGGAATCTTTCAACAGGGAATAGACCGGTACAGCCCAGATCAGGGTCATAAACGCCAAAAACAGGACCATGCCCACCCGGTTGCCTTTTGATATATTGAATAAATCGCCGCCTGCCGTTTTTTCTTTGCTCTTCTTCATCTGCCCTATCCTTCCTTTCCGGTAGCCTTAAGCTGTATAAAGGATATGATAAACGCGATCACCAATACGATGACCGACGCTGCGCATACCAGCCCGATATTGGATCCTGCCGAGCGGGAAGCCCGGTATATATAGGTTCCTATGATCTCTGTGGTTCCCCCTGGTCCGCCGTCCGTCATCAGGAAAACCCGTTCCATTTCCCGGAAACCTCCCAGGAGCATCGACAGGATAATGGTCCTGTGGGTGTTTTTCAGCATAGGATAAATGACCAGCAAAAGCTGATGTCTCATCTTAGCCCCGTCCATGGTGGCCGCTTCCAGCACACTGTCACTGATCGTGGTCAAATCCGACGTATAATACATAATCGGGATTCCGATCAGAAAAACAGAAACTGAACAAACCGACCAAATCGCCAGCCGCGGATCCGCAAGCCATCTCTGAGCCAGCGCCCCCAGCCCAGCCCCCCGCAGCAGCTGGTTTACGATTCCGTTCTTATATTCCAGCATGGAGCCAAACACCGCAGCCATAAGTGCGATCGGCAGCATCGACGGTATAAAGAACAATGCGTGAAAGAATCTTTTTCCTTTCAGCTTAAAATTTAATATCACGGCTACCAGAAACCCCAGGGTTAACCCGCAGAAAATATTAGCAGCCGACAGCAGAAACGTGTTCAGAAGAGAACGCCAGAATCCTTTATCGACCATAATTGTTCTATAATTTGACAATCCCACGAATTCAGAATGTTTGAACGAAATCGTCACATTCTGAAAACTGTTGGTTATCAAAAAGTAGAAACTATACCCCAGCAGACCGATAAAGATTACGATCAGCGGCATCAAGAACAGAAATCCTGCCTTGTTATTTCTATGTACGATCCTTCCGGACCTGCTTTTTCCCGCCATCCGCCTATCACCTCATTTAGTTGGCCGTCCCCGCGGCTGCCTGGTACCGGCAGCCGCGGGAAGGAACATATTCTATAAATATTTAAACCCTAAACATGAATCCTTAGACAATCAATACTTCCCGCTGGTCCACTCTTTCTGAAGATCCTTGCATACATCCTCCGCAGACTTCGTACCGTTCATAACACTTTGTACGCCGGCTCCCTCTACGTCCGAATAACCGGATACATTATTTCTGTCCGCACTTGCGGTATTGATCAGATCCACGATGGTATTCCAGCCGTCTTTCGCGGCATCGGAGGCAAATAACGATTCATCAACCGTAAAATCTTTCTTTGCCGATGTTCCGGTCAGCTGTTTTCCAAAAATATCGGCTCCCGCTCCTACCGTTACATATGCTACGAATTTTGCAGCCGCTTCCTTTTTCTCCGAATAGTCTACTACGCCGATACCGGAATCAATATACGAACGAACCGTCGCTTTTCCGCCTTGCTCGGCAACCGGCAGTGCCATAGCCCCTACGTCTTCCAGGTCAATCCCATTCTTTTCCCTCAGTGACTTTGACAGCAGAGGTGCCTCCCAGGAACCCATGTAATACACAAGCGCATTCCCATTTGTGAATTCTTCTGTGGCGCTGGCGTAATCCAGATCCAGAATGTCGGCGGAGAATACTCCCTCGTCAAAATATTTCTTCAGGCCGTTCATAGCCTGAATGAATTCGGGGCTGTCTACGGGAGCGCTGTCATATCTCCATTTATTATAATAATCGCCCTGCTGCCCTAAAACAGTCAGCATCATCTCATCCATTACCCAGGCATCCTTACCGGCGAATACTCCGGCCAGCTTATCCGGATATTTTGCTTTTAATTTTTCGGCAACCGCTTTGTATTCTTGAAGCGTCGTCGGGACCTGGGCACCGATCTCATTCAGCAGCGCCACATTATAAAAGCCGATCATCGAGCCGGAATTCGTCAGAACCAGAAGTTTGGTCTTGCCGTCTGTCAGCTGATTGCCCTGTTCCAGGCATTTTTCTGAATATTTGGACTTCCAGTCATCCCCTGCGGCAGCCGGCATCAGCTCATCCAGATCTGCCAGGTAATCCTGGACCTCCTCGGCAAATGCGGAGGGCTGCACACCGATGATATCAATATCCTCTTCCGTGCTCAGCGCCAGCGGAACCTTCTCCTGAAACGCCTTGCTTTCCATTACCGTCATGTTGATCTTGATATCCGGATTCTCCTTCTCAAATGCCTTGATCGTCTCATCGATCTGGTCCGTGCTTGGGAACCAGGTCCAATAATTCAAAGTAACCGGTTCTTTGTCCTTCGTATCCACCTGATCTGTGGCGGCAGGCGCTGCGGTCTGCGTTTGGGCAGGCTTCTGTGTATCGTCCCCGCTCGTATTCTCCGCCTTCTTATTCCCGCATCCCGTCATTATCCCGGCAGCCATGACCGCTGCTAAAAAAACCGCCAATACTTTTCTAATTTTCATAATTTTTCCTCTCTTTCTTTGCAATGAAAACCACCTTTTAAGAACAAATCACCTTCAAGCCCATATGGGAAATTTCTCGCGCCGGGGACCAGAGGCAAAAGTTGAACCGGTTCATTTTTTTCGAATTCTACCTCTCTTATTTGATACGTCACGAAACATTTCTACGTTTAATATATCAAATCCCACCATTCATGTCAATTGTTTTTATCTAATTTATATATTTTCTCTTAATTGTTTTACCTTTTTATAATCAATTTTCACAAAACCCGCAGAAAGCAGAAAGGCTGGCAGTCGGCAGTATTTTCAACACCCAGCCTTCCCTTTTTCAAATTATTATTTTAAAAATCCGTTTCTATAAGCAGTTATTACCACTTGTGAAGTGTGTTTGTCTACGGTTCAGCAAAACACTAATTCGCAAATACCTGTACTTCGGCCAGGCTCAAATAGTTCTTGCCCAACAATTCTACCTTCACATATTTTCCAGCCACGTTCACCGGCAGCGATATACTGGGATTCGGATAATCTGTCTGTTCCTGACTCCAGACCATCTCCTGATCCGCATTCAATATGGACACCCGATAATTGCTGAGACGGTTGGATGCGGTATCCGTCCTATTATAGATCACCACCTCGCTGAGGTTATAAGTATTACCCAGATCCACCATCCACCAGGGCTGATTATTATTATCCGTATGGGTAACGGATCCGTTCCCGTATGCTCCGTCCGTATTGCCGTCCACCGCCCGCGCAGGACCGGCCCCATAAAGGGTACTGCTCTGTGTCGCTGTCTTATGCAGCGCCACGTTCTCACGAATCCCGTTTACCTTAACTTCCGCAAGGCTTAAATTATTTTTACCGGTCAGCTGTATCTTCACATATCTCCCCAAAGCCCCCTGCGCATCCACCTTTACACTGGGCTGCGGACAGGTTGTCTGATGGCTGTTCCATACTGAGTTCTGCTGGGAATCCAGAACAGAGACCGTAAAGTCGCTTAATCTGTCACTGCAAAAGTCTGTACGGTTAAACACCTCGATCCCGCCGACACGGTAGAGACTTCCCAGGTCTACCATCCACCAGGCCTGTGCTTCATTGTCCGTATGCGTAACCGACCCATGTCCGTAATCTCCATCCGCATTACCATCTACAGCCCGCTCCGGACCTGCTCCGTAGAGTGTGCTGCTCTGTGTCGCTGTCTTATTCAGCGCAATGTTCGGCTCCTCGTAGGGATCAGGCGAAGGGGCCGGGTTCGGCCCGTCTCCTGCGGCATTTATCGTCATGTCCACAGAGCCGTTGTGGTTAATCACCACCGTATACGTCTGTCCCTGTGCGTCCCAATCCTCCGTATACTGATAATGACCTTCGTCACCCATAATCGCCAGTACCGGCTGCGCTTCCCCAGTATGGCCTTTGACCGTCACTGTGGTCGTTCGCAGTTCTGTGTCCTGAGGATTTGGCGCATAGCTGTCCCGCACCCAGTTGGCGATATTGACCTCGCCCTGTCCCCAGCTGGAGGACCAGTCACCGGTCCGCTGCCACAATTCAGTTTTATCAACCCGGTAATTATTAAGGATGATATGGAGCGAATCACTTTGTTCCTCCACGATCGCGTAGGTATGCGGCGTCATTTCCAGATCAACCTCGCTGCAGGTATTCGTATACAGCGGCAGCTCTGCCGTCTGGTTTATATCTACATTCGCGTTGCTGTTATATATAAACCAACGGCTACCCATCAATTGTGCAAAAGCTGTGCCATCATACATCTTTGGATACTTGGAGTTAAAATATGGGACTTTATCTGTAAGTACGGAAGAATTTTTCGTTACAATGTCAATCCCCGGGAATTTCTCACTGATCTCCGTTTGTGTAACTTGTTTCGGGATGATCGGAATAATGTGGTATCTTCCCGTATCATACAGCGGCATCGATTCGTCATCCGAGGACAGTCCGTTATAAAAATTGCCCAGACCGCTGATTCCCCCGTCTTTGCTCCAGTACGCCACCTTCGTACGGTCCAGGACCTCCTGCTTCGAGGGGGCCGGATGGCTCACCGTATACCGGAAAAACGGTACGATCGCTTTCGTAAACGCAGGGGTTGCCGTATCATTGGACGCAAAAGTATAGGCCGGGCACTCAAAGTTATAAACTGTACCGCCGTTTGCGTAGATGTTCATCATTTCCATCCCCAGCATAGCCTCAGGCTCGGAGCAGTAAGACCTCAGGTCTCTTCCGGATCCCTGGAAAGCCTGCCGGTAATTCTTCTCCCACCATTTCCAGGTGTCCATCGAACCGCCCCAGTTTCCGCATAAGTCAGACAGCCAGTAACCGTTTATGATGCTGTCCGTTCTGGCGTCCTCGGCAATCGGCGTATTTTTGAAAGCCAGAATTACATTATCCTTATACTGTTTGCACGCATTATAGAAAGCCGTGTTACTCATGATACTCTCCCAGCAGCTCTCCTTGTGGTCATGCCAGATAAAATAGGCTCCGTACTTCGCACACGCCTCCACATAAGCGGCGCTGTGGGTGGCCAGATCATTATTATAGATCCAGTAATTCTCAATGTTGAGCACACCTTTTAACACAGAGTAGTTTTTAAATTGTTCTTCCAGCCAGCTTACCGGTACCGTATTTCTCTCTCCTGCTGACATGATTACCAGCATTACCGGTATGTCGTGAGCCTGCGCTTCCTCCAGCATTTTTATGTACCAGGCACGCAGTTCCGGGGTATCCTTCGGAATACAGCTGGTAGGTTTACAGATCTTACCGGGATGCAGCTCGATGACTGAATAAGGCTTCACATCATCCGGTATCGCATTCCAGGCCCCGGTCAGGGTATTCCCATACCAAAGTGTATCGGTCGGATCTCCATAAACTGCTGAGATAAGAAGTGGATGACTGTTGTCAATCGTCATCCGCATTGGTACGGAAGATGCCTTTACCGACTGTGCAGGCAGTAGTGACAAGCAAACATTACATATCATAAGAGCGATCAACATTTTACTAACAAATTTTTTCATATAATTAACCTCCGTGTTTTATTTATCCTCCTATTTCTGCTGATCAATCTGGGATACATTCCTGTCTCTCCGAATATAGCTGTTCTATATCAAGTCTGGTTTATGGCTGCTTTACTTTATTATCTTTCAATATCCCCAAAAATGAACCGGTTCATTTTTATGTCCTACAACCTCCTCTCTATTCACATAGTATATTATCTCGTTTTGATCTTGTCAACTTGTTTTATAAATTTTGTATATTATTCACGGATTTTAATCCTGTTTTTAGTTAATGTTTACAATTTTTATGTGTGATACTGTCTGGTTCATGAGTCTTTCTTGTTTCCTTATTCGTTTGAGCCTTGTACACAAAGTATCTGCTATGGTTTCGCCTGAATCTCTAATCGCCTGTATTTTCGGAAAGCGGCAGGCGCCATTCATCCAGCAGTCTGTCCACGATCGCTCTCTGCGCCGCTTCGTTATAATACAGCACATCATATGCATTGCCGTCACGGCTGACTTTCTTTTCGATAAATAATCCCAGGGCAGTGCCTTTTTCCGTAATAATCTTGCGCTGGATATCATCGCATACCGTTTCCTGCACGTATCCCTCACGGATCAGCCGGTCCATGATCGTCTTATTTTTAATCTGTTTCATCACACTGGCATCGCGTTGGTCATTCATCTGCTGTACAAGCTCAGACAGCGTGCACTTTTCGGAATAATACATCTGAGAGGCGATTCTCTCACTCATCATGAACTCAGCTTTTAAGCGGCGTCCTGACTTTTTGCCGGAATCCTGACTGTTCCGTACTAAAGAGCCGTTATCATTCTCCGTCTCAACTCTCACCGTTTTTGCCGATCCACCCTTTTGGTAGCTCTCAACCGAGGGGGCTTTGCCGTTTTCTTCCTCAAAATAATAGACCTGATGCACACCCCCGCTGAACTCCCGGATAAACTCGATAAATTTCTCTCCGTAGCGTTCATATTTATTTTGTCCCACACCGGTTACGTTCAACATTTCTTCCCTGTTTAACGGTACCTTGACACACATGTCCGTCAGGGTCTTATCGGAGAAAATAATATAGGGAGGCATGCCTTCCTGGCGGGCGATCTCCAGACGTTTTTCCCGCAGTTTGTCAAACAGCTCCAATCCTTTGGAGTTCAGTATATCGGATATCCGCTGTTTTCTTCTCTTCTGCTGAGTGCTATCCGCAGCAGCCGGTTCCTCCTGCCTGGGCTTACACTTCATGGTTACTTTCAGATTTCCGTCCAGTATCTCTTTCGCATTGCCCGTTAATTTCAACAGCATATATTTATCCCGCGTCACCAGCAGAAATCCGTCCATCACCATCTGATTGATCAGATTCTTAAGTTTCGTTTCTTCCATGCCGCGGCGCAGACCGAAACTGGACAGGCCGGTAAGGCCGTAGGAGCGCAGCTTCGCCCGGTTCTCCCCCCTCAGCACACCGACGATCACATTGATGCCATAACGCTGCCGGCATTCACGGATACAGGTAATCACATCCGCAGCGATATCCGTCATATCTACTTCCTCATAATCGGTCAGGCAGTTGGAACAGTTGCCGCAGTATCCACTGCCCTCCTCCCCGAAATACCGCAGTATGTAATCTCTCAGACAGTCATTGGTAAAACAGTAATAAGTCATTTTCCGGAGCCGGATCCTGTCCTGCTCCTGCACCAGTTCCCGCTCATCCCAGGAAAGCGCCTCATTCTCCGGCTCCTGATCCATCATAAATTCATGGATCCGCACGTCTTGCCCGCTGTAGTATAAAATACACTCCGATGGCTCGCCATCCCGGCCGGCACGGCCCGCCTCCTGGTAATAGCTTTCGATATTCTTCGGCATATTATAATGGATCACATAGCGCACGTTGGATTTATCGATCCCCATCCCGAAAGCATTCGTCGCGACCATAACCGGACTGCGGTCATAGATAAAATCATCCTGGTTCTCCTGTCTTTCCCGGTCCCCAAGCCCTGCATGATATCTGGTCGCCGCCACACCGGCAGACCTTAGCCTCTCACATACCTCTTCCACATCTTTTCTGGTCAGACAGTAGATAATACCGCTTTGATCCTCGTGTCCGACGACATACTCCTGCAACGCGCCGAATTTATTTTTTGGAGTCTGTACGCCGAAAAATAGATTCTTCCGGTCAAACCCGCTGACTAAAACCGTAGGATTCCAGAGCTTTAGCATACATATAATATCGTCCCGCACTTCTTTCGTGGCGGTGGCCGTAAAAGCACCGATTACCGGTCTCACATGCAGCGTATCCACGAATCTGGATATGTTCAGATAACTGGGCCTGAAATCCTGCCCCCACTGGGATACACAGTGTGCCTCGTCCACACAGACCATGGAAATCTGTGCCTGGGAGGCAAACATCCGGAACTCTTCCGTCTCCAGGCGTTCCGGAGCCACATAGATAATCTTATACCTCCCCTGTGCCGCATACTGCATGGCCATCCGATACTGGTTCACAGTCAGGGAGCTATTCAGGTATGCCGCATGAATCCCCGCCTGGTTCAGACTGCTGACCTGATCCTTCATCAGAGAAATCAATGGCGATACCACCAGTGTAATTCCAGGAAGCATCAGGGCTGGGATCTGATAACAGATGGATTTTCCGGCGCCGGTCGGCATGATGCCCAGGGTATCCTGTCCATTTAGCAGGCTGTCAATTAACATCTCCTGCCCTTCCCGAAACTCCGTGTATCCGAAATACTGTTTTAACAGCTCGTATTTTTTTCCATACTTCGTACTTAACTGCTCCAATTGACAGCCTCCTTTGGCACCTATTCTATTTCCTATCCATGTGGGACTCTGAAAGAAAAGTGATCAGAACTATCTTGATTTGTACTGAAATACTACCATATTTCACTAAAAATTACAAGTCACGCGCTTTTCCTATTGTCACGTGCTATTCCTATCGTCACGCTTTTGGGCGCACCCTGGTAGAATAAAAACAAAGCTGTTGCTTCAGCAGCTTCACCAGCTACCAGAGCAACAGCTTCTTTCCATCAACTATCCTACTCTTCTTTTCTCCTGTAAATGCGGCAGGAAATCAGATAAGAGGCTTCAACTACCGCTATGATCAGCACCACGGCAGCAGGCAAGAACCATTTCAGCCTGTTCCATCCGTTCACCAGCACATACAACTTTTTCATCCAATCACCGGCCGATACCATCAGAATGGAAGGAACCACGAATATGGCCATTAACGCCAGCCGCCCCTTCTCCACACCCAGCCGGAATATAACCGGCAGCGCGATACTGTAAAGAATGAGTGACACTCCTGCAACCATTGCCATACTCTTCCACATGATCAGAATTTCCGTTAAGGGCTGGCGCCGGATCAACAGAAAAACCAGAGCGGCCACACATCCTAAAAAAGCGGCAATACACTCAAAAAGTATAAGCATAACATATTTTTCCATTACCGCTGTATTCGGTTTCAAGGGCATAGCCCTGGTGTATTGATGCCAGTGATAGAAATCGTCATAAGACATGGATGTGATCACGGTCATGGGAAGCAGAATAGCCAGCATACTTCCCATGACACCAGGCGAAGCGAAGCTCAACGGGATGAATACCACCAGGGCAATCATCAATTGTTTGAAATACGTTCTGATCACCATCAGATCCTTAGCCAGTAACCCGATCATATCAATCTGCCCCCTGCTTTTCAAAGATTTTACAGGATATCTGATAGGAAGCCAATACAATGAGTAGTATGATCAGCGGACTCATGTACAAAAGCAGCTTTAGCTGTGCCTCTGACGGAATGAACCGGGTCAGTTTATCCCTCAGGCTCACTAGCAGATAGATGGATGCGGTAAATATACCGATCAGGCCGATCATAATAAATCTGCCCTTTTCCACACCAAATTTGTAAAGCAGAGGCAGTACAAAGCTATAAAGCAAGATGGCGATTCCTACCGATCCCAGAGCGCCTCCCCAGATCACCGGCAATTTTTCCGCAGCAATATTCTGGACAATACTCATCACCGAACCGACAACCGCAGCCACTGCCGACATGGCAAAGGAAAGCAGCACCAACAGGATATACTTGGATTTTACAATGGTACGGGAACCCATGGGTAAGGCTTTCGCATAGCGGTTCCAGTGATAATAATCGTCATAGGACATCGTATTGATCACGGCCATGGGACTCATGACTGCCATAACGCTGCTTAAGACTTCCGGTGTTTTCAGAAAGCAGACGATAAAAATCACATACATAATACCGAAAGATTTGAAATAGGATCTCAGACTGTAAAAATCTTTTAATAACAGGGCACTCATAATCTCACACCTTTCACATAGAATAAAATTATATTTTCAATATCCGCCTGATCGATTACCAGATCCCGGTAAATTCTCGCGATCTCTTTTCGCTGGCTGGTCAGCACCTCATACCCGAACTGGTTCTTCCGATAAGAAATGCAGAGCTTAGGATCCAGTTTCCGGAACTGCTCCTCACTGCAGCGTATAATGCCGTATTCATAGAGTAACTCATCTTTGTTTTTCTGAAACAGGATTTTGCCGCCGTGAATGAAGATAATATAATCCGCGATCTTCTCCAGATCGCTGATAATATGGGAAGAAACCAGGATGGTATGTTCTTCGTCCTGTATAAAGTCCAGGAACAGCTCCAGGATTTCGTCCCGCACGATCGGATCCAGCCCGCTGGTGGCCTCATCCAGAATCAGCAGTTTAGCCTTATGGGACATGGCCACCGCGATGGATAACTTCATTTTCATACCCCGGGAGTAATCCTTGATCTTCTTTTGTGCCGGCAGTTGAAAACGCCGCAGATACTCCTCAAAATCCCTTGGCTGCCAGTCCCTATAAATCTTTGACATTACTTTACCGATCTCTGGTGCGGTCAGCTGCTCGTGGAAGCAGCTCTCATCAAACACAACCCCGATCTGCTCTTTTATCTCCCGTTCCTTATCCACATGATCCTGGCCGAACACCTGAATCTTACCGCTGTCCACGGAAATCAGATTTAGAATTGCTTTGATGGTGGTCGTTTTCCCTGCACCATTTTCCCCTACAAACCCTACCACACTGCCCTTTGGTACATTCATTGACACATGATCCAGTTTAAAATTATCATAATCCTTGCACACATTTTGTAGTTCAATCGCATAGTCCATACTGGTTTCCTCCATTTATACATTTTCGTATGATCACATTAATAAGGCATTCCATTTCATGGCCAATCATCCGCCTGATTATTCACTATCATCCTTCGTCTTTATATAACATTGTTAAAATATCCTGCAGCTCCTGCAGTTCGATATGGCTGATTCTCGCTGCTTCCACCGCATTCTGCAGATTTTCTTCGATCCTGCGTAAATGCTCTTCCTTCACCAGTTCCATATTGGCATCCGCTACAAAACTGCCCTTACCTACCACGGAATAGATATATCCGTCACGCTCCAGATCTTCGTAGGCCCTTTTTGTGGTAATAACACTGATTCGGAGCTCTTTCGCCAGGAGTCTCATAGACGGAAGCGCTTCCCCCGGCTTCAATTCCCCAGCCACGATCATATTCTTGATCTGTGATGTGATCTGTTCATATATGGGCTTTCCGCTGGAATTGCTGATTATTATATTCACTCGCTCACCTCTTATCAGAATGTGTATATCGTCTATATACATTATTATACACAATATATACACTCTGTCAACAATTTTTTTATAATAAAACGGAAAAACAGACAGTAAAATTTTCCAGTGTGCAAAGGTTCCGATTCCGTTATCGCAGGATACCGGAATCGAAAAGCGAAAGATGCCTGTCCCCGGAAGCCATCCCTCAAATTGAGTATCTCAATCCGGGGACGGTCTCGGAGACAGGCACCTTCCTGCTCTGCTCATCTATTTATTACAACGGTTCTCTATTGCAAAGATTCCATCTTCGCAAACGCAACGGAACCGCCCCAGGCCACAAGCCCGGTCAATATTACAGAACTTAATATCAATGCAAAAAACCCGAACTCCACATTCACCAAAAGCGTCCCGGCTACACAAGCCAGTATCGCTACCATAATAACAAGTCCCTCACCCAGCAGGCGCATTATCTGCTTTCCAAAATTTCCAAGGATATTGCCCAGCAGAGCTTCACTGAGCACATTAAAATACAGCTTCGTCGCCTGCAAACATACATAGATCATCACGGTAAGCACAGTCTGTACCGGTGTCAGGCGCAGTACAACCGCCGCAGGTATCGTCATCAGACAGCCGTCAATAAGCGAACGAATATGCTCGATCAGGGTAGCATACCATACTTTCCGTATAGAGCTGTCCGGAATCAGATAGGTATAGGGATTCTCCAGCTCCTTGGACCATTTTGTCGCATAGCTGGTAAAAATAAACACCAAATATGCCATGACACCGGGAACCACAAAAAACCGATAGGGGCTGGCTGCCAGATCATTCAGATGGGCAAACACTGCGATCCCGATTCCCAGGATCAGGGATATCAGTGTAAACATCCCGAATATAAATGTTTTATTTTTCTTATATTCCAGCAGTTGCCTGTAAAATATCGCTTTCGCACCGCTCCCTTTATATTCCACCTGAGCTTTCCCATATTTTTTCTTTTTCCCGATGGACATACCCGAGGTTTCGCCTTTTTTCTTTTTCTGCAAGATCTCCTGGTAATCATCTGCAAACTTCATCGCGTCCTCGTAGTACTCTCCCACACATCTCATCCGCACCGCGATGGTCAGCAGCACCAGAGTAAATACCAAATACAAAAGAGTGCAGATCACATTCAGCGTCGTAGGCCCTAATAGCAACAGCCTGACAAACGCAATGTTCCATCCGATAATCGGAATACACTGCAGGAACGGATGATCCAGTACCAGCGGCAGAACGTTCCACGACGCATCCTGCGTAAAGAACATATATGCGGCGAACAGAACCAGCGCGGCCACGACCAGCCACACGGCCCTGCAAAGCAGGCGCACCGTGCCTTCTTTCAGCCGTTCATTTCCATATAGCACAACAACCAGGCTGGCTTCCAGTACATTTTCCACAATGTAGGCCAGCACAAAATACAGCAGCATTTTCCAGACCGGTATCCCGAACAGCGTACATCCCAGGACGGTCACAACCAGGGTTAACACCAGATTCATCATATTGGATTTCATCTGTTCATACAGGAGAATCAGTTTCGGTGAGATCGGCGCTGAAAACAGGAAATGCACTTCACTTGGCCGGAACAGCAGTCCTTTTCTCTTGGCATATTGCAGCAGGCTGGCGGGAATATTTAAAAATACCAGAGCCGACAGGGCATAGACCAGATACCTGGGGGTATTCCAGTTATTCGTGACCACCAGACTTCCGATGCCGGTCAGAATCATGGCGACATAAGCGATCCCCAGGATCAGATAGATGTAGGTCACCGGTTTGCTCAAAGCCTTCCGGATCCGGTTAACCATCGTCCTTTTCCACAGATAAATTAATGATTTCATATTTGTCAACCTTCATCACCGCCCGTAATATCGAAGAACAGATCTTCGATGTCCTGGTCCTTTGCTTCCTCTTTGGTATACTGCCCGATTATCTTACCTTTTTCCATGACAAACATCACATCCCAAAGTTCTTTTACCATCTCCAGCATATGGGTACTGATCAGAATCGTCACGCCCTGTTCCTTCTGCTCCAAGACCACCTGCTTTAGCTCTTTGATCGCTCTGGGGTCCAGCCCAACCATAGGTTCATCCAACATCAATACCTGCGGCCTAATCAGCAGGGCACAACAGATACTGACCTTTTGCATCATTCCTTTGGAGAGCTCGTTGCCCAGCTTATCCTGTTTGTCCTCCAGTTCAAAACGGGTCAGAAGATCGATGATCTCCTGCTCGCTCACCGATACTCCATAAGCTCTGTGTATATATTCCAGATGTTCCCGGACGGTCAGGGCATCGAACATGGCCGGAATCTCAGGCACATAACCGAATTGTTTTTTGGCCTCCAGTTTCCTGTTGGAAATCCCCTGGATGCCCACCCCGCCCTCAAAGCGGAGCAGCCCGGCAATGCTCTTTATAATTGTAGATTTTCCAGCCCCATTGGGCCCCAGTAATATTCCCACTTTCCCATCCGGTACTGTGAAACTGACATGATCCACCGCCAGATGCTTCCCATACTTCTTTGTCAAATCTTGTATTTCCAGCATAGCAACTGCTCCTCTCATTTGCCCATGTATTATTGTACTAATTCTTTAATACAATAATACATAGCCATAAGTTATTTGTCAAGATTTTATTTCACGTATGGGTGATTCTGGGGTTACTATTCACGGCTGATTTTTAAAGGGCCGGGAGTGGAGGGGCGTGGTATGGGGAGCCGGGCGGCAAGTCTCGCGGGGCCAAATCACTTGAGACCAGGCCTTAGAACGCGTTACGCAGAGGGCGGGAGAACCTCGCAGGGCCCGGAACACTGTCCGAGCCGCCCTTTGGCGAGTTTGTTCCGAGCCCTGCCAATAAGAGGTTCTCCCGCCTTCGGAGTTACCCGTTCTTAGGCCTGGTTGATGTGATTTGGCCCCGCGAGACTTGCCGCCCGGCTCCCCATACCACGCCCCTCCACTCCCGGCCCTTTAAAAATCAGCCGTGAATAGTAATATTCTGGGTTGCCTGGGGGATGCCTGGTTTTTTGAATGGCTGTCTTACCGTTTTTCAGCAATTTCTCCCTGCTTTTTGTAGATGGAATTCTGGGGAATGAATCCTCTTACCATCGAGAGTGGGTATACATTGCTGTGTCTTGCGATTACTGTTCCGGGATTTAATACGGAATTACAGCCCACTTCCACATAGTCCCCTACCATGGCCCCGAACTTTTTGAGTCCTGTCTCCATGTCACCGTCCTTGGTGTGAAGGACCACCAGGGTCTTATCGGATTTCACATTGGATGTAATGGACCCCGCACCCATGTGGGACTTGTAGCCCAGGATGGAATCGCCTACATAATTGTAGTGGGGTACCTGTACATTGTTAAATAATATGACATTTTTTAATTCTGTGGAATTACCCACTACACATCCTTCGCCTACCAGCGCATTGCCGCGGATAAACGCGCAGTGACGTACTTCCGCATTTTTACCGATAATCACAGGGCCGTTTAAAAATGCTGTGGGGGCTACTTTGGCAGAGCGGGCTACCCAAA
Organism: Diplocloster modestus; assembly: GCF_019042245.1. Lineage (GTDB taxonomy): Bacteria > Bacillota > Clostridia > Lachnospirales > Lachnospiraceae > Diplocloster > Diplocloster modestus. Next base: position 75,246 of record NZ_JAHQCX010000024.1, read on the forward strand.
TGTTTTCTCCTCTTTTCTCATATTCCTCCTCTGGCAGTGTTGCTCCCAGCTCTTTTATAAATGCTCCGATTTCAGGAAGGACCTCCCACGGGTATTCGGCTTTTTCTAAGAGTGCCGCCGCCTGTGTCTGGGTTAAGTCATATAGATTTCTGATTTTCATTGCTTCCATTTTCCTGTTTCCTTTCTGAGGCTTGATTGCTGGTTGAATCATTATTTTGTTGGTCTTTTGGATCTTTGGTCTTTGCCTTGCTGGCTTGGCGGGAAGTACTCTGTTTATAACAGGCTGCGATTCTGTCATAATTTCCCCGCAGCGCGTACTGATTATGCAGACCCAGAACGCCCTGGGTTCTGGAGCGGATAAATTTATCCAGCTTTTCCATATACTCATCCGGTGTTATGGTTCCCTCTGCCACATAGGTTAATCCCTTTTCCCAGCTGGCCGTCAGCTCCGGGTTGAGAAGCGAGCGTATGGATGTGTTCACCACATCGTAAATCATTTCCCCCAATTGGGTGGGCGTTATAATCTGCGTTTTTTTGTTCAGCCCCAGATAATCGATGTTGACCAGCTTTTTTAATATCTCCGCCCTTGTCGCGCTGGTTCCGATGCCGCTGCCTTTGATCTGGGCCCGCAGCTCCTCGTCCTCGATCAGCTGGCCGGCATTTTCCATCGCCAGTATCATGGAACCGGAATTATAGCGCTTCGGCGGGGAAGTTTCGCCCTCTTTGATATCCAGGCTGCTCACCGGCAGGGAGGCGCCTTTTTTCAGCGCATGTAAAATCGCCAGCAGTTCCTCATCACTCAGGTTTTCTTCCTCTGCTCCGTCATCCTCGGATTTTTTCTTCTGCTGAGGCCGGCCGGACACTTTCAGATAGCCCTCTGATAACAGGACACGGAAATTGGAGAAAAACTTTTCTCCCCGGATATCCACGATCAGCTGAACTTTCTGATACACTGCCGCCGGGTAGAATATACTTAAGAACCTGCGCACAATCAGCTCATAGACCTTTGCCGCATTGGCGTGCAAAGAACCCAGCACACCAAATCCCTGGCCTGTCGGGATGATCGCATAGTGATCGGTGATCTGTTTGTCATTGACATAACGGGTCCTGGCCAGATTCTTATAGGAACCATTTTCCAGGATCTCCGCCGCAAAAGCTCCTGTCCTGGCATAATTCTTTAGCCCAAATAAATTCTTCTGGATTACTTTGGCCACTGCAGTGGAGAGAACCCGGGCATCGGTTCTTGGATAGGTTACCAGTTTTTTCTCGTATAATTCCTGGGTGATCCGCAAGGTCTCATCGGGGCTTAATTTGAACAGCCGGGAGCAGTCATTTTGCAGCTCCGCCAGGTTAAACAGCAGGGGAGGATTCTTATTTTCTTTCTTTTTCTCGATCTTATCCACAATCGCAAGGATGGGTTGCTGTTCACTTAAGAAACGGATCAGTTCTTCGGCCTTTTCCCGTTCCTTGAACCCGTTTTCCTTATAAAGGTCTCTGGAGGCAAAATAACGTGAGCCTTCTACCGCCTTCCATTCCCCCTCAAACGGTTTTCCTTCATGGTCATAAGTTCCGATTACCCGGTAAAACGGCGTTTTTACAAACTCACGGATCTCGCGTTCCCGCCTTACCACCATGCCCAGCACGCAGGTCATTACCCGTCCAACCGAAACCACGGTGCGGTTTACCCGCAGATAATTGGCGATGGAATTCCCGTATTTTAGGGTCAGCAGTCTGGAAAAGTTAATCCCCATCAGATAATCTTCTTTGGCCCGAAGATAGGCGGATGCCGACAGATTATCATATTCCGACAGGTCTTTCGCCGTCTCGATTCCTTTGCGTATCTCTTCCTCCGTCTGCGAATCGATCCAGACTCTCCGGCGCTTCTTGCCGTGTACCTGCGCCATCTGTTCCACCAGCCGGTAGATATATTCCCCTTCCCGCCCGGAGTCGGTACAGACATAGATCGTATCCACATCTTCCCGGTTCAGCAGCCCGCTTACGATCTGGAACTGCTTTGCCACTGACGGAATTACCTCATATTTGAATTCCTTCGGCAAAAACGGCAGTGTTTCCAGACTCCATCTTTTGTATTTACTATCGTAAACCTCCGGATAGCTCATCGTTACCAGGTGTCCCACACACCAGGTAACGACCGCTTCCTCTGATTCCACATACCCATCATGCCTCACGGTTTTCAGATTCAAAGCTTTGGCAAATTCCTGGGCCACGCTGGGTTTTTCTGCTATGTATAACGCTTTCGACATGTATTTCCAACTTTCTAACGTATCATGTGAGGCATGTACAAGCTTCATACAGGCACTCACATCCTGCAAAACCGGACCGGTTTTGTAATATAGATATTATTTTTCCTTTCATTATATTACATCCAACACTTTTTTGGCAACTGATTTTGGAACAGGTACCTGCCCGGCTGATTCCCTGGTACAATTCATATGGGAGGGGACTGGCACCTTTCGGCAGTAAAGCTAAATTTTATAGAAACTACGTGGAGAAAGGGGCCTGTCCCCGGATGTTGACTAGCTTAGTTCCCCCGGGAGCAGGCATTTTTTCCTCGAATAGACCGGCATCCGGGGACAGGCACCTTTCTCCACGTAGTTTCTATAAAATCTGGCATTACTCCCGAAAGGTGCCAGTCCCCTCCCCTCCTCGCCTCCCATCGGAGTATCACTTATGTTATACTGAAACAAAAGACCATTGAATGATACTGGAACTTTGGAGGGAAAATGTTATGAAAGAGTTATTCACCGTTGGGGAACTTTCCAAATTATTCTCTATGAACATCCGGACACTTCGATATTATGACCAGGTGGGTATCCTGAAACCGGAAATGACGGATAACAAAACAGGCTACCGTTATTACTCCACCCGCCAGTTTGAACGTCTGAATACGATTAAGTATCTTCGGGCGCTGGACATGCCGATTGAAAAAATTGCGCATTTCTTTGACAACAAAGACCCCGAAACCATGGTGGAACTCCTGCGGGGACAGCAGGCAGATATAAGCTGCAAAATTGCCGGGCTCCAAACAATCAGCAGAAAAATAGACAACCGCCTCACCCAAATCCAGGATGCCGTATGCTCCAGCATGAACATCATCCGAATACGCCATCTGGAAAAGCGGGCGGTCTTAAGTCTGCGCAAAGAAATCCCCCGGGGCACAGACCTGGAATATCCGATCCGTGAGCTGGAGCGTCTCAACGCCTTAAGTCCCGCCATGTTTCTTGGCAAAGTCGGAGTATCTATCTCTGCCGACGATCTGCGGAACCGAAAATTTGACCGTTTTTCCGAAATTTTTGTCTTTGTGGAGGATGAAGACCGCTACGAAGGAAATCTGGAATATCAAAAGGAGCAGGACTATCTTACCATCCGCTTTTCCGGCACCCATGTAAAATCCGATGACTCCTACAATCTCCTGTTGGATTTTATGGAAAAAGAAAACCTGCGGATGACCGGAAGTTCGGTCGAAATCACTTTGATCGACTCCGGGCTGACCAATAATCAATCTGAATTCGTCACAGAACTTCAGATTCCCTTTGAGGACGGTACGCCGTTATAAGTTACTATTCACGGCCAATGTCAGTTAGTTAAGCTCATAGGGTATTCAATCTATGAGGGTCTAACTAAAATTTTAAAATTTTGTATCATT
>NZ_JAHQCX010000025.1 GCF_019042245.1 Diplocloster modestus
AAAGACTGCACGGAACGCAGTCTTTCGCCCACAACCGGACGGCCCGATTTCATTAAGATTTCACACGGGCGCCTTATATGAGGAAGAGGCCCATAGACACCGCTTTCCCTGGCGAGCGCCCCATAGGATACGTCCGTACAGAGCGGACACCTGGCGGGCTGCGCCCTGGTTTTCGGACAGTCTCAAGGGGGGGAACATAGCTTAGATGAGATAATCAATTGATTGAAAAAGATGACATATAAGTATTATATAAACAGGTGTTTCTTCCTATTATAAAAAGTCAATTTAAAAAATCGGGTCATGCTGCAGAATAATAAAAAGCATTATTATGTTAACTGACGCTTGGGCTTGCGCTATCCGCACAGACAGTCATAAGACTTGTAATTTATATCCTAAATAGTGCAAAAATTCTTTATAGAAAAAAATAGTATAAAAAATCCTAAGAGATAATAGCAGCGATTAAAAAGTTTCACTGGCTGTTTACACACCATACAGATCGGAGTCTGAACGGCAGCCGGTAAGGCTTATCGTAAAAAATGAATACAGGAGGATAAAAAATGGCAACCGGTTTCTTGTTAATAGCATTCATAGCCTTTATAGTTGTTGCACTTGGCTGTGCCGGAATAGCGATATATTTTTCAAGAAAGAAAAAATAAGGCGAGATAATTACTTTTAAATTCCAAATTATGTAAACAGTTGACAAAGGCCCAAATTTTGGGCCTTTCACTATCTGTCTTAGACAATTGCGATAAAAAATAATTATCGCCCATTCTCTTGCATTTCGCCAAAGTTTCTCTAAAACCCTTAAAAATCTCATACTCCAAATTATACAAGACCCTCCAAAAACCACCTCCCTATCCCCATTTTTTCAATCTCAAACATACCCCCCCAACCACCAGTCCGACACGGAAAAGAGCAGGTTATTCCCACCCGGTCTGCCTTCGTTCTCTGATTCAGCCGGAATTCCTTTTTCACAGCTCCTAAATTTACAGCTCATTTTTTGTAGATAATCACCCCTTGACAAATAAATTTAACTTTGCTATTATAAGTCCGTAATAAATTTAATAAAATTGTAACAATTGTAATAAAAACGCAATTGTTCAGGAGGACACAATGAAAGCGAAATGGACGAAAACCCTGGCCTGTGTGATGGTTTGTACATCCTGCTTTGTGGTTCCATCTATGGAAGCACTGGCATCCGGGGGAGCGGCTGGAATCCAGAGAGATCTGGTTTCGGTCAGCACATCAGATATTACGCCGAAAACTGTGGTACTACCGACTGCAACACCAGAAATCAATCCAACCGCATCGCCAGAGACAGATCACGGTGATAAAGTTATGGCCCAGGCAGGGGTGGCCGCCGATCTAGCGCAAAGCACACCGGCTCCCCAGGACGCTCAGGTTCCGGCAACGGCAGGAACGGGTGATCCGGCAGGCGGGACCGTGGCAGGAGCAGTGGATGCGCCGGCCGAAGGGCAGGCAGAAGAGGCATCCGAGTGGTCCGCCCGCCTGATGGCGAAAGTGGACGAGTCGCTGAATATCCGTGCAGAGGCCAGTGAAGAATCAGAGCTGGTCGGAAAGTTATTTAAGGGCGGAGCGGCAGACATCCTGGAGCGGGGAGATGAATGGACGAAGATCACGTCCGGGTCGGTGGAAGGCTATGTAAAGAATGATTATGTAGCATTTGACGATGAGGCGAAAGTCTTAGCGGAAGAAGAAGCAGTTACAACGGCGACGGTCAATACCGAAACTCTGAAAGTTCGTTCCGAGGCCAGCACGGAAGCATCCGTACTTGGACTTGCGGCAAATGGACAGCAGTATACAGTTACCGAGCAGAATGATGAGTGGGTAACCGTAGAATTCGGATCGGAGCAGACCGGTTATGTAGCAAAAGAATATGTTACCGTAGAAGTACAGCTCGGTGAAGCGAAATCCGTAGAAGAGATCGCAGAAGAGCAAAGGGCTGCGGAGGCAGAAAAGGCAAAACAGAACGGTAAAGATGTAACGCAGAAAGAAGCCGTATCCGCAAACGCAGATGAAGCGACCATACTGGCCGCCATCATCCAAATGGAAGCGGGGAATGAAAGTTACGAAGGCAAGCTCGGTGTGGCCAGCGTAGTTATGAACCGTGTACGAAGCGGCAGATATCCGGGATCCATCAGCGGAGTGGTATACCAGAGCGGACAGTTCCCTCCGGCACACAGCGACCGCATGCAGAGCATCATCGCCAACGGACCCAGCGGTTCCTGTATGGAAGCAGCACAGGCGGCCATCGGCGGAGCCGATAACGTAGGAGGAGCGACCCAGTTCCGTCCCGTAAGTTCCGGAGCAGATGGAACCGTGATCGGAAATCATGTTTTTTGGTAAACGCTTCGAAATATAAATTATAAAATTGGAAACCCTATATAAACCAACACTGGTTTATATAGGGTTATTTTTATTTCAGTGGAAAGTGCTCCTGCTGAAATAAAAAACACTCCGATATCTCCGGCCTCCCATTTATGGAAAGTCTTATTTAAAAATATTGTAATTCAAAACAAATTATAGTAAGATAAGGGGAAAGGAGCGATGGACATGGACGCAATTATTTGGCTGGCTTTATTTGTGGTACTATTGATCATTGAGATCATTACGCTGGGGCTTACTACGATATGGTTTGCAGGCGGTGCGCTGGTAGCTTTTATCGCAGCGGCGCTGGGAGCGAATCTGGGTATTCAGCTGGCCCTGTTTTTTATGGTATCACTATTTTTACTGTTTGTCACAAGGCCGATCGCGGTACGGTATTTTAACAAGGATCGGGAGAAAACGAATGTGGATAGTCTGATCGGCGAGAAAGGCGTTGTGCTGGAGACGATCGATAATATACACGGATTAGGGGCTGTCTCCCTGAAAGGGAAAGTATGGACGGCCAGAACTACGGATAACGCGGTTATGATCGAGAAAGATGAGATCGTAACGGTGAACGCTATTGAGGGAGTGAAGCTCATAGTAGAAAAAATAGAAAAGAAAACGGAGGAATCAACATGCCAGGAACAGGAGTAGGAATTTTAATTGTAGCCATTGTTATAATATTACTGATTGTTTTAGCATCCTGTGTAAAGATTGTGCCGCAGGCTCAGGCCAGGGTTCTGGAACGTCTGGGGGCTTATCAGGGTACCTGGGGCGTCGGTATTCACTTTAAAGTACCGTTTATTGACCGTATAGCCAAAAAGGTGACCTTAAAAGAACAGGTCGTGGATTTTGCGCCGCAGCCGGTTATCACGAAGGATAATGTTACCATGAGAATTGATACGGTCGTATTTTTCCAGATTACGGACCCGAAGCTTTTTGCTTATGGTGTGGAGAATCCGATCATGGCGATCGAGAATCTGACCGCTACGACGCTCCGTAATATCATTGGCGATCTGGAACTGGATCAGACTCTGACTTCCAGAGAGATCATTAACGCTAAGATGAGACAGTCTCTGGATGAGGCCACGGACCCGTGGGGCATTAAAGTAAACCGTGTGGAACTGAAGAACATCATTCCTCCGGATGCGATCCGTGATGCCATGGAGAAACAGATGAAGGCAGAGCGTGAACGCCGTGAGTCTATCCTCCGTGCGGAAGGTGAGAAGAAGTCTGCGATCCTGGTGGCGGAAGGCCAGAAGGAATCTGTAATTCTGCAGGCGGAGGCGGAGAAACAGTCCGCGATCCTGCGTGCGGAAGCGAAGAAGGAAGCGACCATCCGGGAAGCGGAAGGCCAGGCGACTGCGATCGAGAAGGTGCAGAAGGCCAATGCCGATGGTATCCGCTTTATCAAGGATGCCGGCGCGGACCAGGCGGTTCTCCAGATCAAGAGCCTGGAAGCATTCGCCAAGGCTGCAGATGGGAAAGCTACAAAGATTATCATTCCATCCGAGATTCAGGGAATTGCAGGGCTGGTAAAATCGATTACCGAGGTTGCCGGTGACAAAATACCGGAATAAAAACGAGAGCTAAAGGGGTGTTCCGAAATTTGCAGCCGCATATTTTGGGACGCCCCTGTTTTAGATTCCGAAGTAGTCTGTATATTTGCGCGTAAAGGAGGCGGCATTATGGTACCGGTGATAGATCTGACGAAAGAGTATGGGCTCGTACTGGAGGGCGGAGGCGCCAGAGGGGCCTACCAGATAGGGGCCTGGCGGGCTTTGGCCGAGACTGGAGTGAAGTTCAGCGCGGTGGCGGGCACCTCGGTGGGCGCGCTAAACGGGGCTCTGATCTGTATGGGGGATATCGATAAGGCGGAGCATCTGTGGAGGGAAGTGTCTTATTCCCAGGTTATGGATGTGGATGATGTCCTGATGTCGCAGATATTCATGGGGACCGCAGAGCCCATAGAGGCCATGAAGGAAATGATGCGTTTGCTGAAGGACGGCGGAGCGGATATCACGCCACTACGCAATCTGATCGAAGAAAATGTGGATGAGGAATATATAAGGAAAAGTCCTGTGGCGTTTTATCTGCTTACGTTTTCCATCTCCGAGTTAAAGGAGCTGGATCTGGGGATCGAGGATATTCCTCAGGGGATGCTGAACGACCTGCTGATCGCCAGCGCTTATCTGCCGGTGTTCAAAACGGAACGGCTCCATGGAAAGGTATACATGGATGGGGGCATGTTTAACAACGTACCGCTCCCGTCACTGATCAACCGGGATTATAAGGATATCATCATGATCCGGATCTTCGGGCCGGGCAGGGAGAAGAAGGTGAAGATCCCAGAGGATACAACGATCTACAGCATCGAACCCCGGGTTCATCTGGGAAATATTCTGGATTTTGACCACCGCAAGAGTGTTCGGAATATGAAAATCGGGTATTATGACGCGAAGCGGCTGATCTATGGACTGAAAGGAATGATTTACTATATTGATCAAACGCAGGAAGAGTGTTATTATTTAAAGCAATTGGTGGATTTGAGGCCGGAGACGCTGCGATTCGTATCGGAGGCTTATAAACTGGATAAGGACCCGGTACTGCTTCACAGGAACCTGTTTGAAGTGATCCTGCCGGTGATCGCATCGGAGTTAAAGCTTGAGAAATGCTGGACCTATGACGAGCTTTATCTCACGATGATGGAAGCGACAGCCAAGTTGTTCCGGGTTCAGAAATATAAGATTTATACCGATACGGAACTCCTGGAGCTGATCCGGAGCAGAGCCGGAAAATTAGACACGCTAGAAGAAATTCCGGTATTCGTCTATCTGATACTGAACATACCGGGGGAAGAATAGGAAGGAGAACATAATCATGGATTTAAAAGGAAGAAATTTTTTAACGCTGAAAGATTTTGCGCCGGAGGAGATACAATATATGATCGACCTGGCAGCTGATTTGAAAGCGAAGAAAAAACAGGGAGAGACAGGAGAAAGCCTGAAAGGTAAAAATATAGCGCTGCTGTTTGAAAAACCGTCAACCAGAACCAGATGCGCGTTTACGGTGGCCTGTGTGGATGAGGGAGCCCACCCGGAATATCTGGGAAAGGATGATATCCAGCTGGGACACAAGGAAAGTGTGGAAGATACGGCCCGGGTTCTGGGACGTATGTTTGACGGTATCGAATTCCGCGGATTTAAACACGAAACTGTGGAGAAACTTGCACAGTTCAGCGGCGTGCCGGTATGGAACGGACTGACCGACACTTATCATCCGACCCAGATCCTGGCCGACTGCCTGACCATGCAGGAGCATTTCGGCTATCTGAAGGGCTTGAACTTCGCATATCTCGGAGACGGGAGAAATAATATGGCCAACAGCCTGATGATCGGCTGCGGTAAACTGGGGATCAATTGTAAGATCGTGGCTCCGAAGAGCCTGTGGCCGTCGGATGATCTGGTACAGTTATGCCAGGACTATGCCAAAGCGGCGGGAAGCACAGTGGAAGTCACCGACCAGGTGGACGCCGTACAGGGGGCCGATGTGCTGTACACGGACGTATGGTGTTCCATGGGAGAAGAAGAGAAGGCGGCTGAGAGAGTCGGCCTGCTGAAACCCTATCAGATCAATAAAACCATGATGGAAAAGACCGGGAAAGAGACAACGATCTTCATGCACTGCCTGCCGGCAGTAAAAGGCAATGAAGTGACGGAAGAGGTATTCGAATCAGCTGCGTCTGTGGTATTTGATGAAGCGGAGAACCGGATGCATACCATAAAGGCAGTCATGGTGGCAACTCTGGGAGAGAGATAAAGCATGAGCGGCTCAACCAGAAGTGGTACAACCAGAAGCAGAGTGCTGGCGGCGCTGCGGGACACAGAGGGCTATTTATCCGGCCAGGAGCTATGTGAGCGTCTGCAGATCTCACGGACAGCCGTGTGGAAAGCAGTTCAGAAACTGACGGAAGACGGTTACCGGATCGAGGCGGTGCAGAATAAAGGCTACCGGCTGCTGTCCCTGCCGGAGACACTGTCGGCGGAGGAACTGGAAAGCCGCCTGAAAACCCGTTGGCTTGGCAAAAAAGTTTACGCTTATGATACCGTGGATTCTACCAACAACCGGGCAAAACAGCTGGCCATGGATGGGGCGGAGAACGGATCGGTGGTATTATCCGAGATCCAGACAGCTGGCAAGGGAAGACGCGGCAGAACCTGGTGTTCGCCTCCCGGCAGCGGGATCTGGATGTCTTTGATCCTGAAACCGGAATTCATGCCGGAATGCGCGCCCATGCTGACGCTGGTCATGGCTCACAGCGTGGCCATGGGGATCCGCGAGGCCACCGGCCTGGAAGCGGGCATCAAGTGGCCCAACGATGTGGTGGTGAACCGGAAAAAAGTCTGCGGCATCCTGACAGAGATGAGCGCGGAAGTGGACTACATTCATCATATCGTGATTGGCTGCGGCATCAATGTAAATATCGACGGATTCCCGGATGAGATCGCGCAGACGGCCACTTCGCTGCAGATCGAGGCAGACAGGACATTTTCCCGTGCCGCGGTGGCGGAACGTGTCCTGAACTGGTTTGAAAAGGATTATGAAATTTTTCAAAAGGATCTGGATCTGTCCGGCCTGAAGGACATTTACAATGAACTTCTGGTGGGGAAAGACGGCATGGTCCGTGTGATGGAACCCAAAGGAGAATACAGCGGCATATCCAGAGGCATCGATGAGCGCGGGGAGCTTCTTGTGGAAAAAGAGGACAAGACGCTTCAGAAGGTATATGCCGGAGAGGTGTCTGTTCGTGGAATCTATGGATATATTTAAAGCCCAGACGCTTAAATAGATAAATCGAGTACTTAATTAGAGCTGAGAAAAACGCCGTAACCGTTTGATGAAAGGTGGTAGCTGCGGACATATAAGGAGAATTTTCATGGAACAACAGGAAAATATGGTCCTGTGCGGCGCAAGTGCCTACGAGAGAAAATACTATCTCAATGAGGAATTCGAAGCGCTGCCGGACTCCATCAAAGACGAATTAAAAATCATGTGTGTCCTGTTTACGGAAGACGTGGGCGGGATTCTGACACTGCGTTTCACGGAGGAAGGGACCCTGGAATTTGTGGTGGACGCGGATGAAGGGGATCTGCTGTACGACGAGATCGGCAGCGCCCTTAAGATCAAAGACATACAGCGGACCAGGCAGGACCTTCTGGAATCGCTGGAACTGTTCTACAAAGTATTTTTTCTGGGACAGGGAATCGATATCGAAGAGGAGGAGTAAGATATATGCTGTTAGTAATCGATGTGGGAAATACAAATATCACCCTCGGTGTATTCGACGACGATGAGCTGATCGGTACTTTCCGGATGACGACCAAGCTGCCCAGGACATCCGACGAATACGGAATCTTTATCTGCAATCTGGTGGAACACCGGAACCTGAAAGTAACAGATATCACCGATATTATTATCGCGTCCGTAGTACCGGATATCATGTACTCCCTGACCAGCGCGATCATCAAATACTTCAAAGTAACCCCGATCGTAGTGGGCCCCGGGATCAAAACAGGAATCAAAATCGTAACCGAAAATCCAAAAGAAATCGGCGCTGACCGGATCGTGGATGCGGTGGCCGCCTATGAACTATACGGCGGGCCGGTTCTGGTTCTGGACTTCGGCACAGCCACCACCTACGACTTGATCACCGCAGAAGGAGCCTTCATCGCCGGCGTCACCGCCCCCGGAATCCGTATTTCCGCAAAAGCGCTGTGGGAAGACGCGGCCAAGCTCCCGGAGATCGAGATCAAGAAACCCGATTCCATCCTGGCCAAAGAAACCATCTCCAGTATGCAGGCCGGACTGGTATACGGCCACATCGGCCAGACCGAATACATCATCCGCCACATGATCGATGAGTCCGGCCTGACCAATGTAAAAGTGGTAGCCACCGGCGGCCTGGGCAAACTGATCGCCGACAGCACCGGATGCATCGACATATACGAACCAATGCTGACCCTGCAGGGATTGAGATTAATCTATGAAAAATGTAAAAACAGATAACCAAACCTACACACCAGACCAAACGGAAAAAGAACCCTATTCCGTCGACAAAAAGAAAAAACTGCTCATCGGAAATGTAGAGCTTGAGAACAATTTGATTTTAGCGCCAATGGCAGGGGTAACAGACCTGCCATTTCGATTGCTTTGCAAAGAACAGGGAGCCGGCCTTCTGTGTATGGAAATGGTCAGCGCCAAAGCCATCTTCTATAAAAATAAAAATACAGAAAACCTGCTCCGGATCCATCCCGACGAGCCCCCGGTATCCCTCCAGCTCTTCGGCTCCGACCCTGTCATCCTAAGCGAGATGGCCAAAAAAATCGAATCCCTGCCCTTCTCCATCCTGGACATCAACATGGGCTGTCCGGTACCCAAAGTAGTCAACAACGGCGAAGGATCCGCCCTGATGAAAAATCCCCTTCTCGTGGAGCAGATCCTGACCCGAACCGTAAAGGCCATCCAAAAACCGGTCACCGTAAAAATAAGAAAAGGCTTCGACGACGCCCACATAAACGCTGTGGAAATCGCCAAAATCGCGGAATCCTGTGGTGTCGCCGCTATCGCCGTCCACGGCCGTACCCGGGAACAATACTACTCCGGCAAAGCCGACTGGGACATCATCCGCCAGGTCAAAGAGGCCGTCAACATCCCCGTCATCGGCAACGGCGACATCACCACCCCTGAGAGCGCCCTAAAGATGCAGACCCAAACCAACTGCGACGCCCTCATGCTGGCCCGCGGAGTCCGCGGCAATCCCTGGCTCTTCCGCCAGATCCTTACCTACCTGGATACCGGAAAAACCATCCCCAAACCCACCCAGGAAGAAATCAAAACCATGATCCTGCGCCACGCCACCCTGGCCTGCCAATACAAAGGCGAAAACACCGCCATCCGCGAAATGCGCAAACACGTCGCCTGGTACACCGCAGGAATCCCTCACTCCGCCGACCTGCGCCGCCGCTCCAACGACATGGAAACTCTGGACGACCTAAAACATCTTCTGTCATACCTATGAATAAACATCAAAAGAATAAAGCTATAAATATCCAGCCTTAACATTCTATTAATTTAGAAAACTGCTATAAAATATGAAATATTATAAACCCTGCATCTATACATCCCACAAAGCCATAATTAAAGCAGGGATTGAAGCGGCGGTTGGGGCTGGTGCGGCCTGGTCTGCCGGGATGGAATTCCTGTGGTCCAAAAAGCATGGCCGAATAGCGGAGTGAGACTCAAGTGAGAATGGAGGCTCACACGCCGACATTCTCACTGCCCTCAGAGGCTCACGGAGCTGTCCATGAGGTTGCTTTTTGGACCACAGGAATTCCATCCCGGCAGACCAGGCCGCACCAGCCCCAACCGCCGCACCAATCCCGGCCCATATAATAAAACGCACGTTCTGCACATATAATCAGCAAAGGACAAATATACTAGCAGTAATAAAACGATCCGGGGCATGATAGAATGATGAACGGCTATGCTTACACGTATCTGATACCGGCCGGGCAGAAGAAAGAAATTCCGGTCCCTGCTTATCTGGAATGGCTTCCGGGAAAGCTCAGGACATATTTTCAGGAAAAGTACTTTTACAAAAAACTGCCGGTGCAAAAAGAACAGATGGAAGTACTGAAAGTGGAGGGGCAGAAGCTGACGCTCCCCTATACATACGAGAGATTGAAAAAATTCCCAAAGGAAGATATCACCAATATTTTAAACCGTATAATAATGCGGGAAGGCGTGCAAAATATCGTGGTGGAAAAGAAGCTGGAACCCTATCTGGACGATTCGCTGCTGATCGACGGCCGGCTGCTTCCCTACCTCATGATCCGGGAAGGGACAGCTTGGGTCTGTCACAGGCATCATATAGACCGGAGAGGATTCAAGCCTGTCGTGGTGGACTCCGGTGACTCGGATACGGAATACGTGTTGGCGCAGATTGGACAGGACCTGAATTTTCTGACGGTCCTAACCAGCCGGCCCGAATTCTTTGAGGAGTATGTAGAGCAGCTGTATGCCCAGACCGGTCTGATGGCAAGCGTACTTACAAAACCGCTGTATGGTCAGATCCAGGGAAATGTGGTACTGGATTTAAACAAGGAAGCGGACCGGGATTACCGGTATTATCCGGAGAACGCGGTTGTGCTGGACCTGACCGGTATGGAGAAAAAGCGGCGGGATATCATGGCAAAACGGCGGGATATCACTTTTTATAACCGTTTTGATATAGCGGACGGGGATAAGATCATCGACAACCGCCTGCTTCAGGCGGCTCTTTGCGGGGAGTGCACCTGGATCAGCAAATGTGAGCTGGATAGCATGCGCCTGGAGATAGAAGAGTTCCATCTGAAGATACGAAGGTTAAGTGTACAAACATTGGCTTGACAAGGGTTGGTCTATAGGCTATAATATCATGATTGTTAAAGTAAATTAAAATAGTTATGGATTAAGTCCAGAGTAACTATTTACCGCCGGCCTTTCTTTCGGAAGGGGCGCCGCCCAGCTTATACAGAGCAGATGCGGGAATAAAATTCATCAAGTTAGATAGATACAGGAGGGTGTAGATTACATGGAAGAAAAGAAGAACCTACTAACTTATGCAGGTCTTAAGAGCCTGGAAGAAGAGCTTCAGGACCTGAAGGTAGTTAAACGCAAACAAGTAGCACAGAAAATCAAGGAGGCCAGAGAGCAGGGGGATTTGTCTGAGAACGCGGAATACGACGCAGCCAAAGACGAACAGAGGGATATCGAGGCCAGAATTGAAGAGATCGAGAAAATTCTCAAGAACGCGGAAGTGGTCGTGGAAGATGAAGTGGATCTGGATAAGATCAACGTAGGATGTAAGGTAAAGGTCTACGATGTGGAGTACGAGGAAGAGATGGAGTTCAAGATCGTAGGTTCCACAGAGGCCAACAGCCTGGAGGGTAAGATCTCCAATGAATCCCCGGTAGGAAAAGCACTGCTGGGCGCTAAGGTTGGCGAAACGGTATCCGTGGAAGCCCAGGCCGGCTGTATCCAATATAAAATATTAGAAATCCAGAGATCCAACTAAGGAGTGAAAAATTTTGGCTGAACAAAAGAATGTACAGGAACAGGACATCAATCAGCTGCGGAAGATCCGCCGGGAAAAGCTGGAAGAATTACAGGCGAACGGAAAAGACCCATTTCAGATCATGAAATATGATGCCACACATCATACCCTGGAAGTGAAGGAAAACTATGATACGCTGGAAGGAACGCAGGTATCCGTAGCGGGCCGTATTATGTCCAAACGTGTGATGGGAAAAGCGTCTTTCTGCAATATTCAGGATCTTAAGGGTAATATTCAGTCTTATGTAGCCAGAGACAGCATAGGGGAAGAGGCCTATAAAGATTTTAAGAAATTTGATATCGGAGATATTGTGGGTATTAAAGGCGAGGTCTTTACCACTAAGACCGGAGAGATCTCCATCCATGCGGCACAAGTGACCCTTCTGTCCAAAAGCCTGCAGATTCTGCCTGAAAAGTTCCACGGGTTAAAGGACACGGACATCCGTTACCGCCAAAGATATGTGGATCTGATCATGAACCAGGAGGTCAAGGATACCTTTATCAAACGGTCGAAGATCATCAGTACGATCCGCAGGTTCCTGGACGCCCAGGGCTTTATGGAAGTGGAGACACCCATGCTGGTATCCAATGCCGGCGGCGCGGCGGCCAGACCTTTTGAAACGCATTTTAATGCGCTGAATGAGGACTTAAAGCTTCGGATTTCCCTGGAACTGTATCTAAAGAGGTTGATTGTCGGCGGACTGGAGAGAGTCTACGAGATCGGAAGGGTATTCCGAAATGAGGGACTGGACACCAGGCATAACCCGGAATTTACCCTGATGGAGCTATATCAGGCGTATACGGATTATAATGGAATGATGGACCTGACTGAGAACCTGTACCGGTATGTGGCCCAAGAAGTGCTGGGTTCCACGAAGATCGTTTATAACGGGGTCGAGATGGATCTGGGTAAGCCTTTTGAACGGATCACCATGGTCGATGCTGTCAAGAAATATGCGGGTATTGATTTTGACGAGATTCAGACCGAGGAAGAGGCGAAAGCGCTGGCGAAAGAGAGAGGGATTGCTTTCGAGGCCCGCCATAAGAAGGGCGATATCTTAAGCATGTTCTTTGAGGAATATGTGGAGGAGCATCTGATTCAGCCTACCTTTGTGATGGATCATCCGGTGGAGATCTCACCGCTTACCAAGAGAAAACCCGGGAATCCGGATTATGTGGAGCGGTTCGAGTTCTTTATGAACGGGTGGGAGATGGCGAATGCTTATTCCGAGTTAAACGACCCGATCGATCAGAGAGAACGGTTCCGGGCACAGGAGGAATTACTGGCTCAGGGTGATGAAGAAGCCAACCATACGGATGAGGATTTCCTGAACGCATTGGAGATCGGTATGCCGCCTACGGGTGGGATTGGGTATGGTATTGACCGGATGTGTATGCTGATGACGGATTCTTCGGCGATCCGGGATGTATTGCTGTTCCCGACGATGAAGAGTATCGGCGGTTCCGATGCGCCTAAGAAGGCGGAAAAGGCAGCTCCGGAAGAAGCGGTATATGCTTCGGAGGCAACTGTAAAAGCTTCGGAAGTATTTGAAAAAGCTCCGGGAGCGATCGACTTTTCTAAGGTTAAGATTGAACCGCTTTTTGAAGAGCAGGTGGATTTTGAGACTTTCAGCAAGTCGGATTTCCGTGCGGTGAAGATCAAAGACTGCGCTGCGGTTCCGAAAAGCAAGAAGCTGCTACAGTTTGTGCTGGATGATGGGTCCGGTACGGATCGTACGATTTTAAGCGGAATTCATGATTATTATGAGCCGGAAGAACTGATCGGTAAGACAACGATCGCGATCGTGAATCTGCCGCCGAGAAAAATGATGGGGATTGATTCCTGTGGGATGCTGATTTCCGCAGTTCATGAGGAAGATGGCCATGAAGGACTGAATCTGCTGATGGTGGATGATTGTATTCCGGCTGGAGCGAAGTTGTATTAAAGTTTGGTTTTGAAAGTTTATTTAAAGGAATAGGTGGAGACGAGCCGGTTGGTGATTAAATTGCCAGGTGGCTCGTTTTTTTTGTTAACGGAGAATGGCAGGAAGGATAGCTATTACATTTATTACCTGTATTATAAAGTAGTGCAAGCTGTTTACGGGGAGTTCATGTTATATTGACAATAGCAAACCGTAGGAGGTAAAAAGCTTTACTGGAGCATTCAAGATATGGTGTGTGCAGACGAATGGAGGACTTTATCGTTTCAATTATGTATTTGGAGATGTGGAGATTAAGAAAGCGGAGAAGGCACAGGGCCTACTGAAGTGTACATAGAATGTTACGCTTTTTAAATTTTTCTGTTAGCCAAAAATGATAAAATATTGATTTTGGCTGGTAGAATCGATATGAAGCTTATAGAACGTAGACGGTAGAAGGATAACTACATGGTGACGTTTGAATATAGAGCGAACAGATATGGTGAAAGATTCCTGGGGAGGCTTCAGAAGGAATCTGCTGCCCATCGTGATTCTATTTGCAAACAGAATTGATTGTTAAATATCCCCGTGGTATAATGTTAAATATATTTTTCAATCCTGTAGTGTCGGTGTTTCCCCTATTATTTTTATGATTAAGGGGTATAGAGTAGTATGTCAATGTTGTATCTATTGAAGTGCTTCGCAGAATGTGTAAGATTCTTAATTTTGGGCTTGGGGATATTCCTGAGTTTGTATAAAATATGATGGATGAAAATAAAGTATCCTGTATAATGATCAGTATATAATTATTAAATTTGAAACGAATTTAAGGTGGGACAATGATTAAATACTTCTGTAAAAAGTGTAACCTTGATGCCGGTAAAAGTGAATGTCCCGTCTGTGGAGAAAGAACTGAAGTTAAAAGCAAGATTTACTGGTGTGAAAATTGCCAAATTCCGACCTATGACGAAGAATGTCCAATCTGTCATTCGCCTGGCAAATATTTGACTTCGGATGTTAGGCCTGTCTTTCCGGAAGAAAGATTATTATTAGAAATTCTAATTGATAAACCGCTGGCTTTCTTAAAAGATTCTGTCTGGAATGGTGTTGGTAATAGATATTACGTAAACGGGAAGAAGCTTTCATTTTCCATTTCTAAGGTTAAAGAATTAAACCCGGATGATATTAGAGAACAGCTTGAAAACTATAGAGATCAAAATAGTTATGAATATTTTGACATATTCATAAAACGCTGGATTCTTGCGAACGCAGATCACTATAATTTTATATCGTCTGAGGCAAAGCAGTTTATCCAGGCGCATTCCAAGCGTTTTCTTAAAGGGAATACGAATGCAGCCTTTGTTTCTTTTTCGGGGGGGAAGGATTCAACAGTGGTAAGCGACTTGGTGCGAAAGGCATTAGGGTCGCCGTCCATCATACATATATTTGGAAATACGACACTAGAATTCCCTCAGACATACAAATATTTGCAGCGATTTCGGGAGGCTAATAGAAAAACACCAGTTCTTCTCACAGAGAACAAAGAACAGGACTTTTTTCATTTATGCGAGACATTTGGACCGCCGAGCCGTACATTGCGCTGGTGCTGCACAATATTCAAAACGGGTTTTATTGGAGACAAAATCAAGAAAACGTTTGGGGATCTCAATACGATACTAACGTTCTATGGTATTCGCAGAAGTGAATCGTCAAGCAGAAACAACTATGAGAGATCCTCTGTTGGCAAGAAAATCAGTAAACAGCTGGTTGTGTCCCCAATCATTGACTGGCTCGATTATGATATTTGGCTGTACATAGTAACGACAAATATTGATTTTAACGACGCTTACCGTTTGGGCTACACCAGAGTAGGATGCTGGTGTTGTCCGAATAACAGTCAATGGTCGCAGTTCCTTGCCGGCATATATATGCCCGATCAATCTAAGCGGTTCCATGAAATACTTTTGAACTTTGCCACGAAAATGGGAAAAGAGGACCCAGAAGATTATGTGAATAGTGGCGGCTGGAAAGCGCGGCAAGGCGGCGCGGGCATTGAATTGAGTAAGAATGTTGCAATAGATTTCAAACCATGCGCCACCGATGCGAAAAGCTTTCATTATATTTTAAATAAACCGATTACAAAAGAGCTGTATGAATTCTTCAAACCATTTGGGGAATTGAATTTTGACATGGGAAAGTCCCGTTTAGGCGAAGTGTACGTATTAGACGCAAAAACGAAACAGCCGCTTATGAAGCTACAGGGCAGACTGGGGACGAATGAACTGCGAATTTCTATTCTTAGTACCCCGATTGCGGCAAGGACGAAAACCGTTGAAATTGAGTTGAAATTTAAATGCCAGATTACCAAATTTCAGCTTTGCGCCGGATGTCATGCCTGTGAAAATGTATGCAGATATGGAGCGATTCGGCTTGTCAAATGTGGTGAATCAGATACGGATTACCGCTATGAAGTTGATGCGGATAAATGTGTTCATTGCTTTAAGTGCATTAATCATTACACGGGCGGCTGCTATATGAGAAAGGTACTATTGCCCAGAGGAAAGGGATATTCTGAAAATGAAAGATAAATTGAAAAAGGTAACACTGAAAGGGAATGCGTCTTTTAATTTTCGCGAGGGGTGGCTCCGGAAGGGAATGCGATGTATTGCGCAGGATCCCATGTTGTTCACCAGAGATAACGTGATGGAACAATTAGGCGTAGGCAGCAAAATGGTTTCCTCTATTCGATTTTGGCTGAAAGCTTGTGGGCTGTGTGAAGAAAAATATATAAACAACAGTCGGGCGAGAGAACTTTATTTAACTGAGAATTTTGGAGAAATTGTTTTTCAATATGATCCATATTTCGATGATATTTTTACTTTATTTATTCTACATTACCACATTGTATCCAATCAGGCGCTTTGTATTGTTTGGAATATATTTTTTAATGAGTTTTCGGGCATCGATTTTACTAAAGAAGATTTAGTTTCTATGTGTTCAAATTTACTTCAAAAAAAAATGGAGGAAGGTGCAACATTTTCTGAAGAGTCTTTGAAGTCTGATTGCGACTATATTTTAAAAATGTATCTTTCGCCGACGAAAATCGATGACCCTGAAGAAAACTTACACTGCCCGTTAACGGTACTTGGATTGATAGACAAAAGTCCCAGTGATAATAAAGCATATATTAAAACTTCTCCGGTTACAGATCTACTTGATAAATTAGCTGTTTTATATGTTATTTCCATGAATATCCCAGAAGGGAGAAATTCGGTTAGCATCCGTGATTTGGAGAATGCACCGAATAATATCGGACATGTATTTAATCTAAACAGGGTTAAAATTAACGAGTATTTAGATGAACTCAGGGTTGCGGGATATGTGACGATTAATAGGACCGCAGGACTCGATATGGTCTACCTGAATAATAAATACAAACCATCAGATATACTGATTGAATACTATAAAAAGGCCCAGATGAGGTAAGATATGAAGTACAGTGATTTTATAGAGATAAATGAGAAGTTTCAAACCTCGATTAATCTTGAATATGATCTCAATAAAATAGAGAAGGTAAGAAGTTATATTCCCACGGAGCAATCTGTGAAAATATTAGGGACATTTTTGAGATCCTTTTACTTTAATAAGGAGACGCAAAACCGCGCCAGCGTTTTAATCGGTCCTTATGGTCGGGGGAAGTCCCATTTGCTCCTGGTGTTGGCGGCTCTGACGTCGATGGATTTATTTCTGTTTGAAACGTATACCAAAGAAGAGGCTAAACATGTTCAGCTTGAGCTTTGTGACAAAATTGCCGGTATCGACGCTGAGGTTGGGGTTCTGGCTAAAGCAGTAGTGGAAAACGGAGTTCGAACTTTACCGATAATTATTAATAGCAACTCTACCGATATTAATCAGGCTTTTTTAGCTGCCATTAAAGAGGCGTTGGAAAGAGCGGATTTAGATTATCTGTTGCCGAAAACATATTTTGACTCCGCAGTTGAAATCCTTGATAAATGGAAAACATCATATCCAGATGTTATTCGTCAATTAACGAAGGAGCTTAAGAAATACAAACAGAGCTTTGAGTCTCTCTATATTGGTTTAAAACAATTTGATCAAAAAGCTTATTTAAAATTTTGTGAAATATATCCGGCTGTTGCTGTTGGAACAACATTTAACCCGCTTACGAATATGGATGTTGTCAAGCTGTATATGGCTGTTGTAGAAGCGCTTTGTGAACAAACGGTGTATACCGGTATTAATATTATTTTTGATGAATTTAGTAAATTTCTTGAAGCAAATCTTGATGCCAGTAAGATGCTAAACTTTAAAATTATTCAAGACATGGCTGAGGTAGCGACTCGAAGCGGACATCACCAAATCCACTTTACTTGTATCACTCATAAGGATATTTTAGATTATTCTTCCAGCGATAGTTTTAAAACGGTAGAAGGGAGATTCAATAAAATCCAGTATGTTAGTTCATCAGAACAAAGTTATGAATTAATCGCGAATGCTATACCCAAAAAAGCAGCATTTGATAAGCTGGTAGAAGATTATCCATTGCAGTTTATAAAAGCTGCTAAAGCGGCAGCAGTTGTAAATGTTTTTAGTGAGATTCCAACTGAATCTTATGAAAAGAACGTTGTTAAGGGATGCTTTCCACTTGCGCCACTGAGTACATTTTCGTTGTTTCACATCAGCGGACTTGTGGGCCAAAATGAACGTACACTTTTTACGTTTTTAGCAAAAGATGATGAATATTCTTTACCGAAATTCCTTGTAACAGAAAGAGCGGGAATAGAATTTGTAACGATAGACCTTATCTATGACTACTTCCAAGAACTGTTTAAAAAGGAAATCTTTAATCAGGCGGTACATAGTGTATGGGCAAAAACGGATTCAGCATTGCGTCAAGTAACGAATCTTAATCAGAGGAAAATCTTAAAAGCAATCGCTGTGATTACTATGATCCAGGATGAACGGCTGAAGCCTATCCCTTCGCATATAAAGGTAGCATTAATGATGGAGGATGAAGACTTCAGCGAATCTGTTTATGAATTACTTAAAAGGCATATATTGTCTCAAAGGGATTCGGCGGAATATGTACTTTTAACTGCAAACGGCGTCGATGTTCAAAAAAATGTTGAGAATTTTGTGAACTCAAAAGTATCCAGGATTAATAAGAGTGATATATTAGAGTCTGATTTCTCTCTAGGTTACATAATGCCCAGAGAGTATAATGACCGATTCGGGATGATCCGCTACTTCAAGAGAATATATCTTGAAGCCAGGACGTTGCTTAGCTATAAAACTGGTGAGCAGCTGTTAAAGGATTTCCCATATGACGGGGTCGTAGCTTACATTTTGGCTGTAGATGAGCAGGAACGAGATTCTGTGTTGGATCATATTTCGAGTTTTACGACAACACCGGAAGTTGTGATTTGTGTTACAGAATATCAGTATGATGTGGAAAATCTACTCAAAAAAATAGTTGCAATAAAACAACTTAAAAAAACGGATTTAGCGAATGATCCTCATAATTTTGAAGAAATACAGATATATGAGGATGATATCTGCAAACAAGTAAATAGCGCCATTGACATGATGTTTTCTCCAAGCTCTCTATACAGTCAATATTTTAATAGTCAAGGTCAGCTTGACGTTTTCAGACAAGTTGATCTAAATAAGGAAATTACAAAAATTTGCATGTTCCGCTATTCGAAGACACCGGTTATCAATAACGAGATGGTAAATAAATCCGTCTTGCATTCTCAAAATATAACAGGGCGGAATATTGCGGTTGACTGGGTATTACAACATGCAGAGGATACAACGATACCTTGTATTGTAGAAGGAAAGTCGGAGGTCAGCATTTTTAAAGCTATGTATAGTTTTACGGGTCTGGCGGAATCAGAGCATGTTCAGGATAACGGAATTAATGAAGTTATGGAGATTATCAAAGATTTTGTCAATAGTTGTGAGGAAGAGGCGCGCACATTTGAACCGTTATATGAGATCCTGAGAAAACCACCTTACGGAATGCGAAAAGGTGTAATCCCATTATTTATCGTATATGTACTTCGCAAGGTTAAGGATAATGTGGTATTATATTTTAAGGAAAAAGAAATAGAACTTACAGCTTCGGCTCTTAGCGCATTGAATGATGCTCCTTCTGATTATTCTCTTTTGCTTGAGCAAGGAACAAGAGAGCGTGAAGAGTTCCTGTATTACCTTCAAGAACTTTTTGCGCCTTATGAGGACCGTTCCTATACAGGAACGAATCGTATTTTTTCCGTGGTAAAGAGTATGCAAACATGGATGCGTTCTTTACCGGAATATACGAAAAAGTATACGATCTATTACAACAACGGTGTTTCAACCTGCGTAGACCCCAGCACGAAAGTAGTACGGAATGATTTATTAAAATTTGAACTGAACTGTAGGGAAGTCCTGTTTGATAGTTGGAAAACAAAACTAAGTGCGTCTGGGAGTCTGCCTGAATGTGCATCTGAGATTAAAAGGATAAAAGATCTGCTGGATAACCATTTAATAGAATTTAAAAAGAGTATGATCAACTATCTTATTACATTATTTGTGCCCGGATACACAGGTAGTTTATCGAAAGCGATCAGAATTTGGATTGATAAACTTCCGGAATCTACGAAACATCATATATTCGATACAGATGCAAATGCCCTGCTGGACTTGGCTGAAAATTGGACTTCGTATGATGACCAAAGGCTTTTAGATGAATTGGGAATGATGCTTGTATCTCTGGCTATTGAAGACTGGACAGATCAGTTGGCAGAGCAATTCCAGGTGTCAATTGAACGTGTGCTAGATACCATAAACAATTATGTGGATACTCAAACAGATAAGGAGGATTGCATATTGTCAATCTATCTTCCAGGAATGAAGGTAGAAAGGACATTTTCCGAATCGGGAATTTCATTATTAGGCAATACTGCGCTGAATAATCTTAAGGCAGTTTTTGATGAGTATAACGGCGCGATATCACCGAATGAGCAATTAGCCATTATCGCAAAACTTATTAGCGAAATCATCCAGTGAGGAGAGCAGGACATGATATATTTGGATAATGCGGCGACAACTTTTCCTAAGCCGGAAGAAGTTTACCAAACGGTGGACTATGTTCAGCGAAACCTGGCAGTTAATATAGGGCGCGGTAGTTATACGGTAGCAAATGAAGCGATGAAAATTGTGGATGAAACGCGTTTTCTCTTGGCCAAACTTGTCGGCATCGAACATCCAAATAATGTCATATTTACCCCATCTGCCACGATAGCGGCAAATGAAGTCATATATGGTTTGAACTGGGATGAGTTTAAAACAGTTTATATAACCCCTTTTGAACATAACGCGATTGCCAGGCCATTAGAGTTTATACGGAAAAAGTACGGAATTAAAATTTGTATGCTGCCATTTGATTTGCAAAGTCAACAGATTGATTATGAAAAAACATCTGTATTATTTTCGAGCAATCCTCCGGATTATGTGTTCTTAAATCAAGTCAGCAATGTGACTGGCACGGTAATCCCCATAAAGGAGATTTCTGCTATGGCAAAGAAATACGATGCCATAGTCATTGTTGATGGAGCACAATCCGTAGGTTTATTAGATATAAATATGTTGCGGGATGGTATAGATTATTTGATTTTTGCCGGTCATAAGAACATGTATGCTTCATGGGGGGTAGGAGGCTTTATATCCTTGCGAGATCCCAAACTAGTCTCCATTATAACTGGCGGAACAGGTTCTGATTCATTGGATTTAACGATGGGGAATTCTTCTCCGGTTCGTTTTGAACCTGCAAGTCCTAATATCATTGCCTTGGCCAGTTTAAACAGCTCGCTTAAATGGCTGAATCAGACGACTATGGAAAAGATAGGTGAAAAAAAGAAAGAATTAGTGAATATATTAGTCGAAGGTTTAACTGAACGAGGATGCAAAATGTATATGCCCCAAGAACCAGTAGGACATTCGAGTGTTGTATCATTTAATGTTGAGGGTTACACAGCATCAGAAATGGGAAGTATTTTAAACCATGATTTTGATATAGCAGTACGTACAGGATATCATTGCGCTCCTTACATACACAACTTTTTGGGGACGATGGAATATGGAGGAACCGTTAGGGTAAGTGTTGGATATTTTAATAATACGAATGATATAGCAGCGATCCTTAATGCTGTGGATGAACTATAAGGAGGTTTTGCAATAATGAATGGATTTGTCGATTATCTGAATTCAACCAATAATGTTGGCGGTAATTCGACTGGATCACTTGCAGAGACCCAGGTGAAAAGCAGTTATTTCGATATGGTAAAGATTGATCGCAAACTTGGACAGAATATTGCAAATAC
The DNA here is from genome assembly GCF_019042245.1 of Diplocloster modestus. GTDB lineage: Bacteria > Bacillota > Clostridia > Lachnospirales > Lachnospiraceae > Diplocloster > Diplocloster modestus. The sequence continues at coordinate 21,848 of NZ_JAHQCX010000025.1, forward strand.
CATTAAGACAAACAATTATAAATCATTTATTCTTACTGGACATGCTGGCGATGGAAAAACAAGTGTATTAGTCCAGGTGCTAAAAAATTTGAAACTGCTTCGCGACGGAGAAGGCCTGGTCCAGAAAAAGGAATACGATGATTTTTTCTATGTTAAGGATATGAGTGAAATCGCGGAGCAAGAACAAGAAAAGGTCTTGAAACAAGCGCTTGAAGCTCCAAAGAATGGTAAAAGCAGTCTGCTTATCAGTAATACCGGCCCCCTTTTAAACACCTTTTTAAGACTTGCGGAATATAACCGAAGAGTGAATCTGTTAGCTTTTGATGACAAAGAAAAAATGGAGGTCCGGTCCAAACTTTTAATTCAACTGGATACCAATTCGGATGAAATGATGAATCTTGAAGGTTTTGAATTCTACTTAGTGAACATAGCGCGCGTGGACAATGTTAACTTCTCTAAAGATTTATTACAAAAAATACTATCGGATCAACTCTGGAACGAGTGTCAGTCTTGTTCATGTAAAGATAGGTGCCCTATAAAAAACAACGTGGATAGTGTCAAAGCACAACTGGATCGGGTAGCTTCATTTGTTAAGAGTTATTATCGATATCTTTATGAAAATGATAAGCGGATGACCATACGCCAAATGGTTGGTCAGATTGCTTATGCGGTTACCGGCAATCTGACTTGCCAACAGATTTCATCACACTACTTGAAGGAACCTTTTTTCAACTATAACTTTGCCAATCTGTTTTTTGGATATAATGGACTGAATGAAGCGTTATACAGTCCCCAGATTAAGGGTATAGCTCAAATTAATTTATTAGGATTAGACAGAATTTCATTAGATGTGGATTACAGGCTTTTCGTAAATCATGATTATTCTTTCTTCACATCTAATATTGCAGATATACTTGATTCATTGAGAAAAAAACATAGAAAGCATTATCAGGTGGTAGAGAAAGAACAAGCTCTCTCGGTTGCCGAACAAAGTAAAGAAGCCAAAATGCGGCAGGCTATTAGACGCTTCTACTTGGTGTATAGTGCTGACCAGAAGGAAGAAGATGTTTTTAATCAGATTTTTGGACATTTCTATACCTTATATGAAAAGTTGGTTTCGTCAAAGCAACCTCAGTCGGTTTTGAGAAAGATTCAGGCGTTGCTGTTTCAGGCCTTATATATAAAAAATACCGGTTTTTTACCCAATCATACCAATGATTTGCCGCTTACTCTCAGAAGAGAAAATGATGTTTTCCAAAATGTAATGTTAGTATTGGGCGTTGTATCTAAAATGGACCTAGACATTCGGCAGAAGCAGGTAAATAACTGCTTTGAAGATTTTGAGACTAAGCAAGTACTTTATTTACATGTCAAAGATGAGGATTTTGTTCTTACGCTCCCGATGCTTACATACTTTGAAAATATGGTTCAGGGTGCGATTGTATCAGAAAATAATCCTGCGCTTACACATGGTATTGCAAAATTAGATGCCTTGCTTTTGGACAAATTTGGAGATGATTTGCCGGAAAGTAAAGATGACTGTATTTTGCGGATCTTGATAAACACTACACGAGGGCAAGTGATTCGATGCTACGCTTTCAATGGTAGTAAATTAAGTTTTATGCCTTAATTTACCAAGGAGGAATAATGCGCAATATGGAAATGTATCCTGCGAATTATGATAAAACGATGGTTAAATCGCTTCAAAACCGTTTGTTTGGACATAGATTGAAACCAGGACAAACGAAGAACGAGTATATGATTGAATTTCTACAAGTAGCGTTTGCACGAAAAGAGAACTTAAGAACTCAGAAATCCTATGACTGTATGTTCCCTGTTGATGATTCATTTAATGAGGACATTTTAGTATATCATCCTCAAAATCGTATGGGATTGAAACGATTTATTTTTATGCCTAAAAGCAAATTGGATGGAAAGGCAAAAATCGATATCACGGCTTATGATGAATGTATTAGGGAGTTAGAGAAGAGTGTAGAGGGTGGAAATTTAAACGCCAAAAAAAACAGCATTGTAATTGTCCAGAATTTACTGGCCGGTTTCAATGCGGTTAACCAGAATAGAGCTTGGTTTGCTCAGAGCTTGCTGCCTATTTGCCAAGAAGCGATTTTGCCTGAAAGCTTAGGGGTAAAATCTTTGCGTAAATTGAGTTTTCAACTTTGTGATGCTGATATTGATTACAAATTTGAATTTAACAAATACACTTATATGTGTCGAGGCGGTGAGATTTATTATCTGCACCTTTTATGCGCAATTAATCAGTATCCGGAGTATGCTCCCATAATAGATAGAAGACTTAGTAAATTGGTTGGTAGTTTTCCGCAGTTTACTTATCTGTGTAATTTCGTACAGGAAACTTGGGACAACTACATTCAGGTTCCATTTGAAGAGAAAGAAAAACGCGAACTATCTAAAAGACTTGGTGCGATTCCGGTATCATTTTCAAAAAGAAACCAATATACACTCTCTGAATTGAAAGAATTTTTGAATAGTAAATCTCATCCTTTCGAAAAGATGGAGATATTTTCAACTGGGATAATTCTTCAAATGCTGCGAATGATGTACATTGCGGCAGCTACTGACACAGAAAGTAACTGCTGGGTAATTGATGTGAATTGTAAGGAATACGAAAGCTTAGAGACAAAGAAGGCGGCAATCCTTGCTTTTAATCATAATGAAGAGGTAATTTGTAAATATCTTTATAGAGGGCTTGATGAACTTCGGAGTGAATTAAATATTTCTGATGACCAAGATGACGTTGATAAAGCTGCAAATGATTCGTATCGATTGTTTAGAAAGTTAGGAAAAGCCATTGGAATCATTATTCCAAGCACGGGGCCGGGAATGCGCTTCACCCTATCCGAGGATGTTATCAAATTTTTAGTTCTTTCTATTATTCCGGCACGTAAAATGGATACGTTGGATGATTTCATTGAGCATTTATATCAACATTTTGGAATGGTAATTGCGCCGGAGCAATACCGCAGAGAAATGGAAAAGGGATCTGTAAAGAGACTTGGAGACGTATCATTTCTTGAAGAAAATAAGAAGGCTTTTGCTCAAAAATTAAAGGATTGTGGGTTTCTGAGAGATTTATCTGATGCGACAGCAATAGTGGAGAACCCGTATGAAAGTGAGGGCGAATGATGAAGCAACTAGTGAATGCGTTGTATCAGAATATTGTTAATCAAATTCAACCATTTAAATCCAATATTGTTCGTATTGAAGGAATTAATAATCCAATCATATATCAGTGTGTTTGTGAAAAAATCCAGAGAGAGTATGGGATTGAGGAGTTTATAGCGAAACTCACGCGTGAGAAATATAAGGAATTTAAGGAGGCAAATCACCCGGAGTGGAACCAAGCATTGAATTATTTGCACAAGGGGAAAAATAATACCTACTCGGAAAGTTATTCCATAGGGTATGCGGAAGATAGTTTTGTCGATTTTAATAACGCAATCACCAGATGGCGTAATGAGTCTGCTAATCAAATTTCCTCGCGAACATCATTGATCTTACTAATGGGCACGGAGGCGGCCCAGGACACCGGGGGGCTTGCAGACACATCCTTTGTGATATCTCCGAAGAGTATGATTGCAACCTTAAGCAGGGACTACAGTGTATGGTTTTCAGATATCATCAGGACCAATGATATACATGAAGATTATAAGAAGCCAATACATGCTTTGTATAAAGCTTTGTTTACTCAGATAAGCACAGATATTTTTAAACTAAGCGATTTTATTGACGGATTACAAGAATTGACATTCGATTCCATCCAGGAATTGGTTTCACATATATGTGAGACGCTGAATGTGACCTGGGGAATTCCAAGTATCGTTGATAAAAAAGCTGTTCCGAAAGTTAGTATTTTGAATAAGGGAGCATCAGATGGTGCGAAGATAATTACAAGTGCCGCTAAATTTATTGAACGAAGTGATGATATTCCTTCAAAAAAATTCCTTGAAAGATTGCAGCTAAAGTTTAAAAAATATGCGGAAAGGCATAACATCGATACAACTGCATCATTTCCGGAAGAAAATCCAGTTTTCCGGGATTATGAAGAATTTGAAAAGGCAGTTACAGATTTTATGCGGGGGATTGATTTAGATGTCAATCGGTCTAAACTGTTAGAAGTAGATTATTCGATAATTCACGAGATAGTGGGAACCTCTCTACCGAAATTGCCCAAAGAAAAAATTCAGACTTATTCAGGATCGCCGGTTGAAGTATATTCCAGAATATTTCTGGATGTTATAAAAGGTTTTTATAGCGCAAATTCCGCTTATCCAACTCAGATTTCTATATATGTGGATAAAATATCTCTGTCTGATTGCCCAGATGATCAAAAAGAGGAACGCCCGGATGATCAGAAAGAGGATTCCTTTTTGCATGTTTGCAATTTTGTTGGAGGGATTCTGCATTTTTTTAATGAGCTGGCTATCGATATTGATGGGCAACTGATGGAGTTTAAGTATTCTGATGTTAATTGCGAAGATCCTTTTGATTTTGCCAACTATGATAAGGTAAAAGATAAGATCAAAAGTACCGGCAAATGGGGCAACCCTTCTAAAGTACAATTTATAGTTACAGCAACAAACGATGAAAATTTATATAAGTGTGAATATAGATGGGCCTTTTCCCCATACAGTCCGTGGCTCAATGCGTTTAGCTATTTGGCCGATATTTTTGTTAATCCTGATGGGGCGTCATATATTTTACCGACGCTGGTTGCGTGCTCGAATATACAGGAATATCTGGACTGCGAAAGTGAAGATGAATTTTATGCTCATCTTCAGAAATTCCGTGGAGTTGAGTTGTTTGACGAACATAAAAATAAAATAAGAGAATGTTTTGAAAACTCTCTGACAGGTCTTTTTGACCTTGTATGTAATGATTTCAAAGACTTTACACTAACCCTTACGCAGCATGGGTTTTATAATGCGGGAAATAAACTGCGTGCATTAGTACAGTCATATACCAATCTAATGAAATCAGTTCATGATCATTACTCTTCTTTCACCGATGATCAGAAGGAAAACATTAATTTGCTGATCAATATTTTTGTGATTACATCCAATACTGCGGTCTTGAGCAACAGTGATATGTGTGATGTCATAGTTCCTGCGTATAATCCGGTAATGTTGGAGAAAATGGATGCACAGCAATTATTTCTCCGCAGAGGCTTTAACGAACTTTTGGACAATCTGATGTCAGAAGAATACTCGGAGTCTGTGCTAAAATCTAAATTTGCAAATTTAGTTCAGTTATCGTCCATAACCCAGGCAACGGATTCGATCATAAAAAAGGCAGATGAATACTTAGTATGCCAAAATATGTGGGAATATTTTGGGGTATATTACGGAATAAATAACAGCAACGACATTTTGGAAGGAACGGCTTTTGGCCCTTCAATGGTTGCCGATGATGAAGACGCTTCAGCCATGCTGCGGAGTACCCCGAAGTCCAATATCATTGTAAGAAATGTTTTGGATTATATACGAACATTTCCGGCAAGGGTAGATGGCCTCAAGATTGCCTTTATTGCTCCGACGGATATGCAGCATATAGTTTCGGCAGTCCATTCAATTGCAAAGATTTTGGACAATGAATATTTTCCCGCGACTATAAACATAAAGCTGATTTGTTTGAACAGCAAGAAGAATTCTGCGGCTTATTTGAGGAGATGGCTTGACAGTTACTTCAGCGATGACCGCTCCGTAAAAGTTAATACGTATCTGTACAATAGCACAGTTTGTTCGAAGGCGGATGTGGAGGGGATGAAAGAAGTACTAAAGAACCATGATTTATGCTTTACCTATAACATTTTGCAATCGACACGAGTTCAGTTTGACTTAGGTACAGATGAAGACATCGATATTAATTATGAGAAATTCCCGATGACGTTTACACCGGATACCATCCCTGCGACACATGGCAGAAAGCGCAGGGTGAATATTTCCCAGTTCCAATTTCTTGCTGCAAAACAGCATACGCAGGCTAGTCATATTGCGGGGCATCCGCATAGTCTGGATGGGACATATCGCATATACAGGACGTTGGAATTAACTGAAATACAAGAAGCAATTATTGAGGTTGCACATGGGAGCTGCAAATGGGTTGTGTGTGTAGACCAGGCAATTGACCGGCATATACTGGAGAACTCGAACAGTAAGATTATTGGTTTTACTACCGGAGAGGGAAGATACGGTGAACTAAATGTTACCGTGTCGGCCAGAAAAGATATTCTGACAGATATAAAACAGATGCTGCGCCATAGAATCACAGAAAAATTCTCGAATTGGGATAAGGATAGACTTCAAAAAGCAGTAAATTATTGTGTCGATGAGTTATCTCAATACATGGATGGAAGCAGAATACTGAAAGCGCTCAATCCATATGATTATGAAATACACAGTTTTCTGGCATATATTCTTACGTTGCAAATGTTGGGTCTTACCAAAAAGGATAATAATTATATTCTCCGCGCTTTGATCAGTTTAGACTCTTATAAACATTGGTTTGCGGAAGACGATGAGGTGAGTAATGATAATAAGAGACCAGACTTTATGCTGATTGAGATTCCATACACTCCCAATAATGTTGCTGTAGGTGAAAAACTACAGATCAAGGCAAAAATTATTGAGTGCAAGATGGGATATAAAAATGAAAGCCTTATTGCGAGGGCAAAGCTGCAACTTGAAAAAGGCCTAAGGACCATGAGCATGAATTGGCGGCCTAACGCAGAAGGGGTTATGCACAGATATTGGTTAAACCAACTTTACCGTGCAATAATTTTCTCACCTCTTAATTTGAGTGATACCAGTAGCGCAAATAACGAGTATAATATTGTCCGCGAAAAGATATATGGTATTCTAAATGGTGAATATATGATAGATTGGACAGGAGATATTTTTGCTTTTTGGCTTGACGACAACAATGATACACCTGATGAATATGAAATACATTCGACACTGCCTTCTGAGCTTGCATCACAGAATGTATTAATTGGAAGTATGGTTTGCCATAACTGCGGCCAAATGTTTATTCAGAAGATGTTATTACCGGCCGAAGACCGTACGAGCGCCTTTGCCTATAATGATATTGCGACAATAGAAACGGATGAAGAAGAGGAAGAGACAGAACAAGAAATGGAATTAATCACTGCGGAGGGGCTTACGATTCCGAAAACCAAGGATGTGTATATTCCATTTTTAATACATTTGGCTGATTTGAACGAGCATGCAAGACAGGAGAGCCTTCTGTGGTTTAAGGATCACTTTCATATATCAGAAAGGGATTGCAGAATTGTGTATGAGAGCAATGGCCATTTGAAGTGGGAGACCGTGTTAGACTTTGCCATAACTGAATTGAGAAAGGCAAAATTGTTGGAAAATAGTTCGGTCGGTAATTTTCATATTACGGATCTCGGGAAAAAAACTGTAGAATTGCTAAACAATGATAACGAAAATCTTGATTTTTTTGAAATAATCGATTTGGCCTCTCAATCTAATGTTGAGAATGTTAACCCTGTAGCGCCAGATAGTGAGGATTCTTCTTTAGAAGTTGACGAAGCCACCTTAACGGGAGTGAATAATTTGGAAGATATTAGAGTTTTACTTGGAAAGGATAAGAGAAATATGCCGGTATATTGGGAATTTGGCCATAATAAATTGGCGAATCGACATATTTTGATTACGGGAACATCCGGCCAAGGTAAGACATACGCGATCCAAGCTATGATTTTAGAACTTGCCGAACAGAATATATCCAGTGTTGTATTTGATTATACCGATGGATTTCTGCCGGGAAAACTGGAACCTGAATTCGAAAAGAAACTCGAAGGGAAAATAACGCAGGAAGTGGCGATTGTGAACCGGATACCCGTTAATCCTTTTCGATTACAGCAGATTGATATCCCGCCGTTCGGAAGCGTACCAGAAAAGTCAACTACAGTGGCCGGACGTATTTCAGATATATTGAAACACGTGTATTCTTTTGGCGATCAGCAAGCGGCAAGTATCTATACCGCATGTAAGCAGGGAATAGACCAATATGGAACTGGAATGGACTTTGCTAAATTGAGAAATCTTCTCCAAGAAACGGGATCTGCGCAGGCTAAGAGTGTTCTTTCCAAGATGGCCCAATTCTTCGACATGGATTTATTTGATTCGGCAAGAGAATTTAATTGGAAGGATGTTACGCAGGGGGACGGAAAAGTTACAATTATTCAGTTGACAGGGCTGGATAGAGAACTTCAAACGGTCGTCACAGAAATTATGATGTGGGATGCCTGGTATAGTCTTACGAAGTTCGGCAATAAAAATTTGCCTTTTGTTGTGGTTCTCGATGAAGCTCAGAATCTTTCTTTTAAAGAAAAATCACCCGCTGAAAAGATACTTCGGGAAGGCCGCAAATATGGCTGGTCGGCGTGGTTTGCTACCCAGTTCTTAAAAGGAGCATTAGATTCTGGAGAAATATCAAATCTTCAGCAGGCGGCTGAGCGACTCTACTTTAAACCTACGGGTGAGGAGATGAGCTATATTGCCGATCAAATTGCAGATAATAAATCGGAAACAGCAGAATGGCAGAATGTGATAAAGGGAATCCAAAAAGGTCAATGTGTTGTGCAGGGAGACCGTATTAAGCAGAACGGGCAGTTCGGCGCAGTAAGGCCAACTTTGATCAATGTGAGTAGTTTCAAAGAGAGGATCTAATCTATGTTAAGTAATCAACAGCAGGAGAGTAAACGAGTAATCAATCGTTCGCAATTAAAGTTTCATGAGACATTTCAGCCTGAAACCGGTTATATTTCGAAAATTCTGGAACTTGCTTCTAAAAGCTATCAGGGAAGCAAGTTCGAGATAAGTGAAATAACCGGGATTCCTACCGGAAACCTAAAAGGAAAAGTGGAACCCAATATCAAATATGCAGCTTACATGAATTTGATTACATATGAGGTTGTAAAGGGAATCTATATGTTATCTCTTACGGACATGGGGAAGGAAGTATTCGAACAAGATCGATATTTACAAGATCACCTCACAAAATGGATTTGTCATTACGGTATCACACAAAGATTTTCAGGGGCGATACAGTGGGCCTATCTTGTGAACGAGGCCCATACTGGCTATATTCAAGGAATCTCGCAGGAGCGTCTATTAAATCAGGCGGTTAAATTTTGGGGTGTAGATATAACCTTCGAAGAAGCTTTCGGCGTAGTAAAAAGAAGCTATTTAGATGGTATTTTTGCTGACCTGGAATATTTTTATGTGGATGATGTGTCTGGCGAATTTAAATTTAATGAAATTCAGGATAAAGAGGAATTGCTGTTTGTGTATGCATATGCAATTTTAAATAGTTGGAAGTTGTGCTATCCGAATAGTATGGAAATTACAATGATTCAATTAATGAATGAGCTGTCATTTGGAAAAGTGTTTGGTCTGAATGATGATTCTGTCCATGAAGTTCTTGAGGATTTGTGTAATGAGGGAATTTTATCCGTAAATCGTCAGCTCTTTCCTGCAACTATCATGCGTTCCGCGACAGTCGCAGGGATATTGCCACTGTTGTATAGCAGGCTATTGTAATATTGGAGTAGTATGAGGAGGGGCATATGAAAGTATGTGATATCGTACATTTTAGTAATGAACGTTGCTTTAATGGGGCTGTGCAAACGGAGTGGTTTTATGATCAGGAAAGAGTGGAGGCCGTGGCAGAGAGCTATGTCTTCCATGGACCCAAATATTTTGGCGTGTCTGAGGTAGACGTGGATCTTAACGGTCATAAATTGGTAGATACGGCATCTTTTGCGCTAAATCTTGCAATGAAGCTCTATAAGACAAAACCCAATAATAATTTTATTATGACAATAGCAGGATACGGCGCCGGCAAATCTCATCTTGCGGTTAGTTTAGCAGGGTTATTTTCAGGAGACAAAGATCTGTCCGATCTGGTCCTTAATAAAATCAGGATAGCAGATAAAAATATTGCAGAGAAAATCTGCCAGGTTAATACAAAAAAGAATTTGGTTATTGTACTCAATGGTATGAATAATTTCAATCTTGATTCTGAGATACTAAAATGTGTCAGAGTGACATTATCACAAAACGGCATGACGGATGAAGTCTTAAGGTCGCTTACCAAGTCGTATGATATTGCCCGGCAATTTGTAGAAAAGGCATTTTCAAAGAATCAGTCTCAATTTGAATCTTATGCTGCAGAGTCTGGTCTTAATTTTAAAGGCGATGATTTACGGGGTTATCTGATGTCAAACATAGAGTCTGATAATCGAACCATAACGGTTGTAAATACTATGTATAAAGAAATAACGGGCGATTCGATCAGGTGGGATCGTGGACTGTCCGCTGGAGACATCCTGACAGAGGTATGCACAAAACTGTGCGGAGAGAATAAGCCATTTAATAAAATTCTTATTTTGTTTGATGAATTCGGTCGTTTTATTGAGTATGCTGCTACAAATCCTGATGTAGCGGGAGAGGCAGCTTTGCAGCAGATATTCGAGGCGGTTCAATCTGCAGATGGTAAAATAATTTTCTCTGGTTTTGTACAGAACGAATTGGAGGCTTATTTGTCCAGAGTAGGAAAAACTTCTAATGTCATTCGATATGTAGGACGTTATAAGGCCAGTGAGGCTTTGTATCTGTCATCCAATTTTGAAACCATTTTAGCCAATCTGCTTCAAAAGACAAGCGAAGTGGTTTACTCACGTGCAATAGGTAATGCGCTCAACAAATATGGGAACTACTATGATAAAATTGAGAGCGCACTTATCCGTTGGGATCGGTCTAAGCGGAAGAGAGATGTTTGGGTAAACAGAGAATTATATAAAACCGTTATTCTGCAGGGCTGCTATCCATTACATCCAATTACGGTATGGTTGTTGTCCGATATGCATAGCTGGATGCAGCAGCGCTCAGCAATTTCTTTTGCTGCTGAAATGGTTGAAAGAATATCGCAAGTGGAGATTGAAGGAACATGGCTTCCGTATATTTATCCTATAGATATTATAGATTCAGGTATCTATAAGGAAATGCTGAGTTCTGAAGAAAAAGGTTTGGTTCAGAGTCAGTACTGTATGCTTTACCAAGATATTATAGTAAAAGTAGGAGATAAGCTTGGGGAAAATGAGCGAAAAGCATTAAAATCAATTCTTGTGGTTAACATCGGACATTTCGTTTTACTGAGCCGTGATGAAGTGATGTTAGCCTTACGTTATTGTTCAGATTTAAAAGAGAATGAATTAATAACGGCGCTCAAAAGACTTGAAAATATGTACGGTATCATTGCCTATGATGAAAATACAAATAAATTCGATATGCTCGCAGAGGCAAACGGTATATATGAGTTTAAGAGAATATATGCCAGATATAAAATGATGGCGAAGCCCGCTTCTATTGAGGACTGTGAGGATGCTCTAAAAAAAAGACTTGAGTTAAACTTAGATATTGAAACGGCTTTTGCGCAACAGCACCATATATCCTCCACGGAATGGAAATTTAAAAAGAAACTGATGGATTCCGCGGATATAACGGATACTTTGTTAATGCATGAGTTAAGAGAACTTGATATGGATTATAGTGGAGAAGGTTATAGAGGAGAAGTCATATTTGCTTATTGTTCGAAAGATTCCGATCGAGAAATCATAAGGTTAAGTGAACTTCACAAGCATCTTGGTATTTCTAATTATCCGTTACTTATCACGTTCCTGGATGATCACGTTGGAAAAATAGTATCGGGGCTAACTTTAAAAAATGTGCTCAACCGTTTCTCAACAGCAGACGCGGAACGTTTTCAAAAACACATTACTTTGCAACATAAGTCTGTAGATGAAGATATTGTTAATACTTTCAAATCGCTCGTGCGAGACAGATTATTTATTGTGGATGAAGGCCTAAGACAATATCAGATGCGTTTGAGTCCGTTGTGCACATCAAAATTTGAAGAAATATATTATCAGGCGCCTGCCTTCATGTTTGATGGTTTCGAAAACAAGTCGCCAGTTGCGGCCCGTCGATATCTGGCTAATATATGTACCAAAATGTTTGATAGAACATTGATGAATATTCAGAGTTATAATGCTTTATCTACCGATGAAAAAAATCGAATTAAAGCATGTTTGGCGGTGAATGGTACAACCTCGTGGCAGGTATTCGATAACACCTGTACTTTTATCAAGCCGAATAATACACAGATGCTGCATATTTTTAACCTTGTAGAAGAGACCTTAAAGGATGACGAAGCCCTTAGCGTTACACAATTGTTCGGTCGCTTCACAAAAGCGCCTTATGGTATGAATGTTAATGCGATTGCATTATTTACGTTTTACTTTATTGCCTATCAGGATAAAAATATACGATGTTACTTTGGCAGTGAGAGACTTCAGCCTGCGCATCTTAGTAGCAATATATTTAAAAACCTTAAATTGCAGCCGAAGGAATTTTTAAAGATTCGGCTTCAGAAAAATAAGCAAGTAAATGTTGATCCGATACAGGAACTGTGCAAGGAGATTATGGGATGCACTTTAGTGGAGGATTGTCAGAATTATAAGAAAAAACTAGAAGATTTGCTCGCACAAGAAGGGGATAGTCAGTCTGACAAAGTGATAATTGCGTCTGCGTCAACACGTCTTGATGAGGGCATTAAGTTAAGAGCTGAAATTTATGACAAGTTGAATAAAGGACAGGATATCCTTGATAGTGTAAAAAAGAGCTTCAGGATTTATCAGTTTGTCAATGTATTTGAATGCTATGTAGATACAAATATACCGATTTCCAATTCTTTACCTTTTACATATAGCGATAATTATAAAGAAAAAATGGAGAAACTCAAAAATGAAGCGAATGAACTTTTGAACAAAAAAGGGATTGTAGCCATCAATAAATTAACTTGTGATATAACGCAATTATCTCAATTTAAAGAGAGGAGTAGAAGAACAGCTCAAAAATTCCGAAACCAGGGATACGAAAAATATGCGTGTGCCATTGAATCTCGTGCACTTGAATTAGAGGAGGAACTGCTTGCAAAGAATAAATATGAAGCCACATTTGTTGAGTTATATAAAGATATTGCTATGATATCGGACGCAAGCGCTATGGGTTATTCTACCTGTAGTACAGCGCTTGAAAAAATGAAAGGCTGGGAGCGTTTCTTCTTAAATATTACAGATATGCCGGAAACTCTTTTAAAAGAGCACGAGGCGAAGGTAAAAAATGCAATCACTATATTGACCAAACGTCTTGATGATATTTCGTTTAGCTTCCGGGATGTCCTAAATAAAGTTTCTCTGATACAGAGTTTGCCAGAACTGATTCAATATCGTGATAAACTTTCGGCAATATTAGAACTTGGCCTTAAAGAGGAAGATGTTTCTTCCGTAAATGAAACTTTAAACCAGATTGCAGCTGCAAAATCAATAATTGAAAAAATGCCTGAGAACATTGATGATTTGAAAAATTATCAAAAAACGTTACACGCAGATGACTTAGGAAAGTGCAATTTGGCAGTAACTACAGAACTCGACATGAAACTGGCCGATTTAGTTAAGCAACAGACGGATTGGATTTCGCGCTATATTTTACCGATAGAAAATAGTATTGATAGCATGAGTGCAATAGACTGTTCAAATTGGCTGGACCGAACGCAGGAATTACCGGTGTACTTGGATGCTTCCTCTTTGAATCGATATAATGATGTATCTTTCAAAGTTGAAGCTCAATTGCACAAGAGCCGTGTGCAGGGGGTATTTATCTTGTTTCATAAGCTTAATGATGAAGAAAAAGTAGAGTTCTTAAAAATGATATCAGCGGATAAATAAAGTGATTACAGATCTTCGATTGCGATCCAGCTGCCGAAAACGGCCGTGTAAAATGTGATAATTGGGAATTCGGAAAGAGAGTGGATATTTGTAATGGGAGAAGCACATCAGCAGAGAAGATGGGAGCGGGAAGAAGTTATTATTCTTGTAGTAGGATATTTTAGCACTAAATATCTTTCGGCAGAAGAGATTACGGCTTCCCACTGGACCATTAGTAATTTTTTAAGGAAACGTGAAGAAATGATCACTGGTGAAATGGTTTCTGACATTTTCAGAGATTTTGCAGGAATTCACATGCAATCAGGTAGAATCCGGAGTTTGGATCCGGATATAAAGTACTCTGGTATGCAGGCAACAAAACTTCAGAAAGAAATTGTTCAGGAATATTTGGAGAATCCTCAGAAAATTATTAATGAGGCAGAACAGATATATATAAAATATGCGAATGATTTGGGGCTTTGCTAGTTGTACCATGAGGGGACACAAGGATAAGTGGGGCGATAAATGACGCAACTCTTAAGAATATGTTTGTTACGATCAATTTATCAATTCCAGTAGACTGCCAGGAATTTGCAGCAATATACTAATTATATCACATTAGGTTTGAAAAGAAGTCGGATATGTTACCTGCTGATTTAAAGTCTTAGAGTTAATAAGGAATCACTGTTGGAATGTTTCTGGAAATGGGTTGAATAATCCAACCACTGGAAGGAAGCATACTACAAAAAGCAGACCTATGATGAGTGTTATAAATACCTGTGTAAAGAAACTTCCGAAATGTCAATCTCAGTAAAAATCATAAAACTTATTAGAGACGATCAATACAGCTGCAAGGAGTGAGACAATTGGATTATAAGGAAATTATACAGAAAACTGGAATATGACTTTATCAAGACCAATGAGCATCTTGGCAAGCATGTGATTCTCCTGGGACTCGCAGGCAGTTATTCTTATGATACCAATATTTAAACGAGCGATATTGATATCAGAGGAATAACATTGAATCAGAAAGCTGATCTGATTGGGCTTTCACACTTCGAACAGTATGTGGATGAAAGTACTGATACGGTGATTTATGCGTTTCAGAAAATAGTTACACTTCTGATAAGCTGTAACCCTAATACCATTGAAAAATATTAGGTCTAAATCCGGAGCACTATCTTTATTTGAACGATATAGGCCGGATGCTGTTGGATAATAGAAGGCTATTTCTTTCAAGACGTGCGATCAATTCTTTTGGCGGATATGCGGATGCACAGCTTAGAAGGCTGCAGAATGCTCTTGCCAGAGAATCTTTTCCACAAAGTGAAAAAGAACAGCATATTTTCAATTCTGTAACGAATGCGATGCATGAATTTAACAATCGTTATAATCATTTTGAAAGTGGCAGTATAGAGATATTTATTGACACTGCCGAGAATCCGGAACTTGAAACGGAAATATTTGTGAATGCTAATATGACACATTATCCTCTTCGGGACTATTCCAGCATGTGGAATACGATGGCAAATGTTGTTCGGGACTATGAGAAGATTGGAAAGCGTAATAAAAAGAAGGATGATCAGCATTTGAATAAACATGCTATGCATTTGATCAGGTTATTTATAATGGCAATAGATATTTTGGAGAGGGGCGAGATCATTACTTATCGGGAGAAAGAGCATGACCTTCTGATGGATATTCGCTTGGGAAAATTCCAGAAGGGAGATGGAACATTCCATGAAAGTTTCTATGAGATGCTGTCAGATTATGAAAAGAAATTGCATTATGCTGCAAAGAATACAGACTTACCGGAGGAACCAGATCTATCAAAGGTTCAGGAACTGGTGATGACGATAAATGAAAGAGTGATTCGTGATGAGATATAAGGACTTCGAAGGATCAGTGGAAGAGCTGGTTCTTCTTAAGATAAGAGAGATTGAGGAAAAAGAGCATATCATTGTTTTACATGTGATTGAATCTGGTAGTAGAGCGTGGGGCTTTGCATCACCGGACAGCGATTACGATGTGAGATTTATTTATATGAGAGATCAGGACTTTTATCTGTCCCTAAGAAATACTAAAGATTATATCGATTGGGAATTAAACGAGGTGCTTGATATAAACGGATGGGATCTGAAAAAAGCATTACAGCATTTTCATAAATCTAGTGCCACATTATTTGAGTGGAGCAATTCACCGGTAGTGTATTACACCACTGATGTATGGAAGAAAATATACAGCGATGTGGCTTGGAAATACTTCTCATGCAAGTCAGCACTGTATCATTATTACGGTACTGCCAACAAGAATTATCATGAGTATCTGAAGGATGATATGGTGAAGTATAAGAAATATTTTTATTTGCTGCGCCCTCTCCTGGCTTGTAAGTGGATAGAGGAGAAAAGGCCCTCCGCCGGTACTGTTTGATGAATTAGTTAATTCAGTGTTGGAAAATCATATGAAGGCAGCAGTGGATGATCTTTTGACTAAGAAGGTTAAAATGTCTGAGGCGGACCAGGCCCCCAAGATTGAAGTGATTAATCGGTACATTCAGGAAAAACTGACGTATTATAAGGCACTCGTTGAAGCCATGGCAGACGACAGGAACCCAGACTGGGAACCTCTGGAGATGGAATTCAGAAAACTAGTAAAAGGTAATGGATACATAGATTAAGAGGATCATTTATTATGGTAGAAATCTCAAAACAGGACTGGAAATTGTATCGGGAGAGAGTTCCGCAGTGGCAGGAGCATTACATGGAGCAGCTGACAAAGGAATATATTGATTTGCTAAGCTCTCCGGGAAACGCCTCTGATCATTTCTGGGAGCTTGAGAAGAGAATAAAACAGGGATCTGATTGATGCGGTAAAGCTGATCCTAAGCAGGAAGATGTAGTTTATGCGATTAAATATTTTGTTTGTTGTGACCGACATAGAGCAGTCGAACGTATTTAATCAGGAAACTTTGGTTTGATGATTTTAAATGATTATATATTGTAAGAAGAAGCAAATTGGCGGTATTCTTAATTGCACAGGTGAGGTTAAAAAGTAGATGAATATACAGATTTTCGGTACAAAGAAGTGCAATGATACAAAAAAGGCGGAGCGTTTCTTCAAGGAGCGCGGCATCAAGTATCAATATATCGATATGAAAGAAAAGGGCATGAGCAAAGGAGAGTTTACTTCCGTTGCTCAGGCTAATGGCGGAATAGAAAAAATGATTAACTGGGAAGGCAGGGACCAGGATACGCTCGCGTTGATCAAGTACATTGCCGATGAGGATAAGCTGGAGAAGATTCTGGAGAATCCTCAAGTGATCAGGACACCGGTTGTTAGAAACGGAAAGCAGTCTACGCTAGGCTATCGGCCGGAAGTGTGGAAGGGATGGAGCTAATCAGGAAGTCTTTTGGCCTCAGTAAAGCCATTAGAAAATCTTGCGTATTCCGGCAGGGACGAAGCTGTAATAAGAGGCCGCGGGAATATATTTTATTAAAATAAGTAATCGGGCCGGCTGGTTGCAAAGATACCAGACGGCCCGATTTTTTTGTATTAGTAAGTGCAGGGTATGACAGGCTGGTTCACAGGTTCTTCCTATCTTAAGATATTTCATATGGTGTATTATCTGATTTCTAACTGATTTCGCATACAATTTGAGAGTACACGGACAACCCAGGTCGAAAGAGTCCGCAGACAATACGGATAAATAGATTGTAAAAAACAGAAAAAACTTGACACCAAACAAAAACAATGTTATATTCATAACGGTGTTTCGAAACAACGTTATGAATTGAGGCAATATCATGGCAAAACAAATCCAGGGTGTCTATGAGAAAATACTTACCTGCGCAAAAGAGGAATTTCTGGAAAAAGGATACACAGACGCCTCGCTGCGGACCATCGCGGCAAAGGCTGAAACAACAACCGGATCTATCTACACCCGCTTTGGGGACAAAGAAGGGCTGTTCCGTGCAATCGCAGACCCCGTGGTGGATGGAATAATGCAGCTTTTTTGTGAAACGCAGGAAAAGTTCCATATGATGGATGAGGAAACTCAGAAAAATACCGTGCAGCGATATTCCTCTGACAGTATGGACATGATGCTGGATTATATCTATGGGAATTTCGATACGTTCCGGCTTCTACTGGAGGCTCCGGCCGGGACGAAGTATTTTAACTTCCTGGATGAGATGGTTCGGATAGAGGTGGAATACACCTATAAATATATGGACGTTATCGGCTGTGAAAGCGTCAAATCAGGCGCAGTTACGGAAGATTTCCTGCATATGGTTTCCACCGCTTATTTCGAGGGGGTGTTTGAGGTGGTCCGTCACAACATGAGTAAAGAAGAAGCGGTAAAATATATTAACATGCTGAAAACCTATCACATGGTAGGATTTGATACTATATTCTCACCGGAAAAATATGCACTTTGATATGTCCGCATTGTAGATAAATGCAGAAATATTTCCATCCAAAGATTCTTACTACGATAAGGCTGTCTGTCCGAGTTCCTCTCGGCTGCCAGCCTGAAAATAAATCTATAGGTTAGCTGAAACTAACCATATAAGGAGGAATCTATATGCAGCAAAAAAGTCCCCTGCTCCGCATCTGGGAGCTGGGCGAAACAGAACACAGAGGGCTGATCCGAGCCATCATCAGCGCTCTGATTGGTGTATTATGCGGTATTTTCCCATACATAGCCGCGGCACAGGTCATTATCGGCCTGGTATACGGACAGCGGGAAACGTCTTACTATCTGATGTGGTGCAGCATCGGTCTGACGGGTTATCTCGTGCGCACTCTGCTGTATAATCTGGCGCTGTCCATGTCCCATAAGGCGGCCTTCTCGATTTTGAAGGATATCCGCAGCAGAGTGCTTAAGAAGCTTCCAAAACTGCCGCTTGGTACGGTGATGGATACTTCCAGCGGGAAAATCAAGCAGATTATCGTGGATCAGGTGGAGAGTATGGAGACTACACTGGCTCATCTTCTTCCGGAGATGACCTCCAACATCGCGGCTCCGGTCTGCGTGCTAATCTACCTGTTTGTGCTGGACTGGAGGATGGCACTGCTGTCGCTGGTGTCGATCCCCGTTGGCATGATTTTCATGATGGCCATTATGAAAGGCTACGGAAAGGACTATGAGGGCGCAGTACGGACGACTCAGGCTATGAACGAGACCATTGTGGAATATATCGGCGGGATCGAGGTGATCAAGGCATTTAACCAGGGAAAGAATTCCTATGTAAAGTTTTCCGACCGGGTCAGGGCAAACGCGGCGTATTACTACAACTGGATGATGCGCTGCCAGTTCCATATGTCACTGGGTTACGCCATTGCGCCTACTACACTGATTACGGTGCTGCCTGTGGGCTGGCTGATGTACAGCAAAGGCAGTCTAAGCATAGAAGTATTCCTTACCTGTGTGATTTTATCCTTCAGTATCGTCGGTCCGCTGATCGCGGCTATGAGCTTTGTAGATAATCTGGCGAAGATCGGCACGACCGTTGGCTCTGTGGAGGAGATCCTCAACGCCGAAGAACAGCAGCACAGCGCGGTACCGGTTCATCTGGGCAAGCCGGATATCGTGCTGGAGAATGTCTCCTTCGGCTACCATGCGGATCAGGAAATCCTGCATGATATAAGCCTTGCTATTCCGGCTGGAACTATGACGGCGCTGGTGGGACCATCGGGCGGCGGGAAATCCACGATCGCTAAGCTCATCGCCGGCTTCTGGGATGTGAGCGGGGGCAGGATAACCCTGGGTGGTGTAGATGAAAAACAGATTCCTCTGGAACAGCTGTACGATCAGGTGGCGTTTGTCACCCAGGATAACTATCTGTTTGACGACACAGTGCTGGAAAACATTCGTATGGGCAGACTGTCCGCTTCGGATACAGAGGTGGAGGCAGCTGCGAAAGCGGCAGGCTGCGACCGTTTTATCCGGGGACTGGAAAAGGGCTATGATACAAGGGTAGGCGGAGGCGGCGCACATCTCTCCGGCGGAGAGCGGCAGAGGATTGCCATTGCCCGCGCGATGTTAAAAGATGCGCCGGTAGTTATTCTGGATGAAGCCACGGCCTACATAGATCCTGAAAACGAAGCGATTGTCCAGAAGGCCGTCGCCAATCTCGTTCAGAATAAAACGGTGATCGTTATCGCCCATCGGCTGTCCACAATTACCGGAGCGAATCAGATTGTTGTGGTTAAGGATGGCGGTATAGAGGCGGCCGGTACACACGAAGATCTGTTAAAGACCTGCCTGCTTTATGAATCCATGTGGCAGGCACATATTGGAATAAAGGATGGTGACGCGGCATGATCGAAGCCCTGAAAAAAATCTGGAGATTCTCAGGAAGAGAAAAAAGCAATATCAACAAATCCGTACTCTTTTGTTTTCTCAACGCCATATTCCATATGTTTGAGATCGCTGCCATTTATGTTGTGGTGCTGGCTCTGGTTTCCGGGGTATCCGGAGGTAAAACAGCCTGGACGGCGTTTGGACTGATCCTTGTCAGTATCCTGGGAAATGCAGTTACCAAGTATTTCTCCCAGCTGGAGCAGACCCATGCCGGTTATTTTATGGCGGCCAATAAGCGTATCGACATTGCTGCCCGCTTAAAAAGTGTCCCGATGGGATACTTTAATGATAACAGTCTCGGTGAGATTACGGGTGTGTCGACCACGGTCCTGGACAATGTGGAGAACATCGCGCCCATGGTGTTGGTCGGTATTCTAAGCGGTTTGATCAATGCGGCTGTATTCATAGTGATGATTCTGGCGTGGGATTGGCGTATTGGAATCCTGGTAGTACTGGGGACGGCTCTTTATCTGCTGATTACCTCACGTATGGAGAAAAAGTCCATTGCCATCGCACCGAACCGCCAAAAATCAGAAGCAGTGCTGGTGGCCGCGGTGCTGGAATATGTGCAGGGCATGAGCGTGATCAAATCTTTTAATCTGACCGGCCGTGGGGATAAAAGGGTGCGGGACGCACTTGAATATAACCGTAAAAGCAATATGGATATGGAGCGGCTTTTCACCCCTTATGTCATGGCACAGGGAATTGTTTTGCAGATATTCAGCATTGGCATGGTACTGGCAGCTGTTTTATTTTTCCTGGCAGGAACTATGACGAGCGCCAATGCGTTGATGGTCGTGATTATGTCCTTTTTGGTATTTGCTCAGATCCAGTCAGCCGGAAGCGGCTTATCTCTGCTGCGTATCGTCAGCAGCTCTATTGAGCACGCGGAACAGATGGACACGATCCCCCAGCTGGATGAGAACGGGAAAAAACTTACACCGAACAGCCATGATATCGTCTTTACCGATGTGAACTTCTCCTATGAGAAAAAAGAGATCCTGCACCAGGTATCCCTGACGGTTCCGGATAAAACAACCACGGCGGTTATCGGGCCCAGCGGTTCGGGTAAAACCACACTTTGTAATCTGATCGCCCGGTTTTGGGATGTAAACGGGGGCAGTGTGAAGATAGGCGGGTATGATGTAAGAGCGTATACACTGGAAGCGCTGATGGATCAGATCAGTATGGTGTTCCAGAATGTATATCTCTTTGCCGACACGATTGAAAACAATATAAAATTCGGCAGGCCGGACGCTACCCATGAAGAGGTGGTCATGGCAGCAAAGAATGCCTGCTGCAATGATTTTATTGAGGCTCTGCCGGATGGATATAATACTGTTATTGGTGAGGGCGGGGCTTCCCTGTCAGGAGGCGAAAAACAGCGTCTGTCCATTGCACGCGCGATGTTAAAGGATGCCCCCATTGTCATTCTGGATGAAGCCACGGCGAATGTGGATCCCGAGAATGAGGACCGCCTGCAAAAAGCCATCGAAGCGCTTACGAGAAATAAAACGATTATTATGATTGCGCACCGGCTAAAGACGGTGAAAAACGCGGATCAAATACTGGTTGTGGACAACGGTCAGATAGTACAAAGCGGAACTCACGAACAGTTAATCGGACGAAAGGGGATCTATTCGGATTTTGTTCATGGACGCAGGGAAGCGGTCGGCTGGAAACTGTAATGGGAATATTCAGAAGGAGTGTCTTATAAAATGAGTAACCGATGGAGCAAAAATAGCCGGATGGAGTAGAAAAAAATCCGAAGGTATGCTATTCTTTAACACGAAGTTAGCTTAAGCTAACTAAACGGGCGGGGAGGAATTATATGACAGCCAGTACAAATCCCAAATTTATCATGCAGTATGCCGTGAAGGAAGAAGCCGTAACTTCACTGGTGAAGCGGATGATATTTCAGGCAGAGAGCGGTTTTGGGGAAATGTATCTTCTGGAGGTTTATCCGGGAGTTCAGATGTGGTCCATTGATTTCCACCTGAGAGAACTGGATATCAAGCCCATGGGGGCATACCGCTGTCTGAAGTTAAACTACTGTTTGTCGGGGCGGTGCGAAGTACCGCTGCCGGATGAACGCTATGTCTATGTGAGCAGCGGGCTGCTCAGTGTGGATATCAATCCGCCTGTGGGGAAAATGATGCTGCCTACGGGACAATATGTGGGTCTGGAGATCGTCATTGATCTGGATACCATATCCCACGGTCTACCGGGCGCATGGACGGATTGCGGAATCGATATATGGGAAGTCCGGCAGTGTCTGAGCCGGACCAGGGGCAGCTACCTGGCCAATGTGGCTGCGTCCTGGGATCAGCTGGCCAGGGAAATGGAGGAGCATATCAGAGACGCGGATCTGTCCGTAGAAGTTTATCGGTTCCGGCTGCTGCAGCTGTTGTGGACATTGAAGGCAGGACGGCAGCGGGATATTTCCATACAGCCCTTTTACCTGACGCTGGGACAGCGGGCTGTGGTGATGCGGGCGGAAGAACTGCTTACCCGCGATCTGCATCAGAGATATGTCATATCGGCTGCACCGTTTTTAATAAAAGGAAAGGGGAAAGAGAATGAAGAAACTATCTGAGGCAAAGAACGGCGAACAGGGTGTGATCAGCGATATCCAGGGAGATACCCGGTTTTTAAGCCGTGTCACTTCCATCGGTTTGACGCTGGGGTGCCCGGTCACAGTGCTACAGAATGAGAAGAAGCGCCCGATTCTGATTTACAGCCGGGATTCCATGGTGGCGCTGAACCGGGAGGAATGTGACAAGATCAGGATTGGAGGCCAAAGAGGATGACATCGATACTGAATAAAACGCCGGTGATCGCACTTCTGGGACAGCCGAACTCCGGAAAATCAACGCTGTTCAACGGTCTGACGGGACTGAAGCAGCACGTGGGCAACTGGCCTGGTAAAACAGTGGAAAAGAAAGAGGGCTATTTTTCCCGGGGCGGGATGAAATATACTGTAGCTGACCTGCCGGGAACATACAGCCTCTCTGCTAACTCCGAGGAGGAGATTATCACCCGTGACTACATAGCCGGAGGCAGGGCCGACGCCGTGTGCATCCTGGCCGACGCTTCTCAGCTAGAACGCAGCCTGTTCATGCTGGCGGATTTTGCCGGGATTCATACTCCGGCCATGCTTTTACTGAACATGATCGATGTGGCGATGGAACAGGGAAAAGAAGTGGACGTGGCGCGTTTACAGAAATCCCTGGGTATTCCGGTGGTTCCCTTTTCTGCCACAGACACCAAACATTACGATGGGTTTTATCAGGCGCTGGAAAAAGTACTGCAGGAACGCCCTACGCTGAACACGGAAGGGCTCCGCCGGCAATACATGGGTCTGGAAGGCTTTTCTTCCATCTGCGGGGAGATGCCCGAAAGCGGGATGGGAGATTACACGCCCCTTTGGCTGGCAGCCAAGGTGATCGAGGGTGATGCCCCGGTAACGAAGAGCGTCCTGGAACTGGCGGGTGCCGGGCAAAAGAATGTGCTGGAGGAACAGCTGAAACAGATACAGAACGGCGCGCTGAAAACCGGTGAGTGCAAATTCGCCTGGATCGACACCCTATTAGATGGCGCGGTACGCGGAAAGAAGCAAACGGCTTCGCTGGGGAAATTCGACCGTGCCGCAACCAGCAGACGATGGGGAAAACCCCTTGCCGTTTTAATCATCCTGCTGGGCCTGATCGCGGCGTTTATCCCTGCCGCTCCCTTTATGATGGTCGGAAGCCTGCTGCCCTCCGTCCTGTCGCCTTTGCTGACGGCGGGACTTACCGCCATAGGTTCCCCGCAGTTTATCATTGGTCTGGTGTGCGACGTGGGGGTGAACGCCCTTTATTTCGCCATTTCCATGATAGGCTTTGTATTCGGCATCACGCTGGTGTTCGGGTTCATCGAAGAAATCGGTTATATGGCCCGTATCTCCTATGTATTTGACAACACGATGGCGAAACTGGGACTGCAGGGTAAGGCTATCATGCCATTCCTGGTCAGCTTTGGATGTACCATCGGCGGTGCGGCGGGTACCAGGGTGATCGATAACTGGGGACAGCGTATTTTGACCATCGCTCTGGCCTGGGCTGTACCTTGCGCTGCCACCTGGGCCATCGTACCGATGATCTCCAGCGTATTCTTTGGTGTCTGGGCCCCGTTAGTAATCGTAGCTATATTTGCGGTAGCGGTTCTGCATATGTGGATCACCTCGAAAATATTCGGCCGCCACCTGGTCAAAAAAGAAGACCGCACCGGTCTAATCATGGAACTTCCGCCCTATCACAAACCTAAATGGGGCAGCCTGCTGCGCTATGTGTTCGGACGCACCAAAGACGTACTGATCCGGGCGCTCAAAGTGATCCTGCTCATATCCCTGATATTCTGGCTTTTATCCTACACCTCCGACGGTAACGTAGAGAATAGTGTGATATACAGGATCGGGACCTTTATCGAGCCTGTAACCCGCTTTTTTGGACTTGGCTGGCAGACATTCCTGGCCTTTATCTCATCCGCCATCAGTAAAGAAGCTGCCCTCGGCGTCTTAAGCTCCCTGTATGCCGGAACCGGCACCATCTTCTCCTCCACGGTAGGAAGCACCGCACAGGCAGCTAACTTAGGAGAGATCCTGATTGCCAATATAGCGCCTGCCGAAGCTCTGGCCTTTATATTTGCCGTGACCTTCAACATTCCCTGCATCGTGGCAGTGGCTTCCACCTATCAGGAGACCCACTCCGCGAAATGGACCGGACGGATCGCCCTGTACTATGTGGGCATGGCGCTGCTGATGGCCTTTGTGGTCTATCACATAGGGGTTTTGCTATTCTAAGGGGAAAGGACTGGCGCATATGACAGAACTGCTGGATCTTATAAGAGAGGGGCGCGCGTGGTCGATAGAAGACCTGGCGGCACATTTCCATACGACACCGGACGACATCCGCCGCCAGATGGAGTTCCTGGAGCATACGGGTTGTATCCGCCGTGTAACGGGCTGCGGCCATAACTGCCAGGGCTGCGCCTCCCACTGCAGTGCCGGAATAAATCCTGACGGATTCCCCGCCTTCTGGGAAATCCTGGAACATTGACAAACGGATTCTTTGGTATTGGCTGTTGACAATAGGCAGCCGGTCAGAACTCATTAAATTAACATATGACATCTTATTGACAGTTGAAGTGCCTCCTTTTACTCCCTTATACTGTTTAGCAGAGGATAAAAGGAGGCACATCTATGTCAAATCAGTTTGATGAATCAAACCAACACCAAAAAACCTGGATTTTTATCATTTTATTTTCTGCTTCATTCATTACATCTATGGCGACGACGGTAACGGTGAATATGCTGCCGTCCATAATGGCCGATTTTCATGTGGAGACCAGTCTGGCACAATGGCTGACCAGCGGTGCAACACTGGTGTCAGGAGTTATGATCCCGATCACCGCGTTTCTGATCAGACGTATTCCCAACAAGAAATATTTTATTGCCGCTATGCTGATTTTTGTAGCCGGTTCCTGGATTGGGATGAACGCACCGAATTTTTACATTCTCCTGGGAGGGCGTCTGGTACAGGCAGTCGGATGCGGCATGCTGCTATCCTTTTCACAGATCATACTTTTGGCCATTTACCCGAAGTCGAAACACGGCACGGTTATGGCTGCTTTCGCGGTTTCCGGTTCCGTATCACCGATCGTCGCGCCGACGATTGCGGGATTTATCATCGACTGGAAAGGATGGAGAGGCGTGTTTACTCTTCTTCTCATCCTTGGAGCCTTGATTTTAGTATTCGGAATCGTGTTAATGCGAAATGTTAGCATGGTATCAGAGGTACGGCTGGATACTCTTTCCGTCTTATTGTCCTCTGCAGGGTTCTGTGGATTGCTGATCGGAATTGGAAATCTGAGCCGCGGCTCTTTCTTCCGGCTTACAACAGGCGGCTCGATAATGACAGGAATGATTGCGTTGTCAGTTTTTGTATGGAAGCAGCTGAAATCCAGCACTCCGCTTTTAAATCTGCGCGTATTTAGGTATCCCAAATTTCGGATTTCCGTTATTCTGAGTATTTTGATGTACTTGCTGTGTATGGGAAATGGTACACTGCTGCCAATATTTTCCCAGTCGATCAGAGGTTACACGGCAACGGCTTACGCCCTGGCGACTATTCCGGGGTCTGTATTGATGGCGGTAACGACTTTATGCGCAGGTAAGATTTATGACAAGATCGGCTCTAAGCTGCTTCTGATCTTAGGAGGAGCCGGGATGTTGGCGGGAAGTATACTGGGATTATCGCTGGGAGCGGACAGCGGGCTGCTCAGCATCAGTATGGTCAGCATCCTGTTGTCCGTCGGAATGGGGTTTTTGAACACACCGATTACGACAATGGGACTGAGTGATCTGGAGGGCGGTCTACGGGTGGACGGCAGTTCCATTTTTAATACGCTCAGGCAGGTGTCCAGCTCTTTGGCGTCTACTATGGCAGTGCTTGTCTATACGCTTGCCGGCCAAGCTTTTGGTCAGATCTTCGGGATGAAAGCTGCGTATGTATATTTTTCTTTGGCCGGTATTGCCGTGTTGGTGGCCATCACCGTGTATCTGGGGAAATACGACGGAAAAAAGAGATAACTACTTTTCCGTTATCCCGTATTCCTCCTCCAGGACGGCCACCAGCTCTTCCGGGGAATCGCTGCATCCGCGTTCCAGCCATTCGCGGATCAGAGCGTTGAAACCTCCGGTAAAAAACGCCTTCCGGTATTGCTGTCTTTTGGAAGATGCGAAACCTTCCCTCTGGAAGCTGTGGGAGGTGTTGAGAAAGAACAGACTGCCCTGGAAATCCGAATTTTTGAAATAGGATTGAAAAAAAGGTTTGTTCTCCCTGATAAAACAAAAGAGCTGTATATAACTGTCTTTCCTGGAACATGCGGAATCACCGGTGTTGAAGAATGAAGCTGCCTGCAAAGTAACTTTTTTTTCTACTTGACGCAATAGTTCATAGATATCCTCATAATGCGAGTAAAAAGAAGTCCGGGATATACCGGACTTTTCGCATAATTCGCGGACCGTTATTTTGGAAAACGGTTTTTGAGATAGAAGAGTGAAAAATACGTTTTCAATCCGATCTTCCGTGTCCTGAAACCTTCGGTTGTATTTTTGATTCATAGAAAACCTCCATATGCATATCCACAACAGCCATTTCCTGACCCGGAAAATGGCTTTTTCATTTCTTAGGATAGCAGAAGAATAAAAAAACACAAGAACATGATGAAAAATAACTTACAAATCTGCTATAAAAAATACAAATCTGCAATAAAATCAACTTCGATTTTCCTATACTAGGGGACAGCAAAGAGAACTCTTTCAATGAATGTCATAAATAAGGGAGACGTTAGTATGAATGGAAAACCCATGAAAACAGCTGTTTTAGGATGTGGAATGATCAGCAGCACTTATTTGCCGACGCTTATACAGAAGTTTAAGATTCTGGAAGTGGCTGGCTGCTGTGACGCAAATGAGGAAGCGGCCATAAGGACAGCAGAGAGGTTTGGGCTTCAGGCAATGACCCCTGAGGAGCTGCTGGCTGATGAGAGCATCGAGCTCGTCGTCAATCTCACACCTGGTTCTGCCCATTATGAGACCAATAAACAGCTGCTGAAAGCAGGAAAACATGTATACTGCGAGAAAATTCTGACCCTGGAGCTGGATGAAGCAAAGGAACTGATGGTGTTAGCGGACGACAAACATCTGTATCTGGGAGCTGCTCCGGATACTTTTCTGGGATCAGCCGTGCAGACCGCCCGGTATGTGGTAGACAGCGGCATGATCGGCAGCGTATCTTCCTGCTATGCGTCGGTGACCAGAGATTATTCTTTTTTTACCGGGCTTTCCGGCAACGGGCTGGCAAAAGGAGGCGGCATCGCATTTGACTTCGGCGTTTATCATGTGACAGCCCTTATAAGCATCCTTGGATGCGTCAAAGAAGTAACCGGCGTAATGGATACCAGAAAACCTGCGGGGGTATACCAGACCATCGATAAACTTGGAGAAACGTATACGATGGAGTGTGAAAATATCATGGCCGGTACGCTTGTGTTTGAAAACGGGGTGGTAGGCAATCTGCTGTTTGACTCCAATTCGCTGTTCACTTTGCCGGAACGCCCTGCGGTTGTGATCCATGGAACGGAAGGGATCTTATATATGGCGGATCCCAATAATTTCGCAGGGGAGGTGAAAGTCCTTCTGAAAGGGAATACAGAGCCCTTTGTCATGCAGCAGGCACATGGGTTCGACGAAGAATACCGCGGCGTCGGTGCAGCCGAGATGGCGTGGTCCATTCGCAATGGAAGAAAGAACCGAGCGAATAAAGAAATGGCTTATCATGCCATGGAAATCCTGCATGGTATCGCGGAAAGCGGGAAGTCGAAGCAGTTTTGCGCAATACAGTCGAAGTTTGAGCAGATGCCCCCGCTGCCACGAGGATACCGGAATATTATCCGTTCCATCAGCCGGGAAGAGGTCTCTATCGCGTTGAATTAAGTTGCACATGAGCAGAAAGAGAGATGATGCAAATGGAAATCAAACATTTGGCACACGCGTCTTACCGCGTGTCAGATATGGATCAATCCATTGAATTTTATACGGAGGGGTTGGGATTAAAAGAAATATTCCGCATTTACGCAGAAGAATTGATGGAAATCAATCTGAGGATGAACCATCTGAACTCCCGGCAGGAGAGGATGCTTTTAGAGAAAATGGAAGAACATCGTCAAGAAACAGCGATCGTATATCTTGAGATTACGGGACATGAATTTATCGAACTTTTTGCCGGCAGTAAGGATCTGGAATTTTGTAGGCCGGACCAAAGACAGAATGGCCTTCTTCACTTGGCATTAGAGGTGGATGATATAAAGAAGGCAAGAGAAGAAATGATCAAAAAAGGAATACGTGTAACTTCTGAAATCAATTACGGGCCGGATAATACCTGGCAGTTCTGGCTGGAAGATCCCGATGGAAATGAAATTGAACTGATGGAATACACTCAGGATTCCATGCAAATGAATGGAGGGTCTGGGAACAAACAAATGGCTGCTGGCGCATCCGGAGTCTGAAGCCTCGAAACAGGGAGCATATGTGGGATTAACCGGTGAAAACCTGATGTATGACGGGCCGGCAGAGTGATATAAAATAAACGGAGGCGATTTAGTAACGTATGAAGGTAACGAAATTACAATGTGAGGCAATGAATCATCCCATCGGTTTGTCAGTATCAAACCCACGGCTTTCCTGGCAGCTGGAGACCGACAAACGCGGGGACGGACAGAAGGCATTTCAGATCTGGGTTTACGAGGAGGTCATCGACAGCCCGGTAAATATGCTGATCTTTTATTCCGGTACGCTGGAGGCCGAGGAACATTTTTTGGTGCTGGATGAAGTTATCTTGAACAGCGGATGCCGGTACCTTTGGAAAGTGGTGGTGACAGATAAAGGAGGTACCGCCTGGGAGTCTGAAGAGGCATATTTTGAAATGGGGCTTTTAAAAGAGACAGACTGGAAGGCAAAATGGATTGAACCGGTACAGAAACCAGCGGTAAAAGCGGCGAACACCATCACCCAGGGCCATCCGAACCAGCAGATGGATATCCCACTGGACGAATTGCGGCCATGTCCCATGATAAGAAAAGTGTTTTTAGCTGATAAACCGGTCCTTCGGGCGAGGCTCTATGTAACCGCCCATGGGATATACCGGGCATGGCTGAACGGAATGCGGGCGGGCGATTATGAATTCTCCCCGGAAGCGACCTGCTATGATGACTATCTGCAGGTTCAGACCTATGATGTGACGGATATGATGGTAAAAGGGGAGAATGCTTTAGGCATAGAACTGGCTGACGGCTGGTGGGCAGGACACATCGGCAACTTTGGGGATTCGGTACAGTACGGGGATAAACTGGCACTCCTCGCGCAGCTGCAGATCCGGTACACAGACGGAAGCGAAGAGATCATTGCAAGCGACGAGTCGTTCTGTTCATTTGAAGGGCCGAGAAGATATGCGGATCTATGTATCGGTGAAAAATACGATATGAACCTGGAGATTCCAAAATGGGCGGAGGCAGGCGCATACATAGAAGGGACGCCGGTGAAGATCAGGGACTACGGCTATCGGAATCTGACCGGGCAAAACGCGCCTCATATCAAAGTTCTTGAGACAAAGAACCTGGTAAGGACATATATCTCTCCAAAAGGGGAACGCATTCTGGATTTTGGGCAGTTGATGGCCGGAAACGCAAGTTTGGCGCTGATCGGACAGCCCCATGCGGCTGTGACCTTACAGTATTTTGAGGAAACGGATCAGGAGGGGAATTACTGGTTCGAGCTGGGAGGGCGCAACAGCCAGCAGACGGATACGGTGATTTTAGATGAAAATGGAAAAGGCATCTACGATCCCTGCTTTACCTATCACGCTTACCGCTACATCTGGCTGTCGTCAGACCGGGGGGAAGTCCGGGAAGAGAACGCGAAAGCCCGTCTGATCGCCAGCGATGTGGAGGTGAGTACGCAGATCGTGACTTCTGACAAAAGAGTGAACCGGCTGCAGAAGAACATAGAGTGGACACTGCGCTCGAATATGTTCTCCATCCTGACAGATAACCCCGACCGGGAAAGGGCGGGATGGACCGGAGACGGGGAAATGGTTATGCCGGCAGTCTGTTCCAATCTGGATGTCCAGACGGTGATGCGCCGATGGCTGCTGGAAGCAGGATTCGAACAGGATGAGGATGGTAAAGTACCCCTGGTGGTTCCGAACTGGGAGACCTATGCCAACATGAGGATGAAGACATCTGCCGGCTGGGAAGACGCTGTCGTTATTATTCCCTGGATTCTGTATGAGCGTTACGGGGATATACGGGTATTGGAAGAATCCTATCCGATGATGAAAAAATGGGTCTCCTATCAGAGGAAGCGTGCAGGAAGCACGAACCCCAGAGACTGCGGTGAACTGACAAAAGAGCAGGCCGAAAATTACCAGTATCTGGATAACGGCGCATTTAATTTTGGAGACTGGCTGACCCCCAGCGCCTGCTATAACAAAGAGACAGGTGAATATACCTATTTTACACAGACGCTGACCTATATGATGGGAAGTTACTATTTTGCCTATACCACTTCCATTATGGCAAGGGCTGCCAAAGCTCTGGGAAAAACGGATGAGGCAAAAGAATACGGGGATTTAAACAAAAGAATCTGCCGGGCGGCGGTTGACGAAATCTATAAAAAAGGGAATATTCTGGAATCCCCCTATATGGGCGCACAGATTCTGGCTCTGCACGCAGGCTTTTATCCACAAAAGGATAAGCAGAAGCTGGTGAACCGCATGCTCACACTGATTCGGGAAAAAGGTATGGATTGCGGATTCTCCTCTGCATTACTGCTCTTTGATACCTTGTGTGCATATGGCCGTGAAGATATTGCTTACCAATTCCTCTTATCGGAGGAATTCCCCTCCTGGCTCTATGAAGTAAATCAGGGTGCGACCACTGTATGGGAATCCATGCAGGCGATTATGCCGGACGGTACAAGAAATGCGGTGTCCTTTATACAGCCATGCTTCTGCTCCATCGGAAACTGGATGTTAAGCGGGATGGCGGGTATCAGGCCGGCAGCACCCGGATACCGGGAAATCGTGATCCACCCGTATCTGACGGACCGCCTTGATTTTGCGGAGGCGGTCTACCGGTCGGCACAGGGTGAAATCCGAAGCCGCTGGGAGAGAGATACTCATCATACGGTACACTTGAAGATCCAGATTCCGGCAAACGCGCGTGCATATGTATTTCTGGAAAAGGCCGTACCAGAAACGGTTACGGAAGGCGGCATTCAAGTGGAACAGTCAGAAGGTATCATTCACGTTCAGCGGGAAAAAAAGGGTGTTTCATTGACTGTAGGGTCGGGGAAATATCATTTTACCTGGAAGCTGCAGGGTTGAAAATAAAAGAAAGGAAAGGGTGGACGAGGGAAACGCACCCACGGAGAATAACATGAACAGAGAAGCAAGAATTCAACAGGCGTATGAAAATGCAAAAGAAGTGTATGGCGGGTATGGTGTAGAGGTGGAAACCATACTGGAAAAATTTGACGGGATCCCGGTTTCTATTCCCTGTTGGCAGGGCGATGACATTGTCGGATTTGAGCCAAAGGGAGCCGGAGCCAGCGGGGGGTTAACGGTTACCGGCAATTACCCCGGCAGACCGGGGAATCCGGAAGAGTACCGGATGGATTTGGAAAAAAGCATGTCCTATATTCCGGGCAGGATAAAGGTCAACCTCCATTCGATCTACGGCGAGAATTATGAGGCAGGCATAGACCGGGACGAATATGCTTCCCGCCATTTTTCCAACTGGATCGCATGGGCAAAAGAAAAAGGCGTCGGCCTGGATATGAATGCAACCACCTTCAGCCATCCATATGCCGAGTCCGGGCTGACCATCTCGAATCCGGATGAGAACATCCGTCAGTTCTGGATCCGGCATATGCAGTCCGTCCGTGAGATCAGCGAAGATATAGGCAGAGAACTGGGACAGGTCTGTGTCTTTAATACCTGGGTGCAGGACGGCATGAAAGATATGCCGGCTAATCGTATGAAATACCGGGAACTGATGAAACAATCCTTCGACGAAATCTTCGGTAAAAAACAGATTTCAACCGACTATGTCTATGACGCTCTGGAGCCGAAATTATTTGCAGTGGGCGTTGAGAGCTATACGGTGGGGTCCAATGATTTTTATCTGTCCTATCATGGACACGCCAGAGCCAAAGGTATCGGAAATACCATTTTGAACCTGGATATGGGCCACTTCCACTGCGAGGAATCTGCAGCGGATAAGATTTCAGCGGTAATGCTGTTCTCCGATAGGTTTATGGCTCATATTACCAGAGGCCTCCGCTGGGATTCCGATCATGTGGTGATCAACGATGAAAAGACAAATGATATGATGCGGGAAATCGTCCGCTGCGGTGTATTGGATCAGGCATTCTTTGGCACGGATTATTTTGACGCTTCGATTAACCGGGTGGCAGCCTGGACTATAGGCACAAGGGCGACGCAGAGAGCGCTTCTGACGGCGATGCTGGAGCCGGTACGTCTGCTGCACCGGGCAGAGGAGGACGGCGATTATACAAAACGTCTTATGCTGATGGATGAGTTCCGTTCCCTGCCGGCGAATGCAGTCTGGGAATACTACTGCCTGAGCAAAGAGAAAGCGGTTGCCACAGAATGGCTGGCCGACCTGAAGCAGTACGAAAAAGACGTTATGTTCAAACGGAACAATTCCTAACGGTGCTGCCTGCACTGCTTGGGGGTCATGCCAAACTGCTCTCTGAATAGATTTTGAAAATGACTCTGGCTGGAGTAGCCCAGATAAGAACTGATATGGGCAATCGATTTGTCCGTATACAAAAGCAGGGAACGCGCTTCTTCCAGCTTGCAGCGGCGGATGAAGCTGCCGACGGAAAACCCGAGTTCTTTTGAGAACTTATTTGAAAAATAAACCCTGGAGAGCCCGACTTCATGGGCGACATCTTCCACGGAGATATTCCTGTTTACATTCTTATGGATGAATTCGATCGCCCGGGAGATATCGGAATCCTGTACAAAACCGGCTTTCTGGTGGTTATGGACAGCGGCCACGTGGCTGGCAAAGTCAATCTGGATGTTCTGCATCAGGTTGAGAAGGCTGTCCGAATCCAATAATTGTTCGGTCTGCCGCATATACAGATCACCGAGCGCATAGGCGGTGGAGGCGGATAATCCGCCCCGGATCGCTGCTCTGCTGGATAAGGTAATCAGTATAAGCGCTGTGTTTTTTAACTGTCTTAAGTTATTTGACGCAACGCTTCCGTAGTGGGCTTCCTGATGCGCATGGCGGGCAAAGATTTTTAACTTGTCCACTTCTCCGTTTTCAATCAGGGAAGTGAGCTGCTGCTCCAGCTTTACATTATCGTAAAACAATGCATTTTCCGCCAAGTCGTAAAAAGAATTAGCCTTCTCTACCATGATCGGTTTTGGCACGCTTTTATGAGAAAAGACCTTAGCGGCAGCAGGTTCCAGCTGACAGGGATGTTCATTCAGGGAGGAATCCAAAAACAGGAGAAGATTCCACAAGGAGTGCGGCAGGATGCAGGAGAGGGTGTGGAAGTATTCGTAGAATTCCTTCCGCTGTTCCGGCAGAACCACGTAATCCTTACAGTAATCATCAATACTGTGGGGGGGAAGGGCGATCTGGCACGTAGGGCCGAGAACAAGAAAACTGCCGGGCTCATCAAGCCGCAGATAACCAAAATAGATCAGCTCATGGATACGGACACAGGCTACGGCTTCTTTGCGGCTGCAGATCTCCTTAAGATAGGCTTTCGGAGGAGAGAAAATGTGCAGGCCTTCGGGAAAACAATTTACCAGCGTATGATTCCGGTATTGATAGATGGGGATATTGATAAAGTTATAAAGGTAATTGCTGCATTTCGCTATGTCTTTCATGGGAATCAGGAAACCTCCATTTGCAAATCAATTAGGATCTATTCAGATTATATCGGATCCGCCAAAAAAATACAAATATGAAAAAAAGATTACAAAAATGCAATAATTATGAGCTGTAATGCCGTAATCTAGCATCATCGGATGTGCAAGTCAATAACATAAGCATAAACTGAGGAAAGGAAGGGAGGAATTACGTGGAACAGAAGATATTGCTGGAGTGCCACAAAATCTCCAAGGATTTTGGTATCACCAAAGCCTTGAAAGAAGTGGACTTCAATGTACCGGCCGGCCGGGTATGCGGCCTGGTTGGCGAAAATGGAAGCGGTAAATCCACACTGGTTGCGGTAATTTCCGGTATCTATCAGGCGACATCCGGTGCCATGGAATATAAAGGGGCACCATGGAAACCGAGAGATGTCATGGATTCACAGAGAGGCGGAATCAGTATTATTGTACAGGAGGCAGGGACCATCGGCACTCTGACGGTTGCGGAGAATATTTTTCTCGGCCAGGAAGGACAATTCCGCAAAGGCTTCATGATCGATTACCGGAAGATGAATGCTGAGGCACAGAAGCTGATTGATGAAGTAGGGATTGAAGGCATCCGCAGCAACATGAGAATCATGCAGCTGAATCTTCAGCAGCGCAAGATGATCGAAATCGTGAAAGCATATCAATATCACCCGGATATCCTGATCGTGGACGAGACCACCAATGCATTATCACACAGGGAACGGCAGGTTCTGTTTGATCTGATTAAGCGACTGACGGCGGAGGGGAGAGCTGTCATTATTATCTCCCATGATATTGAAGAGGTGATGGAATACTGCGATCTGATTACAGTTTTGAAAGACGGAGAGATGGTCACAACCCTGAAAAAGGAAGACGCCACCCCAAGACATATTAAAGAGCTGATGGTTGGCCGTGATGTGGAGGAGGGTTTTTACCGGACGGATATGGATGGCTATCAGGAGAAAGTGGCGCTGAAGGCGGATAACATAACGACCATGCAGGAAATCATGAACTTGTCCCTGGAACTGCATGCGGGTGAAATCTTAGGTATCGGAGGCCTGTCCGATTGTGGAATGCATACGCTGGGCAAAGCCCTGTTTGGCGAGGAACCGGTCTTAGCGGGAAGTGTCACGGCCGGCATTGAGCAGACGAAGATTACGGACGCAGAGACTGCTGTGAAAAACCGGATGGCGTATATGTCAAAAGACCGGGATGAAGAATCCATCGCGTTAAGCGCCCCTGTTTTTGAAAATATAGCAAGCACGGGATACGAAGTGAACAGGGGGTTCGGATTTCTGATTTCCCGGGCCAGGGAAAAGAAGTATGTGGACACACAGGTGAAAGGGCTGAAAATCCGGTGTTATTCGAGCAGCCAGCAGGTGAGCACGCTTTCCGGGGGCAACAAACAGAAAGTCGTATTCGGAAAATGGATGGCCAAGGATTTTGACATCATTATTATGGACTGCCCGACCAGAGGGGTTGATATAGGCGTAAAGGCAGAGATGTATAACCTGATGTATGAACTGAAGCGGGCGGGGAAAGCGATTCTGCTGATTTGCGAAGAACTTCCGGAGCTGATTGGCATGAGTGACCGGATTCTGATTATGAAGCAGGGGGCTATTACGAAAGAGTTCCTGCGCAGTAAAGATTTGAGTGAAAAAGAAATCATTGATTACATGATTTGAGGTGGCGTGAGATGAAAGAAAAAATGTTAAAAGTCAAAGAAAACAGGATCGTAAGTTATTTTATGCCGCTGCTGATCATGGTGATTGTAGTGCTGGTCTTTGCTGTATGGACACAGGGCAGGTTTGTCCGGTCAAAGAACCTGATGATGATTCTGAATCAGGCTATCATCCTGGGTCTTGTGGCAACCGGCGCGGTAATTATCTTCTCCACGTCGCGGATCAGTGCCGCCATGGGAGGTTCCACGGCGATGGCCTGTATCATCGGGACGTATGCGTTTCTGGCTACAGACAGTCCCGTTGCGATGATTCTGGGGTGTATCGGCGGCGGTTTACTGATTATGCTGGTCACAATCGGCTTAAGTAAGATTCTGCATATGGATGTCATGATTTTGTCCATGATATTCATGACGCTGTTGATGGCCATACAGGAGTGGGTACTGGATGGCGGAAAGATTCTTTCTCTCGATCACGGGACCATGAAGTCTTTGGAGAAGATGAATCTTCCTCTGATCTTATGCCTTGTCTTTCTGGCAGCGGCGGCAGTTCTGTTTGAATTTTCCAAATTCGGAAGACAGTTAAAGATGATTGGTTCCAATGAGACCTGTGCCAGGCAGAACGGTATCAATGCACAGAAAATGCTGACAAAAGCATTCCTGCTGGCCGGCGTGGCTGTTGGCCTTGGTTCTGCGGTTATCCTGATCCGTTCCGCTTCCATTTCACAGTTTACAGCAAACTCCCTGAATATGGATGCGATGCTGGCCGTTGTACTTGGAGGTACCCCGATCAGGGGAGGTACAAGATCGAAAATTTTATCCGGTATCTGGGGAGCGTTGACGGTGTCGATGCTGACAAACGGCCTTTCGATGGCGGGAATCGATGCGATCTGGATCCAGGCAGTACGGGGTGTATTTTTTATCGTGGTAATAGCCCTTTCTGACAAACGTTCCGAGATTCTGAATTAGATCCTGGGAGACTTAGAGCTTGAAAAGAAAATTTAAAATGAAATACCTTAAGTATAGGGAGGAAATGATTATGAAGAATTTGAAAAAATTGATTGCTTTAACATTGACCGTTATCCTGATGTGTGGTCTGGCTGCCTGCAAAGGAGATACCGATTCATCCGGAAGCGCGCCGGCCGGTTCCGGGACCGCGGATACAGCGGGCGGTACACCCGGAGAAAGCAGCGCACCGGATGGAACAGCGGGGGCCGCTGATCAGGATATCCCGGATGTGAACCCGGAGAAGCATGTGATCGCTGTGGCCAACACCAGCTACATACCGGAAGTTGTCTCTTTTAAGAATTATTGTGAAAACTATGTTGCGGAGGCTTTAAATATTGAATTCCTCTTCTCCGAAGAACTGGGAAATGATCCGGCAAATATGATCTCCTTCGCGGAAAATGCCTATAACAGCGGTGCGGAGGTTCTGGTAGACTTTGCCTGTGCGAACCGTGATACCGTCTACGTGCTGGCGGACAAATGTGAAGAGCTGGGCATGTACCTGGTAACCGGGCTGATGCCTTCTACCGGATACTACGATGATTATGAATATGTGATCGGCTCCGCCGGAAAGAATCCGGAAGAACTGGACGATCAATTCTATGAACTGATGGTGGACACACTGGAAAAAGGCGCAGAGCCCCACAGTGTCGTCGTATGTACCATGAATGCGAAGCTGGGTGTGGATGAACAGATTACCTCTTCCATGGGTATACTGGAAGCGCTTAAGGATATGTATAACCTGACCTATGATGGGGAGATACGGGATCTCGTCATGCTGGATTCCGTCACGGAGATCTCAACCGGAAGGGACGACGTTAAAGTAACGATCTTCCCCACATTCTCCACGGATGATATGAATGAAGTGCTGAAAGGGGAGTATGATGTCGTGGCCCTGACAGGGGCTCTGTACCTGCGGTTCGAATCCACGATTGCAGAGGCGGAAAAGGCTTATAATCGGGATATTAAAATCGTTACCATGACAAATGTATGTGATACGACAGAAAACAGCTATACTACCCTTGATATCGCAGGCAACCCCTCTCTGAACGGATCACTGCTTCTGAATCAGAGCCGTTATATCCTTCCGGTTCTGATGGCGGTCAATACAGCAAATGGCGACCAGGACGCAGTCATGAGAGACGGAAAAGCTACCGAGTTCTTTTCTCCGATGTGGGTCTGCCATAATGCGGATGAGTATGAAGAGATTAAGCACCTCGATCAGGATGAGAGTACCTACGTGTACACCATCGAGGATCTGAAACAGATGATTAAGTACTATAATCCGTCGTTGAACGCGGATGTGTTTGCAGAGTGGGCTGCGAAAGCAGAACTGGATTCCGTAAAGGAAAGAAGAGGGATTTAGTTACAATAAGATTCTGATAAGAAAGGATTTCAGACGTATGGATCAATCAAAAAACAGATTCAAAAAGAATAAGGGCGCAGTAATTGTGACTTGTATTCCGATCGTTACCTTTATCGTGATCGAACTGGTATGCAATATATTTACCGGCAGACATCTGATTGAGACTTCGCTGGATGTGACAAATTTTCTGCGGCAGGTGAGCATCAATATACTGGCCGGTTATGCGCTGCTTCTGAATATGGGAAACGGACGTATGGATATCTCCCTTGGAGGCCAGAAGCTGGTGGCCTGCCTGATCGGCGGGAATCTTGCATTGTCGATGGGGATGGGGGTTGCCGGGGTCATACTGATGAGTATCCTTTTTGGTATGATCAGCGGGCTGCTGACCGGAGTGCTGTATGTCACTCTGCGGCTGCCGGCCATGATTCTGGGTATCGGGACTGCGCTGATCTTCGAAGCGGTTGCGGCGGCATACGCGCCGGAAGGCTTCCAGCTATATGGCCGGCAGAATATGGGTATGCTCTCGAATGTTACCTTGATTACGATATGCGGTGTAGTGAGCATTGCCGTAATGTACATACTGATGGATAAGTCAAAATTCGGCATTCAGTACCGGGCCATTGCCGGTTCACAGAAGATCGCACACACATCGGGAGTGAAAATCTATGGAAAGACCGTTATTATTTATTGCATCTGCGGGGCGCTGATGAGCCTGTCAGGCATCCTGGAGACCGGTGTGAGCGGCTATCAATCTCCGGCTATGAACCTGTCCAGCATCACGATCGCATTTACCAGCTTTGTCCCGGTATTCGCGGCAATGATTATGCAGAAATGGATTTCCACCGTATTTGGTGTGCCGGTTGCCGTGATCACTTTCCGCATCCTGACCATGGGGATTACCCTGTTCCGGCTGCCCTCCGCGGCATCTGCGGTTATTACCATGGGAGTACTCGTATTGCTGCTTTTGATCATGAATCTGGTGACGGCAAGGGAGAAAAAGAAGGCGGAGGGACTTCGCATAGCAGCTGCGCAGCAGGCGTAGGGAGAAAACGAAAGGAAATGTTCGGCATCATGAATAAAAACAGAGAAGCAATCCAGAAAATAATTTCTAAAATGTCGTTAGAGGAAAAGGCCGGCCTTTGTGTCGGAAAGGATTTTTGGCATATTAGAAATATCGAAGAGCTGGGAATCCCCCCCATGATCCTGACAGACGGGCCGCATGGAATACGTAAGCAGGCCGGGGCGGCCGACCAGCTTACCCTCGGAATCAGTGAAACCGCGGTTTGTTTTCCGGCAGGCTGTGCAATCGCTTCCTCCTTCGATCCGGCGGTTTCGGAATTGGTGGGGGAAGAACTTGGAAAACTGGCTAAAACGATGGATATCGGGGTAGTCCTGGGCCCCGCTATTAACATGAAACGCTCCCCGCTTTGCGGAAGGAACTTTGAGTACTATTCAGAGGACCCGCTGGTGGCGGGGACCATGGGCGCCGGAGCTGTCAGGGGGCTTCAGAAGCAGAACGTTTCTGCCTGTCCGAAGCATTTCGCGGCAAACAACCAGGAATTATACCGCCAGACAAGCAATTCCCGCGTCGATGAGCAGACATTACGGGAAATTTATCTGGCCGCATTTGAAAAGGTGGTTAAGGATGCGGGCCCCTGGTCGATAATGTGCTCCTATAACAGGGTCAATGGCACATATTCCTGTGAAAACCCGCTGCTGCTTACCGGTATCCTCCGGGATGAATGGGGGTTTGACGGCGCGGTCGTTACAGACTGGGGCGCCTGTGACGATCCGGTGGAAAGCCTGCGTGCCGGGCTGGATCTGTGTATGCCGGGCCCGGGAAAAGATCTGGTGAATCAGATCCGCAGCGCGGTTGAAGACGGACGCCTGGCAGAGGAGATCCTGAACCAGGCGGTGGAAAATATTCTGAAATTAGTATCCAGAACGGTTGCCATGGAAAATACAACTTCCGGCGGATTTGATTTTGAGGCTGGCCATGCCGCAGCAAAAGAGGTCGAGCTGGAAGCGGCCGTGCTTTTGAAAAACCAGGACGCAGTGCTTCCCTTGAAAGAACAGGAAAAAATAGTGTTTATAGGATACTATGCCGAAAATCCCCGTTATCAGGGCGGCGGAAGTTCCCATGTCAATTCTTATAAAGTTACCTCGGTCCTGGATGCGGTGACGGACTTGGAGAATCTTACGTATTGCCAGGGCTACATAGAAGAACCGGAAAAAGGCCAGGAGGCAGAGGAAGAGCGGCTGTTACAGGAGGCGCTGGAAGCGGCGGAAAAGGCGGACAAAGCAGTTGTATTCGCAGGGCTGCCGGATAGCTGGGAGACTGAAACACTGGACAGAACGCGGATGGATATCCCGGAGAATCAGAACCGGCTGATTAAAAAAATCGCAGAGGTACAGAAAAATACAGTCGTGGTGCTTCATAATGGTTCTCCGGTTGAAATGCCCTGGGTTCACCAGGTCAAAGGAATTCTGGAGCTGTATCTGGGAGGGGAGGCAGTAGGTGCAGCGGCAGCCGATCTCCTGTTCGGCAGAGCAAATCCGTCGGGAAAGCTGGCAGAAACGTTTCCGGTTTCGATCAAAGATAATCCAACGTACCCCTACTATGGTGTGGAAAAAAATGATGTACTCTATCGGGAAGGGCGTCTGATCGGTTACCGCTACTATGAGACGATCCAAAAACAGGTATTGTTTCCGTTTGGATACGGTTTGTCTTATACCAGCTTTGCGTATGATAATCTGCAGCTTGACAGCACCAGAATGAGAGATAACGAGGAATTGGTGGTTAAGGTAGACGTGGCCAACACGGGTGCCATGGAGGGGAAGGAAGTTGTACAGGTGTATGTGGCGCCATGTCATAGCAGCGAAGTGAGGCCGGCCAGAGAATTGCGCGCCTTTAAGAAAATTAAGTTAAAGCCGGAAGAGAGAAAAACAGTAACGTTTACTTTGCATAAAAGAGCTTTTGCAGAGTGGAATACCGATATCCGCGGCTGGTACGTCCCGGAAGGAAACTACAAAGTCCAGATCGGGACATCCGCTAGAGACATCCTGCTGGAGCGTAAGATCTATGTGCAATGCACCAGCTTGATGAAACCACATTTTACGGTCAACACGCCAATGGGGGATCTCTATGCCCATCCGGTTGCGGCCCCGATGATCACAAAAGCTATGAAAACATTGATGGGAAACCGCAGGAACCGGCTGGAATCGGAAGAAAAAACGGATGAATCGGGAGCGCTGACCAAAGACGCCATGGCAGCGTCTGCCGCAGCTATGCCGCTTCGGGCGATGGTGGCGCTTGGATTTGATGTGACACTGAAACAGGTTCAGGAAGTGATTGATGAAATTAATAAGGCAGTTGAGAACGGATAACACAACAAATAAGATGTAAAAAGTTAAGGAGGTCATATACCATGACAAAGTTTAAATTCTCTGTAGGACCCTGGAACGTACATACCGGAGCTGATTCCTACGGTCCCGAAACCAGAAAAGACATTCCGGTGATCGAAAAATACAAAAAATTCAAAGAACTGGGATTTGACGCCGTTCAGTTCCATGATGATGATGCGGTTCCCAATATCAATGACTACACAGAAGAAGAAATCAAAGAAAAAGCGAGAGAACTCAGAACAACACTTGACGAAATCGGTCTGGCTGCAGAGTTTGTGGCGCCGAGATTGTGGATGGACGGGCACACCACGGATGGCGGATTTATGAGCACATCAGAGAAAGACCGGGATTATGCCATGTGGAGGGCTTACCGCTCTATTGATATCGCCAATGAGCTGGGAACGGATATGATCGTTTTGTGGCTTGCCCGTGAGGGCACGCTCTGTGCGGAGAGCAAATCTCCGGTTTGGGCTACCAGGATGCTGATCGATGCGATCAACAAGATGCTGGAATACGATCCGAAGATCCGTGTCTGCATCGAGCCGAAACCCAATGAGCCGATTGACAGAAGTATCTGTGGGACCATGGGGCACGTAATGGCTGTGTCCGCAGCTACCATCGATCCGTCCCGGGTAGGAGGGAACCTGGAGAGCGCCCACGCGATTCTGGCGGGCCTGGACCCGGCCCATGAGATAGGATTTGCTTTGGCTATGGGCAAACTGATGACCGTCCATCTGAATGATCAGAATGGAATCCGCTATGATCAGGATAAATCCTTTGGTGTGGAGAACCTAAGAGCAGCCTTCAACCAGGTTAAGGTACTGAAAGAGAACAACTATGGAGACAACGGCGAGTATGTGGGACTGGATGTAAAAGCAATGAGAACAACCAGGGACGCGGACAGCTACAAGCATCTGGAAAATAGTCTGAAGATCTTCCGGGCACTGGAAGCAAAGGTGGATCAATTTGACTACGAATATCAGAAAGAGTGTGTCAGGAACAGAGATTTTGAAGCGCTTGAAATGTATGTAATGAATCTGTTGATGGGCCTCGAATAACGACTTTATGACCATAACCTGAGCTTTTTAACCGAAGCAGAATGTATGGAACGGGTTCTACTCACTGACATGTTCCAGAGCCGTTTCCAGTACCATCCGGACATGGTTATCATTCAACGCATAGATTACTTTCTTCCCTTCCCTGCGGGCGCGGATCAGATTCGCGGCGCGGAGCGCCCGCAGCTGGTGGGAGACGGCCGATTTCGTCATATTCAAAAGAACTGAAATATCACCTACACACATCTCACTTTCATCCAATGCCCAGAGGATCTGAATCCGGGTACCATCCCCCATAACCTTGAAAAAATCCGACAGGTTGAAAAGAATGGCCTGATCCGGCATATTCGGCCGTACCCGGTCGATGATCTCCTGATTGATCGGGCTGCAGTCCGTGGTTTTTGTATTCATGAATTCCGTCCTTCCTTTCCGTCACTTTTCTGTGATTTTCTGCGCAAGATCCCAATAAAATGAATATAGGGTCATTATAATTGAATGATTGTTCAATTGTCAATCGCTCAGCCAAAATTAAAGTTGACAATTGAAGAATTATTCAACTATAATAAAAATGGTTGAACAACTATTCAATCGATGGACACTAACAGGATATCAACTGATTACGAATGATGAAACAGCATTCAACTATCACGCACCAATCATGAAATGGAGGAATCGCGTATGCTTGAATTAGATCATGTCCGATGGACGCTTCCGGAAGGAGAACCTATTATCAAAGGAGTCAGCCTGCGGGTCCCCGCGGGAAAACTGACTGTGGTGACGGGCCCCAACGGTGGAGGGAAGACTTCCATCGCCAAACTCGCAGCGGGCCTGATACAGCCGACAGAAGGGAGAATTCTGCTGGATGGGACAGACATTACCGGCTGGGATATGACAGAACGTGCCAGGCATGGGATCGCCTATGCCTTCCAGCAGCCGGTTCATTTTAAAGGACTGACTGTCCGGGAACTTCTGGAAACTGCGGCGGAGGAATCCCTGGATGAGGGGAAACTGTGCGGTATTCTTGGAAAAGTGGGGTTGTGTACCAGAGAATATATAGACCGCCCGGTGGACAGCAGCCTGTCGGGAGGGGAGATCAAACGGATCGAGATCGCTACAGTACTGGCCAGGAAGCAGGCTAAGGTACTGGTCTTTGACGAGCCAGAAGCAGGCATCGATCTGTGGAGCTTCTCCAGCTTGGTAGAAGCGTTCCGGGACCTGAAAGCGGAACGGGACAGCGCGCTTCTGATCATTTCCCATCAGGAGCGGATTCTGGAGGTGGCGGATGAGATCGTAGTGATCGCAGATGGAAAAGTGCGGGTCGCAGGGAGCAGAGAGATCATCCTGCCCCGGCTGCTGGATGAGGAAAAACAGAGCCGCTGCCCTATATGAATCCCGTCTCACCCTATTTAAGAATGAAGTAATTACGACACTGCCATACCTGAATTTATGACGCAGTTGATGCGTCACTGGAGGTAAATATGAATAAAATCACAGAAAAACTATTAGAACTCGTATCAGACTGGAAAGGTGAATTCCGTGGCGCTTATAATATCCGGGA
Organism: Diplocloster modestus; assembly: GCF_019042245.1. GTDB lineage: Bacteria > Bacillota > Clostridia > Lachnospirales > Lachnospiraceae > Diplocloster > Diplocloster modestus. Next base: position 66,659 of record NZ_JAHQCX010000025.1, read on the forward strand.
GAATGGGGAGTGTGCCGGACGACAGTCTTCGAACCATATAAGAATCGATTCCAAAGAGGACGCTCCAGGCCTGGTGATCCATATCAGCCCGGAAGCGCAGAACGAAATGGTCTATATACCTGCCTGCGTCACCCACGGCGATGTGGACGACCTGGTTTACAACGATTTCTATGTGGGGGCAGGAGCGGATGTGACCATAGTGGCCGGCTGCGGAGTGCATACGGACAGTGAGGAAACGGCCAGGCACAACGGAATCCATCGTTTCTTCCTGGAAAAGGGAGCCCATGTGCTCTATAAGGAAAAACATATCGGGACCGGCGTGGGAGCCGGCCTGAAAAAGATCGATCCGGTGACGGATATTACATTAGACGAGGATGCGGTACTGGAGATGGACACAGTGCAGTTAGGAGGCGTGGACCGCACGCTTCGGAAAACCAGCGCGGTGCTGGCAGCCAGAGCCAGGCTGACGATCCATGAGAGTATTCTGACGGACGGTGAAGAGACGGCGCAGACCGATTTTGAGGTCTCCATGGATGGCGGGGATTCCAGCGTGAACCTGGTATCCCGCAGCGTGGCCAAAGGGAAATCATGCCAGGAGTACCATTCCCGTATCAAGGGAAACTGCCGTTGTACCGGGCATTCCGAGTGCGACGCGATCCTGATGGACCGTGGGACCGTGAACGCCACGCCGGAACTGTTCGCAGGCGATCCGGACGCGGCCCTGATCCATGAGGCTGCCATCGGGAAGATCGCCGGGGAACAGATCGTTAAGCTTCGGACTTTGGGGCTTACGCAAGAGGAGGCAGAGGCACGAATTGTGGAAGGTTTTTTAAGGGGCTGAAACTGAAAGCATTCGCTCATCATAAGCCCGTCATAACTTCTCAGACACCTCATGGGCAATACTCTTTAAAGCCGCCAGGTTCCGCTCGTGATTCATCCACATTCGCGACGCGGGACCTGATATGCTGACCGCAGCATAAGGCTGTTGGAAAGAATCGTATATCAGGCAGGCCATGCATACGAGACCGATTTCGCTCTCTTCGTTATCGACAGCATAACCCTGTTCCCTGACTTTCTGGACCTCAGCAAACAGTGCGTTTCCGGAAGTAATCGTTGTGTCGGTAAGCCGGGTAAACTCGGTCTCATTGATATACTCCTGAATACGTTCATCTGAACATACGGACAGCAATACCTTTCCGGAGGCGGTGAGATGAGCCGGCCTGCTGTAACCAATATAAGACCCCATATGCAAAGAGGTATTGGTACTGACGACCTTGTCGATAAACACAATGTTTAAACGGTCTTTCCATATAGAAATGTGAGCCGTTTCTTCCGCTTCGTTTGATAACCGTTCCAGGTAGGGATGCGCCAGCTGGATGATTCCATAATCTTTTTCCACAATCTTACCCAGGGAAAAGAGTTTGAGGCCCAGCCGGTATCTTCCGGATTCCATGCGGGTAATATAATTTCGGCTTTCCAATGTATATAAAATACGAAAAACAGTACTTTTCCCAATGCCGGACAAATCTACAATTTCATTGATTCCAATCTCAGAATTTTGTGCAATGATCTCTAATACAGTAAGCGTATTTGCCGCGGATTGAAGTAAATACCGGCTGTCATTTTCTGTCGCGTCCATGAAATCATCTCCTATTCCTTAAAATGTTTGTACCTATAAATATATCTGATTTAAGAAAAAGTAGCAAGTTAATTGCTGAAATATATTGAAAAATGACGACTAGGAGGGAAGGCAGATACCTTTCTCTGCAAAGTTTTCTGCCTGTTCACTTTTTTACGAAAGAATCAAGTCTCCTCTCATTTTACCAAGCGGCCGGAAATAAAATGAATGGAAGAAATAAATAGTTGAAATATACCTTAGAATATGCTATTCTGGAACAAAAGATTCGAATAAAGAAATATAAATTCGCATAAAGAAATAGTAACAGAAAAAATAAGATTTTAAGGAGGATGGAAAGCATGAAAAAAATTGTTGCGATTAACCTGGGTTCCACATCAACAAAAATTGCTTATTATGAAGATGAGAACTGTGTCTTCAAGGATAATATTAAGCATAGCCCGGAGGAACTGGATGAATTTGCGACGATCTGGGATCAGCAGGATTACCGGATGGAGAAGATCGTAAACTATCTGAATGAAAAAGGGATTCTCATTTCAAACCTGGATGCGGTGGTCACCCGCGGAGGACATACACAACCGATTGTTGGCGGTGTATATCGGGTCAGCGGGAAAATGCTGGAACAGTCCGGAAGCGAAAAATATGGCAATCACGCGACGGATGTCGGCCTTCGTATTGTGAATGAATTTTCCAAGCAAGGCCCCCAGGCATTTACCGTAGATCCTCCTACAACGGATGAGTTTGAACCGCTGGCGCGTTACAGCGGCATTCCCTTTATCCAGAGACGGAGCAGCTTTCATGTACTGAACCATAGAGCGGCCGGAATGCAGTATGCCAAAGATATCGGAAAAAACTATGAGGATTTGAACCTGGTAGTTGTCCATATGGGCGGCGGTATCAGTATAGCGGCTCATAAAAAAGGGAAATTGGTAGATGCAAACAATGCCATTGACGGTGACGGGCCGTTCTCAACGAACCGCTGCTGTACTGTGCCGATCGGCGATTTGATCAAGCTGTGTTATTCCGGGGAATATACATATCAGGAGATCCGCAGATTAATCAACGGCCAATCCGGCCTGATGGGTTATGTGGGAGAAAATGACGCCAAAATCGTACAGGACCGGGCCCTGGCAGGAGACGAGAAGTGCAAAGAGGTTATGGAAGCCATGTGCTATCAGATCGCAAAAGAAATTGGCGCGGATGCCACCGTACTGAAAGGAAACGTAGATGCGATTGTATTTACGGGCGGAATGGCCTATTCTGATTGGATTGTGGGCATGGTTTCTGATTATGTCCGTTATATTGCTCCTGTAGTGGTATATCCGGGAGAATATGAGATGCAGTCTCTGGCCTTGAATACATTAGCGGCATTAAACGGGGAAAAAGAAATTAAAGAATTAAAATAGGGGGAATCACTATGTTTCATAATTTTAAAGAGCTTGAAGAGTATATTCTGGATCAGGGGATCAAAAAACGCCTGGCGCTGGCAAATGCGCACGACGAGGATGCGCTGGAAGCTGTCGTTATGGCCGTTAGAAAAGGGGTCATAGATGCGACTCTGATAGGGGTATCGGACAAAATAACGGAAATTCTGGATAAATTGGGTGAAGATTCCTTAAGGTATGAGATCATCGACTGCCGGAATGAGAAATCGGCGGGACAAATGGCCTGCCAGATGGTAAAGGATCAGAAAGCGGATATGCCCATGAAAGGTTTAATGCAGACAGCTACTTTTATGAGGTGTATTCTGGATAAAGAAAAATATGGATTTGTTCCGGACGGCTCCCTGCTAAGCCAGGCGACCGTGATGGAATATGAGAACCGGCTGATGATCGTTACCGACTGTGCGGTTAATGTATCACCGGACTATAATGATAAGGTAAAGCTGATTAAGAATGCGGTGAGGCTGGCAGGAAAACTGCGTATCGATTGTCCGAAGGTGGCCGTAGTGGCGCCTGTCGAGACCGTGAATCCGAAGATGCCCGCCACAGTAGATGCGGCGCTTCTAAGCAAAGCAGCCGAACGGGGGCAGATCAAGGGCTGTATCATTGACGGGCCTTTGGGGATGGATAACGCCATATCGGAAGACGCGGCCAGGCACAAAGGGATTAACAGCCCTGTGGCCGGCCATCCGGATATTATCCTTATGCCGGATCTGTGCGCCGGAAATATATTTACAAAAACAATTTATTACTTTGCGCATCTCATATCGGCAGGCACCCTTACAGGCACTTCGTGTCCTGTGGTTATGACCAGCAGAACGGATTCTCCGGAAGATAAGTATAATTCCATATTAATTGCTGTTATGCAGTGTGTATAAGACTGATTTCCAGGCCGGGTTTTTACCCGGTCTTTTTTTATGGGTAAATGCATAAAGTATCCCAGGTGAAACTCTATTTAAAACCAGATAATTCTCTATATGAATTAAAAATTCAACAAATGAAACGATGAAATCTTGTAAAAAATATCTAATGACATATTTTTCCGATTATATTATAATAATGTTAAGTTCAAATAACGAAATTAAAATTCGTATAAAGAAATTAAGGAGGCAATAAAATGCACAAGATTAAATTTTATGGAATAGGAGGGCAAGGCGCGGTTACAGCTGCCAAAATTTTATCCATTGCTGTATCACTGCATCAGAATGAGTACGCAATTACAGTTCCTGCCTATGGACATGAACGCCGGGGGGCACCGGTGTTTGCGCACATTATTGTGGATGATAAACCCGTTTTGCTGAATTGTTATGTTTATGAACCGGATATCGTAGTTGTATTTGATGAAAACCTGATCGATATGGGTGTGGATGTAGGCGAAGGATGCACGGAAAATACGATACTAGTCATCAATTCCGGAAATGAGGAAATGATCCGGCGGTATAAAGATACATATGGATTTAAGAAAGTATTTGCATGTAATGCGACAGAAGCTGCCCTTAAAAATATCGGATTAAACATACCGAACAGTGCCATGTTAGGCGCTTTGGCCCACAGCGGCGTCGTTGAGATCGGGGCGGTAGTCAGTGCGGTAACGGAAAGTTTTGGAAAGGTTGGTGAAAAGAATGGAAAAGCAGCAAGATATGCCTACGAGCACACCTGCGAAGCGTAGAGTATTGGGACCGTGCTCCCACATTTTAGTGGCGGCACATACAGGAAGCTGGCGTATGGAGCGTCCCCAGGTAGAGGAAGAAGCATGCATCCGCTGCGGTATTTGTTCAAAGTACTGTCCTACCGCATGCATCACGGTGAATAAAGAGGGATGTCCACTGGAATTCGACTGGCATTACTGTAAGGGTTGTGGTATTTGTGCAAATGAATGTCCCCGGCAGGCATTGTCCATGATACCGGAAGGGAGTGGTGAATAATGGCAATCAAAATGTTTGATGGTAATGGTGCGGCGGTGGAAGCGATCCGTTTGGCACGTCCGGGAGTGATCGCGGCTTACCCGATTACCCCGCAGAGTTCCATTGCGGAGCACCTGGCAGATGCTGTAGCGGAAGGGGCGATCAAGGCAGAATATGTCCGTGTGGAATCCGAGCATTCCGCCATGTCTATTTCCATCGGCGCCCAGCTGACCGGTGTCCGGGTGGCGACAGCCACCGCTTCCGTAGGTCTGGCCTTGATGCATGAAGTCTGCGGCGTGGCAGCCGGATGCCGTGTCCCCATCGTGATGCCTGTGGTGAACCGTTCGCTGGTGGCTCCCTGGTCTTTGTGGTGTGACCACTCCGACACGATGGCGGAGAGAGATACGGGCTGGCTTCAATTTTATGCGTCCACGGTACAGGAAATTCTGGATCTGCAGCTTTGCGCGTATCGGATCAGTGAGCATGAAGATGTCATGATTCCCTCTATGGTCTGTTTTGATGGATTTTATCTGTCCCATTCCATGCAGAGAGTGGATACTCCGTCTGATGAAGAGGCATGGGACTTTGTAAAGCCATATGTGAAGAAAAATATGTATCTGGATACGAAGGACGTGATGTTTATCAACGATTTGTGCCCCACCGTTGAACATACGGAGATGAAATATCAGCAGATGATGGGCTTTAAGCGCGCGGCCCAGGTATCGGATGAAATATTTGCGGAATACGAAAAACGTTTTGGCAGAAAGCTTAAGCAGGTGGAAGCATACCGTCTGGAAGATGCTGAGGTGGCTGTAGTGACAATCGGTTCCATGTCCGGTACCGGAAAATATGTAGTAGAGCAGTTAAGGGAAAAAGGGATAAAGGCCGGCCTTCTGAGAATCTGCATGTTCCGCCCGTTCCCGGATCAGAAGATCCATGAAGCACTGAAGAATATCCCGGTTATCGGTGTGATCGACCGTTCCTGCGGCCTGGGCGGCGCACAGGGTCCGGTATGCTCGGAAGTAAAAGCTGCGATGTACGGTGAGAATTCTAAGATTTATGGCTATATCGGCGGGATTGCCGGCCGTGATATATCGGACGGTTCATTCCGGAAGATTTTTGATGAGCTTCTCGGGATCAAAGAGGGTAAATCCGAAACCGTTTCTACATGGTTTGACGTAGAAGAGAACGCCATGAACATAAGGGAGGTGGAAACAAATGCTAACGTATAAAACTCAGCCAAAGGGTGCGGTTTCACCGGGTATCAATACCTGCCAGGGATGCATGATCGATGTTATTTTCAGAAACGTTCTCGATATTATGGGTGAAGATACGGTACTTGTAATCCCACCGGGATGTTCCGCACAGTTTTCAGGCTGCGGCCCTGAGGCGTCGGTAACGGTACCTGGTATCCAGGGAAATCTGGAGAATTCCGCAGCCATCGCTGCCGGAATCGCTGCCGGATTCAAGTATCAGGGAAATGACCATACACAGGTCGTGTCGATTGCCGGAGACGGCGCCACCGTAGATATCGGGATCCAGTCCCTGAGCGGAGCCATGGAACGTAATGATAATATTCTATACATCTGCTATGATAATGAAGCGTATATGAACACCGGCATACAGGGGAGCAGTTCCACACCTCTTGCGGCAAGTACGACAACTACTCCGGCAGGAAAGCCTGTCAACAGTAAAGATTTAATGCAGATCGTTATGGCGCATCACGTACCGTATGCAGCTTCCGCTTCCATCGCCAACCTTCCGGACCTTCGGAAAAAGGTGAAAAAAGCAAAAGAAATTAAGGGATGCCGCGTGCTGCATATTATGAGTCCCTGTCCTACCGGTTGGGGTTATAAAATGTCAAAAACGGTGGAGGTAGCCCGGGAAGCTATACAAAATGGGTCGTGGGTTCTTATGGAATATGAAGACGGCAGAGTAAAACTCGGCAAAAAGCCTTCTCAGTTAGGTGATGTAGAAAAGTACTTCTCCATGCAGAAAAGATTTAAAGGGGTAACGCAGGAGGAGAAGGAAGAAGTCAGCAGACATCTCATTGAGAGATATGAGTATCTGGAAAAGCTGGCGGCACTTTAAACGTTTCGGAGGGTTTTCAATAGAGGAGGAGGCTCGTATGAGTAAAGCAAAAAAAGTATATCTTCAACTGATCATTGTGGTCGTGTTTTATGTGATCTGTTCTCACATTACGCCGCCAAACGGACTGACAGAAACCGGCTGGAAGGCATTGCTTCTTATGATCTGCTGTGTCTATACCTGGGTTACCGAGTTTATCCCTATCGGGATATCATCCTGTTTTCTGCTGATGCTGCCGGCATTTCTGCAGATTGACAGTACCTCGAATGTCCTTGTGAACTTTGGGATTACCACGATGTTCTTCGTGATGGGCGCCTTGATTATCGCTAAGGTATTTATCGATACAGGGCTCGGTTACCGGATTTCCCTGTACATAACCCCATTGCTGGGGCCGAAAAGCAAAATGGTACTGTTAAGCCTGATGCTCTGCGGCGGCCTGATATCTTCCGTATTGGTAGATATCCCCACAGCCATTATTCTGGCGGGCATTGCCCTGCCGATTTTGAAAGAAAGCGGCTGTGAACCCGGAAAAAGTAAATACGGCAAGGCGGTTATGATGGGCATTCCGATCGCGGCAGCTCTGGGCGGCATCGCGACGCCGGCTGGAAGCGGACTGAATATCCTGACCATTAACCTGTTAAATAATGTGGCTGGCGTCAACATTACCTTTGCGCAGTGGACCCTCATAGGAGCGCCGATTGCGCTGGTACTGCTGTTCGTGGCATGGTTCGTGATCTGTCTGATCTACAAGCCGGAGATCGAAACGGTCAAGGGGCTGGATGATATCAAGAAAAAGCGGGCAGAGCTGGGGCCCATGTCCAAGAATGAAAAGAAATTCCTGGTTATCTTCATCTGCGTTATGGTTCTTTGGTTTACGCAGTCCATGACCGGAATCGAGACAGCGTTCGTATCCCTCCTTGCGGTGAGCATTTTCTTCCTTCCCGGATTTGATCTGATTAACTGGGAAACAGCCAGGGATGCGGTTAGCTGGGAATCCGTCCTGCTTATGGGATCGGCAAACGCGCTGGCTATGGTTCTGAGTACCCAGGGTACCGCAGAATGGATCTCCAACAGCATCCTGGGAACTGTCAGCGGGGCCTCTCTGGCCGTATTACTGATGGTGGTGACCGCATTTGGCATCTTCAGCCACCTGCTGGTTCCGGTAGCCAATGCGGTACTTGCCGTATGTGTTCCGATCGTCGTGGTGCTGGCCGGCTCCATCGGCGTGAACCCCTTATATTTGGTGCTTCCGTTAGGATTTACGGCATCAGCGGTATTTATCATCCCGCTGGATCCGATTCCACTGACTACCTATGGATATGGATATTGGAAACTATCGGAAATGGCAAAGCCCGGATTGATTATTTCCCTAATCTGGATACCTGTATGTGCGGTCGGCATATTGCTTGGCAGAGCGATCGGGATTATTTAAGTTTCAGCAGCTTATGGTTTTCAGAGGAGATTGAGGTAAATCCCAATCTCCTCACTTTTTCAGTATCAGATATTCATACAGGAACAGCTGTCGGAATATTTGGAAAAGGGTTTCAGGTAGAACCATAAAAGGTTCACCTGCCCCGGGGAAAACAAATACATGGAGGAAAAAATGTCAGAAATAAAGGTAAGGGATCTTCGTTCAGCATTGGATAAATTACGGTGCATGGAGAAAGAACTGGTGGAGACGGACGTGCAGGTGGACCCGGAAGCGGAGCTGTCCGGTGTATACCGCTATGTAGGCGCTGGAGGAACGGTTATGCGTCCTACCGGAAAAGGTCCGGCCGTTATATTTAACAATGTGAAAGGCCACCCGGACGCCCGGGTGGCGATTGGGGTGCTAGCCAGCAGAGAACGGGTGGCGGCCCTGTTGGACAGCAGCCCGGACAAGTTAGGACACTTACTGAGGGACAGTGCAGCCCATCCTATCGAGCCGGTTTTGACAGAGGAGAAGCCGGTATGTCAGGAAGTGATACATTATGCATCGGAAGCGGATTTTGATTTAAACAAATGGATTCCGGCGCCGACCAATACGCCGGATGATGCGGGGCCCTACATCACACTGGGCATGTGTTACGCGACACATCCGGACACGGGCAGATCGGATGTTACGATTCATCGGTTGTGTATCCAGAGCAAAGACGAGCTAAGTATTTTCTTCACCCCGGGAGCCAGACATATCGGTGCTATGGCCGAGAGGGCGGAAGAATTAGGACAGAGGCTTCCGATATCCGTCAGCATAGGTGTCGATCCGGCCATTGAAATCGCATCCTGTTTCGAGCCTCCTACCACACCGTTGGGATTTGATGAGTTATCTATTGCAGGTGCGTTAAGAGGGGAAGCGGTTAAGCTTACCAACTGTCTTACCGTGAAGGAGCGTGCCATCTCCAATGCGGAGTATGTAATTGAAGGAGAGGTTTTGCCGGGAATCCGTGTGCGCGAAGACCAGAACCGGCATACCGGATATGCCATGCCGGAGTTTCCGGGTTATACGGGAGCGGCCAGTGACCAGTGCTGGATGATTAAGGTCAAAGCGGTGACACACCGCCGGAATCCGATTATGCAGACCTGCATCGGACCCAGTGAAGAACATGTCTCCATGGCAGGAATTCCGACGGAGGCAAGTATCATCGGGATGATCGATAAGGCAATGCCGGGAAAGCTGTTAAATGTCTATTGTGCATCCGCCGGCGGCGGAAAATATATGGCGGTCCTGCAAATAAAAAAGAGTGTGGCGTCAGATGAAGGAAGACAGCGCCAGGCAGCGCTGCTTGCATTCTCAGCCTTCAGTGAACTGAAGCATATTTTCCTGGTTGATGAGGATGTGGACTGTTTTGACATGAATGATGTGCTCTGGGCTATGAACACCAGGTTCCAGGGAGATGCAGATATAATTACGATTCCAGGAGTGAGATGCCATCCCCTGGACCCGTCTAATTCTCCTTTGTGTACGCCATCCTGCAGGGATCAGGGGATTGCGTGTAAAGTCATTTTTGACTGTACCGCGCCATTTGATCAAAAAGAGCGGTTTATTCGTTCCCGCTTTATGGAACTGGATCCAACAAAATGGATTCCGGAATAATAGAAAGCCGGAGTTGGGCGGGATGAAGAATAAATTCGCAAGCCGGAGTCAGATGGGAAAAAACTAAAATTCGAAAACCGGGAGACCGATAACATGATAAAGATTATCCTGGGCATTACAGGAGCCAGTGGAGTAGAACTCGGGCTGCATATACTACGGGCATTAAAGAGACAAAACGCGGAAATCCATCTGATCATATCGGAGGGCGCCCGGTACACCATGCGGGAGGAAAGCAATCTGACAGAAGAGGAATTTCTGCGTATCGCTGATTATGTATATGGTGAAAAAGAGCTGGGTGCCGCCATAGCAAGCGGCAGCTTTGTTACCGACGGCATGATCGTAGCTCCGTGCAGTATGAAGACTTTATCAGGCATTGCCAATGCCTACGATGAGAATCTGATCATACGCGCCGCGGATGTGTGCCTGAAGGAAGGGAGAAAAGTAGTTCTTCTGCCGAGGGAAATGCCCCTTGGGAGAGCCCATCTGAAAAATATGCTGGCCTGCGCAGAAAACGGATGCAGTATCATACCGCCTATGCTGAGCTTTTATATGGAAGATACATCGGTGAAGGCGCAATTGGATCACATCACAGGAAAAGTGTTGATGCAGTTTGGCATGACATATGAAAAATTTCATAGCTGGCAGGGCCCTGACCGAAGGGAAACAACCCAATAGTAGGAGAATACGGATGTCCCGAAAAGATTATTGGTATGAAAAAGAGCAGCTAAAAATAGAGATACAGCAGATGGGAGAAGATCTCTGCATACACTTTTACGGGGGCGACCGCGGACACATTGGAAGTGTAGCTATGGCGGAGCCCAGGCCCAGCCTAACCGGCAGCGGAAAAATCTCAGCAACCGTTTCCGTCTATACCTATGCTGGGCACAAGGATGATATCCTCGCGTCAACCATAGCCCGGGAAGTTTCAGCGAAACTAAACAGAAAGTGTGTTGTGGCAGTCGGCATACATTATGACCACTTTACCCCGGATCATCTCACAGCCGTAAACGAAATAACCGAAAAGATTCCGATAATGGCGGAAGAAACTTATGGGGCGCTCCCCGCATAGAAAGAGCCCTGTCAGCGGATCGGCCGGTCTTTGCCCTTTGTAGAGCCGGGCCTTCCGGCAACTGCGTGGAGAAAGGGGCCAATCCCCGGATGCCGGTCTATTCGAGGATAAAAGCGCCTGTTTCCCCGTATATGGTATTTATTACAGTCAATATCCGGGGACAGGCCCCTTTCTCCACGCAGTTGCCGGAAGGCCCGGCTCTACTGCCGAAAGGTGCCAGTCCCCTCCCGTTTTGCCGTGAATCAATGTCAGTTAGTTAAGCTCATAGGGTATTCAATCTATGAGGGTCTAACTAAAATTTAAAAATTTTGTATCATTTTTCAAAATAGCACTTGACATCATAACCTAAATGTGCGGCCGTTTTCACTGATTGATCAGT
>NZ_JAHQCX010000026.1 GCF_019042245.1 Diplocloster modestus
CCGACGGGCAAGAGCCTCTGAACCGGGAACACATCCTGTGTTCCTGGTGAATAGGCTCGGTTCCTGAACCCGGCTTTCCGATTTCACTTAGCTGCTGCCAGCGCAAGCCCTTCGCTCTCCCAGGCAGACACCATAGGCCCCGGCGATTTGGCCCCCCCGCAGCTTTTCGCCTGCCCAAACGAACCAACCGCCCTGCGGCTTCCACGCCCCCGGCCCTAAATTCCTCCCCCTCTCCCGCACTCAGAAGCAGTCCCCCGCAGCACCGCGATCCCGTGCTCCAGCTCCGGCAGCAGAAATTCCACGCACTCCCGGACAGCCTTCGGGCTGCCGGGCAGGTTAATGATCAGGGAGCTGCCGCGGATAACGGATACTCCCCGGCTAAGCATCGCCCGCCTGGTATAGCGCATGGACTCCGCCCGGATCGCTTCCGCTATGCCCGGGGCATTCCGGTGGGCTACGGCCATGGTCGCTTCCGGAGTCACGTCTCTCATGGAAAATCCGGTTCCGCCTGTGGTCAGGATCAGCGATGCCTGTCTTCCATCGCTGAGACGGATCAGCTCGTTTTCCAGTTTTTTCTGGTCGTCCGGCAGCAGCAGCTCCTCGATGACCCGATAACCTGCCTTTGTCAGTAACTCCGTGATCAGGGGACCGCTCTGGTCCCTGCGTTCTCCTGCGGCGCCTTTATCGCTTAAGGTGATGACCGCTGCGGTAGATCTGGGATCTTTGCTGGACTCATCTATGCTCATCTCATCCCCTGCGTGGATGGTTCCTTCGTGAAGCACCCGGGCGAATACTCCCTGGGTGGGCATGATGCACTCTCCCATTTTTTGATAGATCTGGCAGTGGGTGTGGCATTCCTTGCCGATCTGGGTCATTTCCAGCAGTACTTCCCCGCATCGGAATACGGTGCCCACCGGCAGATTCCGAAAGTCAAAACCGGATACGATCAGGTTTTCTCCGAAAGCACCCGGCTGTACGTCAGCACCCCTGGCCCTGAACTCTTCGATCCGTTCGTGGGACAGCAGGCTGACCTGGCGGTGCCAATTCCCGGCATGGGCGTCGCCTTCAATCCCCCAGTCTTTACGGAAAAATGCTTCTTCCACATAGTTTTTTTGGATTCCTCTTCTGTCACTGATACAGATCGCTTTTACGGTTCCCATGTCAGCCTCCTATCCCGGACATCACCCGGGTGTCCTGTTCCTGTATTTCCTGGAGCTCCCCGAACCGGTGCTCCTTTGGCTTCTGTAAAATGGCCTGATCGATCACATCCGTCAATTCCCGGTCGGAGGCACCGCTTCGCAGCGGGCCTTTCAGATCCACTCCGTCGGGATAGTACAGGCACAGTTTTAAGAAACCGTCCGACGTCAGCCGCAGCCGGTTGCAGGTGTCGCAGAATTTGTGGCTGATTGCCTGAATGATTCCGATACAACCCTGCAGATTATTTCCTGTATAATATACCGCCGGGCCATTCCCGCGTTTTTCCTCTATGCTGTGCAGATCCGGCACGGATTCTTTGATGATGCCTAATACCTGGTCTGCCGGAATGGAGGTGTACTGTTTCCCATAACCGATGGGCATCAGCTCTATGAACCGCACGTCGATGGGATACTGCTGACTCAGCTGTACAAAATCCGGGATTTCCACTTCATTGATTCCCTGCATAAGCACACAGTTTATTTTGACCCGCAGACCCATAGTCACAGCATCCAGCAGCGCTTTTTTGACCGTCAAAAGGCCGGGGGCGCCTGTAATTTCCCGGAATACGTGCTCCCTTAGGGAGTCCAGGCTTATATTTACACCGTCTATTCCGATCCGCTTTAATTCCGGCAGATATTCGTCCAGAAGCATTCCATTTGTGGTGACTGTGACCGTTTCTACGCCGGGCAGCTCTTTTAGGTTTCTCAGAAGCTCCATGCATCCTTTCCGCACAAAGGGCTCGCCGCCGGTTACTTTGAAGTTGTGAACGCCAAGTAATCCCGCGCATTTGCAAATGCGCAGGATTTCCTCGTAGCTTAGAATCTGATCATGCAAAATGCTGTCCACTTCTTCCGGCATGCAGTATTTACATCTGAAATTACAGCGATCGGTTACGGAAATCCTAAGATAATCAATCTTCCTTCCGTACCTGTCTTCGATTATAGACATCCCCGCTTTTTCCTCCGGTTTTCTTTTGTAAGTATATCTGACCGATTTCCATTCCCTTATCCAGCGCCTTGCACATATCGTATATGGTCAGAAGCGCGATGCTGACACCGGTTATGGCCTCCATCTCCACTCCCGTCCTTCCGAATGTCCGTGCGGTACAGGACGCTTCTATCTCCCGGGTCATGGGGTATAGTTTAAAATCCAGCGTTACTTTTGTCAGATTTATATTGTGGGTCAGCGGGATCAGATCCGAGGTCTTCTTCGCGCCGGTGATTCCGGCGATCCTGGCCACCCCCAGCACGTCCCCTTTGGACATGCTCCCCTGCTGCACAGCCTGGTAGGTTTCTTCGTTCATCTGGATCCGGCCTACCGCCACAGCTTCCCGCTGGGTTTCCGCCTTTTCTCCCACATCCACCATCCGTGCATTTCCCTGTTCATCAAAATGTGTCAATTCCATATCTACCTATTCTCCTTTCCCAAAACCGCAGTTTGGAAATGTGCAGACCGGACAGGAAAGGCACAGGCCTCCCTGTCCCAATACCTGGAGATCTTCCCTTTGTATTCTGTCATCTGCCATCAGCCGCGGCAGTACCAGATCAAAAATCGTACGTTTCGCATACATGACGCAGCCGGGCAGTCCCGCGATGGGAATCCGGCCATCGTAGTAAGCCAGCATAAACATGGCTCCCGGCAGTACCGGTGCTCCATAACTCACCACATCCGCCCCAGTATTTTTGATCGCCAGCGGAGTTCTGTCATCGGGATCAACACTCATTCCACCCGTACAGATAATCAGTTCCGCTCCCTTTGCGATAAAATCCAGAATTCCCTGTGTGATCTGCTCATGCCTGTCATCCAGAATCAGGGTGCCGATCACTTCCGCATCGTATTCGGCCAATTTCTCCAAAATCACTGGCGTAAATTTGTCCTGAATCCGTCCATGATACACTTCGCTGCCCGTTGTAATAATCGCAGTCTTTTTACGCGCAAACGGTTTTAAATCCAGTATCGGTTTCTCTCCTGCAGCCTCTTTCGCCGCTTCCATCTTTTCTTCCTGAATAACCAGCGGTATGATTCGTGTCCCCGCCAGCTTGTCCCCTTTTTTTACCGGAAAGTTGCCGTGCCTGGTGGCAATGATCATCTCTCCTAATGAGTTCACCGCCTTCAATTTCCTGCCATCTACTTTCAGCAGGCCGTCACAGGCGGCGATCAATTCGATCTTCCCCTCCTTGGCCTGAGTACGTTCCATATTTTGTCCTTTGCAGATCGCGCATAAGATTTCCGCCGCTTCATTTTCATGGAGCATTCCTTCCTGCTTTTCCCATATGTATAAATGCTCCTTCCCCACACTGAGCAGCACCGGAATATCTTCTTTTGTCACCACGTGCCCTTTGCGGAACACCGCATCTTTTGTCACACCAGGAATGATCTGGGTGATATCATGACACAGGACCTGTCCCACCGCATCTTCTGTTCGAATGAGTTTCAAGGCATCCCCCTCTTTTCTCTTCTTTATTCTCATTTGAGAATAACGGTTATTTATTACAATCATACATGATTCGGGAGGGCAATGCAACCGAATTTGGCTTTGTTGCCCCGCAAAAACCGTGGTAATTTCTGGTGCGGCGCCCTGCGTATTCCAGTTAAATACCGCACTTTACCAGTACCTTTTCGATATCCACATCCACGAGAATGATATCCGCGCCGATCTGCTTTACCTGGCACCAGGGAATCACATATTCCATATCCCGTCCAAACAGGCAGAAACCTTTTCCCGGTCCTGGAATAATCAGTGCGCGGACACAGCCGGTCTTGATGTCAAAATCAATATCGATCACACAACCCAGTCGGGCACAGTCACATATATTAATCACTTCTTTTTGTTTTAATTCATATACCCGCATGAAAAGCCCCGCTTATTCTTGCTATGTTTTATATATATGTCGCGGGCCGGGTAATGATACCTGGTTCGGATTTTATAGCAAGATTTATGAAACTTCATATTTCCGTATTTGTTAAATTTTCTGGTCACTCCCGGCGTATGGCTGGCCGTGCCGCTGGCGGAAGCGGCCACGATGGTGATCGCGCTTATTTTCCTTTCCAAAGAAAAAGCGTTTCTGCTTTTTACCTCTGGGTAAAAAGCAGAAAACGCTTCAATATTAAACAACTTATTCCGGTATCGGATCAGGGCAGTTCGATTTCTTCTAATTCTTTCGCCGGGATCGGTTTTGAGGATGCTTTTACGAATTTCTTAACCTCCACCGTTGCCTTGTTAATCGGGATATTGGTTCCCGCGCCGGCCACGCAGCCGCCGGGACAGGCCATACCCTCTATCAGACAGCCGTTCTTCCTGCCGGCCTTTGCCAGCATCAGCATCTTCTTACATTCTTCCAGGCCTTCCGCATGTTCAATCAGCACATCCACATCCGGATAGTATTCATTCACGCATTTTTCGATCGCCTCGGCAACCCCTCCGGCGATGGCATAGCCACGGCCCGCTCCGGTCGCGTCATGCATGGAAACCTCTTTGTCATATTCGTCCAGGTTAATTCCCTTCGCGTCGAACATACCCAACAGCTCTTCAAAGGTAATAACAAAATCCACATCGCTGCGCACCGTTCTTCTGGAAGCCTCCAGTTTCTTAGACGCACACGGCCCGATAAACACGACCTTGGCATCCGGATGCTTCTGCTTGATCGTTCTGGCTGTCGCCACCATCGGAGTCAGGGAATTCGACACACTGTCAATCATCTCCGGGAAAAACTTCTTCGCCATCATAGACCAGGAAGGACAGCAGGAAGTCAGCAGGAACGGCAGCTCCTCGGTCACCACTTTCTCTACATAGTGATGCGCCTCCGTCACACAGCCCACATCCGCGCCCATGGCCACTTCATATACCTTGCTGAAGCCCAGCTCCAAAAGGGCGGCCTTCACTTTCTTCTGGTTATTCTCCGGTCCGAACTGGCCGATAATCGCGGGAGCCACCTCCGCGATTACCTCCCCGCCATTTTTCATGCAGCGGATCAGCTGGAACAGCTGTGACTTATCGGCAATCGCGCCAAAGGGGCAGCTGACCATACACTGGCCGCAGGAAACACACATATTCGTGTTGATCTTCGCCCGGCCCAGATCATCCGACTCAATGGCTTTGATCCCGCAAGCCGCCGCGCAGGGACGGATCTTCCTGGCGATCGCGTCATATGGACAGGCCGCTTTACATCTGCCGCACTGTATACACTTCTCCTGATCAATAAAAGACTTGCCATTCACAAAGGAAATCGCGCCTTTGGGACATACCTCCTGGCAGGGATGGGCAATACAGCCCTGGCATTCGTTGCTGACTTCCATCTTATTATCCGCGCATGAGTTACAGGCAGAAGGAATCACCTGCATAAGCGGCGGTTCATAATATTTCTGATCAATATTGCTCAGTTCAATTCCATCTGTGATATGTACCGGCTTGTCCTCCGGCCGCAGGGACATTCCCATCGCCAGCCGGACCCGTTCGGAAGCAATCGCCCGTTCTCTATAAATACTCTCCCGATACAAAGGCACATCACCCGGGGTAATTTTATAGGGAATCGCCTCAATATCGTTATTCACATTTTCCGAAGCATAAGCTACTTTTGCAACCTCCGTAAATACCTGATGGCGCAGTTTACGAACGGGGGTTTCCAGTCCTCTCATTCTTTCGTACCTCCTAAAATTTCATTTTCGACAATATTTTATCACACTTCGTCCTAAAATGGGAAAAAATTTTACAGGAGGCGTTTCATCCTCACGGGTGTTACGCCTCCTGCATTAAATTATCTGATTTTCCGACGGTCCCTCTTGTCTCCCGTCTTTCAATCTAAATTCTCCGCTCGTCCCCCCATCCCGGGTTCATAAGCATCGCTTCTGTTCTCTCGAATGTGCTGGAAATGTTCTGGGCGTTTCCTTCCTGGGCGGAAATATTAAGCGCCTCCAGTACATTTAATGTGTGATAGCCAAAGTCCGCACTCAGACGCTGGTTCCGGTGCTCCAGTATCGCAGAGGCCATATCGGCCACGCCGATTCCGCGCATATCTTTCTTATATTCGAAGATACAGGGGATGTCGGACCAGTCCGGATCTCCTTTTCTCCGGTACTGAATCTTACCGGAAAAACCGCAGGGGGTGGGGATAACAAGGGTACCCTCCGTACCGTAAATCTCTACGCTGTCATCCATACGTGTGGCATCCACATCGAAGGAATGATGAATAGTCGCAACGACTCCATTTTCCATGGTCAGGATTCCGGCAAGATAAGTGGGAACTTCCACCTGGATTTTGGTGCCGTACAGGGGTTCACTGGTGATAGTGCGCTCCTCATGCACTTTTTTTGCGGAGCACATAACGCTGTCCACCGGCCCCAGCAGATAAGTCAGACCGGCTACATAGTAGGGCGCCACATCGTATAATGGGCCAGCTCCTTTGTGATACAAAAAGGCCGGATTGGGATGCCAGGATTCCGGGCCCCCTGTCAGGATATGGCTGATGGCTCCGAAAGGCCGGCCGATCCACCCCTCGTCGATGAGTTTACGGGCGGTCTGCATACCGCTTCCCAATACCGTGTCGGGCGCACTGGTCAGCATTTTGTTATTCCTGGCCGCCAGTTCTACCAGACGGCGGCCGTCTCCGGTGTTCAGGGCCAGGGGCTTTTCTACATAGGTGTGTTTTCCCGCCAGCAGCGCCTGTTCACAGATCTGCGCGTGCTGTCCCGGCTGTGTCAGGACTACCACGATGTCGATCTCCGGGATGGCAAGAAGTTCTTCGCTGCTTTTACACACTCTGGGAATGTGAAATTGCTCCGCGCGAAGATTAGCAGACTCCTCTTTTATGTCTGTAACCGCAATCACCTGCGTATGATTAAAGATTCCGCACAGATTTTCCAAATATTTCTCGCTGATATTTCCGCACCCAATGACTCCAACGTTTACTTTTTCCATACCTTGCCTCCATTTGCCGCTTCTGGGCGGCAGATTCCATTATATTTTTTACCTAATACTACGTCTCTCTGTTATCCGGCTGTTTTATCTGACTGCTAAGGACTGTTTCTCTTCTGATTTATCAGCTTCTTTCTTTTTCATGAAACACCCAAATATTTTCATATTTTTCATGAAAATATAGTAGCACAATCCCCAAAATCAGTCAATTAGGTTTCGCAAAATATTACAGGATTTCTTATAATTTGATCTTTTGCATAAAAGAATCCTCCTGGTTTTGTGCACTATGTAGGTAGTTATCTACCTGTAAAATTACGGATTCACTTAGAATCAGCAAAATAGGTTCCTGCAATTTTGTCCCTTCTGCCGCAGCCGATCCGCTCCGTTCTATCGTGATTCTATCAGGATGTAATTTTACATTGTTTTGTAAGATTTTTCACCCGAACACTAGGCAGTGAACGAATTACATGCTATAATGAACAAAAGTTTTCCATTTATTTCCGTTTATTTTCCTGATAAATGGAGCATTATTTTTGAGAAGGCGGTGTTTCAGATGAGCCCAAAACGACAGAAAGCAACGATCACAGACGTCGCAAACCATGCCGGAGTTTCTGTTGCGACTGTTTCCAGAGTCTTTAATCACAAAGGTATCGTCAATGAAGATACGTATCGTCAAGTCATGGAATCCGCGCAGGCACTGAATTATCAGAAAAGTGCCGCTGCTCCGGCTCCCATCCCGGCCGACAGCCGGCGTTCCGAAAAGGATCTGCTCATTATCAATATCCCCTCCCTGAGCAACCCGTTTTATAATGAAATCGTTAAGGGCGCCAAGGCGGCGGCCGAGCTCCACGATTACGATATGCTGCTTAACCAGGGGCATATCAATGAGGGGAATCTCTCATCGATCATGCACATGCTGTCCAGGGTAAATGCAAAAGGAATTATCACGCTGAATCATTTAACCGCTGATGTAGTGCGGACTCTATCCGCCTCTTTCCCTCTGGTACAGTGCTGTGAATTTGAAGAGTATTCGCCGGTGTCCACTGTGGGAATCGATGATCTTCTCTCATCCAAAAATGCCATGGATTACATTTTGTCCACCGGTCACCGGAAAATCGCTCTTGTCAACGGGCCCATGGAATACAAATATGCCCGCCACCGCAAAGAGGGTTATCTGAAAGCATTGGAAAGCGCCGGGATCGAGGTGAATCCCGATTGGATGATTCAGCTTCCGGAAATCAACGCAGATATGGCCTTTTCCTCCGTGGCCAAGCTTCTGACCATGCCCAATCCGCCGGATGCCTTCTTCGCCGTATCCGATATGTGCGCGGCCGCGGTGATCCGCGCCACGAAGCATACGAATTACCGGGTGCCCGAAGATATTATCGTGGTCGGTTTTGATAATGTAGACATTTCCAGCATAACCATGCCCTCCATTACCACTGTCAATCAGCCCAAATTCCAGCTGGGCTATATCTCCTGCGAACTGATGCATGAGAAACTGACGAATCCTTCCGCGGAGACGAAGCATATGGTATTGAATACCGAGCTGATTATACGGGAATCTACGGCTATTCCGGTGATGCGGGGATAGCTGTTCTATACTTCGAAGAAGATGTCAGGATTCGGTCCTATTTTTTGATTGTGGTCTTTTAAGGTTTCAATGGCTGACATCTGGTCCTGGGTCAGTTCGAAGTCGAAGATATCCAGGTTTTCCCGGATTCGGGCGGGGGTTACGGACTTCGGGAAGATCCGGTGGTTTTTCTGGATGTGCCAGCGCAGAACGACCTGGGCGGGGGACTTTCCTGTTTCTTTGCTGATTTTTATAATGGCGGGGTCTTTCAGGATAATGCCGCCGCACATGAGCGGACTCCATGCTTCCATCAGGATGTTTTTGTCTTCACAGTAGGACTGCAGTTCGTTCTGGGGATAGTATGGATGGCTTTCTACCTGGTTGACCAGAGGGAGCATGCTTCCCTGATCGGCCAGCGTTTCTATGTGGTGCGGATTAAAATTGCAGACGCCGATTACACGGACCGCTTTTTCCTGGTATAGACGTTCAAAAGCTTTCCACGTCTCTCCATATAGATATTTTCCCGGCCAGTGGATCAGGAAACAATCCAGATAGGTAAGCTTTAACGCCTGCATACTTCTGTCGAATGCCCGCAGGGCTGCGTCATACCCCTGGTCTGCTGCCGTCAGCTTTGTGGTGATGTACAGCTCTTCTCTGTGGAGCGCGCTCTCCTGGACCGCTTTTCCAACCGCCTCCTCATTTTTGTAGGACGACGCGGTGTCGATACTTCGATATCCCGCTTCAAAAGCACACTGAAGCGCGTCATATGCCTGTTTCTGATCGGTAACCTGGTCCATGCCGATGCCGATACAAGGTACCTGGACTCCGTTGGCCAGTTCTTTGGTGAAAATTTTCATTACATAACCCTCCCATCCACTATTCCATAAGTTGTTTCACTGTATTTTATTGTTATTATAGGATCTTTCAGGCCTTTCGTCAATGATTATTTACATTTTTCATGAAAATTTTTGATTTATTTATGAAAACATGTTGAAAGTTTTCATTTTTTATTTTATAATGTCTGCATAACATGTGATATGTTACAAAACGCAGTTAACAATAAAATTGATGTCAACGGAAAGGGTGGGTATTTATTATGGGTATTAAAGTTGGTCTGCAGGGATATACGGTTCGGGAATACATGCGGTTTGACCCGTTGGGCGCGCTTCGCAAAACTGCCGGAATTGGCTATCGGTATATAGAACTGCCGAATTACGATGCTTCCGGAAGTGCCTATTATGGATTAAGTGCAAAAGAATGGAAAAAAGAAGCGGATGCGGCCGGTATCAGGATCATCGGAGGTTATGCCACGAATCTGTCGGATGAGAATTTAGAAAAAACATGTGCTTTTTTTCAGGAGCTGGGATGCAGCAGAATGGTGATTCCCATTGACTACTTTCCCTCGCGTGAGATCTTAGATGAAAAATGCCGTTTCTACAATAAAGCCGGAAGCCTTTGCCAGAAATACGGCCTTTCTCTTTTTTATGAAAATCATTACCACGAATTCCAGCTGATGGACGGCCAGACCGTCATGGATCTCCTGCTGGCCCAGACCGATCCTGAGCGGTTTCATCTCTCCCTTAACACATATTGGCTCATGAGGGGCCTGGTAGATCCTTACGCATTCTTCCAGAAATACCCGGACCGCATAGGATCCATCGTCCAGGAAGACTTCCCTCTGGATCAGATCGACAAATTCAACATGTGGAATTTTAAAAACCATCATCCCATAGCGGAAAACATTCGCTATGACAAATTACTGCAAGGAAATGAAATCCAAAACATCCACCCTGTGCAATGTGAACTTTTCACGGAAATCGGGGAAGGTATCCTGAAACTACAGCCTATCATAGACCTGGCCAATGAAATCGGAAACGTATCCTATATCCTCCTAAAGCAAGATTTCACACGCAAGCCCACGGAATTCGAGAGTATCGAAATCAGCCTTCGAAATTACAGAAAAATCCGGGGTGTGGACTGGTGATTTTGGGAGGTATCTGATGGGTCCGGAGCGGGCCGGGGCAGGGATTGCCTTCCTATGCGGGGCCAACGCGCGGGGGCGTCCAATCCTTACGGGAGCCAAATCGCATCGGTCAGACCTAAGAACGGGTAACTCCGATGGCGGGAGAACCTCTTATTAGCAGGGCCCGGAACAAACTCGCCAAAAAAGCGGCTCGGACAGTGTTCCAGGCCCTGCGAGGTTCTCCCACCATCTGCGTAACCCGTACTAAGGTCTGACCTCAAGCGATTTGGCTCCCGTAAGGATTGGACGCCCCCGCGCGTTGGCCCCGCATAGGAAGGCAATCCCTGCCCCGGCCCGCTCCTGCTTTAGTGATGCCCAAACCGTATCCAATAGTGCTTAACTTTTACCAGGATCGTTATTAATACTCTTATGGAGAAGTCTAAAGATCCCCTGTTACAATTCAGCAGTAAATCTCCGGAAAGCTTCGCGTCCGGCGGGGCTGCATTTAAATACGCCGGCGTCTTCCAGGACTTTTACGAATACCTGGCCGATTTCCTGCCGGAGAATGCGGTGTACGTTCTCTTTGTTCAGGTTTGGATGGCGGGGCAGGAACTCTTCCACCCAGTCCGCGTGCTTTGACAGTTGCTCATCTGCCCGGATATCTTCTCCGCTTAGGATGGCGGATGCCAGATTTTCCATTTCGTCTTTCAGGCGGGCGGGCAGTACGGCCAGTCCCATCACTTCGATTAATCCTATGTTTTCCTTTTTGATGTGGTGCAGGTCCGCGTGGGGGTGATAGACCCCGAAGGGATGCTCTTCTGTGGTAATATTATTGCGCAGGGTCAGGTCCAGCTCGTATACTTCGCCCTTTTTACGGGCGATCGGGGTGATGGTGTTGTGGGGCTCGCCATCCGTCTCTGCAAAGATGAACGCTTCCTCGTCGGTGTATGCCCTCCATTTTCCCAGAATGTAGTCTGCCAGCTCTATCAGACGGGCGGAATCCCTGTGGCGGATGCGGATGACGGATAACGGCCAGTGCAGGATGCCGGCTTCCACATCCTCATATCCCGGGATCGTGATCTGCTCTTCTATGGCGGCCCGCGCCATGGCGAACTCGTAGTTTCCGCCCTGGAAATGATCGTGGCTTAGGATCGAGCCGCCGACGATCGGCAGGTCGGCGTTGGAACCGAGGAAGTAGTGGGGGAACAGTTTGATAAAGTCAAAGAGCTTTGCAAATGCCGCCCGGTCTATTTTCATCGGGATGTGCTCGCCGTTGAACACGATACAGTGCTCGTTGTAATAGACATAGGGGGAATACTGGAAGCCCCAGGCTCCTCCCTGGATCGTGACCGGTACGATCCTGTGATTCTGGCGGGCGGGGTGGTTCACGCGCCCCATATAACCCTCGTTTTCCTTACACAGCAGGCATTTCGGATAACCGCTGGCTTTGGCCTGTTTGGCTGCCGCGATGGCTTTGGGGTCTTTTTCGGGCTTGGACAGGTTGATGGTGATATCGATGGAACCGTAATCGCTGTCCACCGTCCATCTCATGTCCTTACAGATCCGGTAGCGCCTGATATAATCCGTATCCTGGCTGAATTTATAGAAATAGTCCGTGGCCTCCCGCGGGTCTTTTTCGTGGAGCGTCCAGAACTTTCTCTGGAATTCGCTGGGTCTTGGCACCAGGCAGCCCATAATCTTTGTGTCAAACAGATCCCGGTAGGCGATGCTGTCTTCTTTCAGGATTCCACGGGCGTGGGCCTCGTCCAGTAATTCTTTTAAGACCGGTTCCAGTTCTATACCGGAATATTCTTCCTGAGGCTCTTCGTATTCCGCTTCTTCGAACAATTCCAGCAGCCGGTTGGTCGTATAGATGGCGTCTTCCGCCTCAATCAACCCGGTCTCCAATCCATACTGTACTAGTTTTTTGATATTTTCAAACAGCATTTTAGTCCTCCTTACTATAACCGTTTGGATGGGTACTGTGCCATTTCCATGCTGTCTCAATGATCTCTTCCAGATCCGCATGTTCCGGTTTCCAGCCCAGAACGGTTTTCGCTTTCCCGCTGGATGCGATCAGCTGGGCAGGATCCCCGGCTCTTCGTCCTTCGATGACGGCCGGTATCGGATGTTGGGTTACTTTTCTGGCCGTTTCAACTACTTCTTTTACGGTAAATCCAATACCGTTGCCCAGATTGAATATGTCGCTTTCTTTTCCATCCAGCAGATACTGCACCGCCAGAATGTGTGCCTGTGCCAGGTCGGTCACATGGATATAATCCCGGATACAGGTGCCGTCCTTGGTAGCATAGTCTTCTCCGAAGATCTTGATGGCCTCCCGCTGCCCCAGCGGAACCTGCAGGATCAGTGGAATCAGATGAGTCTCCGGATTATGAGCCTCTCCGATCTCACCGCTTATATGTGCCCCGCAGGCGTTGAAGTAGCGCAGGGACACGTAGGTAAGCCCATGGGCTTTTCCCACCCATTTAAACATCTTTTCCATGGACAATTTGGTCTCCCCGTAAGTGTTGACAGGTTCCGTCCGGTCCGTTTCCAGAATCGGAATCCGCTCCGGCTCGCCGTATGTCGCCGCGGTGGAGGAAAAGACGATGTGCTTAATCTCATGCGCGACCATGGCGTCCAGAAGGACTTTTGTGCCGCACAGGTTGTTATCATAATACTTTAACGGGTCTACCATGCTCTCGCCTACCTGCGAGTTGGCTGCAAAATGTATCACCGCCTGAATCCCGGCCTCTTTTTCAAATACTTCATCCAAAAACGCCCGGTTCCGGATATCTCCCTGATAGAATCTGGCTTCCGGATGCACCGCCTCCTTGTAACCTGTCTCCAGATTATCAATGATGACCACATCTTCCCCCTTTTCTTTTAATGCGTATACGGTGTGGGAACCGATGTATCCGGCTCCTCCCAGTACTAATATGGACATAATTTTTTCCTCCTGCTCTTCTAATCTTCCGAGGTTCTCGGGTCTTCAGAATCTCTTCTAAATATCAGGTTCCTCTGTTTACTGTATCCATAATCCTTCAAACAACTTAATTTTCCAGTTTCCCTGCTCCGTCTCCGATATCCACCACGTAGAAATCCGCGGCATATCCGATTTCTTTTAAATACCTGCCGCCCACTTCCTCAATAAAGGCATCTGTCTTATCATTTTGAACAATGCTTACCGTGCATCCGCCGAACCCGGCTCCGGTCATACGCGATCCAATGACGCCTTCCGCTTCCCAGGCCGCCTCAGCCAAGGTATCCAGCTCTATCCCGGTCACCTCATAGTCATCCCGCAAAGAGACGTGGGATGCGTTCATGAGCGCTCCGAACTGTTCGATATCATTTGCCTTTAACGCTTCCACCGCCCGGATGGTCCGTTGATTTTCATAAACCGCATGCCTGGCGCGTCTTCGGCAGACCGGGTCCGATATCGCTCCTTTCACTTCTTCGAACTCCGCTTCCGTAAGCTCTCCCAGAGCCTCTATTTTCTTTACCTTCTGAATATCTGCCAGCGCGGCTTCACACTGACTCCTGCGCTCATTATACTTAGAATCCCCAAGTCCCCGCTTTTTATTGCTGCAGGCGATCACGATCCTGGCATTTTCAAGCTTGACCGGCGCATACTCATAGGCCAGATCGCTGGTATCCAGGAAAATAGCATGATCTTTTTTCCCCATAGCAATGGCAAACTGATCCATGATTCCGCAGTTGACTCCGTTAAATTTATTTTCCGAATACTGGCCATACAGCGCGATCTGTGTCATACTCACATCGTCGAATCCATACAGATCCTTAAGTATCACCCCGGTCACCACTTCGACTGACGCGGAGGAAGAAAGCCCCGAACCGTTGGGTATATTACCGTACAACAGCAGGTCAAATCCCTGCTCTATAGAAAAGCCTTTGGACCGGAACGCCCATATAACTCCCTTCGGATAATTCGTCCAGCCCGCCTCTTTTCCGTATGTAAGTTCGTCCAGCCCGGACTCCACGATGCCAAGCTGCTCAAAATTCATGGAATAAAAGCAAAGTTTTTGATCCTGTCTTTTTCTGGCTATGGCATAGGTTCCGATGGTCAGGGCGCAGGGAAATACATGCCCTCCGTTATAGTCCGTATGCTCTCCGATCAGATTGACCCGCCCCGGCGCGAAGTAAGCCCGGATATCTCCATCCCCTCCGAACAGCTCTGCAAACTTCCCCATCAATTGCTCTTTCATGACGCATCTCCTTTATTTCATTTTTTCTGTTATAAAACATTTTTCCTGTTTATGAGCTCATTATAACACAGATTGCCCATTTGTAAATAGAAATTTTCTCTTCTATATATGAAAAGTATTCGTTATATTTACCAAACTGTTGATAAACATCTGCGTTCAAGCAAGTTCCGCTCACGGTATAGAAGTTGACTGTCCGTTGGTGCATATTGTTTCTCACTGTATGGCTAAGGTCGTGGAAGCAGATTTTCGACAAGATATGATAAAAACGCCTTTAAAACGATATCCGTTACCGTCACATTAAGTAAGATTAAAAATAATAATGTGTAAATCTTTAGACTATGGTATGATAAAAGTACCATAGTCCTTTATTCTAAAGAAGAGCTATATTATGGCCAGAAAAAGCAGAAAAAATATTGTTGTAAGTACCAAACCGATTACTAAGAAATACAGAGTTGCCGCTTATGCTCGGATTTCTGTTGAGAAAACAGGTCAGCCATCTGACTCGATTGAAGGTCAGCTGCATCTGATTGAGGATTTTATTCTTCAGCAGGATGTGATGGAGCGTGAGGGCTGTTATATTGATGAAAATGAAAGCGGTATATCTTTTCAACGCAAAGGCTTTCAAAAGATGCTGGATGATATTGCGGCAGGAAAAATAAACTGTGTAATTGTAAAAGATTTGTCACGCTTTGGCTAAAATTTTATAGAGACAGGATTTTATCTTGAACAGTTCTTACCTCTCAAAAGAGTAAGATTCATTTCTATTAATGATGGCTGGGACAGCGTAGTTGGTGTGACGAATCAGAATCCCCTGGGGAGAAGTTCTAGAGTAAATAAGAATTACGTTAGAACAATTTCAAATGTTTTGCAATGCCGAAAAGGAACAAGCTGCTTTTGAAAAACTTGTGAGTCACTATTTATTGAAGATTACTGTTTTTACGGACAAAAAAATGATTGTTGAGTTTGATGCGAAGTAATTAGTATTATTGCGGCTTAAATTGATATATCTCAGAAAAACGGAGGGTTACATGGAGACTGATAAAATGTTAAAGGCTCAGATTAGTGCCAAGGGAATGCAAATTTCCGTTGTCTCTGACGGCGGCTACGATGACTATATTTCGTTGACGGATATTGCAAAATACAAAAGTGAAGATCCGGCAGCTACCATTCAAAACTGGATGCGAAGCCGCGATGTTATTGAATTTTTGGGGCTGTGGGAATCGCTGCATAATTCGGATTTTAAACCCCTCGAATTCGAGGGGTTTAAAGCAAGAGCTGGTTCAAATGCATTTACGCTGTCTCCCAAGCGCTGGATTGAGGCAACCGCAGCGATTGGGATATACTCTAAATCCGGGAGAAATGGCGGTACCTTTGCCCATAGAGATATTGCCTTTGAGTTTGCTTCCTGGATTTCTGCTGAATTCAAGCTTTATATTATTACGGACTATCAGAGGCTGAAAGCGGATGAAAATAGCCGGCTGTCACTGAACTGGAATATGAACCGTGAAATTTCTAAAATTAATTATCGGATTCATACAGATGCAATCAAAGAGCATCTGATTGTTCCGGAGCTTCCCAAGCAATATCAGAGTTTTACATATGCAACGGAGGCAGATGTTCTAAATGTAGCAATGTTTGGAAAGACAGCAAAGCAGTGGCGTGATTCTAATCCTGGATTGGATGGTAATGTCCGCGACCATGCTACGCTTCAGCAACTTATTGTTTTATCTAACATGGAGAGTTTAAATGCTGAGATGATTAAGCGTGGGATAAGCTGTAATGACCGGTTGGTGGAATTAAATCGAATTGCAAAGGAACAGATGACATCTTTATTGAAATCGACAGGAGTTAAACGGTTAGAACAATACAATAATTCAAAATAATTAGGTAGTTCTAATTATAAAGATATAGTGAAATTGTGATAACAGTTTAACAATGTATAGTTATGCGTTTAACATTAATTGAATTAATAGTACAAAAAGGAAGTTGTTTAGTAGCCTTTAGACATGGAGTGGAATTGGGGGATTACTATGAGAATCATGAATGAAATACAACGGGCAGTCAAGTATCTTAATGCTAATGCTCCAGTTAGTGCCAAAATTGATGACGAGCAAATTGAAGCATATACAGTACAAACTATTGCCGATTTGAATAGTGGTAATTATAATTTTTCAACCTACAATTCTATGGTCTTGAAACAAGGTGCCAAAAAACGTCAAGTTAAACTATACAAGCTATTTTCAACAGAAAATATCCTATGTCAATATGTAAAACAGATATTGGATAGAATATTCAAGATAAAATACCCAAATCAGAACAAGGCTGTGCATACACTATTCGATTTTTTTAAAGCATCTAAACAGATGTCGGAGTTTACCATTATTAAGTGTGATTATAAGGACTATTTCAATTCTGTATCATCTGCTTATGTTTTTGAGAAGTACATAAAGGGTCAAATGACAAACCGCGCCGAAACGGAACTTATTTCTACGTTCGCCAGTCAGACGAAATATTCATATGCAGGACTACATACTTCAAATCTGTTCGCAGAGATAATTGCCACAAAGTTTGACGAACTTATTCGGCAAGCATTTTCACAATATGGGTTACTCTTTTTCGAACGATATATTGATGATACTATCATCATCCTAAATCAGCACTTGGAACAGAGTGCCTGTGAGAAAATCTTGAATGATTCCCTCTGGCAAATTTACCACGATGCGAGCATTACGACCAGTATTCCATGCAAAACTAAGTTCAACCCATCGAAGTTCAGCATGATAACCCGGCGTTCTTTAACTGCAACCTGGTCATCAGTAGACTTCTTAGGTTATGAATTCTTTTTCAAAACAGATGCAAAAGGGAAAACAGCAATGCAGTACGGAATAACTACAGAGAAGCAAAGTAAATATAGTGGGCGAATAGAGGAAATTATTGAAGACTATAAACAAAACAACGATGTAGAGCTTATGCGCCATAGAATATTAGCCTTTGCGTAAAGCGATCAGAAAATTTTTGATAATGAATGGGGAACAATGCCACTAAGATACAACATTCTTAAGGGAAACGATTCTCTGAGGCGTATGAGCCTTATTCAGCCATTTTCCGCTCTGAATATATATCTCTTTATGGAGTGCTTTGAAAAGGACATTTTATATTTTTTTGAAGAAAATCATCGGTTTTCAATTCGTTACCATCGGAAATGCAATGATTTATATTATAAAACCCGTTCCAGTAAAACCACGCGATACATACAAAACGTCACTCGAAAACTCGGAAAAAGTGTTTTGCAACAGACTGGGAGTTACTTCAAGGTATACCCCTTTGATTCTCTCAACTCATTTACTGCCTCCCGAAATTGGCGAATGTGCAATTATGAGTACACACATTTTGCAAAGATAGATTATAAGTCCTGCTTTGATAGTATCTATTCCCATGTCTTTGCATGGATAATGGAGCGTAATGTGGTGGACTCTAAAAGTGCCAGTAATTCAAGTCTATTTTTGACTATTGATAGAATGTTGATGAATATTAATGGTAAATCCTCGAATGGCATTGTGGTCGGGCCGGAATATTCTCGTTTGATTGCAGAAATCTTACTTGAACAGATTGACAAAGAGGTATTCCTTGCACTTGCGCAGGAGGGGTATGAGTGGAAGAAGGATTACAGAGTTTTTCGCTATGTTGATGATCTGTATATTTTTACAAATATTCCGCAAGCCAGAGAGTCGATTGTAAAAAGTTACCGGAACGTGGGTGGTAAGTATATGCTAAATCTCAATGAGCTAAAATACATCGAGTGCGACACTCCTGCGACATTTAGTAATTGGATAGAAAAGACACGGATACTTGCGGATAAAATTGACAAATGCTTTCACAGCAAAGCTACGGCAAAAAATAAAGTTGATTATTAAGGACAGAATTGGCAGAATATCGCCACATGAACAGATGCTCCAAGACGAATTCTGGTATGTGTTGATATTCCACAACTGTACATTGCTTGATAACAGTTGTCAAAGTCAAATACAAAATGTTATTGATTGCATAAGAAACGATGCAGCGGTGAACCCCAAAAACTTTCCTAATAAGAAAATTGCAATGATGATTTGTGAGTTTCTCAATACAAAAGTGGGTTTCTTCAATTGGGACAATAGCACAAGAATTAGCGAAACCCTTACGTATCGCACATTCCAACGAACATTATTTAAGAAATACAAAGGCTCACGATATGGGCTATATGCGAGTATTGATTAAAATATAAAAGGTAATTGATATGGGCGACTCTAAAGATTTAAGATTGTCTCTTTGAATTTCTCACAATACTTAAATCTGTGCAGTGTTAAAAATAATCGAATGGCACGTTACCCATATAATGAAATTCCTATAGATTAATTTGAGTTGCCCAGTATGTTTATCCGCATTACCCAAACCAAGAGCAGAAATACCCTTTTAACAATAGTCTGGGCATTTCTGATCCGGCAGACGATTTTTTATCGTGGGTTTGACATAAAGGTGGCGGAGATTGTGACAACAAAATTCTATGAAACAATTTCAATTAGGAAATTGTTGTGATATACTTTTAATACAACTAATTAATACTATTATTCCGCCAGCAGGAGACTCATCGTGTTTGACTTATAAATGGACGGACGAAGCAAGGGAATTGGTGGAAACGAAAATCCCTCAGGTGATATTATGAAAAAGGCTATATTATACATCCATGGAAAAGGCGGAAGTCATTTGGAAGCGGAACAATATAGAAAAAATTGTTTCGGGTTTGATATATTCGGTGTGGATTACAAAGATTATTTTCCATGGATTGTGCAAAAACAAATCAAGACAGCGTATGATAAGCTGCATCATGAGTATGAACAGATTTATATCATTGCCAACAGCATAGGCGCCTATTTCGCAATGCACACATTACAAAATTCCGAAATTAAAAAAGCGCTGTTTATCTCACCTGTATTGGATATGGAGAGACTTATTCTTGACATGATGAAATGGGCCAATGTGTCGGAAACTGAGCTTTATGAAAAAGAGGAAATTCCAACGGATTTTGGTGAGACACTGTCATGGAAATATTTATGTTTTGTCAGAGAGAATCCAATAAAATGGGATATTTTCACAGAAATTCTGTATGCCGGAAAAGACAACCTCACCTCCCGTAAAACAGTAGATACTTTTGTTGATACTCATAGCGCTAATCTTACAATAATGGAAAACGGGGAACATTGGTTTCATACCGAGGAGCAGATCGCTTTTTTAGATGAGTGGATGAAGAAAGCAATCGTCTGACTTACAGCGGGCCTGCATGAACCTACGATCCGGGCTGGAACACGCCGGAGCAAATATGGACATATAACAGATTGCCGGAAAGGCTCTTTACTCTTTGTTTCTTAAAAAATAATATTGTTCAGGAATCCGAGAACTCCCGCGCTGGCCAGACCCATGATTACACCGGCTACCAGAACGCCTCCCATGACGGCCAGCACACTGGATTTGAAGTCCATATCCAGAAGACTGGCGGCAAGCGTGCCGGTCCAGGCCCCGGTCCCAGGCAATGGTATTCCCACAAACACCAGCAATGCGATAAATAACCCGCGCCCTGCTTTTTCCTGTAGTTTTTCTCCTCCCTGTTTTCCTTTTTCCAGGCAGAAACGGAAAAACTTTCCAATCACCGGTTTATCCGCTCCCCACTCCAGGACTTTCCTGGCAAACAGATAGATAATAGGCACCGGCAGCATATTGCCCAGAATCGCAACTACATAGGACGTAAACAGCGGCAGTCCTTCCACCTGTGAAAATGGAATCGCTCCGCGCAGTTCAATGAGCGGTACCATAGAAATGAAAAATACCCAAAAATATTTTATAAACATTTTTCCTCCAAACGTGCGTCTTTCCGCACAGATAGGTGTGGGTGAACTTTTGTTCAGCCATAAGCCTTTCTGAATTATTCTTTTCGATATATCATATATAATCCTTCTTGTTCCGTTTCAGTACATTTTTCTGGTAATCAAAGCATTCTTCGGCCACTGACTTATTCAGAACCAGCAGGCAGATCAGATTCGGAATCGCCATCAGACCGTTCATTGTATCCGAAATATTCCAGACCATCTGCAGTGTGGTCGTCGCCCCCAGAAATACCACAAGCGAAAAGACCAGCCGGTATAATTTGTTAGCCTTTGTTGAACGCACCAGATATTCCAATGCTTTTTCCCCATAGTATTCCCAGCCCAGGATAGTGGAAAAAGCAAACAGTGCGATCCCGATGGTGATAACCCACGCTCCGGCGGGTCCCATGGCGGTAGAGAATGCCTGGATCGTCAGCTGCGCGCCGTCAACCGCCTTACCGGCTGCGTCCGTGACACCCAGCACACCGGAAGACGCGATCACCAGGCCCGTCATGGTACACATGACGATGGTATCCAGAAATGTGCCTGTCATATTGATATATCCCTGGCGGGATGCGTGATCCGTCTTCGCCGCCGCTGCCGCGATCGGCGCGGAGCCAAGGCCCGCTTCGTTGGAAAAGACGCCCCTGGCCACGCCCCAGCGCATTGCCTGGAACATACCGGCCACGATCGTCCCGCCCACGCCGCCGGCTACCGCCTTGACGGAAAAGGCCATCCGGAAGATCTCACCGACTCCCTCCGCCACATTCGCATGATTCAGCAGGATCGTAATAAGTGCGGCCAGGAAATAGAATACCGCCATAATCGGAACAATAAACCCGCATACGCGTCCTATACTCTTGATACCGCCCATCAGCACCAGCAGAGCCAGCAGGGTTATTACCGCCCCGGTAACCCATACCGGTACGCCGAAGGTGGTATGTACCGCATCTGCGATGGAATTCGCCTGTGTCAGATTACCGATCCCAAAGGAGGCCAGCACCGCAAACAGGGAAAATAAAAAAGCCAGCACCGACCCGATCCATTTGATCTTGAATCCATTTTTCATGGCGTACATCGGTCCGCCGGCCATCTCCTGGTTCGCATTTACAGTGCGGTACTTCACCGCAAGGACACTCTCCGCGTACTTCGTGGACAAACCAAACAATGCGGACAGCCACATCCAAACCAGAGCTCCTGCCCCGCCGGACACCATGGCCGTAGCGACACCAACGATATTTCCGGTTCCTATGGTAGCCGCAAGCGCCGTCATTAACGACTGGAACGGAGAAATATCCCCTTCGCTCTCCCCTTCCGATTTCAAAAAGATCGCTTTGAATGCATGCGGCAGATTTCTCCACGGCAAAAAATGAAGCCTCACCGTAAGGAAAACCCCTGTTCCAACCAGCAGAACCAGCATCACAGGTCCCCACACGAAATCATTGACACGTTTTATCATTTCCTGAATATCCACGTTATCTCACACCCCACAAACTTTTTCTTTCGCATATCATGCTTACCGTCCATACTGTTAAAATCAGCATAACAGTCTAAGTATATCATAAGTTCCAATTCCTGGAAAGTCAGAAAACTGTTAAGAATTCCGCCTCCGGAAAACTTTAAGAATTTCCCCATACCCGACTTATGGTTGACAAAACGGTGTCATGTGTTACAATGTTTTCAAAACAAGAATCCTGTTATATTACAACCTTTAAGGAGATTTTTCTATGTTGCAGGAACAAACGATAGATTTAAATGACGAACGGCTTTCTTTGATCGGTAAGGCTCTGTCCTCGGATATCCGGATCCGGATTCTCCGGCTGCTGGGCAAAGAGCCTTTGAATGTGAATGAGATCGCCGAACGGCTGGATATCCCTGCCTCCTCTTCCGCCATGCATGTCAAGGTGCTGGAGGAAAGCGGCCTGATCACGACATCCTTGAAACCAGCTACCCGGGGCTCCATGAAAATATGCTGCCGTCAGCTGGACCTGCTGCACATCTCACTGGATCCTCCCGTGGAAGAGACACAGAAATCCGAGGTCATCAGCATGCCCATTGGAAGCTTCGTGGATTATCAGGTGACGCCCACCTGCGGGATCGTCAGCAATGCGGGGCATATCGATGAGGAGGATGAGCCGCGTGTCTTTTATAATCCTAAGCGCTCTGAAGCCAAGCTTCTCTGGTTCGGTTCCGGGTATGTGGAATACCGGTTTCCCAACGCCTCCCTGCAGAATGTGCGTTTAAAGAGTATGGAACTATCCGCGGAGCTCTGTTCGGAGACCGTGGATTATAATCTGGACTGCCCTTCGGACATTACCCTGTGGGTGAACGGCCTGGACGCCGGTACCTGGACCTGCCCGTCGGACTTCGGAGGCAGGCGGGGAAAACTGAATCCCGACTGGTGGCCCAATAAGAATTCCCAATACGGGAAGCTCAAGACCTGGCGCTTTACCAGGAACGGGACTTATCTGAACGGCGCGAAGGTCAGTCCTCGCCCTCTGGAAGACTACGCTCTGGCCGACAGCCCTTATATTTCGGTGCGAATCGGCATCAAAGAGGACGCCCCAAATATCGGCGGTGTGAATATCTTCGGTGACAGCTTCGGAGATTATCCCCAGAATCTTGAACTTAAATTATTTTATTGACAACTATTTCTCATCAGATCAGGAGGCAAAATCCATGATACGTTCCGACTTTCACTTACACTGCAGTTATTCTCCAGATTCCGACAGCACAATGGAGGAAATGATCCGGGGCGCCATACAGCTGGGCTTAAATCGCATCTGCCTGACGGACCACCAGGACTGGGATTACGAAACCGACGGCAAAGTATGGCACTTTGACACAACTCCTTATGTGGAAGATTACCTGAAATACAAAGAAAAATACAGCGGCCAGATCGAACTGTTGCTGGGCATCGAGCTGGGGCTCCAGCCTCATCTGGCGGAAGGCTACCAGGAATATGTACGGAAATATCCCTTTGATTTCATCATCGGCTCTTCCCACCTGGCCCACGGAAAAGATCCCTTTTTAAAGTCCTATTTCAAGGGTATTACCGAGGAGGAAGGCTACCGGGAATATTTTGAATCCATTGTGGAAAATATAGTTGCCTTTGATGGTTATCAGGTGTATGGCCACCTGGATTATGTGGTACGGTATGGTCCGAATCAGGACCGGTATTATTCCTATGAAGCCTACCGGGATGTTCTGGATGCGATCCTGAAGGCTTTGATCGATCGGGGAGTGGGAATCGAAGTGAACACCGCCGGATTTAAATATGGCCTTGGACAGCCGAATCCTCATCCAGATATTTTGAAACGCTACAAAGAGCTGGGCGGGGAAATCCTGACGATCGGCAGCGATGCCCACCGGCCTGAGCACATCGCTTATTCCTTCCCACAGCTGGAGGAACTGCTGACCGGGTGTGGTTTCCGCTATTATACTGTGTTCCGAAACCGGAAACCGGAATTTATTAAAATTAGATAACAAAATGAATTTTTCTATAGAATCCCTTTTCAATTGTAAAAAATAGTATTACAATGTTGATAAATGCATAAACTAGATAGGAACAGGAAGGAGATTTTTATATGGCAAAGAAGGGTTGGGGCAAACTATTAGCCGCTACTGCGATTATTGGTACGGCAGTGGCCGCAGGTATCGCTTATTATAAAAAATACAGGCAGCTGTTGGATTCCTGCAAGGATGAATATGATGATTTCGATGATGATCTGGAAGAGGAAGACGAGGATGTTGATTTTATGGATGAGGAGCAGGGTTCCTCCACAGCCTCCAGAGAATATGTACCGTTAAAATTTGATACGCAGGCAGAGGATGAGAAACCTGCCGAAGCGGAGTCTCATGCCGATGATGAGAAACCTGCCGAAACGGAGTCTCATGCCGATGATGAATTATCTGCTGCACTGGAAGATGAGGACGAAGCCGATCCCGATATCGAGGGGATCGAGCTGGAGGATGCTCTGACTCCGGAAGAGATCGCGGATCTGGAAAATGATCTCCCGGAGTTTGACGATCTGGATCTGGACTTTGAATTAGAAGAGGATACCCTGGATAAATAAGGTTGAACAAAATGTTCCCCCATGTCTTAGCAGTTTTAGCTGCAGATGGTGGATTGATTTAAAAAAATGGGCTTGGCAGTTTAACTGCAAAGCCCATTTTTTATAGGAAAGCGCTCCTATTGATTAAAAAACTTCCAAGGGATCGCTCAGCGGCGGATCGGAAATAATTCATGGTACTTAAAGCCAGGCTGCGTTTAAAATGTCCGTGGCCCGACAGATCTGCTCTTCACTCAGCGCCGCATAGCCCAGTATAATTCCGGCCGGCTGACTGCCAGCGTCCTCCCGTTCATGATGCCGTACGATATTCTCAGACAGTCCGTATACTTTTATCCGATGCTCCCGGGCCGCGTCGATTAATTCTTTTTCCGTTCTCCCGTCCTCAAACCGGGCCAGCAGATGTACGCCTGCCTGTTCTCCTGAAATACTGCACACGGCCTTCAGTTCCTTTAAGTGCTCCACCAGAAGATCGTGCTTGCCCTTATAGGCCGTCCGCATCCGGTTTAAATGACGTTCAAAATGACCTTCCCGGATAAATACCTCCAGCGTCCGCTGATCGATTCTGGAAACCGTAGAAGAAAACAGCATAGCCGTCCGTTCATATAACCGGCAAAGGGCCGGCGGCAGGACCATATAGCTGATCCGTATGGCAGGTGCAATGGATTTGGAGAAGGTCCCCAGATAAATTACTTTTCCCTTCCTGTCATATCCCTGCAGAGCCGGTATAGGTTTTCCCTTATAACGGAATTCGCTGTCATAATCATCTTCGATAATATACCGGTTCTCCCGCTGTGCTGCCCACTGCAGCAGTTGATATCTCCTGCCGATCGGCATAACGATTCCCATTGGGTACTGGTGGGAAGGCATGACATAGGCCAGATCAGCCTCCGTCTTTTCAAGCTCCTCCACCATCATTCCCATGGCGTCCATTTCCACGGCGCACATGGAGTATCCCAGATTTTCAAAAACGCAGTAAGCCTGCCGGTAGGTGGGATCCTCCATCGCCACCTGCCGTTTTGTCCCCAAGATACGGGACAGAAGCATCAGCAGATAATCGTTACCCGCACCGATCACGATCTGTTCCGGTGTACAGTTTACGCCCCGGGCCTGATGCAGATACCGCGCGATGGCTTCCCTCAGACCAGCCTCCCCCTGGGGATCTCCCAGCAAAAAGAGGTCCGTATGTTCCTCAGACAGGACCTGTCTGTTGATTTTTCTCCAGATATTGAACGGAAACCGCTCCAGATCCACTCCATTCGGCGTAAAATCATAGAGATAGTCTTTGCGCGGATCACAGTCTTCCCTCTGCCGGATTCCGGGATTCTCATCCAAGCGGAATACCCCTTCTAATTGGCAGGCAAAATATCCCTTACAGGGTACCGCTTCTATATAACCCTCTGAGCGGAGCTGCTCATAGGCCAGATCCACCGTACTTCTGCTCACCGCCAGGTGTGCGGCCAGCGCGCGGGCGGATGGCAGTTTTTCTTTGTACTGTATCGTCCCTGCCTGCAGTTCTGATTTTATAAATTCATAGATCTGTTCATAGAGCGGAGTCCTGCTTTTACCGTCAAGCTCCATCGTCAGTTCCTGCATTATTTCGGCAGCTTGAATGAGCTCTTCAGCGAAACGATCCGGTTAAATACCAGAGCATCCGGTTTGGAATCTTTAGCATCCACACAGAAGTACCCCTGCCGGACGAACTGGAAGCTGTCATAGGCTTTCGCCTCTGCGAATGCCGGCTCCAGCAAACAGTTCTTTAATACGGTCAGTGAATTGAGATTCAGATTCAGGGAACCGTCCTCGTTATAGACGCCCTTTTCCTCATCGATGATATTCTCGTACAGCCGAACCTGAGCCGGTATGGCCTGTGCGGCGGATACCCAGTGGATCGTCCCTTTAACCTTGCGTCCCGTAAAGCCCGAGCCGCTTCTGGTCTGTGGATCGTAGGTACAGTGAATCTCGGTGATCCTGCCGTCCTCGTCTTTTTTATAATCCACGCAGGTGACAAAGTAGGCGTTCATAAGGCGTACTTCATTTCCCGGGAACAGGCGGAAATATTTCTTCGGAGGCTCCTCCATAAAATCTTCCCGCTCAATATACAGTTCACGGCTGAATGGAACTTTCCTGCTGCCCAGCTCCTCATTTTCCAGATTATTGGGCACATCGAAATATTCTACCTGGCCTTCCGGATAGTTATCGATAATGAGCTTCACCGGATCCAGAATCGCCATCATCCGGGGTTTCTTCAGTTTCAGGTCTTCCCGGATACAATACTCTAGCATCGCATAGTCCACAGAGCTGTTGCTCTTTGAAACACCGCACAGATCCACGAACAGCTTGATGGATTCCGGCGTAAAGCCCCGGCGGCGCAGCGCGGCGATGGATACCAGACGCGGGTCATCCCAGCCGTCAACGATTCCTTCTTCCACCAGCTTCTTGATATACCGCTTGCCGGTCACTACATTGGTCAGATACAGCTTCGCAAATTCGATCTGCTTGGGAGGGCATTCAAAACCGACCTCCTTCACCACCCAGTCATACAACGGCCGATGGTCTTCGAATTCCAATGTGCAGATCGAATGGGTCACCCCTTCGAACGCGTCCTCCAGCGGATGCGCAAAATCATACATCGGATAGATACACCACTGATCGCCTGTCCGGTGATGGGAAATATGGGCCACCCGGTAAATAACCGGATCCCGCATGTTGATATTCGGGGAAGCCATGTCTATTTTCGCCCGGAGCACTTTCTCCCCGTCCGCGAACTCGCCGTTTTTCATTTTCTCAAACAGGTCCAGGTTTTCTTCCACACTGCGGTTCCGGTATGGGCTGTCCTTCCCCGGTTCCGTCAGCGTTCCCCTATATTCCCGGATCTCCTCCGCCGTCAGGTCGCACACAAAGGCCTTTCCCTTTTTAATCAGAGTAACCGCCGCCTCGTACATCCTCTTAAAATAGTCGGAAGCAAAATACAGCCGGTCTTCCCAGTCCGCTCCCAGCCATTTGATATCTTCCTTTATGGACTCCACGAACTCTTCCTTTTCCTTGGTCGGGTTCGTATCGTCAAACCGCATGTTGAATTTCCCATGGTACTCTTCTGCCAGACCGTAGTTCAGCAGGATGGACTTGGCATGTCCTATATGAAGGTATCCGTTGGGCTCCGGCGGGAACCTGGTGCATACTGCGGTACAATGCCCTTCTGCCAGATCCTTCTCAATGATCTGTTCAATAAAATTTTTGGAAACTGTTTCTTCCATAGCGAATTACGCCCTCCTCGTTCCGATGATCTTCTGTTTTTTATTTTCCGGACTGCTGCGTTCCGCGTTTAAGGCCAGGTTGATGATACTTTACGGCTGCGCTCAGACCGGATAAGGATACCGGCGTCTGTTACTCCGCCGGTATCCTTTCACTTCTCTTCAGAATGCTATATATCATCATATCATAAACCTTAGTATTGGAAAAGTATTTTTTCACAAACTCTATAAACTCTGCAAACCTACATTTTTCATCAACTCTGCAGACTTCATGCCCCTGCAAGCTCCATGCTCCTGCCGAAATCCTGATCTGACAGAGCTCCCTAACAGGGCCGGGTCATGGGAATCCGGTTGTTCACTCCCTTGGACAGAAGAATCTGATGAAGATCCACGATTCCGTTATCGAAGGAAGCCGCGCAGCTGCATAGGTAAAGTTCCCACATTCTTACGAACTCCGCATCGAACATTTCTGCGATTTCTTCCCGGTGTTTTTCAAAATTGTCTCTCCAGCAGAGAAGAGTTTTCACATAGTGCCGCCTCAGGCTTTCCACATCCAGAGTATAATACCGGTGGTCGCCAAACAACTGGATCATTTCCCGCAGGGAAGGTATCATTCCGCCCGGAAAAATGTATTTCTTAATCCAGGGATCTCCCGGATGTTCTTTCAGCGCGCTGATATAGTGCAGCAGGAACAGGCCGGATGGTTTCAGGACGGAGTCCACACTTTTTAAAAACAGTTCATAGTTCTGCCGGCCCACATGTTCCAGCATCCCGACACTGACCACACGGTCAAACTGCATACCGGAGCCGGCCAGTTCACGGTAGTCCATCACATACACCTGGACTTCCCCGCGCAGTCCTTCCTCCTCGATCCGCTGGCGGCAGGCTTTGCACTGTTCCTCGCTGAGCGTGATACCGATTCCCTTCACGTGATATTTCTTCGCCGCTTCGATCAGCATGTATCCCCAGCCGCAGCCAATATCCAGCAGCAGCATGTCTCTTTCCAGTTCCAGCTTATCCAGCGTATGGTGGATTTTTCCCATCTGCGCCTCATAGAGTGTATCCTGAGGCTTCGCAAAATATCCGCAGGAATACGACAGCGTCTCGTCCAGCCACAGCCGGTAAAAATCATTTCCGATATCATAATGAGAGGATACCTCCGCTTTTTGGTTTTTCATGGAGGTGGAGGTGTGGATCAGCTTATGAAGTACTGTCTTATTAGTCATGAACCGTTCCATCTGCCCCAGGAACAGATCCAGAGCCGCGAAAAGATCTCCTTCCACCTCCAGGTCCCCCTTCATGTAGGATTCCCCCAGCGCCAGTGACGTACTGGTCAGCAGCGCGGTCTTTGAGATCGGGTTACGCATCACAACCCGGAATTTCGGGTCTCCGGCTCCGATCCGGTATTCCTTTTGATCCATCGCCACACAGAATGGCACCTGATCAAATTTTTCCAGATATTTTACGATGAAATTCATTTCTTGTTTCATGCTTGCTCACTCCTTTGTTAGAGTGTTGCAAGAAAATGGTAAATTTATACATTATGGTATCCATAAATGGTCCTTAAAATTATCAGGACAGATCTTCAAGCAGCACCGTCAATATTCCTCCGCAGACCATTCCCTCTTCTTGCGCCACATCACCGGTTAAGTCCACAGGGAAGAACTCATACGCACCTGTGCCGATCAGCTTCCGCGCGCGTACGATCACCTCGTGTTCGCTGCATCCCCCACCGATACTGCCGACCAACTGTCCGTCGGGATAGATCACCATCTTCGCTCCTGCTTTTCTGGGGGTGGGGCCTTTCGAGGAAATCACGGTTACTACTGCCCTAGGGCCTCTGTCTGCTGCAGCCAGTTCTGACAACACCTCAAAATCCACATCGGAACCATTTACGATTTTATGATTTTTCTCAGCCTCCGTCACTTCGCAGAGCCTTCTCTTGCTGATCAGCTGCGACACGATGGAGATTCCGATCTCTTCCGGTGTCAACGCTCCGATATTCAATCCGATCGGAGCACACAGACGCGATAGAGTGTCTTCTGTACAGCCTTCTGCCCGCAGCATTTCTCTGATCCCGCTTACACGCCGTTTTGATCCGATCATGCCCAGGTAATAAGGCTGTGTTCCGTTTAAGATCATCCGCAAGCAGTCCAGATCGTATCTGTGCCCTCTGGTGAGAATCGCCACATAGTCGTAAGCTGTGATCTGCAGTTCTTTTATTGCTTTTGGAAAAGCGTCGCAGATAACATGCCTGGCCAGTGGAAAACGCGCTGTGCTGGCGAACGACGGACGGTCATCCACAACCGTGACTGTGAATCCAACTCTGGCGGCGAATTCCACCAATGCCAGAGCCACATGGCCTCCGCCCAGTATGATCAGCCGTTCTTCCGGAAAAAACGGTTCCCGGATCGTGACGGTTCCCTCCGTCTCTTCTACGGTTGTCATGCCATTTGGAAACAGAGCGGCAAATTCCTCTTCGTTTTCGGATGGCAGGAACAGCTTTTCGGCCGGCTTGCCGGCATCTGACGCGTATTTGGATAGGATCTGGCAGCAGGTGCCTGCATTGAGGGTGGATAATAATTTTTGATACAGTAACTGCGTATTCACAGTACAATTCCTCCTTTTTATCTGGCTGGCTTTCTCTATGGCTTATCTATGGCTTCCTAGTCTCTCTGTCAATCTATAGCCATTCTTTGACTCCACACTGGCTTTCGGTTCGATGAAATATGTTCCGTATGAGGTGACCTGGATTTTACATTATTAAAAATGCGATCATACGAATCTAATTATTTATAAATACTAACATACTATATGAAAAAACTCAAAGAATAAGGCCGTTTTCTATTATTAGGCAAGGATAAAGCCGATGGATGATTCCACCGGCTTTTAGAAATGGTCTGAACTTACGCTCATCTTTTTTTGTAAATGGCACCGATACCTTCTTTGCGGGCGTTATGCCTCTGGTTTTGGTTTTCTACTTTCACTTTATTCGTGATGCTGTTGAATTCTTCATTTTCTTTTTTTCGGGCCTGGACTTCCTGGTCTTTTCTGTTTTCTGTTTCTTTTTGGCTCATGTTTTCCCTCCATATGTGTGATTTTTAGTTATCTCTTTATACAGGTACTCTTAATACATGCTTTAAAGGCAGATGATCAGCGAAAACTGTAAAATATGATATCCGCAGATCCGGATTAGCCTTTAACACCTATTAGCTAGTATTCCATTTTAGTATTCAATATATGTGGGATAAAATGTATGAAGGCAATAGATCATATATAAACCAAACAAAAAAAGACTCTCAAAGGATAAATTCCCTGGAAAGTCTTTCCAATAAGCTGTCAACGAGAATCGAACTCGTGACCTCAGCACTACCAATGCTGCGCTCTACCGTCTGAGCTATGACAGCGTGTTTCAGCAACCTTGTATACTATACTATATGCTCCTACTAATTGTCAATATTATTTTTCCAAAATTCTGTATTTTTTTTACACAATTCGATAAATATATAATTGCTTCTGAACACCCCTGTTTCTCAATCGTGATTCTTAAACATAATTAAAATATTCGACATCTCATTTTCTTTATGTTAAACTTATAACAAATTTGTTTGTAAATTGCTATTTACCGTCTTTCAAGAATCGACATCGTGGAATTTACTTTTACTTATAGAAAGTTCGGAACGTTTTATAAAAAATTATCTGAGCAGGAGTTGAGCTATTTTCTATGATTAGTCAAAATGATAACGATACTTTTATGCTGCTGACCTTCCAGTCTTATCTGGCCAATACGCT
Source organism: Diplocloster modestus (assembly GCF_019042245.1). Taxonomy (GTDB): domain Bacteria; phylum Bacillota; class Clostridia; order Lachnospirales; family Lachnospiraceae; genus Diplocloster; species Diplocloster modestus. The sequence continues at coordinate 31,881 of NZ_JAHQCX010000026.1, forward strand.
GGATCTGATTTTTATAAAAGATACTGACCTGAATTATATCTCCGCCTCCCAGGCTTTCGCGAACATGGTTGGACATCAAACTGCGAACGAGCTGGCCGGTAAGTCTGATTTTGATATTTTTGAACCGGATTTGGCCAAACGTTACACGCAGGATGATCTAAAGCTTCTGGAAAGCGGCCTTCCAATGAAAGATCAAATCGAACCGATCCCGGACCAGAATGGCCGCAAGAGCTATTCTTCCACTTCAAAATATCCGATAAGAAATCCAGAAGGAAAAGTAATCGGGATCTATGGGGTGGGCCGTGATGTAACCGCTCAGGTGCAGTTAGCAGAGGAAAGAGAAAACCGTAAGCTTTCCCGCCAGATGTTTGAAGGTGTAATAGAAGCAGATTTAACCCTGGATAAATTATTGATCGCGGAAGGGTCCTCCTTATCCCATCGCATGATAAAAGCCGATACCTTTTCGGAGACTATGAAATTTCTGGCTGTCCGCATGATTCATAATGATTATGCGGTAGCGTTTCTAAATTTTTTTGACATTGAAAAATTGACTCATTTTTATAAGGAAGGGGAAAGAGATTTCAGCCATATTACCTATCTTTTGGTCAGCAAGGCGGATTATAAATGGATCGAATTCAAGGCTCGTCTTTACTTCTCCAAAATAACGAACTCTTTACGAATAACGGTCGTATTAAATGATCTGGACGAGGAAATCCGGGATAAAGAGCGTTTAAAAATAAAATCAGAAATCGATACTCTGACCGGACTTTATAACAGGGAAAGCACCATTTCTCAGATCATCGAATGCATCGGGGATTCCGCGCCCCTGAAAAACCATGCTCTTTTGTTTATTGATTTGGATCATTTCAAACAGGTCAACGATCAGCTGGGCCACCCCTTTGGTGATACCGTACTGCAAAAAATAGCGGAAATGTTAAGACTGCTCTTCCGCAAAGATGACGTAATCGGCAGAATCGGCGGAGATGAATTCCTGATCCTGTTGAAAAATGTCAACTCACAGGCAGATGCAAGCAAGAGGGCTTCGATGATCTTTCGGACGGTTCCATTATATCAAGTGAAAAACAACAGGGAAATCTTTGTAACCTGCAGTGTGGGCGGCGCTATGTATCAGGGTGATGGGAAAAGCTTTGACACGCTGTACCGGGAAGCTGACCAGGCTCTGTACCAGGCGAAGAAAAAAGGGCGGAATACTATTGTTTTTCATGAATCATAATCATTAGAAATAGTATGTTTTTTATAAATGGAGACTCGATCGGGGTCTCCTGTTTTTATGAAGATGTTGGTATCTTCTTGGTCTGTTACAAACCTTTTCATTCTTTGTAATTTAACAAAATCTATATATAATTCTTTAATTGTTCCCAAAGCTTTAAGCTTTTATAATTCTTTAATCGTTTCCAAAGATTTTAACCTATCTCAACCTATCTCAACCTAATTTCATTCCATCAGTGGTTCCATCCCAAAACTTTAATACAAATCATTACGTTATTTACTATATCAATATTATAGAACATATGTTCTAAAAAGTCAATTGTTCAGTAAATATTTATAAATTTAATTTCAATAAATAATTAAAACAATTCACTTTATGTGTCAAATCCAAAGAAAAAAATAGAACAATTTTCCGTAATTATTTTTATTTATCTCACATATTGACACGATATGTGTTTCGATGTATTATAATCGTACATACGTTCGTTTTCCATTTATTACCATCTACAAATGGTATCAGCACGGCAAATGAACAATCTTATAACGATATCTGGAAGGAGAAAATAGAATGGAACACACAGCAAACCACCCAGGCCCGGGTCCCAGCCCCTGCGTCCGTCAGTTTGGAATCCCGCCGGCCGAGCTCACCAACGAGCAATGGCAGTACCTTTTTACGGACCTGAAGCAGCAGACCATCCCATCCGGCAGCACAAAAATGAAAGGCGGAAACAGCCACATCCGTATCAGCGGAATATACAGCCTGCCGGAATCTGGTGACACCCAATACCAGCGCTACAAATATTACATAAACGACGTACTGCGCCAGATCCGCAAAGGAAACATAGAATACTGCTATTACATTTACCAGATCTGCGATCTTCTGAGATATGAACACGACACGCTGAAGACTCGTTACGAACCGGCCGGCCGTTACTTCGAAGTCTGGCTTTAAATCAAAAAAGGGAGGTATTTTCTATCCATGCATGCACCCAAGTCTTATATCGTACGGAAATTTCCGCTCAAATTATTAATTGATCATGAATTCCACCTGCAGCTCTCTGCCCGGGAAGAACAGCGTTATCACATCAAACAGCAGGACAACCAGTTATTCCGCCAGATCCGTCTGGTCACCGGAGACAGCCGTGACTTTCTGCCCTATCTGATATTCGTGAACTGCAAAGGCGGTAAATCCTATGAGGAGGAACTCTTACTCCTAATCAGAGGCGGCCTGTGGCTGAACGGCCGCAAATATCTGCTGAGTGAGCGTTCCGCGTCCATGACCCGAACTTCGATCTTAAGCTTTATCGATGCTTCCATTGAAACGGAAATCAATCGGAGAATCACAATGGATCTTCATATGGATCAGACCGTCCTGTCCAAATATTATGCATACCGGGGGCTGGCTTTGAGTTCATGTCACTGCCTGGAGGGCTGGTTTCCAAAGATCGTCATCGTCCCGGATTATAAGAGGGTGATCCGCTCTCAGCATATCCGCTACGCAGCGGATCATCACAGCCAGTTCACGGACCGAAACGGAGTCAAACGGGACTGGGTCCAGAAGGAAATCGAAGAGACCACCACGGACATCCCCATCAATGTCTTTGACGGCAGCGGAATCCATCATCCGGCCATCACTGCCATGGTAAAAGAACTCACCGGCAGCCGGACTGATCCCACCACGATCCTGTGGAGAGCGCCTTTTATCAAAGGCGTAACCCATCAGATGGACTATGAGACCTTTTACCGGGAACGAGGTGTGGATCATATCGTGGATATCTGGGGGAAAGCCCATGATTTGTCGGAACCTATGATCCTCATGACCGAATCGATGTACAAAGGGAAAAACTATTTTGAACAGGCTCAAGATTATTCGGACTGGGAACGGTATTGGGAAATATTCCGGAAATACCACCACTGCATCGGTGCCGCAAAATGGAACTACTCTGTGGAGGAAGAGCCGCTCTATACCCGGGCCAATTACCAGATCCTGCAGGACCTCCATCTTCCCTATCAGGATTTCGCCCTACTGGCCCGGGAATCTATCTGCTGGGCGGAACGCATTGTTGAGGGAGATCCCTTTTCGGCCTGCTGCTTTCTCGGTCTGTTCGCCGATTCCCCGATTGAAACCCTGAACGCTTACGGCAAAGCCGTTCTGAAAAATCCGGAGATGCTGAAGGAGGACGGTGTCCGAAACTATCTGACTACTCTGCTTCGGAAGTACCGGGACGAATTCAAATGCGGCAAGCTGTTTCTGAAATCCACATTTAAATTCCTGGCCGCCGACCCCATTTTATTGATGGAACACATCGGCGGGCTGGAACCAGTGGGCGCGCTTAAGAGCGATGAGTTCTATTCCTTTGACATACATGGCCATTATCTGGGAAAACGGCTGATCGAGCGGAATCCTCACATCTGCCGTTCCGAGCACGTGCTCCTGAACGCCGTTACCAATGAGGTGCTGGAAAAATACTGCGGCCATCTGGCCAACACCTGCATCATCAACGGTCTCAGCATTACCCCCCAGCGTCTGAACGGCGCGGACTTCGACGGGGATCTGGTGCTGGTGATCGATGAACCGCAGATGATAAAAGGCGTGGATCCGGATATCCCCATCGTAATGGACCGGGAGGACAAGGTCACCGCCATGGAGCAGGCCGACACACCGGATGCCAGGGCAGAGATGATCCTGCGCACCATGAACAATCTGATCGGCGAAACCAGCAACTGCGCGACCGCCTATCATAACAAAATGCCAAAGACCCAGGAACAAAGGCAGGTCTACGAATCCTACATCGATCTGCTGAGCATTATCAATGGAAAGGCGATCGACTATGCCAAAACCGGAGTGTTTTATCAGATCCCCAGAAATATTGCTAAATACGGGAGGCCACTGCCCTATTTTATGAAATATGCCGGACCTTATTATGCCAAATTAAAAGAATTCTCCCGCTCCCACAGCAATATGAACCGGCTGTGTATGGAATTGGAAAAGTGGGACAAAACCATCCGGTTCGGGAAATCCTTCCAGAACTTCGACTACAGGATTATGCTGGATCCGGATATCACGATCCCTGCCGGGTTATTTACGGCTGTGGAACAAATTTATCTGGACTTCTGCCGGGAAATGCAGGAACTGGGTAAAGAGCAGTCTATGATCCAACAGTATGACAAATACAAAGAGGAGCTGGAGGGCTGGCTCACACGGGAGCAGGCGAATGAGTTTCAGATAAACTGGCAGTTTTACTATAACAAATATCAGAAAGCCTGCCGGGATATCTGCCCGGATCCGAAGGTTTTAGCCAATATCGCGGTACTGCTGTGCTATGAAAAATATCCGAACAAGAATAAAAAATTCATCTGGCGGGTGGCCGCGGACGGACTTCTCCAAAATATCCGCACGCAGGAGGCAGCATTTCCGCTGCAGGATGAGCAGGGCGATTATGAATATCTGGGCAAACGGTATCGTCTGGCTTCTTACCATAACACGGTTTAATAAACCAGGTTCAACATTTAGCCATCAATCTGGTTCTAAATATCAAATTTGAACGATCAATCCATATCAAACGGAGGAATAAGGTTGAACAAAAGTTCACCTATACTTCCGCGCAGCATGCGAAAAAGGTTCCGTGAACCTTTTTCCGTAGAATTTATGGCGCAGTATATGCGCCACTGGAGGAAAACATGATAAACGAAAAACAGGAAGCACTGGACTATTTACAGGGAAAACATATTCAGGAGGACAACATGTACCGGACCTGCCTGATCATCGCGCGTTATTACAAAGAGGAGGGGCTAAAGCATGTGGATATCCGCAATACCATCTTCGACTGGGCCGGTCAATACCACATTTACATAAAACATGACCTGAATGCCATCATCACCTACGTGATGAGTAATCCTCTCCCGCTGAAAGAGAAAACCGTCAAAATCAATCAGAAGGACCGGGATACGATCAGCCGCATCACTACTAACCCCAAAACCAGGCTGGTGGCTCTGGCACTTCTGTGCTATGCCAAAGCATATGGGAATAAAAACCGGGAATTCCATATATCCTCCGTGTCCCTGGGGGCGTGGATCGGCATGCACCGCTCTCAGCTGAAACGGCGGTATATCCAGGAACTGATCGATTTTGAATATCTGGAGGAACTGGAAAAACCAAAAAATAATTATACCTGGTCTAACCCGCAGAACACGAAGTACCGCATACAGGCTTCTCTGCACAACAGCGGGGAATACGAGCTGGTTCAAAATGATATCCGTAAATTATATGAAGAAGTGTTTTCCTGACTGTTTATGAATACTAGAAATAAGTGCAGGCAAAATGTGTACATCCGGTGTGTGATTCCAGCGCGCCAATAATCGAACATACGTTTCGTGTGGTTCGTATCAATATTACACTTCTGTTCTTTCTTCTGACTAACGGAACCGCCTCCTGGCAGACGCGCGGGATACGGCTTCCGGCAGCTCTTCGGAATGCATCCGCAGCGCCTCAATCACCAACCGGAACAAACGCAGCGGGATGCCGGAAACCGAAGAGTTGCCGGAAGCCGTATCTCAGCGATCGACATCTCCTCACCAATAATCCATATTATCAACCATCCCGTCAAACAGCGGCCGATAAGGCGGTTCCCAAATTCATCCTTACATTTACCCGAAAACCTGAATTATGTTCCAAATTACAACCATGAACACAAATACAATTTAGAAAGCGAGTGAAGCCATATTATACCGATTACACAGGCCGAATGCTTCTATCTTAGAAGCCACGGCATCTTCTGTCCAATGACAAACAAAACGCACAAATACAAGAAATACTACATGATCGAGAACAGAAAGAACCGTATACTGCTGGAAGATTACCGGCAGGCTCATAGGTTAAGCGGCCAGCAGTACTATAATCAATGAATCTATGGCGCAGCATCGTGCGCCGCTGGAGGTAAATATGAAAATTAACTGGAAAGTACGATTTAAAAACAAAGCATTTGTTATCGCATTTATCACAGCCGTCGTGGCTTTTATTTATCAGGTTCTGGCTCTCCTGGGGATCACCCCGGCCGTGGCGCAGAATGATATCCTGTCTCTTCTCTCGCTGCTCGTTAACATGCTGGCAGGCCTCGGCATTCTCATTGATCCCACCACGAAGGGGGTAAATGATTCCGGCCGCGCCCTTACCTATGAAGAACCAAATTAAGGAGGCATTCGCCAATGTCAAATTGTATGAATTTATCCAGGCTTAAGGAGGCCGTAATCGACGAGATCCGCAATGATCCCACTGTGGCAAAAGAACTGGGAGACACCGTGACTGCCATTGATCCGTATGGGCAGTTTTTGTTTGATCACCAGAAAAACCCGGCCGCCTGGGATAAGACGGCTACCTATCTGACCGTGCAGCTGCACATACCTAAAGTCAGCGAGGATAAGAAATGGCTGGTTCCGACTCTGGAACTGCAGATTATATCCCATGAACAGCATTTAGCCCCTGCCGGCTCTGAGCCGGCATTCAGGAATCGGAATGACTATCTGGCGGACCTGCTGACGCAGAAATTCCATGGCCGCAATGATCTGGGCAGCTTCGGCCCGTTTTTACTGACTTCCGATATGGAAGGTGTGTTGGAAAATAACTGTCTGTACCGCAAGCTGCTGTTCGAAACCAGCTGTCTGAACAGTTATTGTGAGGACAGGGGGTAAGGATATTGAAACGATCAGAAGTATCGCCAGAAGCAGCCGTCGATGAACTTTTGCTCTACCGGGGGGCGGATTATCCGGTCTCCGGACAGATCCTCATCCATCAGCCTGCGCTGGACGAAATTTGTATGTATGGGGAAAAAGAATATTATCAAATGGTGATCACTCTTTGCAGTGTCCCGGCCGATTTAAAATGGCAGCTCTGGGATATGGGGATCGATTACACATTGATCGACGAGTTCCAGCTCTTCTACAGCTTTCTATCCAAATACTATGGCCGGGAACAGACCGGGATCCTGTTCGGGGATCTGGATCTGCAGAGATTTGAACCGTTTGTGAATGGGGAAAGCAAGGAGGTCGTTATGTATAACAGCGCGGAGGATATTGTCATAGACGCTGCGTTATATGGGAAAATGACGGATTATCTGCGTCAGATGCACGGCCTTGTCAAAGATGAGAAGAAACCGGCCAATGAAACCACGAAACAGATCCTGATCGAAGATGCCAGAGATGAGTATCTCCGGTTTAAAGATAGAGAATACCACAGTCACTTAAGGAACCTGATCTCCGCCATGGTCAACAGCGAAGGATTCAAATACAATCTGGAGCAGGTATGGAATATGAAAATCTATGCCTTTATGGACAGCGTGAAGCGGATCGCTAAGATTAAAAATGCGGGGCTTTTGTTAGAAAGCGGCTATTCCGGTTTTGGGATTTCGCTTAAGGAAATCAATAAAAAGGAGCTGGATTGGATGGGGGATCTGGAATAGAGATTTTTAAAGAAATAAGCCGGCCGCAGTCAGGGACTGACGCGGCCGGTTTATATAAATCGGATGCCGCAAACGGTAATCCAAATAAAAAACAAGGAGGAATTCAATATGGAATTCAATTTTAACCCCAATGAGTTAATTCTCGAAAGGATCAGAGCGGTAGAAGCCTATAATCCCGCTACAGACGAATTAATCGGCAGACTGACACAGATCGAGGAACCGGTTCTGGAGACATCCGCCACCGCCCTGGACGTGGTAGACGCCATGGGTACCCCGATTCACACATTCTACAATGCACAGCAGGGTAAATTCAGCGGAAGTAATTCCCTGTTCTCCCTGGATCTGGCTGCCAGCCAGTTCGGTGCTGAGAAAGTAGTCGCTACCGCAGACAACAAGATTACAATGTATGCTTCTGAGACGGTCACCATCGGATCGGACGCGACCGTAGTTCTGAAGCATGTGCCCGTAGGTGCTGCCGGCGCGGAAATCAAGTATGTCAAAGTGATCAACGACAATAACACGTTTGGTGAAACTTATGAAGTAGCCGCTGCTGCCGGTGCAGGCAAGTTTACGCTGGCCGCTGCTACCAAAACCATTACTTTACCTGAAGGTACTGCCGGACGCGTCTTCGTAAATTATGCTTACGAGAGCGACAACGCCGTGTCCATCACCAAATCCACCGATAAGATCCCGGAAGTACAGAAGCTGCTCATCCATGCCATCTTCCATGATCCCTGTGACGCGAATCTGGTATACGCCGGCATGATCGTTTGCCCGAGAGCTCAGCTGGATCCCACGGCGATCAGCCTGTCTCTGAAGTCTGACGGAAAGCATCCGTTCACTTATTCTCTGAAGAAACCGTATTGCGCGGATTCCGCTAAGCTGTTTGATATCCTGGTGTCCAGAGATTAATTATAATGGACCGAGTGCCGGAATGTTCGGTCGTGTGTATTTCGGCACCCATGTAATTTCGGTACTCAAATAAATGAATTGTATCGGGCATTTTATCATGGGTGGTAATGGCTAACAAATTTCATCCTTACCTGAATGTGCGTGAATACGTGCGCAAGGGGAAAGATTGAGCAAAAAGTTGTTCACTCATACCTGTATGTGCAGATAAAGCACACATGGAGGAAAATATGGATTATATAAATGCGCACTGCGCGATCTGCGGCGCCGGATACCACGTCTGCCAAAGCTGCCTGGAAACCAGGCAGTTCAAACCCTGGCGGACGGTTACGGATACGGTCAGCCACTTCAAAAATTCGATTCTGCATGACTTTGAAATCCGCTCTGTGGACCGCCAGGCGGCCCGGGATGCGCTAGCGGAATGTGATCTTTCTGATCTTGACATCTACCTGCCGGAGATTCAGGCCAGAATCGAAGAGATTCTTCATTCATAATTTCGAATGCACACGGTTACGAACATTCGATTTTCATAAATGAGTTCATGGGCAACCGCTCTATATTGAATAGTGATTTTTCCTTTGTTTCTATGTGGACTGTACGGAACGCTATTCGCTTTCGTACAGTTCATTTTTTTACGAGACTGCGGGGGATTTGGTTCGGATTTTAGATAGATTCGGACTTTCGATTGAGTTTTATTTTAGGCTTTCGGCTGGCGTTTCTTTTGCCTTTCGTTCGGATAAGTGTAAGATTCTGTAATATTGTGTGGAAATTGTAAAAATAATTGGTAAGGAGTGAGCAGCCATTAAAGAATATTCGGAAATGTTTCATAGGGAATATGAAATCGAGGATACGGTGCGGATCGTGAATACGAAACAGGCGGGGATGTATATTAAGCATAATATTCCGCTTGTGGATCTGTTTTGGTCCAGGGATACGCTCGTGTTTGTATTTAACAGGGAGGATACGAAGGAGGCTTATGAGCTTTGGTGCAGGCATGAACTGTATTAAGCAGAGTTATTTATATTCTTCTGCTCTCGTTTTCTTTTGGTTCCTTTTGGGGATATAACTTAAAGGAATCATAATTTATACTTTTTAAGATAGGTTTGTTTTTTTAGGATTCGTAATTTAACTTTTATTGTAATGATTCGTTAGGAGGAAGTTTTCATGAATAAAACGGAAATGAAGAAAATTGTCAAAGCAGCCGACTATAATGCCGTATTCTGCTATCACGAGGACCACGCCGGATTTGTGCCGCAGGAACTTGTGGAAAATTCGGACGGACTGGTAAAAATCGTATTCCGCCCTTTTGATTTTGCCACGATCGCTGCTGTATCTGAAAAGGTGGCGGAAGTCGTTGTGCCGGAAGACGGCGGGTATCACCCGGAGATCCGGGATCTGCTGGTTTTGTATTATGTGTTGAGTCTCTCTGCGGATGTGAAGCTCGGAGATTTTGATGCTGAGGAAATGTACCGGTGCAGCCTTTCCCCGGTTGGGAAACTGGTTCGGACGCAGACGAATGCGATCGGATTCCTGCAGCGGCTGGTGGAGCTGTGTGACCAGAAGATCGAGTATCGGAAATCGATGGCTTTGAAAGGGAAGGATGGGTTCGGTCAGTTGATGGAGGCACTGGTGGACCGGGCGAAGGCCGGGGATTTCAGCTGGATGCAGCAGGCTGGTGGTGCAGGGCGGATTGACAGATTGGATTCCGCCAGAGTGGTTTCTAACGGGGTTGACAGGGCGGATTCTGATATGATTGGTGGTATTGAGAGGAAAGGTGTGGTGGCATAGAATGGGCTTGACTTGGAACGTCAGGCCTGGATGCAGGTATTGTGAAAGGTTATTCTAGCGATTGGAGGAGTGCCAGAATGACGAAAGGAGTGATTATATATGAGTGAAAATACAGAAAATATGGTTGCTGTAGGGCTGGATCCTTCCGGTGTCCGGGGTGACCTGAAAGAAATACAGAATTATTTGAATCGGAATCCGGTGAAGCTGAGTTATACATTGGATAAGAGTTCGTTGAAGAAAACGGTGGATCAGTTATCGGCTCAGATATCTAAGAATTTGAAGATTGAGAAGATTTCTGTGGATACAAATAAAATAAAAGCTTCATTAAATACTTCTCTAAATAAATCAAATGTCTTTAAAGACACCGCCAATAATATAATAGGTTCCATTTCAAGCAAATTAAATACCGGAATAACAGATTCAATAATTAATTTAATCAAAAGCAGTGGTAGGAATAAAACGCATTATCCTCTATATATGCCACTGGGAAGTTTAGCAGTGATGTGTACGAGTTATATTTCCTAATATAATAAGGACTTCCATAGTTAAATGGCAAAAATGGTATATGTCCAAAAACATATACTCCCTTTAATAGTTAAGGGACGGGAAACTCCGTTAAGATAGGGATACTAATTTGTTATGGTAACATAACATCGGCAACAGCGAAAGCTGAAGGTATAGTAAAAACTCCTTATCTTGGACAATCCGCAGTCGACAGTTCTTTTTGAGAACTAGGCTCATCGAGTATCAGGGCCATATGGATTTTAAATTCATAAATGTGTATTCAAAGCTACGGATCGCACAATTCGTTAAAACTATTAGCTTGCAGCTATCCTCAAGCTTGTGCATGTTGGGTGTTTAGTCAAAAAACATTAGATAGCAATTTGACAAATCTATACCATGATATCTATAAATAAGCTCCGCATACCTTCGGTAAAATAATATTGATTTTTATCATTAATTATATTAAAACTGATTTCATCAACTTCATAATTTAGGTTACCCTTAAATAAAAGCTCGACCGATACTTCATAATATCCTAAATCCTCAAACCACTCACATGATAGTATACGATAACTTAGCTCCCAATCTTTACCATAACGCTCATCATTTCTATCCATAAATTCTTTAAATTTTTTTGTCGAATACTTAATATTTTCATAATGTTTTGTTACAACTCCATCTGCACCATGTAGGGTATAAGTATACTCATCATCCTTAAAACATTTTTCAAACCATTCCGGATTACGTGAATTATTAGCTTTAATGTAATATTCTATAGGCTGATTTATGTTTCCATTATCTTTCTTTTTTATAAATATAAATATAAGGAATGATATACAAATCAAAATTATTATAACGAATAAAACAATTAATCTTAATTTATACTGCTTTTTCATTGCTATCCCCACTCACATATTCTAATTTAGTAGCTATTAACTTATATGTATTCACCTTTCCATATATGATTCCCAACATCATTACTAGCAAGATATATAATAACAAAATTACCGGAAATATACAAGGAATTTCATCTCCCATAAAATCTTCCTTAATATCTATGGCAATAGACTTTGGTATATCAGGAATAATAAGTGCTATAGAGCGACAAAAAGAACTTAAAAAAATGCAAATAGAGAATGCCAAATTAGCTGCACAATCATCAGAAGCCGAATCTGAAGAAATACAAAATCTAATGACTAATTATAGTCAATTAGCACAAGAAGTGTCAAATAATAATGAACAAAAAATCAGCATGTCAAATTTGCAAAATAATTACTTGAGACAATTGGGATTTGAGGAAAATCAAATTGAAAATCTAATAAAAAAATACGGCAGCTTAGAAGAGGCAACGCAAAAAGCAATAATAAGCAAATTACAATTAAATGAATCAGATTTGTATATTAATGCTGGTTTAGCTAAAAAGGATTTATTAACAACTTCAGATAATGGTAAAAATTATTCACATATTGAACGTATAAATATACCGGCGCAAAGTCCTAATGATATATATACGAAATTAGAAGAAATTATAAATAAAAAACAGTTAAACAACGCATTTTTAAATCTGGGTAATGGTATGGATTCCATCGAACTTAAAAATCCAACAAATACACCAGAAGGAATCAAATCAAACATAGAGACGTTAGAAGCTTTGATAGTTGCTCTAAATGAGGCCTATTCATCAATTGACAAGATAGAAGAATTGACTTCTTCAGACTTGTATCTTGATTTAACATCCAGAATTAATATATTAAATCAAGAATATGAAAAGTATTTGAACGCTAATAAGGAAGTAAATACTAATCAGGCACAACAATTAATCTATCCATATATATTTTCTAATGATATCCCTGAATCACTTGATAAATTTGATGAATTTAAACAAAAAATTATTGATGCAGCAACAGAAAGTGGCAAATTCTTAGGAACACAGGAAGAGATTACTGACGCAATTAATGACACTCTATCAGTCCTGCCAACCTTTGCAAGATTTTATGGTAATTCTGCACCCGCATCATCATTTTCATTTTTAGAAAATACTGATATAGGTAAACAGTTAAATGAAATTAAAGCAAAATTTGAAGATGGAGAGTTTACTTATAAACAGTATTTTGATTCCTTACAAGATTGCTTCGATAATATAGACCTAAGTAAATACACATCAAGTGTAGAAGACGCAAATAATTTAACCAAACAATTATTTTTAGGTAGCGTTGAAGAATCTGCTAACTTTCTAACCAAATTAATTGATGACTTTAATTCAGGTACTATTGATGTCACTGACTATTTAGATGGATATTCAGCAATTGCTGAAAATTTAAATTCGCTAACAGATTCTCTACAAAATAATAATGAACAATGGTTAACTAATCAAGAGGCTTTAGACTCTTCTACCTCTAATCAACTTGATAATTATCAGGAGCAATTATCAAATGCTATAACACAGATAAATACCTTTAAGGACAGCTTAAAGTCATTATCCGCACTTTCTTCTGGTGAATTTCTGACAGGTACATCCGAATACGAAGATAATATTAATGTAATTGCCGAAGCTTTATCACATGTAGTTAATACTAACGGTGATATGGCTGAAAAGATAAAAGAAAAGCTTGGAACTACTACTTCTGAAATAGCTTCAAGTATGACAGGTAGTGTTGAAAATCAGGCTATTGCTGCTGAAATAATCGTCGCAAATACAAATATCGCCATCTCTAACATGGCCAAATCGATTGGTGACTTGTTTACTGTTTTAGGAGAACAAATCTCTAAATTCCATGTGGATTTAACTTTTAAACCTACATTTAAAGATGGAGAACTAAATCTCTCCGTAGATGCACGTTCTGATTCTTTATCCGCTATTGGCACTGCTATTAAAAATGTTGGTAAAACTATAAACGAAAGTGCGAAAAATCAGTTCCTTACGGTAGAAGATCTTGGGTTTAATAAAAGTGGTTATAGTCCAAAATCTAAAAGTTCTTCTGGGAATAATAATTACAAGGAGAATGCTAAGGATGCAGAAAATTCTATTCGCAATTCAGCAAATAGTGCGAAAGATTCAGTTAAAGATGCTGCTGAAGAAGCCAAAAAAGCTCTCGATGAATTAATCAAGAAATTCGACGAATTAGAAAAAGGCCACGATCTTCGCCTCAGCCTATTTACCGACCGTGACGATAAAATAAAAGACTCCATTAAATTATTAGAATCCCAAGGCAATCAAGTTGGAAAGGCTTTCTACGATGAACTAATCAATTCCCAAAACAAACAAATACAGATATTAACACAAAAACGTTCCGATCTTGAAGCCTATCTGAATGACAGTGTCTCCTCCGGTAAGATTGATGTCGGTACGGAACAATGGTTTAAGATGACCCAAGCCGTCGAAGACACCAAAGACGAGATTATGAAATGTACTCTGAATGTCGAGGAATTCCAGAATAAGATCAACGAACTTCATTGGAAGCAATTCGACAATTTTATTGATCGGCTGGATGGTTTGGACAGTGAAATTAGTAATATACAAGATATTCTATCTAAAAAGGATCTTGTCGAAGAAGATACAGGAGAATGGACAAAAGAAGGGATTACTACCCTCGCTCTCTATGGGCAGGCCTACGAGCTTGCCATTTTTGAAGCTCAGCAGTATTCAGACGAAATCAAAAAATTAGAGGATGCTTATAAGCGGGGAGAATATTCCAGTACCGAGTATCAGGAAAAACTACAGGATTTAACAGATAAGCAATGGGAATCTATCAAAGCTGCCGAAAAGGCAAAAGAAGGGATCATTGATTTAAATAAGGCCAGAGTTGACGCCGCCAAAAAAGGCATCGAAAAAGAAATAAAGGCTACTGAAGAACTTATCGACAAGAAAAAAGAAGCTCTGGATATTGAGAAAGAAAGCCATGATTTTCAGAATTCTGTGGCGGAAAAGCAGGATGAGATATACAAGCTCCAAAGACAGTTAAATGGGCTTGCAACCGATGATTCACAGGAAGCTGCCGCTAAGAAGAAAAAAATACAGGCCCAACTGACAGATACACAAAAGGAACTGGATGAAATTTATTATGACGAATCCATTGACCAACAAAAAGCTGCACTAGATACTGAACTTGAAAACTACAAGGCGGACCAGGAAAATAAAATTACACTTCTCCAAGAATCTCTTACCAACGAGGAAGAACTTATCAAAACCAGTCTCCAAACAGTTCAGGACAATCACACAGCTGTTTATGATACCCTAACACAAATGGGGGATGAATATGGCATACAACTGTCTGGTGCGATTGTTAATCCTTGGATTGAAAGCACGGGAGCTCTGGCAACGTTTACAACATCATTTGATGAAAAAAAGAGTCATTTTAGTACTGAATTAGGGAATCTAAAAACGGATTTTGAAGAACTTGGCAAAAAAGCTGATGAAACTGCAAATAAAATACTGAATATGCTTAATCAGATTGATCAGTCTTATAAGTCCATGGATTCTTCGACCAATTCACAAGAAACTCCAAAAAAATCAGGCGAAAACGAAAAGGGCTCAAATTCAAATAAAGGAAGTAAACAAAAATATCAAGTTTTAAACTATTTTGGTAATTTAGTAAAAGAGTTCTCATCATACGAAGAAGCCAGTGCATGGGTCAATAATGATAAAAATCTATATATACGAAAACTCGCTAAAGGAACCCGCCACGCTTCCTCAGGTCTAGCTTGGGTCAACGAGCAAGGCCCTGAAGCCATCTTCTCCAAAACTTCAACCGGCTCCTTCCATCTAATGAACGAGGGCGACCAAGTATTCACCAAGCAGCAGACCGATAACCTCTACCGTCTCTCCACCGCTGCCCCCTCCCTTCTTCTATCCGCCATTGCCTCCCCCGCTCTCCCTGGAACCGGAGCATATCTCCAGCAGCAGTCCAACTCGCCAACCAACATCGACATCAAATGCCCGGTCTACATCCAGGGCAGCGTAGACAACCAGAATATACAGAAAATCCAAAAACAGATAGACCATTCTATCCTCAAAGCTGTAGGAAAGCTGAACCAATCTTTATACAAATCAGGTGTAAGAAAAGCATAACTATTAACTAAATACGATTAGACAATTAACATTAACCAATAAATTAAAATTTAAATTAAAACCTGTTAATCAGCCATCCACACCAAAATCCAATCATATTAACCTTTATCCGGGAATCCATAATCCTGGACACATAATCCGGGACATGTCCACATAATCCGGGACATGTCCATATCGAAAGCGGCTGCTGGAGAAGGGACTTTTTCAGCAGCCTCGAACTGTTTGTACATGTCCCCCATCAACATGTCCCCTATCAACACCACTCAACATGTCCCAAACTAATCCAAGCGGACATGTCCACTGTTCCAGCCAACCACACAATCAATAAATTATAACCATCAAAGCAAAGAAAAATTTAGGAGGTGTTGCTATGCCCGTCTATGGAACAAGCTTTATATACGACGGAATCAGCTCAGACCGCTACCAATTATTACTCGCCAGCATTGGCGACGAAACCGACGATGAAGTGGATATGGGTCTAAATGTCGAGCCTCTGGTATCCGAAAGCCCGCTACCCTTTAAGCAGGATTACGGTATCCAGTATTCGAATCCCTTATCCTTCCGAATCACCGTAATCCACAAAGACGGTTCCTATTTCAGTTATTTTCAGATTCGGGAAATCGCAGCCTGGCTCACCGGCCGTCAGCATCCCTGCTGGCTTCAGATTCTTCATCCGGAGTACGATGATGTTCATTACTGCTGCCGGGCCACAGAGATCTACAAAAGAAAACAATATGGAAAAATCATCGGCCTGAGTATCGTATTTACCTGTAATTCGTCCTTCGGCTTTTCCGATGAGATCACTAAAAGCTTTATGATCGATAAACCCGATTACACATTCACCCTTTATAACGACTCCGATGAGGAGACACCCATCCGGCCGCTCATAACCGCACAAATGGCCCCCTCATTCCCTACTTTGAAGATCGAGAACCTGACTGCCAACGATACGTTTCAGTTGGATCATATCCTCTCCAGCGATACGATCACAGTAGATAATCAGAATCAGATCATCCTGATCAACAGCCGTTATAAAAATCTGGGGGCAGACTTTAATCTCGGCTGGATCCGTCTGAAACGCGGAATCAATGAGATCAGAGTCAACGGAAACAGCTCTCTGGAGTTCCGCTATCGTTATCTTCTGAAAGGCGGTGACCTGTAATGCCATATCCTTTCCATTTATATGACATGCCCGATCCCCCTGCACTATATCTGTGTGAAGTGGATAAGGAAATCCTTGGAGCGCTGCCCGCCACCGGCATTAATCTGACCAGGAAGTTCAACGATATCGACGAAATCACCTTCCAGGTACCCAGAGAATATACCGATATTTACGGTACTAAAATCCTGACACCCTTGTATGAAAAAATAGAGGCTCTCCGTTTGATCTATATTGAAAATTTCGGTTATTTTGAGATTCAGGAACCTTCCATCGAAAAAGATGCGGTCTCGGAACATAAGGAATGTACAGCCTACAGTCTGCAATATGAACTGACTAAAAAAAAGCTGAAATCCTTTTATATCAACCTATACAACGGAGAAGATATCGACGGGGTGGAGCTTTGGAATATCGATCATTCCAAGTCTCTGCTGCACCTGTGTCTTGAAAAATTTCCTCAATGGAATATAGGCAACGTAGATTCAAGTATCAGAGAACACAAACGCTCCTTTGAAATCGAGGAACAGGATGTATACAGTTTTCTGACAAAGGACGTGGCAGATACCTTTGGTTGTGTTTTTGTATTTAATACTATTACGAACACGATTGAGGTCTATGCCGAAGACAATATAGGAGAAGATACCAGCATCTACATATCCTATGAGAATCTGGCAAATACAGTCTCTGTCAATTACAACGCGGACGATATCGTGACCTCTCTTACCATTCTCGGAGCCGATGACCTGGACGTGCGGAACCTGAATATGGGCCAGGACAGTGTCCTGGACCTCTCCTACTATCACACTCCCGAGTGGATGGGGCAGGAGCTTTACGATGCCTGGAATGTATATTTGGATAAATTCAATTCCAGAACAGAGGAATACAGGAATCTGGCCACTCAGGTGGACACGAAATATCTGGAGGTCTACGAGCTGATCAACCGCGCACCGGCTCCTGATGCCAAAGAAGGGGACTGGACAAAATATGGCCGCGAAGCACTGTTAACCGCGATCAAAAGTTTAGAAATCACGAATTCAAATAAACGTGATCTGGGCTGGTCTGATCCCCAAAATAAAAATTATAAAAAATATAAAGATGAGTTCGACAAGTTAAATGCAGCAAAAGAGGCACTCAAAAATCGCAATATAGAGATTGATGCCGTCAACGAAGCGATCCAACAACTTTTAAAACAAATGAACGAGATTGCCGCCGCCGTCCACTGGAAAAACATCTTAACCCCTGAGCAGCAAAAGAAAATAACCCGTTTTATCAGAGAAGATACCTGGCAGGATTCGAACTTTGTCGTAACCGATAACGAATCTCCTGCCGAAGAAGATAAGACCAGAAAAGAGCTGTTGGCATATGGCAAAAAATATCTTTCAAAAATATCCAGGCCTCAGCTGACATTTTCCATGGATATAAGCAATATTTTCGCTCTGAAAGAATTCGAACCTCTGGCTGGCCGGTTTGAAGTGGGAAACTACATTCATGTAACGCTGCGGGAAAATTATTCTTTCCTGGTGAGACTTCTGCAATACACGATCTCTTTTGACAATCCATCCGAATTTACCTGTGAATTCGGCAATGCTGCAAGAAGCAAAAGTGAGTTTGATAACCATTCCGACTTATTGGAGCAGGCTGTGACTTCCGGAAAAACCGTAGCTGACTGGAAATCCTACTGGCAGAAATCTGCCGATAAAATTACGGAAATTGATCATATGATCAAAGACGGACTCGATACGGCCGTCACCTCCATCCACTCCGCATCTAACCGAAACGATATCACCATTGATGAAACCGGCATCCATCTTCGTATGCTCGAAGAGGACGGAAGTTACAGTACCTGTGAAGCTGTGTTAACCGGTAATAAGCTATTATATTCCGATGACAATATGGCTACTGCTAAAACCGGTCTGGGCCAGTTTGAAATTGAAGGACAGAAGTTTTACGGTCTGTTAGCTGACGCTGTATTATCCGGTTATGTCGGAGCATCGCATCTGGTCGGAAATGAAATCAGCAATGGAAATAACTTTACAGTTAGTACAGACGGCGCTGTAACTGCCAAAAAAATAACAATCCTGGGCGGGACGATCACTTGGGATGAGGTAAATAAACCGGAAAATATGGCCACGAAGGATGAGTTACCCAAAGTTCCCGATTACCTCAAAAGCACCTATATCAGCGCCACAGAGCTTCACTCTCCGAATATCATCGGCGGCCATCTGAAAATCATCAACAGTTCAGGCACCATATCCTCAGAGATCACAACCGATGGGAAATTAACGGCTACGGGGGCCACTATATCCGGGAATCTCACTGCGACCGGCGGTACGATCGGCGGCTGGAAGATCACCAGTGACAGCATCAGCAGTAACGACGTATTTATCAGTTCTAACCCGTCGAAATATGCCTTTGCCGCCGGAGGCCATAATCCGGATGGAACTGATGCATTGACCAGAATCGGCCATAATGGGCAATTTTATACCCAAGATGCTATTATCAACGGTAATACGGAAACCGCAGCAAAATGTATTATATACAATTCAGACCAATCATACCGCACAGATATGTTTGGCGGCGGGTTCCATATCTATCGTTCTGGTGATATTAACAAAGATATAGTGACAAAAGTTAGTACGAATTCTCTGGTAGTGAAAAACGGCAAAGAAGAAACGCAGGTTCATTCCCAATTTGTATCCGTACTGGACAACGGTAACGGAACTATCTACACTACGGATGGTCCGGAAAAAAGATCCGGAGCCGAACTGAAATCTAACTTTTTTATTCCAGATAATCTGTTGGATGATGTGCTGAACACCGATGTGTATTCCTATAATTACAACAGTTCACTGGCCCGTGGAGTAGACTACACGACCTACGGATTTGTAATCGGCGACGGTTACAAAACCAGTAACAAGATTCTAAGCAAAGATGGCCAACGGATCAACATGTATTCCTCCATCGGCGTCCTCTGGGGCGGCGTCAAAGAACTGGCCGCCAAAGTATCCGCCCTCGAAGAAAAGATCAATCAACTCACTGCCCCCCAAACCATTACTCAACCCACAAAAACCCCACCCACGAACCAGGAGGTGAAATAACTTGCAAGAATTAATTAAAGTTGACATCGGCCGGTACGAAGACCGAATCTTTGCAGAATTTCAGCAGGGAGAGCGCGGAAGCCGCGTTCTCCTGGTAGAACCCCGCCTTCACGGAGCACCCTATCCCATCCCCGAAGGCGTGAAAGCAAAGATCCAGTACGACAAACCGGACCGCAAAACCGTAACCAAAAATGTAGAGATCGCAGGCAACAAAGTGGTCATCCCTTTCACCGAGCAGATGTGCACCACCGAAGGCATCTGCGTCTGCAAGATTTCCTTTTATACAGATACCCAATTCAACGAAGCCGGTGAAGCCACCCAGGAAATCACTATATTAAAATCCGCCCTTTTCAAAATCAAAATCTCCGGCGGCATGATCGACGAAGCCCATATCATAAGCTCCGATGAATTCAGCGATCTTCTGGTAGCTCTCGGCCGGGCAGACAAAGTCGTCAATGACTTCTCCATCCTCAACCAGGAGTTCCGGCAGATTTCTAACGACTGCATACAAGCCACGGAGGACTGCCGCCAGTTAAATGATAAAGTAACCGGCGCAGAGGAACAGCGCGTTCTTCACGAAAACGCGAGAATATCCGCGGAAACTTCCAGAGATGACGCGGAATCCATCCGCAGTTCCAATGAAGAAATCCGTAAGAACGCTGAGAATGCCAGAATCCAGGCGGAAAATTCCAGGAAAACTGCAGAAACTTCCAGGAGCAACGCCGAAAAAGCCAGATCCACAGCTGAAGCCACAAGAACCTCCCAGGAATCCGCCAGAGTATCCGCTGAAGACAGCCGTAAAACTGCGGAATCTGGCAGAGTTGCGGAGGAAAACAAACGTAAGACTGCGGAATCTGCCCGTGATGCAGCAGAAACGAAAAGAAACCAGGCAGAAGATACCCGGGGCAGTCAGGAAACCGCCAGACAGAACGCTGAATCTTCACGCGATGCAGCAGAAAACACCCGAAAGTCCCAGGAGACTGGCAGAGTTACCGCAGAACAGAACCGTGTAAAAGCAGAAACTTCCAGAGTTAACGCCGAAAAAGCCAGAGCCACCGCGGAAACTACTAGAGCCTCCCAGGAATCCACCAGAGTATCCGCAGAAGACATCCGCAAAACCGCGGAAACCTCCAGAATATCAGAGGAAAGCAAACGCAAATCTGCGGAATCCGCCCGAGACACAGCGGAAACCAAAAGGAGTCAGGCCGAAGATATCAGGATCAGCCAGGAAACAGACAGACAGAATGCCGAAACTTCACGCGCTGCAGCAGAAGATACCAGAACTGCTCAGGAAACCGACAGAATAACCGCAGAACAGAACCGTGTAAAAGCGGAAACTTCCAGAGTAACCGCTGAGACATCCCGGGGGACCGCGGAATCTGCCAGAGTAACTGCGGAAAACAACCGGAAATCTGCAGAATCCTCCCGGGTAACCGCTGAAACCAACCGCAGTTCTGTAGAATCTGACCGGGCCAAAGCCGAAACCGCCAGAGCTCAGGCAGAATCCACCAGATCCAGTCAGGAATCAGCCCGAAAAAATGCAGAATCTGCCCGTGTAAGCGCAGAAAACACCCGTGTTTCCCAGGAAACCAGCCGGGTCACTGCGGAACAAGGCCGGGCAAGTGCCGAATCCACCCGTGTGTCAGCGGAAAATACCAGAAAAACCGCGGAGACCGCCCGACAGACTGCAGAAACAAAGCGGCAGACAGACACGGCCGCCGCCATTACCCAGGCCAATGAAGCCGCTCAGGCTGCACAAGATCTCGTAACCGGAGCCGACGTTGTCAAAACGCCCCAGTTAAATGCCGTAGACAATAAAATCGGTACCCTGTCGTCCTTACAGACCACTGCAAAAACAAATATGGTAGCCGCTGTTAACGAGTTGAAAAATACGATAAAAACTATTACATCCATACAACTGCCAATTAAACTCTGGTCCAGCAATACTTATACCATCACAAACTCTCTGATCAAGGCAACCAGTATCTGTGATGTCTACTTTTCCAATGACTCTCTGGCAGAAGCAGCCAAATCGAAAATCACCGGTGAAACCTTTGACGGCCGGCTGGTGCTCACTGCCCAGAGAACCCCATTGGCCCAATTAACAATCGATGTGATAAAGGTGGTGAATCCCTAATGCCAGTACGATTTAATCTAGAAGGAGGGATCGATCCCTCACAGGCCAACGCCACAGAAACCCAGGTGCTGTCCGGCAGTACCTTTTACGCCGGTACCAATTCAGACATCCGAACCGGCACCATGACCAACCGGGGCAGTGTCACCTCCTCCTTAAACTGCGGAGGCAGCTATACCATCCCGGCAGGTTACCACAACGGAAGCGGCAAGATCACAGCCAACAGCCTGGCCAGCCAGACTTCCGCCACTGCCGGTGCCTCCCACATACTAACAGGAAAAACTGCCTGGGCCGGCGGCAGTAAAATAACAGGTACGATGCCGAACAGAGGTAATGTATCCAGCTCCCTGAACTGCGGCGGCACCTATACCGTTCCTGCCGGTTATCACGCCGGCAGCGGTAAAATCACTGCCAACAGTCTGGCCAGCCAGACCTCTGCCACCGCCTCAGCCGGGCATATCCGTTCCGGATATACCGCTTGGGTAAATGGTGCGAAAATCACCGGTACCGCAGGGGTAAGGTACTATTGGTCCGGAACAGGCTTTATCATTAATAACAGTTATCTTCAGGTTAGACCCGGGTTTAACCCTACGCTTCTGTTTGGCCGGGCTCAATTAGCCGATTGGTGGTACACCGTATCCCTGGATCCATACGATCCTAACATCTCATGGCTCACAAAGCAAAATGACCACTGCTGGTTAAACGGCGGCGTAGCCCGATATTCCGACGGACCGGACATACCCGGCTTCGGCGGAGACGGCCACAGCGGTTCCGGTAACTATGCCGTCACCTGCAGTGCCTGACACCTGGCAGCCGATCTGGCATAGACACTGCGGCGATCCATATAGAAATGGTCACTATGGATAACTTTCGAAGCGAAAAAAGAAACAGAGAGGAGCGAATTAGGTTTGCATCAAAATCCCAATTATCTCCCGGACCGTGAGACATCGGTCCGGGATGTATCTATCCGCTTTCCATCATTTATCATTCCTGCCCATGCCTGGGAAAACAATATATTTATCATGTACAGCGAAGTATTTCTGGAAGGAGTCAGCGCTGTCGATGTTACCTTCGATCCCCGCAGTATACCGGATATTCCAAAATATGGCATACAGTGTCTCATCGAAGAAGGAAAACTTTTGTTTATCGCCGCCGGAGGAGTCCCGCCAAGGGATCTCTATGTAAAATCAGTTAATATTTACAATCATCTTAACAAAGAAAGGCTTTATGATAAATACGATTACGAAGAATTTAATCAAGGGAGGAAATCAATATGACTCAAATAAACTCTGTCGTTGTTATTTACGACAATACCGGTAAAGTATGGTACCAGGGTTCAGGCCTCGGTACCCCGGACGGTCTGCAGTATATGGAACTACAGCTGGATCCCGGTGACTATGTGGAGAGTATGGATGTTACCACGACGCCGCACACTCCAGTGATTCACAAAGGGATGGTCACCATGGATGAACTGAAAACACAGATCGACGATCTGACACTGGCTATGGCCGAATTACTGGGGGTGTAAATGATGCCGCAATGGAAATTAAATATATTTGTAAATGCGATCAAAGTCCGTATGGAACGCGAAGGCAGAACCGCGGCGGACATTATTCAGGAATATGCGAAATTAACAGCTTCGGAAAAAGAAGAAATTCTCGCACGATTATAAAATGCATTATGGGAAGCTTTATGTCCGTAAAAATTTTTGCAGCAGGCGAAGGACCACCCTTCCGCCTGCTCTGCTGTAGAATCGGGTAATTCTATTTTCCGTTAGGAATGCTCGATTCAAAGGTAACAAATTTACAGGTAACATACCTAAAAATCTGTTATTTCTACTATAAATTTTAATACAGAATAGGCCATAAACACTTCAAATCAGGAGGACATTTTATGTCAAAAATTTTTGTTGGTAACTTTACTGGTCCAAAAGGTGACGTCGGTGCCGCCGGGCCTCAAGGTCCCAAAGGTGATATCGGTGATATCGGCCCTGTTGGACCGAAAGGAAAAGATGGAGTTGGCATAGGCCAGACCGACTCACAAGGTGTCGGCGAAATTTTTAATGCTTACGTAGATACGAAAAAGAATATGGCTCTTAGTGAATTTTCACATGCAGAAGGTTATCTGACTGTTTCAAATGGACAAACTTCTCATACAGAAGGAAGATTATCTTCATGCGGCTGCATCGTGATAAGGCCTGGTAGCGTAGTAACTAATTTAACGGTTAAAACTTTTACAATATCAAATACATCCCTCAATCATTTTGGAATTACAGACTCAACTTCATTTATAAATTATATAAGAAAAGATGCAATCGTATTTGTATACTTTCTTCAAAATAATGCGTTATATAGAGAACATATACTAAGTGCCAGTTATGGTTCAACTAATTCTACCATCGATGTTTGTGTAGGTAACCATAACTATTTAAGCTCATCGGCATCTGACTATATATTATATATTCCCACGGTTCAAGGTCCGGTAACCTCTCATTCGGAGGGAATTGAAAGCGTCGCTTTTGCTGCCGGATCTCATGCGGAAGGGAATCAGACTATAGCATCTGGAATCACCTCACATTCGGAAGGTATACAGACAATTGCAGCAGGAAATTATTCTCACTCTGAAGGAACGAATACTATTTCAGCAGGATATGGATCACATGCAGAAGGGTACGATACAAAATCCACGGGAACCTATTCGCATGCAGAGGGTTCAAACACAATAGCAATAGGAACATCTTCCCATGCGGAAGGGGGACGTACATCCGCAAAAGGAAATTATTCTCATTCGGAGGGCGGCTACAGTGGTACAAGTTGGGAAACTACCGATGTAACCTCATCTTCCGTAACGATTAACGGACCTGCGTCTGATGGTGCTTTTTCACATGCAGAAGGCCAACAGACCTATGCTCAAGGCTCTAGTTCTCATGCGGAAGGGAATCATACAAAAGCACTAAATAGCGGATCTCATGCGGAAGGTATCTACACAGTTGCTTCCGGTCTTGGTTCTCATGCGGAGGGTTCTTACACCACAGCTTCCGGTGTGTATTCGCATGCCGCCGGAAACTATACAACCGCAGCCAATACAGCCTCAACCGTATTCGGAAAATATAACAAAGCCCTGGTGACTGGTGGCGCTGTGGATAACACAACCGGCGATGCTTTCGTAATAGGAAAAGGCACCAGCTCCTCTAACCTGGCGAACGCTTTCCGTGTAAGCTTCACCGGTACCGCCTACGGGTTAGGCACCTTCAACACCTCCGGCGCCGATTACGCCGAATTCATCTACGAATGGCAGGACGGCAACCCCAGCGCCGAAGACCGTGTCGGCCACTTTGTAACCATAGAAAACAAGAAATTAAAATACGCCGGCGAATCAGATTACATCGCCGGAGTGACATCCGGCTTTCCTTCCGTAGTCGGCTCCGGCGACGAAGACTGGTTGGGCAGATGGCAGCGTGACATCTTCAACCGAATCCAGTATGAAGAAGTAGAAACTCCTGTCACAACAGAAAAATTGGATGCAGACGGATATCCCCTGCTTGATGATTCCGGCAGTATCATCACGGAATCCACCGGAGCAGTGATCCGTGGATCCCGCCCCATCCAGGTCCCAGATTATGATCCCGCTCAGACCTACATAGAACGAAAAGACCGTCCTGAATGGGATTATGTAGGTATGCTCGGCCAGCTGTCCGTATATGACGACGGCACCTGCGAGCAGGACGGTTACTGCAAATGCACTGTTGGAGGGATCGCCGCCAAAGCCTTATCCAAAAGCCCGGACACCTATCGCGTCCTGGAACGCCTGAGCGATAACATCATCAAAATATTATTTCGCTAAATACGCCCCTCCATCGGCCAGTCAGGCTGATATTTTTTATGCTGGCCTTTCCCAGCAGTGAGTATTGCCTGCAAAACTCTTATTCACACAGAAAGGAAGTGATACCTCATTGAAGCGATAATCACCTATTTCACATCCCACATCGTCGAATGGCTCTTCGGTGCGGCAGCCACTCTCGCACTGTTCGGCTACCACCGGATCAGCCGCTCCATCAAAGAGCAGAAAGAAAAAAATGATGCGATCGCAGAAGGCATACAGGCACTCTTGCGTGAAAATATTATCCAGTCCTACAACCACTACAAAGAGAAAGGCTACTGTCCCATATACGCCAAGGAAAGCATCCGCAGACTGTACCAACCCTACCACAAGCTGGATGGAAACGACGTGGCTACCAAATTAAAAGACGAGCTTCTGGCCATGCAGACCGAAAAAGGATCCCCCCCTCCCGCTGCCAATCAATAAATTAAATAAGAAGGAGTATCCCTATGTATAATGGAATCGATTTAAGTTACCACAATGGATCTGTCAATTTCTCCGGTGTAAAAGACGCCGGTTACCGATACGTAATCCTGCGGGCCGGATACGGCAAAAACAACATAGACCAGGCTTTCGAACGCTATGCCAGTACCTGCTTGAACCTGGACATCCCCTTTGGCATCTACTGGTTCAGTTATGCGCTGAACGAGGACATGGCCCGCCAGGAAGCACGCTGCGCCATAGAGTCGGTCCGCCAATACAAAACCAAATGCCTCATCGCTTACGATCTGGAATACGACTCCGTTCAGTATGCACGTACCAAAGGTGTAAATATCGACCGTGCCCTGGCTACGGAAATGGCCCGTGTTTTCTGCGAGGAGGTTGCTTCTGCCGGCTATATCCCTGTCCTGTATTCCAATAGAGACTATCTGATAAATTATTTCGATCTCGACAGGATCGATGCTTATCTGTGGTATGCCAGATACACCTCCACATTAAGCGATTCGGAAAAATTTTCCTGTGCCATCTGGCAGAAAACTTCATCCGGAAAAGTTCCCGGTATCAGCGGCAAAGTTGATGTCAATGAATTCTACATGGATTTTGAAAATGCAGCAGCACCAGAGGAAAACGGTCCTTCCACTCCACAGAGCCCTGCCTGCGATCTCCACGTTCTCCTATTCCAAAAGGCGGCCAACGCAGACGGTTACCGGGATATGAACGGGCAGCCTCTGGTTGAAGACGGCCTGGACGGGCCAAAAACCCGTTATGTGCGAAAAAAGATCGCCTTAAAAGCTAAAAAATCAGGACTGAAAATATCGGTCGGCTCAAAAGGTGAGCTTGTAAAATACTGGCAGACCCGTTCCAATGAGATCCTGGGCACCTCCATCAAAGTAGACGGATATTTTGGGAAAGAAACGCATACCAATACCGGAGCCATACAGGACAAATTAAATTTATCCAAAGATTATATTGCAGGTTATAACTCACTAACCGCTGTCTTATATAACTAAGCGTCTGCACTAATTGCTTTAACAACGACAATCAGCTAGATTACAAAATCAACACTAAACAATGTAATAAAATAAGAAGAAAACGAATAGGAGGTAAACCGACTTGGATGTATGTATAAAAGTCGATCTGAAAAGATTCGAAGATCGGATATACGCTGAGTTCCAGCAGGGTGAACGGGATTCCCGCACCCTGTATGTGGAACCCAGGGTAAACGGAGAACCCTGCCTTCTTCCCTCTGATATCAAAGCAAAAATCCAATACGACAAACCCGATAACAAAACAATCAACCGTGAGGCAGCGATCAGAGACAACAGAGTCGTCATTCCCATCACCGAACAAATGTGTACCACCGAAGGAATCTGTAACTGCAAAATCTCCTTCTACACAGATACTCAATTTCAACAGGACGGGACCATCACCCAGGGAATCACTGTCCTGAAGACTTCGTTATTTAAGATCCGTATCAAAGGCGGCATGATCGATGAGGCCCATATTGTCAGCTCCGATGAATTCAGCGATCTTCTGGCAGCTCTGCAGCGTGTTGACAAAGTAATTAACGATTTTACCATTCTCAACGAAGAATACACAGTCATAACGGAAGAATGTATCCAGGCTACCGCGGATCTCCGTTCACTGGAGTCTGACGTAACACGCACGGAAGCTTCCCGCGTCACATCGGAAACCGCCCGGTCTTTTGCAGAAGCTCTAAGAAATGAAGCGGATAAACAGCGCGAATCTGCAGAAAAAAAACGCCAAGAGGCAGAAACACAGCGGAATAGCAAAATGAACACTCTGATCACCAGGTCGGAAACCGTCTTGACTAATACGGAAACAGCATGTCTGGAAACACAGAACGCAGTTACGGATTCCTATATGGCAGTTCTTGATATCACCACCCGGCGGGACAATGGTGAATTCACGGGTCTGCAAGGACCAACCGGTCCGACAGGAGCGACAGGTCCGCAGGGGCCTCAAGGTATTCAGGGGCAAACAGGCCAAAGGGGACCTACTGGCGAGCGCGGAGATACCGGTGTCATAGTCCCGGCAAATTCCATGTTTGCATTCGCCGGTGACGAGGACGGTAATCTGTACGTCTGTTTCGGTGACGACATAACCCCTCCCCAATTCGAAGTCGACGTATCTGGGAATATATACTATATCATACCGGACGCCTGAAAGGAGAATGGAAGCACATGCCAAAACTAATAATAGGTAATTTCAGAGGTCCTCAGGGAATCCAGGGATTAAAAGGAGATATAGGCGTGCAGGGGCCAACAGGACCGGTCGGCCCGACCGGTCCTTCTGGTCCTGCAGGACCCAAAGGGGACAAAGGGGACAAAGGCGCCAAAGGCGATCCCAGTACCTTACAAATGGATACCCCGATAACCTTCTCCATTCCTTCTTCAGACGCGGATCTCGCCAGTGGAAATACGATCTCCATCTTATTCGGTAAAATCCGAAAAAGATTCGACGTACTCAAGGCTGCCGTTGGAACCCTGAACAGCCTCACAACCGCCACGAAAACAAATCTCGTTGCCGCCATCAATGAGCTGAAAGGTAATCATAATTCACTGAGCCAATCGATAGCCAGCGATATCGCCGCGTTGCAATCGAGTACCAGCGCCCGCTCCAATGGCCAATATTCTTATATTTCAAATGTAAACTATACGATGCCCGGTTCCAACAGCTGGTATAAAGTCGGACACATCGTCTGTGCCAATATCACCGTAGGCATCGAAAATCCGACGGCATCCTGGACTAGAATCGGAACCATTCCGGAACGCCCCGGACAGACTATGTATGTATCCATGTCAACCGTAGGCAGCAACATAAATAAAGTTTATCCTGTGGAGTGCCAGATAACTTCCGATGGTAATATCTCCGTACGCAATGGAATTCCAGGCAACGTGTCTTTTGGAAGTATTACATTTGCAAACTGAATCCCCGAAATAATCAATCAAAAAGAGTCATAGCCCTATAAATGATATTCCTCTTCCCGAAATACAGAATCTTATTTCAATTAATTAAATGGAAGCTATGGGAATATCTATTTATTTAAGCTATGGCTCTTTTTTTACGATCCATTGCCGCAGCGCCGTCCACTCTCCGGCTTTTCTATCTCATTAATACAATTAGTACTTACAATATTTCTAATACAACCCAAAATCTTAACCCATCTATCCCTGATCCTCTAGCACATCCATCAGCTTATTTTTGACCCTCTGCAGCGCGTTATCCACCGACTTCGGGGTTTTCTCCAGGGCTGCCGCGATCTGTGCATAATTATTTCCGGCCAGGTACCTGTCCAGCACTTCCTTCTCAAAATCGCTCAGGGACCGATCGATCCGCTTCTCCAGCGACACGGCGGCCTCCTGGTCAATCAGCAGCTCCTCCGGATTCTTATCGGATATGGACTGCAAAGCTTCCACCAGCGTAAGTCCGTCCTCCCCGCCTTCCGAGGTATCCTCATACAGCGAGACATATGTATTCAGCGGCAGATGTTTCTTCCGTCTGGACATCTCCACCGCGCTGTAGATCTGTCTGCTGATGCACAGATCGGCAAAATGAAAGAATGAGGCTTCCCTTTCCTCCCGGTAATCCCGGATCGCCTTGAACAGGCCGATCATCCCCTCCTGGATCAGATCGTCATTGTCCCCGCCGATCAGGTACATGGCCCGCGCCTTCTTGCGGACCAGGTTCTTATATTTTTCCATGATAAAGTCCGTGATTTCAACCTTTCCGCTCCGAAGCATCCGTATCAATTCTTCGTCGGAATAATCACCGTATGTTTTCATCTTCTACCCCAACCGTTGTCTGACGATCTCGTACGCCAGAATTCCCGCAGCTACCGATGCGTTCAGTGAATCGATCTCGCCCTTCATCGGAATAGAGGCGGTCAGATCACATTTTTCTTTTACCAGACGGCCGACGCCCTCCCCCTCGCTGCCGATCACCAGCCCGATCGGTCCGGTCAGGTTCAGCCGGTACATAAGCTCTCCGTCCATGTCCGCGCATACGAACCACATGCCCCGCTCTTTCAGTTCCTCGATGGTGGCGCCCAGATTCGTCACCTTGGCTACCGGCGTGTAATTCAGCGCTCCGGCTGAGGTTTTCGCCACAGTGGCCGTCAGTCCCACGGCCCGCCGCTTCGGTATGATCACGCCGTGAGCGCCTGAGAGATTCGCCGTCCGGATGATCGCGCCCAGATTGTGGGGATCTTCGATATTATCCAGCAGAATCAGAAACGGCGGTTCACCTTTCTCTTCGGCCAGCCGGAACATGTCATCGATATCGGCATATTCATAGGCCGCCGCATAGGCTATCACGCCCTGATGCTTTCCGGTCTCCGACATCTGATTCAGCCGCTCCTTGGTGACGAACTGGATCATCGTGTCATGCTTCCTGGCTTCCCGGGTTATCGTGGAAACCGCTCCGTCCCGGCATCCATCCAGCACGAACAGCCGGTCTATGGTCTTGCCTGAGCGGAAAGCCTCTAATACGGCATTTCTGCCTTCTATCGTAAATTCTTCGTATCTCATCCTGCTTGTTAACTCCTCCTGGCGTAATTCTCCATACGCTCTTTATGCAACCTCTTAGATTTTATCTTCTTTTATTCTTAAAATTCCCATTTTAGCTGCTTCCTTAGGTCACTTCTTGAGACTGCTTCCTTAGGCCACTTCTTTTAGCCCCGCCTTCACAAGATCCACCATACGCTTATATTCCCCGTTCAGATACAGCCAGCCGATCAGCGCCTCAAACCCGGTGGCCCTGCGGTAATCCGCCACCGTGGCATTTTTCGCCATCGTGGGTGATTTGGCATTACGCCCCCGCTTATAAACCGCCATTTCCTGATCCGTCAGAAGCGGTTTTAACACTTCCATCATGGCAGACTGAGCCGATGCCTTCACCAGCGCGCTGGCCCGCTTATGCAGTTTCCCTGCCTTCGTATTCCCCTGCTCCACCAGTATGGTGCGGATAATCAGCTCGTAGACTCCATCCCCTATATAAGCCAGAGCCAGCGGGGAATATCTATCCACATCCACCGCAGGAAGATAGAACGCTTCCTTCATATAAGCAATCAGATCCACGTTCCCTTTTTTCATATTTTTACTTGTTTCCACACTTACATTATTTTCTGCACTTACACTTTTTTCCGCAATACTACTTTTTTCCACACTGCCACTTTTCTCTACCCTTACGCTCTCTTCCACTTTACACCTTCCCGGGTATCTTCCAGCAGAATTCCCATATCGGCCAGCTGATCCCGGATCTCATCCGCTCTTGCGAAGTTCTTCGACTTTCTGGCATCCTGGCGCTCCTGGATCAGTGCTTCAATATCCTCATCCAGAATCTCTTCTTTCTTCAGTACGATCAGGCCCAGGATATCGCTGAGCTTTACGATTTTATCCAACAGGTTCTGCAGGAATTCTTCGGAATGATCTGACGAAGCATGGGTGTTGGCGAACTTCACCAGCTCGAACAGCGCGGATACCGCATCTGCCGTGTTGAAATCGTCATCCATGGCCTCCTCGAACTTTTTAATAAAGGAATCCGCTTCCTCAATCAGCTTTCCTTCCTCTTCGCTCATGTTCCCCTGTCCGGCCGATTTCACCAGATGTTTCAAATTTTCAGCCGCGGTTACGATCCGGTCCAGCCCGTTTTTAGCCGCTTCCATCAGATCCCCGCTGAAATTCAACGGGCTTCTGTAATGAGCGCTCAGCATGAAGAAACGCAGTACCTGAAGATCGTACTTTTCACTGATATCACGGACGGTGAAGAAATTGCCCAGAGACTTACTCATTTTCTTATTGTCAATATTTAAAAATGCGTTGTGCATCCAGTATTTCGCAAATGATTTCCCGCTGGTTGCCTCACTCTGGGCGATCTCATTCTCATGGTGCGGGAAAATCAGGTCCTCGCCGCCGCCGTGGATGTCAATCTCATCACCCAGATATTTTTTAGACATGACAGAGCACTCAATATGCCAGCCGGGACGTCCTTCACTCCAGGGGGACTCCCAGTAAGGCTCCCCGTCTTTTTTCGGTTTCCAGAGCACGAAATCCATAGGGTCCTCTTTCTGCTCCGCCACGGCGATTCTGGCACCTGCCTCCAGGTCATCGATATTTTTCTTGGAAAGCTTACCGTAATCCTTGAATTTTCTAGTCCGGTAATAGACTGTGCCATCCACATCGTAGGCGTACCCCTTCTCGATCAGCGTGCCGATCATATCCAGCATACCGCAGATCTCCTGGGTTGCCAGAGGATGAACGGTGGCTGGCTTCACATTCATGCCGGCCATATCCTTTTTACACTCTTCTATATACCGCTCTGCGATCTCATTGGCCGATACGCCTTCTTCAATCGCTTTGTTGATGATCTTGTCGTCCACATCCGTAAAATTCGATACATAATTCACATCGTATCCTTTGTACTCCAAATACCGGCGCACTGTATCAAAGAATATCATCGGTCTTGCATTGCCGATATGAATCAGATTATAGACCGTAGGGCCGCAGACATACATTTTTACCTTGCCCGGCTCCAGCGGTATAAATTCCTCTTTTTTTCTGGTCAGTGTATTGTATAACTTCATTTTTCTTCTCCTTTATCCAGCTTTTCTTCCAGTCGGGTCAGACGCTCCCGCAGTTCCATATTTTCTTTTCGCAGCTGAGACAGGTCGCTCAGCACCGGGTCCGGCAGATGGATCTGATCCATGTCGCTTCTCGGTATTTTTATATTATCCTGCTTTACGATACGCCCGGGTACACCCACAACCGTACAGTTGGGAGGTACTTCCTCCAGCACCACGCTTCCGGCCCCGATCTTGGAATTCTCCCCGATCGTAAAGGAGCCCAGAATCTTCGCGCCGGCGCTCACCATGACATTATCCTTCAGGGTCGGATGCCGCTTGCCGTGCTCCTTGCCTGTACCGCCCAGAGTGACACCCTGATATAAGGTAACGTTATCCCCGACGATCGCGGTCTCTCCTATAATCACACCGCTCCCATGATCGATAAAAAATCCCTTTCCGATCGTGGCTCCCGGGTGAATCTCGATCCCGGTCTTCCTGGCTCCACGCTGGGAGATCCATCTGGCCCAGAAATAATGGCCCGACAGATACAGCTTATGCGCCAGCCGGTAGTGCAGGATCACCTTAAAACTGGGATACAAAAGGACCTCCACGCCGGTCTTGATGGCAGGGTCCCGCTCCCTGATAACTTCTATTTCTTCCTTAATATAACGTATAATACCCATATCCTTCAACCTTTTCTGTTTGCCTTCACGAGCTCCAAAAGCCTTGCATTCACGTGAGAGCCTTATCTTATATAGTGTATGTAATAACCCTGATTTTGTCAATAACCTTAAAATAAGGACCTATAAAATAAGGAATCATTACGCTGTTTTTTTAGCTATCAGCACTTAGTGCCCGTATTTGGGGCACTTACGTGCGATGCATGAAAAATAGTCAGCGAGGTTCTTTCGAGCGCTACTATTTTTTTAAACAATTTCCTGTATATACATGCTGCAAAACGGCTGGATAGATCGAAGTTTGCGAGATACCGGTTCCGCTCCCCACTCTTCCGCCTTCTTTACCCCGAACAAAAACTCTCCCAGCTCTTCGATCGTGACTTTCCACTCCGGCGGCTCCTTACAAGCCTGCACAGAGCTCCCATCGGAACTCAGGCTCCACCTGAAAATCCCCGCATTTTCCGATATGACCGGATCATCCACTTCCAGAACCAGCTCCACCGGCCTGGCTGATGTGATCGGCTCTAATATCCGTTCGAGACTGGTGATACGAATCATAATAAGCGGAGGGGCTTCCTTTGCCGTCACGCTCATGATCCCCGCATGACCCGGCATAAACACAGGATCCCGGTAGGTTTCCTTCACATTCCGTTCCATCTGCCCCTCTTCCCGGCAGATTTCTCCCTTTACCCGGTCGCAGATGACATGTCCTATAATCGTGCTGCCCTGTTCAAAGATCCGGATACATCCTCCCTCGCTTTTCTGCTCGGCAAGGAGCCTATCATAATAGGCGGCATCCCGTACTGTCAGGACATCATAACAGGGCAGCAGGTATTTCTCATCAAATGCAACCAGCCGGGATATATCCTCCGACGCTGCCTCCCGCGTACGGATAGCACTTTCCCCGATCGGCACAGGCTCGCAGCTGACCTGGGCCGAAACCGTCCTGAAACCAAACGGCAGGTAAATCTCCTCGGCAGCAGGCATCAGATAAACAAAGGGCTTTCCTTCCCGATTCATATCCAAAAGCATGCGCTCCAGCAGTCTGCGCATATATCCCCGGTGCCGGTAAGCCGCGTCCGTAGCCACCGCCACGATGTATTCCGACGGGTAACACCGGTCCCTCACCGACACCGCATAAGGGTTCAGGTGCAGCATGGAACGGATATGGCCAT
Source organism: Diplocloster modestus (assembly GCF_019042245.1). Lineage (GTDB taxonomy): Bacteria > Bacillota > Clostridia > Lachnospirales > Lachnospiraceae > Diplocloster > Diplocloster modestus. The sequence continues at coordinate 66,981 of NZ_JAHQCX010000026.1, forward strand.
CCTCCTCCAGGATCAGAATCCGGTTGTCCCGTACCTTCTCCTGATAATAATAATCTACAAATCCTTTTCCATCGGAAGGGAACGCACTTTCGTACAGCGTTCTGGTGGCTGTTTTTTCCTTTTGTTCAAGATATCTGATCTGCATTCTTTCATCCTCTGTCTGACTCATCTTTTATTCTGGTCCGCATCTGCCTGACTCTTCCTCTGACTGCATCCGCCGCAGCCTTCACAGGGGCGCTGCATCATTGGATCCAGACTTACCATATTGGCTGGGGTAGTCAGACTGCATATAGCCTGCGCGGATATGCCCTGGCCCGTGCCGGTAAATCCCAGTCCTTCCTCTGTGGTAGCTTTAATATTCACCTGGTCTTTTGCCAGCAGCAGGACCTCAGCCACATTCTGCTCCATCTCTTCTATATATGGCCTGAGTTTTGGCCGCTGCGCGACAATCGTGGCGTCTATATTTTCAATCACATAACATTCCTGCGCCAGCAGCTGCCCTACCTCTTTGAGCAGAGCGATACTTGAGGCACCTTTATACGCCGGATCTGTGTCTGGAAAATGTTTCCCGATATCCCCCATGGCAGCGGCTCCCAGCAGGGCATCCATGATCGCATGTACCAGCACATCGGCATCCGAATGGCCCAGCAGCCCTTTTTCAAATGGTATACGAACACCTCCGAGAATCAATTCTCTTTCCTCAACTAATTTATGAACATCGTAACCCATACCAACTCTCATAATTATCATCCTTTCTGTACTCTAGTATCCTGTTTTTTCCATACAATATGTATATCAGGGGCCGTTTCCCGCCATCCCCGATTCAATCTATCTTTTTCTCATATTCCATACCGGTACTGGTCCGTATTTTCCTTATTATCTGGTCCGGGAACATATTTTACGTATCTCCCATGTTCTTCCAATATCCATGCGTAATTCATTTTATCATAGTTCCTTTTTCATGAAAATAAAAATTTCCTTTTTCCCAATTTTAACCCCGGAAAATGTGATTTACGGAAGACAAAAAAAGGAAATCTTATCTTCCGCCTTGTCCTAACGAAAATCTAACAATCCGTATGATATCATTTCCCCAGTACCCCGTATTGCTCAGATACATTACGAGAATAGAAAGGATATTTTTTTATGAAAAGAAAGCTTTTTACTCGACTAACCGCAGGAATTCTCCTGCTTATCATGACGCTGACCGCCTGTGCAGGTCCCGGTCCAGGGGACAGTACCACCTCCGGTGCTTCTCCGGTTCCGGCAGATAACGAGGCAGAAAACCTAACGACAGGCCAGCTTGCCGATTACTTCATGAAGGCAGCGGATGACTATCATCCCGGTACCGGCCGGGCCGTAGTTTTGGAAGGCTTTACGGGATCGGAACAGGCCACCCGGCTACAGATGTTTGTCCTGGCCGGCCGGGCCTTTGGTGAGCTGCCCGTTCCCACAGGCAACGGCAGGAATACCGCCCCACCGGCCGTAGATCTGACCGATGCCCCCGAATGGTCCTGGAGTGTACTGCGCAGCCTGTCTAACGGCGGTGTACTGGCAGCCTCCGATCTGGACCTGAATATACTGGTGATGACATCGGAGACAACATCTGAGACATCAGAATTTGAGCCCTTATCCGCATCAGCCCCCAAAGCAGCGGATCAGGATACACCGTCCGCCGATAAAGAAGGAACGACAGCTGCCCCCAGCACAGACATGGCAGACTCTGTGGAAGCTGATCCCGCCCGGCTCTCCGACACTATGGTCTCCGCTTCCGAAGACAATTCCGGTAACGATAAGATGAATGCCGCCGTCACTCAAAAGGATGCGGAAATCCTCGCCCAGCGTTTCTTCCAGGCATTCGGCACTAATCTGAAAGATAACTTTTACACGACCGTCAATAAGAGTGAGATGGACGCTTTGAAGATCCCTGCAGACGGTTCTGCCGCAGGTGGCTCCAGCGCGGTTACCTCCGCCACGAACAGGCAGGTTCATGACTTGATTCTGGAGATCGTAAACAGCGGCAGGGACTATCCCCAGGGCAGCTCCGAACAAAAAATCCGTGACTTTTACATGAGTATCCTGGCGTTAGAGCAGCGCAACGCGGCAGGTATCGAACCTCTGCGAAAATATCTGGACGCCGTGGACGCGGCTCAGAACTTCTCCGGGCTGAATGCCGCTATCGCCCAGACGGTCAGAGAGCTTGGCAACTTAGGCAACGGTCTTTTCCCCATGGTAGCGGTCACCGATACCCAGGACAGCAGCCGGAAAGTCATGCAGCTGATGACCCTGACCCCTATGTTCTCCCAGGAAGACTACGCAGACTCAGACAATGAGATGATAAAAGAATACCGCGCTTCCATGGTGGATCAGCTTGTAGCAGCAGGTGAGAGCCAGGCTGAGGCAGAACGTCTGGCCGACGGAATCCTCCGTATGGAAAAAGACCTTGCGGAAAACGCCTCCAGTCCTGAAGAATTGAGCAGCTTGCTGAGCCAGACCAATCGCTACACCCCAGAGTCTCTGGACCAACTGATGCCCGAAGCCAAACCCTCGGAACTAATTCACGCCATCGGTTTAAAATCGGACTTCCTCATGGAGGTCTTTGACGACAAGCAGTTTGCCGCCTTTGCCGCCTGGTTCACTGAGGAGAACCTGGATCTCTTTCAGGCTTTACAGAAGATTGCCCTGATCACCGGATACAGCCGCAGCCTCAGTCAGGAACTGGCAGAGAACCACGGCTACCAGGGTGATGATTATGAGGAAGCAGCCAACGAGGCCGTGCAGTCTTACCTTTCCGATGAGCTGGGCCAGCTCTACGTAGAACGCTATTTTCCAGCCGAGTCAAAGTCCGAAATCGAGGAAATGGTTCATCTGCTGACCGAGGCCTTTAAGACCCGTATCGGCCGTCTGGACTGGATGGATCAGACCACCAAACAGGAGGCCATTAAGAAGCTGGACTCCCTCACGGTACTCATCGGTTATCCGGATAAGTGGAACTTCAACAGCGCTGAGATCAGAGGCGTCTATGACGGCGGAAGCTATTTTTCAAATATGGCGGCATCGGAAGCGGACAAATGGCAAAATATGGTTAAAGGTCTGGATGAACCGATAGATCCCCGCCGTTTCCCCATGGCAGCCTTTACCGTCAACGCTGCCGCCAGCCGGAACACTAACACGCTGATTTTCCCTGCGGGTATCCTTCAATCCCCCCTCTATGACCAAAACGCTTCCTTTGAGGCCAATCTGGGGGCCATCGGCAGCACCATCGCCCATGAAATCACCCATTTGTTTGATGACGGAGGCGCCCAGTATGACGCAACCGGCACCGTGCGCAACTGGTGGACAGACGAGGATTACACCCACTTCCAGGAACTATGCCAAAAGGCGGAGACATTTTATAACGGCTATGAGGCTGCCCCCGGCATCCCCACCGACGGCAAAGAGACCCTGAGTGAAAATATCGCCGATATCGGCGGCATCGCCTGTGGTCTGGAAATACTTTCTTCCAGGCAGAACCCCGACTACGACGCCTTTTTCCGGTCTTATGCCCGGTACTGGATTAAAGTCGCCGGCTATGACACTTTGTCCGAGCTGGCCCAGACCGACCAGCACGCCCCCAACATCCTGCGGGCCAACCGTGTACTCTCCAATTTCCAGGAGTTCTTTGACACCTACGGTATCGTCCCCGGTGATGGAATGTACGTGGCCCCAGAGGACCGCATTGTAATATGGTAAGATGATATTGGCAATATTAAGACGGAAGCAGCGCTTCCCCTGCCTCCTCCGTTGACAAGCCTGTAAAAGTCCAGTATGCTGGAAAAAAGGATGTGAGATTATGAAACTTCTTCTGGTGGAGGACGAAAAATTATTATCTAAAAATATAGCCAAAGGACTTACACTGCTGGGGTATGCGGTAGACTGCGCTTACGACGGTGAAGAAGCCCTTGCTCTGTACGGTCTTAACGATTATGACCTGATGATTCTGGACCTGAACCTGCCCAAATTGGATGGTATGGAAGTTCTGCGGCTTATCCGTGAAAAGAACGCCGACTTCCGCATCCTGATCCTGTCCGCCCGGAATACTTTGGAAGATAAAATCAGCGGACTGGACGAGGGCAGCAATGACTATCTGACCAAACCCTTTGAGTTTCGGGAGCTGGAAGCCCGCATCCGGGGTCTCCTGCGCAGGAACTTCACCACATCTCCCACCGAACTGCGCTGCGGCCTCCTGCGGATAGACACGGCGGCCCGCCAAGTATGGTGCGGTGAGAAATCGGTGGTGCTGACCCGTAAGGAGTACACGCTGTTGGAATATATGCTGACTCATACGGATCGGGTGATCAGCGCGGAGGAACTGATTGAGCATGCCTGGGACAGTGAGATCGACCCTTTCTCCAATTCCTTCCGGTTCCATATCCATTCCCTGCGCAAGAAACTTGACGGAGCGGGAGCGAAGGATTATATCATTACCCAGAGAGGGCAGGGCTACCGCGTTCAGGCACCCAGGGAGGAGCTGTCATGAAAAAATGGAATTTACAGATCCGTCTGACGGTTATCGTGGGAGTGATCCTGCTGGCGGCCTGCCTGCTGCTGACGACGAACTCTCTCTTTGCCGCCCGCACCTATTACGGTAACTATGCCGAGCTGATGGAATCGGGATTGATAGAAATAGACCCCGCCCTGGAAGAGCTCGCAAAGCTTGATCCCACACTGCAGTCCCCCTTCGAATACTATCAGGAGGCATCCCAAAAATTCTCCGTCCAGGCCCTTGTGGCCATGGCACTCATCGTGCTCCTGGCCTTGGGGTGTACGTTCCTTGCCACAGGGCAGGTCCTGCGCCCCTTGAAAAATCTGACGGCATCCGTGCGGAAAGTGGATGACCGGCATCTGGACCGGCGTGTCTCCAGGATCGGCGCCCAGGGAGAGGTGCTTGCCCTCACCGAATCCTATAATGGAATGCTGGACCGTTTAGAAAGTTCCTTCCTGATCCAGAAAAGTTTTGCCGCCAACGCGGCCCATGAATTGAAAACGCCCCTGGCTGTCATAAAGTCCTCCCTGCAGGTGCTGGAGATGGACCCGCACCCAACAGAATCCGACTACCGGGAGTTTATGGCGGACACCGGTGAGAGCCTGGAACGCATCATTAAGACGGTGGAGGGACTTCTCTCCCTGGCAAATCTGGAGTCCGCTCCCATAGGAGAATCGGTAGAACTCCGGCCCCTGCTGGACCAGGCGGTTCGGGAGCTTTCCAGCCGGGCAAAGGAACACGCAGTCACACTGACCCTCCTGGGGCAGGCGGCTGCTGTACAGGGGAATGCAAACCTCCTCTACCGGGCGTTCTTCAACCTGATCGAAAATGCGATCAAATATAACCGCCCTGGCGGAACCGTTGAAATCACCCTGGCACAGAAAGCGTCAGCCGTCTTCGTCCAGGTGGCCGACAGCGGCATCGGCATCGCAGCGGATGCCCTCCCCCATATCTTCGAGGCCTTCTATCGGGCCGCTCCTTCCCGCTCCCAGCAGATTCCCGGCTCCGGTCTGGGTCTGTCTGTGGTCAGTATGATCCTGGAGCGTCACGGCGGAGAAATTAAAGTGACCAGCACTAAAGATATTGGCTCCCTATTTACCGTCAGGTTAAACAAACGGTAGCCGATCCCAGACGTCGTTTTTGTCGGGCATCAGGATGGTATCCTCTTAAGAATTCCCAGCTTTTTCAGTTGTTTTTCGATGATACGCAGCTCAAAGACCAATAATTCCTCCAATGCGGCGGAACTGGTGGTGAAATCCCGCTCTATAAGGGCGCTGACCATTCGCTTAAAAGCAGGCTCTAAATATTGATTCCTGTCTTTGGTGTCTCCTCTCATTCCACGAAGCGGGTTTCCCCAAAAGAGAAGTCTTAAAAGCTCCGAGTAAATGATTCTGACTGTTCGATAAGGGGCGTATTTGGCTATCATCTCCAGGGAAACATAGGTTGTCAGCTCATAGCGCTGACTGATCTGCACATCGTACATGCGCTGTTTCCATTGACAAAGCGCATCTGTGTCCAATGAATCCAGTGTGATCTTCGACACTGCTCTGGAAGACAGCGCGTATATCTGCAGACCTTCAGCCAGCTCCAGCAGGCGGCCACGGATAGCCGGCTGCGTAAAGTCGCAGTTGTCTGTGCTTTGCGACGGGGAAAGTACAAGTGCCCCTAGCGTCCGGGATGATTTCACCGCTCCGATACTGTTTAACAGGCAGATACAGCTATCAAAAGAACTACCCAGATCGGTATGATTTCAATGCTCTTTTTACTCCTCCTTTTTTTACTCGTAACGATTTTGAGCACTACTAAATTGACCTCGCAGGTAAAATTAATAGCAGAGCACCCATTTACTGTAAACGGGGATATCAGCGATGTAAAAACCGATCTGGCACTCATGAGGCTGCGGGCAGAGCGGCTGCAATCCTATAATCAACCTGAAGATGTAGCTATGGTCGGACATGCACTGGACGTAATCTATGCGGATATGGAAGTGCTGTTAGACGAAATCGATAATCTGTATTTGGGCCCAAAGGAAGATACGGACGCGCTGCAGCTATCCTTTCACGAGATACGGGACGCCCACGAACAACTCCTCGAATTCGCAGCGCTGCAAAGCTCTACAACCGATGTAATCGCAGCGTATGAAGAGGAAAAACTCTATCCGCTGTATGAGACATTAGAACAAAACGCACAGCAAATTCTTTCCTTTGTTCCTAATACCCAGCAGGATATTTTTACCTCAGCAAACCACTTGGGCAACTCTTCGCTGTTATGGTCAATTATTATTATCACTGCTGTCACGTTCAGCTTATTCTTATTCCTGTACATGATTAGAAAGATGAGCAGGCGGCTTTATGAGAAAAACCGGCAATTTGAGCTTCTCTCCGATACCGCGTGGAAGACTGTCTGGATAAGATAGGCTACTCCTCCAAGCATCTGCTTATGCTGATCAACGATGTATTGGACATGTCGAGAATTGAGAGCAACCGTGTAAAATTGAGCAGGGAACCTTTTGAACTGTATCAATTTCTCAATAATTTCGTTACCGTGGTATATCCCCAGGCCAGTAGCAAAGGGCTGCTATTTACCGAAAAAGCCACCGGTTTTTCAGAACATACAACTTATCTGGGCGACTCCCTCCGGCTGAACCAGATACTTCTCAATCTGATCTCCAACGCAATTAAGTTTACACCGCGGGGAGGAAGGGTAAGTTTGGAAGTCCTCCATTTACCGCCCCGGGGCCAGAGCAGCAGGATATGCTTTGTTGTTTCGGATACCGGAATCGGAATGGATAAGGACGCGCTGGACCGGCTCTATACGCCGTTTGAACAAGCGGACGCATCGATTACCCAAAAATATGGCGGAACAGGACTTGGCATGTCGATCACACAAAACCTGGTATCTCTGATGGGGGGATACATTGATGTCAAGAGCACCCCCGATGAAGGGACGAGTCGAGGCTCAGACGGCAGGACGATCCTTTGATGTCTGTTTCATAGATTGGAAGATGCCTGATATAGATGGTCTGGAAACGACCCGGCGTATTCGGGATAAGGTAGGCCGGGACACTCCGATCATCATCATTTCCGCCTACGACTGGTCTGAAATCGAAGAGGAAGCCCGTGCAGCAGGTGCAAATGCTTTTATTATGAAGCCGCTGTTCCAGTCCTCCCTCTATAATACATTGGTCAGTGTCACAAATGGGGCGTTTGGTATGTCCAGATCAAAAGAGGCCGTAGACCAATTTTCTGAATCGGAACCGGGTTATTTTGACGCCATCTTAATGGATGTCCAGATGCCGGACGCATCCCGATTATCGCAACTACTGCCAATGCGTTTCAGGAAGATGTATCTGCGGTATTAGCGTCCGGGATGAATGCTCATATCAGCAAGCCCCTTGATATCAAACAGCTCTGTGCGGTACTATCCCGGGTGCGCAGTTGATGATCCGGCCGCTGTCATTCCTACAATTTAAAAAATCCGGATATAATATCCGGATTTTTTAGTAGCGGGAAAGGGATTTGAACCCCCGACACCGCGGGTATGAACCGCGTGCTCTAGCCAACTGAGCTATCCCGCCATATATAATTTTTTAAAGGATGGGACCTACAGGGCTCGAACCTGTGACCCTCTGCTTGTAAGGCAGATGCTCTCCCAGCTGAGCTAAGATCCCATTTCCTGCGGGCCTGTCTTACCGCTGACCCGCTTTGCTATTATACTATTGAGTTCGACTAAAAGTCAATACTTTTTTTACAAATTTTTCAAATAATTTTTTTATCACAAAGAACCTGTTTTTTCACGGTTGTAGGTCAGTTTCAATCAAATTTTTTACCAGGATCGTATCTGGTTTAATTCAATTTTTTCGCCGTCCGGCCCCAGTATGGTAAAATAACGAATTCCATGTTCAAAGAATGGCAGCTCTTTCAGAAACAGATCAAGGACATGGCAGCCTGATTTTTTAGCCTCATAGAATGCCTCTTTCGCGTCTTTTACGCTGAGGGCAACGTGGTCAATGCGGCCGTTTCCCCGACTTTTCAGTTTCTCAAGCCCCGCCCCGGTCAATTGGATGAGTTCCAGCTGGAATCCATGGTTGTCGACAAATCCGATGTACAGCCTGCCGTCCGGAGTATCCAGATAACCTTCCCCCGCCTTGGAAAAGCCCAGGTTTTCATAGAAGGAAATAGAAGCCTGCAGATTACTGACTTTTATGGCCAGATGAGACCATCCCTGCAGTCCTGTCCGATAACCATAGTTTATGGAGCAGTTGTGGCAAAGCTCGATTACTTCCTGATTAGGCCCCACATAATTCGCTCCCCGCACTCCTTTAGGACCGATATTTTCGTATCGTACCGCCCCTTTCGGGGTTGAGGCGTGAAATCTCAGACCTTTTGCTTCTGCTCTCTGACAACAATTATCAAAGTCCGGCGCATCTATGGCATAGTGATCCAGGATACCGTCACCACGGGATAGGATTTCCTGACCAGATCCTGCCTGCTCATAGAGTTCGATCACCAGGTCCTTTAATTTCAGAAAGGCTGCGTTTAACTTTCCATCACTCCAGACTGTCTTCTCATAAAATTTTTGGAACCCCAGGTTCTCTTCATACCATACAACCGATCCGGAAAGATCCGCCGTAGGAATACCCAGGTGCTGCACTCCCATTATATTTTCACTTAACTTCATTCTTATCGCTCCCAACTCTTTACAACTCATCACTCTTTTAACTCATCATTCTTTAACTCATCACTCTTTTACTCTTCACTCTTTTACTCTTCACTCTTTCACTCTTCACTCTTTTGCTCTTCACCGCTCTTTTTGCTCTTCATACTTAGTAAATCAATGAATTTTGTTCTACTATAGAATTTACTACGTTTAGCAGCTTTTCGCAAGTCCCCCATCAAATGAGAACAAATTAGCCGGACTTGTATTCTTTTCCGGTTTTGTTTATAATTCATTTAGTTATAACTTTTTGTTACATAAATGCCACCCCTTGGATGGCATAAAATCACAAAAGAAAGGTCGCGATGAAATGGACAGTAATATTTCAAGAGAGGATGCCTGGAAGCTTCTGAATGAATATAATCAGGAGTCGTTTCATTTAAAGCACGCGTTGATTCTAGAGGGTGTCATGAAGTATTTTGCGAAAGAGCTGGGATATGAGGCTGACAGCGATTTCTGGGGACAGGTCGGCCTGCTCCATGATCTGGATTTTGAGCGTTTTCCTGAGCAGCATTGTATAAAAAGCCAGGAGATTATGCGGGCCAAAGGGCTGTCTGATGAAATCATCCACGCTACCGCCTGCCATGGTTATAGTATCACCGTAGATATCGTCCCGGAACATGAAATGGAAAAGGTTCTGTTCGCTGTGGACGAACTGACCGGTCTGATCGGCGCGGTAGCCGTGATGCGTCCGTCTAAAAGTGTACAGGATCTGGAAGTAAAATCCGTTAAAAAGAAGTTCAAGACTCCCAGTTTCGCCGCCGGCTGTTCCCGGGAAATCATCCAGAAGGGGGCCGATATGCTGGGCTTAGATCTGGCTGATCTAAGCCAGCGCACGATTCTGGCCATGCGTTCGATTCCGGATATTGTGGACTAAAAAAAGATGCCGCTATGTGTGATGGCAGGCTTATGGTGTGACAATTGCAATAACAAAAGATTACACCATCCCGAGCCTATCACCATACATAGCAGCATTTCTTTTAGGCAAAAGGTAAGTACTCCTCTATTTCTCTATCAGATAGTTTCTCATATTATGCAGCGCATTTTTCTCAAGCCTGCTGACCTGTGCCTGAGAAATGTGTATCTCCTCCGCCACTTCCATCTGTGTCTTTCCCTCAAAGAATCTCAGCTGGATAATGTATCGTTCCCGTTCCCCCAGTTTTTTCATCGCTTCGCTCAGGGACAGTTCTTCGATCCAGCGCTCTTCTTTATTTTTCTTATCGCTGATCTGGTCCATAACATACAGCGCGTCACCGCCCTCCGTATACACGGGCTCATACAGGCTCACCGGGCTTTGAATCGCATCCAGGGCGAACACGATATCCTCCTTGGATATTCCGATTTCATCTGCGATCTCGTTTACCGTAGGCTCTTTCAGATTCTTTTTCATCAGATTCTCTTTTGCGTAGATCGCCTTATAGGCAGTATCCCTCAGGGAACGGCTCACCCGGATCGCATTGTTGTCCCGCAGATACCTCCGGATCTCCCCGATAATCATCGGAACCGCATAAGTAGAAAATTTTACATCCAATGTGGAATCAAAATTATCGATCGCTTTTATTAACCCGATACAGCCGATCTGAAACAGATCATCCACATTTTCGTTGCTGTTCGAAAATCTTTTAATCACACTTAAAACCAACCGCAGATTACCCTTAATATAAGTTTCCCTAGCCGCCGTATCGCCCTCTTTTATACGCGCAAAAAGAGCTTCCTTCTCGTCATTCTTGAGCAGTGGAAGCTTAGATGTATTCACTCCGCAGATCTCAACCTTATTAAGAGCCATAACCCAGAATCCTCCTTGAAACTATTTTCTATTAAGAAGAATTCTCACATTAAAGTTGAAATATACGACAATATAAAAAATATAAAAAATAAAGCCCCTTGACAAAAAACAGGATCATGAACTGCTTCCCGTCAAGTAGACAATTAAAAAAAATAAAAATTATTTCTGCCACCAGATGCGATTAGCTGGTGGC
>NZ_JAHQCX010000027.1 GCF_019042245.1 Diplocloster modestus
AAAATGATACAAAATTTTTAAATTTTAGTTAGACCCTCATAGATTGAATACCCTATGAGCTTAACTAACTGACATTGGCCGTGAATAGTAACAATAAAACAGGAAATGGACCAGAAATTGAAAAAAACACTTTAAAAGTCAGCAGGATTTGATATAATGTACATAATATGTAATATTTTGGAGGTTAACGGATGAGTGACTTGTATTTCGAACATATTGTTAAAAGAAAGACCCCAACGCTGTTGGTAGTGGCAAAGGGTGTTATGCTGGGCATAACCGTAGCGGCATTTGTAATGGGCGTGCTGGCCTCACCGATCTTATTAATTGCCGGAGTAATTCTTGGAATTGTAGATTATTTTGTATTTCCCCGCTGGGATGTAGAGTTTGAATATTTATTTGTAAATGGTGAGATGGATGTGGACAAGATAATGTCCAAAAGTAAGAGAAAGAAGATGGGTAGTTTTGAACTCTCCAGAACGGAACTGGTAGCCCCGTACAATTCCCATGATTTCGATTCCTACCGCAGCAAACAGATGAAGACCCTGGATTTCTCAAGCGGTATTCCGGATCATAAAATATATGGAATGGTGGTGGAGGGCGATCAGGAGCTTCTGAAGATTCTGTTCGAACCCAACGATAAGATTCTTCAGGCCATGAAGAGTATGGCCCCCAGAAAAATTATAATCTAATATAGTTTCCTCCTTTTCGAAATCAGCCGTCAGAATCGGATAGATCGGAGAGGTGGAAACTTTTTTCATGGAAAGGTGCCTGATTTTCAGAGGGCCCTGCCGCAGTTCCAATCCCTGCATGCCGCAGTTCCCGCCCCAGAAAATGCAGTTGACAGACCATGGGTTTTTTGCTAGACTAGGGAACAATAACATTAAGTATAAAATTACCATATAGAAGAAAGAGAGGAAATGAAATGGGTAAAATCATTGGAGAGGGAATAACATTTGATGATGTGCTGCTGGTTCCGGCATATTCACAGGTGATTCCCAACCAGGTGGATTTGACGACAAAATTGACAAAATCCATACAGCTGAACATTCCGATTATGAGTGCGGGGATGGATACGGTGACCGAGCACCGGATGGCCATAGCGATGGCGAGACAGGGTGGTATCGGAATTATCCATAAGAACATGAGTATCCAGGATCAGGCTGAAGAAGTGGACAAGGTTAAGAGGTCTGAGAATGGGGTCATAACAGATCCCTTTTATTTATCCCCGGAACATACACTGGAGGATGCCAATGATTTGATGTCGAAGTTCAGAATATCCGGCGTGCCGATCACGGAGGGAAAGAAATTGGTCGGGATCATTACAAACCGGGATCTGAAATTCGAGACCGATTTCTCCAAAAAGATAAAAGAGTCCATGACGTCAGAGGGATTGATTACCGCCAGGGAAGGGATCACTCTGGATGAGGCGAAGAAGATCCTGGCAAAAGCCAGAAAAGAGAAACTGCCGATCGTTGACGATGATTTTAACCTGAAGGGTTTAATTACCATTAAAGATATAGAAAAACAGATCAAATATCCGCTGTCAGCGAAGGATTCCCAGGGGCGGCTGCTATGCGGAGCGGCAGTTGGCATTACCTCCAATGTGCTGGAGAGGATTGATGCGCTGGTGGAGGCCAAGGTGGATGTGGTCGTTTGTGACTCCGCCCATGGGCATTCGGAGAATGTGCTGCGTTCTGTACGGATGATCAAGGAGAAATACCCGGATCTGCAGGTGATCGCAGGAAATGTAGCTACGGGAGATGCGACCAGAGCATTGATCGAAGCCGGCGTGGACGCCGTAAAGGTCGGAATCGGTCCTGGCTCTATCTGTACTACGCGTGTGGTCGCAGGTATCGGCGTTCCTCAGATCACTGCTGTGATGGACTGCTATCAGGTGGCTAAGGAATACGGTATCCCGATTATTGCCGACGGCGGTATCAAATACTCCGGTGATCTGACGAAAGCGATCGCTGCCGGCGGCAGTGTATGCATGCTGGGCGGTATGCTGGCAGGCTGTGATGAAAGCCCCGGTACCTTTGAATTGTATCAGGGAAGGAAATATAAAGTGTATCGCGGTATGGGTTCTATTGCGGCCATGGAAAAGGGCAGTAAGGACCGTTATTTCCAGGAGGATGCCAAGAAACTGGTTCCGGAGGGCGTGGAAGGCCGTGTCGCATACAAGGGCACGGTGGAAGACACCATCTTCCAGCTGGTCGGCGGATTGAGGTCCGGTATGGGATATTGTGGCGCTGGAGATATTGAGACGCTGAAAGAATCCGGGAAATTCGTCAAGATTTCTGCAGCATCCTTGAAGGAGAGCCATCCTCATGATATTCATGTGACCAAAGAGGCCCCGAACTATAGCATAGACGAGTAAACAAAAAGCGGTGACAGACAGCAATATCAGCTTGATATATTATATATAGAAGGAAACAGTAAAAGGAAGTATGACCTGCAGCCTGTAAAGTACAGAGAAAATCTGGCTTTGGCTGCAGGTCTTTTGCTTCGATCGGTGAGTAGAGATATAGCGGGCAGTTGACGTCACAGGGAGAAACGATTGACGAATTCAGAAAAAATTAAGGAAATAGACATATTTTGCACGATGAATTTTACCGGTTTATCCGCTATAATAAAAAATAGTAACGCTCGAAAATACCTCGCTGACTATTTTTCATGCATCGCACGTAAGTGCCTAAATACAGGCACTAAGTGCTCATAGCGATAAAAAAATAGTAACAATAGAAAAGGGGAGCCGCTATGCTGCCGGAAAAAGAACTCTATAAGAAGCAGACGAGGGTGATGCTGTATGAAAACGCCCGGACAGCCAAAAAACAAAAGAAGCGCAAAGAAATGCTGCTGCATGCGCTGTCGGCTATAGCAGTGTTGGCTGTAGTTGTCACAATCATTGTGGCGGTTACGAAGTGGCTGACTCCGGTGGGAGATGCTCCTGTGACAGAAAGCCGGTCTGAAGGGAAAATGACGAAGGCAGTGACAAAGAGACCGAACCTGGATGTACAGCTGCTTACTCCAAATCCGTATTCCAGGCCTCAGACCCCTACGGATCCGATTACCGGTATTGTGATCCACTATACCGCGAATCCGGGAACTACGGCTCAGAATAACAGGGACTATTTTGAAGGCCTGAAGGATTCCGGGGAAACGAATGTCAGCAGTAATTTTGTAATTGGTATGGATGGGGAGATCATTCAGTGTGTACCCACCTCGGAGATCGCCTATGCGTCCAACGACAGGAATCATGACACGGTTTCTATCGAGTGCTGCCACCCGGATGTGGACGGGAAATTTACGGAGGCTACTTATGATTCGCTTGTTGAGCTTACCGCCTTTTTGATGGGGAAATTTGAACTGGGCATCAATGATGTGATCCGGCACTATGATGTGACGGGAAAAGATTGTCCGAAATACTTTGTCGAGGATGAGGATGCCTGGATAAAGTTTAAAAAAGATGTTGTATCTTATATAGAAGAAAATGGAGTTGTTCCAACCGCTTCACCCGCATAAAACCTATAAAAACCTTCCGTCTCCGGCAGATCCGGGACGAAAGGTTTTTTGAACTCTTATAGAAGGAATATCTAATCCAGATTCAGCTTTCTGGAAATCAGATAGTTGGAAAGCAGATAGAAAATTATGATAAAAACCAGGGTCTCTACAATACTTAATGCCATAATGCTGCGATAGTATTCAAATGTCATAGTCTGCACCGGTAATCCCTTCAGAGTCGACAGGCCGAAAACCAGCATGGAGATGACGCTGAAAATCTGGCTTATCACATAGATGACGAGATAGGCAAGAAAAGAACCTAAAACCTTGTGCTTATTCATCAGCTGGCCGATGCAAATGGATGCATAAAAGGATAAGAATAAATAAATATTAGCAATTAACATATACAGGCATAATATCAATATTGAAATCATTTCGTTTCCGCCGCCCAAAAACATGGTGGAAAAGACCGCTTTCAGTTCTGCCCAATCAGCGGCAGATATATGATTCAGCCATGGCTGATTTACCAGAAGAATAAAGATAGAAAAAATAATAAAAACACAGTCCAGTATACTCCATAACACCGCTACAATTAATTTGGAGTTCAGATGCTGGGAAGCTTTTACCGGAAGGGTATGCATCAGATATCCCTCGCTGGTAAACAGATTCTTGTAAAAGCGCATCACCAGAACCACAATCGTGATAATACCGATGGCAATGATTCCAAATATATATAACATTACCATCAAGGTTCCGACAATCGGAGCATTCTGAGGCAGCTTCAGAGCGATGGACAGCCTTCCGAGAACGGTAACCACGAGAAGTGCCAGATGTAGGGGAAACAGGATTTTAGATACAGAGATCAGGTCATATTTAATTAATTTTCCTAACATTTGAATACCTCCCGGAACAGGGTGTCCACAGATTTTCCCTGTTTGAATCTGATATCATCCACCTCGGTAGTTAACCGTATCTTACCGTTCTGAATAAACACCACATCATCCAGAATATTCTCAATATCTGAAATCAGGTGGGTGGAGATAAGGATGGTTGAATCGGTGCGGTAGTTCTGAATAATGGTCTGCAGAATATAATCTCTGGCCGCTGGGTCCACACCGCCGATGGGCTCATCCAGACAATACAGGTCCGCATCCCGGCTCATTACCAGAATCAGCTGTACTTTTTCCTTAGTCCCTTTGGACATGGTCTTTAATTTATCATGTGTGTCGATATCCAAATGATGAAGCATCTCTTTGGCACGGCTTCTGTCGAAATCCGCATAAAAATCTCCGAAGAAATCAATGATTTCGCAAACCCGCATCCAGTCGTTCAGATAAGTCCGTTCCGGCAGATAGGATACCATTTTTTTGGTCTCTACCCCGGGAGCCTTCCCGTCGATGAGTATCTCACCGGACGTGGGGGACAGAAGACCGTTGATCAGTTTGATCATCGTGGTTTTTCCGCTTCCATTGGGGCCCAGAAGTCCGACGATTCGTCCCCGTTCTATATTCAGATCGACCTCAGAAAGCGCGGCCTTGTATTCATAAACCTTGGTCAGTCCGTGGCATTCGATAATATTGCTCATGTTAACCTCCTGTGACGCGCAAGCTGCGTCCTGTTCAATTTTTTTCCTCCCCCAGTACCTGCTGAATAAATTGGAAAGTCTCTTCCTTTTTAAATCCCAGATTATTCATTTTTTCCAGAAATAATGAGATCTGCTCTTTGGCTAGTTCTTGTTTCATATTTTGTATCATTTCCCGATCCTCCGTTATAAATCTGCCGCTGGTACGCTGGGAATAGAGTAAACCGTCACGTTCCAGTTCAGATAAGGCTTTTTGCATTGTATTGGGATTGACAGAAGCCTGCGCGGCCAGTTCACGGACAGAAGGGAGTTTGTCGCCTGCGTGGTAAATGCCGGAGACAATGTCCGTTTGTATCTTTTCTATAATTTGAGCATAAATAGGGCGATCAGAATTCAGCATCCATGTCATTCTTACACCTCCTTGTGCGTGTGGATTAACTGTATTATTAACTTAATACAATAGTACATTTGAAATGAAATTTTGTCAATAGGGTTTTTGCAATTTACTGGATATGTTTGGCAAACATGTGGAAGGTGGCAAGGAAGAAAAAGGAAAAATCGTCAGAATGGGGATTGTGGAAGACAAAAGAACATATTATAATAAAGAATAGTAGCGCTCGAAAAAGCCTCGCTGACTATTTTTCATGCATCGCACGTAAGCGGCATAAAACAGCCGCAAAGTGCTCATAGCGATAAAAAATATATGTTTTAGAAAGGAGGAAGCCAGATGATTAAGGATGATTACATTCCATTTACCATCGGAAGGCAGAAGCACATCGCGCTGATCGCCCATGACAGCAAGAAGGCGGAGCTGGTAGAATGGGTGGAAGAGAATAAGGAAATCCTGAAGAACCATTTCCTGTGTGGTACGGGTACCACGGCCAGATTGATTTCAGAAAAGACGGATCTTCCGGTCAAGGGTTATAACAGCGGGCCGCTGGGCGGTGATCAGCAGATCGGTTCCAGGATTGTAGAAGGAAATATAGACTTTGTCGTATTTTTCTGGGATCCCTTGGAGTCACAGCCCCATGATCCGGATGTGAAGGCGTTGCTGCGTATCGCAGTGGTCTATGATATTCCCATTGCCAACAATCGGGCGACAGCGGATTTTATGCTGACATCCAGGTATATGAACACAGAATACGACCGCATGGTGATCAATTATAACAAAACCATCCAGGACCGTATGAATCAGTTCAAAAAATAAGAGAACTCTGTAAGCAGAAGCTTTCAGAGTTCTCTTATTTTCCAGAGTTATATTATCGGGACTGCTGTAAGATCTTGTCCAAAACTTCCGGGTCAAAGGTGCCGGAACGCAGCATTTCGATTTCATATTTGTAGGGAGGAAATACGGTCTTTTTGTCATCGGGAAGGGGGACCCAGGGCGTTTCCAGGATTTTGGGAATGTCCAAAAAATCAGAATGATGGACGATACGATGCAGCGCATCGAAACCAATCGTGCCGAACCCCAGATTTTCATGCCGGTCTTTGGCTGCACCGGCTATATTTTTACTGTCGTTAATATGAAAGACGGCAATCTGATCTTTCCCCAATACTTTATCAAACTGATCGATGACCCCTTCAAAATCATGAATAATGTCATATCCGGCATCGTTGGTGTGGCAGGTGTCGAAGCAGACCCTTAATTTATCGTTATACGTTACCCCGTCGTAGATCTGGGCCAATTCCTCAAATGTTTTACCGATCTCGGAACCTTTACCGGCCATAGTTTCCAGAGCGATCCTACACTTGGTGTCCGCGCACAGCACTTCGTTCAGTCCTTTTACGATCTGATTGATTCCAGTCTTTGTACCTGCACCTACATGAGCGCCGGGATGCAGTACCAGAATCCGGCTTCCCATGGCCTCGCTGCGGCGCAGCTCCTCGGCCAGAAAATCCACTGCCAGCTCGAAGGTTTCCGGCTTTACGGAGTTACCGAGATTAATAATATAAGGGGCGTGGATAATGATATCATCGATCCCGTGTTCCTTCATGTATTCCCAGCCGGCTCTGATATTCAGTTCCTCAACAGGCTTTCGCCTCGTGTTCTGAGGCGCTCCTGTATATACCATAAACGTATCCGATCCATAGGAAACGGCTTCTCTGGCAGAATTTAAAAACATATCCTTGCCGCTCATACTTACATGGGAACCTATTTTCAACATTCGTTTGCCTCCATACGTACATCCAGGTACTCAGTCTTTTTTTACAAATTTAGATTTGGGCTGTTTGCAGATCGGACAGACATAGGACTCCGGGAGTTCTTCAAAGGGAACCTCGCCGTCATACACATATCCGCACACACTGCACACATAGGTGGCTTTTGAACCGGCCTCCTTTTCTTCTGGAATATAGGTCGGCGCATTCTTCGGACTCTTGCCCTTCACCACTTTATGATAATAGGAATAGGTCATAGCAGGTACGTTCATAAGCAGATCCCCATCCATGATCTCAGCCAAAAACACCGTATGGGTACTGGTTTCCATGGTATCGATGATCCGGCAGGTCAGATAACCGCAGGCATCAGAGACAACAGGGAGATCATCCTTCATTACATGGTCTACGGCAGCAAACTTATCTGCATTTTTTCCGGACTGAAAACCGAAAGTGCCGATAATACCCGGATCGGATTCCTCTGAAAGGATAGACACTGCAAATGTTCCGTTTCGTTTCATACAAGAATTTGTATAATTATCGTGATTCATACTCACTGCTACGGTAGCAGGAGAAGAAGTGATCTGCATAATACTATTTGCGACACAGCCCGTAGGACGGTCTCCATCCAGAGTAGAGACAATATAGACCCCATAAGACAGATTGTGAAATACATTAACGTTCATAATACTTCCTCCTTATTTTATAATAACAGTAATCATTACTGAAATTATAACATAAACTGGAAAAATAGCAAGAAGTTTTCAAAGTTTTTAACATAAATTTTATTATACAGTATTTTATCAGATTTATGCCGGGCGATCAGCACTTTTTTATTGCTGTATCGTTAGAAATTAAAGAACCTGGTTGAAAAAAAAGGTCATTCATATTATAATCTTGAAAGATGTGGTAAATAAGGCCAAAGGGCCGTCAAAAACAAGAATTACAGGAGGAACCTATGAAAAAAATCTTAGATCTGATTACAGAAGAACTTTCGGGAGCATTTGCCGCCGGCGGATATGATGCTTCCTATGGAAAAGTGAATCTGTCCAATCGCCCGGATTTGTGCGAATATCAGTGTAATGGTGCCATGGCCGCTGCGAAAAAGTACAAAAAGGCTCCGATTCAGATCGCGGAAGATGTAGTGGGACAATTAAAAAACAGCGCTGCATTTTCGATGGTCGAAGCGGTAAAGCCCGGATTTATAAATATGAAGCTGAACGGTGAATTCCTGATCAACTATCTGAACCAGATGAGCGGGGAAAAAGACTTAGGTTTTGAGAAAACCGCCCATCCCAAGACGATCGTACTGGATTACGGCGGTCCCAATGTGGCCAAGCCTCTTCATGTAGGGCATCTGCGCTCTGCGATTATAGGAGAGAGCATCAAGAGAATCGGCCGTTTCGTGGGACATAACATGATAGGGGACGTTCACCTGGGCGACTGGGGACTTCAGATGGGACTAATCATCACCGAACTGAAGAAACGGAAACCAGGACTGGTATACTTCGATCCCTATTATTCAGGAGAGTATCCGGCGGAGCCGCCGTTTACGATTAGCGAGCTGGAAGAGATCTATCCGGCTGCCAGCGCCCGCTCGAAAGAAGACGCGGCCTATAAGGAAGAGGCTATGGAGGCTACTTACCAGCTGCAGCACGGTAATCAGGGATATATCGCCTTATGGAATCACATCCTGAATGTATCCGTATCAGATCTGAAGAAGAATTATGAAAAATTAAATGTGACCTTTGATCTCTGGAAAAAGGAATCCGATGCCCAGCCCTATATTCCGGACATGGTTCAATATATGAAAGACAACGGTTATGCCCGTATAAGTGACGGCGCGCTGGTGGTAGACGTCAAAGAGGACAGCGATACCAAGGAGATTCCGCCCTGTATGATCCTGAAATCCGACGGCGCTTCTCTTTACAATACGACAGACCTGGCCACCATTGTAGAGCGTATGAAACTGTTCCATCCCGATGAAATCTTATATATAGTAGATAAACGCCAGGACCTTTATTTCACACAGGTATTCCGCTGCGCGAAAAAAACAAAGCTGGTGGAAGCGGATACCAAACTTACGTTCCTGGGATTCGGAACCATGAACGGCAAGGACGGAAAGCCGTTTAAAACCAGAGAAGGCGGCGTGATGCGTCTGGAAGACCTGATCGGAGATATCAATAACCAGATGTTTAAAAAGATCAGCGAGAACAGAAACACAGCCGAGGACATCGACGCCCAGGAGACAGCCAGAATCATCGGACTCTCCGCGATCAAGTATGGGGATCTGTCCAATCAGGCTTCCAAGGACTACGTCTTTGATGTGGAGCGCTTTACCTCTTTTGAAGGCGACACCGGCCCGTACATTCTATATACCATAGTGCGGATCAAGTCTATTCTGAAAAAATACATGGCGCAGGGGGGAACCCTTGATAACCTCACAATCGGAGAACCCGCAAATGAGAGCGAAAAAAATCTGATGCTGTCCCTGACCGGATTCATCCAGGCGATCGAGACTGCCTATGCGGATCACGCGCCCCACAAAGTCTGCGCGTATATCTATGAACTGGCCAATGCCTTTAACTCCTTCTACCACGAAACCAAAATCCTGGGAGAAGCAGATCAGGCCAGAAAAGAAGGAATGCTGGCTTTACTGCTCCTGACCAGAAACGTACTGGAAACCTGCATCGACCTGCTGGGTTTCGAAGCCCCGGAACGCATGTAGACATTCTTAACAAAGGAAAGGAATCATCAAAATGATACCTGGAAGCAGGAAAGAACTGGCAAACCTGGTGACGGAAACCACACTGGAAGTCTATGAAGATCTGACTCCCCAGTTAATAGAGAGGCTGGAACAAGTGAAGCACAGCAAAGAGCTGAGCGAGGCACAGAAAAACGATGAGGTAATGCTGGACATGATGGGATTTGTAAAATCCTGCACCAACGAAATCATCATCGATGTTCTGGCTCAAATATTCGGGCTGGAATAAAGCCAAAGACCGACAGGAAATCTGAAAATAAAGAATAAAGAATTGAAAATAGAAGGACGCAGGCGGGAACTAAATTTATCATCCCGCGTTGCGTCCTTCATATTTAATATAAAATACAAAACATATGACCAAAAAGTAAGCGTACAAATCGATAAGGTAAGCGTACAAAACGATAAAAAATTAATTGTTGGACATTTGTTTCACATACTGCAAAGCCTTCTTCACCGGTGGAATAGACATAAGTACTATTGTCAAAAGGGCTTCAGCCCCCATATACGAAGCATTATACAGAACAGAATACACAACCGGATGCATCGTTTCAGGTGCATAAGAAGCGAAGAAAATGATACCTGACAGAGCCGAGCAGAAAAACCGGCCGAAGACGCCCACGAGATACCCCAAAAACAGGCCATGTTTCTTATTACTGAACAGCCCGGAGAGTCCCAGAACCCCAAAAGCCAGAATATAATCCAGCAGAAGCTGCGGAAGCGTCATAATATAAGGATCAATCAGCATCTGCAGCAGCCCATAAGCCACACCGGTCATCAAGCCAACCTTCACACCATACCAATAACCGATCAGACAGATAAACATCATACTGAACAAGGTAACCGAACCACCCATGGGCATATCAAACAATTTCAGCATAGAAGTAACCGTAGCCAAAGCGATCGCCAGCGCAGAAAAGACAAGCTGCTTTGTCTTAATTGCATGCTGCTGTCTTTTATTCTTACCGATCAGTCCAATAGCCGCCACCAGAATAAGCAAAACAGCAAATAAAGCCACATATCCGGCGGTAGTCAGTTCGTAGATCATGGTACCGTAGCCATCATCCACAAGATTTGCAAAAAAACTCATAAAAAAACCTCCTTCGTGTAAAAACGTACAGGAGGAGTCCACTTTGGTGCTTCCCTACGCCGGTATTAACCGGATCAGGTAATGAGGGTTCATGCATAAAATGCATTGTCTCAGCCAAATGCTCCCCTAGCCGTATATCACTATCTACGGCACTATTATAGGGACTCATTCAAGATTTGTCAATATATCATGCTAAGTTCCCGCCACCAAGTTTCCGCCACCCCTCAAAGCAAGGTATCATTTTCAAGACCAATATGGTATGATGAAAACAAATTTATTTTCGCAGAAGATAGGATTGGCTGAGGAGGAACTTTATATGTTTGATATTATTTTGTATGATTTGGACGGCACTTTGACAGATCCGAAGGAAGGAATAACGAAAAGCGTGCAGTATGCGCTGAAATATTTTGGGATTGAGGAGGAGGACCTTTCGAAGCTGGAACCCTTTATCGGTCCGCCGTTGAAAGAGCAGTTTATGGAGTATTGCGGTTTTGATGAGGATAAAGGGGAAGAAGCGGTATGGAAGTACAGAGAGCGGTTCTCAGTGAACGGGTGGAAAGAGAATAAGATATATCCCGGTGTAGCCGATATGCTGCGGAAGCTTTCCCAGGAGGGGAAAGTTCTGGCGGTGGCATCTTCCAAACCGACTCTCTTTGTGGAGAAAATATTGGATTATTTTGAGATTACCGGATATTTTACGGAGATCGTGGGCAGTGAGATGGACGGCAGCAGGACTCGGAAAAGTGAGGTGATCGGGGAGGTGTTTTGCCGGCTGCAGATCGACGAGAAGAATAAGGACAGGGTTGTGATGATCGGGGACCGGAAACATGATGTGATCGGAGCCGTGGAAGCAGGTGTGGCCTCTATTGGGGTTACCTACGGATATGGCGGTTATGAAGAACTGGCCGGAGCGCATGCGGATTGGATTGTGAATTCGGTGGAAGAGCTGACACAGCTTTTATTAAAATGAGGAGGAGCGGATGGGAAAAGAACCGGTATACGTAAGAATCTGGAAGCTGCTCTATCCGCTGGGAATCAAGTATCTGGCGGAAGTGGTGGTGACGCTCGCCGGGGCTGGTATATTCGCAGTGGCAACGCTGGCTGCAGGGGAGGATGCCGGCCGCGAATATGAGCTGGTCAGGGAATACAGCAATGTGATCCTGCTGGTTAGCAATGTATTGCTGCTCCCGGTTATGTGGATGATTTTTCGGCGGGATGAGGAGCAGGGACTGCACGAAAGGGCCATGTATGGGAAAATTTCCGGTTTCTGGGTTGTTTTGCTGGCGGTCTGCGGTTGTGTCGGATTCAATGGACTGATCGCTTTCAGCCCTCTGCCGGTCTGGTTTCCCCAGGGGAAGGAAGTCCTGAGTACTCTTTACGGAGGGAATAAATGGATTGTGCTGCTGAATGTGATCGTGGCGGCCCCGCTGGCAGAAGAGCTGTTGTTCCGGGGTATTGTGTATAGCAGATTGCGGGAATACACCGGGCGTTTTAATGGTATATTATGCAGTGCTTTTATTTTCGGATTACTGCACGGGAATGTTCTGCAGTTTGTCTATGCGTTTCTTCTGGGGCTTATTTTCGCTTACCTGTATGAGGTATATGGCTCCATTAAGGCGCCGGTGGCAGCGCACTGCACGGCAAACCTGTTTTCCGTTCTAATGACGGAGACGCCGCTTGGGCGTATTCTGGAGAATCCGGCAGTTTCTTATCTGGCTGTCGCGGCCGCATGGGTGACAGGAGCTCTGGTTTTGGTGATGATGCGTGGCAATAGAAGTAAAAAGGAAGGAGAGTGCTCTATGGCAAAAGGACGCAGGAGAATGGAAAATGACAGGCTGCTGATCGAGGTGGATGATCTGGGAGCGGAACTCACCAGGATATATGATAAATATAATAAAAGAGAAGTAATCTGGGAGGGAGATCCTGCTTATTGGAAGAGACACGCGCCTATTTTGTTTCCCTTTATTGGAAAGGTGAATGGTAATGTCTATCGCTATCATGGTAAGGAATATCCTTCCGGACAGCACGGATTTGCCCGGGATTTACCATTTGAACTGAAGGATCAGGGGCCTGATTTTGTCAGCCATACACTGGAAGCCAACGATGATACGATGATGGTCTATCCGTTTTTGTTCCGGCTGAAGGTTACGCATACTTTAAAAGGCAACCGGCTGAAGGTGGCGTGGAAGGTGACGAATTACGGGAACAGCACGATGTATTTCAGTGTTGGCGGACATCCGGCATTTCAGCTGCCTGTAGATTCGGCTTTAGGCTGCGCCGGCTGGAAGATTCGGCTGGGGGAGGGTAAGCGCCCTGTGTACCGGCTTCTGAACGCAGAGGGGTTGTGTGATATGAGTAAGACGTATCCACTGGAGCTTTCCGATGGAGTGTATACCATCGATGAGCATACCTTTGCCCGTGATGCGCTGATCTTCGAAGGGCAGCAGATTAAAAGAGCGGGGATTGAGTTCCCGGACGGTACGCCGTATGTGAATCTGATCTGCGAAGATTTTCCGTATCTGGGAATCTGGTCGGCCCAGGGGGCCCCGTTTATCTGCCTGGAGCCCTGGTTCGGCAGATGCGACGATGCTGGATTTACCGGAGAGCTGGCGGAAAAGGCAGGTATACGGAGCTTGGGGTTTGAGGAAAGCTTCCGGGCGGAATATACGATTGAGATATGCTGATGTGTGGAAAAGAATAAAATGAGAAACGCCCCGGCTATGGGGCGTTTCTTACATTTTTATGAGGGGGGAGATAGTGAGTGTGTGATCAACTATCTAAATATTATTATAAGAGGTAAATATGTTTAAAGTATGACCAGAGTATAAAAGAAAAAGAAAATTTCTAAAAGATTTCTAAAAATTAAATAAATTGATTTCAAGATCTGAATCAACTATACTAAGACTATAACATGAAATGAGGAAGTACAAAGCATGCCATTTTTAAGGACAGATAAAAAGGATCGCGTATATGATGAAAATTGCGGTAATTGATGACGATGTATATATTGGTGATATGCTGGAAGAACTGCTGCGGCGGGAAGGCTACCAGGTCCTGCGGGCGTATTCCGGCACGGAGGCACTGCTGCTCCTCACGAAAACCAGGCCGGATCTGATTCTGCTGGATCTGATGCTGCCCGGCCGAAGCGGAGAGGATGTGCTTTCGCAGATCAGAGGGATACCGGTGATCATTCTGAGCGCAAAGGCGGATGCCCAGGATAAAGTGAAGCTGCTGCTGGGAGGAGCTGTGGATTATGTTACAAAACCATTTGATACGGGAGAGCTGCTGGCGAGGATTTCGGTGCAGCTTAGGAATGCGGCGCTGTATGTGAGCCATCCGGTCCTGACCTTTGAAGATCTGACTCTCCATGTGGATACACATCAGGTTCAACACGGGGAACATATGATCAGGCTGACCAAGACGGAATATGCCATTTTAAAACTGCTGCTGCAGAATCCGGTGGTGGAGACGCCGTCGGTCTATTTGGAGTTGACTGCCCAGGAAAATATCAGGGAGCAATACCGTGTTTTGGGGCTGCCGGATTTTGCCGGGGTAACAGAGCTTCTGAAGCTGGTGGGACTATCCGATACCGGTAACAAAAAAATCAAGAATTTTTCGCTGGGTATGCGCCAGCGGCTGGGAATCGCGATTGCCCTGGCGGGAGATCCTGACTTCCTGGTGCTGGATGAGCCGGTGAACGGCCTGGATCCCCAGGGAATCATAGAGATCCGGGAACTGATCCTGAAGCTTAACCGGGAACATCAGATAACATTTCTCATCTCCAGCCATATTCTGGATGAACTTTCTAGGCTGGCTACTCATTACGGCTTCATCGACAACGGACATATGGTAAAGGAAATCAATGCGGAAGAACTGGAGGCAGCCTGCCGCAAATGTATGCGCCTGAAAGTGACGGATGCCGCCGTTCTGGCACGGGTGCTGGACCGTATGGGGCTGGAATATACGATTCTGGATGATGGGCAGGCCGATATTTTCGGCAGCGTAAATATCACTAAGCTTGCGGTCGCCCTGGAGGCGGAACATTGCGAGATCACCTCGCTTCACGAACACGACGAGTCCCTGGAGAGCTATTATGTGAGCCTGATGGGAGGTGACAGCCGTGAATAAGCTGTTAAATGCTAATTTCAGCAGGCTTTTCAAAAGCAGAATACTTTTTGTATGTGCCGGTTTTATGGCAGTCTATGCAGTTGCGGCCTGCCTGTTCTGTAATTATTACGGAATAGGAGTCGCCGTTGACATGCTGCTTCTAAGCGGTTATGGACTGGGAGGCGTGATTACGGTAGCCGGTTTTATTATGGCAGTCCTGTGCAGCATTTTCATAGGAACGGAATACAGTGACGGTACGATCCGCAATAAACTGGTTGTGGGACATGGCCGGATGCAGATCTATCTGGCTAATTTTATTACCTGTGCCCTTGCCGGTATCGTGTTGAATCTGATCTACGGTATCCTCATCTGCGCCGTCGGGATACCGATATTCGGCGGTTTTCAGATTCCGCCGGATACTCTGCTCGCTATGATTCTGGACGGATTGCTGGTCATGGTTTCCTATGCCGCTATTTTTAACCTGTTTACCATGCTGCTGGGAAACAAGACGACGGCATCCGTCATCAGCCTGATCGGTGTGGTGGTTATCATGTGTCTGTGCGCCTATCTGATCCTGCGGCTGGCGGAGCCCGAGATCACAGAACTCTACAATATGGTCGATGGGGAATATGTAGTGACCAGAGGACCAAACCCTTATTATATAGAAGGTTTTAAAAGAACCGTGAGCCAGTTTGTGATCGACCTGATGCCTTCCGGCCAGTCACTTCAACTCTCCAGAATGAGCGCACTCTATTACTGGCCGCTTTTGTTATACTCCCTGGGGGTGATCCTGGTTACGAATACGGTGGGAATTCTGGCATTTCGAAAAAAAGATCTGAAATAAAGGAGAACCTATGGATATCTGGTTATATGCCCTGTGCGGGATACTCACACTGATCATCGCGCTGCTGCTCCTCTATATCCTGCAATTGAAAAAGGCGGTAAATGAAATCTGTGAAGAGTTTGACGACAGGGTAAAAACCGATACGAATATCCTGATCGATATTTCCAGCAGCGATTCCAGTATCCGGCATCTGGCAGCAGCCATCAATCAGCAGCTGCGGCTTTTGCGCAAGGAACGCCACCGTTATCAGCACGGAGACAGGGAACTCAAAGAAGCCATCACCAACATATCCCATGATCTTCGTACTCCACTCACCGCCATCTGCGGCTACCTGGATCTTGCAAAACGGGAAGAGACAAATGAGCAGGTATCCCGTTACCTGAATATGATACAGAACCGGACCCAGGCACTGAAACAGCTGACCGAAGAGCTGTTCCGGTATTCTATCATCATGTCTGTCAGGGAGGACAATCCTGAGGAAGCGGTCAGCATAAACGCAGTCCTGGAGGAGTCCATTGCCGCTTTCTATGGAGCGTTCAGGAAGAAAAATATCGTTCCGGTGATTTCCATGCCGTCCACAGAGGTCATACGCAGCATGAACCGAAGAGCCCTGTCCAGGATTTTTGAAAACATTATCAGCAATGCGATCAAATACAGTGACAATGATCTGAGGATCACTATGGATCAAAACGGCAGTATTTCATTTACCAACACCTCAAAGGCCCTGGATTCCATATCGGCAGGGAGACTGTTCGACCGGTTTTTTACCGTTGAGAACGGACGCGGTTCAGCGGGGCTTGGGCTGTCTATCGCAAAGATCCTGACCGAACAGCTGGGAGGGAGTATTCGGGCTGTGTATGCTGGAGATCAGCTGACGATTATGTTAGATTTTGCAGTGCGGGACTGAGGTGCAGCGCAGGCCGGGTTCAGGGATTCTTTCCCGTCGGATTTGAAGTCCGCCGGGGGAAGCGTCTTTTGAATCCGGCTTTTTTGTTTTTACTTGGAATATACGGTAAACGGGTTTTCCGGGCATAAAATCGGTCTAGGAATTCTTGTTTGGGTATGGTATCCTATGTAAGGATAACACATAAAATAGTAGAAAGATGCCGGAGGCGTTTAAATGATAGAGTTAGATAAATTGTTGGAGAGGCTTGAGTACCGCTGCGAGACCGGGGTCACGGATGTCCGGGTAAGGGCGGTCCGTTATGATACCAGAGAGATTGAACCGGGAGATTTGTTTGTGTGCATTAAGGGAAACCGGGCGGACAGCCACGATCTGATCGGGGAGATTGTAAGCAGAGGCGCCAAAGTGATTGTGGCGGAACGAAAGATCCAGGTCCCGGATGGGGTTACGGTGATCCAGGTCAGGGACAGCCGCTATGCACTGGCGCTGATTTCGGCTTCTTATTTTGGTTATCCGGCTGAAAAGATGAAACTAATTGGTGTCACCGGGACGAAGGGGAAGACGACGGTGGCCTATATGCTGCGGGAAATGTTGAAAAATGCGGGGTATCAGACCGGTCTGATGGGGACGATCGTGACCGCTGTGGGAGATGAGGAGCAGGCCGCCGGGAATACGACGCCGGAATCCTATCTGATTCAGGAACTGCTGGCGAAGATGGTGGAGGCCGGCTGCGGGTATGTGATTATGGAAGTGTCGTCCCAGGGCCTGAAGCTTCAGCGGACGGCGGGGATTTTGTTCGATATCGGTATTTTTACAAATCTGGGGCCGGACCATATAGGACCGGCGGAGCATAAGGATTTCGCGGAGTACGCACAGTGTAAGAGCAGACTGTTCCGTCAGTGCCGCGTTGGTGTGGTAAACGGTGACGATGAATATCTGGATCTGATCCTGCGCGGACATACCTGTGAGGTGGTTACCTATGGAATGGGGCCGGAGAATGCGTATCTTGCATCAGATCTGGAGCTGTATCAGGAGGATGGCGCGCCTGGTATCCAGTTTCAGGTGAGCGGCCGGCTGGAATCGCGGATGAAGGTGGATATTCCGGGCAAGTTCAGTGTCTATAATGCGATGGCAGCCATCGCGGCCTGCGCGCAGCTGAAGCTGCCTGCAGATGTGATGGGCAGGGCGCTTAAGACGGTGAAGGTGAAGGGCAGAGTGGAAGTTGTTCCGGGCCCCTGGGACTTTACGGTGATGATAGATTATGCGCACAACGCGATGAGCCTTCAAAGTCTGTTGACGACACTGCGGGAGTATGAGCCCCACCGCCTGGTGTGCTTGTTCGGATGTGGGGGGAACCGCTCGAAACTGAGGCGTTATGAGATGGGGGAAATGTCAGGAAAACTTTCGGACTTTACGGTAATTACTTCAGATAATCCCAGATATGAGAAGCCGGAGGAGATTATTGCGGATATCAGGACCGGTATGGAAAAGACCGACGGCGCTTATATAGAGATTCCGGACCGCAGGGAGGCGATCGCCTGGGCATTGCGCCATGGGCAGAAGGGAGACATTCTGATTCTGGCAGGGAAGGGACATGAGGATTACCAGGAGATCTGCGGGGTGAAGTATCCGATGGACGAGCGGGTCATTATCCGGGAAATTATACAGCAGGGCGAAAGCGTGTCATAGGGAACGTGCAGCAACATGGATGTACAGCAGAGTAAATGAGGTGAGCAGGTGGCGGTTTATGCCGATGTGATAGTTGATATAACGAATGAAAAACTGGACCGGACATTCCAGTACCGGGTACCGGAAGAGATGGAGGAAAGAATCGTTCCGGGGGTGGAAGTGGAGATCCCGTTTGGCAGAGGAGACCGGCTGATCCGGGGATATGTGGTGGAGACTACGGACCGGCCGGCTTATGATCCTGTGAAGATCAAAAGCATCAAACAGATCGTTCCGGGCAGGGTTCCCATTGAGTCCAGGCTGATTGCACTGGCTGCCTGGATGAGGGAGCGCTATGGTTCCACCATGATCCAGGCGCTGAAAACGGTAATACCGATCAAAAAGGAGATAAAAGCGCAGAAAAAGCGTCTGATCCGGCTAAACCTGTCTGCAGACCAGACACAGGCCTATCTTGATGAACTGAATCGAAAACACTGTACGGCAAGGGCCCGGCTGGTGCAGGAGCTTATACATCAGCCGGAGCTCAACTATGAGCTGGTGACGAAGAAGCTGCATATTACCCCGGCGGTGATAAAGGCTCTGGAGGAACAGGGAATCCTGTGTATACAGACAGAACAGTTATACCGGAATCCGGTGCGGCCGGCAGAGCGGCAGGAGAAACGGGTAGTGTTAAATGACCAGCAGCAGGCCGTCGTTGACCAGGTAACAGAAGACTGGGGGCGCGGATTTCGGCGTACCTATCTGGTGCATGGGGTGACGGGCAGCGGTAAGACGGAAGTATATATGGAAATCATTGCCCGTGTAGTGGCCGACGGGCAGCAGGCCATCGTTCTGATTCCCGAGATCGCGCTTACATTTCAGACGGTTCTGCGTTTTTATCAAAGGTTCGGAGACCGGATATCGATTATGAATTCCAGACTGTCAGCGGGAGAGCGGTATGATCAGTTCGAGCGGGCGAAAAATAAGGAAATCAGCGTGATGATCGGTCCCAGATCCGCGCTGTTTACCCCATTTCCCAACCTGGGTGTGGTGATTATAGACGAGGAACACGAACTGACCTACAAAAGTGAAAATGTACCCCGCTATCATGCCAGGGACGTGGCCATCCACCGGGCTGAGACGGAAGGGGCTATGGTGGTGCTGGGGTCGGCGACGCCCAGTGTGGATTCCTATTATAAAGCCCTCCGGGGAGAATTTGGCTTATTCCGGCTGACGGACCGGGCAAAGAAAAATGCGCTGCCCCACGTATACGTGGAAGATCTGCGGGAAGAACTTAGAAGTGGGAACCGGTCGATCTTCAGCGCCAGGCTTCAGGAACTGCTCCAGGACCGGCTGCTGAAGAAAGAGCAGGTAATGTTGTTTCTGAACCGCAGAGGTTACGCGGGGTTTGTGTCCTGCCGTTCCTGCGGACATGTGATGAAATGCCCCCACTGTGATGTCTCATTGTCCATGCATAATCATGGCAGGCTGGTCTGCCATTACTGCGGCTATGAGGAGCCGGCGGTGAAGAAGTGCCCTGAATGCGGTTCCCCGTATATCGGCGGTTTTCGGGCCGGAACGCAGCAGATTGAGGAGCTTTTGAAAAAGCAGTATCCAGAGGCGGGAGTTCTCAGAATGGACGCGGATACGACCAGAAATAAGGACGGGCATGAAAAAATCCTGGCTGCATTTGCGAACAGGGAGGCGGATATTCTGATAGGAACACAGATGATTGTGAAGGGGCATGATTTTCCGGCGGTGACACTGGTCGGAGTGATCGCGGCGGATCTGTCGTTGTATACGGGAGATTATCTGAGCAGTGAGCGCACATTTCAGCTGCTGACGCAGGCAGCAGGGAGGGCTGGCAGAGGAGATGTGCCCGGTGAGGTTGTGATCCAGACTTACCAGCCGGAGCATTATGCGGTGGTGACGGCTGCGGCCCAGAATTATGAAGAGTTTTACCAGCAGGAGATTCTGTACCGCACGATTTCCGGCTATCCGCCGGCTGCCCATCTGCTGGCCGTGCTTTTGTCCGGGGCAGACCAGGAAGAACTCAGCCAGGCTGCCGATGTGTTGATCCAACAGGTGCCCCGGGATCTGGAGGGACTTACGGTGATCGGTCCGGCGGAACCTGCCGTGGCCAGGATTAACGATATCTATAAAAAAGTGATCTACCTAAAACATAAAAAATATGATACACTGACAGAGGTAAAAGATCATCTGGAACGGTTTGCGAAGGAGCAGCCGCTTCTTGAAAAAATAAATATGCAGTTTGATTTTAATCCAATGCATGCAGGTTAAGGAGTGAACGAAATGGCAATTCGGAAAATAAGAGTAATGGGCGATGAGGTACTTACGAAAAAGTGCCGGGAGGTCAAAGAGGTGACCCCAAGAATCCGGGAGCTTATCGATGATATGTTTGAAACCATGTATTCAGAATACGGTGTCGGACTGGCCGCCCCTCAGGTAGGGATCTTAAAGCAGATCGTGGTGATTGATGTGGACGACGATAATCCGCTGGTTATGATCAATCCAAAGATCCTGGAAACGAGCGGGGAACAGATCGGTGACGAGGGATGCTTAAGTCTGCCCGGACAGTACGGCCAGGTGACGAGGCCGGATTATGTCAAGGCTATGGCTTATGATGAAAATATGAAACCTTATGAGATAGAGGGAACCGGACTTCTGGCCCGGGCCATCTGTCATGAGACGGACCATCTGGAAGGAAAAATGTTCGTGGAGCTGGTGGAAGGGGAACTTCACGGCCCGGAAGAAGAGGAGTGAAGCGGTAATGAGAGTTGTATTTATGGGAACGCCGGATTTTGCGGTGGGAACGCTTGAAAAACTGTCGGAGGCCGGATACGAGGTGGTGGGTGTGGTCACACAGCCTGATAAGCCCAAAGGCCGAAGCAAACAGCTTTCTGCTTCCCCGGTGAAGCAGAAAGCATTGGAACTGGGCATACCGGTCTATCAGCCGGTACGGGTGCGCAATGCGGAGTGCATTGAGGAAATCCGCAAATTTCAGGCAGATGTATTCGTGGTGGCGGCGTTTGGGCAGATCCTGCCCAAAGAACTGCTGGAGATGCCAAAATTCGGCTGTGTCAACGTACATGCCTCCCTTCTGCCGGACTATCGGGGAGCGGCGCCGATCCAGTGGGCGATCATCGACGGTCAAAGCAAGACCGGCGTGACCATCATGCGGATGGATGAAGGTCTGGATACCGGGGATATGATTTTGAAACGGGAGGTTCCCATTGATAAAAAGGAAACGGGAGGCAGCCTCTTTGATAAGCTGAGTGTCGTAGGAGCCGGGCTGTGTGTGGAAGCGCTGCGTCAGCTGGAAGCCGGGACAGCGGTATTCGAAAAACAGGATGAGAGCCATACCAGTTATGCGAAAATGATGAAAAAAGAGCTGGGGAATATAGACTGGAATAAAGATGCCGCTTCCATCGAGCGTCTGATCCGGGCATTGAATCCCTGGCCCAGCGCTTATACCAACCTGGATCAGGCCGTTTTAAAAATCTGGGATGCGGAAGTATTAGATGAGACTGGCGATGGAAAACCAGGTGAAATCATAAGAATAGAAAAAGATGCGGTCTGTGTGCAGACCGGCAATGGTGTGCTTTCTATAAAAGAGGTACAGCTGGCCGGCAAAAAACGCATGGCTACAGATGCGTTCCTGAGAGGTTATCCGGTAAAAGAGCATGTAGTCCTGCCTTCCTGAAATATGAAGTGAATGCTGATCCATCCCGATTGACCTATTGGGGACATGTCCAAATCAGTCTGGGACATGTCCATTCCAGTTTGGGACATGTCCAAACGGATTGGACATGTCCCCATTCAGTTCAAATCAGAAATGTTTCCTGAAAATTCTATGAAATATTTATGAAATCCAGGATTTTAGGGTATGACTGTTGTATAATAAAAAATAGTAGCGCTCGAAAAAACCTCGCTGACTATTTTTCATGCATCGCACGTAAGGCCCAAAATACGGGCACAAGTGCTCATAGCTATAAGAAAAATTCATGGAAGTAAAATTAAAGGAGGAAGTTTACATGCCTTTTTATTATTTTTGGGACCCAACTTATATATTAGTAATCATAGGTCTTATCTTATCTCTGTGGGCGTCATCCAGAGTAAAATCCACCTATGCCAAATACTCCAGAGTCCGCAGTATGTCCGGTATGACCGGCGCAGATGCGGCCGCCAGGATATTACACGCGGCGGGTATCTATGACGTGCAGATCCAGCACGTGTCCGGAAATCTGACGGATCATTATGATCCGAGAAATAAAACGCTGAACCTGTCGGATTCTGTGTACGGTTCGCCTTCTGTAGCGGCGGTGGGAGTAGCTGCCCATGAGTGCGGGCACGCCATCCAGGACGCTAAGAGTTACGCTCCATTGAAAATCAGAGGCGCGTTTGTCCCGGTTGCGAATCTAGGCTCCGGGCTGTCCATGCCGCTGATTCTGATCGGACTGATCTTTGGGGTAAATTCTCAGTGGGCGATACTGGTGGACATCGGGATTATCTTGTTTTCTCTGGCGGTTTTGTTTCAGCTGATCACTCTGCCGGTGGAATTTAACGCGTCCCGCCGTGCGATACAGATGGTGGAATCTACCGGGATACTGTCCGGAGACGAAGTGGATGGTACGAAGAAAGTGCTGTCGGCAGCTGCTCTGACTTATGTGGCCAGCGCCGCCGCTGCTATGCTTTCTCTCTTACGTCTAATCTTACTGTTCGGAGGAAGAAACCGTGACTAATGCGGTAAATATAAGAGAACTGGTGCTCGGAATTCTCATGGAAGTCACCGGGAAGGGGACTCACAGCCATCTGGTGATCCGTGACGTCTTATCCAAGTACCAGTATCTGGGAAAACAGGAGAGATCCTTTATCACCAGGGTTTCCATTGGAACCCTGGAGCAGATGATTCTCATAGATTATATTATCGATCAATTCTCCAGTGTGAAAGTTAAGAAGATGAAGCCGGTGATCCGGAATATATTAAGGAGTGCGGTCTATCAGTTAAAATGGATGGATAGCATTCCTGATTCTGCTGTGTGCAATGAAGCGGTAAAGTTAACGAGAAAAAAGGGGTTTCAGGGGTTGTCGGGATTCGTAAACGGCGTGCTGCGAAGTATAACCCGGGGGCTGGCAGAAATCCGGTATCCCGATGAGAAGGAAAATCCGGCGGAATATATGGGCATCCGGTATTCCCAGCCATTGTGGCTGACGCAGATGTGGCTTGCGCGTTTTGGACCTGAGACCACGGGACAGATCCTGCGCGCATTCCTGGATGAAAGCCCGACCTGTATCCGCTGCAGCACCGGGAAGATCCGCGCAGAAGAATTGGCGGATAAGCTGAATCTACAGGGGATAGAGACAATACCTTCTCCTTATATAAAGGAGGCCATGGAAATCCGGGGTTATGATCATCTGGGCGCTCTGCCGGAATTTAAGCAGGGACTATTCCAGGTGCAGGACGTAAGCTCTATGCTGGCTGTCCGTATTGCGGCCCCCGCAAAAGGGGACATTGTATATGACGTCTGTGCCGCGCCGGGCGGAAAGAGCCTGTATCTGGCGGAATTGATGGAGAATACCGGCATGGTGACGGCTAGAGACCTGACTCCCTACAAGGTGGGATTGATCGAAGAAAACATCCAGCGCAGCGGCCTTACGAATATCCGGGCGCAAGTGTGGGATGCCTGTGTTTTGGATGAATCCGCGGTGGAGACGGCGGATCTGGTGCTGGCTGACCTGCCTTGTTCCGGACTGGGGGTCCTGGGAAGAAAGCCGGATATAAAGTATCATATGAGCCCCGGGCAGATGCAGGAGCTTTGCAGGCTTCAAAGAGAAATTCTAGGCACGGTACATAACTATGTAAAGAAAGGCGGGGTCCTAGTTTACAGTACATGTACCATAGACAGAGAAGAAAATGAAGAGAATCTGGATTGGTTTTTGAACAAATTTCCATTTCATCTGGAAAAAATCGATCCTTATCTGTGTGAAGAGTTAAGAAACGGTACCACGGCCCGGGGATATCTGCAGCTTCTTCCGGGTGTGCACCGGGCAGATGGATTCTTTATGGCGAGGTTACGAAAAGATGGAGAATAGAGGGAAGAAGGAAAATAAGGGGAAGATGGATATTAAATCCCTGAACCTGACGCAGTTGACGGAATACATGGAGGAGCTGGGCGAAAAATCTTTCCGGGCGCGGCAGGTGTATCAATGGATTCATGAAAAGCTGGTTACGGATATAGACGAGATGAGTAACCTGTCAAAGGAGCTGCGGGGTAAACTCAAGGAGAACTGTGAGTGGACTTCCCTGGAACTATTAGAAGAGCAGACATCACAGATCGACGGCACGAAGAAGTTTTTATTCCGGCTGCCAGACGGTAACGTCATCGAGAGTGTCTGGATGCAGTATAAACACGGCAACTCCGTGTGTATCTCCTCCCAGGTCGGCTGTAAGATGGGCTGCCGGTTCTGCGCATCGACGATCGGCGGGCTGGTCAGGAATCTGACGCCTGCCCAGATGCTGGATCAGATCTATCGCATACAGGCGCTCACCAAAGCCCGGGTGTCCAACGTGGTCGTCATGGGGACCGGTGAACCGCTTGATAATTATGATAATCTGCTGGCATTTCTTAAGATATTGACCGACGAACACGGGCTTCATATCAGCCAGAGGAATATTACGGTTTCCACCTGCGGGATTGTTCCGAATATCTACCGTCTGGCGGAGGAAAAGCTCCAGATTACGCTGGCCCTTTCCCTGCACGCATCCAGTCAGGAAAAGCGGCTGGAGCTTATGCCGGTGGCGAACAAATACGCCCTGGATGAGGTGTTAAGGGCATGTGATTATTACGGGGAACAGACGGGCAGAAGAATGACATTTGAGTATAGCCTGGTGGGCGGGGTCAATGATTCCAAAGAAGACGCTGCCCGGCTTGCCAAACTGGTCAAACCGCTCCATGGACATGTAAATCTGATACCGGTCAACCCCATCAAAGAGCGGGATTATGTCCAGTCCGACCGGACTGTAGTGGTGGATTTTAAAAATAAACTTGAAAAATGTGGAATAAATGTTACTATTAGAAGAGAAATGGGCAGAGATATTGACGGCGCCTGCGGGCAGCTGCGCAAACATTTCATAGACAGACAGGAAGAGAAAGGTGGGGGAGAAATGTGAAAGCATTTGCAATCACTGATGTCGGAGAGATACGCCAGACAAATCAGGACTATGTATTTGCAACAGAACATCCGGTTGGAAATCTTCCGAACCTTTTTGTAGTGGCCGATGGCATGGGAGGCCACAACGCCGGAGACTTTGCGTCAAAGTATACTGTGGAACGGCTGGTCTACGCGATCAGACATGATGAGGATACAAATCCGGTCAGGATATTGAGAAAGGCTATCGACTTTGCCAATCAGGAGCTGGTAAAGCGGGCCAGGGAAGACGAGACCAAAAACGGATGCGGGACTACGCTTGTGGTTGCCATCGTGCTGAAAAATTATCTGTATGTGGCCAATATTGGAGACAGCCGTTTATATGTGATCGGTGACGACATCCGACAGATTACCAGGGATCATTCCCTAGTGGAAGAAATGGTGCGCCTCGGGGAACTGAACAAAGAAGAGGCCAGAAATCATCCGAAACGAAACGTGATTACACGGGCGATCGGGGCGGATGATAGCGTGATTATAGATTTTTTCAGCCGGAAGCTGTCATTGGGGGATTTGGTGTTGATGTGTTCGGACGGTTTGTCTAACATGCTGGAGGATGAGCAGATCCGGCAGATTATGAGACAGCCGCTGGATATAGAGGCGAAAGCTTTGGAACTGATTCAGAAAGCGAACAGAAGTGGCGGCAGAGATAACATATCTGTTGTCATTATAGAACCAGAAATAGAGGAAGCGGAAGGCTGAACGTAAGTTCATCCATCCCTAATCCTGTATGCAAAAGAAGATTTTTGGAATCTTTTTTTGTAGAATTTATCGCGAAGTAAATGCGCAACTGGAGGTAAACATGTTAACAACAGGTATGTTTGTCGGCGGCCGCTACGAGATCATAGAAAAGATCGGAACCGGCGGAATGGCTGACGTCTATAAAGGAAAAGACCGTAAATTAAACCGTTATGTCGCAATCAAGGTGCTGAAGAATGAGTTCAGAGGCGACACCACGTTTGTGGCCAAATTCAAGGCGGAAGCTCAGGCGGCCGCGGGGCTGGCGCATCCGAACATTGTAAATGTCTACGATGTAGGGGATGAGGACGGGGTCTATTATATCGTTATGGAACTGGTTGACGGGATTACCCTGAAGGAATACATTGAGCGTAAGGGCCGTCTGTCCTCCAAAGAGGCGATCAGTATCGCGATTCAGGTGTCCATGGGATTGGAGGCAGCGCACAATAACCACATTATACACAGGGATATCAAGCCGCAGAATATTATTATTTCTACGGATGGAAAAGTAAAAGTCACGGATTTCGGTATTGCAAAGGCTGCGTCATCCCAGACGATCAGCTCCAGTGCCATGGGTTCCGTTCACTATACATCACCAGAGCAGGCCAGAGGCGGTTACAGTGATGAAAAAAGTGATATTTATTCCCTGGGTGTCACTATGTATGAGATGGTGACCGGCCGGGTGCCTTTTGACGGTGATACGCCGGTAGTGATCGCTGTGAAGCATCTGCAGGAGGAGATGATATCTCCCAAGTATTTTGCGCCGGAACTGCCCTTCAGCCTGGAACAGATTATTATCAAAATGACGCAGAAAAGCCCGGACCGGCGTTACAACAATATGTCGGAAGTGATTCAGGACTTAAAGCAGGCACTGGTCAGTCCGGAAGGGGATTTTGTAAAAGCGAGCCCCATAGATCAGACCGCCAAAACTGTTATGTTCACCAGAGATGATGTGAAACAGATCAAGAGAGAAACCGGAAGAATTCATGTGCAGCCGGAACAAATCTATGACGATGATGAATATGACGACGAGGAATACGAGGATGACGAATACGAATATGAGGATGATGACTACGAGGATTCCGACGGAGACGATGAGGACGACGATGAAAAAGAAGTGAATCCGAAGCTGGAAAAAATCATGACCATCGGAGGTATCGTAGCAGCAGTGATCATCGCGCTGATCGTGTTGTTCCTGGTGGGCAAGATGGTCGGAATCTTCTCCTTCGGTTCCAATAAGGACAAAGACAAAGAAAATCAAGAACCGCAGACCACTGCGTCTGCCGAGACTGATCAGGTAGAGATGCCGAAGTTAGTGGGAATGCAGGAGGAAAAGGCCCAGGCAAAACTAAAAGAAATGGAGCTGGGATATAAGACGACCTACAAGGAATCCAATGATTATGAGGAAGGCGAAGTCATGGAGCAGAGCGTAAAGTCCGGCGACATGGTGAAAAAACATACGACCATTCAACTGACCGTATGCAGCGGGGAATCGTATGTTCAGCTTATTGATGTCAGCGGTCTGTCGGAAGAGAAAGCGAAGCAGAAGCTGGAAGACGAAGGTTTCAAAGTTACCATTGAGGAGGGCTATAGCGATGATGTGGAAAAAGGAAATGTCATCAGCACGGATCCCAAAGCCGGTTCCGATGTGAAACCAAACCAGTCTATCCGGATGACGGTCAGCAAAGGGAAAGAGATTCGGGAAGTAGTGATGCCTAATTTTACGAACATGACGATGGAACAGGTAGACACGTTGATAACGCAGAATAAATTGAAATGGGGAACAGTCACGGAACAGTTTAATTCCAGTGTGGAAGAAGGACGCGTGATCAATCAGAGCCCCAGTCAGGGCACCACAGTAACGGAGAGAACCGAAGTAAATGTAACAGTCAGCAAGGGACCGGAACCTACGCCTACCCCGACACCGGATCAGGAATGGGTGAGCGTCCGGGTTCAGTTAAATGATGATGTGGGTGCTTATACAGGCGGTGCTGCCAGAATGGTGGTAGAGCAGACTTTGTCGGACGGATCCAAACGGACGGTTGACGTATTTTCCAACCAGACCTTCGGTATTCCGTTCAGCTATGTGCTGGAGCCGGTGAAGGGAGCCTCGGGCATCTCTAGCGGTAAGGCATATCTGTACGAGACCGATCCGGCCACAAACGAGGAAAAGAAGGTCGGGCAGTGGACGATTACGTTCCAGCCAAATTAAGAAAATCAGGTGGTGAAACGCAGCTGCATGCAGGGTAAGATAATCAAAGGAATTGCAGGATTTTATTATGTGCATCCCCAGAACGGGGATGCACGGCTTATGCCAGGGGGCAGAATCTACGCGTGCAAAGCCAAGGGCATCTTCAGAAAGGATCAGATGAAGCCGTTGGTAGGGGATAACGTAGTGTTCGATATCACCCATGAGGGCGACGCAGAGGGAAATATCACCCGGATCATGCCGCGCAATAATGAGCTGATGCGCCCGGCGGTCGCTAATATCGACCAGGCTATGGTGATTTTCGCTATCAGTAAGCCAAAACCTAACCTAAACCTGTTAGACCGTTTCCTGATCACGATGGAGCAGCAGGGGATCGATACGGTGCTCTGTTTCAATAAAAAAGATATTGCCACAGAAAAGGAATTGTTCCTGCTGCAGCAGACCTATGCAAAATGCGGATATCATATCGTATTTACCAGCGCGAAGGAAGGCGAGGGGCTAAGTCAGGTAAAAGAGCTGCTCTCCGGCAAGACCACTGCGGTGGCAGGGCCCTCGGGTGTCGGCAAATCATCCCTGATCAACATACTCCAGCCTGAAGCGTGTATGGAAACGGGAGCCATCAGCGAGCGAATCGACCGGGGGAAGCATACGACGAGACATTCGGAGCTGATCTGCATTGATGAAAATACTTATATTATGGATACGCCGGGATTCAGTTCCATGTATGTGAATCAGTTTGAAAAAGAGGAACTGAAGGATTATTTTCCGGAATTCCGGGATTACGAAGATCAATGCCGGTTCCAGGGCTGTGTCCATATCCATGAACCGGGCTGCGCGGTCAAGGCTGCGCTGGAGGCGGGGGAGATCAGCAGTATTCGTTATGAAAATTACAAGGAACTATTTGGAGAATTAAAGGAGAAAAGGAGATATTAATTATGTACGCATTAGCACCTTCTATATTATCCGCGGATTTTGCCGCACTGGGAGAAGATGTGAAGAAAGTGGAAAACGCTGGAGCGCAGTATCTGCATATCGATGTTATGGACGGTGACTTTGTGCCCAGCCTTTCCCTGGGAATGCCGGTGATCCGCTCGATCCGTAAAAAATCGGATATGGTCTTCGACGTTCACCTGATGATGTCTCATCCGGAACCATATATTGAAGAATTCGCGGATTGCGGAGCGGATATTATTACCGTGCACGCGGAGGCCTGCCGGCATCTGCACCGGACCCTGCGCCAGATCCGGGACTGTAATGTGAAAGCAGGAGTATCCCTGAATCCGGCCACACCGCTGTCCGTGCTGGAATATGTGCTGGATCAGACGGACATGGTTCTGATTATGAGTGTCAACCCGGGGTTCGGCGGTCAGAGTTATATCGAGAGTTCTACTAATAAGATATGGAAGCTGCGGGAATGGATTAAGAGAGAGCAGCTGAATGTGGATATCGAGGTAGACGGAGGGGTTGGTCTAAACAACGCCAGAACGATTCTGGATGCCGGGGCCAACATCCTGGTGGCCGGGTCTGCGGTCTTTAACGGAGACTGCGCGGCCAATGTCAAGGCCTTTCTGGATATCTTAAACGACTATAATGAGTGATAATAGGGAGCCGCAGTAAATGCGGCACTGGAGGAAACGGTTACACCATACCTGAATTAAGCCGCAGTAAATGCGGCACTGGAGGAAATAGTTACACTATACCTGAATTTATGCCGCAGTAAATGCGGCACTGGAGGAAAATATGAAGCTGGGAATTGTGGGACTGCCGAATGTAGGCAAAAGTACATTGTTTAATTCATTGACAAAAGCGGGAGCGGAATCTGCCAACTATCCGTTCTGTACCATTGATCCGAATGTAGGAATTGTGGCAGTGCCAGACGAGCGTCTGGGAATGCTGGCCAAATTATATGATTCTGTAAAGATTACACCAGCTGTGATTGAATTCGTAGACATCGCAGGTCTGGTAAAGGGAGCGTCCAAGGGAGAGGGCCTGGGAAATCAATTCCTGGCCAATATCCGGGAAGTGGATGCGATTGTACATGTAGTGCGCTGCTTTGAGGATCCCAACGTTATTCATGTGGACGGCAGCGTGGATCCTATGCGGGATATCGAAACCATTAATCTGGAACTGATCTTCTCGGATCTGGAAATACTGGAACGCCGGATTGCAAAAACTTCAAAGGGTGCCAGGATGGACAAAGCTCTGGCAAAAGAGCTGGAGCTCCTGAATAAGATAAAGGGGTACCTGGAAGAAGGAAAGATGGCGAAGGGATTTGAGACGGAGGACGAAGAGGAGCTTGCGTTACTTGCCGGTTATCAGCTGTTGACCTATAAGCCGGTCATTTATGCAGCGAATGTCTCTGAGGAAGACCTGGCAGATGACGGAGCGTCCAATTCTTTTGTGCAACAGGTGCGGGAATATGCGGCACAGGAGCACAGCGAGGTCTTCGTGATCTGCGCGCAGATCGAACAGGAGATTGCCGAGCTGGACGAAGAAGAAAAGAAAATGTTTTTAGAAGATTTGGGATTAAAAGAATCCGGACTGGAGAAACTGATTAAAGCAAGTTACTCCCTATTGGGCTTAATCAGTTACCTGACAGCAGGAGAACCGGAAACCAGGGCCTGGACGATCACCAAAGGTATGAAAGCGCCGCAGGCGGCCGGGAAGATACACTCCGACTTTGAACGTGGATTTATACGTGCGGAGGTTGTAAACTATCAGGATCTGCTGGACTGCGGTTCTACGGCTGCGGCCAAAGAGAAGGGTCTGGTACGATTGGAAGGCAAAGAATATGTGGTAAAGGACGGGGATGTGATCCTTTTCCGCTTTAATGTTTAGTGCCTTAAATGGATAAGAAACCATACGAGCCCGGGGGCGGCCATTGAAGAAAGTGAGTAATACGGCCATTCCGGGGCTTTTTTTACCTATTATTTTTAGAAGGAAAAAGCCAAAAGTCGAAATATGGGAGAAAATGATGTTTTAATTTGTTTGATTTTTGATTTATATGGAGTTAAAATGAATCTGTAGTCAAGAATCGACGGAATAAAGAGGCAGACAGGAGATTTTAGCAATGGACACGTCAATTCTTTTCCCCAATCTGGGGTTACAGCTGGAGCATGTAGGAAAGAGCATCCGTGTATTCGGATTGGATATCGCCTATTATGGGATCGTTATCGGAATAGGTATGGTAGTAGGCATTCTGCTGGTTTGCAGGGAAGCAAAAAGAACCAGGCAAAATACGAATGACTATATAGACCTGGCAATCTATGCGATCATCTTTTCCATTGTTGGAGCCAGACTGTACTTTGTGGCCTTTTCCTGGGACCAGTACAAAGAAGACTTAATGCTGATTTTTAATCTGAGGGCCGGAGGCCTTGCTATATACGGCGGTGTGATTGCAGCGGTCATCACTGTCTATGTGTTTGCAAGGAAAAGAAAATTAAACTTCTGGCAGATGGCAGATACTGGCTGTATAGGTCTGATTGCTGGGCAGATAATAGGAAGGTGGGGGAATTTCTTCAACCGGGAAGCCTTTGGAGGATATACAGACAACCTCCTGGCGATGCAATTACCGGTGACGGCGGTCCGTGCGGGGGACATAAGCGCAGATATAGCGGCTCATATACAGGTCATCCATGGAGTGGAATATATCCAGGTGCACCCCACATTTTTGTATGAGTCCCTGTGGAATCTGTGTATTTTCTTTGTTCTGTTATGGTATCGAAAACAAAAGAAGTTTCAGGGGGAATTGTTTTTGATCTATCTTTTTGGCTACGGCCTTGGACGCGTTTGGATTGAAGGATTGAGAACGGATCAGTTACTGCTTCCGTTTGCAGGGATTCCGGCATCTCAATTGTTATCAGCAATCCTGGTGATCCTTTCGGCAGTTACAATAGTGGTGAGACACAGGCGGCTGAATAAAGGAGGAATGTAGTTATAGTTCGCAAAGAGACAATAGATGAGGTGTATATTATGCAAGATACAGAAGAGTTAAAAGCCAAAATTGAGGAAGCTAGATTAAAGTTAAATGCCTCTATTCAAAGTCGGGAAAATCTGCAGGAAGCTTATGAGAACAGTGTAGAGGTTGACCTATTGATTGAAGAGTACATCAAGCGCTTGCAGGGAAACTGAGATAGACAGGTTTATTAATTTTAATTCAATACTTAGTATGTAAAATAGTTCGTTGAGCAGACCATATGGGCAGGCG
Source organism: Diplocloster modestus (assembly GCF_019042245.1). Taxonomy (GTDB): domain Bacteria; phylum Bacillota; class Clostridia; order Lachnospirales; family Lachnospiraceae; genus Diplocloster; species Diplocloster modestus. The sequence goes on from NZ_JAHQCX010000027.1 coordinate 32,990, forward strand.
GAACCTTAAGGGAAGAAGGTTCCCCTGGCCGGGGGATGCGAGACGGGCTTTTTTTGAAGGGGGGAGATGACTGTCCGAAAAGTATGGCGCATCCCTCCCCCTGCCGAACGGCCATCAGAAGGGATGCGCCATACTTTCCGGACAGCCCAGTTCCTGGTTAAGACTATTTTTTGCGGACTGTCAGCACGATCTAAATGACAAACTAAAGAATATTCAATTGTAACATGAAGTATCAGCAAGATAATACTTACAGCAATTTCTACTATAAATAAGTATCTTCCCCAAAAAATATAAATACCTGGAGCAATCTTTTGGGCATAATTCCAATGCGCCTGAGATTTTCTTGAGGTGGAGGTGTTATATCCATTATGCCTGCTCATATCTGACGCAGGATGTCTTTTTAAAATAACTCCAACTAAAATCATAACAAATGGAACGATAAAATTTAATAATAATAAGACTTGCATAAATAACTCCCTTTATTATCTCGAAAAACACATATAGTTCGCTCTGTCAGACTATTACAAGGCGGCGACGCTACTGTCACCTTTTAATACTACCAACAGTAGCTTAATAATTCAATCTTCATAAAACAATCTTGGCAGCTTCTTAATTCGATATCTTCTTAAATAGATATCTTTTTAAAACGATAACTTCTTAAATTGATAAACAAGTGCTTCTTGTAGAAGTTAAAATTCTTAATATTTCAACCTTACACAATAACAAATCGAAAGCTTCCTATACAAATGGGCTGCTTCTATCAAAAACAGAATACGGATAAAATTCAGATGAAAACCAGATAATACACAACCAGATAATACAAAAGGCACAACTAAGCCAGACTTAAAGCAGTGAAAGAGGGTGGGGGAATCCGGGGGCGCGACGCGGTTTTTGGGGCGGGCTGTGGGGCGTGAGGCCGGCGGAGCTGCCTGTGGGGACGTCATAGGACGGCTGTGTCAGTGCTTAGCAAAAAGTGAAGCCGGCGGACAGTTTCGAACCAGCGTTCAACGCTGGTTCGAAAGGACCTCTGAGTCCAGAACACATCAAGTGTTCTGGGCGAATAGGTCCGGTACTGTCCGCCGGCTTCACTTTTGGCTTAGCAATGACCAGCAAGCAGTCCGCAGACGTCCCCACAGGCAGCTCCGCCGGCCTCACGCCCCACAGCCCGCCCCAAAAACCGCGTCGCGCCCCCGGATTCCCCCACCCTCTTTCACGCCCCTAAGTCCCCTAAGTAAAATAATGTCGAATCAACACATGTGAAATTTGAATTTACTATTGAAATTTCAACCTGATTGGGATAATATATACTCATGAGTGGTAAAAAGTGGTGAATAGTGGTTTTAGATGGTAAGAAAGTGGGACCATCTGAGGGGAGTTGCACGCGGATGTTCATGGGAGAATATAATCATTCCATAGATCCCAAGGGCAGGCTGATCATTCCTTCCAAATTCAGAGAGATACTCGGAGATGAATTTGTGGTGACAAAGGGATTGGACGGCTGCCTCTTCGTATTTCCCAACGATGAGTGGCAGGCTTTTGAAGAAAAGCTGCGTACCTTACCGATGGCCAATAAAAATGCCCGTAAGTTCTCCCGGTTCTTTATGGCCGGAGCTACCACCTGTGAGTTGGACAAGCAGGGAAGAATCCTGCTGCCCTCTACCTTAAGGGAATTTGCCGATCTGGAGAAGGATGTTGTTCTGGCAGGACTGCTGAACCGGATTGAGATCTGGAGTAAGGCCAGATGGAATGAAAATAATACGTATGATGACATGGATGACATTGCGGAACAAATGATGGATCTGGGCTTAAATATCTGATAGGGATTAAAGAGGGAAGATTATGGAATTTACACATACGTCCGTTTTATTGAAAGAAACGATCGACGGTTTGAATATCCGGCCGGATGGGATATATGTTGACGGTACCCTGGGAGGCGGCGGACATGCCTATGAGGTATGCCGGCGATTGTCGAAAAACGGCCGGTTTGTCGGAATCGATCAGGATGAGGCGGCAATTGACGCGGCCGGCAGAAGATTGGTGGAATTTGAAGAACAGGTGGACATCGTTAGGAGTAATTACTGTGAGATGCCGCGGGTCATGAAGGAGCTGGGCATCCAAAAGGTGGACGGTATCGTCCTGGATCTGGGCGTTTCCTCCTATCAGCTGGACGAACCTGAGCGGGGATTTACTTACCGGGAAGATGTGCCGCTTGATATGCGTATGGACAGGCGACAGTCCCAGACCGCCAGGGATATTGTAAATGAATATTCCGAGATGGAGTTATACCGGATGATCCGGGATTACGGAGAAGATAAATTTGCGAAGAATATAGCAAAACATATAGTGGCGGCCAGAGCGGCAAAGCCCATCGAGACGACCCTGGAGCTGTCGGAGATTATTAAAGCGGCGATCCCGATGAAATTCAGAGCTGTGGGAGGGCACCCGGCGAAGCGGACTTTTCAGGCGATCCGTATTGAACTGAACCGGGAGCTGGAAGTGTTGAAAAACTCTCTGGACGATATGATTGAACTGTTAAACAGCGGGGGTAGGATTTGTATCATTACATTTCATTCCCTGGAAGACCGGATTGTGAAGAATATATTCCGGACCAGCGAGAACCCATGTACCTGTCCCAGCGATTTTCCGGTATGTGTATGTGGTAAAAAACCGAAAGGCAGGGTAGTGACCAGAAAGCCGGTCCTGCCGTCAGAGGAGGAACTGTTGACAAACAGCCGCAGCAAGAGCGCGAAGCTGAGAATATTTGAAAAAGGTGAAGTTTAAGAAAAGATTGGAAGTGTAAAGAATGGCAGCGAGAAAGAAGCAGAATACAACTTACCAAAGAAGAAATTACATAGAAGGAAATACCGTCAGAAAGCTGGAGGTACTGCCGGATCGGCAGGAGACACAGGCACCGAGGAAAAAGACTGGGGTAAGTACGCTTCGAAACAGAGAAAAGGCCCTGTACATGAACCCGGGATACGTTCTTTTCCTGTCTGTTGCCACGATTCTGGTGCTGGCTACCTGCGTGAATTATCTGAAACTGCAGTCCACGCTTGCCGCACAGCTTAATGATATTTCCACACTGGAAACACAGCTGAATACATTGAAGGCGGAAAATGATGCGGAGGAAAACCGGGTGACGGCGTCTGTGGATCTGGAGCATGTGAAAGATGTGGCTATGAATGAACTGGGTATGGTCTATGCGACTCAGGACCAGGTACGGCTGTACGATGACAAGAGCAGCGACTATGTGAAGCAGTACGAGGAGCTGCCGGAAGAGGAAAACACGATTAAAAACATATTAAAAAAATAAAAGCAGGTGAATTTTGTGGCGAATAATAAGAAGAAAGATAAAAAATTCACCCGCACAATGCAGAAAAAGCTGGTAGTATTATTTGCCGGTATTATTGTGGTATTCATTGGACTGAATGTCCGGATTGCCCAGATAAACGCAGAGAGCGGTGATGAATATACGAAGAGTGTATTATCCCAGCAGGAATATACAAGCACTGTGCTGCCGTACCGGCGAGGAGATATCGTGGACCGGAAGGGAACCGTGCTGGCCACCAGTGAACGGGTATACAATGTGATTCTGGATACGAAGCAGCTGCTGGCGACAAAAGACGACGAACATATCAACAAAGTGATTACGAGTTTGGTGTCCAGTTTCCAGTTGGATGAGACACAGATCAGACAATATATTTCCAAAAATCCTGACAATGCATACTATATCCTTAAGAAACAGCTGACCAAAGATGACAAAGACGCGTTTGAAGATCTGTTCCGGGTAAAGAAGGACGATAAGTCCACGGCAGCAGACAAGAAGAACGCGGACGATACAAAAGATGGTAAAGCTAAGGATGACGAAGCGAAAGATGGCGGAACAGAAGACGGTACAAAAGGTGATGATGCAGACAGCGCGGATCAAACGCCGGATGGCAGTACCGGGGGTGCAGCGTCTGCGGATATAAAGGCAGATGATACGGATACCGGCGCATCTGATTCTGGCGAAGAGGAAGAAGAGGAGTCATCCGTATCCATAAAGGGAGTATGGTTTGAAAAAGATTATGTGCGCAAATATCCCTACGGATCCCTGGCGGCTGATGAAATCGGCTTTACCTCCAGCGGAAACGTGGGAAACGGTGGGATGGAAGGATATTATAATTCCACGTTAAACGGCATAAACGGACGTGAATACGGATACCTGAACGATGAGCTGGAGCTGGAACGCACCGTGAAGGAGGCCATCGACGGCAATACGCTGGTTTCGACACTGGACGTCAATATCCAGTCGATTGTCGAAAAATATATCAGGGAATTCAACGAGGCCCACAGGGATGAAGCCAGACCGGGAGACGGCAGCAAGCTGACCGCGGTCATGATGATGAACCCGAATACCGGAGAGGTACTGGCCATGGCCAGCACGCCGGAATGGGATCTGAACAATCCAAGGGATCTGACGCCATTTTATTCGGAAGAAGAGATCGCGGCCATGGACGATGACACCAGGATGGACGCGTTAAATAAGATCTGGAGAAACTTCTGTATCAGTGATACTTATGAGCCGGGTTCCACTTCCAAGCCATTTACCATCGCCTCAGGGCTGGAGACCGGAAAACTGAGCGGAAACGAGACCTTTGTCTGCGACGGAAAACAGGTAGTGCCGGGAGCTCCAAAGGGAATCGCCTGTGTAAACAGATATGGACACGGGCTGCTGACCATTGAAGGTGCCATCAACGTATCCTGCAATGATGCCCTGATGCAGATGGCCGCCATAATCGGGGCGGATAATTTCTGCAGATACCAGGAGATATTTGGTTTCGGGCAGAAGACACGAATCGATCTGCCGGGAGAGGCTTCGGGGATGCTCTATACTGCGGATAAGATGAAGCCGGTGGATCTGGCCACCAATTCTTTCGGACAGAATTATACTGTTTCCATGATACAGCAGATCTCCGCATTCTGCTCCGTAATCAACGGCGGTTATTACTATCAGCCCCATATGGTTTCCAGAATTCTGGACGCCAACGGCGGTACTGTGCAGAATATAGATCCTATTTTGTTAAAACAGACGATATCGGAAAAAACATCAGACACGTTAAAACAATATTTATATACTACAGTGTCCGGAGAAAAAGGAACAGCCAAAAAAGCGGCGGTACCGGGATATAAAGTGGGCGGCAAAACGGGAACCGCAGAAAAATATCCCCGTGAGGACCGGAATTTCCTGGTATCCTATCTGGGATACGCGCCTTATGATAAACCGCAGGTCGCCATTTATGTAGTGATCGATGAACCGAATGTGGAGGAACAAAATCATGCCAGCTCTCTGGCCTGTGAGATGGCCAGCGGCATCCTGACAGAGGTTTTGCCATATATGAACATATTCCCGACGGAAGAAATCCCGACGGATACGGCTGGAGACGGTCAACAGGATCCGGCAGCGCCCCAGGAGGGTCAGACGGATCCCAATGCACAGGATGGCCAGAACCCGCAGGATAATGGGACAGAAGGTCAGAACCCGGAAGAAGGCGGCCAGGAAGGCCAGAATACAGGCGAAAACGGCCAGGAGGGGCAGAACCCGGAAGGCAGTCAGGAAGGGGGAAGCCAGGAAGGCCAGAATCCGGAGGACGGCGGCCAGGAGGATGACGGAATCCCTTATTCGCCTCCTGACACGCAGCAGTCCCAGGAGCCTGACCAGAACCAGACTGCAGAATGAAAAAATAGCAGCGCTCGAAAACGCCTCGCTGACAATTTTTCATGCATCGTACGTAAGCGGCTGAAAAACAGCCGCTAAGTGCTCATAGCTATTTAAATACATAACCTCATAAAAGTTGTAATAGATTATAGTAATAACTTTTATGAGGTTATACGATGTTAAGAAACAAAACCTATAACCGTAAAAAAATCCTGATCATCTTTCTGTGCTGTTTTCTGGTGCTGGGAGCGCTGGCCGGAAGGCTGATCTATCTGATGCTGTTCCAGTCGGAATATTATCAGGAACAGGCAGATGCGCTTCACGAGAGGGAGCGCAGTATAAAGGCGGCCAGGGGAAAAATTATAGATGCCAATGGCACCGTACTTGCCACAAACCGGACGGTGTGTACCATATCCGTTATCCACAGCCAGATCAAGGAACCGGAGGTTATCATCTCCAAACTTTCGGAAATCCTGGGAATGGATGAGGAGACCGTCCGCAAACGGGTGGAAAAAAACAGTTCCATTGAACGGATCAAGACAAATGTCGACAAAGAAATCGGTGATGAAATCCGGAATTTAGGTTTAGCCGGTGTCAAAGTGGACGAAGATTTTAAGAGGTATTATCCATACAGTACACTGGCCTCAAAAGTGCTTGGGTTTACCGGAAGTGATAACCAGGGAATCATTGGCCTGGAAGTAAAATATGAGGAATATTTAAAGGGAATCGATGGCACTATATTAACATTGACAGACGCCAGAGGAGTGGAGATCGCGGATGCCGGGGAAGACCGCATAGAGCCGGTGCCGGGAAACGATCTGTACATCAGTCTGGATTCCAATATACAAAAATACTGCGAGCAGGCAGCGCAGAAGGTGATGGAACAAAAATCAGCCGACGCGGTATCAGTTCTGGTCATGAATCCCCAGAACGGAGAGATCATGGCGATGGTAAATGTACCCGAGTTTGACCTGAACGATCCGTTCACCCTGAACACCAGTGTGGATACCACAGGAATGACAGAAGAACAAAAGCAGGACCTGCTGAATCAGATGTGGAGGAACCGATGTATTAATGATACATACGAACCAGGTTCCACCTTCAAAATCATCACGGCTGCCTCTGGTCTGGAAGAGGGGGTGGTACATTTGGATGACCAGTTCTCCTGTCCGGGGTTCCGTGTTGTCGAGGACCGGAGAATCCGATGCCATAAAGCAGGCGGACATGGAGGAGAAACCTTTGTCCAGGGTATCATGAATTCCTGTAACCCCGTGTTTATCGACGTAGGCCTTAGGCTCGGCGTAGACAATTTTTACAAATACTTCAATCAGCTGGGGCTCCTGTCGAAAACAGGAGTGGACCTTCCCGGGGAAGCGGCCACCATCATGCACAAAAAAGATAATGTAGGTCCCGTAGAGCTGGCGACCATATCCTTCGGCCAATCTTTCCAGATCACCCCGATCCAGCTGGCCACCACGGCCAGCAGTATCATCAACGGCGGTACCCGCATTACCCCGCACCTGGGGGTGGAAGTAAAGAATACCGACGGGGAACCGGTCAGAACCCTGACCTACCCGACCAAAGAGCACATCATTTCCGAGGAAACCTCCGAGACCATGCAATATCTCCTTGAACAGGTCGTAAAAGAAGGTTCCGGGAACAAAGCCTATATCCCCGGCTACAAGATCGGCGGAAAGACAGCCACGTCCCAGACCCTGCCCCGGAGTGCTCACAAATATATCTCTTCTTTCCTGGGGTTCGCACCCGCGGATGATCCGCAGGTCCTGTGCCTGCTCATCATCAACAATCCCCAGGGCATCTATTATGGAGGGACCATCGCGGCTCCCATCGTAAAAGATATCTTCGGCAACATTCTGCCTTATATGGGTATCGAGCAGCGTTTTACCGAAGAGGAAACCCAGGAAAATAACATTGGCGAGATCACCATGCCGGACCTGATGGGAAAAACCAAAGAAGAAATGCAGGAAATCCTAAAGGAGTTCGAGCTCAGTGTCTCCTGCATCGGAGAGGACGGAACCGTAACGGACCAATTCCCTCTGGCCGGTGAGACCATCAGCAAGACCAGCAATGTAATCGTTTATCTGGAGTAGCAGGATCCTGACCTTAAGGGCGTTCTTGAAGAAGAAGCTTGCGAAAACAGAAGAAAAGTACTATACTTGTGAAATTATGGAGAGATACGCAGGATGAGGATCAGTGGGGAGATAAGCTTGCGGTACATAGCATCCGGTCCGCGGATGCACAGCAAAAGAAGTTAAGAGGTGTGAAGATGACGAATCATGTAGTTATGCCGGTTGTGATCGCTTTTTTGATCAGTGTGGCGCTGGGGCCGATTATTATTCCGTTTTTGAGGCGTCTGAAAGTTGGGCAGACAGTAAGGGACGAGGGACCGAAATCACATTTGAAGAAAACCGGTACGCCTACAATGGGCGGTTTGATTATATTGTCCAGTGTGGTTGTAACGTCATTGATCTATATTAAGGACTATCCGATGATCATACCGATTTTGTTCGTGACGGTTGGATTTGGGATTATCGGGTTTCTGGATGATTATATTAAGGTGGTGCTCAGAAGATCGGAAGGGCTGACGCCGATTCAGAAGTTTTTGGGCGAAGTGCTGGTGACCGGGGTATTCGTCTTTTATCTGATTCGGTTTACGGATGTTCAGCTGACATTGTTGATTCCGTTTTCGGATGGGAAATACTGGAATCTGGGGTGGCTTACGATTCCGTTTATGTTCTTTGTGATTATCGGGACTGTGAACGGCGTGAATTTTACGGATGGCCTGGATGGGCTGGCTTCCAGTGTGACGGTTCTGGTGGCTACGTTTTTTACGGTGGTGGCCGTAGGGACCCGCAGCGGGATTGAACCGATTACCTGTGCGGTTGCCGGCAGCCTTTTGGGATTTTTGCTGTTTAATGTGTATCCGGCCAGCGTGTTTATGGGAGATACGGGATCTCTGGCCTTGGGTGGTTTTGTGGCCGCCACGGCGTATGTGCTGCAGATGCCGTTGTTCATCGCGATAGTGGGATTTATTTATCTGGCTGAGGTTTGTTCGGTAATTATACAGGTGGCTTATTTTAAAGTGACCGGCGGGAAGCGGATCTTCCGTATGGCGCCGATCCACCATCACTTTGAGCTGGGCGGCTGGTCGGAGACGAAAGTAGTGGCGGTGTTTTCCGTAATAACGGCGCTCTTGTGCCTGGTGGGATTGATCGCGGTCTCATAATAGCGGCGGAAATGGAATCGGTTATAGATGGATCAGTGGAGAATAGAATCGATTTGAAAATAGAATCGGAGGATAAGGACGATGGATTTACAAGATCAGAAAGTACTGGTGATCGGATGCGGAATCAGCGGAATGGGAGCCGCCAGGCTTCTAGGCCGCGCTAAGGCAGATGTGATCCTGTATGACGAAAATGATAAGAGGGATGCGCAGGAGATTCTCGGCGGACTGCCGGATGGGACGAAGGCGGAGGTAATTCTGGGAGAATGGTCCAGAATACGGATCGGGGAGCTTAAGCTGGCGGTCATAAGCCCCGGAGTACCTATGGATATTCCGATGGTGGAGCAGCTCAGGGAAAAGGGCGTCCCGGTATGGGGAGAGGTGGAGCTGGCCTGGCAGATGGGACACGGAAAGGTGATGGCGGTCACCGGAACCAATGGAAAGACGACCACGACCGCTTTGCTGGGAGAAATAGTTAAAAATGATACGGCGGAAGCTTTTGTCGTGGGAAATATTGGTACAGCTTATACGGAGGTGGCTTCTGAGACGACCAGGGATTCTGTCATCGTGGCTGAGATGAGCAGTTTTCAGCTGGAAGGAATCGTGGAGTTTCACCCGGTGGTCAGCGCGGTTCTGAATATTTCACCGGATCATCTGAACCGACATCACACCATGGAGAATTACATAAATGCGAAGAAACGGATCGCGGTGAACCAGACGGAAGAGGATACCTGTGTGCTGAATTATGAGGATGAGGTAACCAGAAAATTCGGAGAGGAGATCCGCGCCAGGGTCTTATACTTCAGTAGTAAAAGGAAGTTGGAACCTGGAGTTTATCTCAGTGATAATGTGGTTTATTATAACGATGGGACGGAAAATGTTTCTATTTGCAACGTTTTGGAATGTAATCTGCTGGGCCTGCATAATTATGAAAATATCATGGCGGCCGTGGCGTGCGCCGTGTCTTTTGGTATTCCGACGGATGTGATCCGTAATACAGTGACAGCATTCCGGGCGGTGGAACACAGAATCGAGTTTGTGACGGAGAAGAACGGGGTGGTATATTATAACGACTCGAAAGGTACGAATCCGGATGCGGCGATCAAAGGAATTCAGGCCATGACCCGGCCGACCTGCCTGATCGGCGGCGGCTATGATAAGGATTCCTCCTATGAGGAGTGGATCCAGGCCTTTGACGGAAAGGTAAAGCTTCTCGTGCTGATTGGAGCGACCAGAGAGAAAATTGCGGAAGCAGCCAGGGGCTGCGGCTTTGAAGCGATTACATTCGCAGATACACTGGAAGAAGCAGTAAACATCTGTGCGACTGAGGCCCGACCCGGAGATGCGGTATTGTTATCGCCGGCCTGTGCCAGCTGGGGGATGTTCACGAATTACGAAGAACGAGGAAAGATGTTCAAAGAATATGTGAATAACCTATAGGAGTTGAGTGCATGGACCAGAATCGCAGTGACCATATGAAACCCAGGTATAGGAAGGAGGCGGCGGCCTCCGGGCATACCTATATGCCTTTGAAAACAAGGCAGGAAACACCCTCCGGGTATACCTATATGCCTTTAAAAACAAGGCAGATTAAGGAAAGCGCGAAACAGGCGGGATATGTGGATTTGGGCTTGTTATGTATCGTATTAATCCTGGTGGGATTCGGGCTGGTCATGCTGTACAGCACAAGCGCTTATAATGGGCAGATCAAATTCCAGGACGCGGCGTATTATTTAAAGAAACAGCTGTTTGCCACGATTCTGGGTGTCGGCGTGATGATGGTGGTGGCAAATATTGATTATCATTTCTGGGAAAAATTTGCGGTTCTGGCTTATATCGTCTCTTTGATCCTGTCAGGCCTGGTGCTGGTGGTGGGAAGTGAAATCAACGGTTCGAAACGATGGTTGGCTTTGGGGCCGCTGTCCTTTCAGCCTTCGGAATACGCCAAAGTGGCGGTCATATTGTTTCTGGCATTTCTGATCGGCAGAAATGTGAAAAGAATGGGTAAGATAAAGACCATGTTTCTGATTATGCTCTCCATTCTTCCCATTGTGGGTCTGGTGGGCACCAACAACTTAAGTACCGCTATTATCATTCTGGGAATTGCGGTCATCCTGATTTTTGTAGCCAGCCCGAAATATATGCAGTTTATCGGCATGGGCGCGCTGGGCGTCGGATTCATAGCTATCTTCCTAAGCCTGGAATCCTACCGGCTGGAGCGTCTGGCGATCTGGAGAAACCCGGAGGCTTATGAGAAGGGATATCAAACCCTTCAGGGGCTATATGCCATCGGTTCCGGAGGAGTGTTCGGCAGAGGACTGGGAGAGAGTATGCAGAAATTGGGATTCGTCCCAGAAGCGCAAAACGATATGATATTTTCCATCATCTGTGAGGAACTGGGGCTGGTGGGGGCCGTGCTGGTGATCCTGCTGTTCCTGCTGCTGATCTGGCGTCTGATGGTGATCGCGGGAAATGCCACCGATTTGTTCGGGGCTTTGATTGTAACCGGTATTATGGGGCATATGGCCATTCAGGTCATTTTGAATATCGCAGTGGTGACCAATACTATTCCGAATACAGGAATTACCCTGCCGTTTATCAGTTACGGCGGCACATCTGTTTTGTTTTTGCTGGCGGAAATGGGGCTTGCCTTAAGCATCTCCAGCCAGGTAAAAGAAGTATCGCCTCCGAAGGCCTAAAGGCTGATGTATGGCCGCAGCAGGGCACGGAGGGCATTGATAAAGTAGTAACATAACTACGGAAACTGCATATGATGGAATATATGAGTAAAATAGTCTGGTTATAAAACAGACTCTGGAGGAATTGCTAGTTGGACAGAATAGAAATTCTAGGCGGTAATCCATTGTATGGAGAAATTCGAATACAGGGGTCAAAGAATTCCGCATTACCCATCATTGCAGCAACGATCCTTCACAGGGGAGTCTGCGTCCTGCATAATTGCCCGAAAATCATCGACGTGCGTTATATGATTCAGATCCTGAAAAAGATCGGCTGTGAGGCCCACTGGGAGACGGATACGCTGGTCATCGACGCATCCGGTCTGGATTCCAGTGATATTCCGGCGGAATATGCGGAAAAGATGCGCTCTTCCATTATGATGCTGGGGAGCCTTCTGGGAAGGACAAAGGAAGCGTCTATCCCTCATCCCGGCGGGTGTGTGATTGGAAAAAGGCCGATCGATCTTCATATCAGCGGCCTGTCCCGGATGGGAGTTGAGTTCCGGGAATCCCGGATCCTGGAGGCAAAAGCACAAAAGATAGTCGGCTGTCCGGTAGAACTTCCGTTTCCAAGTGTGGGAGCTACGGAAAATCTGATTCTGGCTGCGGTCTTGGCTGAAGGAGAAACGCGGATTAAGGGTGCTGCGATGGAACCAGAGATATTCGAACTCTGCCGGTTTTTAAAAGCAATGGGAGCTGATATTCGAGGAGAAGGCTCACCGGAGATAGGTATCCGGGGAGTGAAAGAGCTGCATGATGTGGAGTATACGATTATTCCCGACCGCATCGTGGCAGGTACTTATCTGTGCGCGGCGGCAGCCACAAAGGGGCAGGTGAGCCTGCTGAATCCCCCCGAGGGGCAGCTGAATGCGTTGTTAGAGATTTTGAGGCAGATGGGAGTTGTGTGCAGACAGGAGAAGGGAACTGTCGTGGTAGATGCCACAGAGGGGACCCACGGTGTCGCACTGGTGGAGACACAGCCGTATCCCGGCTTTCCCACCGATATGCAGTCACAACTGATGGCGGCTCTTTCCGTGGCTGACGGAAAAAGCACCATTAGAGAAATGATATTTGAAGACCGCTATAAAGCGGTGGACGGTCTGGTGAAGATGGGCGCTCATATTCAGGTAAGTGGAAAAGAGGCCGCAATCGAAGGGGTAACCGGGCTGACCGGTACTACTGTGCAGGCGGAAGAACTGCGCGGAGGAGCTGCGCTGGTAATCGCGGGCTTATGTGCGCAGGGAATGACATATATTGAAAACCGGGTATTTATCGACCGGGGGTATGAGGATATCTGCCGTGATCTGAGAAAACTGGGAGGTAATATCCGAAGCAGGGTCGACAGTTGACCTGTATGTGCTGAAAACCGCACAAATGGAGGAACGGTTGAACGAAAAGATGTTCACCCATACCTATATGTGCTGAAAACCGCACAAATGGAGGAACGGTTGAACGAAGAGATGTTCATCCATACCTATATGTGCTGAAAACCGCACAAATGGAGGAAAACAATGAAGGAAAATGCACAAAAGGGAAGGGTAAAAACAAAATGGATAATAATCCTGGTTTTCATCTGCCTGACAGCTGTTGCCGTAGCGGCGGCGGTTGGCATCTTCCATGTTACGGAGGTGGAGGTCCAAGGGAACGTACATTACACAGAAGAGGAAATTAAGGAATTGGTCATGGATGACCGATACAGCACGAATTCGCTGTATCTGATGTTTAAATATAAATATATGGACACACAGCCAATTCCTTTTATAGATACCATAGAGATCACCATGCTTTCACCGAGCAAGATCAGAATCAAAGTATATGAAAAGAGTGTTGTGGGATATATCGAATATCTGGGCACGAACATGTACTTCGATAAGGACGGTGTCGTGGTGGAAAGTTCGGATCTGGTGATGGAAGAGGTACCGCTGATAACAGGGTTGTCCTTTGACAGCATCGTCCTGTATAAGAAACTTCCGGTGCAGAATCAAAAAGTATTCCGGACCATAGTGGATCTGACGCAGATGCTGGACAAGCAGAACTTAAGGCCGGACCGGATTGAATTTACGGATGATATACAGATGAACCTGTTTTTTGGCAGCATAAAAGTTATGCTGGGAAAGGATGAGAATCTGTTTGACAAGATCGACGTCTTAAAAAGCGCCCTGCCCATCGCCCAGCAGGAAGAGATGGTGGGAATTATGCATATGGAGGAGGTCAGCGAAACACAAAGAGATATAAAATTTGAGCGTACGGAATGAAAAAAATCAAATCAAAATCAAATTGTAGGTTGATTATTCTATTAAAAGATTATATTATATAAGATAGTAAGTGCTAGGAATGCGAGCTAAAGGAGGAACTACCTTGTTAGAAATAATGACAAACGATGCGGAATCAACGGCCAGAATCATTATTGTAGGCGTGGGAGGCGCCGGCAACAATGCGGTCAATCGAATGATAGATGAAAAAATAGGCGGTGTGGAATTTGTAGGCGTGAATACGGACAAGCAGGCATTGCAGCTTTGCAAGGCACCCACTGCATTACAAATAGGAGAAAAGCTCACCAAGGGTTTGGGGGCAGGCGCACAGCCGGAGATCGGTGAGAAAGCAGCAGAAGAAAGTGCGGAGGAGATTAAAGACGTATTAAAGGGAGCAGATATGGTGTTCGTCACCTGCGGTATGGGCGGCGGGACAGGAACCGGAGCTACTCCGATCATAGCCAAATGTGCCAAAGATATGGGAATCCTGACAGTCGGCGTCGTGACGAAACCATTTCGTTTTGAAGCCAAGACTCGTATGAATAATGCACTGGAAGGGATTGAAAAGCTTCAGCAAAACGTGGACACGCTGATCGTGATCCCCAACGACAAGCTTCTGGAGATCGTAGATCGCAGAACTACCATGCCGGATGCGCTTAAGAAAGCGGATGAAGTGTTACAGCAGGCCGTACAGGGTATTACGGATCTGATTAATCTGCCCGCGCTGATTAATCTGGATTTTGCCGATGTCCAGACGGTTATGGCAGATAAAGGAATTGCTCATATCGGTATCGGTAAGGCCAAGGGGGATGATAAGGCGATCGAGGCAGTAAAGCAGGCCGTGGCCAGTCCTCTGCTGGAGACCACTATTACCGGTGCTTCCCATGTAATTATCAATATTTCCGGGGATATCACGCTGATGGACGCAAACGACGCCGCCAGCTATGTACAGGATATGACCGGAGAAGATACGAATATCATATTCGGAGCTATGTATGATGACAGTGTGACGGATGAAGCCAGCATTACGGTCATCGCTACTGGTCTGCGCAATTCTTCCATCATCGGACAGGGCGCGAATATCATGCCGAAGTTTTCTTATCAGCCGCCGAAGATGAATGTTCAGAATGCCCAGACTGCAAATACGAACACAGCTAATGCTAGAACAGCTATGCCGAAGGTACAGCCTACGGTAAATACACAGCCGCTGCCCGGGCTTCAGATTCCCAAGCAGCCGGAGGTCAATACCAGAGAGTCTGGTATTAAGATTCCGGAGTTCCTGCAGAAGAACAGAAATAAATAATCCGTTTTTCTACGGGTGATTTTGTTCTGTATTTTCATGATAGTAAATATCATATAATATGACGGAGAATATCTATAAATCATATGTCATAGGATTATTCTGTCTTAGAAATGGTTGATCGGGGTTGTTGTATGGCTTAATTCTGCCGTATAACAACCTCTTTATTCTGGATTTTCTATTTCGTATCCTGTTATTTTCGTATCCTGTTATTTTCGTATCCTATTATTTTCACATCTTGTTGTTTACAAAATCTTATTATCTTTATACTTGTCATATTCATGTCCCATTATTAAAATGTCCTGCTTACTCTATTTTTCTATTATTCTTAAGTTTTGAGTCTTAGTAAGCGTCACGTTCAGGCTCTGGGTATTTTATTCCTACATTCTGTTTCCGTCGAATTACATGATCTGTGTTCTTTTTCTTAAATACTCCAAAACAATCCAATTCATTTGCTCGAGGAACCGCTGATTCCGTCGAGTGGGCACAAATGTACGCCGTCCCCGTCGAAAACCCCAGAAAGAAACTGCGAATCGACACCGTGCTTTTGACAAATTTTCGTGTGACCGGGTCTTATAATGAATATTGCTTAAAGCCAGAACAGCATCACAAAATCCGTAAGGGAAGGATGTGTGATCTTGTATTATGAGCTGTACATAGATGTCTATTTTCTCATCAATCTGGTTATGGATTATCTGCTTTTGCTGTTAGTCAGGAGTATCCTAAAATGCACTGCCACGCATCTTAGAATGCTTCTGGGAGGATTGACCGGAGCAGCCGGCGCCTGCGGTATTGTGCTCCTGCCCGCGTCCCTTCTGATTGGCAAGCTTATATTGACGTATGGGATATTACCCGTATGCATGGTAAAAATCGGGCTTCAACTGAAGGGGAAGAAGCTCATGGTGAAAGGAATTGTGCTCTTTTATCTGGTCTCCTTTTTAACCGGGGGCGTTTACCAGTGGCTGTACGAGCATACCTCATCCAAAACCGGATTCAGGACCTTTCTGTTTTTTTCAGTGGCCAGTTATGCACTGATCCAGGCAGGAATGGGAGTTTACCGGCATTTTATGGCCAAAAATGGAAATATTTATCCGGTAGTGCTGTTTTGGAAGGGAAAATGCTGTCACACCATGGGGTTACTGGATACGGGAAACAGCTTAAAAGACCCTGTCAGGAATAAGCCGGTTTGCATTATAGAATATGATGCTCTAAGCGAACTTATGACGACAGAAATGTGCAGACAGGTGGAAGATATGCTGAAGCTGCGCATTTGCGAAACACAGGAGTACGAACCGGACGGGAATTTTTATTACATTCCCTATCATGCGGTGGGTAAGACCAATGGTCTGCTGCCGGGCTGCTCCATCGATTATCTGCGGATCGATCTGGATGGAGAGGCGAGAATAGTAAAAAAACCGGTGTTGGGGATCTGCGCGGAACAGGTTTCCTCACAGAAGCGGTATCAGATGATCTTGCACCCACAGCTGCTGGAAGGATAAGAATCGTAAACGAGGAGGAGAAATAATGATGATTAAAGTAGCGATACCAGGACATTTTCAATTTCGGGTGTGCCCGAGTTTCCAGAATATACTGTTTACCAGGCAGGGAGACGTTCACTACATAGGCGGCACCGAGGTACTTCCCCCGCCGCTGGAACCCGATAAGGAAGCGGAAATCATCGCGGATCTGGGAACCGAATTTGACGCGGATGCGAAATCCGTGCTGATCGAGCACAACCTGCGGCTGGTCGTCTACATAGCCAAAAAGTTTGATAACACAGGAGTGGGAGTGGAGGACTTAATCTCGATTGGAACCATCGGCCTGATCAAAGCGATTAACACCTTCAATCCCCAGAAAAATATCAAGCTCGCGACATATGCCTCCCGTTGTATAGAAAATGAGATCCTGATGTACCTGCGTCGGAATAACAAGACCAAGATGGAAGTTTCCATCGACGAGCCGCTGAATGTGGACTGGGATGGAAACGAATTGCTGCTGTCCGACATCCTGGGCACCGACGAGGACGTGATCTACAAGGATATTGAAAATGAGGTGGAGCGCAAACTTCTGCAGAAGGCCATCGAAAAGCTGACGGAGCGGGAGAGGACCATCGTGGAACTGCGTTTTGGGCTTAACAATGCTTATGGGGATGAGATGACCCAAAAGGAGGTAGCCGATCTGCTGGGGATCTCGCAGTCCTATATTTCCAGGCTTGAAAAAAAGATTATCAAGCGGCTGAAGAAAGAAATCGTGAGATTCCAGTAGTGACCTGTTGAGAGTCTGGAGCGTTAGCAGGCCTGTAATTGCGCAAGGCCCCATAAGATAAAAGGGTAAGACGTGCGGGAGCGGGAAGCGGGATGGAGAACACCGGCTTCCCGCTCCCATTGTATTTTCTTGGAAATTGTTATTCTGATCAGAATCATAGGATAATGGATTTTATCTCCTGTCTTTTCTTTTAAACGAATCAAATCGATTAAAATTCCTTACTATAATTGATAACTTAAATACATAAGTTTTATGTTATCATATCTATCTAAATTTTCCATTTTTTTCATTCTTTTCCAATCATCCAAAGATCCAATGTTACAATTCACAGCCAGTCCCCTCCCAGTTCGCTGTGAATTGTAACGATACGGTTAATATGATTCACGGCGTATACAGCCGCCTACGACAAACAAGTGTTACATAAGTCGCATTAACAACAAGGAGTGGTCGGTTGAGTTATAGAAGTTTTATAGGTGAGAAGGTAACATGGAACTAGAAAAGGAAGGAGCGGGCGATAAGGATGAATAAACTGATTGTGATGTCGGTGGATGCCATGGTGGATGAGGACATGGAGATGATCGAGAGTCTGCCGAACTTTGGACGTCTGCTTGAGAGGGCAGCCAGGGTACGGGGAGGAATGCGGGGAATCTATCCGGCTCTTACATATCCTTCGCATGTTTCTATGATTACGGGGACTTATCCGGAGGTTCATGGAATTTATCATAATGAGGTGCTGGATCCTTACAGCCGGGAGATGGACTGGTATTGGTTCCGAAGGCAGATACGGGTGGGGACGGTGCTAGATGCGGCGCATGAGGCGGGAATGAGTACAGCGTGTCTGGGGTGGCCCTGTATGGGGGATGACCCGGCTTCCGACTGGAATGTACCGGAGATCTGGCCTAAGCGAGGGGCCGACAATCTGGAAGAGGTTCTTTGCAGGTCTGCGTCCGAAAGTGTGCTGGGAGAACATGGGGTTTTGAGACGGTATCTGCATGTGTACCGGAAGCTGGGACGCTTTTTTGTGGATCAGGCTATGGTTAGCTGCGCCTGTGAACTGATCCGGAGAGAACAGCCAGATGTTATGTTTTTACATGTAGCATATTTGGATCATGTCAGGCATGGATGCGGGCTATATGGAGGGCAGGTGGAGAAGGCGCTGATGGTCCATGATGACTGGCTGGGCAGGATTATGGATGAGGTGGAACGGGCCGGGATTTATGAACGGACGAATTTTGCCGTTGTCAGCGATCATGGACAGCTGCCGGTGGAACAGATGTTTCAGCCGAATGTTTTGCTGGCCGGGGAGGGATTGATCCGGCTGGATGGGGAGGGAAATGTGACAGACTGGGATGCCTATTGTAATTCTGCGGCGCTGTCGGCGCAGGTGCATGTCAGGGATCCGGAAGATGGCGGGGTCAGGAGGAAGGTGGAGAAGGTTTTAAGGGAGATAAGCCAGAATCCGGTGTATGGAGTGGAAGCGGTTTTTACGAAGGAGGAAGTGAGAAGGGAACAGCATCTGGATGGTGATTTCCTATATGTTCTGGAGGGACGGTATGGGACTGGCTTTGGCAATGCATCTATGGGGCCGGCATTGGTGAAGCCGGATCATTCGGACTATAAGTTCTGTGTTTCTTCCCATGGGCATTTGCCCTATAAAGGGCCGCAGCCGGTATTTTTTATGAGCGGGCCTGATGTGAGAGCGGGAGCGGTTATGGAAAGACAGCGGATTATAGATGAAGCACCAACTTTTGCCCGGATGCTGGGAGTATCTATGAAAGAGGTACAAGGTCGCTGTATGAAGGAATTACTGATCTTATAATGGTAATTTGGAAAGATGAAGAAGCATGGGAACAAAGGCGATTATAGGCAGGAAATGAAGGTGGAGAAGCGTGAGACGAAAGACGATTATGGGAGGAAATAAAGGTAGGACCTCGGACACAAAAGTGGTCGGGGACAGTAGTATGAAGTTGAGACGGCCGAATGGGCTGGTGACGGAAACCAGAAAAAACTGGAGATTGTTTTTGATGATTGCTCCGGCGGTGCTCTTCTTTCTGGTGTTTAATTATGGGCCTATGGTGGGGATTTATTACGCGTTTACACAGTACAGTTTCGGTGATGGTTTGCTGGGGAGTCCTTTTGTGGGGCTTACTAATTTTAAGATTCTTCTGCAGAATGGCAGCCTCGGATATCTGACGAGGAATACGGTGCTGTATAATCTGGTGTTTATTGTGGTTGGAAATGTGCTGGAGGTGCTGGTGGCGGTGTTGATACACCGGCTGACTTCCAGTAAGTTTAAGAAATTTTCCCAGTCGGTGATTTTGTTCCCTTATGTGATTTCTTTTGTGATTGTGCAGGTGTTCGCTTATGCCATGCTGAACGGGAATTCGGGTGCGCTGACACATTTTATCAGGGAAGGGCTGGGGGCTTCGGGCTTTAACGCTTATACCACACCGTCGATCTGGAAGTATGTGATTGTACTGGTGTATTTGTGGAAACATACGGGATATGGGATGATTATTTATCTGGCGGCGCTGAGCGGTATCAGCAGGGATTATTATGAGGCGGCTCAGATCGACGGGGCAACGGCGGTCCAGCAGATCCGGTATATTACGCTTCCGCAGCTGGTGCCTACCTTTATTACGCTGCTGCTTCTGGCCATCGGCAATATTTTGCGGGGACAGTTTGAACTGTTTTATCAGCTGGTTGGAACGAACGGACTTTTGTATGAACAGACGGATATATTTGATACGTTTGTGTTCCGACTGCTTCAGAATTCTTTTGATGTGGGGCTTGGAACGGCCGCCGGTTTGTATCAGTCGTTTTTTGGACTGGTGGTAGTGCTGGCCTGCAACTATTTTGTGAAACGGTCTGAGCCGGGATACGCTTTGTTTTAAAAGGGGACGGGAGCATATGAAGAAAAAAATAACAGCGATCGACGTGTTCTCTTACGGGTTTATTTCAGCTTTAACACTGGTAAGCCTTCTGCCCATGTTGATGATTGTCGTGGCATCTTTTACAGATAATAATACGATTTTGAGAGAGGGTTACTCTTTTTTCCCAAAGCAGTGGTCGGCCCATGCTTATCTATATATTTTTGCTTCCGGCGGGGATGTAGTGCGCTCTTATGGAGTGACAGTCCTGATTACAGCTGTGGGATCAGGGGCAGGACTGTTTGTGACGGCTCTGGCGGGTTATGTTTTGAATTGTAAGAAGTTTAAGTACCGGAATAAATTTTCATTTTTCTTTTATTTCACAACTCTGTTTTCAGGCGGCCTGGTTCCCTTTTACATTATGGTGGCTACGGTTCTGGGATTGAAGGACAGCCTTCTGGCAGTGATCCTGCCGGGGCTGACCAGCCCGTTTCTGATTATTATTATGCGGAGTTTTATTACAACGACGATTCCGGATTCTCTGATGGAATCCATGAGAATGGATGGGGCGACGGATTTTACTATTTTTGGCAGACTGGTTCTGCCGCTGATGAAACCGGCTCTGGCTACAGTGGGATTGTTTTTGGCTTTGAATTACTGGAACGGCTGGTATCTGCCGATGTTGTTTTTAAACCGGCCCAGGGATTTCCCGATCCAGTATTATTTGCATACTATGATGTCGGTTCAGAGGATGGCTGCCACATCGGGGGCAGCGGTTCAAGGAATGCAGTTTCCCGGTGAATCCATTAAGATGGCGATGGCTGTAGCAGCAACAGCTCCGATCTTGTTTGCTTACCCTTTTGTGCAGCGGTATTTCGTGGAGGGGTTGACGGTAGGGGCTGTAAAAGAATAAACTTTATGAAGGAGGATTTTGTAATGAGGAAAATGTGGAAGAAGGTATTGACGGCAGGCCTGTGTGTGGTGACGATGGCTATGCTGCTTACCGGCTGCGGCTCGGATGGAGCGGCCGGCGGACAGAATCAGGGATCGACGGATTCCGGAACAGGCGGGACGACGGCCAGTGCAGCAGACGGGGAGACGGTGCATTTAAAGATCGCCACCTGTGTCGCTCCACCCAATAACATGGACAAGATCGTAGAACAGGCCAATGAGATTCTGCGGGAAAAGCTGAATATTACCATCGAAGTGGTTCCGCTGGCCTTCGACAGTTCAAAGTATAACCTGCTGCTGACAACGGGAAATGATGTGGATCTGATCTATACCGCTACCTGGGCAAAATTTCAGACCAATGCGCTGGATGGGGCTTATCTGCCGCTGAAGGAGCTGATCCGGAAGGAGGTACCAAAGCTTTGGAGCTCTATCCCGGAGGATTCATGGAAAAAATGCGAGATTGATGGAGAAATCTATAATATCCCCTCCACTTCCGATGATTTACTGGAGATCGGGTTCACCTACCGGGAGGATTTGAGAAAGAAATATAATCTCCCGGAGATAACGGATGTGGCATCCATGGAGGCATATTTTAAAGGGATCCAGGAAAACGAATCCACGATGGTGGCCTGTTCCGACCGGGGAGGAAGAATCAATGAGATGTTCCAGATCTTAAACGGCTGGTATGCCATGAGTAATGACCTGGCTTATGATTTGAAAGGGGATCAGGGGGTTGTAGTTTATTCCAAGACGGATTCTTTTAAGCAAGGGGTGGAGACAGCCAGAAAATGGGTGGAGAATGGCTGGATTGACAGCGATATTATCTCCACGGATGTGGATTCTGCAGGCCAGTTCCTGTCGGGGAAATATGCGAGTACCATTTCCTATGCTACAGGTGAGTCTTTTAATCTGATCTATTCGCCGGCGTTGGTGTCGAATCCGGACTGGGAGATTAAAATGGTAAATTTTGGAGCCATGGGTCAGAGAGTGCTGCAGAAGCACCCGATGCACACGGCATTTGGAATGCCAAAAGCCAGCCCTCATCCGGTGGAAGCGCTGAAATTTATGCTGGAACTTCGGACCAATGAGGAGCTGTATCAGTTACTGGACTGTGGAATTTTAGGTGAGGATTATGAAGTGGCGGACAGCGGAAATTATAAATCCTTAAATTCTGCGCAGCATCCTGCGTTTACCAAAGAGGGTCTGGGCCTGACCGGATTTTATTACAGTGTGCCGGAGTTAAGCCTGAAACCGGAGCATTACGAGTATGTGGCGGATGTGTATCAGACGATGGAACCCTTTGTGGTGGATAACACGATAATGGGCTTCCCAGCAGATGATACGGCGGTAAAGGCAGAGGTAACCGCGGTGAACCAGCTGATCTCCCAGTATCTGAACCCGCTGATTAACGGGATGGTGGATGATACCGACGCAGGGATCGAAGATTTGAATAAGCGTCTGGATGAGGCCGGAATTGAAAAAATCCATGAGACGATTCTTATGCAGGCCAATGATTATATGGCGGTGATACAAGGAGAATAAGATGGTAGAAATCAGCTTCCGGAACGCTTCGGGAAGCTGATTTCTGTAGTTTGACAGTGCCGGACGGAATCAGCTATAATTTAGAAAAAAGGGGAAACAGGAAGAAAGCCGATGACAGTTGATGGGAACAGGGGAAAGAAAGTTGTTAACAGACAGGAAAGTTGGTATGAACAGAGAAAAGAAAGTCGGGGTTAAGCGGGATAAGAAAAGCCTGATGAAAAGGATCAGTCCGACCCTGTGGGCACTGATGGGGGCTCTGTTAGTGGGAATACTGCTGAATTTCGCTGCTATTTTTTATACAAGGTACGAGCAGCATCAGTATGCGCTGATGGCGGTAAAGGCCAACATGGATTCCGTGGACAGGGAGATCAGTGCGATTACCAGGAATCAGGCAAAGATGATTATAGACTACACCCAGGGAGAAGGCGCATTGTATACACCTTTAAAAATGCTGCTTTATGCTCCTCCGGACTCCGCGGAACAGCAAAAAGGCCGGGAACAGTTAAACAATGCATTTTCCGTGTATTTTTTTGACTATGCGGCAAAGTTTCATTTCTTTCTCTATCTGCCCGGCCAGGATGCTTATATTCCCTGTGAAGGTGCTGCTGTAGAGCAGGAACCTGCGGATACCATCGTTTCCCTGATCCAGGAGGGGACGATCAATGAGTATGCCAAGGATACAGAATGGTCCATCGTGGAGCGGGAAGAGGAAACATATCTAATCAAGACCCTGAAATACCAGGATATCTGGTTTGGGTATTGGCTGACGGCAGACAGCCTGATACATCTGATGAACAACATTAGCGACGTGGGGGATGGCAGTCTGATCTTGACCACACTGGATGGACAGAACCTGACCGGGATCCCACATAAAGTGGACAAATATATGGACCGGATCGGTTTTTTTTCCGAATATATCGAGATACAGAAGAAATTCCAGAAGATTCCGTTTGCCATCCGCTACTTTGTGCCGGTATCCAGGATCTTTCAGAATATCCTGTGGTTCCAGCTGATCCTGACTTCCGTCACCATCATTACGGCCCTGGGGCTGGTTCTCTATTTTTTCTATACGGTGCGGCATATCGTGAAACCGATTCAGTCTTTTTGCGAAGGCCTATCATCCTATGGGGGGGAAGAACTGCCGGAGCTTGACAGCGCCAGGATATTGGAACTGGAGCAGGCAGACATGCAGTTCCGCAATCTGGCGGAGCAGATCAAAAGCCTGAAAATCTCGCTCTATGAAAAACAGATGGAACAGCAGCGGGAGGTAATCGAATTCATGAAACTTCAGATCAAACCGCATTTCTACCTGAATTGCCTGAATCTGGCTTATAATCTGGTGGAACTGGAAAAATTCCAGGAGTGCAAGCAGATGCTTCGGTTGACTTCGGAATATTTCCGGTATCTGCTGAAGAGTGATATGAGAAAGGAACTGATCCGGGATGAACTGGCATATGTGAGAAATTATTTGAATATCCAGAGTATCCGGTACCGCCGGGCGTTTGCTTTTTATATCGAACAGGACCCGGGTACGTGTGATTGCTATATTCCTCCTTTGATTATTCAAACCTTTGTGGAAAACGCGGTGAAAAATACGGTGGCGCTGGAGCGGCCGGTGGATATATCTGTTACGGTCATGGAAGAGGAAGCGGGGGACGGTCCGGTCATCAATATATTCATCACCGATACGGGGGATGGCTTTCCGGAACAGGTTCTAAAACAGCTGCAAAACGGCGAATCCATGGAAAGAGCAGATGGAACGGGCATCGGGATAGCCAACAGTATCAAGCGGCTGCAATACCATTTTGGCGGCCAATATAAGGTCAGCTTTTATAACAGCCCGCTTGGCGGAGCAGTAGTCGCGCTGAAAATTCCCGTGTGCAAAAAGGGCGACGTGGAAGTGGAAAATGCAAATACATTTGTCATATAAGCAAAAGGAACCATACATCTGGAAAATAGAGCATACAGGCGTAATCGTTTGTGCGAAAGGAAGTCTATGAGGATAGCAGAGGATTATGTGGAAAAAATATACGCGGGATTTTTGGGAATGAATATGGGGATCCAGTTAGGAGCCCCGGTAGAATCGCCGTTGTGGAACTACGAGAGGCTTCGGGCTACCTTTGGTGATATCCGGGGGCCTATTCACCGGTATTCTGTTTTTGCGGCGGACGATGATGTCAATGGTCCGGTGTTTTTTATGCGATCTCTGTATGATAAGAGGGATCAGGGAGAACTGACGGCTCAGGATGTGGCCGAAGCCTGGCTGAATTATACCAGAGCGGGCAGGGGGATGTTTTGGTGGGGCGGTTATGGGATCAGCACCGAACATACCGCCTATCTGAATCTGAAAAGTGCAATTCCGGCTCCGCGTTCCGGAAGCATTGAGCAGAACGGAACCGCACTGGCGGAGCAGATCGGGGGTCAGATCTTTATCGATACCTGGGGGTTAGTTTTTCCCGGGGAGCCCACACTGGCC
Source organism: Diplocloster modestus (assembly GCF_019042245.1). Taxonomy (GTDB): domain Bacteria; phylum Bacillota; class Clostridia; order Lachnospirales; family Lachnospiraceae; genus Diplocloster; species Diplocloster modestus. The sequence continues at coordinate 58,326 of NZ_JAHQCX010000027.1, forward strand.
GCTGATTATGCACAGACTGCGGCCAGCGTATCCCATGACGGGGAAGGGCTCCTGGGTGCCAGATTCTTTGGAGCGGCCATAGCGGAAGCATTCCGGGCCAAAACGATCGATCAGGTAATGAAACGGGCACTGGCGGAGATACCGGAAGATTCGGATTATAGCAGAGTCGTGAAAGCAGTCATGGTTTTTCATGAGGATGAGCAGGAGGATTTTCGGGCATGTGTCGACATGGTAAGGCGGGAGTGGGGATATGAACGCTATCCGGGAAACTGTCCTATCATTCCCAATGCTGGAATCTGTGCGCTTGCCATGCTGTATGGAAATGGGGACCTGGGACGAACGATAGAAATCGCGGTGATGTGCGGGTGGGACACGGACTGTAACGCTGGAAATGTAGGTACGGTCCTGGGAGTTTTGAACGGTCCTGAGGGACTGCCCGGGCGCTATCGGGAGCCGATTGGCGACCGGATCATTTTGTCCAGTGCATGCGGGTCGCTAAATATACTGGACGTTCCCAGTTTTTCCAAAGAGCTGGCTTGTCTGGGATATCGTCTGGCGGAACAACCGGTGCCGGAAGAAGTGGCAGAATGGATCACGCCAGGGCAGCTGCATTTTGACTTCTCCCTGCCGGGTTCTGTGCATGGATTCCGAACGGACGGGCTTATGTCAGCACCTTCCAAAGGTACTGCTGCGGGCGATGAGCGGGGCTTGAGGATTGTACTGGACAATATCAGTGTCGTGTCCCAGAGGAGGCTCTGGTACAAACCTTATTATATGAGAAAAGATTTTGAAGATGAGCGCTACGATCCGGTATTTTCCCCTCTGGCTTACCAGGGACAGGAAGCGGAGCTTGAACTATATCTGAAACAATGGGAAGGGGACGCTGAAATAGGTGTATTTCCCTATGTAAGAACAGCTGTTGGAGTGAAGATACTGGAAGGGCCATGGAGGATATTAAAGAGGAAAGAAGCGACAAGGATCAGTTTCCTTCTTCCGGACACACAGGGGGACTGTATCGATGAGGTGGGAATCCGTATAGCGGGTGACGGTCATTTCCTCTCCGGGTCCGGAATGCTTTATCTTCGATCCTTTAAGATCAGCGGTCCTTACCGCCAGAAAATTGATTTTCGAAAGCAGACAATACAGTTTGGCAGTATCACGCCGTTTTCACACAACGAAGGCCACTGGAGCTTATCGCCTGATGGTATGGGCATGGAAGCGATGTCTCTGGCAAAAGCCCAGAGCTACACGGGCTGGTATTATACAAAAGAAGGCGGGATCCGATGTCCGGTTACCCCGATAACCGGAGAGGGCCATATGCTGGGGATAAGGGTACAGGGAGTGATGCGGGGGTATTACGCAGGCCTGTACCGTAAGAATAAAGCTGCGATTTTGAAAGAGGATTTTGGAGTGACGATCCTTACGGAAACAGATTTCGAATGGCAGATCGGAAAGTGTTATGATATCGTTTTGACAGCGGAGCAGGAGGTCCTGTCTCTTTTCATCGACGGCCGGGAGATTCTCAGAGTAAAAGACCGGCAGTTTTCCTATGGAATGTTCGGGTGTATCCGATTGTACGCCGGGAGATGCCTGTATGGGAATATGGAGATAACAGGAACAAAACTTTTATAGTAGTAAGCAAGGAACGATATGAAAGAAAAAGTGGGAAGAGGCGGGAGTGAAAAATGGAGTTGCATAAAACAAAGATACATAAAACAGAGCCCTACAGGATAGAGGAAAATCAAACAGAACCAGCGGTATTGAACAAAAGAATCGAGTGTGTACTGGAAGCACTGGTGACCGGAGATGCTATGGGAATGCCGACAGAATTCATGACGAGAAATGATATCAAAAATAAATTCAAAGGCTATGTGGATCAGATCATTGACACCAGATATTCCCGGCTGCACAGGGATCTGCCGACAGGCAGTGTTACGGATGACAGCGAACAAAATCTGATATTGATGCGTAAATACATCGAAAATGGAGAGGTCACCGTGGAAGCCACGGCAGACGGCCTGCTTCAATGGATCGAAGAAACAGATGCCTGTGCCAGGAACTACATCGGCCCCAGTGCCAGAAAAGCTTTGACAGATATACAAAACGGTCTTTCCCCTTACGAGAGCGGGAAAACAGGTACCACCTGCGGTGGAATCATGCGGGTACCCAGTGCGTTCCTGGCCTGCCCATATCAGGAAGAAGAGGAACTGACAAGCCGGATCAGAAGATGTCTGATTCCCACACACAATACATCCGAGGCCTTGGAGGCGGCAGGGGCTTATGGTTTTGCATTGCGGTCTGCTTTTTGGAACGCGGACTTTGATACAGTGATAGAAGCGGCCCTGCGGGGTGCCGGTCAAATGCTGGAAGCTGTGGAGGAGATACACAGCGCACCTTCATCAGCGGCCCGGATCAGGGAAGTTGTCGGGAGAAGCCGGGAGATGGGGGAAACCCAGCTGATGGACTGGCTGCATGACGTTCTGGGATGTGGTCTTAGTTCGGCAGATGTCTGCGGAGCGGTTTTCGCAGTTTTTGCAAAAGCCCGGACGGATGTGTTCAAAGCAATCTGCATGGGGGCATCCATGGGAGGCGACACGGATACTATCGCTGCCCTGGCCGGAGCCTTATGCGCTGCCTTTGCCGGAAGGCACAATATACCGGCGGAGATACAAAATATGGTGCTGGAAACCAACCATCTGGATCTGGAACAATTATCTCAAAGTGTGTCTGTAAGACATATAACCTCTCTGTAAACATGTATATGAAGTGATTAAAAGATGGCAGAGTTTACAATGCAGAAAACCAGGACGGAAAGGAAAATATGACCATGAATATTCTGATTGTAGATGACGATTCGTATGTATTGGAGATGATCCGTAAAAAACTTGACTGGGAAAGAATGGGAATAACGGAAATCTTCTCGGCGACAAGTGCCAATCAGGCAAAAGAGATCATCACCGGCCAGACAATCGATATTCTCCTGTCCGATATCGAGATGCCGGGGGAGAGCGGACTGGAGCTTTTGGAATGGGTACGCCGGCAGAATATTGATCTGGAAGCCATGTTCTTAACCAGCTACGCCGAATTCGAGTATGCAAAGAAAGCAATCGAGCTGAAAAGCCTGGAATACTATCTGAAACCAGTGGATGAGGAAGCATTGTCCAGGGGGATCTGTTCCGCGGTCATCCGCTGCAAAGACCATAAAAAGATCGGTGACTATATAAAACAAAGCAAATATCTTGCTTCGCATTCCCATGTAATTGAAGAGCATTTCTGGCGGGATATCAGGACAGGACATTTAGAAAATCCGGCAGAGAGTATCCCGGAAAGGTTGAAAGCGGATGCGCTGCCCTATACACCGGACCAGCATTTCGCTGTCGTCCAGTTCCGTATCATGCCCCTGTTAAACCGGGACATGGATGAATACCTCCGCATACACAGCTGCCACATATATAAAACCCTGCAGGATTATTACAAGGACACCTACTATCAGATTGTCAGCAAATATACGGAATACGGGGGGCAATTCGGCTTGTGTCTGAATTTGGTGTCAGATATCTGCAACCTGATCGACATAAAAAACACCACCTACCGATTCATAGAGAAGCTGGAGAACCGGGAAAATCTGGAAATACGCGCTGCCATCACGGACATCGTCCATCTGGATCAGATCTACGCCCAGACCCAATACCTCAGAGAAAACCTGGCCGGACTTATAGAGATCCCCGAAAAAGTTTTCTCCGTGGCAGACAGAATCCCCCGCGAAAAGATTACCTATAACATGCCCGATCTGGAAATATGGGAAACCCTGTTCCAAAGCGGCAGACAGGACATTCTGAGCACCAAAATATCTGATTATTTGTCCAGGCTGGCCCAGCGTAAGAAAGTCAGCAGCTTCGTGCTGAAAATGTTCCGTATGGATATCGAACAGCTCGTCTACCGCTACCTGAGCGAACAGCATGTAGAAATGTATAAATTGTTCGATGAAAAAGAAGCCGAGGAACTCTGCGATCTTTCCATCCAGTCCGTAGATTACATGAAACAATACGCAGGCTACCTGATCACCAAATCTATCGAATACGCAGCCATGACAGAAAAGACCGACTCCATCATCACCAGAGTCCGGGAATACCTGGACGATCACTATCAGATGCCGGTCACCCGCAACGATCTGGCCAACGTCGTATATCTGAACCCCGATTATCTCTCCAGACTTTTCAAAAAGGAAATGAACACCTCCATTAACGCTTACATCATCGATAAACGAATCGACCGTGCCAAAGTGCTTCTTGAACACAGCGACATGCCGGTCCATGCGGTTTCCATGGAGGTGGGCTACAGTAACTTTTCCTATTTTACGAAACTCTTTCATGAAAAGACGGGGCGGACGCCGAATGAGTTCCGAAGGGCCGGGGAATAGGGCTGGGTGAGTAGAGGCGGGTTAGGTGACTATCTGACTTCTGGCTGGGACGGGAAAATATGAAGAATAATACGATGTTCTAAATATCTTGTAGTTTTTAGGGATGGTGGTACAATAAAAAGAAAAGGTAGGGGAAACGCATGAAACTTACATTTATCGGGGCTGCTCATGAAGTTACTGGCAGCTGCCATCTGCTGGAGGCTTGCGGGAAACATATATTAATTGATTGCGGTATGGAACAGGGGCGGGATATCTATGAGAATCAGAAGCTGCCGGTCGCGCCGGATGAGATTGATTATATTTTGCTTACGCATGCCCATATTGATCATTCCGGGCTGATACCGCTGATGTGTAAGAACGGGTTTAAGGGGCAGGTGTTCAGCACTTATGCTACGTATGACCTCTGCGGTATTATGCTGCGTGACAGTGCCCATATTCAGGAGTTTGAGGCAGAGTGGAGGAATAGAAAAGCCAGAAGGTCGGGAGCGGAGCCATATGAACCGCTGTATACCATGAATGATGCCCTGGCGGCGATCGGGCTGATGGTGCCGGTTGTGTATGCGGAACGGATTACGCTATGTGAAGGGATTGATATCCGCTTCAATGATATGGGGCATCTGCTGGGATCGGCCAGTATCGAAGTGTGGATTCAGGAAGGGGACATATCGAAGAAAATAGTTTTTTCCGGGGATGTTGGGAATCTGAACCAGCCGATTATCAAAGATCCCTCATTTGTGGAGTCCGCGGATTATGTAGTGATCGAATCTACCTATGGGGACCGGCTGCACGGGGAGGAGCATCCGGATTATGTCGGCAGCTTTACCAGGATTCTGAGAGAAACTTTTGCACGGGGAGGCAATGTGGTCATTCCGTCTTTTGCAGTGGGCCGTACCCAGGAGCTGCTGTATTTTATACGGGAGATTAAGGAGAAGAATCTGATTCGTGAGTATCCGGGGTTCGAAGTCTATGTGGATAGTCCGCTGGCGATTGAGGCAACGAAAGTATTTAACATGAATACCAGGGCCTGCTTTGATGAAGATGCGCTGGCGCTGGTGGATAAGGGGATTAATCCGCTGCTGTTTCCGGGGCTTAAGACGGCCACTACCAGCGAGGATTCCAGACAGATTAATTTTGATGAGAAACCGAAAGTGATAATTTCTGCATCCGGGATGTGCGAGGCCGGCCGTATCCGGCACCATCTGAAGCATAATCTGTGGCGGAAAGAAAGCACGATTCTGTTTGTGGGATATCAGGCGGAGGGAACGCTGGGCCGTAAGCTGCTGGAGGGCGCTGATACGGTCAAAATCTTCGGCGAACCGATTGAGGTGGATGCTAAGATCGAGAGCCTGAAGGGGATCAGCGGTCATGCGGATAAGAACGGCCTGCTTCGCTGGCTGGGAGGTTTCCAGTCTGATATCCAGCATGTGTTTGTAGTCCACGGGGAAGATGAGGTGACGGATGCCTTCGCCCATACCGTGGAGGAAGTTATCGGATGTCAGGCATTTGCGCCTTATACCGGAGGCTGCGTGGATCTGGCCACTGGTGAGATCTTAAGCGAAGGGGTCAGGGTACGGAAGACAAAAGAAAAACCGGAGACTCAGCGTGCAGAGAATGCGTTCCGGCGTGTGGTGGAGGCCGGTAAACGTCTGATGGCGGTGATTATGAAGAACGAGGGCCTGGCAAATAAGGACCTGGCTAAATTCGAGAACCAGATCAATAACCTGGCGGATAAGTGGGATAGGGATTAATCACCAGGAAAGGATCATCCGGAGCAGATTATCGTTCCGGATGATGATATGCTCCCTTTTAGGTAGACAAGTGAAATAATAAAAACTTGTTTCCTGAAAGGGGGTATTTTTTTGAGTAGA
>NZ_JAHQCX010000028.1 GCF_019042245.1 Diplocloster modestus
TCAAACAAAGTGGGATATTTATTCTATTATCCCATATGTTTATCCTTAACTAACTGACATTGGCCGTGAATAGTAACGTTTTATTTTCAGTTTTATCCAGATAAAAAAAGTCCAAAAAAGGGGCCCCTTTTCAGGGCCCCATTAAAAAGGAATTACATCATTCCCATTCCGCCTCCGGCCGGAGGAACCGGCGCATCTTCTTTGATGTTGGCAACTACAGATTCCGTGGTCAGGAAGGTAGCTGCTACACTGGTGGCGTTCTGCAGAGCGCTTCTGGTTACCTTGGAAGGATCCAGGATGCCTGCTTCTACCATATCTACATACTGCTCTTTGTAAGCGTCGAAGCCATGGCCAACGTTAGCTTCTTTTACTTTGTTCACGATGACAGAGCCTTCCAGTCCTGCGTTTGCCGCAATGTAGTACAGCGGAGCTTCGAGAGCTTTCAGGATGATGTTAGCGCCTGTCTTGACATCGCCTTCCATTGTTTCAGCCAGTTTTTCGACTTCTTTGGCTGCATGGATATATGCGGAACCGCCGCCTGCGATGATACCTTCTTCTACAGCTGCTCTGGTTGCATTCAGAGCATCTTCCATACGAAGCTTGCTTTCCTTCATCTCTGTTTCGGTAGCAGCACCTACACGGATCACTGCAACACCGCCAGATAATTTGGCAAGTCTTTCCTGTAATTTTTCTCTGTCAAAATCAGAGGTGGTTTCTTCGATCTGAGCTTTGATCTGGCTGATTCTGGCATCGATGGCACTCTTCTCACCATAACCGTCAACGACGATGGTGTTCTCTTTTTCAACTTTAACGGATTTCGCACGTCCCAACTGAGCCATTGTGGTTTCTTTCAGATCCAGTCCCAGTTCATCAGAAATTACCTGTCCGCCGGTCAGGATAGCGATATCTTCCAGCATTGCTTTTCTTCTGTCGCCGTAGCCTGGAGCTTTTACAGCTACTACATTGAAGGTTCCTCTTAATTTATTCACAATCAGGGTGGTCAGGGCTTCACCTTCCACATCTTCTGCGATGATCAGAAGTTTGGCGCTGGACTGTACGACCTGCTCTAACAGAGGAAGGATTTCCTGAATATTGCTGATCTTTTTGTCTGTGATCAGAATGTAGGGTTCATCCAGAGTTGCAACCATTTTATCCATATCGGTAGCCATATAGGCGGAGATGTAACCTCTGTCAAACTGCATACCTTCTACCAGATCCAGTTCTGTCAACATGGTCTTAGATTCTTCAATCGTGATAACACCGTCATTGGATACCTTTTCCATAGCGTCTGCTACCATATCACCTACTGTATCATCACCTGCAGAAATAGCGGCTACTCTTGCGATCTGGTCTTTGCCGGAGATCTTTCTGCTCATGTCATGAATCGCATTGACAGCGGCGTCTGTAGCTTTCTTCATTCCTTTACGGAGTTCGATCGGGTTAGCGCCTGCTGCCAGGTTCTTCATTCCCTCGTGGATCATGGACTGTGCCAGAACGGTAGCGGTAGTAGTTCCGTCACCGGCTACGTCGTTGGTCTTGGTTGCCACTTCTTTAACCAGCTGAGCGCCCATGTTCTCGAAAGCGTCTTCCAGCTCGATTTCTTTTGCGATGGTAACACCATCGTTGGTGATCAGCGGAGCGCCGAAGGATTTATCCAGTACAACGTTTCTTCCTTTGGGCCCTAACGTCACTCTGACGGTATCCGCCAGTTTATTAACACCTGTTTCCAATGCAGCTCTTGCTTCTGCTCCGTATTTAATCTCTTTTGCCATGATAATAGCCTCCTACTCTTTCTATATTATTCGATGATTGCTAAGATATCGGACTGTTTTACGATGATGTATTCGTCTTCATCGATTTTTACTTCTGTTCCGGCATATTTGGAATATATAATCTTATCGCCAGCTTTTACTTCCATCTTGACTTCTTTCCCGTCTACCGTTCCACCGGGTCCTACTGCTATTACTTCTGCCTGCTGAGGTTTCTCTTTGTTCTGTCCAGGTAATACGATACCGGATTTTGTAGTTTCTTCTGCTTCTAACTGTTTAATAACTACTCTGTCTCCCAACGGTACTAATTTCATGATAATTCCTCCTTAATGAATTCTGCTTTGTGTATTATTAGCACTCACTTTATTCGAGTGCTAACCGATAGTCATATATTAGATAATTCTCGCCTTTCGTGCAACTTTACATATTGGCGATTTTCTCAATATATTCTCATTTTTTCTAGATTATTCTAACATTTTTATCCATTTTCTTAATTTTATCCTTTTTATACGATTTTATACTTTTTTTATACTTTTTCGTGCAGCTTTGCTGCACGCACGCCTGCGGGGTATAAACCTGGGGGGATGCAACCATGGGCCGGAGAGGCTGGAACACTGTCCGAGCCCCCGTTGGGGAGTTTGTTCCGGGCCCTCTCACAACTCCCTGCCTAACGCAGACAATCGAAAAATACTGCCTCCAAGTTTAGAGACAGTATCCCTTATACCCCACGGTTCAAGTGAGGTAGGTTATTTGAGTTTCATTAATAATCTGTGCTTTTGATATTCAGTTCCATAGACATTCTTTTGCGTTCCTTGATATCATCCAGTTCTTCGAATATATAATCGTTTATTACTTTGATATAGGTGCCTTTCATACCGGAGGAACGGGACTCAATCACACCAGCGCTTTCGAACTTGCGCAGGGCGTTGACGATTACGGAACGGGTGATCCCCACATTGTCCGCGACCTTGCTGGCGATCAGGATTCCTTCCGGTCCTCCCAGCTCATCGAAGATACAGATGATCGCTTCCAGTTCCGAGAAAGACAGGCTGTTGATCGCGGCCTTAACTACCTGGATCTGCCGTTTTCTGGTCTCCGCTTCTTCCTTTTCAGCCCGCATCATCTCCAGGCCGACAACGGTTGCTCCATATTCACACAGGATGATATCTCCGATATCGAACCGGACATCCTTTTTATATACAAACAGAGTGCCCAAACGCTCCCCCGAAATATCGATGGGCGTTATGATTGCCTCATAATTCAGCACATCTTCCGAGTCAAAACCCAGAGTCTGCAGATTTACATTTTCTTTTGTAGAAAGGATGGACAGCCATCGTTCGTTCAGAGTCCGATCTATAAACTGACCCACACGGTCTGATATCAATTCGGTAATCTCCTCGACATCCAGACATTTGGATGAACCCAGAACCTTTCCTTTTTTACTGACCACCAGTATGTTGGAATCCAGAATATCCGCCAGCACCGCGCAGATATCATTAAAGACCACCTTACTGTGGCTGTTATTATGAAGCAGCTTATTAATCTTTCTGGTTTTGTCTAATAGTTGAATACTCATGGCGACCTCCTAAACAACCACAATTCTAACATGGAATTGTCTGAAAATCAACCGAATTATCTCACATCTTTAAGAAGTTTTTTCTTTTTTTTCTTTGTTTATTACCTTGACATAACCGCAGTGTTCATTGGCGCAGACGAGCTTACTTCCCTTCTCCACCATGTATCCTCCGCATTCCGGACATTTCTCCTGGGACGGCTTCTGCCAGGACATAAAATCACATTCCGGATTATCCTCGCATCCGTAGTAACGGCGGCCTTTTTTCGTCTTGCGCAGCACGATTTCCTTTCCACACTTCGGACACGTAACGCCCACCTTTTCCAGGTATGGCTTGGTATTGCGGCAGTCGGGAAATCCAGGACAGGCCAGGAATCTGCCATGAGGACCATATTTGATCACCATATTCCTGCCGCACTCCTCACAGATTACATCGGTGACTTCATCTTCTATCTTCACCTGCTCCAGTTCTTTTTCCGCTTTTTCCACTGCATCTCTCAGATCCGGATAAAAATTGCTGACCACTGTTTTCCAATTGACCGTGCCTTCTTCCACACAGTCCAGCAGGCCCTCCATATTCGCGGTGAAATTCACATCCACGATACTGGGGAAGCTCTGCTTCATGATGGAATTAACCACGTCCCCTAACTCGGTCAGATAGAGATTTTTATTTTCCTTCGCCACATAACGTCTGGCGATGATTGTGGTAATGGTAGGAGCATAGGTGCTGGGCCGTCCGATCCCCAGTTCCTCCAGCGTCTTGACTAACGTGGCCTCCGTATAATGAGCCGGCGGCTGTGTAAAATGCTGTTTTTGGTCAAATTCATTCAGATGAATCTGGGTATCTGTAGTAATCTGTCTGGCCAGCACATTGTTCTGCTGCTTTTCTTCGTCATCTATTTCATAGACGGACATAAAACCGTCAAACGCCAGACGGGAAGCTGCTACCGTAAAACGATAATCCCGCGCGTCTATTTTAATGGAAGTCGTCTCATATCTGGCCGGGCTCATCCTGCTGGCTGTAAAGCGTTTCCAGATCAACTGATACAGGCGGAACTGATCCCGTGATAAGGATTCCTTCAACATAGCGGGAAGCCTAGTGATATCTGTCGGACGGATCGCCTCGTGGGCGTCCTGGATCTTTTTGCCCTTACTGGAAGACGCCTGGGCGGTGGTCACGTAATCTTTTCCGTAGACCTCCTCCACATAGGCTCTCGCATTCGCATCCGCCTCGTCGGAGATTCTCGTGGAATCCGTACGCAGGTAGGAGATCACACCAACCGTACCGTTGCCCGCGATTTCGATCCCTTCATACAGCTGCTGCGCCAGACGCATGGTTTTCTGGGTGGAAAAATTCAAAAGCTTGGAAGCTTCCTGCTGCAGGGTACTGGTTGTAAAGGGAAGCGGCGGTTTCTTGATCCGCTCACCGGTCTTGACATCAGCCACCTGATAGTCGGCTCCCTCCAGATCTTTCAGGATCTGGTTCAGCTCTTCTTCATTCCGGATTGTGCGCTTGCCGTCTTTATCCCCATAGAATTTGGCGACCAATACTTTTTTTTCCCCGGGAATACCAAAATTTGCATCCAGGGTCCAGTACTCTTCCGGAATAAATGCGTCGATCTCTTCTTCCCGGTCGGCAATGATACGAAGCGCCACTGACTGCACACGTCCCGCACTCAATCCCCTCTTAACCTTTGCCCACAGCAGGGGGCTGATCCGATAACCAACCATACGGTCCAGAATTCTTCTGGTCTGCTGCGCATTTACCAGATTCATATCAATATCCCTGGGTTCTTTCAGAGAAGCCTTCACCGCATTTTTGGTAATTTCGTTAAAACTGATTCTGGCCATTCTATTATCTTCCAGCTTAAGGGCCTTGGACAGATGCCAGGAGATCGCCTCTCCTTCCCGGTCAGGGTCAGTCGCCAGAAAAATCTTATCTGCTTTCTTAACTTTCTTGCGCAGATCAGCCAGCAGTTCCCCTTTCCCCCGGATCGTAATATACTTGGGTTCATAATCATGTTCAATATCGATTCCCAGCTGACTCTTGGGCAGATCCCTTACGTGACCACCCGACGCCGCCACATCATAATTGGAACCGAGGAATTTTTTAATCGTTTTCACCTTCGCCGGTGATTCCACGATCACTAAATACTTAGCCATTTAATACCCTCCGAAAATCTACTTAACTTAAAACCACCGGTTTATACCGGAAAGTCTCTTCTGACAAATTTCCCCTTTGCCGCTTCTTCTATGCATTCCTTTAGCTGAAGGGACAATAATATTGGAAATACTTCCTGTATAGGCAAGGCGGTTACCGCCATAATTTCATCTACACTTTTTGGGACTAAATCCAAACAAGCATACACCGAAACTTCTTTTTTTTCAAGTGGTATCTTCATTTTTTTCGATTTCCCGTCAGATTTACCAAATATGATTCCAAGTCCTTCCAGCAATTCTTCCGGCCGTAATGCAATACCGGCTCCCTGGGCGATCAGCCGGTTACATCCCATGCTGAGCGGGTCTGTCACCCGGCCCGGCAGCGCAAATACGTCCTTTCCCTGTTCTAACGCCAGATCAGCCGTAATTAAAGACCCGCTCTTTTCTTTGGCTTCAATTACCAGTACCAGATCCGCCAGGCCGCTGATGATCCGGTTTCTGGCCGGAAAATGCCAGTTGACCGGCTGTTCCCCATTGGGATACTCTGAAATCACTCCGCCTTCCTTTATAATCTGTTCATACAGCCTGTAATTCTCTCTGGGATAGCAGATATCTACCCCACAGCCCATAACCGCGAATGTCAGTCCTCCCGCTTCTAACGCCCCTTCCTGGGCGCATCCGTCGATCCCCTTCGCCAATCCGCTGATAATCTGAACCCCGTTGGCTGCCAGCACTCTGCCGAATTCCCGAGCTTTACTCCTCCCATAGGCACTGCACATACGCGCTCCCACGATGGCCACTGCCGGCACTTCCGGATCCGGCAGTTTCCCCCTTACGTAAAGACCTTGGGGATATGCCTGTATTTTCCCCAGCCTCTCCGGATAGGCCGGCTCTCCATAAGAAACATATTCCGTTCTTTCCATATTCATGCCCCCTTTAATGCCAGAATTTCCGATCGCCCATCCGGTACATTACAGCCTCACTTAAGTGTTCCGTACGGATTCTATCGCTGCCGTCCAGATCTGCGATGGTTCTCGCCACCCGCAGTACGCGGTGGCAGCCCCGCATGCTCATGTCCAGTTTATCAAAGACTTCCGAAAGCAGCGTTTCTTCCTTTTTCCCCAGCGCGCAGTACGTCCCGATGGCCGCCGGCGTCAGTTCCGCGTTATAGCGGAAGGGAGTCCCCTGATACCTCCGGCGCTGTATTTCATGAGCTCTGGAAACCCGTTCGCGGATAGCTTCGGATGTCTCCCCTATCCTCTTAGCTGCCATTCTCCCATATTCCATCCTGGGCACCTCCGAGCAGATATCCATTCGGTCCAGCAGCGGTCCGCTGATTTTTCCCAGATATCTTTTGATCTCTCCGGAATTACAGCTGCACTTTTCCATATCCGGGTAAAAACCGCACCGACAGGGATTCATAGCTGCCGCCAGCATAAAATCCGCCGGAAATGTATAGTTTCCCCTGTTTCTGGCGATATGGATCACCCGCTCCTCCATCGGCTGCCGTAAGATCTCCAGGGCCGGTTTGGAAAACTCGGGAATCTCGTCCAGAAAAAGCACCCCCAGATGAGCCAGACTGATCTCACCTGGCCTGGGTATCCTCCCTCCGCCGGCCAGCGCATTTGTCGTAACCGTATGGTGAGGAGAACGAAACGGACGTTTCCGAATCAACCCCTCGCCCTTTTTGAGAAGTCCGCACACGCTGTATATCTTCGTTATCTCCAGGCTTTCCTCCATCGTCAGCCTGGGCAGGATCGTGGGGATTCTCTTGGCTATCATCGTCTTTCCCGCTCCCGGCGGCCCGATAATGAGCAGATTATGCCTGCCGCTCACTGCTACCTCCGCGGCCCGTTTTACCGCTTCCTGGCCGAAGATATCCGCATAATCCATACGCTCTTCCGTCTCTCCTTGTGTAAGCAGTTCTTCCGGATCCACATATTCCGGCTGGAGCGCCGTCTCATCATTCAGATAGGCAATCACTTCCGCAAGTGTCTGAACCCCGATCACTGTAAGCCCCGGAATCGCAGCTGCCTCCTGCGCGTTCTGTTTCGGGACAATACAGCAGTCACACTTCATTTCCTTCGCTCCGGCCGCCATGGTCAGAATACCATTTACCGGATTCACTTCCGCATTCAGGCTTAACTCCCCTGCGATCACCACCTTCTCCATCCTTCCGGCCGGTACCATCCCCAACGCCCCCAGAATCGCGGACGCAATGGGAAGATCAAAAGCAGACCCCGCCTTCCTGATATCTGCCGGCCAAAGGTTCACCGTGATCCGCTTCACCGGCAGACGGATTCCCGTATTCCTCATAGCCGAGCGGACACGATCCTGCGCCTCCTTCACCTCCGAAGCCAGATAGCCCACCATATTCATAACCGGAAGTCCGTCACTGATATCCGCCTCCACATGCACCGGAATACTCTCAATCCCGCACACACACGCAGACAATACGCTACTAAACATATAACACCTCATTTCATAATTGTAAAATGCAGAGATCGCGTTTTTGTATAAAATTGTGAGTTAATATAGGAAAAATCGGCGATACGCCGGAAAACAGACAAAGAACTTGTCCGATAAGCTTACTATACTATAAAATAGCTGTTATATCAATACTTAACTGTTAAAATACATGACATAATAAGTTTATTCGAATTAATATTCAGGGAGGGGACTGGCACCTTTCGGCAGTAAAGCCCGATTTTTCAGCAGCCAGGGGAGAAAGGGGCCTGTCCCCGGATGCCGGAATACTCCAGTTAACATCCGGGGACAGGCCCCTCTCATCCTGCCAGGCGCCAGTCCCAAACTTTATTATACTGCGGAGCCTGTAAAAGTCAGAAGGTCGGGTATATGTCGTTCACCTGTCCTCCAGTTCCAACAAAGTTATTACCGCTGGACCAGGTGGTATTGTTGATCATCGGCTTAAATTCGAAGGATGCGCCGGCCGGTATCCGCTCCGTCTCATATACCCAGACATCGGAGCTTACATTCAGCATCTTGCGTCCTATATCCCAGGTAAGCGGATAACTGTCTCCCCGCAGGTACATATCGTTGCCAAGCCCCACATCATAGTGGACCCGGATCGTCGTTACATTCCTGGCCGGAGGAGTATAGGCCGCCACGGAGCCCGACGTGAATACGTATGCGGTCTTTGCCGGAATCTGCAGGCTGATCTGCTTCCCGGTCACGCCGCCGGCAGTGATGTTAACGGAAACAGACGTATCCAGCAGGTTCGTCAGTCCGGTGCCCACGCCCAGGGAACTCTCCGCCCTGATCGGTATCTGGCGCGTCTCATTGCTGGTCCCGTTATTGATCACGGTGATGACTTCCTGACCGGTCGTGTCATTCCTGCGGGAATACGCGTAGATATTATCTTCCACCCACATTTCCCGCTGGGTGCCGGTCTGGAGGCAGTTATAATCTTTGCGCAGCTGGCTCAGTCTTTGAATCAGTTTATACATGTTTCCGTCTTCAGAAAATCCGGGCATCACTTCCCGGTTTTCCTTATTGGCGATCCCGGCCCACTCGGTGGGAACACCGCCGCCATAGCAGTTCTGCTCCGTTCCGTAATAGACGTCGGGGATACCCCGGACTGTGAACAGGAAGGTCAGCGCCAGCCGGAGCTTCTGATAATTATCGTCCGCCAGACACAGGAACCGGTCTCTGTCATGGTTATCTATGAAAGTGACCAGATGATTGACATCCTTATATTTGTAATCCTGATCCAGAATCGATTTCACAGTGGTAAAGCTCGCATCATGGGCGAAAACTTCCCTGGCCTGGAAGAACAGCGGGAAATCCAGCACCCCCCATTCATAATTGGCAAAATCGCTTACATAGTCCACATCCCCTACAAAGATTTCCCCAAAGGAAGGCACGCCCAGATACTGCTCGAATTCCTGCAGGAAGTCTTTGGGTATGGAACGGGCAGCATCCACCCGTACGCCGTCTGCCCCGGTCATATCGATCCAGTTTTTATAAGCGTCTTTGATGGCTGCCCGCGCGTCGGG
Source organism: Diplocloster modestus (assembly GCF_019042245.1). Taxonomy (GTDB): domain Bacteria; phylum Bacillota; class Clostridia; order Lachnospirales; family Lachnospiraceae; genus Diplocloster; species Diplocloster modestus. Next base: position 9,519 of record NZ_JAHQCX010000028.1, read on the forward strand.
ATTATCCTGGTTCAAATCATCCAGCCCGCCCAGATCATAATTCAGAACCTGGAAAGGGTTATCCCAGTTTGTAATATCCCCGTAATGATGATACCAGCTTGGATTATTAAACGGCGCGGCCGGCTGGTAGTCGGCCGAACTATAAGTGGTGGCGGTCCCGGCGAAATAGTCCGCGGTATGGTTCGGCACCACGTCCAGAATCACCTTCAGTCCCTTGGCATGCGCTGAGTTCACCAGATCAATCAAATCCTGCTTGGTTCCGTAATGGGGATCTGCTGAATTGTAATCATGAGTAAAATATCCGTGATATCCGGATTCCTCTCCGTCCCTGCTCAATAGTTCATTCTGGGACGGAGGTGAGATCCAGATCGCCGTAACCCCGAGATTCTTGATATAATCCAGCTTCTGTGTCAGTCCCTTCCAGTCGCCCCCCTGGGTGTATTTCAACTGTCCGGGCCGGTATTCCTGGTTAAGCGTTCCGTTATTCGTGGAATCGCCGTCATAGAAACGGTCCGTCAATACCATATAAATAATATCACTTTCATTCAGCGCGCTGCTTGGCTGGGTATTCGTCTCAGCCAAAACCTGCGACGGCATGAGCAGGGAAACACAGAACAGGACAGCTAACACCATACTAAGAGCCTTCATCCGAAAGTTCTTCTTATACATGATATTCCTCCTCACCTTTTAACCTTTTATCCCCCCTGTTTGCAATCCGGATACAAAATATTTCTGGAAGCATATGAAGATGATCAATATCGGAACCAGGCTCGCGACAGACATGGCGAACACATAGCCCCACTGGGTAAACTGATGCTGCCCGAAAAATCCGGAGATTGCAATGGGCAAGGTCCTTTTCAGATTATCGTTGATTACGGTTAAAGCCCATGGGAATTCCTCCCATGCGGTCAAAAAATTGAATATACTAACCGACGCGATGGCCGGGCTGGCCAGAGGCAGCATGATCTTAAAAAACACGGTAAACGTGCTGCCTCCATCCATGTACACAGCTTCGTCAAAATCCTTTGGTATGTTCTCGATATAGCTCTTGATCATGAATGTGGAAAAAGGCAGTTCCCATGCCACATAAAACGGAATCAGACCCAGCAGTTTATTGGTCAGATGAAAAAAAGTGGCCAGCTGATACTGAGTAATGATCAGGGTCGTGCCGGGGATAATCATGGTACCGATCACCAGCCCGAACAGGATATTCCGTCCCGGGAACCGGAAACGGGCGATGCAAAAGGCCAGGGCCGCCGCGATAAAAGCGGTCAGGATCACCGTCAGCACAGCCACCACGACGCTGTTCAGGAAATTGATATAAAATTTTTCCTGCTGAAAAATATAGACATAGTTCTCCACCGTGATTTTGTCAAGCGCCGGGAAAAAATGCGGCGGGAATTCATACAGCGCCCCGTTCGGTTTTAAAGACGTGCTGATCATATAGATCATGGGCAATACGGACACGACCCCGCCGCAAAGAAGCAGCACATATAATGGTATATTCTTTTTACACATTCTGTGGTTTATCCGATTCATCATCAAACACCTCACTTTGGCGCGTCATTTTGTCTCATGACCCTGAACTGCAGGATTGCCAGCAGGATCAGCGTCACCGCCACGATAAAGGACAGGGCGGCCGCGTATCCGAACTTGCCCGTATTAAATGCCTTATAATACATCCACGTCAGCACCGTCTCCGTCTGGTGCATCGGCTTGCCGGCCGTTATCATTTTAATAGAAGTAAATACGTTAAACCCGCCGATGGTCAGCATGACCAGAGCAAACAAGATCGTCCCCCTGATGCTGGGCAGCGTGATATAGAAGAATTTACCGAAGCTGCCGCAGCCGTCCATCTCCGCGGATTCGTACAGGTCCTGGGGAACGCTCTGCAGAGCGGCCAGAAAGATCACCATATTCCAGCCAACCCCCTTCCAGATTCCCAGCATCATCGCCACGAACATCCCGCCCTGCCGGGAGTCCAGCCAGGGGACATTCCCGTTCGTCAGATGGATGACGTCGGACAGGAAATAATTGAGCATTCCTTCCGTATTAAAGATATACTTAAATACCAGGGACACGATCACCCAGGAAGTAATGACCGGGAGGTAATAGACGACACGGAAGGATACCCGGAACTTTGGAATCGCATTAATAAACGTGGCCGCCAGCAGGCCCAGGATCATCTGCCCCGGAACCGTCACCAGCGTATACAGCAGAGTGTTCACGAACGCGGTGCCAAAAGTAGGGTCCGACAGGACATCCGCATAGTTCTGCAGGCCCGCGAACTCCTGTCTGGTCATGGCCCCAAAGTCCCATGCCAAAAAGCTCATCTGAAACAGCTTTACAATGGGGTATATGGTAAATAGTGCAAACACGGCCACACCGGGCAGTAAAAGGGCCGATATCTGCAGGCGGTTGCGAATTGATTTGATTCCCATGTCATCCTCCTTTTCCCGGCCGGGCTGTCACAGACGCCGGATCCATCCGCCGCCTGTGCCGTTCTTTATCCGGTTTGGCCCGCCCCGGTTAACTGCAGTCAATTACACCTGCTATTCCGCCAGCAGTTTATCCATTTTAGCTGCCAGATCGTCCAGCGTTTTTTGTGCGTCCGTCCCATCCTTTATGATTGATGTCATGGCGTTGGTCAGTTCGTTGTCGATTTCCGACCAGGACGCTACCGGAGGACGTGCCTTGGCGGTCTGAATGGCATCCAGGAACGGCGCGAAGTCCGCGTTCTTCACTGCGTCGTTCTCCAGCGCAGTCTTATTTACCGGAATCTGCCCGCATTTTGCCATTTCCACTTCCGCGAATTCACTGGTCATAAACTGCATGAACTTCCAGGCGCCTTCCTTATTCGCTGTCTTGAACATGGCGATGTCCTCGCCGCCCAGCACAGATATGGAACCGCCGTCGCCCGCCGGCATCTCGCAGGTCCCGTATTTGAAATCCGGATACCCGCCGGCCATCTCCGCCGTCTTCCAGGGGCCTTCTAACAGCATCATATAACGCCCGGTGCCAAACCCGTCGGTCATCGGAATATCTCCGCTGTTAAAGCCTGTAAACTCTTTGTTCTTATACATGTCGGCCAGCATTTTGACCGCCTTAACCGTCGCTTCACTGTTCACATATCCGTCAGCCTTGGTAAAATTCTCATCCGTGATGGATCCGCCGTAACTCCATATATAAGGAAGTACGTTCCATCCGGACAGGGCCGGCTCATCCAATCCCCACACCTGCTGTCCGTCTTTATTCTTTCCGGAAAGTTTTTTTACCGCGTTCACAAAGTCGTCCATGGTTTTCGGCGGTTCCAGACCGGCCTCTTTGAATGCTTCCTCGTTGTAGAACATAATCTTGGAATTCGTATTCAGGGCCAGCGCGTAGTAGTGATCCTTGATCTTGGCGGTACTCATCGCACTTTCCAGCAGGTTCCCGCCGACGGTACCAAAATCACTCATCTCCTGATCCAGCGGAACAAGTATATCCATCTTCTGGAACTCCGGCACCCAGGCGATATCCAACCGGGCCACGTCGGGCAGTGTGTCGGAGCTGGCGCTCACCAGGATCTTATCGTGCAGGTCCGCCCATTCATGAGAAACCGCGTTCACCTTATACCCCGGATTCTCCTCCTCAAATTTCGGGATCAGCACCTTGGTCAGTGTCTCGTTCTCCTTCGACTGGGCGCTGTAATGGTGCCAGAAGTTGATAGTGACCGGTTCCGCGGGCGGCGTTTCCGTACTCTTAGGAGTCTCTGCCGGCGCAGTGTCCGCCTTGGGAGGCGTTGTCTGTGCCGGTTCCGGGTTCGAAGCCGCTTTTTCCCCACATGCCGAGAGCGTGAAAGTCATCATGGCTGCCAGTGATAATGCCAATAGTTTTTTAATACCCTTCCCTTTCATACTATTACACCTCTTTTTTGAAATATTTTTATGGAATATGCTTCCAGTTCCACTTTGATCAATCCCCGGTATTCCGTCATGTCACAGTTCGTATACCGGCTGCTGTCCCCGTTCTTTCCGGTCAATATCTCTTCGGTTATTATCTTCCCGCCATCCAACAGGCCGGTCCACTCCCCTTCATACGGAAGCGGCACCTCCATCTCAGCCGTGTCCGGGGATGCATTTATTACTACTGCAGTAACCTCATCCTCTGTCTGTCTGAGATAACCGTATAGTTTTTTCTCATCCGATATCAGATTCGCGCAGAAGCTTCCCCGCTGCAGGGACCCGGAGGAATGGCGAACCGCGGCCAGTTTCTTATACCATAACCGCAGCTCTGCATCCTGCCGTTCTTCCTCCCATATCATGGCCTGCCGGCACAGCGGGTCATTGGCTCCGGTGACACCCACCTCATCCCCGTAAAATATGGCCGGGCAGCCCGGGAATGTCATCATGACGGCGGCCGCCAGCTTAAGCAGCCGTACCTGTCCGCCGCACTCGTACAGGAAACGGGCCGTATCGTGGCTGTCCAGCAGGTTATACATCCGCAGGCATACTTCTTCCGGATACAGAGCCAGCATCCAGTTCAGCCTTCCGTCAAATTCCGATACCGTGATACGCTCACGCGCGATAAAGTCGGTCACCGCATCCTTGAACAGATAGTTCATAGCGCTGTCCAGCCGGTTGCCGTTTAAGATTCTTCCCGCGTCTCCCCAGGTCTCTCCGATCAGCAGAATATCGGATTTCACCTGCCTTAATTCCCATGCAAACTGTTCCCAGAAGCTGGTAGCCACCTCGTCGGCCACATCCAGCCGCCAGCCGTCCGTATCAAACTCCCGGATCCAGTATTTTCCCACTTCGATAAAGTAACGTCTGGCCTCCGGACAGTTCAGGTTGATCTTCGGCATCCATTTATAATGGCCCACGCAGTCATAGTTAGGCGGATCGGTCCGTACCGGATAAGAATCGGCATAAAACCATTCCCGGTACGCCGACTGCTCCCCATGAACCACAAAATCCTGAAAAAAAGGAAAATCATAACCGCAATGGTTAAATACCCCGTCCAAAATGATCCGTAATCCCCTGTTATGGGCTTCATCCACCAGTTGACGGAAAAGGTCCGCCGAACCAAACCGGGGATCCACCGAATAATAATCCACCGTGTCGTACATGTGGTTCGACATGGCATGGAATATGGGGGTAAAGTAAATACAGGTGGCGCCCAGATCTTTTATGTACTCCAATTTCTCAATGACCCCTGCCAGATCCCCGCCCATATATTCCTCACGGTTGGGGACACTTCCCCAGGGCACCGTTCCCGGCGGGTCCAGCGACTTGTCTCCGTTGCGAAACCTCTCGGGGAAAATCTGATAATATACCTGGCTGCTGCTCCAGTCAGGCGCCCGGTAGCCGTCCCCTTCATTGGGCCACAGGAATTCAAAATAATGTTCCTTCATACCGGGCTTATGATCCAGGAAACCATTTGGACCGTACCAGTATACGTCCGCCCCCTTCTCCAGCCTGAAACAGTAACGTACGTAAGCGGCCGGCCCGGAGAACGTGACTTTGGCCCTGTAATAATCCCGGCAGCCGTCCCGCAAAGAACAGGTCATTTGCAGACAATGACGCGCTTCCTCCTCTTCCTCTGTGCGATACCAATACTGAAGCTCCACCCGCTCCAGATCGCCCCGGGCTGCGGACATCTGGCACACCAGCGTATGCCGTGATTCCGGATAAATATACTCCTTCGTGGGACGATGAAGCACGGCAGCTTTGTTCAACACTTCTCTCACATCTATTCCTCCTCGGATTCACGTTCTGTGGATGCCCTGCCGATTATTTTCGTAGAAAGCAGTACCTGCCGGAAACTGGTCTCCGGCTCCTCGATCTGCTGAATCAGAATCTCCGCTGCCTGACGGCCCAGTTCGAAGGTATCCACATCTAAGCTGGTAATAGGAATGTCCGCCAGTTCAGTAAGCGGCGTATTGTCAAAGCTTACGATTCCAAAATCACGGGGAACCGCCACACCGGCCGCCTTCGCCGCTCTAAGCGCCCCAAGGGCCAGCCTGTCATCCCCGCATACCACGGCGTCCGGCCTGTCTTCCTGCCGCAGCAGCCCCAGTACGCATTCCCTGCTGTCCTCCACACCCGACAGGCCATGGCATATAAGTTCCTGCTTAACATCCATCCCGCCTGCGGACACTCCCCGGCTGAATCCCGTCAGCCGGTCCTGGTTAAACTGTTCCTTATCGTTTCCGTACAGAAAGGCTATATTCCGGTATCCTTTTTTTATCAAATGACGGACAGCCAGCGCCCCGCCCTGGGTGTTATTGATATCCACCCAGCTGGTCTCGGTACGGCCCTCATCCAAATGTCCCAAAATTACCGACGGGAATCCCAGATCATTAAGCTTCTCCAACAGACTTTCATCGGCCATGGAGATCGGGATAACAATACCGTCGATCTTTTTTCCCAGCACAAGCTTTTGTACCGGTGAGATCTCGTCTTCCACCGACTTCTCATTGGTGATCATGAGGTTATAACCGTTCTCATGGGCAGCAGTCTCAATGCCGAATACCGTATTGTTGAAAAAGTTGTTCGCATAAGCCCGGACATCCACCACGTCGATCACCAAGGCAAAGGCACGCGCGCTTCCGTTTGCAAAGCTTCTGGCTACGTCGTTGGGCACATATTCCAATTCTTTCATCGTGTCCCAGATCCTCTTCCGGGTCTCTTCCGATATCACCCCTTTGTTGTTCAACACTCTGGATACCGTCGAGGCAGACACTCCCGCTGCCTGTGCCACATCTTTAATCGTTACTGCCATCCTGCTACCTCCTTTTATGCAACCGGTTTATTTATTATTCCTTTTATTTTTGCCATATATTGTTTAATCCATTATTTTTTATATGTATTTTGTATATATTTTATGATTTTTATTAAATATTTTCAATATATATAATATTTTTAATGCAACCGCTTGCCTTAATTTAAAAATATCACACACGAACCTTCTTGTCAAGAAAAACTACCTGAACTTACACCCGATTACACCCAATAATTACTATTCACGGCAAACCGGGAGGGGCTGGCACCTTTCGGCAGCAGAGCCGGGCCTTCCGGCAGCAGAGCCGGGCCTTCCGGCAGCTGCGTAAAGAAAGGGGCCTGTCCCCGGATGCCGGACTCTTCAAGAAAAGCACCTGATTGGAGTTATCCAGTCAACATCCGGGGACAGGCCCCTCCTATTCAAACCATCAAAAAAACTTACATCAAAACAACTTGTGCAAAACAAAAGCCGGCCTCAGGGTATCCGCCCCAAAGCCGGCCTTTCTCACTCCAGTAGTTTGCGGAGTTTTGCCAATGCATTTTTTTCAATTCTGGACACATAAGAACGGCTGATTCCCAGCATTTCCGCGATTTCCCGCTGCGTCTTCTCCTTCTGATTATAGAGTCCATATCGCAGCTCTATCACCATCTTTTCCCGGGGAGTCAAAGTCTTCTCCAGAACCTCATAAAGTTTCTCAATATCCTGTTTCAGATTCACCTTATCCGTAACGCTCAATGTATTATGTTCAATCACATCCAGCAGATTCAGTTCATTCCCCTCTTTATCCGTCCCAATCGGTTCATAAAGGGAAATTTCCTTAGAAGATTTTTTCTTAGAGCGGAGGAACATGAGAAGTTCATTGTCAATACAGCGGGCCGCATAGGTAGCCAGTCTGCTTCCCTTACTCTGGTCATAGGTAGATACCGCTTTGATCAACCCTATGGTGCCAATGGAGATCAGATCCTCGGGATCATCATCCAGATGCTGATATTTCTTAACAATATGAGCCACAAGCCGCAAATTCTTTTCGATGAGCAGATCTTTTGCCTCCGGATCCCCCTGCTGGTACTTTTGCAAATAGTATTGTTCTTCTTCGGCGCCCAGCGGTTTTGGAAATGTTTTCACACAAAAGCACCTCATAGCGGAATTATTACAGTTTATGTGTCCAACTGTCCATTAGTGCCTTTCCAAGTGAAATGTTTTATTTGTACAATCTTTACTCCTCCCGCCTGAGGATATCAAAGGGTTCCGTCTTCGCAGACAGCTCAACATGAAGGATCTGCTTCGGATGGGGCGCGCTTTCCACAGCCGCTCCGGTTTCATCATAAATAGCCAGGACACGGGCGGGGAGGTTCTCCCCTCCGGGTTTCATGACTTCGATGGTTTCTCCCACGGTAAACTTGTTTCTTTGTTCCAGGATGGAACGGCCGGCTTCGTCGTGGGCGTTTACGATGCCAAGGTAGGTGTATTCCTTGACGTAGGTGTTGTTGTCGTAGATCTGGGATTCTTCATCAGGCCTGCCGAAAAAGAAACCAGTGGTGAACTGGCGGTAGGTACAGTTGGAGATCTGGTCCAGATACCAGGGCATGTTCTGCTGATATAAATCCGGCGACGTCAGGTAGTCGTCGATGGCTTTTCGGTAGGTTCTGGCTACCGTGGCTACGTAGAGAGCGGTTTTCATGCGGCCTTCTATTTTAAAGCTGTCGATTCCGGCTTCTATTAGTTCGGGGATGTGCCCGATCATACAGAGGTCTTTGGAATTGAAAATGTAGGTGCCTCTTTCGTTCTCGTAGACGGGCAGGTACTGCCCCGGGCGGCTCTCTTCCATGACCGCGTATTTCCAGCGGCAGGGATGGGTACAGGCTCCCTGGTTCGCATCACGGCCTGTGAAATAGTTGCTGAGCAGACAACGGCCGGAATAGGAGATGCACATAGCTCCGTGAATGAAGGTCTCGATTTCCATCTCTTTCGGGATATGGGCCCGGATTTCCCGGAGCTCGGATAGGGAGAGTTCTCGGGCGGATACTACGCGTTTGACCCCCTGCTCATACCAGAATTGGTAGGTTCCATAATTTGTATTGTTTGCCTGGGTGCTGATGTGGATTTCGATCTCAGGACAGATTTTTTGGGCGATGCAAAATACTCCCGGATCTGCGATGATTAAGGCATCCGGCTTGATTTCTTTTAGTTCCCGGAAATACGCTTCCACTCCGGGGAGGTCCCCGTTGTGGGCAAGAATGTTGGCGGTTACGTATACTTTGACACCGTGAGCGTGGGCGAACTGAATTCCCTGTTTCATGTCTTCCATACTGAAATTTTTGGCTTTTGCCCGCAGGCCGTAGGCTTCACCTCCGATGTAGACGGCGTCGGCGCCGAAAATCACTGCAGTTTTTAATACTTCAGGACTGCTGGCAGGTATGAGTAGTTCCGGCCTTTTCCTTGCGGCCGGTTTGGATATGGGTAGATCTGGTACTTTTCTGGTTTCCGGTATCGGTGGTTCCTGTTGCTTCATGGTTTTTGTTATTCCTTTCACTTCGCTCAGGCAAATCCTCTTTCATTTCTGCCCTTTCCTTCGGATGCGTTTTCATGCGTCTTTCTGCAGCTGACCGCCACCCCGTCTCCCAGAGGCAGGATGGTTGTCACCAGCTCCTGATGGTGCGTCAGCTGGTACAGGTATTCTCTCATCCGGGTATGGATGGTTCGGTCCCGGCGCTCGATGGCGTAGCGGGACTGGATGATGCTGCCTTCCTGCAGTACGTTGTCAGACACCAGGAGCCCTCCGGCGGCCAGAAGCCGCATTACTTCGGGCAGAAAATTCAGATACTGCCCTTTGGCTGCGTCCATAAACACAAAATCATAAGGACCGTTAAGGGTCCTCATGATCTGCTGTGCATCGCCGGGCAGTAAGGTGATCTGCTGCTCCCGGCCCGCTTTTTTTATATTTTCCCTGGCTATGGGAATTCTCTTTTCATAGTTTTCTATGGTGGTAATCCGGCATGTCTCCGGGGCATACTCACTCATCAGCAGCGCGGAAAAACCGATAGCCGTACCGATCTCCAGGATCGATCCGGGCCGCTTTAAAGTGACCAGCACCTTTAGCAGGCTCTGGGTTTCTTTTCGGATCACCGGGACGTATGTCTCTCTGGCCGTTTGCTCCAGCTGCTCCAGATAGGCCGGATTGCCGGAATCAAGAGAATTCAGATAGGTTATCAATCGTTCGTCTACTATCACTCTTGCTTATCCTCTTCCTCTTCTTCAGCGCTATCTCCCGCTAATATGGCCAGCATATCGGAAAGAGGCATGGAGGTGTTCAGCGTATAGGTACCCGGCTGTATCTTCCCGGAATACTTGGACAGTTTCTCCCTTACGACAAACGTCCACTTTCCTTCCACCAGACCTTTGCTTTCCAACATCTCACCCACATCACCGGAAGAATCTCCCTGTTTTACCACAACCGTCACCTGACGCCCCGGGGGCGGGTCCATCGTACGGTTGGAAAATACGGACAGGCCAAAGTCAAAAGCCGCGCGTCCCAGATAAACCAACAATAAGATAACCAGGGCTATTATGATAATCCGAAGAGCCATTTTCATCGTCGCCAAAGCTGCTTTTTTCGAATCCATCCTTTTGTACCTCCTACAGAGCAGTCTCATCCAGGAACTGAAGGTCCAGATCTACACTGTCTAAAATTTCCCGGTATACTTCCTGGATCATGTGACATACCAGCAGCTCCGATGCCAGAAATTCCCGCATGAGGGGATTTTTTCGTATTCTGGCATACTCCTCCTGTAAACTGTCAACTTCGTCAAACAGGTCGATACCGTCCTGATTCTGTATAATATAGTATCTTCTCCGCCATTCCTCGACTTGATGCTTTAATTCCGGGAACTCATCCAGACTTTGTTTCGCGCGCTCAAACCGCTGGTATTCTTCACTGTTTACGATGGCGTTCTTTAATTCTCTTAAGCAATCTGCAACAAGCATTTTTTACACTTTCCTACATGCGTGCGGTCTCCACACGCACATATAGGTAGATGTGAAAATTTTATTTTCACACTTCCATAATGATCGGTAGAATCATGGGACTGCGTTTGGTTTTCTTCCAGAGATAGTCGCTTAAGGAATCCCGGATCATGGTCTTCATCTTACTCCAGTCCGTAATCCGCTTCTCCATACACGCATCCAGCGCATCATTTACCACATGTCTGGCTTCCTCCATCAGATCCTCGGACTCCCTCACATAGACAAAACCTCTGGAGACAATATCCGGTCCCGACACTACCTGATTATTGTATTTTTCCAGCGCCAGCACGACGATCATAATTCCATCCTCTGCCAGATGCTGCCGGTCTCTCAATACGATGTTTCCCACATCTCCAACGCCCAGGCCATCTACCAGGATGGCACCGGTCTGTACGTGGTCCACCACTTTCGCATCTTCCTGATCCAGTTCCAACACGTCGCCGGAGGACAGGATCTTGATATTTTCCTTTGGAATTCCAAGGTTATAGGCGATTCCCGCCTGCGCTTTTAAATGCCGGTATTCACCGTGTACCGGAATCGAATATTTGGGCCGTACCAGGGAATAGATCAGTTTTATCTCTTCCTGGCAGGCATGTCCGGATACATGGGCATCCTGGAAGATCACATCCGCGCCCTTCATGGACAGCTCATTAATCACCTTGGACACGGCTTTTTCGTTTCCGGGAATCGGGTTGGAGCTGAAGATCACAGTATCACCCGGCTTAATGGATACCTTTTTATGAATACTGGCAGCCATTCTGGACAGCGCCGCCATGGATTCTCCCTGGCTTCCTGTCGTGATCAGCACGGTCTGCTCGTCGGCATAATTCTTCATCTGCTCGATTTCGATCAGTGTCTTATCCGGAATGTTGATATAACCTAATTCCGCGGCCGTGCCGATGACATTGACCATGCTGCGCCCCTCTACCACTACCTTCCGGCCGAACTTGTAGGCAGAGTTGATGATCTGCTGCACCCGGTCCACATTGGACGCGAAGGTCGCTACGATAATTCTGCTGTTTTTGTGCTCCGCGAATATGTTGTCAAAGGTCTTGCCCACCGTGCGCTCCGACATGGTAAAGCCGGGCCGCTCCGCGTTGGTACTGTCACACATCAGGGCCAGTACGCCCTTTTTGCCGATTTCGCCGAACCTCTGTAAATCTATAGCATCCCCGAATACGGGAGTATAATCCACCTTAAAGTCTCCGGTATGAACGATGGTTCCGGCCGGGGAATAGATCGCCAGTGCGGAAGCATCTGCGATACTGTGATTGGTTTTGATAAACTCGATCCGAAATGCACCCAGGTTAATGGATTGTCCGTGTTTTATAACTTTTCGTTTGGTTCCCTTTAACAGATTGTGTTCTTTGAGCTTATTGTCGATGAGTCCGATCGTTAATTTTGTCGCATAAATGGGAGCGTTGATTTCCTTTAAAATGTAGGGAAGAGCCCCGATATGGTCCTCATGGCCGTGGGTAATTACAAAGCCTTTTAATTTATCAATGTTGTCCTTCAGATACGTGATATCCGGGATGACCAGGTCGATTCCCAGCATATCGTCCTCTGGGAACGACAGACCGCAATCCACCACAATCATACTGTCTTCGTATTCAAAGGCAGTAATGTTCATCCCGATTTGTTCCAGGCCTCCTAAAGGGATGATCCGCAATTTGCTGTTGTTTTGTTTCTTCAAAAAATAGCACCTCCAAATTTTTTTAATTTACGCTCTTTTGTTTACCTTTCGATGGTAACGTCTTCCAGAAGCTCTTCGAAGATTCTGGATACATACGTCAACTCCTCATCATCGTCCACGATTTCATACAGGGCTTCCGCATCCTCACTTGCGGACAGATCCTTTAAAATATAGCAGGTACCGTCTTCCTCTTCGTCCTCCGTGTCAGTAACCAGAAGATAGTCCACGCCACTTACTCTCGTCTGTTCCATGATGAAAAATTCCACGTTTTCCTTTGTGTCTTCCATTGTGAAAATGATTTTTTCCATATAAGCTCCTAATGCAATGTATTTAAATATCCTTGTAGGATTAATACAGCCGCTAACCGGTCGATGTGTTCTTTCCTGTCCTCTCTGCGCACGTTCCCTTCGATCAGGGCCCGTTCCGCTTCCACCGTGGTGAGACGCTCGTCCCACAGGATGACAGGAAGTCCTGTGCGCCGCTTTAACATCTCTGCGAAATCCAGAGATTTCTGTGCGCGGTCGCCCACCGTGTTATTCATATTTTTGGGGAAACCCAGAACTATGGACTCTACCCCGTATTCCGTGATCAGTTCCTCGATTCTGGCGCAGGTCCTGCGCAGCTTATTCTCAGTCTCTCTTCTGATAATCTCGATTCCCTGGGCAGTAATTGAGAGAGGGTCGCTTATGGCCACCCCAACAGTTTTGGAACCGAAGTCCAACCCCATTATCCGCATAACATTCTCCCTCACCGTTATTCCAGATGGTTATTTTTGATATAGGATTTTAACAGCGCTTCCACCAGCTCGTCCCGTTCCACCTTCATAATCAGGCTTCTGGCATTCTTATGGCTGGTTATATAAGTCGGGTCGCCGGACATGATATAACCCACGATCTGATTCACCGGGTTATAGCCCTTCTCCGTCATCGCCTCGTACACCTTATTTAAAACATCCTCTACCTGCAGTTCCGGCTCAGTCTGAACTTTAAAATATCTTGTATTACTGAGATCCTTCATTCTTTCCTCCATGCGTGCATGATCCAGCACAACCAGGCGCAGGGCAAGCATCTTCTGCTCATCCTCTGCCTCTAACGCCTCACCTTTGTCCGGGAAAATATACACCATTCTTCACGCTTTAAACCAAACTTTACCCTTATTCTAATATATACCAGATGAAAATTCAATGTCTATTTTATTGTCGTAAACAGGAACCGGCGTTTTACACAAATTCCGCCAGCATGATTTCGTCCGTCAGAAAGCCTGTCACCCGCGCCAAACGCAGCTGGTTGGACAGTTCATTTTTACTCTTTACGGCAGCTCTTACATATTCCTTTGTATGTCCAATCTGATAGATTTCTCCACTTATCTCTGTCATTTCCTCAAAGAGTACCTCCTGGGTCCTGCCCAGGTAATAATCCCGGAAAGCCCTGGATTTCTCCCTGTTTAGAGACAGCAGTTCATTGCTGCGCACGGCTTTTACCGGTTCCGGAATCTGTCCCTCCATCACCGCCGCTTTGGTTCCCTGCCTCCTGGAGTATTTAAAAATATGAGTTTCATAAAACGAAACTTTTTCCAAAAAGGCCCGGGTCGCTTCAAACTCCGCTTCGGACTCCTGCGGGAAACCTACGATAATATCCGTTGTCAGCGCCGGATGCTCAAAATATTCCCGGATCAACTGGCATTTTTTAAAGTATTCACCGGTTGTGTAGTGTCTATTCATCCGTTTTAGCGTTTCATCACAGCCGCTTTGCAGCGACAAATGAAAATGGGGACAGAATTTCCGGCTCTTAGAGAGTTCCGATACGAATTCTTCCGTGATAATCCGGGGCTCCAGTGATCCCAGCCGGATGCGCTCAATTCCTTCCACTTCCTGCACCCTTAAGATCAGATCCAGCAGCGAGGAACACGGGTCAAAATCCACTCCATAAGAGCTCAGGTGTATCCCGGTCAGAACGATCTCCTGATATCCTTCGGACGCCAGACGTTCCACTTCTTTTATCACGTCTTGCATTTTACGGCTCCGCACCCGCCCTCTGGCATAGGGAATGATACAATAACTGCAGAACTGGTTGCAGCCATCCTGCACTTTTAGATAAGCACGTGTATGTTCCGTGGTTCTGCCAAGGGTTAATTCCTCGTATTCCTGATCCGCGGCTATATCGGTGATGCATTCTGCAGCCTTATGATCCTGCTCCCACTCCTGAAGAACCCGGATCAGATCTTTTTTCCGGTTATTGCCTATCACCAGGTCCACGGCTGCGTCCTGTAAAAGTTTCTCACCGGCCGCCTGTACATAACAGCCCACCGCCACCACACAGGCGTTTGGATTCTTTGCCTTTGCCCGGTGTAACATCTGCCTGGACTTGCGGTCCGCGATATTGGTTACGGTACACGTATTGATGATATAGACATCCGCGGGCTGTGTGAACGGAACGACCTCATAGCCGTTTTCCTCCAGCATCTGCTGCATGGCTTCCGTTTCGTATGCGTTTACTTTACATCCTAAATTGTGCAATGCTACTCTTTTCATAACAATCCCTTTACTGCTGTATAATCAAATTTATCAAAATTGACGAATAATCCCGATTTTCTTTGTATGTTTGCGTATTGACTTTTCCATACCCCGACGGTAAGATGAACATATAAAAAATATATGGGAGGTTTTTCCAATGAAAACAGTAAGAATTTCTTTAAACTCCATTGATAAAGTGAAATCTTTTGTGAATGACATCACTAGATTTGATAACGATTTTGATCTGGTTTCCGGAAGGTATGTAATCGATGCGAAATCCATCATGGGTATTTTCAGCCTGGATCTGTCCAAACCGATCGATCTGAACATCCACGCAGAAGAAAATATCGATACGATTCTTGCAACGCTTGCTCCTTATATCATCGAGTAAGATGCCTGCTTTTGTAAGAAGAAGGGACATGCACCTCGCTATGGACAGCGGGGTGTTTTTTTGCCCCTGTCAGCTAACAATCACACACTCCGCAGTCTCGATCGCCTGAGCCACCATTTCCTCAATCTTTTCCTCCAGTTTCTTTTCCGAACGCTTGATCACCGGAATACTGGGCTTCGTGACCGGATGTTTCGCCACAAAGATTGTACAGCAATCCTCATAAGGCTGAATGGAGGTCTCAAAGGTACCTATTTTCTCAGCGATGTCAATGATGTCCTGTTTATCAAAAGCGATCAGCGGCCGGAACACCGGCATGGTACACACTTCGTTGGTAGCCGCCAGGCTTTGAACGGTCTGGCTCGCCACCTGTCCGATACTCTCACCGGTGATCAATCCCAGCGCCTCATTTTTGCGCGCCAGTTCCTCCGCGATCCGCATCATATATCGCCGCATGATGATCGTCAGCTCGTCATGAGGGCATTTATCATAAATATACAACTGGATATCCGTAAAGTTCACCACGTATAAATAGACAGGTCCCGAATACTTGGCTACCTGCGAGGCCAGATCCACCACTTTTTGTTTGGCCCGCTCACTGGTATAGGGAGGTGCATGAAAATAAACGGCGTCAATCTTCACACCGCGTTTGGCTACCATATAGCCTGCCACCGGACTGTCGATTCCTCCGGATAACAAAAGCATACATTTCCCGTTGGTTCCCACCGGCATTCCGCCTGGCCCGGGTATGATTTCGGAATAAATATAAATTTTCTCCCGGACTTCTATGGTCAGCATAATCTGAGGGTTATGGACATCCACATGCAGCTGCGGATAGGCCTCCAGAATCCGGTGTCCCATCTTAGCATTGATCTCCATGGAATCCATCGGATAATTCTTTCTGGCCCTGCGTGCGCATACTTTGAAACTCATATTCTTATCCGGGTAGACATCGTCCATATAGGCCAGTACGTCCTGTGCGAGCTTATCAAAGCCCTCGTCCTCCACACATACGGTGGGACAGATCCCCACAATGCCGAACACCCGCTGTAAGGCTTCTACAGCATCGTCATAGTCATAATCCTGCGGACATGCCACATAGATGCGTCCCTGTTCTTTGGATACCTTAAATTCACCTTCTACGGGTTTTAACGCATGCCGGATCTGCTTTACCAGCGCGTCCTCAAACAGGTAACGGTTTTTCCCCTTAATTCCGATTTCCCCGTATTTTATCAGAAATGCCTGATACATCTTATTCTCTCCTTATGAAACATTACTTTTATTTCCTGCTAATATGTTTCCTGCTAATGTATCTCCTGCTGCTTTATTTTCTTCTATCTTTTATTTTTTGCTATCTTGTATATTTATGATATACCCGAATTATCACCTTCCCCGCAATACTTACCTGCGGGTATATTTCTTCAGCTTGGGTATGATTTCCTGCAGCTTTTCGATACAGTAATTCACCTCGTCCACCGTGGATTCCAGATGGAAGCTGAACCGGATCGCCGATTCCAGCTGATCTTTGTCCAGGCGGATCGCAGTCAGGGTCGGACTGACGGCATGCTTCTTACCGGCTGCACAGGCACTTCCGGCAGATACATAGATCTCATACTCTTCCAGCGCATGCAGCAAAACCTCACTGCGCACCCCCGGAAAACTGACGTTAACGATATGGGGAGCGCTATCTTTACCGACAAGACCGTGAATGACCGCGCCCTCTATCGTTCCGATCCCATTGACAAAAGCCTGCTTCACCGTGTAAAGCCGCTCGATTTTCTCATCAAAACCGGTATACAGCTCTTTTACCGCTGCACCCAGACCGGCGATACCCGTGGTATTCACTGTGCCGGAACGCATCCCCTCCTGCTGTCCGCCGCCGTAGGAGATCGGTTTGATTTTCACCTTATCATTGACGTACAGAAAGCCCACACCTTTCGGGCCATGTATTTTATGGCCGCTGGCTGACAGCAGGTCGATTTCCAGCTTTTTCGGTAAAATACGATATTTTCCATAGGCCTGTACCGCATCCACGTGGAGTTTGGCCTTCGGTGCTTTTTTATGAACCAGCTCCGCGATATCCTGAATGGGCTGTACCGCCCCGATTTCATTGTTCACATACATAACCGAGACCAGAACCGTCTCTTCATCAAGGGCCGCTTCCAGCGCATCCATACGCAGAATCCCGTCCGCATCCACCGGTATATAGCTGGCCCGGAAACCGTTCTCTTCCAGATACTCCATGGCAGCCGTTACGGAAGGATGTTCCACCGCTGAAGTAATCACATGATTCCCGGATCTGCGGTTGGCCATAGCCGTTCCGATAATGGCCAGATTATTCCCCTCCGTGCCTCCGGACGTAAAAAAAATCTCCTTCGCGTTGACTTTTAGATTTTTCGCTAAGATATCCCTGGCATCTTTTACATAATTCTCTGCATCCACACCCTTTTTGTGCATGGAGGAGGGATTGCCGTAATCGGTCATCATTGTCCGGATCATGATCTCTTTTACAGACTCATAGCAGCGGGTTGTTGCCGAATTGTCAAAATAACATTCCATAGGTTCCTTCACCATCCTTGTTTTTGCCTTATCTTAGTTTATCCCAATTGCGTCATTGCATTCCAACTGGAACATTAAAACGGAAAGAATGGCGAGTCCGGCGGTCTCCGTTCTCAAAATCCGTTTGCCGAGGGATACCGCAGATGCGCCTAAGCTGCAGGCCTTTTGTACTTCGTCTTCTTCGAATCCGCCCTCCGGACCGATGAAAACACCTACAGACTGGCCTGTTCTCACAGCCTGGAGTAATTCCCTGCTTTCCGCCATGCCCTGCGCATGTTCATAGGGAATAAAAACATGATCCATGCTCTGTGCATAGGCCAGGGCATCCGAAAACTTCATCAGCTCTTTGACTTTCGGAATTACCATTCGGCCGGACTGTTTCGCCGCACTCTCCGAAATGGCATTCCAGCGTTTTAACTTACTCTGTTCTTTTTTGGCATCCAATTTCACGACCGTTCTTCGGGTACCGACTGGAACTACCTCCGACACACCCAATTCCACTGCCTTCTGGATGATCAGCTCCATTTTGTCGCTTTTGGGCAGCCCCTGGAAGAGCGTGATCCGGCAGGGCAATTCCCGATTTTCATCCTCTGCGGACAAAATACCAAGCCGGATACAATCCGGCTCTATCTTTGATATCTCGCACAAATATTCCCGGAACGCTCCGTCTGCGCTCACACTTACTTTTTCTCCCGGTTTCATTCGCAGCACATTCCGGATATGATTCACATCCGTTCCCAGAATCACGATTCCGGACTCCTGTATCTGCTCTGGATTCACAAAGAAATGGTACATCTATCTCTTCCTCGCCGTTACACTGACCCACTCGCCCTGATGGGTCACTTCCACAACTTCCAGTCCGGCTTCTTTCACCGTACGCACAATCAGTTCTTCCTTTACATCCAGAATACCAGAGGTGATATAGCAGGCTCCCGGTTTCATCGTTGCGACAACCACCGGTGTCAGGGGAACCAGCACTTCTGCCAGAATATTCGCCAGTACAATGTCATATTTTTCATATCCGACCGCATCCTGGATCTCTTTCTCATCGATGATATTACCAATCATCACCTCAAAGCAGCCAGATTCAATCGCATTGGCTTCCATATTTTCATGGGTAGCGTTAATCGCACAGGGATCCAGATCCGTCCCCACCGCATGCCCGGCTCCTAACTTGCAGGCGGCGATGGATAAAATCCCGCTTCCGCAGCCCAGATCCAGGACATCGATCCCCGGCCGCACATATTTCTTCAACTGCCGGATACAAAGCTGGGTCGTCTCATGCATCCCGGTCCCAAAAGCCGTACCGGGATCAATATGAATGATCATCTTCCCTTCATCCTCCGGCTTCACTTCCTCCCAGGATGGGATAATCAGAATATCGTCCACGTAGAACTGCTTAAAATACTGCTTCCAATTATTAATCCAATCCTTGTCCTCCGTCTCGGACGCTTCGATGGCGGCCTCCCCGATATCCATGAACATACGCAGCCCTTCCAGCTCGTCCTTCACTTGCACCAGGAGTTCCGTCTCATCAGTATCCTCCTCCAGATAAAAACTGATATAGGCGATGCCGTCATCCTCCGGCCCGTCAGGCAGGATATCCACAAACATCTGTTTCTTATCGTTCTCTGTCAAAGGCACCTTGTCCTCGATCTGGGCGCCCTCGATCCCCAGATCGACCAGCGTACTGATTACCAGATCTTCTGCTTCTGCTTTTGTCTTAATCGTAAATTTTTTCCATTTCACGGGATTCACCTCATATTTCGTCTTTTCCCATATTACCACAGGTCCTCTTAGAAAAACAAGAGGTAAACTTCCGCTGTGCTATTATAGGCGTTTTTAATTATGGGGAAATTGGGGGGGTTTTGGGGGTAATGAGGAGATCGGAGCGGCGGGGGGCTTTCTGGGGCCGGACAAATCTCGTGGGGGCAAATCGCATCGGCTGAACCCAAGAACGGGTAACTCCGATGGTGGGAGAACCTCGCAGGGCCTGGAACAAACTCGCCATAATACGGCTCGGACAGTGTTCCAGGCCCTGCGAGGTTCTCCCGCCATCTGCGTAACCCGTTCTTGGGTTCAACCTCAAGCGATTTGCCCCCACGAGATTTGCCCGGCCCCAGAAAGCCCCCCGCCGCTCCGATCTCCTCTCTGCTCTAAATAAGGCCGATTTCCATGGTCTATATTAAAATATTAAATAGGTTTTCTGTAAATATATAATTGAATATCTATAGCCATGTTTTATACGGGGATAGGAATCTGCAGAGGTGATGTATTATT
The DNA here is from genome assembly GCF_019042245.1 of Diplocloster modestus. Classification (GTDB taxonomy): domain Bacteria; phylum Bacillota; class Clostridia; order Lachnospirales; family Lachnospiraceae; genus Diplocloster; species Diplocloster modestus. The sequence continues at coordinate 29,736 of NZ_JAHQCX010000028.1, forward strand.
ATCGTATCGCTATAATATATTATAAGTTAAATATGATAGAACATTGTAACTTAGCTTTATGTAAGAGCAGGGAGATGAGGGGACCGAAGAGGGCTGCCGGACGGGGGCAGGGAATAACCGCAGCGGCAATTCGCTTGAGACCGGACCTTAGAACGGGTTACGCAGAAGGGGAGCGAACCTCGCAGGACCCGGGGCACTGTTTGAGCCGTATTATGGCGAGTTTGCCCCGGGTCCTGCGAGGTTCGCTCCCCTTCGCAGTTACCCGTTCTTAGGTCCGGTCGATGCGAATTGCCGCTGCGGTTATTCCCTGCCCCCGTCCGGCAGCCCTCTTCGGTCCCCTCATCTACCGGCCCTCTACTTAAACTTAAACCCTTTTCTCTTAGACTTTTCATTCCCCTCATGGGGCTGACTCAGCGTGTTTCCGTTGGCCTCGTCGAACTTGCGGAGTGCTTCCTTGGCTTCCTCGTTTAGCTTTGTGGGCACCTGAACGACCAGGGTTACATAGTGGTCGCCCCGGATGTCTTTATTTCTGAGGGAAGGGACTCCTTTGCCCTTCAGGCGTACTTTGGTGTCTGTCTGGGTTCCGGGTTTTACGGTGTAGAGGACGTCTCCGTCCACTGTGCTGATCTTGACGTCTCCGCCCAGGGCCGCTACTGCAAAGCTGATGGGGGCCGTGGAGAAGATGTTCGCGTCCTGACGCTGGAAAATCGGGTGTCTGGATACTACGACTTCGACCATCAGATCGCCTCTGGGTCCGCCGTTGGTTCCGGGTTCGCCTTTGTCCCGGATACGGATGCTCTGGCCGTTGTCTATGCCGGCCGGAATGGATACCTGGATTTTCTTGCGGTTCGCAATGTAGCCGGTTCCGTGACAATCCGTACATTTTTCCTTGATGATTTGTCCGGTTCCGTGACAGTCCGGACAGGTCTGTACATTCCTGACCATACCGAACAGGGACTGCTGGGTAAATACCACCTGGCCTTTTCCGCCGCATTTCTCACAGGTAACCGGAGAGGTACCGGGCTTCGCTCCTGTTCCGTGACAGGTGGAACAGTTATCCTTAAGCGTCAGCTCGATCTCCTTCTCACAGCCGAAGACCGCCTCCTCAAAGGTAATTCTTACACTGGTGCGTAAATTCGCCCCGCGCATGGGTCCGTTATTGGCCCTGCGGCTGCTTCTGCCGCCGCCGAACAAATCTCCGAATATATCACCAAAAATATCACCCATATCCATACCGGAAAAATCAAAGCCTCCGGCACCAGCTGATCCGTCAAAGGCCGCATGACCAAACTGGTCATACTGGCGTCTCTTTTCCGCATCACTAAGTACGGCGTATGCTTCCGACGCTTCCTTGAACTTCTTCTCCGCCTCAGTATCTCCCGGATTCATGTCGGGATGGTATTTTTTCGCCAGTTTTCTGTATGCACTTTTTATGGTAGCATCATCGGCTCCTCGATCCACGCCTAAGACTTCATAATAGTCTCTCTTGTCTGCCATATCTGTTCAACCTCTCTGTTTCATCAGGATAAGGGGAAGAGTGGTTCTTCCCCTTATATATTCCTATTCGATTTCTTTTAGATCTCTTTGTAATCTCCATCTACAACGTCATCGGCCTGATAAGAACCACCGTCTGCCGCACCGCCCATATCCGGGCCTGCTCCTGCAGTTCCGGCAGCCTGCTGTGCCTGCTCATAAACCTTAGCAAACAGCTTCTGAGAGCTTTCCATCAATTTATCTTTGGCAGCTTTCAATTCCGCCACCTGGGCTTCTGTCATCTCTTCTGCGTTTGTCTTTTCGATCAGTTCTTTCAACGAGTTGACATCTGCCTGTACCGCAGTTTTGTCATTGGCGTCGATCTTGTCACCGACCTCTTCCATGGCTTTTTCCACCTGGAATACCATGGCATCCGCATCGTTTCTGGTATCAATGGCTTCTTTACGTTTTTTATCCTGTGACTCGAACTCAGCAGCTTCTCTGACTGCCTTGTCGATATCGGAATCAGACATATTGGAGCTGGCGGTGATGGTGATATGCTGCTCTTTTCCGGTTCCCAGGTCTTTCGCGGATACATTCACAATACCGTTGGCATCAATATCGAAGGTAACCTCGATCTGAGGCACGCCGCGTCTTGCAGGCGGGATTCCGTCTAACCGGAACTGTCCTAAGGACTTGTTGTCTTTCGCGAACTGACGCTCACCCTGAAGGACATTGATATCCACAGCCGTCTGATTATCGGCAGCGGTGGAGAAGATCTGGCTCTTCTTGGTAGGGATCGTCGTGTTCCGCTCGATCAGTCTGGTTGCTATTCCGCCCATGGTCTCAATGGACAGAGACAGCGGGGTAACATCCAGCAGAAGGATTTCCCCTGCGCCCGCATCTCCAGCCAGCTTACCGCCCTGGATGGAAGCTCCCAGAGCTACACATTCATCCGGGTTCAGAGTCTTGCTGGGTTCATGTCCGGTCAACTGTTTTACTTTATCCTGAACAGCCGGGGTTCTGGTGGAACCGCCAACCAATAATACCTTACTGAGTTCAGAAGCTGTGATTCCGGCATCTCTCAACGCGTTCTTTACAGGCTCTGCGGTTAATTCTACCAGATCATGGGTCAGTTCGTCAAATTTTGCCCTGGTCAGATTCATGTCAAAGTGCTTCGGACCATCCGCTGTTGCGGTGATAAACGGCAGGTTGATGTTGGTCGTGGTCGCGGAGGACAGCTCTTTTTTCGCTTTCTCTGCAGCTTCTTTTAATCTCTGAAGAGCCATTTTGTCGGCGGAAAGGTCTACGCCTTCATTTTTCTTGAATTCTGCGATCATATAATCGGTAATTTTCTGATCAAAGTCATCGCCGCCCAGACGGTTGTTACCGGAGGTGGCCAAAACTTCAATGACTCCGTCGCCGATATCGATGATGGATACGTCGAAGGTACCGCCGCCTAAGTCGTAAACCATGATTTTCTGTTCTTTTTCATTATCCAGACCGTAAGCCAGAGCGGCAGCGGTCGGCTCATTAATAATACGCTTTACATCCAGTCCCGCGATCTTACCTGCGTCCTTGGTAGCCTGACGCTGTGCGTCATTAAAGTAAGCGGGAACCGTGATAACTGCTTCGGTAACTTTTTCACCCAGGTAGTTTTCCGCATCCGCTTTTAATTTCTGAAGGATCATGGCAGAGATTTCCTGAGGTGTATATTTCTTACCGTCAATGTCTACGCGGAAATCGCTTCCCATATGTCTTTTGATAGAGGAGATGGTCTTTTCAGAGTTGGTAACTGCCTGACGCTTTGCCGGCTCTCCAACCAGACGCTCTCCTGTTTTTGTAAATGCAACCACGGACGGTGTGGTTCTGGCTCCTTCTGTATTCGCTATAACGACAGGTTTTCCACCTTCCATAACTGCTACGCATGAGTTTGTTGTACCTAAATCAATTCCTATGATTTTTCCCATAATGATTTTCCTCCTGATTCTATCATTCTATTTGTTTAATTTGCTACTTTTACCATGCTGTGACGAACGACGCTTTCTTTGTAAAGATATCCCTTCTGGAATTCTTCCACAACGATGTTATCGCCTGCCTCTTCGTCTTCCACATGCATAACCGCATTGTGCAGGTTCGGATCAAATTCGCCTCCCACCGCCTCGATTGGTTTTACGCCAATCTCATCCAATGTGGTCATTAACTGCTTATAAATTTTGTTCATGCCTTCCACAAATGGATCTTCCCGTCCTGTTTCCGGCACACTGGCAAGGCCTCTCTCGAAGTTATCCACAACCGGCAGCATCTTTTCTATCACTTCCTTTGCGCCGATTTCATACATGTGGGACTTCTCCTTTTCGGTCCGCTTTCTGTAGTTATCGAATTCCGCCATCTGCCGCTTTACCTGGTCGGACAGCTCTTCGATCTTTTCATCTTTCTTATCTCTTTTTTCTTTCTTTTCTTTTCTCTTACTGAACTTCTCTTTTTTCTCGTCGCCTTCCTGTGTATCCGGCTGTGCAGCTTCAGCTTCCTTCGCGTTTTCTTCCGCCGGTTCCTGATCTGCAGCCTGCGCTGTCTCTGCCGCCGCATTCTCCTGATCCGTTGGAATATCTGCTGTCTCCTGCTGATCTGCCTTTATCGTATCTTTTTCTTCTGCCAAGCCTGGTTACCTTCCTTTCTATCTCTACCTATGTTTTTTTCTTATAGATCGCATCCAGTTGGACCATCAGTGTTTTGAGAGTGCTCACTACTTTTTCGTAATCCATTCTCTTTGGTCCGATTATACCTATGGTCCCCTGCATCCCTTCCCCTAATTCATAAGTCGCGGTCACAACACTGCAGTCTTTCATGGCCCGTACCGGTGACTCATTCCCGATATAAACCTGAATTCCATGTTCATCCGCGTTGGCCAGCGTCTCATTTACCAGATCGCTTAACTGCTGCTTTTCTTCAAAGGTGCTCAAAAGTTCACTGGCCCGTTCGCTGTCGGACAGCTCGGGATATTTGAAAATGTTCGTGGTGCCGCTGGTGTATATCTCCAGATCGTCGTCCAGATTAATCGCCTCCGCCACCGCATCCAGTACATCGCTCACCAGTCCGCTGTGGATTCCGGCCTGTTCTTTCAGGTTTGCGATCATTCCCAGGTTGATCTCCTCCAGCGTCAATCCATTGAGCTGTGTATTCAGCAGAATATTGAGCTTCAGGATCTTCTCATTATCGAGTGGCTCATCCACCGTGATCATCTTATTTTTCACGATATTGCCTTCCACAACAATGACCGCCAGGATCTGTGTCTCATCCACTTCGCTTAACTGTATGAACTTCACTTTATTATGATGGTACTGAGGTGAGGAAATCATCGTCGCGTAATTCGTATTATGGGCCAAAACCTTGGCCACCTGCTGCAGCAGCGACTCCATCCGGTCAGCCTTCTGGATCATGAGTTCTTTCATCTCCGTGACTTCCCGTTCTTTTTCCTCCATCATCTGATCGACGTAAAGCCGATAACCTTTGTCGGAGGGGATCCGGCCCGCAGACGTGTGGGGCTGTACAATAAATCCCATCTCCTCCAAATCAGACATTTCGTTGCGAATGGTGGCTGAACTCAATTTCAAATCCGAGTATTTGGAAATCGTTCTGGAACCCACAGGTTCGCCGGTTTCCAGATAGTTCCGGATGATCGCCTGCAATATCTTCGTCTTTCTGTCGTCCAGCTGCATCCAATCGCTCCTCTCTTTTTGCTTTATTAGCACTCGTTGTTGAAGAGTGCTAACATCTGTAATTAACATAGCACTCCCCCTAATTTTTGTCAATACCATTTCACATATTTTTTAAAAATTCTGGGGGCTGGTTACGGGCGGGGATGTTGGTACTTTATGATTCTCGGGGATTCTTTGGAAGTTGCCCCTTGCTTTTGGTAATTAGGCAATGTATAATAAGAACAATTGTGTATGCGGAATTTATCTTGTGGTAAGAAATCTGCGACTATGAGAAATCATTGTACAGGCTTTTAATAGGTAGGATTGTCTGTTTGTTGTAGTAAAGATACTCATACCTTGTGAAAAGAAATGCAGATTATGTTTGCGTAATGTAATACTCTGTTGAGCAGCTATACTGCGAACCCTCCCGCAGGGCATGTATTATGGGATGCTGCAAGTTTACCTTCCAGGCCTCTTTGGGTTTGTTTTCCGGTCTGTGCATGAGGTAATGTTTGAATGCTTCCTTCACCAATGGGTTTGGGATCAGGGGGCTCTCCTGAAATGCAGGGAACCGTCCGGATGTGCAATTATAAAAGAAAATCGCATGTTAATGCAGAAAGTGTAAATGAATGAAGAATGAATCAAATGATATCTCTACAGATATTAGTAAAAAAAGCAGCAGGGCCGCAGCTTCCAAATCTGACGGTACCAAGGCCGCCGCAAAGGGAAAGACAGACCATGCCAAGACCAAGTCAGCAGCAGATCGCGGCGGGGCTAAGACAGGATCAGACAGTGCCGGGACTTCAGCGGAAAAGGCGCACAAGCCTGCGGATACCGGCAGCCGGAACACGACCAGGAGAAAGACTGCCGCTAAAGCTTCTGGTACGGCTAAGTCCGTTAAGAAAGAGAATGCTGTCCAGGATGGCGGGGGCAAAGATCCTTCCAAGCACTCCGGGCAAATCGGGCATTCCGATGTAGATGTGGATACGGATTATAAGCTCACGGCTGGGAGCGATACGGTAAAGATTATTCCGCTGGGGGGTCTGGACCGGATCGGGATGAATATCACCGCGATTGAGTATAAAGATACGATCGTGGTCATCGACTGCGGGATTTCTTTCCCGGATGAGACGATGCTTGGAATTGATAAGGTTATCCCGGATGTCTCTTACCTGTTGGAGAATCAGGATAAGGTGAAAGGCTTTGTCATCACTCATGGTCATGAGGATCATATTGGGGCACTGCCTTATATTCTGCCTCAGTTGAATGTACCGGTATATGCAACGAAGCTTACCATGGGACTGATCGAGCATAAGTTAAAAGAGGCCCGGCTCATGAAGAAAGTGCGGCGCAAAGTGGTGAAGCAGGGAAGCAGCGTAAATCTGGGGGATCTGCGGGTGGAATTTATCAAGACCAACCATAGTATAGCCGGAGCTTGTGCCCTGGCCGTGTATACCCCTATGGGAGCCATTGTGCATACCGGAGATTTTAAAGTGGATTATACGCCTTTATTTGGGGAGTCCATCGACTTGCAGCGGATGGCGGCTATTGGTAAGAAAGGCGTGTTGGCCGTGATGTGCGACAGTACAAACGCGCTCCGCCCCGGTTTTACCCCTTCTGAAACCAAGGTGAGCAGGACTTTTGATATGCTTTTCGCCGAAAATAAAAATAACCGGATCATTGTGGCAACCTTTGCCTCCAACGTGGACCGGGTGCAGCAGATCATGGACACAGCTTATAAATATGGCAGAAAAGTAATCCTGCAGGGACGGAGTATGGATACCGTCATTCAGATCGCATCGGACCTCGGTTATGTCCATGTGCCGGAAAACACGATGATCGACGTGGATGATATGAATAAGTATCCGCCTGAAAAGCTGGTATTCATTACTACAGGAAGCCAGGGGGAGGCTATGGCGGCACTGTCCAGAATGGCGGATTCTACTCACAAAAAGGTGTCGATCAAGCCCAATGATGCGATCATCTTCAGCTCCACACCGATCCCAGGAAATGAAAAAGCCGTGTCCAAGGTGGTAAATGAATTAGCAATGAAGGGAGCCAATGTGATTTTCCAGGATACCCATGTGTCCGGCCATGCCTGTCAGGAAGAGATCAAACTGATCTATTCCCTTTTAAAGCCTCTCTACGCGATCCCGGTCCACGGGGAATACAGGCACCTGCTGGCCGGCGCCCACATTGCCAATGATCTGGGGATCGACAAGGAGCATACGTTTGTGCTGGCGGCCGGGGATGTTCTGGAGCTTTCTAAAGAACAGGGAAAGGTGGTCTCAAAAGTGCCTGCCCGAGGGATCTTTGTAGATGGTCTCGGTGTCGGTGATGTGGGAAATATCGTGATCCGTGACCGCCAGAATCTGGCAGAAAATGGAATCCTGATCGTGACTCTGACGCTGGAACACGGTTCGAACCGTCTGATGGCCGGACCGGACATTATCTCCAGAGGGTTTGTCTATGTCCGCGAATCCGGCTGTTTGATGAAGGAACTGCAGCAGATCGCGTTTAAGGCAGTCGCCAAGTGCGAGGAACAAAATTGCCGGGATTGGGGTAGGATCAAGGAGGAAATAAAAGACAGTCTGGACAGTTATTTATGGAAGAAAATACAGCGCAGTCCGATCATCCTGCCTGTTATTATGGAAGTTTAGGAGGCGCCTGCCTTTTGAATCACATATTATTGAGGTAATTACTTTATCAAAAAATTCAATATATAATAGATAAATATGCAGAGGACTTAAAAGCCAGTGTGTTACATGATTCATCGCCGTAATCTGTTCGGGATTCGATGAACTATGGCGGTTTTTAAGGTCCTCTGTTTATATGTGGCTTGCCTATGCTCAGATTTTTCAGGAGATTTGAAACGATGATTGTAGCAACTCTGGTTTGCGGATATAATAGAATAGATAAAATGAGTTTTGGTCTTACAGACGGAATCTATATATAGAGTATTCGCATTTTTTAGATATTAAGAAATACTGAGGAGGCGGACGAATTTGAAAGAACTGATCGAGTTATTTTGTACATTCGCGCAGATCGGCGCGCTGACGTTTGGAGGCGGACTGGCGATGCTGCCGATGCTGAGACATGAATTAGTGGAGAAGAAAGAATGGGTGACAGAAGACGAATTACTGGATTATTACGCTATCGGGCAGTGTACCCCGGGTATTATCGCGGTCAACACCGCGACCTTTGTAGGATATAAACGAAAAGGCGTCTGGGGAGGCGTGATGGCCACTCTGGGAATGGTGTTTCCGTCTCTGGTGATCATCTCGCTGGTAGCTTCCGTCCTGATGAATTTCATGGAGAACACTTATGTGGCTCATGCGCTGGCCGGGATCCGTGCTGTCGTCTGCGCATTGATGCTCGGCACCGTACTGACCCTGGCCAGGAAAAGTATGGTGGACTGGATCTGTTATCTGGTCTTTTTCGGAACTCTCCTGCTGGCACTGTTTTCTCCGGTTCCGGTGGTGCTGCTTGTGGTGCTGGCCGCCGGGATCGGGGTCGGTGTCAAAAGGTTCAGGGAGAAGAGGAGGACAAATTCATGATCTATCTGCAACTGTTTGTAGAATTCTTTAAGACGGGGTTGTTTGCGCTGGGCGGCGGCCTGGCCACTCTCCCTTTCCTGATGGAACTCACGGAAAAATACGGTTGGTTTTCCGCCGCTGAGCTGACGGATATGATCGCAGTCAGCGAGAGCACTCCCGGGCCTATCGGTGTGAATATGGCCACCTACTCGGGATTTCACACAGCCGGTGTGCCCGGCGCCATCGTTGCCACTATGGCTCTGGTCCTCCCCAGTATCCTGATTATTGTGTTGATCGCTAAATTTCTGTCCGGTTTCAGTGAAAACCGTATCGTACAGGCTGTATTCTACGGCATCCGCCCCGCTGTTGCGGCTCTGATCGCCTCTGCGGTAATCGGGCTTTTTAAGACTTCCTTATTCGTAAACTCAGAATCCGGGATGCTCACGCCCGTCTGGGGAGTGATCCTCCTGGCCGCCTTTACCTTCGGCCTTCTAAACATCCCCAGGCTCAAACATCTGCATCCTGTTGCATTTCTTGCCTTTGGCGCGGTTATGGGGATTCTTTTCCGTTTGTAACCCGAAGGAGTTTCGCTTGCGAAACTCTCCGCCTGCGGCGGACCGCGTAACCGGCATCTTCCTTTCCGCCGCAGTGCGATCCCCGCGCAGCGTTTTTACTTTACATTAAAAAGCTGGCCATTACATAATTACTCACATCGATTCCTTTATCCGAAAGAAAAATCCGGTTTTTTTCGCGGATCAGGAGTCCCTGGTCCTCCAGTTTTCGGAACACAGAAGCATAGATATCCCAGAAGCTGCGGTGGAACTGATCGTGGAATTCTCCCAGGGATATCCCCTCCATCATGCGAAGGCCCAGAAACATGAATTCTTCTATCTGATCGGCAGCGGACAGGGTCATCAGATCTTCGTAGACATACTTTTTGGTCAGATAGGCCTGCATGTCTTTGGTGACTGTGAATCTCTGGTTTTCCATCAGGGAGGCGGCACCCAGGCCGTAGCCCAGATAATCGCCGCGCTTCCAGTATGTGATGTTATGTCTGCATTCATATCCGGGACGGGCATAGTTGGAGATCTCATAACGGCGGTATCCAAACTCAGCCAGGATTCCCGCGGTGTCGTAATACATCTCCCGCTCCGCCTCTTCGGTGGGCAGCTGCTTCGGTTCCTCTCCCCGTTCCCGGCGCGTCACGTCATCTTTATATAATAGGTAGAAAGGCGTTTCCTCTTCGATCATAAGTCCGTAGGCGGAGATATGCTGGGGATGCAGTGCTGCTGCTTTTTTGAGGGTCTGTTTCCAGGATTCCCGGGACTGGCCGGGCAGGCCCGACATCAGATCAATGTTGATGTTTTCAAAGCCTGCTTTCCGGGCCTGTTCATAATTTTCCAGGAATTCTTCGTAGGTATGGATTCTGCCCAGAAGCTTTAATTCTTCGTTTTTGGTGGATTGAAGGCCTATGCTTAAGCGGTTGATGCCCATTTTCCGGTAGGATACGAGCTTTTCCGGGGTGAGCGTACCCGGGTTGGCCTCTATGGTGATTTCCGCGCTGGGCTCTACTTCATAGAGATCGTAGAGCTTGTCCATAAGTTTGCCCATCAGCGGCGCGGGCAGGATGGATGGGGTTCCGCCGCCGAAAAATATGGTGTTAACCCGGTATTGGCCGGCGGCCTCCCTGGTCCGCTCCATCTTCTGGAGCAGGGTCCGCACATAGCGCTCCTGCTCCTCCTCTGATCCTGACATAGACAGGAAGTCACAGTAGCCACATTTTTTTACGCAGAATGGAATGTGGATATAAACACTCAGATCTTTTTTCATCTATTTGTCATCCAGTTTGAGTACACTCATGAATGCTTTTTGCGGGATCTCTACATTGCCCACCTGACGCATTCTCTTCTTTCCTTCTTTTTGTTTCTCCAGCAATTTTTTCTTACGGGTGATATCGCCGCCGTAGCACTTGGCCAGCACATCTTTCCGCATGGCTTTCACGGTCTCCCTGGCTATGATCTTGCTGCCGATAGCTGCCTGGATCGGAATCTCGAACAGCTGGCGGGGGATCTCCTCTTTTAGCTTTTCGCACATTTTGCGTCCCCGCTCATAGGCGGTTCCCGCATGAACGATAAAGGAGAGGGCGTCGACTTCTTCCCGGTTGATCAGGATATCCAGCTTGACCAGCTCGGAGCGCTCATAGCCCTTCATTTCATAATCAAAGGATGCGTAGCCTCTGGATCTGGATTTCAGGGCATCGAAGAAATCGTAGATGATTTCGTTTAACGGCAGGTCATATTTTAAAACCGCACGGGTTTCTTCTATATATTCCATCCCCAGATACTGCCCCCGGCGCTCCTGACACAGGTCCATAATGGCACCGATGAACTCGGTGGTCACCATAACTTCCGCGCTGACCATGGGTTCTTCCATGTATTCGATCTCGGAAGGATCCGGCATGTTGGAGGGGTTCGTCAATTCCAGTACATCCCCGTTGGTTTTGTATATCTTATAGATAACTCCGGGGGCCGTGGTCACCAGATCGAGATTATATTCCCGTTCCAGGCGTTCCTGGATAATCTCCAGATGCAGAAGTCCTAAGAATCCGCATCGGAAACCAAAGCCCAGCGCTACGGAGGTCTCCGGTTCAAACTGGAGGGAAGCGTCGTTGAGCTGAAGTTTCTCAAGCGCATCCCGCAAATCGGGATATTTCGCCCCGTCGGCCGGGTACATTCCGCAGTATACCATGGGATTTACTTTCTTATATCCAGGCAGCGGATGACCGCAGGGCTGCTGCGCGTTGGTGATGGTGTCACCTACCCGGGTATCTTTGACGTTCTTTAAGCTGGCCGTGATATAGCCTACCATTCCGGCCGACAGTTCTTCGCAGGGTATGAACTGTCCGGCTCCAAAGTAGCCTAATTCCACGACTTCCGCTTCCGCCCCGGTCGCCATCATCTGGATCGGCGTACCTTTGCGGACCGTGCCTTCCTTGATTCTGCAGAATACGATAACCCCTTTGTAAGAATCATAGAGAGAATCGAAGATCAGCGCCTGCAGCGGGGCTTCCGGGTCGCCTGCCGGAGCCGGGATTTTCTTTACGATCTGTTCCAGCACTTCCTCCACATTGGTTCCGTCCTTCGCTGAAATCAAAGGAGCCTCCTGTGCTTCTATACCAATGACATCTTCAATCTCTTCAATCACTCTCTGGGGTTCCGCGCTTGGCAGGTCGATCTTATTGATCACCGGCATCACATCCAGATCGTGATCCAGCGCCAGATAAACGTTGGCCAGCGTCTGGGCCTCGATTCCCTGTGCCGCGTCCACGACCAGGATCGCCCCGTCGCAGGCAGCCAGGCTTCGGGATACTTCGTAGTTAAAATCCACGTGTCCCGGCGTGTCGATCAGATTGAAGATGTATTCTTCTCCATCCTTCGCTTTATATATGGTACGCACGGCCTGCGCCTTGATCGTGATTCCCCGCTCCCGCTCCAGCTCCATATTGTCCAGCACCTGCGCCTGCATCTCCCGGCTGGTCAAGAGTCCGGTCATTTCGATGATCCGGTCCGCCAGCGTCGATTTGCCGTGGTCAATATGTGCAATGATACAAAAATTCCGTATTTTACTCTGATCGATATGAGACATATTCATCCTCCTATGGTACCGGATTCGATTGCAGATCTCCTCAGGCAGCCGTACTTTGTCGAGTAGCATTATATCACAGACCCGGGAATATTGTCCAGGCGGTTTTCCGGACCTTTTTCATATATCGCGGCTGAGAGGGGACTGGCACCTTTCGGTAGTAAAGTGAAAGCATTCAGTAACTGCGTGGAGAAAGGGGCCTGTCCCCGGACGCCGGTCTGGTCGAGGAAAAAAGCGCCTGCTCCCCCGGATGCCGAACTATTCCCGTCAACATCGGGGGACAGGCTCCTTTTTCTCTGATCAGACTGACTTCCGGGGACAGGCTCCTTTTTCTCTGATCAGACTGACTTCCGGGGACAGGCTCCTTTCTCCACATAGTTACTGAACAATCTAACTTTACAACCGAAAGGTGCCAGTCCCCTCTCTTCTGCCTCAGGATCCCGTCAGCACTTTATGTAATATATCAGCCAGAGGCTCCATAGCATTTTTCTCTTCCTGGAGCGTATTGGTCTGTGCACCGCATTCCACAAGAAGGCTTCTGGGCTTAAAGTGCATGTTGTAACGGTATCCTTTCAGGTAGATCTTTCTGGCAACCCCGGGATAATACTGGGCGGCTTTCAGCTGACACTGCAGGGAGAATGCCAGGTTATCCTGAATATAGGGATTGGGCAGATAAGAAATGTCTCCGATCTTGGTCGTCCGAGACAAGCCGTTGAAAAACATGAACTGTGCGGTGTCCTTGCCGTTAATATTGGTGACCAGATGGGTACCCTCGGCCACTCCGTCCCGGTGCAGGTCGATCACAACTTCGATGGAAGGGTTGTCGGCCAGGATCTGAGCGATAGAGGTTTCCGCCAATGCATAAGCTTTGCTTCGGTCCAGCTTCCCGTCGATCATATCGTATACTTCCGTGTGGTGTATGACATTAAAGTGATACTTATCCCGAAGTAAAGTGGTCAGATATTCCCCTACACCCACAATGGTAGTACTGGGATCTCCGGGAATGGAGTCCACAAAGCTTTCCTGGGAATGGGTGTGGTAGATCAGGATCTGAGGAACGCTGTTATCCTGGGCGATCCCCATGTTTTGCTGCAGAAGCTGGGATGCATTGAGCTGGCTGCTGGTAATCGTGGTCGTTTTGTCCACTACATAAAAGTTATTGATCAGGTAATCATAGTCATTTAATTTTTCCATGGAGATCTGATTCGTCGCCTCCTGGGCCTCCTGTATCTGAGATACATCCACCTGCTCACTGGGCGCGGGATTGACAGCGGCGTTTTCTGCCTGCATGGCATTGGCCAGGGCAGCGGCATTTTCCTGCTGCATCGCTTCCGTTTCCGTATCGGACGGAATCAGTTCCCCGGTCATCTCATTTACAGCATTTTCATCGTTGGCCTCCCCCGCCAATATCATTTCATAAGTGGAGGCGCTTTCCACTTCCGTTGTATATCCGGAATGTTCTTCCAGATAGCCGAACAGTGGAATCAGATCAAATGCTTTTTCCGCCACATATACACTAAAATCAGACGGCTGCTCTTCATAAGCAGCCGAATACATCAGACCTGGCAGATGCGTAGTAATGGCCTTTTTATTCAGATAACTTTCTACCTGGCCCGCCAGGTCCGAAAAACTGCCCTGCATTTGTACATTGCTCAGGGCTTTTGTTCCGTGAAATATGATATATAATCCCAGAATTAAAATCACTACCCATAGGAAGAGATTCGATATTTTCTGAAAATGGCTCATTTTGTGACCACTCCGTTCTTACAAATTATATTCCCCTCTGCAGGGGAATATGCTTGTAATCGAAGTGCTGACTCAAGGGTACTTGGGGTACGCTCAGGATAACTGGAAAGCCATATTCAGAGCCTCTGATACGGTAAAACTGATCCTTTTGATCGTGTCATCGATATCTTTCGGGGTTACAAACATACCGTTCAGATGCGGTGAGATCAGTTCCCGGATCAGCTGGTATTTCTCCGAACTGTCGAATTCCCTCCAGGTGTTGCCGAATCCCTTCATATGATCAGACTGTTCCATAGCTTCGATGAGATTTTCCATGGTATCGTTGACGATGGTCGCTGCATCAACTACCGTCGGAATACCAATGGCGATCACAGGGACCCCCAGTGTCTCACGGGTCAGCGCATGCCGGTGGTTACCCACTCCTGATCCGGGATTGATGCCGGTATCTGTGATCTGTATCGTACGGCTTAACCTCTTCGTGCTTCTGGCCGCCAGTGCGTCAATGGCGATTACCAGGCTTGGCTTGGTCTCCTCCACTACCCCGCGGATGATTTCCAGAGTCTCCATCCCTGTCTGAGCCATGACCCCGGGGACGATTCCGCTGATCAGATTAACTTTGTCTTTTCCCATCGCCAGTTTCCCGTATTCCTGAATGACATGACGGGTGATCAGAAGGTTGCCTACGACTTCCGGCCCCAGCGCATCCGGGGTTACCTCCCGGTTGCCCAGTCCCACTACCAGTATGGACTGCTCTTCCTCGGAATGATCGATCAGATTCCTAATATGATCGGCCAGTACCGTAGAGATTTCCTTGTGGTAATCTTCATCGGGATCGGACATATTCGGAGCCTCCAGGGTAATATAGGTACCGATCGGTTTTCCCATGGCCTTGGCCCCTTTTTCGGTCTCGATTTTTACTTTTGTAATATGGATCTCCCGCTTCTCATCGTATTCTTCCTCCACAACGACGCCCTTGATTTCCACATCATCCTGCTCAAAACTTTCCTTTGCCTCCAGTGCCAGGTCTGTCCGCACTCTGAATTTGTCCAACATAGCATCCTCCTTATTTATAGAAAAGACTTTTAACCGTATTTTTTACAAAAAGTTGAGGATTATGTATTGACAGATAAACTTCTTTGTTCTAGAATGAATGAGTATGTTTAGCGTGATTACCGTAAGCGTCCGTGTCCGGTTATAGGGTAACCACAAAAGAATTCAAAAATCAGATTTCATTGATTTGGAGGTGTACGGATTGGCTAATATTAAATCTGCGAAGAAGAGAATTTTGGTAAATGAGACAAAGGCGGCAAGAAATAAATCGATTAAATCGGCAGTAAAGACCGCGATCAAAAAAGTCGATGCAGCAGTTGTTGCAAAAGACAAGGCTACTGCAGATGCTGCATTATTGGGAGCGATTTCCGCAATCGATAAAGCGACATCCAAAGGAATTTACCATAAAAATACCGCTTCCCGTAAAGTATCCCGTTTAACCAAAGCTGTCAACAGCATTGCCTAATCGGTTATAAGAAGCGCAAAACAGCCAATACCGTCATGTTGGCTGTTTTTTTTATGATTTTAACGGGCCGGGAGGAGAGGGTGGAGGCGGGATGCTGTGGGGCCGGGCGGCAAAACTTGTGGGGGAATATCGCATCGGCCGGGCCTAAGAACGACTAGCTACGATGGCGGGAGAACCTCTTATTGGCAGGGTCTGGAACAAACTCGCCAAAGGACGGCTCGGACAGTGTTCCAGGCCCTGCGAGGTTCTCCCGCCATCTGCACAAGTCGTTCTAAGGCCCGGCCTCAAGCGATATTCCCCCACAAGTTTTGCCGCCCGGCCCCACAGCTATCCCGCCTCCACCCTCTCCTCCCTTGTTTATAATATGCCGATTTTCTATTCCTTGATTAATGCGTTAATTGTTATTGCGGCGGCACAATCCGCATATAAAAATTACCGGGATAAGCGATACCATTGATAGTCCCATGTACTAAAATGGATATTGAACACCCTCAAGTTTTACCTTGCTCCAAGTTAAATCGCAAAACTTGACAGTTTCAAGATACACCGTCTTTATCACACAGGCTGGATTGCCGCGCCCATCGAGTACAAGCGATAAATCGTCAACACTTGGGGGCTGCTCGTCCTCCAATACAACAGAGACTGTTGCAGTTTTCTTTCCGGTAGGATTTATAAATCGAGTTTCATATAGATAGAAGTATCCATTGGGCTATTATTATAACTTTCTATCTCATAAAAACCAAATTTCCTGTACATGTGTATTGCACCTTGTAAAAATGGCAATGTATCTAATAACATATAAGAATATCCTATTTCCCTAGCGTCCCCTATAATCTTTTCAATCAAAATATTTCCTAACTTTTTTCCACGAAATTCCGGTCTTACATAAAGACGTTTCATTTCACAGTTTTGATTATCAATTTTTCTTAAACCTACACAGCCTGCTAATTTCCCATCACAGCTAACCGAATATAACCTTCCATCAGGCATACCATATTTTGATTCTAAATGCTCGACTTCTTCATCATAGTTTTGAATGTGAAGATACTTTTTGAATGATTCATCATTTGTGATTAGCGTATTTATATATTCCGAAAATAATATACTTATTTCTTCACGCTGTTCATAGGCAGGCACTATTTTTATATCCATGATTACTCCTCCGTAAATTCAAATTTGCTTTTGTTTTTAAACCCACCTGTAACTTCACTTCAACGAATTTATACTCATATTTTTTCATAGTCTTTATTCCTCTGACAACATAAGCAAATTGAAGTAAAGATTCTATTGTGTATCAACCGGAACATAAATGTCCATATAGGTAACGCCCTCTCTAGCATAGACCTCCTCCATGCAGATGCGGTTCTCATAACTCTGAGCCACCACATATCCATGCAGCCTGAATTTTTCCACTGTCTTCAAACTGATTTCACTTTCGCACATGGAACCAGACCGATCATCAAAGCAGGAGCGTGCCGCTGCAAGGACGGACGCCGCGGTCGGGGGAAAAAGAAACAGGCGCCAAATCGCTTGAGGCCGGGCCTTAGAACGACTTGCGCAGATAATGGGAGAACCTCGCAGAGCCCGGAACACTGTCCGAGCCGATTTTTGGCGAGTTTGTTCCGGGCCCTGCCAATAAGAGGTTCTCCCGTTATCGTAGCTAGTCGTTCTTAGGTCCGGCCGAAGCGATTTGGCGCCTGTTTCTTTTTCCCCCGACCGCAGCGTCCGTCCTTGCAGCGGCACGCTCCGCCCTTCATCCAGCCATCGCACTATACTTAACGATCAGAAGCTCCACACTGATTGTATCCGCCAGCTGACCGGTCTTTACAGCTTCTTCCATCTGGGCGCAGTCCTCTACCGCTTCCCGCAGTTGTTCCAGGGTAAACCGGCCTGTCTGGGCGGCGTATTTTTTGACTAGGAACGGGGCCAGGCCCGCCTGCTTTGCTATTGTGGAACTGTCCAGGCCCAGGTTTTTCATGTTTTTCACCTGCATCAGCTGGTTGAACTGTCTGGAGATTAGAAACAGGATTCTCATGGGCGGCTCTTTTAACGCCAGCAGGTCATAATATAGCTTTAATGCTTTCTTTTGGTTCTGTTCTGTGACTGCGCCGATCATGTCGAAAATCTTGTTGGCGATCTGGGTGGTACAGATCTCTTCCACATCTTCATCACTGATCTCCGGCCGGTCCATGGTGTAGCAGATTAATTTTTCCAGTTCCTGACAGATGTTTTCCATGTCGGAGCCTGTCTTGCTCAAGAGGAGCTGCAGTGTAGCTTCCCGAATATTTTTTTGTTCCTTTTTAAGCATACCGGCTACCCAGCGGGCCAGTGTCCGATCATCCTGCCGGGTCATCTCGGCCGCGCGGCCTCTATCCTTAACCGCCTTAAAAAGCGCATTTCGCTTATCTACTTCCTCTTCTACAAAAACAAAATAGGTGAACTTAGGAAGTTCCTTTATATATTCTGCCATCTGGGGACTGGAACTCTTAAACCAACCGCTGTTCTCTATGATGATTAACCGGTGTTCCGCAAAAAACGGCATGGTTTCTGCCAAATCGATCACTTCCCCCGGTGCTATGCCCTTTCCCTCAAAATAGGTGTAATTCATCGTGTCATCCGCCGGAAGGATGGCTTCATGGAGTTTGTCACGGTACTGTTTCTTTAGATATGTCTCATCACCATAGAGCAGATATACTTGTTTCAGCTGCTGCGTTTTCATATCTTCGATAATATTTTTCATTTGATTTCACTCCGTTTCATCCGTGTTTGAATGTAACTGAATTCCATTATACTATAATTTTTAAGGGTTTTGAAGAAAAGTTTCCAACTTTAAGCTCCCATCTTTGATGCCGACCGTGATCGCACCGCTTTGCATAGTGAGAAATGTACGGCACCCGATGGCGTTCAGGCGGTCTAGTGTCTCCTGATGCGGATGACCGTAGGAATTCCCGGCGCCACAAGAGATTAACGCCGCTTTCGGCATTGTTTTCTCAAGGAACTGTATACTTGTGGAAGTATTGGAACCATGATGCCCTGCTTCTAAGATATCGACCGGTAAAAGCTCGTTCAGGATCCGTTCCTCTCCCTCTTCTCCCAAATCACCGGTAAGCAGGAATCGGAACTGATCATATTGTACAGCCAGTACCACAGATCCGTCATTTCTATCCAAAGGCTGGTATCCACGAGAAGGATGCAGGCAATGGATAAAGAGTCCCCCCTGCTTTAGTTCCATTCCCTCAGCGATCATCCTCACTTCTATCCCGGCATCCTCCGCTAATTTTATCATTTCCATATAAGGCTCGTCCCGGCCAGCGATATCCGGCAGCAGAAGGCAGCGGATCGGATAATCCTGCTGCATCAGTTCGCGGATTCCCGAGATATGGTCGGCATCGGCATGTGTCATCAGCACGTAATCCAATTTTCGAATGCCCTGTGATTTCAGGAATGGCAGGATCCGGTATTTGCCTACCTCTTTTACATCGGAACTTCCTGCATCCACCAGCATATGAAGCCCCTGCGACTGTATAAATATACCGTCACCCTGAGAGACATCCAGTGACACCAGTTCAAATTCGGGATTGCCCCGTCCGGTCAGAACCAAGAGCATGATACAAAACAGGACGGCCGGCAGTGTCTTTCGCAGCCCTTTATGGCTTATTTTTTTCCATAGAACCAGAATCAACAGACCAATCCCATAATATAGGATGATCCGGTTAATGGACGGCTTTCCGATTATGATATTATGGAAGGGGAGTTTTTCCGAACCGATACACAGAATATTATAGAATTCTAATATGTAATGAACGGGGGCGGCCAGGAAGCTGCCGGCCGCTACATTTATCATGCCCGCAAAACCGCCCAGCAGGCCCATGAAAACAACCAAAGACATCAGAGGTATTACACAGAGATTCAGAAGGACAGAGTATAACGGAAATTCATAGAAGGATGACAGAAGGACCGGCATGCTCATAATCTGTACCGCAAGGCTTGCCTTCAACCCCTCCGCCACAGGATTCTTCCATGGAAGCAGCTCCTTTAACACAGGCATGAACACTGCGATTCCAAGGACCGCGCCAAAGGACAGGAGGAAACCGGAATAAAACAGATAGTACGGATTATCCGCCAGGATCAGTATGGCCGCGAAGGCTGCCCCCGTACGCAGGTCATAAGTCCGTCCCAATATTTTCCCGGCGATCATAAGGCTGAACATCAATAGTGCCCGGGTAGCCGACACACTCTGGCCGGTCATCACTACATAACTGCCCATCAGCGCGATACACAGAATTCCCGCCGTCCGCACCGGACATCGGATCTTTCTGAGGAAACCGAAAGCTGCCATGCCGATGATCGATATATGCAGCCCGCTAATGGCCAGGATATGGCTGATTCCGCCGCTCTGGTACCGTTCTTTGATTTGCGCATCCAGCTGTCCTTTTTCTCCCAGCAGCATGGCTCTTAGCACCTGACTGTCGGTTTCCAACAGCACCAGGTCCAGGGATCTGCTCATCCGCTCGCGGATCTGTGTGATCCCCTCCAGATAACGGTTATAATCACCGTCTGTCAGGAAAGTTTCCTCCCCGTAGAGAAAGCCGTCTGTTTTCATAATCTTATAATAACCCGCCGCATCAAACTGTCCGGGATTCCCCGCAGGCTCAGGCCACTTTATTGTTCCCGACACGCGAACCGTACTTCCGATTTTCCAAAACGGATTTTCTTTGAGATATATTATTAATTTATGTAATGGGAATTTTTGATTTTCTTCCAGAATGGAAGTGTGATTCAGATAGATCAGATACTTGTCGTTTTTTTCTTCGCGTCCGCAGACACGCCCCTGCACCGTAACCCGGGTACCGTCCGGGCAGGGAGGATCTTCCTTCTCCCTGCCATAAGTACCCAGCAGCACAATCAATGCGAAGGCCAGCGCCAGCAGACACATTGGCCGTTTTATCATTTTTTATTTGTCACCCCTTTTGACGAATCCATCTGGCTGTCCTTGATCAGGGTGTCCTGCGACTCGATCAGGTCCAGATTTCGCTCAAACGGTGATTCCAGACTGATACTCTCCCGGAATTTTACATCCGTCTTTCCGTTAATGGAGAACTGCACCTTACTGATATTGGACAGCTCCGTAAGAGAATTTACGATGGAATAGACCGGCAGCATGTCAGATATCTCATATGGATTATCCAAAAATTTTTCGTCCAGATTCACATAACAGGTTCCGTCTTTCGTGGAAATACCCAGTATCTTAGTCTCGGGAGGAATCGTGGTGTACGCCTTTGATCCTTCTTTCGGTCCCTGGATCAGCTGTTCCACGATCAGCTTTTCCATGGAAATATTGCCGCTGTAAGTCTTCGTCGGCTTGGTCGTCACCAGCTTATCCCCGCTTTTGTTGGCATAGTATAAGGTAAGTGTGGCCCGCTTATAGGCATTGATCTCCGCCCCGGGGTTATCCACAAAGCTGTCCGCCGACATAATTCCAACCGGATTCGCATTGGCGTCTAAAAGCGGATTGCCATTTACCGTAAACGTAATATTCTTGACCCCCTGTACCTGGGTCAGGGTTCTCACCACAGCCGCCCTGCATAAGACCTCCCGGATACTGGACATCTCATGATAATTCTCGCTGAAATCCAAGTACAGCTGATTTTCATCCATAGTGGGCTGTCCAATCACGATACCCGAAGGTATAGCCGCCTTATACTCCGCGTCCTCGGGTACGTTCTGCAGCTGCACCAGCAGTTCCTCCACCAGTTTTAACGTATCTTCACCTTTGATCTCAAAGGGCTCCGGCACCAACGCCGTCTCATCCTTATTTACATAAAACACGGCCTTCTGACCGGCTTCCCTCTCCTGCTCCCCGCAGGCACTTAAGAGGAAAGCCATGATCAGCAGCAGACCGATTATTCCAGCCTTTTTTTGCATTCTATCCCTCCTAAGCGATATAATTAAGCGGTACCCGCACCGTAAATGTAGTTCCTTCGTTCTCTTTACTGTACACTTTGATGGCTCCCCGGTGCATCAGGATCGCACTGCGGGTAATCGCAAGGCCCAGACCGGTTCCTCCGATTTCTCTGGATCGTGATTTGTCCACACGGTAAAATCTCTCAAAGATATGTTCTACGGATTCCTCCGGTATGCCCATTCCGGAATCCGAAACCTTCACATAGAAATATTTGTGATCCGCATTGAGGGAAACATGAACCCAGCCGTTGTCAATGTTATATTTGATCGCATTCTCCACCAGATTGGAAAATGCGAGACTTAGCTTCACCTCATCGATCTCCGCGGTCACCGGACGGAAGCTTTCAAATACCAGCTCAATGTTCCGCTGCGCCGCGATGGGTCTTAGCCGTTTCAGGATCGATTCCAGCATCTCATTGATATTTACCGGTGCTATATTCAGATCCGACGCCTTCTTATCCAGCTTTACCAAGGACAGCAGGTCGGATATAATCTGACTCTCCCGGTCGATCTCCTGGGCGATATCCCCCATAAACTCCTTATAAAGCTCCACCGGCACATCCTCCTGCATCAGAAGCGAATCCGCCAGAACCTTCATGGAGGTAATGGGTGTCTTTAACTCATGGGACACGTTGGATACAAATTCCTGCCGGCTGTCATCCAGCACCTTCATATGAGCCAGCATCCGGTTAAAGGCTTCGGCCAGCTGCTCCGTCTCCACATAACCCGGGATAGACAGTTTATTCTCATCCCCATATCCCTCGCTCACCTCTTCGATCGAGTGGGTTACCTGACTGAACGGCCTCACAAAAAAGCTGGCCAGATACACCGCGATCATGAGGATCACTGCTGAAATCGCGATCACCAGCACCAGCGATTTGCTCCCCAGTACATCCAGGTTGTCCATGATACTGTCCGTAGACACACTGGTTATCATCACCCCGATCACCTCTTTACTGGTCTGATCCTTAATCGGAACGGTCAGCTCTATGTAGTGATTATCGGGATCATAATTAACGATATTCTCCCCCTTAAAGCACCGAAACACTTCTTCAGAGACAATGGTTTTAGCCTCATCCAGCCCATAGGTGTCCTTAATAATCTTAAAATTCCGGTCCGTAATCAAGATCCGTCCATCGTACATATTCGACAGCTGATCCAACTGCCCATTGATCACTTCCGACGACTGATCCAGCATATAATCTGACGAGATCAACTGATTACTCAATATCATCAGCTGATTCTGCACGTCCATCCCGCGCACCGAAACAGCCCTGTCCTCATAGCTGTTCAAAATCCCGTTCCTCAAAATAATGCAGGGAATAATTCCAACCGCCAGCAGAAACAGGAAAATCCGCACCCGAAGGCTGCGGAATATTTTCGCACCAAACTTCAATCTGGAAATGGGTACCCACTCCTTAATCTAACAGGAGACCCGGATCCCGAGCCTCCCGCCTTTTTAATTCCCATTTATTTTACCATGATTATACTGGCTGGTCAAATACTTTTGCCGGGGGAATTTGGGTGATAATGCTTGAGGGGGCGGAGCGGAAAGCCGGGGGATTTGGGGCGGCCTTTTCCTCTGCCGTCGGGGCGGGATCTCTTCGGGGGCAGGAAACTTCGAGGAACCTTTGAATTTCTAAATAGGCCAGCATTTTTGCCAGGACAGTCAGGGGCCGCGCAAACTCGCATCCGCTCAGACAGTGCGTGGCCCCTGACTTGGCAAAAATCCTGCCCTATAAGAAATTTCAAAGACCTCTCAATGTTTCCTGTCCCCGAAGAGATCCCGCCCCGACGGCAGAGGAAAAGGCCGCCCCAAATCCCCCGGCTTTCCGCTCCGCCCCCTCAAGCCCAACAACCCGACCGTATTAGCGTGAATGGTACCTAACCCGGATTCACCGGAACCAAATTTTTGCCATTTTGTGCAGAAAATCATTTATAAGTTACTAAAAACTCATGGCCGGCTGATAAGCAGGAAGGGCAAGGTTCTGGAGGAGCGCCCCGTTCTGGCCGGGCAGCCTTCCTGGGGAGACTGTCCGGCCAGAACGGGACGCACCTCCAGAACCTTGCCCTTCCGGCCCTTTAGTTCCCCTTCAGTTTTCCTAATACCCTACGGAATCGTCAGCTTCTCCTCCCCCGCAGATAACACGGGTCGAATTACAGCCTACGCCCAGCCGGTCGACACCCATCTCTACATATTTGAGGGCTGTCTCCAGGTTGCGGATTCCGCCTGAGGGTTTTACTTTGATTCTGCCGCGAGCGGTGTCCAGCATGGTCTGGACCGCTTCTACGGTAGCGCCTTCGCCGTGAAAACCGGTGGAGGTTTTTACAAAGTCAGCGTGAGCACGAATGCTGCACTCGGTGGCTTCGGCAATCTGGTCCTGGGTGAGCTGGCTGGTTTCCAGGATTACTTTAACTATGGCGCCGTTTTGGTGGGCAGCCTTCGTGACTGCCTCGATTTCTTCTTCTACTTTGTCCCAGGCTCCGGAACGGGCGAATCCGTAATTCATTACCATGTCCACTTCTACGGCCCCCTGTTTCGTATAGATGTCGGCCAGGGCAGCTTTGGCTTCCTTTCCACCATGGCCGTGAGGGAAGTCCAGTACACAGCAGACTTCTGTGTTGGTTCCCTGGCACATTTCAACTGCCATTTTGATGTCGCAGCCTCTGACACATACGGTCTTGGTCTCATAGTGGATAGCTTCTGCGATGGATGCTTTCACTTCTTCTATTGTCATTTCCGGGTTCAGGATTGCATGATCCAGATATCTGTTTATTTCCATTGTTTATAAACCTGCTTTCTATATTCTATAATTGGTTATTGGGTTTCTGGTGTTGCGTTTGAATTATTGCTTCATGGCGTCGAGCATGGCCTGAGCGCATTCTTTTACAGATCTGCCTTTCAGGAAAAGGCCGGAGGTTCCTCCGATCAGCATGCCGGCGCCGTGCTTTACCAGGGTGGGGATGGTTTCTGTATTTACATTACCGTCGGCAACGATCTTTGTATCAATGCCGTGTGCGTCCAGCATCCCGCGCAGAGCCGACATCTTTTCAAAGGCGGCCGGCTGTATTTTCTGGCCGGAAAACCCGGGATTTACTGTCAGCTTGATGATGTACTCAGCTTCTTCCATAGCCGGCAGCATGTCTTCGGTAGCTATGGTCTCACTTCGCAGCGCCAGGGCCGGCTTTGCTCCCAGTTTGCGGATATAGCGGAAGGCTTCCATCAGGTCTTTTGTTCCCTCCGGATGTATGGTTATAATGTCTGCTCCTGCTTCGATGAATTGGGCTATGTACAACTCCGGCTCATAGACCGCCAGATGAACTTCGATGGGCAGCTCGGTATGAGGGCGCATCATCTGCAGGGTGGGAAGCCCCAGGATCAGACACTGGTTAAATCTGCCGTCCACCACGTCATAGTGCATGAAATCAATGGGCGCCTCATGGATTTCCTTAAATTGGCGCTCCAGATTGTAGAGATCAAAACAGGAGACAGATCCCCCTAAGATGTAATTGTTCTTCATGTATGTGATTCCTCCATGTCTTCCATATGCTCCATCAGGAAACGGTTGCCAATATAGGCGCTTCCTATTGCTACGTTAAAGTTTCTCTGATCCGGACGAATACTTTTCAACAGCGGCGAGTACATCGTCTCTTCGTCCAGCCGCATGACGTTGTATGCGGGATTATGCGCATGCAGACCTTCCGACAGCAGCTCGTAGGCCCGGTTGTTCGCGATAATTCCACCGCTTAACAGCCGTGTGGTGACGATCTCCGGAAATATCATTTTATCCTGGTCGATCAGCACACCCAGGGCCTTACCCATGACACGGAAGGCTTCCTCGACCGCCGGTGTTTTTTCATCCAGCTGAGCTATTAGACGTCTGGTGAGCTGCCCCCTTCGATCCTTTGGTGCCGTGACTGTCATCATTCTGTCCTGCCCCGGATCATAGGTGATCAACCCCTCTTCGAGCAAGCGGCCGTAAAGCGGGTCCTGGGCTTCATAGAGCGCAGTAACTGCCATACGAAATAAGCCCAGCTGGGAAATATATTTTTGAATGGTTCCGGGTATTCCTGTATTCATACTGCAGACGCTTCGGATGTCAGCCGCCGGATAAGCCGCATAAGCTTCATTTCCCAGGTCGATCACATGCTGATAGCCTTCCAGCGGGATATGCTGGATCGTCCCGGCTCTGGATATGAACCCGGTACCCATCTCTGTTCCGATGGTGTTGGCGAACATGCCATAAGCTTCTATAAAATTCTCCGCTGAAAATGCCTGTTCGACACTGGTAATGTAGGATGCCGCATTACCGTCGTTCAGTACTACTACCGGCGCGCCCTTTTTCACATATCCGGCTACCATGAGGTCAATTTCTGAAGTCTTAAAGAATTCAATCTCATAATCCGTTTCCGGGTTATTTTTAAGTCCCAATTGTTTGAAAGACTCGCCGCCGGCTATTTTATTATGTACGACAATGTCCGGGAAACCGATCACGACAGAGTCAAACCGCTCTTCCGTGCGGATTCCCTCTTCTTCCAGTTTTTCCGTCCATTTTAATAATTGATGATAGGGCATTTGATTTTCAAATGTTTCCCGTATCCTGTCAAGGGTTCCTTCTTCTTCCAGCAGACCCGTGCAGGCGCTTAAAAAACGCACCATCAGGATCATGGGCGCATTCATCTCTTCCGCCACTTTATGTCCCGTGGGATACCACTGATATTCTTTCAGCACTATGACTTTTCCGTTCTGAACCACGGCGCCTTTGATCGAATTCCCCCCCACATCCAGGGAGCAGAAAGTCCTGCCATCCATCTCAGCAGCCGACCGTCGCAATAGATCCTGTTCCTTCCTGCCATCCTCCGGCAAATAAATGAAATACTGCTCCATCTCACTTAGGTCGGGCCAATCCTCCAGCGCACAGACCTCCATACGGAATTTTTCCAGGCCCAGAAACACATTCATCCGATTTATATAATTCAGATATACTCCATAGCCGGTTCTGTCATTTCTTACATTATCTGCCTGAAACCTGCCCAAAACCCGTGCAGCCATATCCGCCAGGTTCTTATCACCCAGGTCAAAATACACTTTCAACAGCGCCCCGCCGAAGGATACCAGCAGATTGTTGATCATCGCCAGCAGATATTTTTCATAAAGCCCGGCATCTTCCAAAAGTTCTTTCCCTTTTGGAAACTGAAAGCTCAATTCACGGTACCGGCCCCGCTCATCCACCAGCAGCAGCAAGCGTATTACCTGTCTGTCTTTGTCCGGAAGTTCTGCTATTTTCAGCTGTAAATCCGATATGTAAATGGGGGCGGCCCCTTTCCGCATTTGATCTTCCATGTGACTTATCCCTTCTTTCCCCTGTGTGTTTCTTTATGGGGGGATTTGTTATTGAGGTCCGGAGCGGGCTGACGTCAGGACCGGCTCCGGGGCAGCCCGCTCCCGTTTTATTACGCTTTATTAACACCTTCGTTCCTGATTCATCAGGAAAGGGAACGTGGAGTCCGGAGAACGGCCGCTTAGCAAAACCGTCCGTTTTTCGGACTCCACGCTCCCGGTGCCCCTTTCAAAAAGCTCGTCCTACACAAGAACCAATCTGGTTTTCGCTTCAATACGCTCCCGGTCCGCCTCCGGCATACCCGTGTCCGAGATCACCAGATCAATGGCTTCCCACGGAAGGCCTTCGACCAGGGTTCCCCGTGCACACTTCGTGCTGTCAAAGATAGCGATCCGCATATCACTGTTTTTGGCGTAGAGGAGCTTTGCGTCCCTGTCATCAAAGGAGACAGCTCCGATTCCGTCCCGGTTGACAATCCCTACCGACCCCAGAACGCATACGGACATGTGAATGGATTTTAGATTCTGCAATGACCAATAGCCGTAAAATCCGCGGTCTACCTCGCGCAGCTGGCCCCCTGTACAATACAGCCTCGGATTTCCCGCCTCCGCATAGATATTGGCGGCATCCAGCGAACTGGTAACGACGATCTTCGTCGGATCGCTGACCAGAAGTTTCGCCACATGCCATACGGTATTCCCGACGTCCAGCCCCACAAAGACGGAACTGCCTTCCGGCAGATGCTTGATCGTCTCTGCCGCTATACGCTCCTTTGCAGATTGGTTGGTGGTGGTCCGCACGTACATCAGATCATCCACGTAGTTAATCAGCAGATTCACCCTGCCGTGCTTACGCTCTACCATACCCTGATTTTCCATCTCGATCAGATCCTTTCGGATCGTCTCATTCGACACCTGTAGTTCCGCTACCAGATCACTCACCAGCAGCGTGTGCCGGGAGGATAAAGCCTCCAATATTTTATTCCGCCGTTCACATAATCTCTTATCTTTGGACATCCTTATCCTCCCGTACAATCATGAAATATAGTATAGTATATTATACTACTTTTTTCTTCTTTCTGGAAGCGATAGCGCCCTGGAATATTTCCAAATATGCGGCTATTATGATAACCAAACCGGTTGCCACGTACTGATAATAGGTATTGACGTTGAGTACGATCAGACCAACCTTCAGACCAGAGAAGAGAATGGCTCCAAGAACCGTGCCCAGCGCGTTGCCTCGTCCGCCCGCCATACTGGTTCCGCCGATCGCGGCGGCGGCGATGGCGTTCAGCTCCCAGCCGTTGCCTGTGGTAGGGTCTCCGGTTCCCAGCTTAGCTACCTGGATCAGGCCGGCTAATGCGGTTCCCAGCATTCCAATCGCATAAGCCATGGTCTGTGTCAGCTCCACACGCACGCCGGAAAGCCTGGCCGCTTCCATATTTCCGCCAATCGCATAGATGTATGTACCAAGACGGGTCTTGCGCAGTAAAATATAGATAAGGACTGCAAATGCGATAAATACCAGAACGGAAATTCGGATACCGCCCACAATTTTGATGTTCAGGATGTTCCGAAACGAATCGGGTACACCCAGTACCGGATAGCCTTCTGTTATAATATAGGCAGCGCCTCTGTAGACAGACATGGTACCCATGGTGGCTATAAACGGCTGGAGTTTCATCTTGGACACCAGCAGACCATTGAGCAGGCCGAATGCAAATCCTGCAAACAAGCCTACGATCAGACACAGTACCGGGTTTAACCCTTTTACCGCCATATTGGCAACAATACAGCCGGACAGTGCCAGGACGGAGCCTACAGACAGATCGATTCCTCCTGTGATAATAACCATTGTCATTCCGATGCCCATCAGGCCGTAGATCGTGGCCTGATCCAGGATATCCACGATATTACTGGAAGAGATATAGATTGGATTCAGAATACCGAAAATGATGAACATGATGGCAATTGCCGCGATGACGCTCAATTCCCGGTAATTATTCTTTATGATCTTTTTCATGGTTTCCTCCTTTTAGTGCGTTTTTCAGCACATGTAGGTATGGGTGAATATTTTCCCCGCACATATAGACATGGGTGAATACCTTTTTGTTCAACCTTGACTACCTCCCACTGCATATGTGATGATACGCTCTTCCTCAAGTTCAGAGCGGTCTAACTCGCCGACCAGCTTTCCTTCTCTCATGACCAGAACCCGGTCACTCATACCGATGACTTCCGTCATTTCGGACGATACCATGATAATGGATTTTCCCGCTGCTACGATCTCCTCCATCAGTTTGTAGATCTCCGCTTTGGCTCCGATATCAATCCCTTTTGTAGGCTCATCCATAATCAGGACATCCACATCTGTGGACAGCCATTTCGCCAGAATGACCTTCTGGGCATTGCCGCCGGACAGACTGACGGTCAGGAACTCCGGATCATTGGGGGTCAGTCCCACCGTTTCGCCTACTTTCACAGAATTTTTCTGTTTTAATGTTTCCTTTACAAATATTCCCCTGACATATTTGGTAAGGCTGGCTAAGGCGATGTTATCGGCATTGTTAAAGTTCTTCACAAACCCTTCTTCTTTCCGGTTCTCGGACACCAGCCCGATTCCCCTCTTAACCACAGTATTGGGAGTCCGGTTATGCGGCAGCGCTTTTCCGTTAAAGATGACGGTTCCCCCGGTCGTCTTATCAGCCCCGAAAATCGCCCGCATAACCTCTGTACGCATGGCGCCCACCAGTCCGAAAAATCCCAGGATCTCCCCTTTCTTAAGTTCGAAGCTGATATCATCGAACCCTGCGGGACCGCTTAAATGCTCTACCTTTAATACTGTTTTGTTCTTATCTACACAGGACGGCTTCAGCCTCTGGGCGAACATGGATACGTCACGTCCCACCATGTTCTGTACCAGATCCTCCTCCGTCGTTTCTTTCATATCCAGTGTTGTCACATATTTTCCATCCCGCAGAATACTGGCACGGTCACAGATCTCAAAGATTTCATCCATTTTATGGCTGATATAAAGGATCGTAATTCCCTGTGCTTTCAGATCCCGTATGATTTTAAACAGTGTCTTGACCTCTGAATTACTTAGGGAGGACGTAGGTTCGTCAAATGATATGACTTTGGCATTCATATACAGCGCTTTTGCAATCTGTATCATCTGTTTTTTACCGGTGGACAGTGCACCTACCCTGTCATCTGCGTTAAATGCACAGCCTAACCGGTCTAAGAGCTCCTGCGTCTCTTTTTCCATCTTTTTTCTGTTTAGCAAGGGTCCCTTTGTCGGTTCCCCGCCCAGCATCATATTCTGGGCAACTGTTAATTCAGGTATAATATTGATTTCCTGATGCACTTTCGCAATTCCGTAATTGATCGCTTCCAGCGCGTTACGAAACTTTACTTCTTCCCCTTCTATAAAAACCTTACCTTGTGTGGCCGGGAACATTCCATGCAGAATGTTCAGCAACGTGGATTTTCCCGCTCCGTTTTCACCAAGCAGCGCATGCACCTCTCCCTGCTTTACAGAAAAAGAGACATCGTCTAAAGCTTTCTGGCCCGGGAAAATTTTGGTTATGTGCTGGAACTCTATATATTTATCCATGGTCGCCGCCTTTCCCTTCTCTCTATATAGGAATAAGAATTCCGCAGGTGAAACTCTTATTTATTCAACAGTAGTTCTTTCCTATTGAATAAAATATGGGCTGCCACACTTTCCTTTTCCTGCCGTGCGACAGCCCATTATGCCTCAGCGGGCATATGTCATGGGATACTCAATGTACCGCCTGGCTTTCAGCTACCCGATTATTCAACGGTAAAGCCCTTCCATCCAAGGATTTCTTCGTTTGAAAGGTTGCAGTTATCCGCATCAACAACAGCGTGAGGAGAATAGATCTTCTCGGGTACATCCTGTCCGGATAATTTCCGTACCAACATCTCAGCTGCTACCTGAGACTGATAGAACGGGAAATCATTGATGGTTGCGCTTAATTCTCCGGCTTTTACGGAATCCAATGCCTCGCTGGTTCCATCGGTGCCGACTACCAGACACTTGCCCAGTAAATCCGCTTCTTTTACAGATTCCAATACGCCCATAGCCATGGTGTCATTGTTTGCGTAGATCGCCTTCAGATCCGGATACTGTTTCAGGATGGTAGCGGATACATCTTTCGCTTTTGTACGATCCCAGTCTGCATTCTGTGTAGCCACAACTTCAATGTCGGGATAGTTTGCTTTTATGTAATCCACGAAGCAATCGGTACGAAGGCGGGCTGCTTCCGCTGTGGGAAGGCCCTGGACAACTGCGATCTGGCCTTTGCCGCCGATCTTAGTGGCGATCCACTCTGCTGCCAGTTCTGCTGTATCCTTATGGTCTGCGCCTACGATCGGAAGATCCACATTGGCATCTTTATCATTTACACAGATCAGCGGGATCCCGACTTCTACAGCTTCCTCGATGGCTGCCGTCAGGTTGGTGTCCGCGATCGGAGCAACCATGATCCCATCGTATTTCTTGTTGATCATGTCTTTCATAACAGCTTCCTGGCCCTGTACGTCAGACTCGCCGTTTGCCGCCGCTACGGTAATGGTAATATCAAGTCCGGCTTCTTTAAGAGCTTTGCCGGCAGCCTCGGCTCCTTCTTTTTCCATTCTCCAGAACTCATTCTCCAGTGCTTTTGCGGTAAATCCGATCTGGAAAGTTTTGTCGGTTTTGGGAATCGGCCCCAGACCATCCTTAATGTCATTATACTTTACAAATTCTCCGCTTGCCGCTGCAGGTGCTTTAGATTCAGCCGGTGCCTCGGTGGCCTCCGGTTTGTCTGTAGCCGCAGGCGCTTCGCTTGCCGCCGGTGCCTGTGTTGCCGCCGGTGCCTCAGCCGGCTCCTCCGTTTTGCTGCCGCAGCCGGCAACCATGGTCACTGCCATTGCGCATACAAGTAAGACTGAAACTAGTTTTCTTTTCATTTCCGTTCCTCCCTGGGACTCTTTTATAGTTGTTTACCCTGATTTTCATGCATCCAAATTCCAATTTTTAGCAATTTTCATTGGATTTCCAATTTTTTCTATTTTAATATTGGAATTTAAGATTGCATTTCCAATCGATATGGTTATATTACCACCAGGATTATCATTTGTCAAGCAATTCATTTGTTAATTTGTACATCCAACTTTGCTTAATAGTTATCTGTATTGTGCATTTTCCAAAACATTTGCTTTTATGCCTCATTTATTATATAATACCTTTGACATTACGGAATTGGAATTCCAACTTTTAACTCATTTATATGGAATTCAACAAAATTCACGAGAAGGGAAAGAATAAGATGAAAAAGAATGTTGTAATTTTGGGAAGTATCAACTGTGATATCGTAGCTTCCGCAGATAAGCTTCCAGCCAAAGGCGAAACAGTGAGCGGCAGTTCGGTAGATATGTTCAATGGCGGAAAGGGCGCGAACCAATCCGTTCAGAGTTCGTTACTTGGCATGCCCACCAGTCTCATCGGTCAAATAGGTAATGACATGCAGGGCAAAACTGTTTTCCAGGGCCTCCTGGATAAAGGCATCGACTGCCGCTACATTCATCATTCGGACCACCACCGCACAGGCTGCGCCTCCATATACCTGGACCCCGCCGGTGACAATATGCTGGTCTATGCGCCCGGCGCGAATCACCACATCACACCAAAAATGATCGATGACGCCAGTGAAGCCATCGGTTCCGCCGGAGTCTTTTTGACCCAGACCGAGCTAAATCTGGATGCCGTCCAATACGGCCTGAAGGCCGCGCATGACCTCGGAGCGGTAACGATTTTAAATCCTGCTCCCGCTATCCCCCTGCCCGACGAGATCTATCCTCTTATCGACTTTATCACCCCCAACGAAACCGAAAGTGAAGTATACACCGGAATCCTGCGCAAAGACATGTCCATTGAATACTGGAAAGAGCAGACCGCTCGCTGGTTCATCGACCGTGGTGTCCGCAACCTGTGCATAACCATGGGTGAAAAAGGTGCCTTCTATTCCAACGGCACCGTCTCCATCAGTGTAGACGCCTTTCCAATCAAAGCCGTCGACACCACCGCCGCCGGTGATTCCTTCCATGGCGGCCTGGCCTACGGCCTAATCAACAATTACCCCATAGAGACCTGCCTGAAAATCGGCAGCGCCTGCGGCGCCCTCACCGCTATGGGTTTGGGAGCCCAAAATTCCATACAGCCTCTGGAACGTGTTCTAAGTTTCCTGGCCGAACACGGTATCCGGCTGTAAATCCCACCAGCATATCACCTTTCCGCAGAAATAATTGCTCAAAAACGCAAGCAGCAAATCTGCAGAAACAAATATCCGAGATCCCGCACCCCTGCCCTGTCCATACATACGGGATCCTTTCCAGAAAGGAACGTACACATGAGCAAAAAACGAATCCTATTAACCGGTGGCAAAGGCTTCTTCTGTTCCCGGCTGGCCGACTATTACAAAAACGATTACGAATTCCTGGTCACCGACAAAGACGACCTGGACTTTACTGACAGACAGGCCGTCCTGGACTGCGCCTCCGCCTTTCAGCCAAACCTCATCATACACGCCGGAGCCATAGCTGTCACTGACTTTTGCAACCAGCATCCGGACATTGCCCGCAAAGTCAATGTAGACGGTGCCCTCCACGTAGCCGAAGCCGCCCGCAAGGCCCACGCCCAGCTCATCTTCTTAAGCTCGGAACAGGTATTCAACGGCAACACCAACGGCGGCCCCTTCCATGAAGAAGACACTGCCGTCCCCAACACCGTCTACGGTGCCAACAAACTGGAAGCCGAGGCTCTGCTAAAAGAAATCCTGGACGAACTCTGGATCGTGCGGTTCACCTGGATGTTCGGCCTCCCCGAGCGCAACAAAAACATGTCCAATGGAATCCTCTGGGACACCCTCACCAAACTGCGCAACCAGGAGAAGATCATAGCCTCCCCCCACGAATTCCGCGGCATGGGCTACATCTACGAAACCATAGCCAACTTCCAAAAGCTCTTCGAAGCCCCTTACGGCACCTATCACATGGGAGCAACCAATAACGAGAGCCGCTACGACACCGTAAAACACATCCTGCACCTCCTGGGTCTGGACTCCAAACTGGACCAGCTCCTTAAAGAGGACACCGTCCATTATCTGGACCACAACCGTGACGTGCGCCTGGACACCACCAAAGCCAACCAGGCCGGCATGTACTGGACCGACACCCACGACGCCCTGGAACTCTGCCTGAGGGAATTTGGGATGATTCGGTGATGTTCTTTTTAAAGGGCCGGTGCTGAAGGAGAAAGAGGACGCGGCGCCGTCGGATGTTCCCGCGCAGGGCCGGCTTAAGAACGGGAGGGGCTCTGGCGCATACACATGAGGGAAAGGCGGTAAAATTACATAAGTTAGACTAACTACGGGTTTCAAAAAGCCCCTATTACATTTTCCATCACAAACTCGCCAAAATACGGCTCAAACAGTGTGATGGAAAATGGGGCTTTTTGAAACCCTCCGTAAGTCCAACTAATGTAATTTTCCCAGCCTTTCCCTCATGTGTATGCGCCGGAGCCCCTCCCGTTCTTAAGCCGGCCCTGCGCGGGAACATCCGACGGCGCCGCGTCCTCTTTCTCCTTCAGCACCTACACTGGTAAAAAAGAACATTACATTCCGCCTCAATTTTGTACCAATGCAGCAGAGAAACCGTGCGGCCCCCGGGTATTCGGTCTGGTGCCGGGGGCCTGCTGCGTCTCCCTGGGAGAGCATAGGGCGGCTGCGCAGCAGCTTAGTGAAATCGGAAAGCCGGGTTCAGGATGCACGGCGGACTTCACGTCCGACGGGCAAGAGCCTCTGA
>NZ_JAHQCX010000029.1 GCF_019042245.1 Diplocloster modestus
GGAAGTGCAGCAATGTACGGAGCTGACTGCTACTAATAGGTCGAGGGCTTGACCAGAATGGTCTGGTGGTTTGAGATTAGAGGCTAGGAAGAGAGCTGAACGGATGGTAATGATTTTTACAGTGTGTAGTTTTGAAGGCATATGCTTATCTGCTTTGATTCTGCTGTATATGGGGGGTTCCATATCCAGTGGAATTTTTTTGATTTACATTAATTTTATGTAACTTTTTAATATTATGTAACTTTTTAATATACGGACCACATGTAGAAGGAGAGAACTTTGTTTCGATTATTAGTTGTAGACGATGAAGTTTGGATACGGGAGAGAATCAGCCAGATGATCGACTGGAATCTTATACAGGTAGAGGTGATCGGAGAGGCTGCTGACGGGGAAGAGGCGCTTAAGAAAACCAGGGAGCTTAAGCCGGATATTGTCCTGACCGACATACGAATGCCGTGCATCGATGGTCTGGAATTTACGAAAGCGCTGAAAGATGAACAGCTAAAGAGCAAGGTTATCATACTCAGCGGCTACTCTGATTTTGAATATGCCCAGTCTGCGATTAAGCTGGGGGCCTTTGATTATATACTGAAGCCGGTAAATGATGAAGAATTACTGAATACGGTAAAACGATGCACACTTCTAGTGGAGAAGGAAGAAAAACGGGACAGCCTGTTACAAGACCTTCAGAAAAAAATGAAAGCTAATAGCGCTGTAATGAGAGAACGGTTTATCCTGAATTTGCTCAATGGTTATTATCCCAGCGAGGAAAGAGCAAGACAGGAATTCCGTTATTTTTATAAATCCGTGGACCATTATAACTATCTTTGTTTTGTCGTACAGCTGGATGAGCTGGAGCGGGAAGAATCTGTGGAGGAATTAAACCTGCTTCAGTTCGGGATGTGTAACATTACGAAAGATTATGCGGACTTTATTGGTGAAAATGATGTGGTGCTTTCCAGTAACGGTGAGGTTGTCTGCGTATTATGCTGCCAGGACTCCCTGCAGGATTTCCTGAAAAGGGTGGTAGCCAGCGCCTATGAGATTAAGGCATTGATCAAAGAAGTGTTTCACAAGACAGTCTCTATTGGTATCGGTAATCCGTGCCAGGATATTCTGAACCTGTCTCTATCATGCCAGCAGGCCAGACAGGTTTTGTTATATAAGGCTTATTTGGGTAAAGATATGGTGTATCATGCTCAGAGTATGGAGGATAGATCCAACGCTTACAGAATCGACAGCTATGAGATCGAGAAGATTAAAAATCATATAGAAGCGGGAAATAAGAACGAGGTGGCTTGTTCTGTTCAGCGTATCATATCATCGCTGAAAGAGCAGGAGCCTGTTCCGCGGCCTTTGGATTTAAAAGCGGCATATATGGATATTATATATTCTGTAATCAAATCAACCGACGAGTTTCAGACTTTACCGGAGATTCTTCCTACCTTTGACTATCTGTTCTTCGAAAAGTTGAACAATATACAAAGCATAGATGATTTTGAAAGAAATCTGGAAGAAATATCATATCTGCTGATCGATCATCTGCTGCAGGTCAGAAGCAAACACAAACGCAAAATCATTGGGCTTGCGCTGGCCTACATTGAGGAACATTACCAGGAGCCGATCACACTGAACGATGTGGCGGGGGAAATCTTCCTGAATCCATCCTATTTCTGCAAGATCTTCAAAATGGAGATGAATGAATCCTTCACAAAGTATCTGATGAAATTCAGAGTTAAGAAGGCGGTTGAGCTTTTAAACGATCCATGTTTAAAGATCTATGAGATCGCAGAACAGGTCGGATACAGCGATGTCCAATACTTTACGAAGATTTTCAAAACGGTGACCGGGGATATCCCCACACACTACCGGAATCGCTTAAAATAGTATAAAATATCACAAAATTGTCCTGTATGTTTTTGTATGCTCTTTTGCTATACTTGTCTGGAAAGTAAGTCATTGTGCAAAGGAGAGATAATAATGAAAGCTGGTTATTTGAAGGCCCCCTTCCAATTTGAACTAAGAGATGTCAGCCTTCGTGAGTTAAAAAAGGGTGAAGTGCTGGTGCGGGTGAAAGCTTGTGGATTCTGTGGACATGATGCGATACTGGCACGCTATGCGGCAGAAGACTGGGAACCATTCGGACATGAGTTTTCCGGAGTGATAGAGAAGACCGGAGAAGAGGTAGAGCATATAAAAGTGGGGGATAAGGTTGTAATCGAGACTTCCACTTTTAATCCGCTGGCGGAGTGTTCCCTGAACGGCCGGCCGGATTGGGATCTGAACGGCCCCAGTTTTATGGAAATGAAAGATCCCAGCATGGGTTTTGCCGAGTATGCTATCGTACCAGCGGAACTCTGCGTAAAATTTGACGGACTATCCTTTGAGGAGGCCTGCATCATGGAGCCTTTGGGCGTGGCTGCGGATCTGGTGATGACGGCAGACCTGCATCTGAATGACGACGTGCTGGTTCTGGGGCTGGGACCGATCGGCCTGATGGCCCTTAAGATGGCGAAGTCCAGCGGAGCCAGAAAGATCTATGCGGCTGAATTTTCGGACGCCACAGCACGCTGTGAGATGGCAAAGCAATATGGCGCAGATGAAATTATATATACAGATCAAGTAAAGCTTGAGGACTATCCCTTTGAAAAAGGGGGAGTGGACAAAGTCCTGGTGACCGCGCCTCCGAAGACGATCGGCAGCGCGGTGAATGTGGCCAACGTGGGGGGAACCATTGCTTTCCTGGGTATCAGTTATGGTCCTGACGCGATCGTGTCCTTTGATTCCAATAAGGTTCATTTAAACAAGCTGCAGATCCGCGGTTCCAATGCGATACCGGCGCTGTATTTTCCAAAATGCATCGACATGCTGAAAGCCGGCCTGGTTGACACAAAGGATTTGATCTCCCATGTATTTTTGCTGGAAAACATGGTGGAAGGGCTGCATCAATACATTGAGGACAGAGAACATGCTTTAAAAGCGGTTATGGTCGTACCATAACTAAAAACTACATTATAAACGTAAACGCCTTCTGTGACACTTTTGGCGGTATCACAGAGGGCATTTGTATTTGGAACAGAGACTGGAAAAACAGGGGGTATCAGATGTCATTTCAAAATATGAGCCTGAAAGTGAAAATATTTATCCTTATTTTTATGTCTATTTTTATTCCTTCCACCTTACTCAGCATGATGACATATAAAAGTGCCCAGAAAGCAGTCGTATCCCAGATGAAGGAAAGTGTCCAGATGGATATCGGAAATGCAATCAAGGATCTGGATACATCTTTGGGTGCGGTATTGAGTCTCAGCCAGTCCATGCTGTCCAAAGAGAATATTCTGCAGGTAATGGAAAAGGAAAAACCATTTACAGAGGCTGAAAAGGCAGTCTATTACCCTTCTATTTACCAGACAATCAATAATTATATTTCGATGATAAAAGCTCCAAAAATCATGAGTTCGATCGATTCCTATTATCTGTATCTGCCGCACCAGAATACTATCATCACTTCCAGCTCCACCTATTATGAAGATATCCAGGAAGAGAACGTGTCCTTTTTGTGCAAGGGGATGGAAGAAAAATATCAGGGATGTTGGTACGCGACCAACGAAGTAAATTATTATTCCTTAAAGGGGAAAGGTAAAGAAAATAAGCTGATCACTTATAATCTGCCGGTAATGGGAAGTACGGGTGAAGTGATCGGAATCTGCGCGATAAATATCAAACCAAATGTATTTCATACCCTGAATACCTCGAATATCAGCAGCTTTGCAGGGGATATTGGAATCGCGGGCCTGAATGGGGAATTCGTATATGGCTCCGGCGACGAGATCGATGAGGAAGCATACCGGCAGATGATGGAACACATCGATTCCGTTGGCAGGACGAAAGGAGAATTTGAACAAAATATCCAAAAAGAAAAATATTATGTCCTGTATGACACTTCTGAATTTGCAAACTGGAGATATCTGATTACGATCCGTTCCGCCCGGGTTCTGGAAGGGATGGAGCAGACCAAGCGTTTCCTGGTCATCACGATTGTAATCAGCGTCTTTCTGATCATACTGGTGTCCGGGCTTCTTTCCCGCATGATATACGGGCCGATTCAGAAGCTGGTGAAGGCAATGCAGGAGATAGAGAGACACAATTTAAAATACAGGATTGATGATAACCGCCAGGATGAATACAAAAATGTATATACGGGATACAACCAGATGGTAGAGGAATTATCACGCCTGATCGAAGATCTCAGCAGAGAGAGGCTGTTAAACAAAGAGATACAGATCAAGCTGCTGCAGGAACAGATCAACCCGCATTTCCTGTATAACACGCTGGATTCCATCTACAGTATCGCCAGGCTGCGCAATGTACCGGATATTGCCGACATGGTATACGCCCTGTCCAAGTTTTTCCGCGTCAGTTTATCGGAGGGAAAAGATATCGTTACTCTCCGGGATGCGCTGGATATTGTGGAAAGCTATCTGACCGTACAAAATATACGTTTCCGGGGGAAATTCCAATATCAGGTGTTTGCCTCTGAGGAGCTGTATCCTTGCAGAGTACCAAAACTTGTATTGCAGCCATTTGTGGAAAATGCGATTTATCACGGCCTGGAGAAAAAGCGGGAAGCAGGCGAGCTTTTCATCAGAGCAGAAACCAGTGATGAAATACTATACCTTACGATAGAGGACAATGGGGCAGGAATGTCCAATGAAAAAATGGAGCTGCTCCAGGCTTCTTTGAAAGACAGCAAGGGGGCGAAAGGGCAAAATTTTGCTATTCTGAATATTAATACACAGATTAAGCTCCGGTATGGGGAAGGCTATGGCGTTCACATAGAAGGAGAGCAGGGAACAGGCACCAAAGTTATAATCTGCCTGCCTATCCGATACCAGGATGAATAATAAATGAATGGCATCCCATAATACATGCCCTACGGGCCGGCGTGCAGCAAGCTGCACGATAAGGTATAAATATTACAAAAAATCAAAAAACTGTCATGTTGTGGACCGGGCAGGGGGATTATATAATAGCAATATCAAATGGCAATGGCCTACAGAAAAGGAGTTAGAAGTATGAAAAAGTGGAAAAAACTACTGGCATTAGGAATGACTACAGCAATGGTTTTCTCAATGGCAGCCTGCACAAGCAACGGGGAAACTGCAGAGCAGACACCGGCAGCGGACTCACAGACGGATACCAAGAACACGCCGGATGCAGCTAAGGATGCGGCTGGTACGGATGATGCGGCCAGTGGTTTAAAACCGGAAGAAATCACCGTGGCCGGTATTGTTTATCTGGAAGATCAGTTTATGAAGCTGTTGTCGACCGGATATCAAAACGCAGCTAAGGATTACGGCGTAAAATGTCTGACCAGCAATGTGAATAACGATCAGGCGAAGGAAGCAAATCAGATTAACACCTATTTGAGCCAGGGAGTCAACGGAATCGCAATCGCTCCGCTGAATGAGGAATCCTCCATCACGTCCCTGAAGGCGGCAGCCCAGGAAGGCATGAAGATTACGCTGACCGACAGCACGCTTGCGGACGCGGACTTTATCGTAGGCGGTTATACATCCGATCAGTCCCAGCTGGGAGAATCCACCGGGGCTGTGGCTAAAAAATTCATCGAGGAAAAATTAGATGGAAAAGCCAAAGTAGCGATTGTACAGTTTAAATCCCTGCTGCCCGAGAAAAGCGCTGCACGTGTGGACGGTTTCTTAAGCCAGATCAAAGACATGCCGGGAGTAGAAGTAGTAGCGGATCAGGATGCCTGGATGCAGGACACCGCAGTTACCACTGCAAATGATATTTTGACCGCGAATCCGGATATTGATATCATCTTTGCTGCAAATGACGGCGGTACGGTTGGATGTACCATGGCAGTGAAAAATGCGGGCCTGTCCGGTGAGGTGTTTGTATTCGGTATCGACGCTTCGGAGCAGATCGCAGCGATGCTGCAGGATTCCGATAATATTCTTCAGGCCGTAACCGGACAGGACGCTTATGGCATGGGATATAACTCTATGGAACTGCTGATCAAAACACTGGAAGGTGAAGAGACGAATATCGAGGAAGGTTCGATTCTGACCGTTGATGGAATCTTGTTAGACCGGGCTGACCCGGATGGAATCAATACATTTTTAGCCAATCTGAAAGAGAGAACAGGAGAATAAACAGAGACACAAATAAATCCTGAAGGAAAAGTATGGGGAGTTATGGCTGTAACTCCCCATATTATATCAAAACAGCGAGGTAGTTATGAGAGAATTGGAAAATGGAGAGATGACAGATGAGTGTATTGGAATGTCGGAATATTAGTAAGATCTTTCCGGGGACAGTAGCGCTGGACCATGTGTCAGCTTCCTTTGAGAGTGGAAAGGTTCATGCGTTGGTGGGGAAGAATGGTTCTGGGAAATCGACGCTGTTAAAAATATTTTCGGGTGCCCAGCCGGCTACACAAGGTGAGATCCTGCTGGACGGGGAAGTAATGAGATTTGACAGTACAATGGACGCGTTCTCGAAAGGAGTAGCCACAGTTTATCAGGAGCTGAGCCTGATTCCGTCCCTGACTGTGACGGAGAACGTACTGATCGGCAGACTTCCGAAGAAAAATAAACTGATTGACTGGAAAAGCGCCCATGCCAAAGCGAAGGAGCTGCTGCAGGAACTGGATATCGATATTAAAGAGGATTCCCTGGTCAGTGAGCTGAGCATGTGGCAGAAGCAGATGATCGAGATCGCCAAGGCCATGAGCTTTCATCCTAAGGTACTGCAGCTGGATGAACCGACCTCAGCTCTGGCGAAACACGAGGTGGAGGCGCTTTTTAAAATGGTACGCGCGCTGAAGGAAAAGGATGTCATTATCCTGTATGTATCGCATAAGCTGCAGGAACTCTGGGAGATCGCGGATACCTGTACCGTGATCCGGGATGGTAAATACATAGGAAAAGCCATCATGAAGGATACGACCAGAAAAGAACTGATCGATATGATGTTTGGCAGCGTGGAGATACCGAGCCGGCCGGATGACCTGATGGTATCCGACGATGTGGTGCTGGAAGTGAAAAATCTGACCCGTCCGGGAAAATTTCAGGACATCAGCTTCTCACTGCGTAGAGGAGAGGTGCTGGGTATCGCCGGTATGCTGGGTTCGGGGCGCACCGAGCTGTTAAAATCCATATTTGGCGCAGACCCTTATCAATCGGGGGAGGTGGTATTTCAGGGACAGTCCATAAGAAAATCGCAGATACGGAAGATGAAAGAACAAGGTATGGCACTGACTCCGGAGGACCGAAAGACGGAAGGGCTGATCCTGGACGCTTCGATTGCCAATAACCTTTGTTACGCGAGTTTGGGCCGGCTGTCCCGGTATGGATTTATAAAAAGAAAAAAAGAGAGCCGTTACATACAAAAGCAGATTGATGATCTGCAGATCAAGGTTGCCAGCCCGGATCTTCCGGTGGGTTCCCTCTCTGGAGGAAATCAGCAGAAAGTGGTTATTGGAAACTGGTTGAATACAACCCCAAGCGTCATGATTTTTGACGAGCCCTCCAGAGGGATCGATGTGAATGCAAAGCAGCAGATATTCAAGATTATCTGGGAGCAGTCCAGAAAAGGCGTAGCCAGCATCATGGTGTCCACAGAGCTGGAGGAACTGCTGGAGGTATGTCAGCGGATTCTGATCATGCGCGAAGGAAAGATCACGGGAGAAATCAGACCGGAAGAGGTCAGCAACGAAGAATTATACGCGATTTGCATGGGAGGAGAAGCATAATGGAAAATAAATCTGCCTCAATATCCAAAGTATTGAGTAAATATATGCTGGAAATTATTCTGGTCATACTGATTATCGTAGTCAGTTTTACATCCAGCGCTTTCTTAAATACCAGGAACCTGTTTAATATCCTGCGGAGTATGTCTATGACAGGCATCGTGGCGTTTGGCATGACCTTTGTCATTATTGCGGGAGAGATCGATTTGTCGATCGGCTCTACGGTTGCCTTAAGCGGTGTTATCACCGCGCTGATTACCGGAAAACTGTCTGCAGCCGGCGCAATGAGCATGGAAACCGCTGTAATCCTGGGGATGCTGGCAGCCTTGATCGTTTCTTTGCTGATCGGGATATTTAATGGTATTCTGCTTACAAAGTTTAAAATGCCTTCCTTTATCATCACATTGGGAATGATGAATCTGCTGTACGGTGTGGCAGCCGTGATCTCGAAAGGATTCCCAGTTACCACGCTGCCGGGCTGGTTTTCCTGGTTCGGGGCAGGCATGCTGTTTGGAGTGGTACCGGTTCCGGCGCTCTTTTTGCTGATTATATTTGTGATTTCTTTTGTGGTTCTGAAGTATACGATGTTCGGACGAATGGTTTACGCAGTGGGGGGAAATCCGGAATCGGCCAGACTGTCCGGTATCAATGTAAATCTGGTGAAAATCTGCGTGCTGTCAATCGTCCAGTTCTGCAGTGCCATCAGTGGAATCCTGTTGTCCTCTCAGGTTATGTCCGGGACGTTCTCTTTCGGAAAAGGCTGGGAGATGACAGCAATTTCGGCAGTTATTATTGGGGGCGCCAGCCTGTCTGGGGGAATCGGTCGCGTTTGGGGGACGTTCCTGGGGCTGATTTTCCTGGGCGTCATTAACAATGTGATGACGCTGAACGGCGTGGATGACTATACCCAGTATATTGTACAAGGGGCCTTGATTATTGGCGCGGTTCTGATTAACTCGCTGCAGACGAAAAAGCAGGTGAAATAAGAACACTATTTAAGGAGCCGGCCCTGATATGGGGCCAAGCTGTGGGCGGGTGCCTGGTTTCGGGGACGCAGCAATTCCCACAGCCTGGCCCCATCAGGACCTACACGAATCAGTGGGGTGGAAGGGGTATGAGTAATGTTGCTATATTAATCAATCAGGTTATTGACAAATAAGTGGGAGTATGATATAAATATCTAGTGACCAAAAATACAGGGGATTGGTCAAATGGTATGATAGGGGTCTCCAAAACCTTTGGTGGGGGTTCGATTCCCTCATCCCCTGGTCTGAAACTTCATCGAAAGATGAAGTTTTTTTGTATTGGCATAGTTCGCTTATTAAATGCTTTGGGAAGCAGACATGCCGTTTGCGGATTGCCTGGATTGGAATAGGAAGTATTGTAAATGGCCTGAAATCTTTAGGAGTCATTTCAGTACCAAGTAAAATGATACCTGCACAGTCTGAATATTGAATTTCTTCAATCTGCTTTTCTATGGCCTTATTGCTAAACTAAAGAAACAAAATTCTAACAGTCGTACCCTTATCAGGCTCCGAAGAAAAACAAATGGAGATATTATCTTTATATAGATATTGCAAAATCTGTTTCATACTGCTTATACCGATGTGCATACCGCGCGGGGACGTCTGGACAGGCGTTGAAGCATTTAGCGTTGCCAGAGTAGCGGCGTCCATACCTATCCCATTATCATGAACAATAATGGTAATGGCCTTATTCTCCTTTTGTATCCGGATGTCTAAGATGTTTTTTCGGGTTGTTTCAACAAACGCGTGCTTAAAGCTGTTTTCGACAAGTGTACTTAAGATGATTTTGGGTATTTTATCATTTAGGACTGTTTCATCAATGTGCCAATTAACCTTTACGGCATTTTTGCCGAACTTATAATTTGCCAAAAAGATGTATTGTTCCAATGCATGAATCTCCTGTTGCACCGTATCAAAAATCTCCGTATTTGATATGCGCAAACGATCTTGCAGCAGATGGATCAGTGCAGTGTTAATATCCACGATATCTTTGTTACCTGCTCTTTTTGCCAGCACATTGATGATACTCATAACATTATAAATAAAATGTGGATCCAGTTGGCTGATGAGCAGATTATAACGCATATATTGCTGCTGCTTTTCCTGCTCTAGAGAAATATTGAAGTAATAGTTGAGGTTATTAAGCATTTCGTTGAAAACATTCGCCAGGTCTTCGATTTCATCCCCTGTTTGTATTTTGGCCTGTGCTTTCCAATCACCTTTCGATATCCGGATCATTGTTTGGGATAATTTGGTGATCGGAACGACAT
Source organism: Diplocloster modestus (assembly GCF_019042245.1). Taxonomy (GTDB): domain Bacteria; phylum Bacillota; class Clostridia; order Lachnospirales; family Lachnospiraceae; genus Diplocloster; species Diplocloster modestus. Next base: position 10,071 of record NZ_JAHQCX010000029.1, read on the forward strand.
ATTGCGCAAAGGAGAAACGTGACAGCAAGAGGGTGAGACCGGACATAAAAACATAAATCAGCACAATGAAGATTAAGAGCAGGCGGTAAGCTCTATTGATAGATTTGTTTGAAATATATGTCAGCACTGCCCATTTAGCATAGTTGGACTGCCTGTGGAAATATCTGCCATCAGTCAATTCCTCATATGATGTGGGATCACGGAAATCCAGATCATTAGACAATAATATATTATTTCCCAGTAATGGCTGAGGATGACCGTCTGAACTGATTAAAGTATAGTCGTCCAAATATGCTGCTGCAATATTATCAAAGCTTCTGATAAGATTACTCACATCAAAAAACACCACTAGCCTATAACTACGTGCCTTCATTTCAAAATTCAGACAATAAACACATGAAATAGCCTCACGCGTATCAGCTGTCGCGTTAGTCTGTACAGTTGTATAAAAATCGGAGAATTTTTTTAGGAGATAAGTACCTTCCGTTTCTTTATACCAATTACTTTTAATTATTTGAAGATCTTCATCGTATATGTTACTTATAGAAAAAACGCGTTCCTGATTAGGAAGTTCCAGCATAAGACCTCTAACATAGGAAAGATTGTTAGAGAATTCAGAGAGATTAAGTTGAAGCTGGCTGTTATATTGAGACGAAGGATATGCTAAATATTTGTCAATTGAATATTTAAGATCGCGGCTGTAGGTTATGGTATCGGCATAGTTTACTATAGGATCAAAAGTGTTTTCAAGCAATTCCGTCATTTGCCGTGTAGCCTGCTCGCATTGATCGAGCGTTTGACCGGAAAGGATCGGCTGGATGGTAAAAAAAGATATAATAATAGCCATAGACAAGCTGATGGCTACAATAGCTTCAATTCGTTGAAACAGTTTTACTTTCAAACTTTTATATTTTTTCTTCATTTTCATTTGCTTTTTCGATATGTATTTGGTGTCATGTTAAAAGTTTCATAAAAAACCTGACTGAAATATTGCGAAGAACTATATCCACATTTTTCGGAAATTTCGTAAACCGGCAGTGTTGTAGTACTAAGTAAATGTTTCGCGTTATTCAGGCGCGTTTCTTTCAAATACTTGTATATGGTTATGCCAGTTTCAGATTTAAACAATTTATTCAACCTTCCTGCGCTTAAATAAGTCTGCTCAGCGATCACGTCGATCGTCATATCTGTCTTAGAAAAATTTCTGTTGATGTAGGCGATAGTTATTTGGATCGTATTAGATAGGCAGTCTATATGTAAGCATCCTAACTCATTTGTTATATTTAGTATCGTTTTTAGCAGCCAGATCGAGACATCATCGATGTGATAGCAATTGCCCGGCACCGGGATATCAAAGGCAAACTGATGACTCAAGTTTTCCAGATAGTAATAAAAAGACTGAAAATATCCAATCAGTGTTTTTACATTCCTGGTTTTTTTCAACTCACCCATGATGTCGTTGTGATAAGAGTAAATTTTATCTATATCCTTGCTCTCAATAGATTTTTTTAATACAGATGCTTTCTCATCCAGAGATGCCTGTATAGTTTTATCCATACCTTTCAGATAATGCTGACTGAATGAAAAAATTTTTACATCTTCAACAAAATATTTTATATCAAAAATATGCGTATTACTATAATATATTTTCTGGAACTCCATGAGGTCAGTGGGCTTGGGTAGTATATAAAGGGCATATTTGATATGATATGTTTCCAAATATTGTTTGAGGTTATTTGTTATAGTACTTAAAATGTTAAAATATTTTTGTTCGCTGAGGCTTTTGGGCGGATCAAAAGGTAACAAATAACGGGAATTTCCCATATAAAAGAGATTATTATTAGAGTTTACTTTTTTTATAAAATCGGTTACAAGACCTATTTCATTGTTATAGTTAACATGTGTGGCAGTAATCAAAGCTAACGGTTGAATCAACTCCAGAACCAGAAATAAAAATTTTTGATGAATAATATTTTCATCTACCAAGGGTATGCCATCAATTTTACCTGGTATATTATTCTGATACATTGTTAGCACAAGATTCTGTAGTAATGAAGCCTCGGTTTTTTTACGCTGTAATATTTGCTGCTTTAGTTTATACATTTTGTCTTCCAATATCTGTTCGGATAACTCAAACTTCAATATATAATCGGAAGCGGAAAGGCGCAAAGCTGATTTAATATATTCTGTTTCGTCATAAACGGTCAGGTATAATAATTCGGTTCTTATGTTTTTGGATCGAATTATTTTTCCCAAAGTAATGCCATCCATAATAGGCATATCAATATCAGAAATAACGATTTGTGGTTTATAGCGATCAAATATTTCTAATGCATCTTTGCCGTTACTTGCTTCGCTGACAAGATCAAAGCCATTTGCTTCAAAATCATATAATCTTTTTATTTCTTCGATGAATATTGGTTCATCATCCACAATCATAATAGAAATCATATCTTTATTCATAATGTACACCACACATTCGGAAAATTAAAAGTTGCATAGTTGATTTGCTTGTTGTATAAGGTGAAATGGATTTAATGACCATAATAATTATAAAAGACAAGAATGAATTTGACAATATTATATGAGAAACACATAGATAATCCTAACAAATTGTCTCTTTTTTATAGTTTAATATTTTTTTAAATATAGCTATACTTTTAACAGTAGTTAACAATATTAGCTGGTGGTGAAAAATGATGAATAGCAGAACTGTTTTTGAGAGCAAAAACATAAATAAGACTTTTGGACCAACAAGAGCTTTAGAGGACGTATCTATAACATTGGGAAGGGGAGAAGTGTATGGTCTGATTGGTGAAAATGGATCCGGGAAAAGTACGTTAGCCACAATTATAGCAGGCCTTCAACCGCCGGATTATGGAGAAATGTTTTTAAATGGCGAACCATATGCGCCGAAATCGGTTCTAAGCGGAACTCAAAAAGGTGTCTGTATGATCATTCAGGAACAAGGTACCTTTGCAGAAGTTACGGTTGCCCAAAATCTATTCGTAGGAAAAGAATCGGAATTTTATAAATCCGGTATTCTGAGCATCAAAAAAATGAGCGAAGAAGCGAAGGGGTTACTGCATAAACATAATATCTTTCATATTGATCCGGATCAACCTACATTTTCCGTGTCCTATGAAGATAGAAAATTAATTGAAGTGGTAAGAGCGATGTATACGGAACCCTCCATCCTAATTATAGATGAGACAACAAGCGCGCTTTCTAAAAGGGGAAGGGACATACTGTATTCTATCATGAAGCATATGAAGGAAATTGGTAAAACAGTTGTCTTTATCTCACATGACATTGAAGAGTTGATGGAACATTGTGATGTACTGACGATACTTAAGGATGGAGTCTACGTAGACCGGTTAACGAAAGATAAATTTGATGTTGATCGAATTAAACAGCTGATGGTAGGCCGTGAAATGGTAGGGTCCTATTACCGATCTGATTATGGCGGTCAAGAGCCCAATAAAGAGATTGCACTTAAGGCCGAAGGGATTTGTGAAGGCTTTCTTGAAGATATTTCATTGACAGCATACAAGAACGAAATTTTAGGAGTTGGGGGCCTTAATGAAAGTGGTATGCATCAATTGGGGAAAATCCTTTTTGGGCTTACGAAACCGGAACGGGGACAAATGCTTTATGAAGGGCATATAAAGTACAAAACGGCGTCGCAGGCTATGAGCCATGGAATCGGTTATATGTCGAAGGACCGGGATAAAGAGGCGGTAATGACGGAAGGAAGCATCAAGGATAACATCTGCCTGCCATCGCTTAAAAAGCTGCGAAAAGGCGTTATTATCACAAACAAGAGTGAGAACGAGTTTAGTGAAAATTATGCTGATATTCTGGAGGTTAAAAGGAATAGCATCGACCAGCTGTGTATGCATCTGTCGGGCGGAAATAAACAAAAAGTGATTATTGCAAAGTGGATCGGGTTTGGATCAAAAATTTTGATCATGGATTGTCCGACAAGGGGGATTGACATAGGGGTTAAAGCTGAAATCTATAAATTAATGGTGAAAATACGAAATGAAGGCAATACAATCATTTTAATATCAGAAGAATTATCTGAACTGATTGGAATGAGTGACCGAATATTATTGATGAAGGAAGGTAAAATAAATGCCGAATTTACGAGACAAAAGGATATGAAAGATAATGATTTGATCGATTATATGATATAACTTCGTATATAAATTGTTCGCTCGGAGGTATAAGAATGCAAACACAAATTGCAAATGAGAAAAAAGAATTCAAGCTATCTTTCGTTACTAAGATCAGCAAACAGAATCTGGTACCGATTATCGGACTCGTTACAGTGATACTCTTTTTTGGTATTGCCAGTAGAGGCAGAATATTTACTGCTCAAAATTTCACTGCGTTTTTTAATGAAGTGTTTATGATTTTACTTACGTCGTGCGGGTTGATATTTATTATAGCACAAGGAGAGATGGACCTGTCTGTTGCAGGAGTTGCTGCGATATGCTGCGCAATAGGGGCTTACGCGGCATCTGTAAATGTCAACTTAGCTTTACCCGTTGCTATAATTGTAGGCTTAGGACTCGGAATGTTAAACGGATTTGTGGTGTCTAAGTTAAAAATCAGCTCTTTTTTTGTAACAATTGCGATATCGTTTATGCTTAGAGGAATTGTAGAACTGATATTGAGAGATGGCTCAAAATCAGTACCCTATGAATTATTGGAATATGATAAAGTATGGATCAAAATTATCGTAGCCTCGGTAGTTGCAATAATCTGCTTTATTCTGTTTACTTATACCGCTTACGGGAAATGGTGCAGAGCGGTTGGCTCGCGTGTCGAAGTTGTGAGGCAAACGGGGGTGAAGGTCAGATGGGTTAAGGTCAGCAGCTATATGCTAATGGGAGCGATCGCGGGGTTAATCGCGTTCTTTTTCCTGACCCGCTCGGGCACAGCAACGGCAGCAACGGGATCTACCCTTCAATTTAGCGCTATGCAGGCTTTGCTGTTTGGCGGAGCTGTTTTATCCGGCGGTTATTCTGTGAGATTCCGGGCTGTGATTATAGGCAGTATCATAATGGCTGTCATTTCTAATGGCTTAACTATATGTGGCGTGGAATCCACACTGCAGCAATTGGTAAAGGGGGTGCTGTTCATCATTGTTGTAGCGTTAACTTTTGACCGTAAAAGTATTGAAGTAATTAAATAACTTATGAAAAAGGAGAGAAGAATGAAAAAGAAGAGTTTGGCTTTCGTGCTATGTGTAGTGCTCATGATGTCATTGCCAGTGGGATGCGGGCAAAAAAAAGAAGCAGGAGTTCAGAAGGGGCCACAAAATGTGCAGAAAGAAAATGTACCTGGAAGTACTGGAGGTACTGAAACCGGTGGCGGAAACTCGGATGTTCCATACATAAAGCTGGGGATACCAATGGCTCGCTTTGAAAGCAGAAATATGGTTACGATGCTAACGAACGCCGAATATATTGTGGGAAATATGCCGAATGGAGGTGAAATGTATTACGAAACCGGTGGCGGCGCAGATGCGGATTCTATACTCACAGCCATTGAAAAGCTTATTGCTGCGGGATGTAATGGTATTTTGGTTAGTCCGGTTAATGATTCCATGCTGATTAAAACATCGCAGATTTGTGAGAAAGCGGGTGTATATTGGGGTGTCGTCTGGAGAGAAGTCATTGATCCTGAGGTATGCGAAGTGATTTATAAATCACCATATTTTATCGGTACGGTTACGCAGGACGATAAAAACGTATGCTATGAGGTCGCTCAAGAGATGGCTGATTATGGCATGAAAAAAATCGGTTTAATATCTTTAGACAAGAGCAACACGGCAACAATACGAAGAGAAGAGGGGCTTGATAGAGCAGTAGAAGAATTCGGGCTGGAGATCGTTGCGGAGGCGCGTGATCTTGCACAGGCTGCGGATGCGGCGCAAGCAGTGGAAAGTTTTATTACAGCCTATCCCGATCTGGACGGAATTTTGATTGCCGGATCTATGGGCTATAATCTGCTTAGCGGAATAACCTCCGCGTTAGATCAATATGATCCGGAAGGGCACATGAAATTAGGTGTCGTAGACTTCCTGGATGGCTTAGATACCGCAATGGCAAAAGACCGTGTTCTTGTGTCGAAAGGCGGGATATGGATATCATCCCTTAATACATTGACGACATTGATGGTAAATACGATTTCGGAAAATGGTTTAATGGGAGGCGAGCAGTTAGATATTAAGGTGCCCTTTATTACCATAAAGGATATGGATGATCTTAAGGATTATTATTACTATTTTGAAGGCGAACTGCCCTGGTATACATTTGAGGAGGAAGAACATTATCTCTCGGCTTATAATCCGGATGTATCGGCAGACGATATTGTGAACATGGCGGCAACTTTCAGCTTAGAAGAAGTTGCGAAAAGACATGCGGATCTTAAACCGCCGGTTCCCGGCCCCATAAAAGATTATGAAGGATATGTAGAACCATAGGTAAAGGACGTGAAAAATACGAAGAACTTATCAAAGAAAATATTAAAAACTGCAATAGTTCCGATTATCGTCTTTGTAATTTGCACATTGCTGATTCCGAATTTTAGATTGGCTACAGTACAGATCGTGCTGCTTCAATCTGTCATTCCAACGGTCATGTCATACGCAATGTGTTTCACAATAGCTGCAGGGCTTTTTGATATCAGCAGCGGTTCTATTATTGTATTGGCAGCGATGATAGGGGGAAAGCTGTGCGGCGCTTATGGAATGGCAGGATTGATTGTTGGCTGCGTTTTAATAGCTTTAATACTGGGAATTATAAATGGTGCGGTATATATAGCGCTTAAAATCCCTTCTCTGATCGTTTGTTTAGGACTATTGCTTGTTTATGAGGTGCTTGGCACGCAACTTGGTTACGGGGTTTTTGTTACCATCGATCCAGTCTACGGTATGATCGGTAAATTTCCCTATAGTATTTTTATCATGATTGGCGCTGCCGTACTGTTCTACTTCATGTATTATCATACTAAATTTTCCTGTCATCTGGGTGTAGTCGGAAGCGATGAGCTGTTAGCGAGAACAATGGGCGTAAAAACTTCAAAAATAAAATTTTTGGCTTTTGCAGTCTCCGGTTTATTCTTGGGAATTACTGCAGTTTTGCAAATAACATATGCGGATACTATCTCGACGGCACAGAGTATGACGAGTGTCACCATGATATTCAGGCCTATGATTTGTGTTTTTATTGCAAGTACTATGAAACCGTTCTGCAATATGGCGATTGGTGTTTTTGTCAGTCAGTTTACTTTATCCATGATTTTTAACGCCCTTATTGCGCTGGGACTTCCCAGCATTATGCAAAACGTTGTGCTTGGTGTCACATTACTGTCAGTTTGCGGTTTTGTGGTAGGCCGTCAGGGACCTAAAAAACGTTTGCGTAAAAAAACACTTGCATAGGAAGGTGATAATAAAAATGATAGGAGTTCTGTATCTAACTTTTAGTAGAAAGAAAAAGGATAATAAATATGGATAATATAAATTCAAACCGTATCTGGTATAAAGATGATGCTACGGTAGCAAAGTTTTTATTGGGCGGTATAGGTACCGGTAATTTCTCAATAGGCTCCAGAGGGCAGATGTGTGACTGGGAAATATTTAACAGACCTCAAAAAGGGGGGAAGCTTTCCTATACATTCTTTGCGATAAGAACACAAGAAGGCAATGATAACGCACAAGTCAAGATATTGGAATCCAAATTGCGCCCGCCTTTTGAAACTTCGAATGGGTATTGGCCATGGGACGGTTACGGGATACCACGTTTTGAAGAAGCGCGTATTTCCGGCGAAGTAAGCAAAGCCATGGTGGAATTGCGGGACCCGGATATGCCGGTTGACGTAGATCTGGTTGCGTTTACGCCTTTTATCCCATTGGATGCGGCAAATTCCGGAATACCGGCGGCTGTTATAAGATACAAGGTCAAAAATAAGAAAAACCGCAAAATCAATGTATCGATTGCGGGATCGATCATAAACGCGGTAGGATTTTCAGGATATGTCAAATACTTCCCTTTGCTCAGAACGGAAGGTAAGCCTATTAATGAATACCGTGAGATGGATGGGCTGCGCGGACTCTATTACACCAATCCGGATCTTCCCGAAGGCCATTTGACAGCAGGAAGCATGTCGATCGTAACGACAACAAAAGAAAATGTTACGGTGACGCCTTATTGGAGCAGCAGCGGCTGGTGGAATGGAGCCCATGAGTTCTGGCATGATTTTGAACAGGATGGCAAACTGGAAATAGAGCCGACTCTAAGCAAGCATAAAAGTGCGTTGCCGATGTTAGGAGAAATGTCGGTCGGTTCCATATGCTCAGATTTTGAGCTGGATGCATTAGAAGAGAAGGAAATAGAGTTTATTATATCCTGGTACTTCCCCGACCGGCCGGCGAAATGGGCCGGCGGTATGATGTTTGACCGCACAGGCAAAGATGATGGAAGGCGGGTGAAAAATTATTATACGAACCTGTTTAAGAGTGCATGGGATGTGGACGATTACCTTGTAAAAAACTTGGTGAAGCTGGAAAAACAATCCGATGATTTTAGGAGAGCACTGTATCAAACAACACTTCCGCCGGTTATGATCGATGCAATGGCAGCGAATATTACGGTATTGAGGAGTAATACGTGTTTCCGGTTGGAAAACGGCACATTTCTTGGTTGGGAAGGTTGCTTTGACGATGCCGGAAGCTGTGAAGGTAACTGCAGCCATGTATGGAATTACCAGCAGATACTTGCATTCTTGTTCCCGGAGCTGGAACAAACTATGAGAAGGATCAACTTCATCCAGGAAACGGACGAAGATGGTGAGATGTGTTATCGAGCGAATGTGGTATTCGGATTTGATCGTTTTAAATATATACCACCATGCGCAGATGGACAGATGGGAACGATCGTTCAGCTTTACCGGGACTGGAAGATTTCCGGTGATGATGAGTTCTTAAAAGAAATGTGGGAACCCGCGGTGCGCGCACTGGAGTATGCGTTCACAAAGTGGGATAAGGATGGAGATTTTGTTTTTGAGAGTGAACAGCATAATACCTATGATATTGAATTTTATGGGGTTTCCTCAATGACAAACTCAATTTTTTACGCAGCATTAAAAGCGGCAGAAGAAATAGCCAGATATCTAGGCGAGGATGGCAGGGCCGAAAAGTATAAGAAGGCACGGGAGCAGGGCTCCAGAAAAATGGACGAAATGCTCTTTAACGATGAATACTATATACAAAAACTCAATGATAGAGATACTTATAATTATCAATATCATGAAGGGTGTTTGTCAGATCAGGTATTTGGACAGGAATTGGCGCATATTGCGGGACTGGGATATATATTGCCGGAAGAACATGTAAAAAAGGCCATCCATTCCGTCTTTAAGTATAATTTTAAATCGGATATGACAAACCATGTAAATGTGCAGCGTGTATATGGATTGAATGATGAAGGGGGATTAATCACTTGTACATGGCCCCACGGCGAAAAGCCGATCGTACCTTTTGTATATAGCGATGAACTTTGGTCCGGCATTGAATACCAGGTTGCATCACATTTGGTATACGAAGGTTATTTCGATGAAGCCATGAAGGTTGTATCTGCTTCACGCAACAGGTATGACGGCGTCAAACGAAACCCGTGGGATGAAGTGGAACAGGGGCACCACTATGTACGCTCAATGGCATGCTGGGGACTGCTGATCGCTGCTTCCGGGTATCAATATGACATGACAAAAGGACAAATAGGATTTGAGCCCGTTGTGAGTAAGGATGATTTCACCTGCTTTTTCAGCAATGCAAAATGTTGGGGCCTTTATCATCAAAAAATGGATGATGCGAGTGGAGAACTCCAAAGATCTATAGAAATCCTTTATGGCGACGGGGAAGGAATCACCTTGATGTAATGTTAAACAGCGAATTGGTTCGTTTGTAGTAATATATATTGTGTGGGGATTGCCGGATCAGAAAACAGGTAATCCCCACGCTGCCATATGTTGCAGAGGAGAAAACATGTCGAAAAAAGTTATGGTTTGGGGAAGCTATGTAGCCGATTTAACGGGAAAAGCGCCACATTTACCAAGAGCAGGAGAGACAGTATTTGGAAATTGGTTTAAGACCGGCCCTGGAGGTAAAGGCAGCAACCAAGCGGTTGCTGCGCATCGCGCTGGGGCTGATGTAATGCTTGTTACTAAATTAGGCAAGGATACTTTTGGTGATCATGCGCTGGATTTTTACCACGAGAATAATATTTCGACGGATCTCATTTTGTTAGACGAAGACTATGATACTGGGATTGCATTGATTTGTGTGGATGAAAATACCGGGCAAAACCAAATACTTGTTGTCCCGGGGGCTTGTACAAATTTTACGGCTAAGGATATAGAGACACTAAGGCCGAAGATCGTGGCTTCTGATATTTTGCTGGTTCAACTCGAAATAAACCTGGATGCCTTGGAGCGTGTAGTTAAAATCGGGAAGCAGGCGGGAGGGATGATTGTGCTCAATCCTGCGCCCGCCAGGAAAATATCTGAGGAACTGCTATCTATGGTTGATATCATTACGCCTAACGAGGTGGAGGCGGAGGTATTGACAGGCGTAAGTGTTTTTGATGAAAAATCAGCTCAAAAAGCCGCTGAAATTTTTCACGCAAATCAGGTTAAAACTGTTGTAATCACTATGGGAAAATCCGGAGTTTTCGTGAGTGATGGTAAAAAGTCAAAAATGGTAGAGGCACGAATTGTCGAAGCAATGGACACGACGGGAGCGGGAGATGCCTTTAATGGCGGTTTTGTGACTGCGCTGGCGGAAGGAAAAGATGTTTTTGAGGCTGCTGATTTTGGAAATGCCCTGGCTTCATTGTCAGTGCAAAAGTTTGGAACGGCACCTTCTATGCCATTTAGGCAGGAGATCGATAACTTATTTGTTCCGGAGATGGGAAACAACGAACGAGAGGTATAAAAGGGGAGGATAAAGACAATGAAATTTCCTGTATTGAGTGAAGATGAAAGAAAAGAACGCTTGAGACCACGTAGTGGAAAACTGTCAATGGTTTTGGATACAGACACCTATAATGAAGTGGATGATCAATTCGCGCTGGCTTACGCCTTGCTTTCACCAAATCGCCTTGATGTGCAAGCTGTATATGCAGCGCCATACTCCTCCTCATTTTTTGCCAGAGCTCTGGGGGCGGACGAAGCGTCCATCCCTATGACGCATGATCTAACAGAAGGCATGGAACTAAGCTACCGGGAGATAATAAAAATATATGATTTGCTGGGGATGTCATCCAAAGGAAAGGTGTTCAAAGGATCGGATACCTATCTGACCGATCCTGAACGGCCTGTGCACAGCGATGCGGCGCATGATCTGGTCGAGAAGGCTATGGCAAGTGATGATCTGCTCTATGTGGTTTCGATTGGTGAAATTACCAATGTAGCTTCCGCATTGATGTTAGAACCGGAGATCGTAAAAAAAATCGTAGTTATATGGTTGGCGGGACAGCCTTTTTACTGGCCACAGACAATTGAGTTTAATTTAGGCCAGGATATGATTGCCTCGCAACTGATATTTGATAGCGGTGTCCCGCTGGTATTGCTTCCATGTATGGGCGTATGCTCTCATCTAACGACAACGAAGCCTGAGCTGGAAACGGAAATAAAAGGTAAAAGCAGAATCGGAACTTATCTTACTGATATCGTTGTAAATCAGTTAGGCCAAGAGGCATCTATCGCTATGCTTAATGGTTATCGATATTCGTATCTAAGGGGACAGGATGATTATGACAATAAATTGGTAAAAGATCTGATTACTACAGATATAGCGCCATCACGTATCATATGGGATATTTCAACCATCGGATATATGGTAAATCCGATCTGGTGTCCCTCCACTCTGGTGCCTGCGCCGCACCTCCTGCCGGAAATCAAGTGGAAAAGTGACCCGTCCCGGCATCTGATGCGTATCTGTAATTTTATTTATCGAGATGCAGTATTTGGTGATATGTTTGCCAAGTTAAAAGGCGCAGTCTGAGGTAATCGATAAGTGAACAGGACGTGTTGAGGAATGTGAGGCTGTAAAAATTCCCTCTGTTAGGGACTTATTTTACAGCCTCTCAGGGACTATCTGGTCCCGGCAGTCTTATTAAGTAGATATCCATTCAGAAGTTTGCTGCTCTTATTGTCCGATCCCGATCTTCAAGGACACGATCTCCCAGCCCTTAGCGGACACTTTAACCCGGTTGTCACGAACATCCAATTCCGATATGGAATCCTCTTTCAGATCGCATAACTGCACCCGGGTTACCGGAAATCCAAACTGGATCGTCCCGGTATCCATATGATCACTACAGTTGTAGAATCTTACGATCAGATCATCATCGGTTAACTCAGCAAGTTTAACAGCCGACAGGATGAAACGTTCCTGATCAATCCGGATCAGAGAACACTCTTCCCGCGCAGGCCTGCAATGATCCGGCAGTTGGTGGGCTTTAAGCGGATTCGAGTATTCCTGCGCCATCCTGGGCACATGATTCTTAAGAGCTGTACCGGCGTGGGAGGTGAAGGCGAATTCAAATTCATGTATACCGCGGCACTGAGCCATCGGAGTTTCCAGATTCCAGCCGGCATCCCCTGTCCGGGTCGGCATCTTCGCCTTCGAGAGATATTCCACACACCGTACTAAAGTCAGTGCCAGTGCGCTGCCGCTGTCAGTCTGTACTAATTCATATTCCGGCAATCCTTTGTTGAAGATGGATATTCCGGTATGCCCGTCGTCGATACTGACGAATTCTTTTTGACAATCTGTATAGAAAATCTCGGTACCATGCATATCCGAAAGCCTTCGGATCATATGCCGATCGACGCTGAATGCGTTTTGAGCCCAGGAGTGGTCCGTGTAAAATGCAGCGGGAAACAAGACACGCAGGCGGTGGTCTTCGGCCTGATTATCAAAGGTAACTGTAAAGTCAATTCGTTTGGCGAATGACTGCAGCACGACTTTCATGGTAAATGCACAGGCGATTGTTTCCTGCCTCCTGCTTTTCTCATCGGCCGTCAGACCTTTTGGAAGATTCATGGATCCGGATATGGTCAGGCTCCTGCCGATATCTGTGGGTCCGTCCGCACATATTTTCAGGGAGGAAGGGTCGATTCGTATATCGCGGTCATTCTCAATATAAGAATAAGTATACTCATCCCCCGCATCCGCGCTGTCGATCAGACGCGCGCAGTCCTCATAGTTTTGGTGAAGCACCTTGTCGTAAATATTCAGTTTTCCATCCAGGAATTCCACCCGGTAATACTCATCTTCGATGAAACAGCCCATATCATCGGAAGCTGCTTCCGGCTCTGTCTGTACTGTCTGAGTGCCGTATCGGGGAATAACACGGTAGGATTTGAATCCAAAGGCCGGAACCTGATCCGCCGTAAAGGTGATCTCATAACAGTGGCATTTGTATTCTTTGGGCTGCTCTTGTGTACTAAGCCAGAGACCCTGCCCTATGTAGGCGCGGTTCACGACAGCCTCACAGCGGTTCCCACGGGAATCTTCCAGGGTGACCGAGGAAGGAAAGTCAGCGTTTTCTTTTGCGTAGGGGTAATACTCCCGCTGATTCATATGCTGATAATTCAAATGATTATGAAGCTGCGGATAGAACTCCACGGTACAGGTCATAATGGCACTTCTGTTGTAGGCCAACGGGTTAAATACGGTAATCCAGACATCATCGTCGTTCACATCTGTTATTCGGGCGCCTGTGACTGCCTGAAGTGCTCTGCTGCACAGTTCTCTTCCGATCTGCCGAGCTTTTAGAAACCGTACTTCCATCTCCTGGTGCACTTCATCAATACTGCATCCGCAGATGCTGTCATGGGGATGATTCTGCAGGATATACCTCCAGCCCTGCCGGATCAGGTCCCTGGGATAATTCCGGAGGCCGAGCAGCCGTGCTGCCGCCGTAAACGGTTCCACCCATCTTTCATAGAGGCGTGTTACCTCTTCGTTGTGCTGTTTCAGATAGATTCTGGTGGACAGTGTCCCGCCTAATAACAGTGTCCTGTCGCTTGAGCGCATTTCGCCTTTATAGTGCTGCAGTTTTTCCAGATCCAGCTGTTCCCGGAGCTGCCGGACAAAATCGGGGAGGGTGGAGTGGATGATCTCGTAATCCTCCGTCTCATCCTTCAGAGAGGCGAGCATATCGGTAATGCATTCCTGAGCCTCCAGATGATCCCTTCCGTTCATAATGGGTATCACGTCGCTCCATGATTTGTTCTCGTAGGCATCGGCCACCGCCTGGATCCGCTGAAGGAATGCCTCTTTCTCGTTGGGAAGATGGGGACAGTTGCCGTAACCGTAAGGCAGATTTATCGCCAGCAGGCTTTCGCCGTCAGGTGCCTCCCACAGGAATTCATTTTTTTTGATGGAATCCGGCATCCCTCTCCAGAATACGATCTCGTTTAGTCCCAGTTTTTTCAGGATCTGGGGCATTTGGGATGGATGGCCGAAAGCATCCGGAAGGTAACCGGTGTTCATGCAGCCGCCCATTTCCCGGCAGATGGAGGCTCCCATCAGGAAATTCCGGATATGGGACTCGCCGGAGATCAGAACCTCATCCGGGAGTATGTACCATGGGCCGATTAGAATCCGCTGTTCCCGTATATATTTTTTCAAAAGCTCTTTTTTATAAGGCTTGATCTCCAGGTAGTCCAATATCAGTGCGGTGTGCCCGTCCAGCATGAAGGCACGGTACGTCTGATCACGGTCCAGATAGTTCAGAAGCCGGTCTATCATATCCACCAACCGGATCCGGAAGTCCTCGAAAGAAAGGTACCACTCCCGATCCCAGTGGGTGTGTGAAATCACATGCAATATTTTTTTCATTTTATACAGTCTGTTATCCTTTCACTGCTCCCGCAGTCATAGCGGAAACGATATATTTTTGCAGTATGAGGAAGATCAAAGTGGTGGGCAGGATCCCCAATATACAGGCCGCGGCCAGATAATGTGTGGTGATCGCCTCCGAAGAACTCTGCAGGTTAATCAGGCCCACGGATACCGGGAACTTTACGGCATCGTTTAACAGGATAAACGGCACGACGAACTGCCCCCACAGGGAAACCATGATCATCAAAGAGACGGAGATGATTCCGGATATGGAGGTGGGAATGTGTATCTTCGTCAGGATCTGCCAGTGGCTGCAGCCATCGATGATGGCTGCCTCATCGATTTCTTTTGGTATGGTATCCAGATAACTTTTGATGTTGAGCACCGCCATGGGAATGCTGATGGCGATGTATATCAGGATCAGGACGGCGTGATTGTTGACCAGGTTTATCCTGCTTAGATAATTGTAAAGCGGGATGGCGATGACGATAGGTGAAATCATCTGGAAGATCAGGATAAAGAACTGGAGCTGGCGGCTCAACCGGAACCGGAATCTGGAGAACAGATAGGACGCGGGTAAGGCAAGCACCAGGGTTCCCAGTATGGTGAGAACTACGATATAAAAGGAGTTCCAGATGTTTTTGACAATATAGGTATTTTGAATCACATATCTGTAATTGTCCAGCTGCAGGGACTGTGGTAAAAACTTCGGCGGTACGGAAAATAATTCCGGGACCGTCTTAAATGAGTAGGAGAGTACCCACAGCACGGGATATAGAAAGAAAATGCTGATGACGATGTATACCAGATAAAGGCCTATTTTTGTGCCTGTCCTGCTTTTCTTTTTTGTCACTGTACTTCCCCCCTTTGCTGGATTTTAAAATAGACAAATGCCATAATCATGTTCAGCACAATCAGTATGACGGCAATGGCGCTTCCCTTACCCATGTTCAGCTGTCCGAAGATCTGGTTGTAAACGCTGAGCGCCAGTACCTCGGTACTTCTGCCGGGGCCGCCTCCTGTAAGGGACATCACCATATCGAACGTGTTGAAGGTCCCGATCAGGTTCAGGATGATATTAACTGCCAGTACATTTCTCATGGATGGCAGAGTAATGTGAATCAGACGCTTCCAGGCACTGGCCCCGTCTACCATGGCTGCCTCCAGAATATCGGCGGAGACTGTTTTGATGCCGCAGTACAGAAGGATCATACTCTGGGCGGTGCCTCTCCAGACATTGGCGACCGTCGCCGATACCAGTGCCACGTTTGGGCTGGTCAGAAAGGGTACCGGGCCAAAACCCAGCTTCTGTATCATATAATTCAGCAGGCCGGAATTGGACTCATCGAACATCATTTTCCAGATGATACCGATGACGACGCCGGGAATGACCATGGAGATCAGGGATATGGTGCGGACGCAGACAGTGCCGCGAAGTCCAAGTTTTTCCCCTTTATCAACAGATACTGCGATGGCCAGACCCAGCAGGGTCTGAAAGACCACGCTGAAGAACACGAAGACCAATGTGGTGCGAAGCATATAGTAAAAGTTGCGGTCGGTCAAAATGCTTTTGTAGGAAGCTATGGTATAGTTGTAATCCAGGCTTCCGATTTTCGTATTCGTAAAGCTCAATCTGACCACATCAAGCAGCGGATAGATGAAGATCAGGAGCAATACGACAGCCAGAGGCACAAGCCACAGGAGCGGCGGTTTACCCGCCCCTGCTGCTTTTGATTTTGAGTGTTTTCTGTTCATGGACAATATCCCTCTATTCCTTCAATGCATTTTCAAATGCGTTGTCAACAGCTTCCTCCGGGGAAGAGGTACCGGTCAGGACATCACTGAGCATGATCTGAAGGGATTCTGAGATTTTGGTATAGGAATCAACAGACGGCCGTACTTCGGCGTATTTTAATTCCTCCCGGCAGGCCTGCATCACTTCGTCTGTGTTGAAATAGTCATCGGTATCGTACACGGATTCTCTGGTCGGAAGGTAACCGCCGGCTTTGCACCAGCCTGCCATCCCCTCATCATCCACATACATGCTGATCAGGAAATCCGCACACAGTTTTCTTTTTTCCTCGTCCTTGGTAAATACAGCGGAAACCCATCCGCCAGATGCGGTGACATGACTGCCCTCATCTTTCATGGGAATCTGGGCAACTCCCCACATTTTGTTGTACTCATCCTCACCAATCACGGAGCTGAGCTGTCCAGCCATGTAGTTTCCGGCCACAAACATGCCGACCTGTCCGGCCGCGACATCGGGGATGTAGTCAGGATCGGTGCCGAAGCCCACCACTCTGGACGGCGTGATCCCATCGTCGATACATTTTTTTTGGAAAGTCAGCTGGTCGATCAGATATTGCCGGTTGTCACCCTCGCCGAAGGCAGGCAGGCCCTGGTCATTCACAAGGGTTCCGCCCTGTCCCCAGAAGTACGGCAGTACAGAGCTCATGACGGTTGCTTCGTCTCTGGCCGCGGTATAGATAAAGGCGTCCATTCCCTTGGCCTTCAGATCATTGCCGATCTTTTCCACTTCTGCCCAGGTCTTCGGGGCTTCCGGGATCAGATCTTTTCTGTAGAACAGAACCCGCACATCCGTTGTGTACCAGAGCCCCAACGTCTCGTCCTGGGGCTTCATGACACCCTTGGCAAAGTCATAGAAATCATCAATCTGAATGCCCTTTTCCTGCATGACGTCATCGATCGGCTGTACATAGTCATAAAACTGAGGGAAAATAAAGGAATCGATGGCGCCCATATCAGGGGCCTGTCCGGAAGATGCCTGTACCAGTGTTTTCGCCATAGACTCTGTGATCGCCGTGGTCGTATCCATAATCTTGATCTTGACATCCGGGTGTGCCTGCGCCCATTCGGTTGCCTTTGCAGTCAGATATTCCAGTTTCTTCGGGTTGGAATCGGAGAGGGAGTGCGGCGGATTCGGCTGCCACACCAACTCGATGGAGGCGTTTTCATTTCCGATCATCTGAGGAGACACGGTTATCTTTGCGCCGCTTTCTTCTTTTTTCTGCTGGGGCTGTGACGAAGGACTGTTCTCACCGGCCTGTTTGCCGGAACATCCGCCTGTTACCATAATTATCATAATCAGAAGAAAAGAACACAGCATGTTAAGTTTCTTTTTCATAATTTACTCCATTTCCCCGCTAAAGCGGATAGGTTTGTATAATAATCTCAATTTGATTCGTTACTTATGCAGTGATAAGTTGATTATGTAGTGATAAGTAGTTGATTATGCAGTGAAAAGTTGATTATGCAGTGAAACATTGTGTGGCTGAAGAGTTGTGATTATCCGAGCTTTGTGTTAAAATACGGACAGGTAGAATATGAGCATTCACTTCGATCTGACTTTCTGATCCTTTGCTGAATTGGTGGGAAAGTGATTCGCGGGAATGATCTTCTACAAATTGCATCAGGGATTGTAGTTACATGAGAAGTATAGGTTTTACAGCCAGTGGAGTGGTTTGTAAAATTTATACTTTTCTGCTTTCTGCCTTACATTCTTTCTATAGGCCGATTCCAAATACTACATATTAAGAAACTTTCCTGTTATGATTCACCACAAGACTGTCTGATCATCAATTTTGGCTGCAGAATAATCTTTGTGTTGCTTTTACTCATTTTGTCGCGGATTTTATTCAGCAACAACTCGGCTGCACGCTCGCCAAGCTCGTATTTCGGCTGTCCGACCGTAGTCAGCGGAACCGTTAGATAGGGGCAAAAGTCATCGTTGTTGTAACCGATGAGGGCGATATCTTTTCCGATCCGGTAACCATGCTCGATCAATGCCCGGGATGCGCCCAGGGCCACGCTGTCCGACATTGCCATAACCGCGGTCACTTTTTTGCTTTCCAGTGTATCCATGGCTTCCAACATCGCCTCATAGGAAAATTCCTTGGAATTCCTGGCTTTGCTCTTACCTGTAATTGTGAAATAGTGCATCTGTTCTTTTTCAAAGACCTGTACCGCGCCTCTTAGGCGGTCCGTCACAGACATAGTTTCCCCATCAGGCCCCATGCAGACGGCTACATTCTGATGTCCCAGTTTTTTCAAATAGTCCGCCGCCAGTTTTCCACCCAGCAGATTATCCGTGCCGACATAGTCATGTTCATAATCGGTAGAACAGCGATCAATAAAGACAACAGGGATTCTGCTTTTTTCCAGTATCTCGATGGCCTCTGCGCTCATGTGATTGGTAGGAGTCATGATCAATCCGTCTACCTGTCTGGCCTGGAAGGACTCAATCAGTTCCGTTTCTTTTTCCACACTACCGTCTGAGCAGCCCAGAATCAGATTATAGTTTTGACCGGACGTGTATTCCTCGATCCCCCGGAAAATCTCAGAATAAAAATGACCCGCAAACAGATTGGAAAAGATTACTCCGATCACAAAAGATTGTTTTACCCGCAGGGACTGCGCCAGACGGTTGGGTTGATAGTTGAGTGATTTTGCCGCTTCCAGAACTCTTTTTCGGGTTTCCTCGTCGATTCGTCCTTCATTGTTCATTGCACGGCAGGCGGTAGTCCGGGATACCTTGGCAAGTTCGGCCACATCCAGCAGAGTGGGTTTCATAAATTCCTCCTTTCCGCGGAATCGATTCCGCAAGTTGCACAACATAACTGCTTATACAGGTGTCAAACGCCCCCTCCCATTAGTAAACTGGTTTTATTATATGATGGTTATGCATAATAGTCAATACACGATCAGATGATAAAAAATATTTGTGCATATGTCCTGAATTTCATGCGCGAAATTTGTAGATTTATACAGTATGGTGGAAGAACTGCTTGGAAGAAGAAGGAGAACACCAGAATGTTTGGGAAAAGATTTTTGCTAACCGTTATGATATGATACAATAGAGCAAAAGAGGCCGGCGCAGGCAAATGTGATACAGAACATTGGAGGAAAAGAGATGCGCAAATACAAATTCCGCTTTAAACTGCTTCTCACCAACGTATGCGTGATCGGGGCCGTCATCACGGTCTTCCTGGTTTCCTTTCTCTGGTATTATCTGGATATCCGTTCGGATCAAAATGCGGAAGAGATGGAACGCACCATCCAGAAGGTGAGCAGCGGGATGGAGACTTCTATCGAAATGCTGGACAGTATCGCTCTGCAGCTGAGCACGAACAATTACATAGTAGGCGTATTAAAAGATCTGGATGTTCAGAATCCTGATAATTATTTTCAGAGTGAAGTGGTAGAGACGAAGCGCATCCACGAGTTTATGTGGTCTTATATCCTGAAGACAGATGTGGCCAGCCGCGTGTGTATCTATAACCGGTACGGAGATTTTGTCTATACCGGCAATGCGGTGGACAATGAAAAAGTGGTGGAATACATTCGCCGGGACCATATTGACAGTATAGAACAGGAACTGGCGCAGGATGGGATATACAGCCTTTACGAAAACTGCCAGGAGGACCGGCTGACGTTAAAATCAAATCCGGGATACGTGTCGGTGATCCGCGCGATTCAGGAAGACCCTATGTTAAGGGGGACCCCTCTTGGGTATGTGGAGGTGCAGCTGTCCATAACGGTGTTGGGCAGGATGCTTAACACCGGGGTCGACACCGAATATTTCTGTGTGAAGGATCTAAAGAGTAAAGAGTTTCTGTTCGGCTCGGACAGCGAAATTCCCGAGTCGGTGAAAGATAAGGCGATTATCCGCCGGGCTGTTCCGATAGAAAAATATGGTATTCAGATAGAGATGGAGCAGGATAACAGCGGACAGGCTGTGTTCATGCGGAATATGATGCTCACCATCCTGGCCGTGCTGATTGTATTGACCGGCGGAGTGTTTATCATACAGAAATCGATTCTGACCAGGCTGACCAGTCCCCTTATAAAGTTATGTGAATCGGTAACGAGAATTGAGGGGGGAGGAGCGGAACAAGGACTAGTCCTGGAAGGCGGTTATGATGAATTTGCCCACATAGAAACGGCATTTAATCAGATGCTGGGGAATCTGCGCCAGTCCATGGAGGAAGTGGTTCTCGCCAGGACCAGCGAGCTCAACGCCCAGTTGTTGGCATTACAGGCCCAGATGGACCCTCATTTCATCCACAACGCCATCGCTGTCATCGGGGCGCTGGCGGACGAGGGGGAAAATGAAAAAGCGGTCCTTATGTGCCAGAAGCTGTCGGAGATGATCCGGTACAACACCGAATACGGCGATGCCCGGGTACAGGTGCAGGAGGAGATCCGGCATGCTGAGAATTATCTGGATCTTATGAAAGTGCGGTATGAGGACAAATTTCAGTATCAGATCTCTTCCGGGATCGACTGGCGGATACAGATTCCCAAGTATGTCCTGCAGCCTCTGGTGGAGAACTGTTTCCGGCATGGGTTTAAGAAAAAGGGGTTTCCATGGCAGCTCGAAATCCGCTGTTATGAAGATGAGAGGAACTGGTATCTGGAAGTGAGGGACAACGGTGTGGGAATGGATCAGGAGCAGATGGAAGAGATCAGCAGGCAGCTTTCCCTGATACAGACGAAGAATCCCAAGGAGATGATGGAGAATCTGAAGATCGGCGGGTTGTCACTGATCAATGTGATGATGCGGCTGTGGATGAATTATGGAAATACAATGTTTTTTGAAATCAAGATGCCTGGAATCGGAAACGAGGGTGCAGTGGTGTGTATCGGAGGATTGAAGAATGATTGAAGTATTGGTGGCGGAAGATGAACTTCCCCTCTTGAGGAATCTGAGTAATAATATCGAGAAGCTGAACGGGGCATTTCATGTGGCGGCCAGGGCCGCGGACGGGCAGGAAGCGATCGAGGCGCTTAAAAACCACAGGATTTCGCTGGCATTTCTGGATATCAATATGCCGGTGCTGGACGGTATGGAGGTATTGAAATATATCCAGGATCAAAAGCTGCAGGTGGTAACCGTTATAGTGAGCGGTTACCGGGAATTCGCCTATGCCCAGCAGGCCATCCGCTATGGGGTGAAAGAATACCTGCTAAAGCCGTTGAACAAGGAAAAGCTGGCGGATCTGCTTGATAAATTGGAGGGAGAGTTTCAGGCCAGGGATTATAAACGGCTGCAGGAACTTCATGAGCACCTATTGTTAGGAGAGGACGGCGCAAAGAGCGGGCAGGGACTGGACGGGGAAAAGTATTATATCGGGGCTTTCTGGGCCGGTACCTACCAGATGACAGACGAAGGTTATTTTATGACCGACCGGCAAAAAGAGCGCGTAAAAAGAATCCGTGAATTGCTGGAACGGGAGTTTCCCGCAGATAGCTATTGGCTGATCAATGGAAGATACCAGGCGGAGTGGATACTGCTGGTTAAGGAAATGGTTACGGGAGTGGGCAGGAGAATAAGGGCACTCATACAACAGATGGATCAGGAAGAAGGGGTGCCTGTGACCGCTATATTAGAGGAGACACCTCTTACTATGGGACAGATTCACAGGGCTTATGAAGAACTGGGACGGGTGGCTAAGAAAAACATGCGGATATCGGCTTCCGGCTTTTTCTCCGTGCGTATTGGTGAACAGCGGGAGGACTCAGAGCCCCTGCAAAGCAGGCTCAGGGACAGCGGTTTCGTTGCGGTTTATAACAGTATCGAAGGGATTTCCCGTGCGCTGCGTCATGAGCTGGAGTTGACGAGAGATATCAGAAGCGTGATGGTGGACAACATCAAACGGTTTTTCCAGAATATCTGCGGAAGAGCCAACTGTGAGTGTGCCTACGCGGATCTGGAGGAAGATATTCTGAAGGTGATGGAGCAGGGATATCGCCTGCAGGAAATCGAGGAGGGGCTGCAGGAAGTGATTTTATACTGCTTCCGCTTCAATGTCAGCGAGGGAGGCAATAAAAAAGCGCTGGCCTGGGAGATGAAGAAGTATCTGGAAGAACAGTTCGCCACACAGATTACCAGTGCCGTCCTCCAGGAACGGTTCGGTTTTGTGCCAATCTATCTGCGGTCTATTTTCCGGGAACATTATGAATGTACGCCTAACGAATACCTTCAGAAGCTGCGCTTGAAGAAAGCAAAGGAACTGCTGTCAGCGGTGCCGGAGATCTCATTGAAGAAGATCGCAGAGGAGATCGGTTATCAGGATTCCATGTATTTTTCTAAGATATTTAAAAAACAGGAGGGAATGGCACCATCGGAGTATCGAAAAAGAGTTTCCAATAATCCATAGAAAATTTTTCTTTCTTACATTCTCCACAAGCGCTTGAAATGGTAACATGAGCACATCAAAGAAAGGAGGATTAAAATAATGAAAAAGAAAAGTGTGAACAGGTTATGCGCGCTGCTATGTATGGTGATCGTCGGGGTATCAGGGTTAGCGGGATGCGGCCAGGCGGCGCAGCCATCGAAACCAGACAGCAATACGGCTGGGGAGAGTCCTGCGGCAAAAGAAGAGAGTCAGGCGGATAAGAATCAGACCGCGGATGCGGGGGACAAGGAAGAGAGAAGAGTCTCCGCCATGGTGATGCAGTCCAGAAATTATCCGGGACTTGGAAAAATGATCACCAAATTGAAAGAGGAAGAAAATATTACGGTGGATCTGCAGGTAGTACCGGACGATCAGTATGACAACCTGCTGAAAATGAAACTGGGGTCCGGGGAATGCCCGGATATGATCGATTACAGTGTGCCCCAGCTGTACGGCCTGATTGATGCGCCGAAGTACCTGGCGGATTTGACGGGGGAAGCGTGGACGTCACGTCTGGTCAATCCGGATATCTCCACCCATGATGATGGAAAAATCTATTCGTTTACCTTCAAGTCCTTCAATGGAATACAGGGTATGATCTACAATAAGAAGGTGTTGGAAGAGAACGGGATCACGAATCTTCCCAAGACACCGCAAGAATTCGACCAGATGTGTGAGACGCTGAAGGCAGCGGGAGTAACCCCGATTCTGCTTCCGTCCGACACCTGGGTACCGCAGATCTGGATGACTTCAGGTTTCAGCCGCGCTTTCGGCAGTGATGAGAAGAGCTACGAGTTCGCCGAGGCAGTGCTCAGCAATCAGGCGAAGCTTACGGATTATCCGGAGCTTGCACAGGTAATCGATAACTATCTGTCTAATTTTACGAAGGGCTATGTCAACGAGGACTATCTGACCGTCAGCTATGACAGCTGTCTGGAGAGGCTGGCAAATGGGGAAGGGGCAATGCTGTACGGGACTTCCCTGATGGTCGGCACGATCGAGGGGACTTTCCCGGATGCCCAGATCGGGATGTTTAATATGCCGGCAGATTTTGACCAGAGTGATGTGATGGGCGCGGTGTATAATTCTATCGGATTTTCCGCGTACAAAGACTCCAAGAACCTGGATACGGTAAAAGAGATCTTCAATCTGTGGTCCACTCCGGAATACTGTAATCTGTGGTTTGAGGAAAACGCCGGATTCCCGGCATTCCCGGATGTGGACGGCGGGAAGATGAATGAGGAAGTGCTCAAGCTCTATCAGGAATATCTGGACAGCGGGAAGCTGGTAGAAGAGATGAACCCGA
The DNA here is from genome assembly GCF_019042245.1 of Diplocloster modestus. GTDB lineage: Bacteria > Bacillota > Clostridia > Lachnospirales > Lachnospiraceae > Diplocloster > Diplocloster modestus. Next base: position 34,504 of record NZ_JAHQCX010000029.1, read on the forward strand.
TCCTCAACGATCTGCAGCCCTTATTCAGCAGTACCCTGTGGGTATATTATCTGGAGGCGCCCTCGAAAGGAAAGATGGATGGACAGGCGCTGCTGGAACGGTTCCAGGGTGATGTTGAAAAATATATGAAGGAAAAACAGGCACCGGGATTCTAACAGTCCGGGACGGGTTGGGGCTGCTGCACAGGAATAGGTATTCAGGATGCACTATGTCAGAAGCTGAATGCTCCCCTTTGTGCAGCAGCCCTTTTTGCGCCCAAAAATAGGAGGAATAGTATAGATGCGAAGGAAAAGTAATACAAAAAAAAGTTTTTATACGGCCAGGCTTTCCATTCCAGCCCTCTTTTTCTACGGCCTGTTCATCGTGGTTCCCTTTTTCATGAGTATGGTACTGTCGTTCACGGACTGGAATATCGACAGGTTGTTTCAGCCGGTATTCCGAGGGATAGATAACTATGTCACGATTTTTCAGGATCCGATTTTTATAAGGTCCCTGGGCAATACGCTGTTATTTGCCTTCTCAACCACCATACTGAAGACCGTGTTCGGCCTGCTGCTGGCGCTGGGACTGCTGAAAGCCACAAGGCTGAACAGCGTGCTGAGAACCATATTTTACGTGCCCTGTGTGTTAAGTCCGCTGATTATCGGCGTTATCTTTACCTCGATCCTGGCCCGGGAAGGTCTTTTGAACAATCTGCTGCAGGTGCTGCATCTGTCGCCTATGGCCCAGGACTGGCTGGCTTCCTACGGAACGGCTATGGGATCCGTGATCCTGATCGAGGGCTGGATGTGGTCGGGATTCAATATGTTTATCTTCATATCCGGCCTACAGGCCATCCCCAGGGATTATTACGAGGCTGCCGAGACAGAGGGAATCAGCCGCTTTAATCAGTTCCGGCACATCACCCTGCCGCTGCTGGTGCCGTCCTTTACCGTGATTATCACCCTGAATGTTACGGGAAGCCTCAAAGTATTCGACCTGATCTATGTACTGACCAACGGAGGCCCCGGATTTGACACACAGGTATTAAGTACTTTTACCTATCGTGCCTTTGGCCTGGGACTTCTGGGAGAATCCAGCGCCTCGGCGGTTGTGCTGATGGTGGTCGTAACAGTCATCTCATTTATTCTGAATAAAATACTTCGAAGAAGGGAGGTCGAGCTGTAATGAAGCGCAGAAAAATATACAGTGGTATCAAATATGTGTTCCTTGCGGGGCTGGCCTGTCTGTATCTGGTGCCGGTGGCCATGATGCTTTTGGGATCGGTAAAAGATAACAGCCAGGCGATCCGCTTCGACTTAAGCTGGCCGGAACAGTTCCATTGGGAAAACTATGTTCACGTGCTGGAGGTCGGCAATATCCTGGGCGGCTATAAAAATAGTATCCTGATTACGGTCGCTGCCACTCTGCTGACGATTCTGGCCGGTGCGCTGGCCGGGATCGTCATAGGAAGAAGAAATGACCGCTGTTCCCGCTCCCTGTACTATTTTTTCCTGCTGGGACTGACTATGACCATGCAGACGGCCAGCACCTTCGCATTGCTGAAGGTCCTTCACATTTACGGGACCAGGATGGCCATTATCTGCATCTATGTGGGGATGAGGATGCCGTTTACGATCATGACGTTCTCCGGATTCGTGAAGGGAGTTCCCCAGGAGATCGATGAGGCAGCTATCATCGATGGGTGCAGCATCCACAATCTGATTTTCCGGGTACTGCTGCCCATCCTGAAACCGATCATGATGACTAATGTGGTGATCACGGCTATCAGCGTGTGGAATGATTTTATGCTTCCGCTGTTCTTTGTAAATTCTTCCGCCAAATGGACCGTGCCCCTGACGATCTATAATTTTTTCGGCATGTATGCCAGAGACTGGAATTACGTGTTTGCGGCGCTGACACTCACGATTCTGCCCATTCTGATTTTGTTTTTGTGCCTGCAGAAATATATCGTGGGCGGTATGACGGCGGGAGCTGTGAAAGGATAGGAGGAAGAGCGTATGGACAGAAAAGGTTATCTGCGGGAGATCGAGAAGGTTATCGCACAGGGACCGTACAGGGATTCCTGGGAATCCCTGTGTGAGCACCCGATGCCGGACTGGTACCGGAAAGCGAAATTTGGTATCTTTATCCACTGGGGCGTGTACAGCGTACCTGAATTTGGCAGCGAGTGGTACCCGCGGCATATGTATAAGGAGAATTCTAGGGAAAACAGATACCATTTGAAAAAATATGGTGCGTTAAACAAATTTGGATATAAGGATTTTATTCCTGAATTCCGGGCTGAGAATTTTCAGGCGGACGAGTGGGGAGAGCTGTTTCAGGCTGCGGGGGCCCGTTTTATCGTTCCGGTGGGAGAACACCACGATGGATTCCAGATGTATGGCAGCGGACTGTCCCGCTGGAATGCGGTTCAGATGGGGCCGAAAAGGGATATCCTGGGAGAGTTAAAAGAGCAGGCCGGAAAGCGGGGAATGATGTTCGGCGCATCGTCCCACCGGGCGGAACACTGGTGGTTTTTCAATCAGGGGAGGCTTCACGGTGACACGGATGTGTGTGATCCGGAGTATCAGGAACTGTACGGTCCGGCGGCCGGTATCACCAGGGATCAGGACAGCCTGTACGATAACCCGCCGGATGAAGCTTTCCTGGAAGACTGGCTGTTGCGGACCTGTGAGATGGTGGACCGCTATCGGCCGGGGCTGCTGTATTTTGACTGGTGGATCCAGGTGAGTGCCTTCAAACCCTATCTTAGAAAGTTCGCTGCCTACTATTATAACAGAAGTTATGAATGGGGACTTCAGACCGCCATCGCCGCAAAATTCGACAGTTATGTACACGGCAGCGCGGTGAAGGATGTGGAGCGGGGAAAGCTCGGCGGCATTTCACCGGATTTCTGGCAGAGCGATACTTCTACGGCACGGAATTCCTGGTGCTATACAAAGGACAGTATTTACAAGCCCTCCGAAGAAATCCTGTGGGACCTGATCGACGTGGTGAGTAAGAATGGGGCACTGCTGCTGAATATAGGACCGAAGGCGGACGGTACGATAACAGAAGAGGAACGGATGATTCTGAAGGATATCGGCGCCTGGCTTGCGATAAACGGGGAGGCAGTCTATGGGACAACCTACTGGAAGATCTACGGGGAAGGACCCACGCAGATGAAGGAAGGCCATTTTCAGGATCAGCAGGCGCCCGTATTTACCCCAGAAGATATACGGTTTACCGCCAGGGCTAACTATATCTATGCTATTGTGATGAGATGGCCGGTGGACGGTATCGTCCGGATCCATTCTCTGGGGCGCGGAGCCGGTTATCTGGCCAGTACCATAAGAAATATCCGGGTGCTGGGGCAGGAATGCAGCCCGTTGTATGAATATCGCGGGGACTGGCTGGAAGTCACAACCGGGCTTAAGGAGTTAAAGCTGCCGGTGATTCTGAAAATCGAGATCGAGTGATAGAGAATGATGTTTCGAGTGAGAAGGACAGCTTAGCTAAGTAACGGAGAAAATTTGTGCGGCCAGCTAAGGCTGCGGAAATGGAGATTGTAATGAAGAAGAAAAATGTGGCGGTGATCCTGTGCGATCAGCTGCGGCTGGACCATTTATCCTGCTATGGTGCAAAAGATACGTACACCCCAAATATCGACCGGCTGGCAAAGGAGGGAGTGATGTTTACGAACGCTGTGACCGCTTCACCGGTGTGTGCCCCGGCCAGGGCTTCTATGATGACCGGCAGGTATGTCAGCGACCATCAGGTGTGGACCAATGATGTGCCGTTTCGTGAAGGGATCGAATGTCTGCCGGCCAGGGTGAACGCACTGGGCTACCGGACCGGATGTTTTGGAAAGCTGCATCATTATCCGGCCAGAGATGCCAAAGGATTCCAGACTGCATATCAGATGGAAGAAAACAGACTGGGGGAACAGGAGGATTACCTTCTGTGGCTGAAAGAGAAGATTATGGATGAGGCTGCGTCAACCGCGCAGGCAGTGGAATTTGCTAAGCTGGATGTATTTCCGGAAAAAGACGGCTGTTTCCCGTTCGGACGGGATCTGTATTATGAAAACTGGATTGCGGACCGGGCGATGGAATTCATGAAGGACACAGACACTCCTTTTTTTGCCTGGATTTCCTTCCAGGGTCCCCACACGCCGCTGGATCCATTTCCGGAAGTCTATGAAGGCAGAGAACAGCCAACAGCCGATCTGCACCTGGATTATGATCCTCCCTGCGAGGTGGCCCGTTACCGGAAATACCGGCTGGACGGCCATTTTACGGAGGAGGAGCATCGGGAGTACCGGAAGAAATATGGGTGCCTGGTGGAAGAGATTGACTGCCAGGTAGGGAGACTGATCCGCCATCTGGAGGAGCAGGGGCTGTATGAGGACACCCTGATCCTGTTCTTTGCGGACCACGGCGACCTGTGCGGGGATTACGGGATGCGCCAGAAGGGGCCGTTTCTGTACGGGGCGCAGTTAGATATCCCGCTGATCGTGGCACATCACCCGGATCTGCCGCGGGGAGAAGTCTGTGAGGAGCTTACGAGCAATCTGGATATCGGTGCGACGGTCCTGGCATATATGGGGGATGAGAAGCCGTTTGGGTATTCCAGGGATATGGCGGCACTGTACCAAAAGCCTAGGCTTCGCAGAGAGGTGATCTACAGTGAGTTCTGCGACAGCGCGAAGATCGTGGTGGACCGGGAATACCGGTTTGTCTATTATCCGTTTTCCGGCGAATGTGAACTGGTGCGTAATACAGAGGAAATGTGTCCGCTCCAGGAAAAGCCGGAGTATTATCCGGTGGTACGGCGTATGTTAGAACATGTGATTGATTTTATGATCCTTGCGAAGGGGGCGCGTATCGAAGCCCAGGATCTGACGCCCGGGGTACAGGAAGGGCTGAGTAAGAAACTGCCTGGTTATCAGTCCCAGGTTCCACTGGCATTTCCCATACAGACCGAGACGCAGATCGGGAATCTGAAGGCCGCGGGGCTTAACTGGAGTTATAATGAGTTCTGCAGAAGCAGGAGATTAGAACGGTCGTACGGCGCCTACTGGGAATAAAACCGCTGGGATACGATCATGCAGGGGCGGCGGATTGTGACTGCGGAAGCTCCAGCTGTTCGGGTTCCGGAAGCTGTGGCGCCAGCTGTTCCAGCTGTGCTTCTGCTGAATAATTGATATTTGTTATCAGTAATTTATACGAATAAAATCTGGGTTTTTATGGCTAAAGCATCAAGCGGATCGCAAGGCCCCCTGCCGTCATCTCCGCCGATATCTGGCCATCCAGTTTCACAGTCAGTAATTTGACAACGGCAAGTCCTAATCCGCTGCTGCCGCTGTGCCTGGAGGTATCTCCTGTATAGAATCGTTCAAATATTCTCGCCGTATCCAGATCCAAATCTTCGGATACCGTATTTTCAATGCAGAAAAGAATCCTTCCCTTTTCGTCCTGGGAAAGACGGATTCTTATTATCCCGGCGGTATACCGTATCGCGTTTGTCAGCAGGTTTTGAAAGATCCGCTCGGTCATATCGCGGTCAGATAATATAAAAATGGAGTGATCCGGCAGTATCATATCCGGACAGATGCCTCTGCTTTCCATAGCAGGGGCATTTTCCGTGAGCAGATCGATCAGCAGGTTGGAAAGGTTGATTCGTTCTTTCCGGGGGGTTACCTGATCGGAATCCAGAACAGAAAGGTCATAAAAAGCGCCGATGAATTCCTTCATCCGCTCCGCTTTATGCAGAACCGTCTCTATCCGCTGGTATTGCTCCGGTGTCAAGTCAGACTTTTGCAGCAGCTGCAGATGTCCGAGAATGACCGTCAGCGGAGTTCGCAGGTCGTGAGAAATATTCGCAATCGATTCCTTCAGATGTTCTTCATGACGCAGAGCCTGGGCAACTGTATAGCGCTGCCGGGTATGGTACCGGTTCAATACGCCTGCCAGCTTCTCCAGGTCGCGGTCCATCAGGGAAATATCCAGCATCTTATCCGAAGCGCCGCCGGCCAGATCACACATCTGTCTGTTCAGATGGCGGATCTGCATTTTCAGCATAAGGTGCCTGCGCAGGAGCGAAAACAGCAGTAAAGAAAGAACAACAATGATAAACGTGTCTATATCGGCCACCTTCCTTCCCTGTCATTTTAAATCACATTTACAAAATATCCCCCAGGACACGCTTAACAGTACCGCCATCCAGACGGCGGCTACCAGGAAAGCGGGAACGGTAAGAAAACCGGGTATGATGAGGGCTTCCCGGATTTGAAATGTAGGTAAAAAGGAAACCGGGAGTTTTAACATCAGGCCATAACCCAAATACAGGCTGAGTACAAAGGTGACAACAGCCGTGACCGCCACAGCTTTTGCCGCATTTTGAAAACAGCAGCATAAAAATATGGCGATCAGAAAAACCGCGCTGTTCAGCATAAAAGAATAGAAGACAGCTTTGCTGACATGGTAAAGAAACAGATCTTCGCTGGCAATCCCGAATCTAGAGAACTCACGGATACAGCCGGAGACCGGATAGACAAGCGCCATGAGGTTAAACGCCGCCAGATAGGAGACGACCTTACTGATGAAAATCTGCCTGCGGGTATGTCCTGCGCAAACTTCCTGGCTCAGAGTCCGGCAGGAAAATTCCTGTCCAAAAATCAGCGCAGCAATACTGGAGATAAAAATGAGGAGAAAGGTAGAATCGTAGACCATCCCGTTAAAAATATCAGTGAGAGACGTGGCTGCTCCGCCCGAAGGCCCCATCACCTCCGGGACATAAGTTTCTGCGGTCATAAAACCAATCAAAAATACGCCCAGCATACCAAACCAGTAAGTCCGATTGCGTAACAGCTGGTACCTCTCCATTTTGAGTAAGTTGTTCATATTGGTCCCTCCTTTACTTCAGATCACAACGGCGGAAACTGACGTATGCCCCGGTATATAGGAGAATAATCCATAAGGCATCCACACAGAAAAACGCCGTTTTGGGAACCGCAGGTTCCTGCAAAGCCAGCAAACGGAGCTGTCCCATGGGTAAGACAGCGGCGAAGGCTTTCGAATGATCACTGTTCATCGCGAAAATCATCAGGAAATAGATCGCCATAGGTACCGCTAAGGTTCTGCCGATATCCCGGAAAACAAAAGCGCAGAACAGGGGCAGCATACACATGGCAAGAACCGCTGAAAGGATAACCGCTCCTTCGGCCAGAATATCGGTGATAAAACGGGTTTCCCCGTTCCTGATCACTCCAGCCAGGCCGTGGACGAGCAGCGGTAGGACCAGCAGGAATACACAGGAAGCCAGGTATACGATTGTTTTCGCAAACAGCACGGTACTTCTTTTGTGGCCCGCGCTGATATAGCAGGGAAGGGTCTGTTCTGAGAAATCCTCACCCACGAAGAGCGCCGCAAAGACGATGGCCAGGAAATAGAGCAGAGGTGTATTATAGAGGGATGCGTGAAACAGGCCGAAGACCAGCGGTTTACTGTCCAGCAGCAGAATGCTTCCCAGTATAAGGGAAAAAAGTGTCATTCCCCAAAAGCTGCGGCTGTGCATCAGTTTGTAAAATTCTGCCTTCAGAAGATCAGTCATGGCTTTTTCCACCTACTTTGCTCAGAAAATAATCCTCCAGGGTATCGCCGGACAATGTCAGGCCGGTGACAAGCAGATGCGCGTCCGACAGAACCGCTGCGACCTTTTCCAGGTCATCCAGGCAGTCATACAGACGGATCGTCCCATCCGGCATGAGCTGCAGCTGCTCGGTATCCAACCGGTCTTCCAGTACCAGCAAAGCTTTTTCCGTATCTTTCGTCCGTATGGCAATATGGCGCCTGCAGCGTTCATTCAGTTCACGGTCTGATAGTTCCTCGATAATTTTCCCGTTATCTATCAAAATAAACTCTGATGCGGTCTGATATAGTTCCTCCAGGATATGGCTGGATACCAGAATGGTTATGCCGTATTCTTTATTTAAGGCTTTCAAAAGATTTCGGATCTCCACGATACCTGCGGGGTCCAGGCCGTTAACCGGTTCGTCCAGGATTAGAAACTCCGGCATATGCAAAAGAGCTGCGGCAATGCCCAGCCGCTGCCGCATTCCCAGCGAAAAATTCCGGACTCTCTTTTTTCCGGTTTCCTTTAATCCCACCAGATTCAGACAATGTTCTATAATGGCCTTATCCGGTATCCCGCGCTGGATGCGCTGCACTTCCAGGTTCTGCCGGGCAGTCAGACTGGGAAAAAGGGCGGGAGTTTCGATCATACAGCCGATCCGCTTTCGCTGTTCCTGCAATTGGGAATCGCTGGATTTTCCCCATAGGGATAAGGTGCCGCTGTCAGGGAACGAAAGTCCGGTCACAAGCCTGAGAAGCGTGGTCTTGCCGGCGCCGTTCTGGCCAATAAAACCATATATTTTACCCTTCTCGATTTTCAGGTCTATGTGATCCAGGGCAATGGTCCGCTTATAGGTTTTTGTTAACGCCTGTGTTTCTAAAATAACAGAGCTCATAGGATCAGCCTCCTTCTATCCGTTAGTTTAAACGGTAAGCTTAAAGAATTCCTTAATTTTGTCTGAAAAACCATAAAGAAAGGATTAAATAAAGTTGATTTAATTCTTTCTTTCATAGGGGCACTTACCTATGGAATAAAAAGAAAACTAAGGACCTCAGTCCTTAGCCCTATGCAAGCGATAACCAATCCCCCAGACCGTATCAATGTATTCATCATCCGGGCAGACCGCTTTTATTTTATTGCGCAGATTGCTGATATGTACATTCAGCGTATTATCCTCGCTGAAATATTCAGCCTTCCATACACTTTGATACAGATTTGCTTTGGAAAAGATTTTATCCGGGTACTTCATCAGCAATTCCAGAATCGCGAATTCTTTGGCTGTCAGGATCAGTTCCTGACCCCTCAGGTGTGCTGTATTTTTATTGATATCTAAATTCAGATCTTTATATGCAAGGAGCTCCAACGGCCCGGCCTGGTATTGAATCCGCCGCAGGTTGCTTTCGATCCGGGCCAGCACCTCTTCCATGTCGAAAGGCTTCGTCATATAGTCATCGGCTCCCAGCCGCAGCAGATCAATCTTACTCCGGGTGGTTTCTTTGGCGGAAAGTATGATGACCGGAACAGAGGACTGCTCTCGTATTCCGGCGAGAACCATATCGCCGCTCCGATAGGGGAGCATAAGGTCCAGCAGGACCAGATCTACCTGGTTATCCCGCATATAGTCTAAGACATGGAGCCCATTATAAAGGCTCTTGGTTTCATAAGCATTTTCCGTTAGAAAATCAGCCAGGAGCTTGTTTATCTCCAAATCATCTTCCACGATCAAAATTCGGTTCAATCGTTATCCCTCCCCGCCTTCATCAATGAAAATGATTATACACCGTTTTTTCATGAATCACAATGCAGGCGCGTTAGATTTTCCGGAGTTTCCCTGGGTGAGCGCTGCCTCCTGCCCGATTGTATTGATTTGTAAGTGCGTGATATATGCCCCAAATAATTCCTGGGGCAATTCTTTTGGATATAATCTGTTCCCCCCCACGGAACCCCCCGGAGAGACTGTCCGAAAACCAGGCGCAGCCCGCCAGGGAGAGCGGTGTCTATGGGCCTCTTCCTCACTTAAGGCTGTTACCCGGTTAAATCTAAATGAAATCGGACCCGTCCGGTTGTGGACCGCTACGGCGGGGTGCATTCCTTTTCGTCAAAGTATGGTAAGTTTGTTTTGCAATTGTCTGTTTGAGCGAACTGACGATTCAATACAATTTTCGTTCGTTTCATACAAAGATATCCTTTTTGGGGGAACAGTGTCTTATTCTGTACTTGTATACCGATGAGAAGCACATAAAGATTGAAAAAGGAGAATGTATGATGAAAAAGTTTTTTGCCACATTACTTGCTTTTGTGATGACCCTCTCTCTGGCGGCCTGCGGCGACTCGGGCCCTGATGTTACGGCTTTGACCAAGAGCTATAACAATCTGGCCGACGCCTATAACGAAATGGTGGATATCGCTACTAACAATGGCTGGAATCAGGACACTGAGATCGCCGATGGCCTGAATAAGATCGTAGATGAAATAAGCACGGTCAAGCTGGTTATCGAGGATCCTTCCGATGCGACCCAAGAGCAGATCGATGAGCTTAAAAAGAGCTGTGATGATCTCAATGCGTGGGTGGGCGATATGAGCGCCATAGTTGCTGAACCTTACGTTGCCAAAGACGATGCAAAGGCTGCTGCAGAGAACGGTGAGGAGGCTGCGGATAACAGTGCGAAGGATGACACGGAGGCCGCCGCTGTTGGTAAGAGTCTTCTGGATACTTTGGAATTCTATTCGATTCCGGAAGGAATTGCAGGTAGCGGCTGGGAATTCTCGGGTGGTTATATTGATGGCCAGGAAATGAACCAGGAAGAGGCTGCATCCACACTGGAACAATACGGCGGCGCATTGCAGATCGTGTTCGCAGATGGTTCGAAAGTCAGCATGGTACAGGGCAAAGGCACGCTGGAGGGCACTTATACACAGGCGGACGAGGGTACTTTGCACATAGTGTTTTCCAGTGACAATGCAGAACTGAACTATGCAGCACTGTTCACGGATGCCGGTGGTACGCCGGTGATGATGCTCTTTCCTGATGATACTGGCCTGAATGCCATCTATTTCACGCAGATTTCTGAGACCTGATTTTGGCCTTTTATAAAAAGAAGCTTCAGCCGGCCGATGGAGCCCTCCCTAAGGCACCGGCAAAATAACGTAACAATGCCGAGTTAAAATTCGTGCTTTTTACTGAAAGGAGTTCTCAATGGCAATTTTAATCATCATAGCTCTGGTCTTAGCTCTAATCATGAGTTGGGTCATGACTACGTATCGAAAGCTGGTGGTCATGGACGAGAATATTAACAACGCTATGATTCAGATCGACGTACAGCTCTCCTCGCGCTTTGACGCTTTGACAGCCCTGTTAGAGCTGGTGAAAGACTACGCCGCCTATGAAGCCCATCCTCTGATCGAGACTATCAAATTCTGCCGAAGTATCATTAACGCAAAGTCCACACCGGACGAGGTCTTGAAACAGGAGGGAGTTCAAAACGGCAACGCCGGACTTGACGGTTCTTGCAGGAATCACTGGCAGGAAAAAGTAATGCGGCAAATAACGATTCTTTCATGTGTTGTCTGACCACCAGATATAGAAATAAGACATTGTTAGATTCGGGTGTTATCACAGAGGAAGGAATTTGCGGCCAAAAAGCGCAAATAGTTACTTGGCATTTATGGAGGAAAAGCGGAATGAAGAAGAAACTGCTCGCGATATTTTTAGTCCTGACTATGAGTTTTTCCCTGGTCGCCTGCGGGGACGGGGTTATGGAAACGGCCGCTTCCGATCCAGGCCCGGTCGAGAATGAAGCGGCCAGGCAAGTGGAGGAGGGAAGCTGGTCCATCTACTGGTATCTCTGCGGCAGTGATCTGGAATCATCAGGCGGCTTCGCATCTACAGATCTTGGGGAGTTGATGGAAGTGGAACTGCCTGAGAATGTGAACGTGGTTATTGAGACCGGTGGCTCATCGGCCTGGCAGAACGACTTTGTGGATGCCGAGAAGCTCCAGCGCTATGTATATAGCAGTGAGGGACTGGAGCTGGTGGATGAGCAGCCCTCCGCCAGCATGGGCGAGGCCCAGACACTGGCGGACTTCCTGGAGTTTGCCAAGAATAACTATCCCGCTGACAAGACGGCAGTGGTGTTTTGGAATCACGGCGGAGGGAGCGTCTCCGGTGCATCCTTTGACGAGTTGTATGGCTATGATTCTCTAACGCTGGAGGAGATGTCTGACGCCTTCCAAAGTGTATGGGAACCTTCTGCCGAGAGTCCTGCGCTGGAGCTGGTGGGTTTTGACACCTGTCTGATGGCCACGGTGGATGTGGCCGATACTTTCTCGGATATTGCCCATTACCTAGTAGCCTCAGAGGAGGTGGAGCCTGGCAACGGCTGGTACTATTCCCAGTGGGTAGGTGCGCTGGCAAAGGATCCCACCATGGATGGGGAAGTGCTGGGAAAGAATATCTGTGACGCTTATTACACCGGATGCGAGGTTGTTGGAACCCAGGATAATACAACGCTGTCTCTCACCGATCTGTCTAAGGTGGGCCCACTAATGGAGGCATACGAGAACTTCGGCGCGGAGGCTCTGGCCGTTGCCTGCGAGGACCCCGGCTTCTTTTCACAGTTCGGCCGTGCCGCTGCCCAGTGTGAGAATTACGGCGGCAACACCAAGGAGCAGGGTTTCACCAACATGGTGGACCTGGGACACCTGGCCCGTAAGAATGTGGGGACTCTGAGCACGGCCCAGAGCGTACTGGATGCACTGGACGGCTGCGTTCTGTATCAGGTGGGCGGACAGTACCGCACCGAGGCCACCGGTCTTTCCTGCTACTATTCCTACGATGGTGACGTGGATGATTTTGCAGGCTATGCCGACTTGGGGGCCGGAACCGCGTTTAAGTATTTCTATGCCTATGAGTTAACCGGAGAGTTGGACGAGGCAGGTATGGACTACATCGCGGACATGAATCTTGACGAGCTGCCCAAGATCCAGAATTTGACCACTATGGGCTGGAGCGGCGCTCCCCTGGATCTGGACGATGAGGGTACCTCCTTTTTGACTCTGGGGCCGGAGGCCAATGATGTGCTGGCGGGTATTGGCTTCTCACTCTATTACGTGGATGAGGCCAACGATACCATGTTGTTGCTGGGCACTGACAACGACATGGACGCCGACTGGGATAATGGAGTGTTCTACGACAATTTCCGGGGTGTTTGGGGCAGCATTGACGGTAATATCGTCTATATGGAGCTTTCCTATGAGGGCGAGAATTACAATCTCTACTCCGTGCCCATCCTCCTGAACGGTGAGGAATATAACCTCCAGGTAGCCTACGACTTCAATACAGAACTGTGGAGTGTCCTGGGTGCGCGGCAGGGCATTGATGAAAGCGGCATGGCGGATAAAGAGCTTCGCCTGCTGCAGGAAGGGGATGAGCTCACTACCGTGTGGTACATGGCCTCTGCCTCCGGTGACGACGAATTTGAACCCTATACTGCCGCCACTATTACGGTAACGACAGACACAGCTTTTGGAGAGATAACACTGCCGGACGGCGGTTATTCCATGGTCTATGAGATGTGGGATGCCATGGGCAACTACGCTTACTCCGATGCCGTAACCTTCGACTGCGCCAACGGAGAGATTATTACAACGGTTTATGAGGATTGAATACGATTCTTAGATAATAACGCCATGGAAGAAGGGCTGAAAAAGAAATGCCGGCAGGAGTGGAAAAAGATATCACCCCGGAGCGGAGAGAATGGCAGAAAATTTGTGGAATACGAACTTCCACTTTGGTGACTGGCTGACCCCCAGTGTCAGTTTTAATTTTGCAACGGGTGATGTGGATATGGTACAGAGCGCGATACGTACGATGGATATCGTCCCCACCTGTTTTTATGCCTATACGACACAACTCATGGCTGAGATAGCAAAAGTACTTGGAAAGCAGGAAGATGAAGTATACTATAAGGAATTAGACCGGCATATAAAAGAAGCATTTGTGAAAGAGTGTATGGATCAAAGCGGTGAAATAAAAACACAGCTGCAGGGTGTCTATGTATTAGCCTTAAAAATGCGGTTAGTTCCTGAAGACCTTAGAAAAAATGCAGTTAAAAAATTAAAAAAATGATTCATGAAAATGGGGACCGCCTGGATACAGGTTTCCTATCGATTCCTTTTCTGCTGGATGTGCTAACAGAGGAGGGAGAGTCAGAACTTGCTTATCAATTACTCTTTCAAGAGGAGGGCCCTTCATGGCTGTATGAAGTCAAAATGGGAGCAACTACCATCTGGGAGGCATGGCAGGCGATGCTTCCGGCTGGTACGCCTACCTCCGTTTCTTACAACCACTATGCGTTTGGCTGTGTCGGTGATTGGATGTATCGCTATATTGGAGGTATTCAGCCGTTAGAGCCTGGATATAAGAAGATACGGATAGCCCCGCTGCCGGATGGCCAGGTAATGCAATACGGTTCGGGGGTTTATAACTATGTCTGTAAAATCTCCTGACTTAACCGCTGAACCATCTGTAATGGAAGGATTAGAAAAAACGAATGGTTGGGCTTATGTCACAATTTTAGGCGATTTAATTACTGCATTGGTACTATTATGTATGTCACCCGTACCTCTGGAGGCGTAACCGGCGAAGGGATATAGGATTATACCCTGGATGCTGCCGGCATTCGGTATTTACCTGTTTATTATAATAATCCAGTTTCGAAAGGGAGAAATGGTTGGAGGCACTGCATCAACACTTGGTCTCTTTCATCTGCCATTGGTGGCCGGTTGGATGATGATCGTTTATGGAGTCTGGAAACTATATACGGGCTTGCGTTCTTTGGTTCGAAAAACTATAATATGGTAAGGGATATTCGCCTATAATTTCTGAATATCCACTGCTGCACGGATGTCTTACTGACTTGGAACTGGCTGGTAATTCCACCCTGAGCCGCCTCATTCTCCCACTGCATAGCCTCCAGACGCTTACGGTGTTCATATTCTATCTCGTTTTATCTTCCGGTCCGTTAGCCGCGCTGTTTCCCGGATGGCGGCTTCGTGATCGGTCAGGGCCGCAAACGGTGAAAACTGGGCGGTACGGTCTGCAACTGCCACGGGCGGATGAACCATGGCGGGGCAGATCCATGATATAATCATAGCGATGAGGATTTTTATGATTCTCCTGCATTTATCTCTCCTTTTGCGGATTATGCCTAGTGGCCTCCGATCTGATTGTTGTGCTGTATGGTTGTGGCGCCTTCTTCCAGGTTCGTCCCCTTTAGAATGGCATTTTTCCCAAATTTCTTTTTAATGTCTAACATCGCCTTCTGCAGCCGTTTTTCCCGTTCCAGTTACAGTTTCTCCCGCTCTTGTTGTTCTAAGAGTGCAGCATAATCGGTAAACAGATCCATCTGCTTAAACGGTTCCTGCTTCGGTATGCTGCTTTTCTCTATCACATGGTTTGCCGTGACGTTAATTCTCCGGATTCGACAGGTTTTCAATATCATATCCTACGGTCAGCACAATCTGGTCCGTCATAAGTCCTTGATCGACCAGGTCCAGCGCCAGCAGGTCGGCCATTTCCCGCACGATCAGTTTTGCCTGCATATCAAACCGAAAATCTCTTTACCAAAGAAGTATACACCTCAATCTTACTCGTATGCGGCACCGGGTTCGTGATGGATGCAATCAGCTGCCTGGCCGCGGTCTGTCC
The DNA here is from genome assembly GCF_019042245.1 of Diplocloster modestus. Lineage (GTDB taxonomy): Bacteria > Bacillota > Clostridia > Lachnospirales > Lachnospiraceae > Diplocloster > Diplocloster modestus. Next base: position 49,829 of record NZ_JAHQCX010000029.1, read on the forward strand.
CATGTAATGCCTGGGAATGCTGACGGTGGTAAGGGACGGCTCGACAATTCTTGCTTCGGAGATATTGTCAAAGCCGATGACTCCAATGTCCTCCGGCAGCCGGTATCCCCGGAGCTTGAACGCCTTCATGGCCCCTATGGCGATCAGATCATTATCGGCAAAATAACATTCCGCCAGTTCATCCTGCCGGTCGATGATTTCCAGCATGTCCGCAAAAGCCCCCTCGATACTGGGCGAGAGCCGGTGGACGACACACTGGGAGGAAGACATCCCGTTCGCCTTTACCGCCTTGTAGAAGCCGTCCTTGCGTTCATTAAAATTGCGCAGAGTGTAGGAGGAGCGGAGGTAACCGGGCTGTTTCCCCAGGCGGCTGATGAGATAATCCGTGGCCGTATAAGCGCCCTGTGTATTGTTGATTAACACACAGTTGCAGTTCAGCGACTCAAAATAAGAGTCCAGAATCACGACGGGCAGCTGTGATGCGAGAAACTGCCTCCCGGCTTCCTCGCCCATCTCTGTGCCGATGAGAATGATACCCAGACAGTTTGATACCAGCAGATCCTCGATATAGGTCTGCAGATCCTGCTGTTTTTCCAAATACTGCTCTATCTTCAAGGTATACCCTTCTTCGCGGCATACCTGTCCAATTCCATCTAACAATTCGTTAAAGATCGGTGCGTAAGTTAATATCGCATTATGAGTCCTGTAAAAAATCGTATAAATATTCCCCGTCTTATTTTTTTTCATGGACAATTTTGAAAAATCATAACCGCGTTTTTCGGCGGCTTCAATCACCATATTCCGGGTCTGGGTACTCACCCCTGGCTTATTATTTAACGCCATGGAGACGGCAGTCGCAGATAAGTGGAGCTCCCTGGCTAATTCTTTTGCAGTAATAGACATTGCGTTGCCTCCTGTTACGATCGGATATACCTTATTTTATCTGCAAAACAGACATAAGACAATAGTAAAGTTAAAAATAAAGTAAAATATACTTTATATTATATTGAAATAAAGTATAGTTCTAAATAAACTAAAGATAACAACACAGATCACATCATCAGAGGATGATCAAATTGGAGGAGAGAGATGACAAAAATAAAACTGGGGTATGCCCCCACCAGACGAAGCATATTCAGCGCGCCGGACGCGATAAAATACAGAGACCTGACGGCAGAGCGCTTGAAAGAGCTGGATATCGACTTTGTGGATATCACGGACATCAACGGGGAAGGGCTTCTGTACAACGACGGGGATATGTTCAGAATTGCCGCCAAGTTTAAGGAAGAGAAGGTGGATGGATTATTTCTTCCCCACTGTAATTTTGGCACCGAGTACGAGTGTGCCAGACTGGCGAAGGAATTAGATGTTCCGGTGCTGCTCTGGGGACCCTTGGATGAGCGCCCGGATGAGAACGGCGTGCGGCTGCGGGACACACAGTGCGGGTTGTTTGCCACAGGCAAGGTCCTGCGGAGATTCCGGGTGCCGTTTACCTATATGACAAACTGCAGGCTGGATGATCCGGTCTTTGAACGGGGAATCCGCGATTTCTTAGCCGTCTGCAATGTGGTGAAAACGTTTCGGAATATCCGGATTTTACAGATCTCCACGAGGCCCTTTGATTTCTGGAGCACCATGTGCAATGAAGGGGAATTACTGGAGAGATTCAATATCCAGCTGGCGCCGGTCCCCATGCCGGAATTAACGGATGAGATGCGCAGGGTAAAAGAGGAAAAGACAGAGGCCGCAGAGGTGATGAGGGACTGCCGGGAACACCTGGATATCTGCATCAAAGATGAAGAGCTGGAAAATGTGGCGGCTTTGAAAGTGGCCATGATGCATCTGGTGCAAAAGTATGGCTGTCAGGCCGCCGCCATCCAATGCTGGAATCAGCTGCAGTCGGAGATCGGCATTATGCCCTGCGCCGCCAATTCTCTTATGAACGAAGAAGGTATTCCGGTCGTCTGTGAGACGGATATCCATGGAGCGGTTACGGCGCTTCTGGTGGAGGCCGCAGGGATGAACGAGGCCAGAAGCTTTTTCGCAGACTGGACCATCCGGCATCCGGATGTACCCAACGGTGAATTGCTGCAGCACTGCGGTCCGTGGCCCATATCGGTGGCGATGGAGAAGCCCAGGCTCACCTATCCGCTGGCCTTTGACTACCCCGGGAGTATTACGGCAGAGGCGAAGCATGGGGATGTCACACTGGCCAGATTCGACGGCGACAATGGAGAGTATTCCATGCTGCTGGGCCGGGCGAAGGGGATAGACGGCCCGAAGGGAATGGGTACTTACCTGTGGGTGGAGGTTGAGAATATCAAGCGCTTAGAGGCAAAGATTGTGGAAGGACCCTACATCCACCATTGCGTTGGAATCCACAAGGATGTGGTACCGGTCTTGTATGAGGCCTGCAAATACCTGGGGATCCAGCCGGATCTATATGATCCGATCGAAGAAGAGATCAAGGGATATCTGCGCGGAGAATGAGAGGAATGATAGCATGGAGAATTTAAAAGCATTGTCCTTTGAATTGAGGAAAAATGTGGTCGATATGGTGGTGGAAGGCGGCGGTGGCCACATCGGCGGTGATATGAGCGTGATGGATATTCTGACAGAACTATATTTTGACCAGATGAATATCAGCCCCGAGAACATGCACAGCCCAAACAGGGATTACCTGGTGATGAGCAAGGGACATTCTGTGGAGGCGCTGTATGCGGTGCTGGCGCGGAAGGGATTTTTCCCGGTCGGGGAGGTCATTCACAGCTTCTCGAAGTTCGGCTCCCAATACATAGGGCATCCCAATAATAAACTTCCAGGTATCGAGATGAATTCCGGCTCGCTGGGTCACGGGTTGTCGGTATGCGCCGGTATGGCGCTGGCAGGGAAAATGGATGGCAGGAAGAACCGGGTATATACCGTGATGGGAGACGGGGAGTTAGCGGAGGGTTCTATATGGGAGGCCGCGATGGCTGCCCATCACCACAAGCTCGATAATCTGTGCGCAGTGATCGACAGAAACCGGCTGCAGATCTCCGGCGATACGGAGAACGTGATGGCCCAGGACAGTCAGGAAGAGAGATGGAGCGCTTTCGGGTGGCACACAATCCCGGTAAACGGCCATGATTACCGGGAGTTAAACGAAGCGTTCCGGGAGGCCGGGAATTACACGGGCGCGCCAACCGTAATCATAGCAAATACCATAAAAGGATATGGCTCTGCCGTTATGGAAAATAAGCCGGAATGGCACCACAGGGTTCCAACCACGGATGAATACAGACAGATTGTAAGAGATCTGGAGGAACGAAAGGAGGCTGCGCTGCATGAATAAGATACCGAACCGTCAGGCGATCTGCGATGTTCTGATAGAAAAAGCGAAAACCGATAAAGATATTGTCGTGCTGTGCAGTGATTCAAGGGGAAGCTCTTCCATGACTCCCTTTGCACAAGAATTCCCGGAGCAGTTTGTAGAGGTCGGAATCGCGGAACAGAATCTGGTTGGTATCGCCGCAGGACTTGCGAAATGCGGTAAAAAACCGTTTGCAGCCTCTCCGGCGAGCTTTCTTTCCACCAGAAGCTACGAGCAGGTAAAGGTGGACTGCGCCTATTCCAACACAAATGTGAAGCTGATCGGTGTCAGCGGCGGGGTCAGCTACGGCGCGCTGGGGATGAGCCATCATTCTGCGCAGGATATCGCGGCCATGTCGTCGGTTCCGAATATGCGCGTCTATCTTCCCAGCGACCGGTTCCAGACGGCAAAGCTGATAAAGGCCCTGCTGGAAGACGACAAACCCGCGTATATCCGTGTGGGCAGAAACCCGGTGGAGGATATCTACAGCGAGGAGTTCTGCCCCTTTGAGCTGAATAAGGCGAATCTGCTGGCAAAGGGCGAAGATGCGGCGGTCATAGCCTGCGGGGAGATGGTCAGGCCGGCGGTGGATGCGGCCAAAATGCTGGAAGCGGAAGGAATCTATATCACGGTGCTGGATATGTACTGCCTGAAGCCCTTAGACCGGGAGGCGGTCCTTGAAGCGGCGGCCAGGACGAAATTGCTGGTGACCATGGAGGAGCATTCCCCGTTTGGCGGTCTTGGCGCTATGGTCAGCCAGCTTATCGGAAGCAGGGCTCCAAGAAAAGTCATTAACATGGCGCTTCCCGACGCGCCGGTGATTACAGGAACTTCCGGCGAGGTATTTGAGCACTATGGGCTGAACGCAAATGGACTTGTGATAGTGATAAAGGAGAATTTGTAAAATGGCCGGTTATGTATTGGGGATTGATCAGAGTACCCAGGGAACCAAGGCATTACTGTTTGATGAAAACGGAACGCTGCTGTTTCGGGAAGATCTTTTGCACCGTCAGATTGTAAATGATAAGGGATGGGTGGAGCACGATCCGGAGGAGATATACCAAAACGTGGTTCAGGTGGCAAAGAATCTCCTTGGAAAATCCGGCATCGACAAAGCCGGGATTCGGACGCTTGGAATCAGCAACCAGAGAGAGACGGCCGTGGCCTGGGACAGAGCGACGGGCAGACCGCTATCTATCGCCATAGTCTGGCAGTGTGCGCGGGCGTCCGGGATCTGTGAAGCCATAAAGGAACAGGATGATCTGATCCGCGACTGCACCGGACTGCCTTTGTCGCCCTACTTTTCAGCTGCAAAGTTTGCGTGGATTTTGCAGAATGTGGATGCCGCCCGTGAGTGCGCCCGGAGAGAAGAACTCTGCTGCGGAACGATCGACAGCTGGCTGATCTATAAGCTGACGAAAGGAAAGGTATTTAAGACGGATTATTCCAACGCGTCACGAACGCAATTATTTGATATCAGGAAATTAACGTGGAACTCTGAGCTGTGTGAGCTGTTTGGCATCCCGATGTCCGCCTTAGCAGAAGTGTGCGATTCCGACAGCTATTTTGCGGAAACGGATCTTGACGGTTATCTTAAGGCGCCCATTCCCATCTGCGGCGTGCTGGGGGATTCCCACGGCGCGCTGTTCGGGCAGGGCTGCCATGAACCGGGAATGGTAAAAGCGACCTACGGAACCGGAACCTCTATTATGTTGAATGTAGGGGAGGAATATATCCGAAGCAGACACGGATTAGCAGCCTCTCTGGCCTGGAAGATCGGCGGTAAGGTGAATTATGTGCTGGAAGGCAATATCAATTATACCGGCGCGGTTATCTCCTGGATGAAGGATGATATGCACCTGATCGCATCGCCTCAGGAAGCGGAAGAACAGGCATGCCGGGCCAATCCGGCGGATGAGGCAGTGCTGGTTCCGGGCTTTACCGGACTGTCGGCGCCCTGGTGGAAAGATGACGCGAGAGCGGTGCTGGCGGGGATGAGCAGACTCACCGGAAAGGCGGAAGTGATAAAAGCCGGGTTGGAGAGTATCGCTTATCAGATCGTTGATGTGCTGCAGGCCATGACGCAGGATTACGGCAAAAGTATCGTGGAGCTTCGCGTGGATGGCGGAGCTACAAGAAACGGTTATCTGATGCAGTTCCAGAGCGATCTGCTGTGCGCAGCCGTGTGCGTGGCAGAGAATGAGGAACTGTCCGGTATAGGAGCGGCTTATCTGGCCGGGATTACGGCGGGAATCTATGATAAAAGGGAGATCTTCTCCCGGCAGAGTTTTACCCGGTTTGAGAATCAGATGGATGAGAAAGTAAGAGTTCGCAGGTTAAGACTCTGGAGAAAGGCGGTGGAAATGGTACTAAACGAGGTCCCATAATGATAAGCTGTTAGGAGGAGGTGTATCTTGTGTTCCGGGATACGTGCGTGTCATCAGTCAGAGACACGCGGCAGAGTGTCGGCATCTGAAACTACTGTGTTCAACTTTTGAGGATTAGGAGGGAAATAGGGAATGAATAGGATTAAGAACTATAAAAATCAAGTTCTGTTAGCAGTATGTCTTATTGTGATTATGATATGCGGACTTATCATATCGGCGGTTAAAACGGATAACGGCAATATTACGGTCAAAGAAGTAGTGATCTCTCCCTACGGAGCAGATCTTGCGATGTCAATGTATATGCCGGATTCCGCCCTGGAAACGGATGACAGCGGTAACTTTGTAAATGCGGATACCTATCCGGCTGTGATTATAAACTCTGGTTACACGGAAAACAGAGCCTGTCTGGATAATGTATCCATTGAGCTTGCCAGGCGGGGATTTGTAGTGGCGCAGTTTGATATGTACGGGCACGGCAAGAGTGACACGACCGCCACAAGGGGCTATGGAAATGTGCCGGATCCTTTTGGGGATGACATGGCGCTGTTGGGCGCTTATGATGTGCTGGATTATCTCAGAAGCCTGGGCTTTGTGGATCAAACCCGGATCGGGATGGTGGGACACTCTCTGGGCGGCAGCGCCGTTGGAGCGATGGCGGCGAGTACAGCCGGATTTTATACGCTGCAGGATCAGCTTCTTAATCTGCTGCACGACGAATTCGGCCTTCCGATATCCGCAGAGCAGGTGACAGCACAAGATGCGGACTCCATTGCAAATGAGAAGCTGGATGAAAAGCAGCGGATTCTATACGAGACGAGAAAAGCAGAGATTACAAAAGAATACGGCCTGGGAGTGCGCAATGTGATTGTCCTGGATGCGGACGTTGGATTCAGCGCCCCCAAGGAGGTCGAGGTTGCCGGGAATCCGGTTTGGCGGGATGTACAGGCGAATTTTGCATTATTTGCCAACATAAGCGGCGGACTCTCAAAGGGAATCAAGGACAAAGATTATTGCCTCAGCTCAGAATCTGTGCTTGGAATTATGGGCCTGAGTACAAAAGCAGAGCGGAATACCTGGTACTCCGTTCAGCTCTCGGGAACTGCGGTGAAGGAGGAGAGCACGGCGGTATTAGACTTCTATACCAGCCCATCGGATGAGACAATCCAAAAACTGGCGGACTCCCATAGCCTCAGAGTTCTGGTCCAGCCTAAGGGCTGGCATGCATTTACCTACATTTCCGGTGAGACGGCGACGGCCGCGGTGCAGTTTTTTACGACGACCCTTACATATGATAATGGGAAGCTGGCGGTTGGGGTCAATGCGGCAAGCGCAGCGCCTGCTTCAACAGGCAGCTGGAAGATCAAGGAGGCGGCAAGCGGGTTCGCATTTATTGCCCTGCTGCTTATGATTATGCCCCTCGTCAACCTGCTTCTTGACAGCCGTATGTTTCAAAGTATGCATAACACTCCAAGCGAGCCGCTTCATACGAAAATTACGCCAGCCCTTGTGATTACCACGCTGATCACGATATTTGTACCGATGTTCTTATATTCCAAAGGCGTGGGGTGGGCGATGAATGTAAAAGCCAGTCCGCTCTCTACGATCCAGATTGCAACCCAGACGGCCTTCTGGGCCGCGCTGATGGCGCTGATGATTCTGGCCTTGATAGTTGTAAAATATTATGCATATGATAAGAAACGGATGGGCGTTTGCTTCCGGGAGATGTATGGTCTGAAGATAAGCTGGAAAAATATAGGGAAAAGTATCGTATTAGGACTTGTGATTTTCGCCGTGATCGCTGTGCTGCTCCAATGCTTCTATACCTGTTTTCACGCTGCGAACATGAAGGTCACGCTGCTAGGAAAGATTATGTATGCGGCGCTTGCGGATCACCAATATTACAGTTATTTCCTATATGCACTGTATTTCTTCCCGTTCTATCTCATAAACAGCATGCTAGTGAATTCCTTCCGGTTTAAGAACATGAGCGAGAAGAAGAATATGATAATCGTGGGGGCAGTGAACTGCAGCGGAATGTTACTCCTGGCGGTGTGCCAGATTATCTTCGGACTTTATATGAAAGGGTCGCCGCTGCTGCCGACAGTTCCGGGAACATCGGCTACGATTTATAATATCCCGTTCTTCTGCCTGATGCTGTTCGTATCGACCATATTTACGCGCAAATTATACGTAAAGACCGGTTCTTCCATTCCGGGCGCGATTCTGAACGTTTTGGTTTTCACGTTCCCGGCTGTACAGTCCTATGCGTATTTCGTACTATAACATAAAATATATTTGATCTACAAAGGAAGCTGCCGCTTCTCGATTTTTAATCGTTGAAGCGACAGCCCCTTTTTCCTTTAAAAACACAATTCCGGTAACGATTTAGCAAAAATTAATCCTTTAATAATTGCGCAAACTCTTCTGAAGTAATTCCAAGCTGTCTGGAAACTTTTTCAATATCGTTATTTACAGCAAAAAGTTTTAAAGCTTTCCGGAGTTTGGAGTTTTCCTCCATCACGACTTCTTTTTCCTGTTGAGCCACTTCTTTTTCCTGTTGAGCCACTTCTTTTTCCTGTTGAGCGGCTTCTTTTTCCCGCTGGGCGGCTTCCTTCTCCTGTTGAGCTGCCTCGTTCTCCCGCCGGGCTGCCTCGTTCTCCCGCCGAGCCGCTTCATTCTCCCGCTGCATAGCCTCCAGACGCTTACGGTGTTCATATTCTATCTCGTCAATATCCAGCACCAACGCATCCTCAATCATTTCCATATAACCTCCTTCCTCCAGCTCCCCGTACTTCTCATAGATATGTTGAAAAAGTTTCCGGGTCAGACTCATCAGTACTCTGGCATCATTCTTCGTTATGTTGCCTAACCGTTCATTCTCTCTGATGCTTCCTATTATATCATGGAGTACCAGCTCTTTCAATGCTTCCATATTTTGGGGTGTGCGTGCTTTTTGGAGGTTTTTCCTAAGCCGCAGAAGTTGGAAAGGAATTAAGATAACCATTTTTCTCTGGTTTAAACTCCCGAGATCTTCGGACAGATATTTTAATACGGGGACTTGGTATCGATAACATCCCTGGCTGCCAAAATGAATCTGAAGAGTCTGGCAATCTGGGATGTTTTCCGTGTTTTCGTCCAGATAAACTATGAGGGGATCTGGAAAATAGAGATCTTCCCATCCGCTCCGGCGTTTCATGGCCTGATTATATCCATATTCAAACATCCGTACTACGATGTGCTTATCCCAGGAGATCTGAGCCTCAAAATGATAGCTGTCCGTACCGTTCACTGTCAGGACCGCATCGGCCAGCGTACGCCTTAATGCGTCATTCACATGCTCCGACATATTATATTGAATCTTGCTGTCCAGTGGATAATCCGTATGAAAGCAGCCGTTGATCATACTGATGACAGCCTGCGTGGAGAGCATGAGTATTCGCTTGAATATTTTGTCATAGATATGATAGATACCGCTATAAGCCTGGGTTTCTTTTGTGTTTTCCGCCATATTCCTGCCTTTCTTCCTAAGAAAACTAATAGACCGGTCAATCCAGCTTCAGGTTATCTGGATTCATAGGCATCCCTCCTTATTCACATTATCCGTGTTGGAAATCTTCTCCGAATGGAAAGAACATCTGTAAGACTTACAGATAAAATTACCATACCATATTCCCAAGGTTATGTATAGTAAATTCTTTACTTTTACTTACTTACTTTTACTTGCCACTTTTACTTAGAATCAGCGTGAATCAGCGTAAATGAAAGAGCTTAGAATTCATGAGCTTAGAATGAAAGAGCTTAAATTTACGGGAGCTTGGGGAACCGCAATTTGTTTGTACAACATGCCTGTGTTGTCTGTATTTACCAAAAATAACGCCGTCATTTTGTATAATAAGTTGATTGGCATTACAGTTCGGAGTTTCTATAATACACTTATGGGACATGTGTCCCGAATTGGGAGAAGAACTATGAGAGAGTTGACACAAACAGATTTAGGAATTCTTGAGGTTGCCCGGAAGCTGTTTTTGGAACAGGGTATTATGCGGACGGAGATGAAGGATATCGCGCACAGGATGGGCTGCAGCCGGAGCACCCTATACCGGCATTTTGCCAGCAAAGATGAGATTCTTATGGTGCTGGCAACAAATGCCATCATTATGTTCAATGCCGCTGTGCAGATACCGGACAGTCTACGGTTCGTATGTGGTTTTGACGCGCTGGAATGGCAGTTGAATTCTTTGATGGAGACATTGATTTCTCATGTGGAGGATGTAACTTTTCTAAGGGACTTCGACTGCTTATTTACTAAAAGCTATCCTTATGTTCAGGACTTGGGCAATCGGAATGGCTGGCCATCACTTCCGGCTCCAGAAAAGCCCTGGTGAAAAGTTTTTTTCGCGGGATAGAAGATCACAGTATCAGACCCCTCGAAGACCCGGCTCTGGCGGCAACAACGGTGGGACACTGCCTGATGGCTATGGCGCAAAGGATTATGCCCCGTGAGCCTCTGTTTATTGAAGAACATGGATACGGGCAGGAAATGCTGCGTTGTCAGGTAAAGCTGATGCTGGCGGCGCTGCGGCAGTATTAAGCAATAAGAGTAAGTTGCCGGTACGATCCGGTAATTTATTTTGCCACTTAACGGGACAAGTGTCCCGTGACAAGAAAAAATGAAAGGTTGGGATTAAAATAATGGATGTAGAACGAATCCCGTCTCAGATGACACTGGAAGAAAAAGCGGGACTGTGCTCCGGGGAAGACGCCTGGAGTACCAAAGCGGTAGAACGGCTGGGTATTCCGGCGGTCAAGGTGAGTGACGGCCCCCACGGGCTGCGGGTACAGTGTGAAAACGATAACAACTTATTCCGGGAAGCACAAGAAGCCGTGTGTTTTCCCAACGGTTGTGCGCTGGCGGCCAGCTTTGATAAGGATCTTATAAAGCAGGTGGGCGATGCGATCGGAAGGGAAGCCCAGGCCCTCGGGAGCCAGACAGTACTGGGGCCGGCGGTGAATCAATGTCAGTTAGTTAAGCTCATAGGGTATTCAATCTATGAGGGTCTAACTAAAATTTAAAAATTTTGTAT